>PJLO01000044.1 GCA_003010405.1 Acidobacteriota bacterium | reverse complement strand
CAGTAGAGTACCTCCCAACATTTTCCAGGCATATACCTTTTAAGGAACCGGTCTAGTAGCTCGCTCTTGCGCGACAAGGGGTAGCTTGCGTGTGCATGAAAGGTTTGAAATATGTCGTCATGTTACGGGGTTACGACCTCCGCTCCTGAAAGCCAGCCAGCTCCCACTATCATTGACCAAGTTCAACGCTATCTAAACGCATACGTTAGCTTCGCCGATTCCGTCTATGCCTTTGTCATCGCACTATGGCTGGCGGCAACGCATTGTTGGCTAACCTTCGACGCTTTCCCATATCTCGTGGTTACCTCCGGGACGAAGCGCAGTGGCAAAACACGCCTGCTCGAACTTCAATCCTTTGTAGCAGCGAATGCACGCTCGGTGGCCCACGTTTCACCAGCGGCGATGTTCCATATCATCCAGAGCGAGAGACCAACGCTCTTGGTGGATGAAGCTGAGGCGTTCTCGTCGCCGAATTCTGAATTTCGCCCTCTGTTGAATACGGGTTATTGCCGGGGCCAAACCGTACTGCGACAGCACGGTGGAAATACCGTCGAGTATGAGACATACTGCCCCAAAGCGTTCGCGCTAATCGGGGATGTCTATGATACCCTTCGAGACCGCAGCATTGTTATAGGGATGAGGCGCGGCACGGCCAGCCAACGGTTTGTCTTTTCGATAGCTCATCAGGACGGCACCGCACTGCGCGATAAGCTGCATGAAATCGTTGAGGCCAAGGCGGCAGAGGTGTACGAAGCTGCTGTTAGTTTCGACGGTTTACCGTTCCTGACGGACCGCGATGAAGAAATCTGGACTCCGCTCTTTGTAATATGCGCAGTCCTTTGCCCGGATCGAATCGAGGAACTTACCCGTGCTGCGGTAGACATCGCGACCGCAAAGACCGCCAATGCGAGAAAGTTCACCGAACTGGCTGCGCAGGAGAAGGTTGCAGAAGAGCAAGAGTACTCTGAACGCTTACTGTTCGACATAGTTTCGGTCATTGGCGACCGGAAGCACATCACGACGGCGGAACTAATTCCTCTGCTCCGCGAAATTCCAACTTCTCCGTGGCGCAAGTTCCGGGGTGCTGGGCTGAAAGATGGTATCGACGGAGCCATGGACATCGCTGCCCTGCTATCCCGGTTTGGGGTGTCGCCCAAGACCCTGCGGATTGCACCCAAAGGAGAGAAGAACTCCACGGCGAAAGGCTATGACCGTCAGGCGCTGCAGGATGCTGCTGAGCACGCTGGGCTCATAGGTCGTAACCTTGTAACCCAACCAGTTGAAGTTCCCATTACTCCGTCGCTCAGTCTTGAACAGGTTGGAACTTTCACGCCAGACGAAGCAGAGGAGGACAAGTCCGGGACAGTGGCAACACCAGGGCCGGCTCTTGAACCTGCGGCGATTGGACCAGAAGCATCAGCCACTGCGGTTCCGGCGCAGGTCACGGTCACCGTGTATCCGATAGTGCTGGACACTGAAGTGGAAGATTCCGTGGATGGTACACAAGTACTCAGAGAGGATTGCACGCCCCGCCCTCCTGCGAACTATGTTCCCAAGCCGCTCAAGCCGGGGAAAAACTACACAGTCCGTCCGATTCCATCGAGCGGCGGCGGCCATGGCATTTACGAGGTGGGCTCCGATATCCTCTGGCAGTGGCATGCCGATAAAGACGATGCGTGGGACGAGATCACGGAAGTGTTTGAATTGCCGGAACCTGTGCGGAAGAGCATCGAGGAGATGTAGTCTGGCGAATAGGAGAGGCGAGAGGTTTATCCTCTCGCCTTGAGCCTTCTCCCGCCACCAAGCACTACAAGACAAATTCCGCTCTTGGCAAGTCCCCAGACATTAGACTGTCCTCCCGCTTGGGATACGGCAGGCCGACCAGTTTGGGGTTGAGTTCGGCAAACCTCCGCAACAGTTGCTTGGTCTCCCGGCGGTCCTCTCCACTTACCATTGCATACTTGTGCTTCCGGGGCATCCTCCGGTACTCGCACCGTGCCTGCTCGGCCGTGCTGAACTGGCGCAAGTCACGGGCGATGCCCACAGTGAATGTATCGCCATGTGTGCTCATGGCGATTACTACTGAGTTCCACCTTACTTCCGGATTTCAAGTTACATATTATTCTTTGCACCTCGAAAATAAATCCCGCCATCCCGATTGGTGTAAGCCCGCCGTCAGTATTACCTCCGCAGGCGGCAACTGGCTGCCTGAGTGGACAATGAATATTGATAAAGCTGAGAGCCTTGCGCTGAGATTGATGCGCAAGCATGGCCTGAATGACTGGAAGTTAGAATGGCGGAGAAATTGGAACTGCACCTTTGGCGCGTGCCACAGCGGACGGCGCACGATCTACCTGTCTGAGCCTTTGACCAGACTTAACTCGGTGGCAGAGGTCAGGGACACCATCCTTCATGATATTGCGCATGCTGTCACTCCTTTCGACAGAGGTCACGGCAAGAAATGGAAGCAAATCGCAGCTCTCATCGGAGCGAAACCCGAGAGATGCTACGGGAGCGAGGTTATTCAACCGCAAGAAAATTGGCTTGGCCGATGTCCTTCCTGTGATTACCGGACTGTGAGCTATCGTCGCAATACACGCGCAGTGTGTCCTTGGTGCTGCGACACGCATTATGACGGAAAATTTACAGATGAATATCTCCTTATATGGGCGCCTCGTTGCTGACGCGGCTGGCAGCAAAAGGAAATGGACATCAGGGCAAAGTATAGGAAAGTGGCGGAATGGCTTACCCCCGGCAAATCGGCGGATGTAGACGGGTATGTCTGGATTGACCAAGACATGGAGGATGGCAGTTTGGTGATCAACTATGACCCAGTGGGGTGGATGACCCCCCAAGGCATTGACATCCTTGGGGCAATGACCCGACCTTCGTCGCATCAATCGACAGTTTCATGGTCATTAACGGCACGCCAGAGGCTGCACAGGTACTGGCCTACTGGCGTTCGCTGGGTTCGCCGATTATCGACCGCGAAGCGGACGGGTACCAGAAGCAGTGGCTCCCCTTCACCCTGCCTTTCGATACCGACCGATGGGATAAGGGGGCAACGCCGAACTTTCAGTTGTGGCGGGTAGCTGTGCTGCTGTTGAGGCGCTTCAGAACGACCCCGAGCCCACCTTCAGCCCCGATGACCTTATTGTCATCGAAGACTTGGAATAGCCAATACGCAAGACCAAACAAAACCAGATAACTCCGAGAGGAACGCTGCACCGCTCAAACATGGGTGCCGCGTTCAATCTTTATTTATAAGGATGCGCGGTGGCTATTGGGCAAGAAGCTGCTCCGCTCCTGTTAGAAAGTTTTCCGGCAAAACTCCAATTTATCTTCCGCACAAAATTCCGGAGTAAGCCTGCTCACGGTATTACCTGCCAGAGGCAACGGCCTCAGGAGGATGAGAATGGCAAAGGTTAAGAAAGGTAAGGGTGAAGGCGTTTCTGCCGCAGCTTCCGGCAGCGCACGCAGATCAACAGTCCGAGGGTAACGGCGGCACTCTGGGTGTCGCGATTAAAAAGGCAATCGATGCCTTGTTAAAGAATCCGCAGGTTAAAAACAGAAGGATACACGGTGCTGGAATAATGTTTCGCCAGTAATCTCAAATTTTCCGACTTTCGAAGTATTAAGTAGTGACAGGTAGCTCCTGTCATCCCCGCAGTTCCAGTTGGGGTTTCCGAGGGGTCGCTCCATTAGCGACCCCGTCCGAATCCTCAGGTGGGCGAGGGGCAGAACCGGAAATCCAGAAATCTAAACAGGTAATAACCCGCATTCAGAATTCAGTGTTTTTTTCGGCTCCAAGCTAATTCTTTAGTTGGAGTTTTACAGCATGCAATACTCAACCATTTCAAAGATGGCGGAAGCGGGATTTCTATTCGCCCCGACCGCTATGGGCATGACCCGGTCAAACCGCGAAGGTTGGCCGCAACTCGCCACCAACAACAAGAAAACTCTTCAAAGTTGGATAACAGAGGGCAACAACCTCGTCAGCGTCGCAAAACATGGACACGGGTTCGCGATGGACATCGATGACATCGAAGCCGTGCTCGCAAAAGGATTCAAGTTGGAGTGGCTGGACGGGTACTATCTCGTGGATACGCCTTCTGGTGGAATCCACGGTCACGGTCTGCACTCGTCGGAAACGGAAGCTCTTGGCAATTTGGTCGTTGTATACGAGGTTCAGGGCGACACCAAAAGCAAGAAGATTTTCGAGCTTAAGCTCAACAACCAGTCGGTCGCCGCACCCACTGCCATCCGGCAAAACCAGCCGAAGAAGAAGGATGGCGAGTATCAGCCGCGCACAACCTTCACTGGCGTGAAGCGGGGACTCCCTCCGGAACTCTTGGCATGGGTGAAGCAGTACGGGGAACCGCAGAAGTCGCCTGTGGCTAAGTCCGGCAGCTACAGCATCGAATTCCATCCCAAATTCTCAATGGACGATCTCCTCGATCACCACGACTGCACCGAGTACGTCTCGGGTGAGGTCGATGGGGCATTTCATGTCGTAGTTGAGACCTGTCCTGTGTGCGGTAAGGATGCAAACGGCTCCACCCTCCGCGCCGGAATCACCAAGTTTATCTTCGGGGGCAACGGCTTCGGCTTTATCTGCCATGCGTGCGGTATAGCTACTCGTGAAGAACTGGACGAGAAGATGGACGCGACGTATGAGGACTGGGAGCCTTGGGGAGACGTCATCTATCGGCATGAAGACCTCGCCCTGTTCATCCGAGACGCTGTCAACGACCCTAGCCTTCCGGTTGAGTTCATCGAGGCTGAGCCGGAACCGCAGACTGAACCTACACCGGAACCGGGCACCACAGCTACCGCTGAGCCGCAAGATCAACGTTTGGAGATCGAGGGTGACATCAAGATGACCGAACTTGGGAACGCCAAGCGGCTTGTAAAGGCGCACGGTCACAACCTGCACTACTGCCAGTCCACCAAGAAGTGGTATCTGTGGTCTGGCAAACGGTGGTGTGTGGACGAAAAAGGCAGGATTATACGACTGGCCGCGCAGGTGGTACAGGCCGAGATCGCAAAAGAGATTCCGGCAGCGGTTCAGGATGCCCGGCGACAGGCTGAGGAGTTCGATGAGGATGCAGATAAGGCAGAGCAGGAGGTGCGCAAGCGGTACAGGCAGTGGATACTGGCATCTGAATCAAAGTGCGCACTGGAGGCTATGGTCGGACTGGCCAAGTCAGAAAGGGGCATCTCGGTGCGCATCACCGATTTTGACCAGAATTCCGACATCTTCAATGTTGGGAACGGAACTATCGACCTGAGAACCGGGTATCTCTACAAAGCCCGTAGGTCAGACTTGAACCTGAAAACCACCAAGGTAGAGTTCGACCCGGAGGCGACTTGCCCCAAGTGGGAGCAGTTCCTGAAAGTCATCTTCAACGGCAACACCAGCCTTATCGAATATATCCAGCGGGTGATTGGGTACTCGTTGACAGCCAATACCGCCGAGCAGTGTTATTTCCTGATGTATGGCACAGGTGCCAACGGCAAAAGTACGTTGCTGAAAACTATAGGAAAGCTGATGGGTGGGTATGCACAGGCGGCGGAGTTCTCGTCGTTCATCGCCAAGCAACAGGATGCTGGTATCCGCAATGACCTAGCTGCACTGTGCGGGGCTCGGATGGTGACGGCGTCGGAAGCAGATCAAAATAAACGCATGTCTGAGGGGGTTCTCAAGCAGTTGACCGGAGAGGACGCCATCAAGTGCAGTTTTTTGTATGGTGAGCTTTTTGAATACTTCCCCACCTTCAAACTGTTTCTGGCCACCAACCACAAGCCCAAGGTGATCGGTCAGGATTACGGTTTCTGGCGGCGGGTCAGGCTCATTCCGTTTACCGTGACCATTCCCAAGGAACAGCAGAACAAGGGGCTCAATCAGGAACTGGAAGAGGAACTGCCCGGCATCTTGAACTGGGCGCTGGAGGGATTGCGGCAGTGGAGGAAGCAAGGGCTGAATGATCCCCAAGAAGTTCTTGCCGCGACACAGGAGTACCGCGATGAAGAAGACGCCCTCCAGTTGTTTATCGAAGAGGAGTGCGAGGTGAGTACGAGGGTGGCGACTCAGGCCAGCACGCTTTACCGGGCGTACAACCGCTGGGTGAAGGAAGCCGGGGAATACGTGATGGGCACCAAGGAATTCAGCAAGCGCCTTCAGGAGAAGGGCTTCGTCAAAAAGAAAAAGCCGAGTGGATTCAGTTATCAAGGTATCGGGCTGCGGTTCAACGAGGAGATGAGCGATGAAGCAGCAGACGAGTTGGCGTCCATCAACTAGGTCAGGGTAGCGCCAACATGACCCCGGCTTCGGCTGGGGTTTGTTCTTGGGCGCTGGCTGCAGGCAGATGCATGGAGATGCATGGAGGCTGCAGGCAGGCGATGGCATAAGTAGCCTGCTATCAGATACATGCATGGAGATGCATGGTTTTTCTAGATATTATATATAGAGAAAAAGTAAAGTACGTATGTATAGGGAGAGACACAGTAGGGATTCTGGGTGCATGGGTGCATCTTTTTACCTACCCAACTGAAAACACAGGAGATACACGATTTGTCTGGTTGCACTCTGGGTGCATCCAGCATGCGTCAGGGTGCAGCATCATGCATCTTGCCGTCTCCTGCCACCAACCCGGCCTCCACCGGAGTCCCAGCCACCGGACTTTGCGTGCTGCGGGTGACGAGGTTACGACTTTCCCCCCCGGCGCTGGCAGCCGACCAAGCCGAGGTCGGCGGCGGTAGTGCGGTAGTGCACGGGGAAGCAAGCTCTTTCGCCGCCGTGCAACCGTTTCCCCGCGAGACCTATTAATAAAGGAACCTGCTTCGAAGGCGTCGGTATTCTTGTTGACGGCTCCTATATGACTGCGGACATGGCTGATTAATTCAACTGTGAATCCCGGCGATGCTGAGAGATTCGTCGCTGACGCTGCTGAAGGCAAAAAAGAGTGGTTCAAGTGGTTTCAAGTGACTCAAATTCTGGGTTCTTTGTAAAAGCAAAAATCTAACTCTCTTATAGAGAAAACCCAGAAAATGAACCACTTCACCCACTTCAACCACTCCTGAACGGCGGCGGCACGAGCACACCAGCAGCCGAGCCCTTTTCGCTAATCGCATCGACGTAAAACACCAGCGAACTAAATTGAAGCAATTCCATCCTCTTTTATAGGGAGCAATTACGTGAATCGATTCACCGCTCCTAATTACCGGAGGCAAATATGGAAGAACTCATAACCACGGATATAAATAACGAAGCAGCACTTATACCGACCGAGACTGAAGAGAAATTGACGGCAGAAATCACCGAGCTTTGGGCTGTCCACACGGACGCGCAATCGGTCGTGAAGAAGACGCAGCAAGAACTCAAGGCCATTCGCCAGAACCTCGGTGAGCGGCTCTATGCTATGAAGCAAATTCTCGCCAAGCCCGGATGCCAAGGGGGTTGGTCATCATTTCTTGAGCAGCATCAGATCAGCCGCACAACCGCCGACAGGTTGGTCGCCACCCACGCTATGTCGCTCACCGGTACCACTGGTCTCATTAAGCCGTTGAGCGACGAGAAAATCGATCAGTTCGTGGAGGCGGTCTGGAAAAGATTAGAAAAGAAACTGGGTACCAAGCAGGCGGTATATGCCTTTCTTGTTCGCATTATCGCTGAATCGGGATTAGCCAATTTCAAATTCACTCGTGGTGAGCAACATGGCCTCGCCGTTGTTGACCCGGATGGGGAGTCAGCCCACCAAGCTGCCGCAGCCGCCGCGCCAGCTAATGCGGAATGATTTCAGTTTGCTTGATGTAAGGGGTGGTTTATTCCGCCCTTATTCCTTTTGAGATCAAGGGTTAACTAGGTCACGGACTTGAGACACTACGCCTATGACCGCACCTTGTCTCGAACATTTACATTCCGAATGGCAAAACAAAGGCTCTTGATATTCTGTCTGCCCTAGCGGCGTCTGAGCCAAAGTGAATTCACGCTGCCGCACGACGCACCGAACAAGCAAAGTTTCTCATTATCCTGAAAACTAGGGGCGCAATTCAGTTCACCGTCGCCCCGCCGCAGCATTTCTTATACTTCTTTCCGCTGCCGCATGGGCATGGATCGTTTCGCCCAGTCTTTTGCCGTAACTCCGTCCCGGCAACGGCAGCGTTCCTTTCACGACGAGCCCGGAAATATTCGTAAGCTTTCATGAGCCCAGCGCCCATACCTACTATGATCTTCTCCCGCTGCTCAGGGCTGATCGGCTCAGGGCGCATTTCTGGGTCTTCGTCGTGCTCATGGTAGAGAATCAACATCGGGAGCAACCATCCCCCATGCTCCTCATCATTAACAAGCTCAGCCCAGCTATCGTGCCGCATGTCCATGCCCCGCATGAAGCCGATAGCCCAGTCGTTCCCATGCGCCACGCCATCCTCATCCGTGGCTAGGAGCGGTATACGCGGCTCGCCATTGAACAATGCCCCGGCGATGGTGTTCCAGTGGCGCATCAGAAGTCCTAAGATTTCATTCACCTCTTCGAGGCTGTTGAACACGCAGGTATCCGCGAAGTCTCCGCCGAAGACCTCGGGATAGTACTCGCTCGGCATGACCGTCTCTGCCCCGGCAATCAAGGCGGCGAAGAACCCGTCGAGTTCTTCAAGGTTCATGGCATCGCCGTCCTTGCAATTCGCAAGGAAATCATCGAGGCGGTCTAGTTCGGCGTCGGTGAGCGGACTATTCTTGAGGACTTTCATGGATATCTCTCAGACTTTACCAGCAACGCTCTATGATGCGGACTCTCATTCGCTCACGCGGTCACACTCCCGCCTGAAGCATCTCCTTGATTCGAGCGAACCGCAAAAGTTCCTGAGCGCCGAGAATAGGTTTGTCCGGGAGTACGTCATCAAGTTCATCCTCGTCCGGACTAGTGTCCTCATCGGCATCGGGTGGGGACAGGAACTTGGAGCGTTCCAGATCATCAAGGTAGCTGCAAATCTCCTGCGTGGTGAACATCGCACGAATCGCGGCCACAAAGTTCGGCAGTTCTGCCGCGAACTCCGGCGTGGTTTCCGCCGCATGTACGAAGGTGAAGAGCTTCTCTCCAATCAGATAATCAAGCGCGTTCTGGAGCCCGGACTGGTCGCGGATTGTTTCCGCCGCCTCACACTGCTCCACCCAGATTTTGTGAAATTGAATATCGTTGGATGCCATCTCAACCTCCCGCCTGTCACAGGGTCATTTTCAATCGGTGAGTGGATTGGCGCAAGTTATCGTTCAGTAGTACCCGATTCAGAAGGCGACCGCCGGAAGACATTTCCCAAACCCGCCAAAACACGAAAGAGCCGATTCCAGCGTCCGGCGTTCGGGGATGGGCGGGTGGGTGGTTCAGGTGGTGCAGAAGTGCTGCGGGGTTTATTGACCAGCCTCGCTGTAGTTCTGGAACATAACTATCCCCCCGCCCGTCCCTGAAGGATGTCTCGTAAATGGCAGAAGTCCAGCAATGCAACTCAAATATCTAAGAACTTGCAAAAGCTCTGTGAACTACAACAGCGATTCACACTTCAGGTATATCTTTAGGTTCTCTCCGCTGAAACTCGGGATAAAGCACCGAATCGGTAATTTCAAGCTTAGAAGCATCGAGGATTCCATCGTACTGCCTTAATTCAATTCTCGAAACGCCATTGTTCCACCACAGAATTAGTCCCTCACGCTTGGCTCCGAACCCATTCTGGTACTCACGAACCTCCGTCTTTGTTGGTTCCCCCCATTTCTTTTTGAGCCCCTCTGCGAGGTCAGAAAATTGCGAACCCGAAAAAACAACTCTCATGGCAGCCAGTTTGCCATCCACGAAATTAAATACAAGCCTTCCTCCGATATCTATGCGTGTACTGCATCTCGTGATTCCCGCCTCACGAAATCCCTCAAATGGCCGTTTGCTGGGCTTTATTCCATTACTTCTTAATATTTCGTCAGACTGCCTAAACGCTTGTTCTAATTCGGCTGGAATGGGCTCGTCGCTGCACTCTAGCTTCTCGGAATTGGTTTGTCCTGAATACTTCGCTTTGAGTTCTACCAAACTCGTCCCCAAGTGATTACCGCGGAAATCAAACGGTTGAGCCGACGGCGGTTGCTGGGCCACTGCATCCAACGTGAGCAAAGCCATAGCAATCGCGAGTATCACAGAATTTACACGCATAGACCCTCGCTGTCGTCACCTTTATACATGCGGGTTTCGTTCGCATCAATTCAAGAAATGTTGAATCAAGCAATGTGCGCTACTCGCACTTGAAAAAGCCACGCGCTCATGCACTCCGCTGCAGTCACTCGAAGGTACGGAAAAACATGGTGTTGAACACCTGCTGGAGAGGGCGGCGGGGTTCGGCGGGTTGAGATTCCCCGAGGAATAAATCTTCCTCATTATCGATTCGGCTCATCAGCTCCTGCCAGACACCTCCGGCCAAATGTCCTTGTGTTTGCAGAGAAGGGCGTTATCATTATCCCGTTTCCGGGTGGTGTGTTCCACGGGGCTGATGAGCACGCCCCAAGGCGGAAGGAAAAGAATGAACGTGCAATTCTGACGATGTTCTTTATAGGACTGTTCGCTACGGTGGCTACTGTAAAGACGAAAGCTCCCGTTCAGATTTCGGTGAACGCGGGAATCCAGACGGTGAAGTCGGTAGCGGTACGAGACCTTACCAGTTCGGGCTATTCCATCAGCAGTGAAGGGAAATTTCAGATTGTCTTCGTAAAAGATATGACAGGCGCAGCCGGGTTCATGTCGAGCTTGCTCCTGTCCCCTTCGGCCTGTTCGGACACCAAGCCACATGTGTACCTGACGCTCAGCTTTGTCGATGTCCAGAACGGAACATCTTCCGGAATCATCGCAGACCGACGTCGTAAGGAATCGAATGGGAGCGGACTTCGAAGGGAAAAATTACTCGTGGTCTAATTCAGTATCAATAATACGAGCCAGCGAATATAGCTCTGCTTTAGACCGGTTCCTTAAAAGGTATATGCCTGGAAAATGTTGGGAGGTACTCTACTG
>PJLO01000043.1 GCA_003010405.1 Acidobacteriota bacterium | reverse complement strand
GCAGCAGCAAGTGCCTGCTGCGACATGCCTAACTGGATCCGCTTGTCCTTGATCCTGGCCCCCACTTCACTCCACGAGAAATCACTCTCACCCATTGGGGATAATAATAGCTAATAGATGTTTATCTGTCAAATCTTGGGATTTCACATTCGCCCGAAGGGCTCATGAGCCAAATCGCGAATGTTTGATTTCGTTGCCGATGGCATGAACAAGTAGCTGACATCCAGCAACTTGGCTTACAATGAGGCTTCTTCCCCCGGCAAAAATACGGGCCTGATAAGGCCCCATAGAGGATCGGCAAGTGCATGCCTCTGACACCGGAAGAGCAAGCTCGGATCAATATCGATAAGCTGCTGGCAGACTGCGGCTGGATCGTGCAGGACCGCGCGGCTGCGAACATCACGGCTGACCGAAGTGTAGCGATCCGCGAGTTTCCTTTGCGGAGCGGCTTCGGCGAGGCAGATTATCTGTTATTTGTCGACGGCGCTGCAGCCGGTGTGATCGAAGCGAAGAAGGAAGGCAGCACGCTGACGGGGTTTGAAGGGCAGACAGCGAAGGACTGCCGCCGGAGATTCCCGCACCACGCCGCCCACTGCCATTTCTGTATCAGAGCACCGGAATCGAGACGCGCTTCACCAGTCTGCTCGATCCCGATGCCCGCAGCCGGAATGTATTTACCTTTCATCGTCCGGAGACGCTGGCGGAGTAGCTACAGGATGAGTTGCAGCATCCTGGGACGACGGTTCGGGCTTTGCTCCACCATCTCCCTCCGCTGGCGAAAGAGAAGCTGCGGCCAGCACAGATCAAGGCCATCGAAAATCTGGAAATCTCGCTTGCCGAGCAGCGGCCACGGGCACTGATCCAGATGGCCAGCGGCGGCGGCAAGACCTACACTGCCTGCAACTTTATCTATCGCCTCATCAAGTACGGGGGAGCACGGCGCGTGCTTTTCCTGGTTGATCGCGCCAACCTTGGCCGTCAGACGCTCAAGGAATTTCAGGCGTTCATCACGCCAGACGAGAACCGTCCTTTCACCGAGCTTTATAACGTCCAGCTCATGCAGTCGAACAAGCTCGATAGAGTGAGCCGCGTCTGCATCACGACAATTCAGCGGCTGTACTCGATGCTGAAGGGAGAAGAGCAGCTCGACCCGGAACTGGAAGAGCAATCGGCCTTCGACATGGCAAGTCTGCAAAAGGTGCCCGTCCCGGTCGAATACAATCCGCGGCTGCCTATCGAGACCTTCGACTTCATTGTCACCGATGAGTGTCATCGCTCCATCTACAACCTGTGGCGGCAGGTTCTGGAGTACTTTGACGCATCGCTGATTGGACTGACCGCGACGCCCTCCAAGCAGACCTTTGGCTTCTTCAATCAGAATCTTGTGATGGAGTACAACCACGAACAGGCCGTAGCCGACCGCGTGCTCGTGGACTTCGACATCTATCGCATTCGTACTCAGATCAGCGAGAACGGTTCGACGGTCACTAGCGGCGACCAAATCGACAAGCGTGACCGGCAGACGCGCAAGATTCGATGGGAGAAGCTTGACGATGATTTCACCTACGAAGCCTCGCAGCTTGACCGTTCCGTAGTCGCTCCCGATCAGATTCGCACGGTCGTTCGCACCTTCAAAGAGCGGCTATTCACGGAGATATTCCCCAATCGCACCGAAGTCCCCAAGACACTGATCTTTGCCAAGGACGACAGTCATGCCGAGGACATCGTGAAGATCGTGCGGGAAGAATTTGGGCGCGGCAACGATTTCGCCCAGAAGATCACCTACCGCACCGGAACGGCGCGCAAGATCACCAAGGTCCGGTCCGCTGATGGCAGCGAGATCGAGCAAGTCGAGTGGGTTAACAGCGGCATCAAGGCTGAAGACCTGCTCTCGTCGTTCCGCAATAGCTATTGCCCGCCGCGGCAAGTTCGATGTCGTTCTGCTCTGGGCCTTCGACCGCATGGCGCGGTCGGTCCGTCATCTCCTGGAGGTCCTCGACGAGCTGAATCATCTCGAGATCGAGTTCATCTCCTTCCGCGAGAACATCGACAGCGGCGGCCCGCTGGGCCGCGCCCTGATCGTCATCATCGGCGCCATCGCCGAACTGGAGCGCAACCTTATTATTGAGAGGGTGCGTGCCGGCATGCGGCGAGCCAAGCTCGAAGGACGACGGATCGGTCGTGCTCCCCTCGCGATCGATCGCCATGCCGTACTGCAGGACCGAGCCCGGGGACTCAGCCTGACCGAACTCGCCAAACTCCACGGCATCTCCCGGGCAAGCGTCTGCCGCATCCTCCGCGAGCTGAAACCGGTAGTATCACAAGGGTCCGTTCCATCGCCCTCGCAAACCCCTGAAAACAGGCCGGGAGAAATCCCAGCCTGACTGGTGTCTAAAACTCTGCTTTAGGAGACAGTGAGTGTGTGCCAAGGGTTCCGGCACCGACACCCTTGATTCGGTTCTTCCCGCACGCCTCGGGCCACGCCAATCGCGAGCCGGTTGCAAAGGGTATGTCCTGGTGCTAAGGTGTTTTGCTGTCCATCCTAAGTGATTTTTGCATTTTGAGCAGAGAGGGAGATGCTACGACCATCGGTTTATTTCGCTCATATTGCGCCCGAGAGATACCAGAGTGTCGACGAGCATTTGTTGGCTACGGCATCGCGTGCTTCACGTTATGCACTACCACTCGGACTTAGCAAATGCGCGGAACTTATAGGTCTTTTGCACGATGTGGGAAAAGCCACGGAAGAATTTCAACGGTATTTGCGTAGCTTTATTCCAGGCATGGAAGAACGGACTTTGAGCGACCTGCGCGGCAAGATCGATCACTCAACTGCTGGCGCACACTGCCTGATATGTCAGACCCCAGGTGGCGAAAACGAATCGACAGCTGCCGCCATTGTTGTTTCAGTGCTGGCGCTCTGCATTGCCTCGCATCACTCTGGGCTCATCGACTGCCTCAAGCCTGACGGTCAAGACGAACTAAAGCGCCGTTTGGAGTTTACTGAAGCCAGGAAACAACGTATGGCACTGGCGTGGAGCAATCTTGGCCTTGCCGTGCGGAATCGAGCCCAGATCTTAATGTGCGATCCGGGCCTGCGGGAGGAATTTTTCAGTGCCGCCACAAGGCTGAAAACGGCATGGGGAGATCGCGACGTGCAATTTGGCCTGCTGGTGCGTTTTCTCTTCAGTTGTCTGATTGATGCCGACCGAAGCGATACCGCAGACTTCGCCAACCCAGCTGCTGCACAGCTTCGCCAGAACCAAAGCTATGCAAGCTGGGACACGCTTCTATCTCGACTGCATAAGCACATCGAGAAAATGGACACCAGCGGTGCCGTAAATCGGCTCCGTCAAGAGATCTCTGACGGCTGCTTTCAGGCTTCAGAACGTTCCCCCGGCATTTACACGTTGACGGTTCCAACCGGAGGAGGAAAAACTCTTTCAGCATTGCGATATGCTTTGGAGCATGCGCGAATCCATGATCTCAAACGTGTGATCTGTGTTAGTCCCTACATCTCAATCGTTGACCAAAATGCAGCGGTTGCTCGTGCCTGCCTGGAACCTTCAGATGCTCCTTATGGAAGCGTTGTACTAGAACACCACTCCAATCTCGGCAACGACACCGAATTGGATTCTCCAAACTCGGCGCAGTGGAGGCGGCGTTTGCTGGCGGAAAACTGGGACGCTCCGGTTGTGTTCACCACGAGTGCTCAAGTGCTGGAAGCGTTATTCGGTAAGGGAACTCGCGCAGTGCGGCGGCTGCATGCCCTGACCCGGGCCGTACTGGTGTTTGATGAGGCGCAGACGATTCCAGTCTCGATGATTCATCTGTTTAACAACGCGGTTAATCTTTTGGTGTCGCACTGTCAATCCTCGGTGCTGTTGTGCACCGCCACACAGCCGCTGCTTGAGAAGGTCAACGCTGAGAAGGGTGCCGCATTACTAGGGAAGCCCGCCGAACTGATCAAGGACACCGGAGCTCTGTTCCGACAATTCAAACGCTACGACGTTCTCGATCACACCGAACAGGCGGGAGGCTGGACGCATGGGCAGGTGGCCGAACTGATTTCCGGTGAAGCGAGAAACTACGGTAGCTGTCTTGCAATCGTAAACACGAAGCGAGATGCAAGAGAGCTGTTTCGGCTTCTAATCGCACCGGCCCCGAATGTGCGTGTTTCGCACCTCAGCACGGGCATGTGTCCAGCGCATCGGCTTGCGGTTTTGGATGAGATCAAAGCCCTGCTGGCTCAGGAGCATCGAGAACGTCCGCTTATTTGCATCAGCACACAACTGATTGAAGCCGGTGTTGACATAGACTTCGCTTCAGTCGTACGCGATCTAGCGGGGTTGGATTCACTGATGCAGGCCGCAGGTCGATGCAATCGCCACGGCCATCGCCAGCAAGGAGGACGGGTACACATCGTTGACTTACCCGAGCCGCCACGCCAATTGGACGACATCTGCAAGGGACGAGCAGTGGCACGTGAACTGCTGGGAACGTGGCGTCGACAGCATCCCAACGAAGCGTTCCCTCTGGATGACCCCAACCAGATGAAAAATTATTATGAGCTCTCGTTCTTCCGGCGAAGAGATGAGATGGCATATAACATCTCGGCAAAAACTCCCAAAGTGGGACGGGATACAACGCTGATCGAACTACTGGGCAAGAACAGCTCCGCATGCAATGACGCAAAGCGAAACGGCGTTGATCTGAGGCGCTCAATACTGCTGCAGAGTTTTCAGACTGCGGCATCCCTCTTCGAATTAATCGCTCCGACTCAGGGAATTATTGTTCCGTATGGCACGGAGGGGGAACAGATCGTCAACAAACTGGCGAGTTCTTTTGATCTGGACCTCGAATGGAAACTGTTGCGCAGAGCACAGCAATTTACGATTTCGGTTCATGAGCAACAGTTCCAAAATCTGTTGAAGACCGGCGCTGTATATGAGGTTAACGAAGGTTCTGGCGTATTTTGTCTGCAACCGCAGTTCTATGAGAACCACTATGGGCTTCGCACGGAAGCGGGGCTAATGGAGGATCTGTATGTTTAATGAGCGGGAGCCCCGACGTAACACCGTTGAATTTCGTGTCTGGGGCCGATACGCGATGTTCACCGATCCTATCAGCAGGGTCGGAGGAGAGAAGTTTTCTTACCACCTGCCGACCTACGAGGCATTGAAGGGTATCTGCAAGTCGATCTATTGGAAGCCCACAATTATCTGGTATGTCGACCAGGCGCGACTAATGCGCCGCATCCGGACGCAGACGCGGGGAATGAAACCGCTGGATTACAACGGCGTCTATCCTTCTGAACGAGATCCATCGAAGAAACAGACACCATACAACACGCTGGCCTATTACACGTACCTCACGGGGGATGCCCGTTCGGAGAATTCAGTCGATATCACGGAGGGGCCGGGCGTCGAATATCAGGTTCGGGCTCACTTTGAGTGGAATAAGCGTCAAAAGGCGCTAGAGAAAGACCAGATCGAAGGAAAACATTACGCCATAGCGCAGCGCAGTTTGAAGTTAGGGGGCAGACAAGACATCTTCCTCGGAACACGTGACTGTCAGGGATATGTGGCCCCGTGTGTATTTGGAGAAGGGGAAAGCGATTACGATAACGACGGTGCCATCGATTATGCGCTGATGTTTCACAGCTTCGATTATCCGGACGAAACGGGCGACGGCTGGCTACGAAGCAACTTCTGGCGACCTCGCCTGGTCGATGGGATCCTGAGTTTTCCGCGACCAGATGATCTGGAGCAGATCGTCAAGAAAAACATTCGACAGATGCAGGCAAAGCGTTTCGGAGAAGACAGGGTGCAACCGGTCGAGACCGAATTCGCAACGCTGTTTGACTTGGGCGAGTCAGAGTCAGGAGCCCAAGCATGAGCTGGATCGAACAACTAAGAAAAACCTACGATGCCTGTTACGGACAGGAGCGGCCCGGCTTTTCTTCACTGGCAGCCATCAGTACTGTGCCACAGACAACACAGTTGCACATTTTGCTTCATTCCGATGGGACATTGCAGCATGCCTCGTTAGATGAGTTGTCGGACACGGCAATGTTTGTTACGGAAGACTCGGCCAGCCGATCAGGGAGTGAGCCTGCGGCCAATCCCCTTACGGATCAACTTGAGTACTGCGCAAAGGAAATGGAAAAGTACGGTGGAAAAGCAGATAAACACGAGCGATATGTAGAACTGCTGACTGCCTGGGCAGAATCTGAATTCAGTGATCCGAAGATTGTGTCAGTTCAGAAATATATAGCAAGTGGCGCGCTTATGAAGGATCTGCTTGAGCGCAACATCATCTCCATCCGGGATGGCTCACTGCAAAAGGTCAGAGTCGGCTCAAAGTCGCTGGACCCGCTCAAACTGTGGGTTCGCTGGAGTGTTGGCGGAGCGCTGCAAAACGCAACCTGGCTCGATCCAGAGTTAGCGCAGAAGTGGGAAAAATTTGAGACTGCGTGGAGTCAAACAAACAGTGGTGTTCTTGGTAGCAAAAGGGAGCGCGGGGAAAAGAAAGGCGACGAAACAACCGGACTTTGCATGGTAACAGGCGAGATTACTCGTATAGCCCGAAAGCACCCCAAGCGGATACGTTCTAGCGGCGATGGAAGCAAGTTAATAAGCTCAAATGATGATAGGGGCTTTACATTCCGTGGGCGGTTTGAATGCAGCGAGCAGGCAGTGGGGATTGGGTATGAAGCATCGCAAAAAGCACACAACGCGTTGCGTTGGCTTATCAATCGACAAAATGCTGGAAATGATCAACCCGTAGTGGTTGCTTGGGAGCAGCAGGGCGCTCCTCTCCCTCCGATCTTAGTTGACAGCTGGAAACTGATTACAGATGCCGCTGGCATGTCATCAGACGACGATTCTGACAAAGACACTGAGATATCCGCTTATGACGGTGACGCTGGCCAGCACTATGCTCTTCGTTTAAGAATGGCAATCCATGGATATAAGCAGAAACTGAGTGACAATGCCCGAATTGTGATTATGGAATTGGACTCGGCTAGCGATGGGCGCATGGCGATTCTTTTCTATCGCGAACTAAACGGATCAGAGCTGCTTGACCGGGTGAAATGGTGGCACTATTCGCAATCCTGGAAGCAAACGACTCTTGATGGAAGATTCTACTGGGGAGCGCCGTCGCCTCGAAGTATTGCGGAGGTCATATTCGGACAGCAACGACGCAACATAATGGAGGTAGAACCGAGGATATTGAGAATAACTCAGGAGCGATTGCTACCGTGCATAATCGATGGCCTGCCATTGCCAAACGACTTGGTACAAAATGCCGTGCGTAAGGCTATTACGAGTGCGCGTGAGGCCAGAGGCAAGGATAGATCGAAACTCAGGTACTGGCTATTCGAACGTAATTTAGGTGTCGCATGCTGGCTCTACAGAGCGGCACATCCCAAGGAGAATTATTCGATGAGTCTGGAAGAGGCGCGTACGTCGCGAGACTATCTGTATGGACGACTGCTGGCTGTGGCCGACGATATAGAGTCGAAGGCTTTGTGGCTTGCTAAACAAGAGCGCGAAACCAGCGCCGCTCGGCTTATGCAGCGCTTTGCCGATCATCCCTGTTCGACTTGGCGAACACTCGAGTTGCAGCTTCGTCCCTACATCGCGCAGCTGCGGTCATCGCGTCCTGGCTTTGTCGCTCACCGATTGAAGCTGACCGATGCCATCGTTACCAGCTTTGAGAACCAGGACGGGAGCAACGCTTTTCTCGATAACCATCCTTTGTCCGGAGAGTTTTTGCTCGGCTATCACAGCCAGCGTGAAGCCTTGCGCAGCCGGAAAGCAAACAACGAGAGTGAGGAATCCAATGGAGGAGATGCCAGTGAGCAGCCTGAGCAACAAGATTGATTTTGCCGTCATTTTGCGTGTAGACCATGCCAATCCGAATGGTGATCCGTTGAATGGCAATCGTCCGCGTACCGATTACAGCGGGCTGGGCGAGATGAGCGACGTGTGCTTGAAGCGGAAGATGCGCGACAGGCTGCAGGAGACAGGCGCAAGCATCTTCGTGCAGTCCGATGATCGCAAGAACGACGACGCCACCAGCCTCAGTGACCGTGCCGTCAAGACGCTAAAAGATGCCTTCGGTAGAGCGGACATGGGAGCGAAGGCGTGTGAGACTTGGCTCGATGTTCGCGCCTTTGGCCAGTTGTTCGCACTGAAAGCCAAGAAATCGGGTAAGGATGATGGTTCTGGAGACGTCGGACTCTCCATCCCAATTCGTGGTCCAGTCAGCGTGCAATCGGCTTTCAGCGTCGAGCCGGTGGATGTGACCAGCACGCAGATTACCAAGAGCGTTTCCGGCGAGGGGGACGGGACAAAACGCGGTTCGGACACCATGGGTATGAAGCATCGCGTGGACAAGGCGATCTATCTGTTCCGCGGCAGCATGAATCCGCAACTGGCCGTGCGCACCGGTTTCAGTGACGACGATGCCGAGGCGATCAAGTCGGTATTGCCAAAGCTGTTTGAGAATGACGCGTCGTCTGCGCGGCCGGAGGGCAGTATGTCGGTAATAAAGGTCTTCTGGTGGAAGCACAACTGTAAGGCTGGTCAGTACTCCTCGGCCAAGGTTCATTCGACGCTACAGGTGCAAGCCGACGGCAGCTACTGTCTGGAGAATCTGGATGGACTTGTTCCAGAAGAGATCGACGGATTCTAACTCAGTTGCCGACGATGAGTTGGAGAACGCACTCCTGCTGAGCGGCTTACAGCATCTGGCGTTTTGTCCGCGGCAGTGGGCACTTATCCATCTCGAACAGGCGTGGAAAGAGAACAGACTCACGGCTGAGGGGCGTCTGCTGCATCAAGCAGTGGACTGCCCCGGTGAGTCGCGGCGCACCTCTGTGCGTGTGGTGCGGGGCCTTGCACTTCACAGCCGCCGGCTTCGGATTACGGGGCGATGCGATGTGGTGGAGTTCCGCCCTGAACCGTATCCGGTCGAATACAAACGCGGCAGGAGCAAGCCCACCGACTGCGATCTGGTGCAACTCTGCGCACAGGCCATATGCCTTGAAGAGATGCTGCAGACTCGCATAGCGAGAGGGGCGATCTTTTACGGACAGCCCCATCGTCGTCAGGAAGTTGAGTTTACCGCTGAGCTTCGTACTCGTACCGAAAATCTTTGCGCCGAGATGCACAAGCTCTATTTATGTGGCGAAACTCCAGCCGTGCAGCCTGGGAGCCATTGCCAGAGCTGTTCGCTGGCTGATATCTGCCTTCCTTGGGCCACCTCTAGACAGCGGGTCGGAGCCCGGTGGACGGACGCCTGTCTGCGTTCTCTGTGTTTACGAGAGGAGGCTTAAGCCGCCATGAGGAAGCTGCTCAACACGCTGCACGTCATGACCCAGGGTGCCTATGTGCATCGCGACGGAGAAACTGTCGCAGTCAAAATCGACAGCGAAACTCGTCTGCGTGTCCCTGTGCACACCCTGGAAGGTCTGGTTTGCTGGGGGCATGTTTCGTGCTCGCCGCCGGTGCTGGCTCTGTGTTGTGAGAAAGGCGTGGGAATTTCATTTCTTGCAGAGTCGGGGCATTTTCTTGCTCGCGTGCAGGGACCTGTTTCCGGCAATGTGCTACTTCGCCGACAGCAATACCGCTCCGCCGATGACGCTGAGCACTCGCTTGGTATCGTTCGAATGATTGTTGCGGCCAAGGTGGCCAACAGTCGCATCGTGATTCTGCGCGCCGCTCGGGAAGTCAGTGACCCGACAGCGGCAGCACAGCTGCGTGAGGCTGCCGGAAAACTGGCCGAGATCGGCAGGCAAGCCTTGCAGGCTGCAACTGCCGAGGAGGCTCGCGGACATGAGGGAATAGCCGGAAGAATTTATTTTTCTGCCTTCGATGCCATGGTGGTTGGCAATCGCGAAACCTTTGTATTTCGTGGCCGCTCAAGACGGCCGCCTCTGGATCCGATTAACGCCCTGCTTTCGTTCGCTTACGCATTGCTGCGCCATGACGTAGAGTCGGCCTTGGAATCTGTGGGGCTTGATCCGGCTGTGGGATTTCTGCACACCGACAGGCCCGGCCGTCCCAGCCTTGCGCTGGACCTGATGGAAGAGCTACGCTCGGCAATTGCCGATCGTCTGGTGTTGACACTTATCAACCGTCGCCAGCTTGGGGAGTCTGACTTTAGTACGCAAGACAACGGCAGCGTTGTTCTCTCGGAGCTGGCGCGCAAGACCCTAGTCTCCGCTTGGCAACAGCGCAAACAGGAAGAGATCATGCATCCCTTTCTTGAAGAGCGAATCGCTGTTGGCCTCATCCCCTACGCACAGGCACTACTCATGGCACGCTTCCTACGCGGCGGTCTGGACGCGTATCCAGCCTTTCTATGGAGGTGACGAATGCTGGTGCTAGTTAGCTATGACGTCAGCACACGCGACGAGGCAGGCAGGCGCAGACTCAGACGGGTAGCCAAGCTCTGCGAAGATCGAGGCCAGCGGGTGCAGAACTCTGTGTTCGAGTGCCTCGTTGATCCCGCTCAGTGGATGGTGTTCCGCGAAGCATTAAAGTCAGCAGCAGACCCAGAGCAGGACAGTCTCCGTTTTTACTTTCTGGGCAGTGAATGGAAGCGTAGGGTAGAACATTATGGCGCCAAGCCAGCGTACGATCCAGAAGGACCGTTGATTCTTTGATCTGTCTGTTAATACGCGAACCTGAATCAAACAACAATTCGCTGATAGTTCGCGCAACCCTGAACCGTCTGAAATTACAGGAGAATTGTTTCCGCTGCCCCTGAGTCCTGCCTTTCGATGAATAATTGCCTCCCTGGTTCGCGAATATGGCATTCTAAGTTCTAGCACAGACAGCGCTTGTCTGCTGCGCCGTCGCTCCCCATGCGGGAGCGTGGATTGAAACCCGATGGTTATGCACACGTCAAAGGACGATGCACGTCGCTCCCCATGCGGGAGCGTGGATTGAAACGAAATTGCCCGTATTGCTTTAATAAACTGCTGCTTGTCGCTCCCCATGCGGGAGCGTGGATTGAAACAGCAAAGAAAAGTCTTGACACGCACAACACAGAGAGGTCGCTCCCCATGCGGGAGCGTGGATTGAAACAGGTAGTGCTGTAATCCATTCTGCGAGCCATCAAGGTCGCTCCCCATGCGGGAGCGTGGATTGAAACAGTCAGCTTCTTTTCCGCCGCGTCCGTGGTCAGACGTCGCTCCCCATGCGGGAGCGTGGATTGAAACTTCTACCCAACAGATATCGACCGATTCATAGCTGTCGCTCCCCATGCGGGAGCGTGGATTGAAACGTGATTATTTCCTTTTTCCCTTGACAACCAAAACGTCGCTCCCCATGCGGGAGCGTGGATTGAAACATTAAGCGAGCGGAGGTCAAAGCCAATGGCTGACGTCGCTCCCCATGCGGGAGCGTGGATTGAAACCAAGGATCAAAAAAGTTGTTCCGTGTCGTGGGTCGTCGCTCCCCATGCGGGAGCGTGGATTGAAACACCAAGGGGAGCGTTCCGGCCAATAAAGGCGTGAAGGTCGCTCCCCATGCGGGAGCGTGGATTGAAACATCGGTAAACCTCGCTACCACACCCCAACAAGTTGTCGCTCCCCATGCGGGAGCGTGGATTGAAACCAATAGCCACGCCGCAGCCAGATATCCCGCAACCGTCGCTCCCCATGCGGGAGCGTGGATTGAAACTTGACCGTCTGCGATTGCTGTTGCATGGCTTCCGGTCGCTCCCCATGCGGGAGCGTGGATTGAAACAGGGGATACGGGTACTAGCTAGATATGCGCGTAGGTCGCTCCCCATGCGGGAGCGTGGATTGAAACCAGATTCGTCCCTTTATCAACCAGCTTATATTTCGTCGCTCCCCATGCGGGAGCGTGGATTGAAACCGGTTCGGTCCTGAAGAGAGAAGAGCACGAGAACGTCGCTCCCCATGCGGGAGCGTGGATTGAAACGCCCCCGAAAAAGCAGGCAAGAATTTGTTTTTCTCTGCGTCGCGAGGAGGATTTCATACCCTTTGCAACCGGCTCGCGATTGGCGTGGCCCGAGGCGTGCGGGAAGAACCGAATCAAGGGTGTCGGTGCCGGAACCCTTGGCACACACTCACTGTCTCCTAAAGCAGAGTTTTAGACACTACCTCAGGTCGCCATCTCCGGCGGCCTGTTTTCATGCAG
>PJLO01000042.1 GCA_003010405.1 Acidobacteriota bacterium | reverse complement strand
CGACCGCTTGTACGTGTCGCTCCGGGCCAACGCCGTGATCAAGCGCAAGGGACCTAACGGCAGGCAGGTCCGCTTCGACGTGGTGCAGGACGCACGAAAACCTTACCAAGACCGTGGTGAAAATCCGCCATCTCGGGCGGCCTTGGCGCAACGCGAGGGCGCGAAATGGCTGCTCGCCCGCCAGGAAGCCATGGGGCTTTGCTTCGAGGACCAAAGCCTCGTTGTCGAACGTTATGTCGTTTACAACTATTGGCGCGGCAGACGAAAAGTGACGCTTGGGGCGCTTGATTTTGCAGGCTTCGCCGAAGTCAGTGATCCGAACAAAGCCCGCGACAAACTCTTTGCCGGCGTCGGTCCGGCCAAGGGCTTCGGCTGCGGACTTTTACTCGCCCGGAGGGCGTAAGACCATGCTCCCCAATCTGTCTCCGTTGGCACTCAAGGAGCGGGCAAGCCTCGTATTCCTGGAACGCGGCCAGCTGGATGTGCTGGACGGTGCGTTTGTCCTTGTAGACGCAACAGGCGTGCGTACCCATATCCCTGTGGGAGGGGTTGCGTGCATCCTGCTGGAACCTGGCATACGGGTGAGTCACGCGGCTGTAGCCCTGGCCGCGCGGGCCGGCACGCTGCTCACCTGGGTAGGCGAGGCCGGAGTGCGTTTGTACGCCTCCGGCCAACCCGGTGGGGCCCGTAGCGACAAATTGCTGTATCAGGCCGCCTTGGCTCTGGACGAGGTGGCCCGCACCAAAGTGGTCCGCAAGATGTTTGCGATCCGGTTTGGCGAGGAACCCCCTTCGCGGCGTAGCGTGGACCAACTCCGAGGTATCGAGGGCACTCGGGTCCGGGAGATGTATAAGCTGCTCGCCCGTCAGTACCGTGTAACCTGGTCCGGACGGAAGTACGACCCACGCGAATGGGGAAGTGGCGATATGCCTAACCGCTGTCTGAGTGCGGCTACAGCCTGTCTTCATGGACTCTGCGAAGCGGCAATTCTGGCCGCCGGCTACGCTCCGGCCATCGGCTTCCTCCATACGGGCAAGCCACGCAGCTTCGTTTACGACATTGCCGACCTATACAAATTCGACACGGTCGTTCCTGTTGCATTCCGTATTGCAGGCCAGGATGCGGGCGAGCCGGAACGAGCTGTTCGGCAAGCCTGCCGGGATCGTTTCCGTGAGACCAAATTCCTGAAGCGGATCATCCCGGAGATCGAGGAGGTGTTGGCCGCCGGCGATTTACCTGTGCCAAAGGCGCCTTCCGAGGCTGTCGGGCCGGCGTTCGAGGATGCGGAGGGACTTGGCGATGATGGTCATCGTGGTTGAAAACGCGCCGCCACGTTTGCGGGAACGCCTCGCGGTGTGGCTCTTGGAAATTCGTGCCGGCGTCTATGTCGGGGATTATTCGGTGAAGGTTCGGGAGATGATTTGGAATACCGTGGAAAACGGGATTGAGGATGGTAACGCGGTGATGGCCTGGAGTGCTCGAAGCGAAGCGGGCTTTGAGTTCCGCACGCTTGGGAACAACCGGCGAATTCCTGTTGATTTCGACGGGTTGGCGTTGGTTTCGTTTTTGCCTCAAGAGGATGAATTACCCTCAGTATAACAACCTTTGATCATTGACAATTTATAACGAGTTATTTGGTAGCTTTTGGCCTATTGTAAAAGCCTTGTGTTTTCGCCATATTGCTGGACGAGTGTTCCCCGCATGCGCGGGGATGATCCGTATTCGTTGCTTCCGCCTCGCCCGTTGTAATTGTGTTCCCCGCATGCGCGGGGATGATCCGCTATCGGTGACGATTTCATCGTGTCCGGTCTCGTGTTCCCCGCATGCGCGGGGATGATCCGCGCTACATAACGGAAAATATGGACTGGCTTCTGTGTTCCCCGCATGCGCGGGGATGATCCGATGAAGAAACCGACGACGACTAATACCGAACAGTGTTCCCCGCATGCGCGGGGATGATCCGCGGCACGGGAACGCGGGGAACAAGAGGGAAAGGTGTTCCCCGCATGCGCGGGGATGATCCGGCCACCCAGAAGGCCCTGCCCCCTCTCCGTCGGTGTTCCCCGCATGCGCGGGGATGATCCGCTAAAAACAGGTGGGATAATTACCTATTTAGGGTGTTCCCCGCATGCGCGGGGATGATCCGCCACTTGGAAATCTGGTTCCGGCTGGGCTGCAGTGTTCCCCGCATGCGCGGGGATGATCCGCGGTCTCGGCGTCGGCATGGCGTCCTTGAGCGGTGTTCCCCGCATGCGCGGGGATGATCCGATCATCCAGCGCCAACAATGGAAGCGTGAAGCGTGTTCCCCGCATGCGCGGGGATGATCCGGGCCGACCGGATGCCTGGTGCTGGCGCCATGCGTGTTCCCCGCATGCGCGGGGATGATCCGCGAGAACGCCAACAGCGTCATACAGTTCCACGGTGTTCCCCGCATGCGCGGGGATGATCCGCCGTAATCAATCAGCCAGCTTTCCAGGGTATCGTGTTCCCCGCATGCGCGGGGATGATCCGCATTCACGAAAACGGCCCGTGTTTTGCGTCGGGTGTTCCCCGCATGCGCGGGGATGATCCGGCCATCGCGGAGCTGGACTTTGTGGAGCGCATGTGTTCCCCGCATGCGCGGGGATGATCCGGAGTCTCCGGGGCAGACGATGACGCGCATCACGTGTTCCCCGCATGCGCGGGGATGATCCGTACGAACGATGAGCCGCGCCAGCACTTTCCGGGTGTTCCCCGCATGCGCGGGGATGATCCGATTCTTGCCGCCATACCGGGCACGGCTGGCGTGTGTTCCCCGCATGCGCGGGGATGATCCGGCATGGGCCGCCGTTCCGGCTTTGATGGGTTCGTGTTCCCCGCATGCGCGGGGATGATCCGGCCATGTACCGGGAGCTTCCCGACTCGCCGCAGTGTTCCCCGCATGCGCGGGGATGATCCGACGGCGCCGCCGGCCAGAATGATGGAGGCGCCGTGTTCCCCGCATGCGCGGGGATGATCCGGCCGCTTTCCCGGATATTTTTCTTCGCCGCCAGTGTTCCCCGCATGCGCGGGGATGATCCGGCCTATGTAGCCGGTTACGGTTGCGTCCGCGAGTGTTCCCCGCATGCGCGGGGATGATCCGAGGCACATCGGGCCGCAGGAGGTCGAGCTTGCGTGTTCCCCGCATGCGCGGGGATGATCCGGGGGCTGCCGCGATAGCTCGGGAGATCGGGGAGTGTTCCCCGCATGCGCGGGGATGATCCGGTAGTCGAAGCGTTTGCGAAAACGCCGGGCATGTGTTCCCCGCATGCGCGGGGATGATCCGCGTCAAAAAGAAAGGGGGATCTTATACTGGTTGTGTTCCCCGCATGCGCGGGGATGATCCCTCCTGTCCGGCGGCGACACGCTGTCCGGTCGAGTGTTCCCCGCATGCGCGGGGATGATCCGGCCACTCTGGACACGTTCACCTTTGCCGATGGGTGTTCCCCGCATGCGCGGGGATGATCCGGTCTCTTGCAATTCCTTGAGCGTACTCGCCAAGTGTTCCCCGCATGCGCGGGGATGATCCGCTACATAATTGCGGCCGACTTTCGGTTTTTTGGTGTTCCCCGCATGCGCGGGGATGATCCGCTCCGGTATCCTGGCTTGGCTGGTCGAGGGCTGTGTTCCCCGCATGCGCGGGGATGATCCGCTGGAGGGATGCACTCCCGGTCCCTGTCCGTCGTGTTCCCCGCATGCGCGGGGATGATCCGATCGGCGACATCGCCTATGCCGTGCTCATTGCGTGTTCCCCGCATGCGCGGGGATGATCCGGACAAAACGTATTTCAACCTCCCTCTCGCTGCGTGTTCCCCGCATGCGCGGGGATGATCCGGCCGAAGGCGCTGGCGAGGCCGTAAAGTTTTTGTGTTCCCCGCATGCGCGGGGATGATCCGGGTGACACCGAAATCCTGCGCGGGATTGGTATGTGTTCCCCGCATGCGCGGGGATGATCCGCCTGTTTGCCCGAGTCGCGTGCCCGTGGTCGAGTGTTCCCCGCATGCGCGGGGATGATCCGTGAACGTGGCGATGCCCACAGCTGCGGGACCGGTGTTCCCCGCATGCGCGGGGATGATCCGGCAGCTACTATTGCCGGGGCTGTGGTCGGGGAGTGTTCCCCGCATGCGCGGGGATGATCCGGCGGTGTGCAGCAGCCGCTCGCCTTTTTCGATGTGTTCCCCGCATGCGCGGGGATGATCCGGGAGGCGGCCTAGATGGAAGCGGATAAACCCAGTGTTCCCCGCATGCGCGGGGATGATCCGTTTACGCGGGGGCCGTGGCGGGTTCGCAAAGAGTGTTCCCCGCATGCGCGGGGATGATCCGGAGCCGGACGACGCCTCGATTGCCCTGGTCGAGTGTTCCCCGCATGCGCGGGGATGATCCGGAAACGGTTCTCGATCTGCTGGCGGATGCCCTGTGTTCCCCGCATGCGCGGGGATGATCCGCAACCGCGTCACGGAAAATCCATGGAGGGTCCGTGTTCCCCGCATGCGCGGGGATGATCCGCTCGAAAATCAGGTTCAGGCCTGGCGGGCGAAGTGTTCCCCGCATGCGCGGGGATGATCCGCCATCCAGTCAGTGCGGCAGGCCTACAATGAAGTGTTCCCCGCATGCGCGGGGATGATCCGCGCCCCGAACGCTTCAATTCCTGAAAGAGACGGTGTTCCCCGCATGCGCGGGGATGATCCGGTCCGTCAAGGTACACTCGTGAGGCGTGTTGTGTGTTCCCCGCATGCGCGGGGATGATCCGCCGTTGAGTACGAGGGCGCCTGATGAGCTCCTGTGTTCCCCGCATGCGCGGGGATGATCCGCAGGCGTGGCAGGTATTATTCGGTTTGGTGCCGTGTTCCCCGCATGCGCGGGGATGATCCGTATACAGTGTCAGCCAAAATGGGGTTCTCGTGGTGTTCCCCGCATGCGCGGGGATGATCCGGTTGGCGGCTTCGTACAGTGTCTTGGCCATGGGTGTTCCCCGCATGCGCGGGGATGATCCGTCTGCCCCCCTGGCATTATATCATAGAATACGTGTTCCCCGCATGCGCGGGGATGATCCGCCAGTAGCTGGGGGCTCATGGAAACCGCTATCGTGTTCCCCGCATGCGCGGGGATGATCCCCCATCTCACGACGGATTTCAGCAAGAGGTGATGTGTTCCCCGCATGCGCGGGGATGATCCGTTCATACCTTTCGTCTCGCGTGTCGACTACGCGTGTTCCCCGCATGCGCGGGGATGATCCGTCAGAGATGCCTGTCAGACGGCTTTAGCCGCTGTGTTCCCCGCATGCGCGGGGATGATCCGCCGGGTCGCCCATCTGCGCTGCCCCCATGTCAGTGTTCCCCGCATGCGCGGGGATGATCCGATGAAAGCGGTGACTACCGGCAATTCACGCGCGTGTTCCCCGCATGCGCGGGGATGATCCGGTCGTGGGCGCGGATAGTAGCCTTGTAACTGGGTGTTCCCCGCATGCGCGGGGATGATCCGCTGGCGGACTTGAGCACCTCAACCGGATGGGGGTGTTCCCCGCATGCGCGGGGATGATCCGCCATCCCGGTAGACGGTCACGCCCTTGCAGCCGTGTTCCCCGCATGCGCGGGGATGATCCGAACAGTCCATACACAACGGCGGCCGTACATGCGTGTTCCCCGCATGCGCGGGGATGATCCGGCGAATCTGATGCCCTCCGTTTTGTTGAATATGTGTTCCCCGCATGCGCGGGGATGATCCGTGGGTCACCGTGTTGGCCGAGGGTATGAACTCGTGTTCCCCGCATGCGCGGGGATGATCCGTTTCCAGCATCACAACAGGTGATACTGGTTTTGTGTTCCCCGCATGCGCGGGGATGATCCGCCAGGCCCGGGGGCGCGCGGTCCCGGCTTGACGTGTTCCCCGCATGCGCGGGGATGATCCGCCATCATTCCAAGAATTTCTTCCAAAGTGTACGTGTTCCCCGCATGCGCGGGGATGATCCGTCGCAATGGAAGAAATGTTGACACACGCAAAAGTGTTCCCCGCATGCGCGGGGATGATCCGAAAGCCCTCCCCGGCCTAGACACCAGAGAGGGGTGTTCCCCGCATGCGCGGGGATGATCCAGGAGGAGCGAGGATATGAACGACTACGAAGATGTGTTCCCCGCATGCGCGGGGATGATCCGTTTATACCCTCCTCCTCGGTCAGGCCCCACGCGTGTTCCCCGCATGCGCGGGGATGATCCGACCGCCCTTGGGCCTGACGGATTCCGGGCCTAGTGTTCCCCGCATGCGCGGGGATGATCCGCTATCGGAGATTTCACAACACCCATAAGCACAGTGTTCCCCGCATGCGCGGGGATGATCCGTACTTCCTCCCGCGCAAGTGCCGCCTGTTGGAGTGTTCCCCGCATGCGCGGGGATGATCCGGTCCTGGACCGTTCAGCCGTGGGGGGCGGCTGGTGTTCCCCGCATGCGCGGGGATGATCCGTTCCTCATTCCAAGCCAGGCCCGGGGGCGCTGGTGTTCCCCGCATGCGCGGGGATGATCCGCGGAGAGTCAGCAGCTTGTTCCGGCTGAAGAGGTGTTCCCCGCATGCGCGGGGATGATCCGGCGCCTTCGGGCAACAGCACCGGCTCGCTGTCGTGTTCCCCGCATGCGCGGGGATGATCCGGCCCAGGATAGTTCCCGGCAGACCCGGGCGGCGTGTTCCCCGCATGCGCGGGGATGATCCGAACAGCATCGGAAACCTACGGCCTGGGGGGAAGTGTTCCCCGCATGCGCGGGGATGATCCGTGTCGGATTGGTCCGGCCTTGGTGCTGGTGGCGTGTTCCCCGCATGCGCGGGGATGATCCGCCTGCCAGCGGATAAGTCTTGCCCAAGTGGCGGTGTTCCCCGCATGCGCGGGGATGATCCGACCTTGCCCTTCTCGTCGGTGACTTCCTTCTTGTGTTCCCCGCATGCGCGGGGATGATCCGACCTGGGCCGCGCTGTGGGAGGACAAATGAGTGTGTTCCCCGCATGCGCGGGGATGATCCGGGCATTCCGAGTGCGGTGGAGGAAATCTTCACGTGTTCCCCGCATGCGCGGGGATGATCCGCCGTATGTCGGCACCACGAGGTCACGCCGCAAGTGTTCCCCGCATGCGCGGGGATGATCCGCCCCTTGCTCAACACAGCAGGTCCAACCCTCAAGTGTTCCCCGCATGCGCGGGGATGATCCGCCTCTCCAGTTCCGACCACGCCTCGACGAATGGTGTTCCCCGCATGCGCGGGGATGATCCGGCTGCGCGACCCTGGGTTTAGACGGGCCTCTTGTGTTCCCCGCATGCGCGGGGATGATCCGGACCCTGACCCGGGACGTCCTGTGTTGCCCATGTGTTCCCCGCATGCGCGGGGATGATCCGCGCCCCATGTGCCTTTTTCCTTACTCCAATTCGTGTTCCCCGCATGCGCGGGGATGATCCGGACTGGTTCGAAAACCAGGCCGAACTGATGCGGTGTTCCCCGCATGCGCGGGGATGATCCGTCTTATCGGAACTGGTAGACCAGTTACAGGACGTGTTCCCCGCATGCGCGGGGATGATCCGCGGCTGGAAAAGCTCGGGTACGTTGTCATTCGGTGTTCCCCGCATGCGCGGGGATGATCCGATCGCCTGCCCGCGTTCCTGGTAAAACTCGGCGTGTTCCCCGCATGCGCGGGGATGATCCGAGCCGGGCAGATTGCCCAGAAAAGGATAATAAGTGTTCCCCGCATGCGCGGGGATGATCCGATTGTAGTGGCTATATCGAGGGCATCAACCCCGTGTTCCCCGCATGCGCGGGGATGATCCGTGCTTATGGCCGTCGGCCATATCGACCACGGCGTGTTCCCCGCATGCGCGGGGATGATCCGTTGTTCGGCTACCCGCCGGCGGTATTGCAGCGGTGTTCCCCGCATGCGCGGGGATGATCCGGGGTCCACGCAGTCCCAACCATAGTCCCGCACGTGTTCCCCGCATGCGCGGGGATGATCCGCCGCGGGGCGGTAGCGGATGGCGTCTCCATAGGTGTTCCCCGCATGCGCGGGGATGATCCGCAGTACCGTATGGTTGTTTTTCCGCAGGATGAGTGTTCCCCGCATGCGCGGGGATGATCCGCCGTTTTCGTGGCTCCGGCCGCCACCGTACCCGTGTTCCCCGCATGCGCGGGGATGATCCGGCAGGGCTCTTCACCGCTGAGCATTGTCGCCCGTGTTCCCCGCATGCGCGGGGATGATCCGAGCGATGGGAACCTCTCCATGCCGGAAACGCTGTGTTCCCCGCATGCGCGGGGATGATCCGCATCAATTCGTTTTCCGGGGCGGTGAACGCTGGTGTTCCCCGCATGCGCGGGGATGATCCGCGGAATGCGCCAGGGCAAACCTGCTGGAGGTTGTGTTCCCCGCATGCGCGGGGATGATCCGTCTCCGATAGCTTGCTGTCCCGGACAATTCGAGTGTTCCCCGCATGCGCGGGGATGATCCGCCAGATGGCGAGGTGCGAGACTTTGATTTGGAGTGTTCCCCGCATGCGCGGGGATGATCCGAGGTCCAACGCACGAAGACAGCAAATATGCGCGTGTTCCCCGCATGCGCGGGGATGATCCGGCGGCCAGCTTCTGGGACGGGCCGTGTTCACCGTGTTCCCCGCATGCGCGGGGATGATCCGAATGCCTAGACGATTTGCCATCGCTAGCCCTTGTGTTCCCCGCATGCGCGGGGATGATCCGGCGAGTGCGAGTGCTGGCCACCTACCCACGGCGTGTTCCCCGCATGCGCGGGGATGATCCGCAGCATTAGATGCCCGCTTGTCTGTTTCACAGGTGTTCCCCGCATGCGCGGGGATGATCCGAGTGGCCTTCAGCTTGGAAATCTGAATTTTAAGTGTTCCCCGCATGCGCGGGGATGATCCGAACAACAGCTACTGCAAGCGGAGGCAATAAAAGTGTTCCCCGCATGCGCGGGGATGATCCGTAAATGAGGAATTTGTTTATCTTCAATATACTGTGTTCCCCGCATGCGCGGGGATGATCCGCAGGGGAGCGAGTTCTTTAAAATCTTCACCGAGTGTTCCCCGCATGCGCGGGGATGATCCGCAAAAAGGCGAGCCGGTGATTACGGAAGGCCAGTGTTCCCCGCATGCGCGGGGATGATCCGCATATCGCCGGTTGTTCGATACTGCTCATCGAGTGTTCCCCGCATGCGCGGGGATGATCCGGCCCGATCGCGCACCATGGGCGGCCGCAACACGTGTTCCCCGCATGCGCGGGGATGATCCGGTCACCAGCTTTTGTCAGATACCTGACACCGCGTGTTCCCCGCATGCGCGGGGATGATCCGGAAGCGACAAAATGAGCAAGCCCAAGGGTGAAGTGTTCCCCGCATGCGCGGGGATGATCCGCTCACCGCGACCGCCACAGCCAGCCAGACGTAGTGTTCCCCGCATGCGCGGGGATGATCCGGCAAAAACAGAAAAAGCGTCAAATGTGTTTGAGTGTTCCCCGCATGCGCGGGGATGATCCGACAGGAAACATAGAGAAAAAGGGAGGTTTGACGTGTTCCCCGCATGCGCGGGGATGATCCGCTATGACTGTCCTAGGGCTATTTGATCGACCAGTGTTCCCCGCATGCGCGGGGATGATCCGCCCGGCCCGCCCGGGCGGGAGGCGGCATGGCCGTGTTCCCCGCATGCGCGGGGATGATCCGGAGCCACCTTTCGCCGTGTGTTGCCATCAGTTGTGTTCCCCGCATGCGCGGGGATGATCCGGGACAATGCCTCTTTTCAAAAAATTGTGAGACGTGTTCCCCGCATGCGCGGGGATGATCCGCTCGTTCGTCCTCCCACCCTGTGGCATTGAGCGTGTTCCCCGCATGCGCGGGGATGATCCGCAACAATAAACACCGGGGCGACCGTCAAACGTGTGTTCCCCGCATGCGCGGGGATGATCCGAACAGGAATAGGTTTTCATGTCAATAATTGAAGTGTTCCCCGCATGCGCGGGGATGATCCGACTGCCTTGTTCATCAAACCATACAAACGGATGTGTTCCCCGCATGCGCGGGGATGATCCGATCGAGGGTCGCGTCATCTGGACCGCCCACGAGTGTTCCCCGCATGCGCGGGGATGATCCGTCATGACGCCACGTCATGCACATGGACAGCAAGTGTTCCCCGCATGCGCGGGGATGATCCGGTGTTGAGATTGTTCTGGATACGTCAGGCCAGGTGTTCCCCGCATGCGCGGGGATGATCCGCGGAAAGGGAAATTTTGTTTTCCGTTATGAAAGTGTTCCCCGCATGCGCGGGGATGATCCGCAATTGCTTGCGATAGTAGGGCTTGAGGTCGAGTGTTCCCCGCATGCGCGGGGATGATCCGGTACTCGTCCACAACCTCAAGCCCCGGCACAAGTGTTCCCCGCATGCGCGGGGATGATCCGCGCCAAGGATGCCAGCCCCCGGGGATTCTCCAGTGTTCCCCGCATGCGCGGGGATGATCCGTGGAGGCCATTCGTCGAGGCGTGGCCGGAACTGTGTTCCCCGCATGCGCGGGGATGATCCGAAAATAAGAGGAAATAGAGAAAAGATACTTGAGTGTTCCCCGCATGCGCGGGGATGATCCGGAAGGGTGGGGCGCATCAACCCAGGCGTGGCAGTGTTCCCCGCATGCGCGGGGATGATCCGTCTCCTGGCAACTTCGAACCGGTGGTGCCCCCGTGTTCCCCGCATGCGCGGGGATGATCCGAGCCTGGAGCCAGGAATCAGGGATGCTTTTCCGTGTTCCCCGCATGCGCGGGGATGATCCGGTCCTTATAGACCATGACAATGTGGTCCATTCGTGTTCCCCGCATGCGCGGGGATGATCCGCTGGAGCGGAGATTCTCGCGCTCCCGGTCCGGGTGTTCCCCGCATGCGCGGGGATGATCCGAGAGGAACTTAACGCCCAGCACGGTCCTATCCGTGTTCCCCGCATGCGCGGGGATGATCCGGAGGAAAGGAAAGAGGAAGAAGGAGAGAGGGAGTGTTCCCCGCATGCGCGGGGATGATCCGCCATCGGCGTGTCAAAATCTTGGCTAAACGCAGTGTTCCCCGCATGCGCGGGGATGATCCGCAATGTCTGGAGCGGAAGAACTTGAAGATGAAGTGTTCCCCGCATGCGCGGGGATGATCCGACGGAAACCGCGACCTGCGGTTCTTGAGCCTGGTGTTCCCCGCATGCGCGGGGATGATCCGCCTCTTATCGTTGTCTTTATGTTTGTTTTTCAGTGTTCCCCGCATGCGCGGGGATGATCCGGAGCTTACATGAATCTGCGTATGGATGCTCAAGTGTTCCCCGCATGCGCGGGGATGATCCGGGAACGGCCCTTGTCATACACTAGCCGGGAAAGTGTTCCCCGCATGCGCGGGGATGATCCGTCCGCGCCGCGCTCGATGGCCGGCTGGGGCTGGTGTTCCCCGCATGCGCGGGGATGATCCGAAGCGGGGCTGTAGTGCGGCCTTGTTCCCTCCGTGTTCCCCGCATGCGCGGGGATGATCCGCGGGCGTTGAAACACATGAATCGGAATGAGGTGTGTTCCCCGCATGCGCGGGGATGATCCGACGGTATGGGTCAATGTTCGGGACACGGCCGCGTGTTCCCCGCATGCGCGGGGATGATCCGGCGTCGACGGGGTCACCGGTCGACGAGGCGGTGTGTTCCCCGCATGCGCGGGGATGATCCGTTTACCCTCCCCAACCCGCAGCCACGCAGAAAGTGTTCCCCGCATGCGCGGGGATGATCCGGCGGGGCCGGACTTCAGAGCTGGCCCCCTCGCGTGTTCCCCGCATGCGCGGGGATGATCCGAAAAGTTGACCATTTTTATTGGGTACGGATTAGTGTTCCCCGCATGCGCGGGGATGATCCGTAGTCGATCAGCTCCTCATTGCCCTGGAGCGCGTGTTCCCCGCATGCGCGGGGATGATCCGGCCATCTACGCCGGGCAAATGGCCCAGTCCCAGTGTTCCCCGCATGCGCGGGGATGATCCGACCGGACCAATCCGAAACCCCCGGATACTCATGTGTTCCCCGCATGCGCGGGGATGATCCGCACCCGGAGCGGTACAGTGCGGCCCTCCGCCGGTGTTCCCCGCATGCGCGGGGATGATGCTGCGGAGAACCAACAGAAGCTCAACGCCCGCCGGTGTTCCCCGCATGCGCGGGGATGATCCGTAGGCAGCATCCGGGCAGGTGATCAGCTCGCAGTGTTCCCCGCATGCGCGGGGATGATCCGTAATAATGAGGCGAGAACGCTTCCAGGAACGGGTGTTCCCCGCATGCGCGGGGATGATCCGAGCGCAGTTGACCCCCGGGCGACAATTTTGATGTGTTCCCCGCATGCGCGGGGATGATCCGGGCAATCTGACGCTCACGAGCTACGATGGCCAGAGTTCCCCGCAGGCGCGGGGAGAATTCATGGCGGAGGCGTTTCGAAGAGGCTGCAACAAGAAAAATGGGGAGAGAATGGGGAGAGAAATCTGCCGCAACGCGAAAGGGGTTGGACCATCACAGTCCAACCCCTTGAATTTATGGTGCTCCCGATGCG
>PJLO01000041.1 GCA_003010405.1 Acidobacteriota bacterium | reverse complement strand
AGATGCATCAGACCCGCAAGGGCAAGCAGTGGTACTTCGGGATGAAGGCGCATACGGCATCGAAGCAGCGGCGGTGAGCGTCAGCCATCAATCGGTTCAGTGCCGGTCGCGACCCAACCGCCCTGGCTCATGATCGCGGCAGCATCCGCCCCACCATTGACCAGACGACTTGCCATCGTGTGGCGGAGGCGATGGAAATTGAACGTGTCCAGCCCGGTGTCGTTCGCCTTGGTCTTGCCCGTGCGCTCCCAAATGCAGAGCACACGACGGAACTCGAGATGAATGGTCGTCTGTGTACATCGCCCGCCACGGTTGTTATGGAGAAGGAAATCGTGACCGCAGTTCGGGTCCCGCTCCGCCATCCATGCTTCGAAATACTTCCGTGTCTTCTCATGGAAAAGTGCCGTTCGCTCGCGCATGGTTTTGTTAGGCAGTCCGACCAAGACGGTCTGCATCTCAAGGTTGATGTCCTGAACTCGCAGATTACAGACCTCCCCCAAACGCAAGCCAGTTTCTTCACCGATCGCGAGGCGCACGCGATTGTTTCGTCATGAAAGCGACTCGACGATGGTGCTCGGCGCGACATTCGGGCGTGTTGTGATAGAAATAGGTGCGCCCAGCCCAGCAAGTAAATGCTGGCATTGGCTTCCCACAGATGGTTCTTTCGGAAATGCACCTGGATACCTAGCGGAGCTTCGTTATCCGCACATGATCACGGAAGATATCGGACTGCACAAGACGTTAACGTTCGGCGAAGACGAGCGTTAACGTCTTAGTGTGCGCTTTCAGATGTTCAACGCATTCACTCACCATCGTTTTCGGGACCGAATACCACGATCGGCGATCCGCGCTTTGGCACAGTGACGGAAGCTAATCTGAATGGCATGGCACCCCGAGTCGGCCAGATCGGAATGCGGCTCACCTTTTAGCACGTTCCACTTTTCTGGTCGCGAATTGATAACCGCCAATCGAATTCAAGAGGTCGACAGTTCCAATTCGTCCACTTCCTTTGCCATTCTTGCTTGTGCCGTTCGCATCGCTTCCCATTGATATGCCGGTGCGAGGGCGAAAGCTGCGCTCACGGGGTACCACAGATACCAAACGAAAGATGTCTGGATCCAGCCGAAAATGCCGCACGCCGTTAACAAGTTCAGCAAGTTGCAGAAGCTGGCGAGGAAAATCCCAGCGACGAACGCGCCCCAGACCTTGCTCACATACCCCCATCCCATTTCTGCGGTGGAGCGGCGGAGAAAGATCGCTTCCAGCAGGAGAACGCCAGATATATAGTCGCCTGGCCACGTAAGGGCGCGTTCGACCGTCACCATGGAAAGATTGTTTCGAACCAACGCGGCAACGCAGGCAATGACAACGCCTGCGTACAGAAACGCACCGCCGAGCAAGGCTATGTCGAAGGGGGGCAACCTGCCCAACATACCCAACTGCCGGTACACTCGCAAAGCCAAGTAGAGCCCGGCACCCAACAGGAACAGTTGAATAGGTCCAGAGATAACCGTACCAATGTTTCCGAACAGCAGTTTCACATTGGCATCAGCTCCGAATGTGCTGTATGTGACGGGATTCATCGCACTATCGACAGCCAGGGGGTGCTTGAAAATCGTACCGATGAAAGTGCAGATTGAAGCGAACATGATGTACGCCCACGCCAACTTGAGCGGCTGGTGGGGCGCAAACTCCCGGTATGCAGAAACCGAAAAAAAGTTTGCAGCGCAGCGAACAGCAGAAGAACCAGCGTTCCTGCGTAATCGAAGTAGAACCGGAGCACCCGCTGATTTGCAGTTGCGAGCCAGTAACCGTGCACGAAGATTCCGATTGCGAGGTGCACAGTTGTAATTCCGAGAATTAACCTGGTAATAAAGGAAGTCGGATGCTGGAATCCACCAAAAGCCACGGGGCGAATCCGTGCCCAGATACGAAGAACATTGGCTACCACCGCCGCACCGGTGTGCTGCCCGAGGAATCCTGTGATTACCGGCTCAATGACCGCAGTATGCGTTCCCGCTGCAGCACGGGGCGATCGCAGCACTCCAGTAGCTGCTTGGCTGTGCGGCGACCTACGTAAATGCTTAATTCCGACACGAGTCGGCCATCGAGGACAGGGGATGGCATTTCTTTCGCGTCGATAAGCGGGTTGGGATCGTACGTGCCCTCTGACTCGCGGATGGCGACGGAAAGCTGTTTCACTCCCTCCTCAAATGAGAACTCACGGCCCAAGGGCGCCACAGAACGTTCGAAGAGTTGCAAGCCTTCCCGAAGTTGATTCAGACGCTCCCGACAAGTGCTACAACGTTTCAGGTGTGCATTGACTCTCGGGTTGCATTCAGCCTCCAACTCGCCATCAAGCGATTCGAGAAGCGCCCCCCGGGGGGCGGGTGAAGAGCCGTCCTGCGTCGGATCCAATTCAGCACGTTTTTGAAAGTGCTTTGCATGGCAATAACTCCTTCCCAAAGGCTTTGCGAATTTTATCGGAACTGCGTGACAGCAACGCGCCGACGGTTCCTGAATCGATATCCAGAATGTCGGCTATTTCCTTGTAGGTGAAACCTTCCGTCCGCAGCTGGATGCACTGGATCTCCCTTGGAGAGAGAATATCGAGCGCGAGACGCATGGCCTCGGAGCGTTCAAATGCTATTTCGGGAGACTGATCGTCGGGGTGAGCGCGGACGGCGTCCAACCCTACGGACATTTTCGTGCCAACCGACTTTTGGCAGTCAAAGATATAGTTTCGCAGTGCTCGAAAAAGCCAAGCCCGCGCGTCACGAACTTCGCCCCTTTTGAGTTGAGCGTAGTACTTCAGGAATGTTTCTTGCACGGCGTCCTGAGCCAGACTGCCATTGCGCGTCAAAAGCAGCCCATATCGATAAAGCTGCGATGCCGTGGCCAGATAGAGTTCGGTGAGTTCGTGCTCGAGAGTAGTGCCGGGAATTTGCCCGGAGTTCGTATCCGAAAGAGCAGATCCCCCTATTTCTCTCAGCTCACGATCCTCCGCCCGAACCGATCTTGACGAAGCATTATCCTTTGTGTCTGTCTCGGCCTTCAGTCGTCTTCTAAACATGCCTAATGTATCGATCTTCTCTGCAGCATAGCAAAAATACTTAAATCACGGGCTTTTGTCATTTTCTTTTAAAAACATGTAAAGAAAGTCGTCGCGTGATTCGTCGTTAGAGGCAGGAAGGTCGTGAGCTAAGTCTGCGTAAGGCAGATGCGCGAGTGCACACGCTCGTGGCGGCCAAGCACGAAAATCGCTAAAAGCCGGAGAACTTAACTTTGAAAAGGAGTGCAGTACTACATGGGCGCAGGGAAAACCGCTACTTCGCGAGGGTTTTCGCTTCTTGAAGTATTGGTTGTTCTTGCGATCACGATTGTTATCAGTTCCATGTCGGTGCCAATGCTGATAGGTACGGCGAGACGGTATCGGCTGCAATCTTCTGCCGCGACCGTCTCTGGAGTTATTCAGTCGACCCGATTGCGCGCCGTCTCGACAGGACTTCCGTTCAGATTGACCTTAAATCGTTCAGCTTCGACGTATCAAATCGCTTATTGTTCAGTCTGCTCCCAAGGTTCCGCGATTACTTATGACACTGCAGAGAATGCAATTCTGTTCTCGGCGGCTCCAGACCTGAAACTTTCGGCAGATCAGACAGTGTATTTTCACCCAAACGGAGCGGTGCAAAAAGTCGACGGAACGACAGATTGCTCGGAGCCAGTTGCGACGTTCTCACTTTACTATGCTGACCTCAGCAAAACCATAACTGCGGGGTGCTATGGAAAGGTCACAGTATCGCAGTAGCGGGAATAGCGCAAGCGGCTTCATGTTATTGGAAGTTCTGATCGCAATCATCATTTTCACCGTGGCGCTTCTTGGATTAGCTGCTCTGATGTTGAGGGTGTCGGCTGGGACTGAGCGATCACGATACATGAGCATCGCGACGATGCTTGCGTCGGAAAAATTGGAAGATTTGATCCGGTACCCTTCGACTGATCCCGTCGTGTACGTGCCACCGTCAAGTGTTTTAGTTGGAGGCCTGGCTGCTGATAAATCAGAACTGATCAGCTGCAGTGGTGTTACTGAAAATGTTATTTACTACGACGACGTGCGGCTCTCGGTTGGTGAAGGCGTTGTGACCGAGGTGAGAACTGCCACAGACGGTTCCGGAAATCCTTGCTATTACGTTTTTAAGCACACCGCGAGCGGAGCCGCCAGTGAGGGAAGCTGTTTGTCTGCAGCTCCGGCAGTTCCCTCCGGCACCCTTGTATTTCACCGTCGCTGGATGATCGAAAGTCCGGTTACGGTAAACACGACGAGTGTCGCTAATATTCGTCGAATCACAGTTTTGGTGAAACTCCCCACCAGCATTCAGGGAGGCGACGTGTCGTTTCAAATGAGTGCACTAAGGCCATGACGAAACATCGCGAGCTAACAGGTGTGAACCGAGGGTATGAACCAGGGGCCTCCGCTGGATTGACCTTGCTCGAATTGATGGTGGCGCTCTGCGTTTTTCTAATACTAGGTTCTGCGGCTGTAATGTTAGTACGATCTCATGTTGCTCTTTACCCGTCTCAACAGGGTCAGGCAGCCCTCAACATCCAACTGCGAAATTCGATTGCACAAATGCAGATTGATGTAATGAACGCAGGGGTTGACTACTATCCTGGAGTCAATGCCCCAGGCGCGCCAATCGGTTTGACAATTCAGAATCAAACGAACACAAATTGTTTCAACAGCGCAACTAGAATCTACGAAGCCAGTTGTTTCGACACGCTTACTATTTTGGCTTTCGACAGTATCCCACCGGCAAGGCCAACTGAGACCTACGACATTACCTCTGTTAACCGTATGACTCTTGTTCCGGCGAATGCCACGACGACAACGGCGGCCCAATTGGCTGCAGCGTATAAGAAAAACAGCGAGCTTTTGCTCATCACCGGATCAATCAGCCCCGACACGGGAACGCCGAAGTTCATGACGGTTTACCTTAGCGAAGATGCCGTTGTTGACGGAAGTACCGTGACAATCGCGTGGACCCCCGGGGACATAGTTAAGGCGACAAATCTGCCGGACCCAAGTGGCACCTACACTGGTTACTACAACAAAAATGAGCGGTACGCTTTGGCCACATACCCGCCTGGCGGCTATCCAGCAATGACGACTACCTCGACATTTGACACCACCGCCGTGGTTTTGAAACTCTCCCCAATCGTTTATTGGGTAAAAACAACTGACCCACATAATCCGCAACTTGTGAGAACCGAGAAACAACAAGACGCAGTAATTGCAGACAGCATTGTTGGATTTAAGGTGGGTGCGATGACTTGGGGCGGTTCTCAAAGCTCCGCAGCTGGCGATGAAAGTCCTACCTACCTGTACGATCCCAACTCCTATAAGCCACCTTATGATTTCAGCCTGATACGCTCGGTCAGAATCTCACTGATCGGAAGAACAGCGATCAATCCCACGAGTAACTTCGTTAACAGCTTCGATGGTGGACACTACAGGGTAGAAGCCGTTTCAGCCGTCGTGAGTCCTCGAAACTTAAGTATGCACGACCAATAAGGCAGAGTGACCATGCAATATCGTAAGCTCGTAATCTCCAACGGTGGGCATTGCATAAAATGCTCGCAAGAAGACGGAGTAGCGCTCATTACCGTACTTTTGCTAGTGCTGCTTTTGACTGGCATGAGTATTGCCATGGCCTTGACGCTTAACTCAGACCTGCTGATGGTCGGCTATTACTCTAATTACCGCAGTTCGTTCTATGGCGCCGATTCTGGCCTGACTAGCGTCCGGCAAGAGATACTTAACGAGTTGAAAGCCGCTGTTAATGACTCATTTGCGACAGGAACCCCTCCCATCGCAAATGGCACAGAAGCAACTGTTTTGGCGAGCGTCGAGAGTAAGTTCGGAACGTCCGCGAGCGCTGCAACGTCGGTGAATGCCGCGTCCTCCTATCCGGAGAAGTTTTACATCGACTCATCCACCGATCCGATCACAAGCAAGCCGAGATCCAGCCTAGAGTTGACTACATGTACTGTCACTATCAAGGAGCCGACAACGGGCGCGATCACAACAACGTCGCAAAAAGGCGGATGTCCCAGTAACGTTGCTAACGCCACAAGATATGTGAACGTATACACCTATAGTCTGACCGCTGTAGGCAGCTCTGTAAGCAACCAAAAAGTCCGCCTTAACGATACGGGTACGATTACAGTGGACACCGCAGTTGGTAACTCTAAATCCTATAAAACATCTTTTGCCGCTTGGGGAACATTTCTCAATATAAATGACATCTGTAACGCGCAACTTGTTGGCGGAACGATTACGGGACCACAGTTCACAAACGGATCGTGGACATTTGGGCAAAGCCAGAGCTACCTCTTCACCGACGAGGTAGGCAGCGCTGGCAATAAGGCTGGCTATTACTATAAGAGCGGCGGCTGCTATGGGTCTGCTTCTTCTTCCTATAAGCGCAGCGGCGTAACAATCGCTCCGACCTTTCAGAAAGGCTTTAACCGCGGACAGAATGCTATTGCTCTACCATCAAATGACTTCAACCAAAAACGAGCCGTCGTCGACGGACAAGGAAGAAGCGAGACTGAACTCAGCAACACAGAAATGCATGCTGCGCTACGGGACGCGACGGGGACTAAATATCCTTCAACCGGAGCTTCGACCGGAGTTTATTTGCCCTACACGTTTGACGTCAACGGGAATGCAAAGTTTACAGGAGGCGGCATCCTTGTAGAAGGCAATGCGACCGTTGTTCTCACGGCGTCCGGGAGTAACGCAGAAATCTATACGATTAGTCAAGGCACTTACACAACAACCGTCACAGTTGACAATTTCGCGAACACGACCTCGATCATCACAAAAAGCGGCACCTCGACGGTAGGAAGCCAAACAATTTCCGGCGTGCCTACTATGTACAACTCGGATTTAAGCGTTAGCGGTTTGGGCACTATGTTATATGTGGACGGCAACATCACCGCCCTCTCAGGTCCGGGCGGGAGTGCGGCAGCCATTCAGGACCATACCGCCTTGACAGTAACAGCACTCAACAACATCGCCATCACCGACAATATTCTTTACAAGACGGAACCCGTAGCGGTGACGGCTTCGGGTAGCACTTCCGCTTCTACTCTAATATCGGGAAATGATAAGGGACAGGCACTCGGGATTTTTACGGCAAATGGAACAGTTGTTCTTGATCCCAAAAAGAACGGCAACAATTTGGAGATCGACGCCAGCATCGCAACCACCTCACAAGCTGACTCAAATACATCCTCGTGCGACATGTCCACAATCTGTCGCGGAACGATCAGTGTTGCAAATGGCAATACTATAGATACATTGACAATTGTTGGCGGCCGCATTCAGAACCGCGCGCAGGTCATGCCATCGGGAACGATCGGGACGCGCAATATCATTTTTGATCGTCGCTACACGGCGGGTGGTTTCGCACCGCCATTCTTCCCCTCTACAACCGTTACGGAGCTACCTGGCGGTACGAGCTATTCGAATAACGTTCAAGCCTGGGCATCTAGAGTGCGATGGGCCAACCAATCGACATACTGAACATGGAGTAACCAATGCACAACTGTCGGGTACGTCGGGCCACGAAAAGGATACAGAAGGCGGGGAATCCTGTATGGATCAATCGAAACGAGTTTTGCCGAGGGCAGACGCTTGTCGAATTCGTGCTGGTCGCGATGATTTTCTTCTTTCTCTCTTTTGCGGTAATAGATTTCTCGTGGTTGTTGTTCAACCAGATGAATCTGCAAGATGCCGTGCGCGAGGCTGGACGATATGCGGCCACTGGTAATCATCTTCCCGATCCTAAAAAACCGGGAGCGACACTCTCTCGTGCCGCCTCGATCACCCAGGTCTTGGCTCAGACCGCCGGCAATGCAGCGTACATTCAACTTGTAACGATCAAAAGCATATCGGGCGGGGTTGGGAGCGCAGGAGGCCCGGGCGACACCGTAACCATCACAGCCGTGTGCGGTGTTCCTTCTCTGACGACCTCCATCGGAAAGTTCTTCGGAAGCGACAACAAGTTCCATTTCACCGTTAGTTCCAGTTTCAAGAATGAACCCTTTTCGCCGACCCAGACCAACTAAGAGGATAGAGATGAAAGTAATGGAATCGGTGGCTTGCAAACAAACTCTAGAAACAACCGGTGAACGCGGACAGGCTCTGCTGGAGTTAATGCCCGTCATGGTGCTGCTGCTGACGTTGACCTGCGCGGTGCTCGACTTCAGTCGCGCACTCTGGCAGGTCCAAGTAATAACCGGACTGACCAGAGAGGGTTCCAACCTGGCGTCGCGCAACACGTCTTTGGCAGATTCGACCACTGCAGTGGTCAACGACGGGGCTGTGCTGAAACTGACCACAGCGACCAATGGAAAAGTCATCATCACATCCGTGCAAAACGTGAACGGAAACTTTGTGATCACTGGCCAGTATTCGGTCGGAAACCTTTCCGCAAACAGTAGAGTTGGAATGTTCTCGGGAAACAAAAAAGCGACCCTTCCGGCTACGGCGACCACGATTCCACAGCCCGGTGACACTGTTTACGTGACCGAGATCTTCAGTTCGTTTTCTCCGATCACTCCGCTCGGGACGTTTGTGAAGAACGCAATACCGTTAACCTTGTACGACGTGGCGTACTTCTAGCAACCTCTCGCATTTGCGGGAGACAGTAGAAACAGCCTGGAAGGAAGATTGATATGGCCTTTTGCCGAAAATCACTGCAGGGACAGCGTGGACAAATTCTCATTCTCTGCGCTATTTCTATGATTATTTTGATTCTGTTTGTCGGACTCGCCGTCGATTTTGGTCTGGCCTATGTGACGAAGGCCCGGCTCGGAAAGGCAGTGGACGCTGCTGCCTTGGCGGGTGCGCGAAACCTGTATCAGGGACAGACTCAGGCAACGGCGATCGCAAAAAGTTCATTCGCCATGAATTACGGCTCCTCAAACTTCGACGCTTCAACGCCGATTCTCAATGTCACATATACGACTGATGCCGATGACAACAAGCTCATAAATGTAACGGCCAACGCAACAATCAAGACGTTCTTTATCGCACTGTTGCCTCAGTTTAAGACCTTGAAAGCAACCTCGTCTGCACAGTCGACTCGCGCCCACGTGTTGTTGACACTCGTGCTGGACAAATCGGGTTCCATGCAGAACAACGGCGGATGGAGCGCGCTCCCACCTGCCGTAAATACTTTCATTAGCTATTTCGACGATACCGTCGACAGCGTGGCAGTGGTAACCTTCGCATCGAATGTATCCACCGATGTTGCGATGCAAACCGGTGGATTCAAGACTAAGGTCAAGAACCTCACCGCCAAGATGAATTACAGCTATTTCGGCGGTGCTACTTTTTCCGATGGAGGGCTTCAGCAGGGCTTAATCCAGAACAACAGCATAACCGTGTCTGGAAACGTAGTTAAGGTGGTGGTTTTCTTCACCGATGGTTATGCTAACACCATTCAGGACACGCTCAGTTGTGGCGGCGGGCACCATATCGCAAACGGCCTTTGGAACTTCGGTGGCTACGACTCGCCGTCCCAAGTTGGTTTTATGTATCCGACTGGCACCGACCAGACCCCACAGTGTACCGGAACAGGAACTTCCTGTTGTAATGGAAAATTTCCATCGCATGCGACCGGCAAACTGGAGCGAATCAAATGGAACAAAGTTTCCGATGATTCGGAGTATCGCGCGATTCAGACATCCAATACAATGCGTTCCGACACTAATAACATGATCGTCTACTCCATCGGTTTGGGAAGCAACCTCAATAAGGACTTTCTCTACCAGATTGCCAACGATCCCAACAGCTCTACCTACGATTCGACCAAACCGGTAGGACAGGCCGCTTTCGCACCGACTGCGGCAGACCTACAGGTAATTTTTCAGAGTCTCGCTTCAAAGATTCTTCTCCGTTTGACGCATTAAGGGGCAGTTCAGGACACAACCGGGTATGATTTCGGATTCCGGGGATCAGGGAAAGGGCGGAAGCATGTCGAAAGACAAGCTTACGGAAGCGGAGATGATCGGGGCGCTGAAGCAGGTTGAAGCGAGGCACCGAGGCGAGGACGTAGCGCGGGAGTTGGGCGTCAGCAAGTGACCTGCCTCCAATCTCCGCACACATCTGAGATAAGTTAACCAGCCGCTTGAGCAGAGGTAAAGTGGGAAACGCCGGAGGCGTTTCCCTGGCTGACGGAGTCAGCGTCTTTTCCGCGGCTCCGCTTTCGAGCCAACTGTGCTGGCGTCGGGTAGTTCAGGCTGCTGCGCGGCCTGCTGACCTGCCCCGCTTTTCTCAGCCATTCATAACTGGAGATTCCCAGTGAACCACGCTTGTTTTGCAGTCGTCGAGACTGTGTGGATGTGCGTACGTTCTCCGGCACACCGCGATCCACCATCAATCGCTCCAACACGCGTATCACACGGCCACTGCCCATACTTGTGTCAGCCTCTAGCGCAAGGCACTCACGGGTGTAGACATCGACCACGCTCAGGATTCGCACTATTCGTCCGCTGGCAAAACCATCCACGATGAAATCGATCGCCCATTCCTGGTTGGCCGCAGCAGGCGCGGTGTTGCAGGCAAACTGCGTACCAGTCGCTTGCGCCGCTGCCTCCGCACCGCAAGACCTTCTTCACGATACAGTCGGTACACGAAGAAGACGAAGCGTGCGTTGTTTCTGGAAGAGATGGAGCAGGTGGTTCCCTGGCACGAACTGTGCGCCCTGGTCGAACCCCATTATCCCAGGGCGGGCAACGGACGTCGTCCCGTTGGCGTGGTGCGCATGCTGCGAATCTACTTCCTTCAGCAGTGGTTTAACCTTTCTGATCCGGCGGTGGAGGAAGTCCTGTACGACTCGCCGTTGATGCGCCGCTTTGCCGGAGTCGATCTTGGCAACGAACCAGTGCCGGACGAAACCACGATCTGCAAGTTTCGCCACCTGCTCGAACAACACAGCCTCGGCGGAGCCATGCTGGAAGCGGTCAACATTCATTTGCAGAATCGGGGCATCAAGATCACGACCGGCACCATCGTCGATGCCACGATCATCCACGCCCCGAGTTCGACGAAGAATCGCGAGCAGAAACGCGATCCCGAGATGCACCAGACGCGGAAAGGGAGACAGTGGTATTTCGGGATGAAAGCGCATGTCGGGGTGGACAGCAAACACAAGATCGTCCACTCGGCGGTAGTGACGGCTGCCCATGTCGCCGACTGCACGGTATTACCGGACTTGCTGCATGGCGAAGAGACCAAGGTCTGGGGCAATCAGGCCTATCGCGGACAAACCGCTGCAATCCGCCAAGTCGCGCCTGGGGCGCAAGACATGACAAACAAACGCTACCGCTACAAGAACCACATCGACGAAGTGCAGAAGGCAAAGAACCGTAACAAATCGCGGGTACGATCGAAGGTGGAGCATGTCTTCGGGGTAATCAAACGGAAGTTCGGCTATGTGAAAGTTCGCTACCGCGGCGTCGGCAAGAATGCCAATCAGGTCTTTACGCTGTGCGCTCTGGCAGAACGCCAGTGGCAATCCCAAGCAAATCGCTCTTGCGGTCGCAATCGCTATTTTCGGCGCAGTCTGCAAGGACTTCAACGTAAGCGGGGCGACGCAATAGCATGCCGGACCCGTTCGACGCATTGGCGACGTTCGTCCTCGGCAAGATGAAACAGAGCGCAATGGCGCTCTGGTGGAATCTTGTCTTCGAGATTTCATTCTCGGCGATGGTGGGGTTCCTGTTTATCGCGGGAACGGCGATGGTTGCGACTAAGTCCGTGGTGCTTGGCGTGGGCTCGGGAATGGTGATGGCCGCCGTGTGCATGGTGGCGGTCTTCCGGCGATCTCCGCTGAGCAAGGGGCTCATCGTAGTGCTGCCCGCAGCCGAGGCCGCAAAGGAAATGGAAAGCAACCTTCAAACCATAGAAAGACGGTGAGATACATGAGTGTATTTTCCGAAATTATTGCTAACATAGAGAAGTTATTTAAGGCCATCGGCACAGACGTTGAGAAGTTCGCAGTAGCGTTCTGGAAGCTGTTCAAGAAAGCGCCTTCCGCGCTCCAGACCGTGGAGAACTTCGTATGCGAAGTGGCGCCGGTACACGCACGCGCAAAGCGGCAAAGCGGGAATGCATTGTGCCACGTGTTCCTTCGCGCCAACTCACCCGGCGCAGGTCGCTCGAACTCAGGCACAAGGCTAGCTCCTTGACCGAAAGAGGTTGATGCTTCTCATCCCTACGCAGCAGCTTCGGCGGCCTTCCCGTCGCACCTCGAGCCTTGGGCGGAAGCGGGGTGACACTCGGCGGCCAGACTGAGGTCGAACACTGCACGCCCACGGCATATTCCAGACCAAGTTCGTGTAGCCCGTCCCGAAATCTGTTGTCGTTGCCATAGGCGGCGTCGGCCAAGACCGGGGCTCGCGGCACGTCCTCCTCGACCAGCAAGCGAATCTGTTCGAGTGCAATCTCAGGCTTGGTTTGAAAGCGGATTTCTTTCGGTACACCAGCCTCGTTTCGTCGCCTCGGATCTTGCGCCCAGATCTCAGGCAGGTACAACTGGTA
>PJLO01000099.1 GCA_003010405.1 Acidobacteriota bacterium | reverse complement strand
GGCCAAGGTGGCCACACCCGCCACCGTGCGCCAAGCCGTGTTGTCCCTGATGCGTGATAGCCTGGGCAAATTTCCGGGGGTCACACCCCCGAGTCTCAATCTCTTTTGCGGCGACGCCACCAGTGATGCCGCGCCGGTCGATACCTTCGCCCGGTCGACCAGCGGAACTCGATTCGGGCAAACGGGCCTGATCGAAACCGTGGCCGCCGGCAATGTGCGCCGGGAATGGGACGCGACCGGTAATTTACTCGGCTGGCTTCTGGAGGATAGCCGCACCAATGTCGTCCTCTATTGCCGGGACCTGACAAACGCGGTCTGGACCAAAACCAACTGCACGTCCGCCTTGAGCCAGACCGGCATTGATGGCGCGGCCTCGTCGGCCTCGTTGCTCACGGCTACAGCAGGCGCGGCTACCTGTTTGCAAACCATCACCTTGGCCAGTTCTACCCGGTTCCAGACCGCCTTTCTCAAACGGATAACAGGCTCGGGTGCCGTGTCCATGACCATGGATGGCGGAACAACCTGGACGGACATCACCGCACAGCTCTCCACCACAGCCTGGACACGGATCGCCATCGCCAGTCAGACCCTGGCCAATCCTTCGGTTGGGTTCAAGCTGGCTACCAGCGGTGATGCCATAGCGATTGATGGCGTACAAAATACGGCCGGAACCTATCAGACATCATTCATTTTGACCACCTCGTCGGCGGTTGCGCGCGCGTCTGACGTTTGGACGCATACTGTCGCGTCATCCTGGTTCAAATCGGAGGCCGGGACACTCTTCATCGCTGGCGATACGGCTCCTGGATTACCACCTTCAGGGGCGAGCCAAGTTTTGGCAATGCTCGACGACGGGACATCAAGCAATAGAATATATATATACAGAGCACCAACTGGCGCTCTGTATTGCGCCATTTCTATCAGTGGAACAACCGCAGCAAATATCACAATTGGAACAATTGAAAATTCAATGCCGTTTAAACTAGCACTATCGTGGTCATCGTCTTTTGTTCACATCTCTCTCAACGGGACCACCGTTATTGGACCATCAATAGCGTTGTCAATAATCCTTACAACGTTGAGGCTTGGGCTTTCTATCTCTGGCTCCGCATTATGGAATGGGCACATCAGGCACCTTGCCTATTTCCCGGTTGCGCTGTCCGACACACAATTGCAGGCAATCACGCTGTAGGGGGAGACCATGCAGGACTTTTGCTTCAAAACGA
>PJLO01000040.1 GCA_003010405.1 Acidobacteriota bacterium | reverse complement strand
CTTCCGTGCAGGCGCCTTATGAGCGCCGGGCGAACCCGGCCACCTCATAACGGAGAACGCATTGACGCAGTCCCAGACCCAGCCGGAAGAGGCGACAGTACCGGCATTGACACAGGCCCCACTTCAAACATTTGGAGCCATTCGCGACACACGCTCGGATTTCTTTGGATATCAAAACCTCACAGTAAAGCAGTTTGCAGCGCGAATTAACGTACCGACTTCCTGGGTCCTTGAAAACTCAAACCCGGCAGTGTGCGATGATCCCATCCCACACCTCGCGCTCGGCAAGCGCAAGCGCTTTCAGTGGGCAGCCCACAGCTTGCCACCTGGATTGAACGACGCATTGTCTGCGCGTTCACGGCTGGAATTGCTAAAACGTCAGCTTTTGAATACGAGTACCTCGACAGCGCTCAACTTGCCGTGCGTCTCAACATCTCCGAATCATGGGTACGCGACCAAGTTCGCACACGCGCTACCGAACCAATTCCCCACGTCCGTTTCGGAAAGTATGTACGCTTTCGTTGGGGCAGCAAAGAGTTGGAAACCTGGGCAGAAAGTCGTATGTTTTCTGCGAACAACAGGACGGTGAGCCGGGCACATGGAAAGGAGACGATTCAGTGAAAAGAGCCCGACGTCACCAAAGAGGTTATGTTTTTCGCAAAGGAAGCTATTGGTATTTGCGGTATTACGACCACGAAGCCTGTCCAGATGGCACTTTGAAGCAAGTACAGAAGTGCAAGCAACTAGTGGAATTCGGAGGCGAATACCGCTCGAAAAGTGCGGTGCGAGTGCTTGCCGACGAGTTCCTCGCTCCGCTCAATAACGGGACGGTGTCACCGGCGAGCACGATGACGGTTAACCAATTCATAGAAAAACGGTACTTGCCGTTCATCGAATCACATAAGGAGCCGAGCACGTACAACGGTTACAAAAACGCGTTCAACCTGCACATCCGGAAGCACGGCAACATTGGGCTGCGCGAAGTTCGGACGTTTCACATCGAGCAAATGTTGGCTGATATTGCACGAGAGTTCAACACGGCGAAGACCACCATCCAGCACGATAAGCAGTTGCTCTCGGGCGTGTTCCGCTATGCGAAGCGACAAGGCATTCTCAACTCCGAGAATCCAGTACGCGATGCCGTACTCCCGAAGTACAAAGAAACAAAGGACACACACGCCTACTCTCTCGAAGATGAGCTCATGATGATTCGCATTCTTCCGGAGCCGGCATCGACGGTCGTTGCGTTGGCCGCGTTCACGGGCTTGCGCGAAGGAGAACTTCGTGGGGCGATGTGGGAGAGCTACACCGGCAATGAAATTCGTGTCACAAAGTCGGTGTGGCGCAAACACATAAAGGCCCCCAAGAGTAAGGCGAGCAAGGCCCCGGTGCCAGTCATTGCGCAACTTGCAGCGAAGCTCGATGAATACCACCAGCTCTGCGGTTCACCGCAAAGTGGATGGATGTTTCCAAATTCCGTGGGAAATCCACGCTGCCTGGACGAGCTTGCACTTGAAGTCATTCGGCCAGTATTGAAAAAAGCCGATATCGAGTGGCATGGCTGGCATGCTTTTCGTCGCGGACTCGCGACAAACCTGCATCGCCTTGGTGTACAAGACAAGGTGATTCAGGCTATTTTGAGGCACTCAAATGTGGGAGTGACCCAGCGCTGCTATATCAAAACCGCTGATTCTGATGTGGTTAGCGCCATGCAGAAGCTTGAATATGCAACCAATGTGCAACTGAGCGCTGTACGGGACAAATCGGAAGGTCGGCTTCCGACTATGTAGTAAATTTTAAGTAGTTTATTTTCAGCAGTTTAGGAGTGACTGGCGGAGAGAGGGGGAAAGAATTCCAACTCGCAGCCAACCTCTTGTGCTGCAGCCAGTTAGCTCTCGCTTAAAAAGGCGAAGTACCAGCAGAAGTACCAGCCGTGGCAGAGAATCGCCATCGAAGCACATGATAGGACATTCAAGGGCAACGACAAGGGCAAAGTCGAAGGCTTGGTCGGTTACGCGCGGCGTAACTTCATGGTTCCCATTCCGCACTTCAACAGCTGGGATGAGTTGAACGCGCATCTGGAGGCGGAGTGCAGGAAGCGCCGCCAGCGGCGGCTTCGTGGACACAGCGAGAGGATCGGCGAACGCTTCTAGCGTGACCGTGCGGCGATGCTGCCGCTGCCCGTCTCTCCCTACGAAGCCTGCGAAAAGATCTCTGCACGAGTGAAGTCGCTGTCACTGGTCCGCTACCGCGCTAACGATTACTCGGTGCCCACGCAGTACGGACACCGCCAGGTCTGGGTGAAGGGCTACGTGCATAAGTGGTAACTACCTGTATCAGCGACGTGATTGCCCGGCACGAGCGCAGTTCTGAACGCGAGGCGGTGGTCTTTGATCCGCTGCATTACCTGGCGCTGATCGAGCAGAAGACACGCGCGCTGGATCAGGCCGCGCCGCTGGCCAGCTGGCGGTTGCCGGAGTGCTTCGCCACGCTGCGCCGTCTACTGGAAGCGCGCCTAAAGAAGCACGGCAGCCGCGAGTATGTGCAGGTACGCTCCCGAACGTCGCCCCCTGGCCTGTCCAACTTTCAGCTTCCAGCAGCTATCCCCCTGAACTGCGCTGCGCGCCAGCGGGTCGGCTGCAGGCGACTGCGGCTAATCTATTCCTGAACCGGGATTGAGCTCGCCGCGCACGGGTTTCAGGTGTTTGGCCTCAATCGGAACGGAGTCTTTAAGGCGCTCCCGGGATGCGCTTTGTCTGTTATGTGTGATTGAGCAAGACGCGCTGCATGTCGCCATACTCAGGGCTGCCGACTTCCACTCGCCACGGAGTGTACCTTTGGTGCCAGCCAAATTTTTCGGCGCGGAGCCACTTGCGGAATGTGCGCGGTTTCACACCCGCCTCCTCCGCCATTTCTTTTGCCGTCGTGATGGGCATGTAGTTCTTCCTTGGTTCAGATGGCTTACTCACAGCGGTGTAGCCCAACCTGCGAATAGCCGGAAGCACCCAACCTGACACTGCGTGCGAAAGATTCTCCTCGGCCCAGATGGTTGTCCTCTGGGCTGTTGACTTTGCCGCCATTTGGCAGCTACCTTCACAGTTCCCTATCGACTGTTTGGCCGGCTTCGGGTTGTGGAATCAGAGCAAGCCTTGGTTTCAGGGCAAGAAACTTTTCGTGCCTGCTGACACGATTAACCAAAATCACGCATAGCTACTCTCCTTTAGCATCTCTGACCGGTATCCCACGACAATGTCATTCAGACACGCCATGGCAGCTATTGCTCAACGCAAGTACCTTCGCACTGTGAAGCCCTCATTTGCGCCCACCATGATTCAGCGTAGTGTCCCTGGGCGGCTAGCAATTCACTGTGAGTTCCTGATTCAATGACCCTGCCTTCACTCATCACGTGAATCATGTCGGCATGCATGGCAGTAGTGAAGCGGTGAGTAATCATAAGCGCAGTACACCCCTCCACCAATTTGCGGAACCTTTCCAGCCACTCCACCTCAGCCCAGGAATCCATCGCGCTGGTGGGCTCATCCAGAACGACAATATTCGCTTCGCGGAGATAGGCGCGCGCAAGTGCAATTCGTTGCCATTCACCAACGGACAGTTCGGCGCCACCAAACCACTTCCCCAACACGGTCTCGTAGCTTTGCGGAAGGCCCTCAATGAGGCTTGTGGCTCCAGCGGATTCTGCCGCGAACCTGAGACGGGAGGGATCATAATCCCCAGCGATGTTCCCCATTCCGATATTCTTGGCAACCGTTTCATGATAGTGAACGGGCTCCTGAAACAGGATTGCTGTACGTTTCCGCAAGTCCGTAATTTTGACTTCGCGCAAGTTCACGCCGTCAATGAATATGCCGCCGTCCTGTGGGTCGTAAAATCGGCAGAGCAGTTTGATCAAGGTGCTCTTCCCGGCGCCGTTGTGTCCTACAACTGCGATCGTGCTGCCTGCCGGTAACGTCAGGGAGAAGTTCCTCAGTGCCGGGCGCTCACTTCCGGAATAATTGAAGGTAATGTTCTCGAAGCGAATATCTTGTCGAAGAGGGTGCGGCACCGGCCGCGAATCAGGTCCATCGATAAGGTGGGGCTTTACAGCCAGAAGCTGAAACAAGTTGCTCAGAAAGAGCGTGCTTCTGTAAAGACGTCCGGCGCTTTCAAGCAGTGCTCTGAGCGACGTCTGCCCCTGTTGGAAAACCTGATAGCAAAGGACCAGATCGCCTAAGCGAGCGAGCCCTTGCATTGCACGAAAGAGCATCCATGCCATTCCACCCAGACTACCTGCCCAGGCAACCGTTCCGGCAATCAACTCCGCTTTAAGCTCCCTGCCTGCGAGAACGAGACGGCCTTTCCGGAGATGTCGCCCAATGCGCTGAAACGCGCCTTGGTGATAGGCTCCCAAATCGAAGGCCCGCATTTCCGCGGCATTGGCGCGCTCGGTCAGCATCCAATCGTAATAGCGGGACCGACGCTCGTGGACGGTATTCCTGCTGCGCCATCTGTGTTCCCGCATAACTTGGTGAACTACCAGGTGCAGTCCCGGCAATGTGCTAACAATCAGAAGAACAGGCAACCAGGGTGAATAAGCCACTAGCATCAGGGTTAGTGTCGCCAGCGAGATTCCATTCTGGACGATGCTGCCGCAGCTCTCCAGCAGGGCAATGGGTTGTGCGATCGCATCCACTCGGGCGCGATGCAAAAGATCGTACGACCCCGGACTTTCATAGAACTCAACGTCGAGAGCGAGTGCCTGAGCGTGGATAAGCATCTGGATACGATTCTGGACCAACTCCGTCTGTGTGCTTCGTACCCAATTCAGCAGGCTGCTTAGTACAAATGTGAACATCCCCAGGAGCGCAATCAATCCAAGCGGAATCCAAAGCGGGGCGAAAGCAGCTGTGCTTCGGCTCGCCAGGGCCACAGTCAGGCGATTGATGCTCAAGCGGATCAAGGAAACCAGAGCGGCGGGCAGAAAACCTTGCAGCACCAGAAGAACCGCCCATGCAACGGTCCAACCGCGGCCTGCTTGCCAAACCAAACCAAGGCCCCGCTTCATCAGCGGCAGGCAACGTGACAACTCCTGAATGGCTCTTCTCATGCGATTTCGAAAAGGCCCCGAGGCAAGGAATGCGGGAAAAAGGTAATTTGCAGGCGCGAGTTCAGTACGTTTTCGCTCATGAAACCCGAATCAAATGTCATCGTACAAAGAAGCCAATCTCAACGCAGTTATGGGCTTCCGGATAACCAGTAACCTCTATGCCACAAGCATCCACCCATGCGTGGTTATTGCGAGGTTCTTGGCTTGGCCTACGAGAAGCGCCGAAATGCACTCGCCCTGAGATTCCGCGGCGACGCAGCATCTGCCATGCAGCAAGGGCGCGCGGGAGACAGACAAGCCGCAGAGGCAACACCAGAGCAGCACGATTGATCGCCCAGGAGATTGATCGCGCGACGACCGGCCCATCTGCAGGCGCCGAATTTCGAAATTGATTCGGCGCACCCCCCCCAGGTGGATGGAGACGCCCAATGCGGTGCCCGATCCAAGAAAATGGGACAAACCGGATTACCATGCGCGCCAGAACAAGCCAGATGGCGGCTTCAAAGATCAGTGCGCGCCGGTCTCGCGGCAATCTTCGGAACCTATGCCAAAATTGGCGGATCGACATCGATAGCCTTTCGCAAAAACAACTGATCGAGAAAAGCCAGCACCTCAGGGCGTACAGTCTCGGGCTGGATGTCAAATTCGGATGCCAATGCATTGCACAAATCGGGAACGGTGCACGGATGCTCCAGCAGTTCCCATATCCGGCCACCGGAACCCGACAGGTTCAGGTAAAAGTTGCTTTCGGCGTGCATCATCATGAGATCGTTGTCGATCCACGCCGTCAACCAGCCATCGGCGCGAACAATGACGCTGTTGTCGTTCATCGGCACATAATATCGTGAATTCATTTGTGACAGCTATGATTTCGATCCGGCAATTACCGGTTGATCGTGGTGAGCGGTTTCCAGCAGGTTGGCGGTTTCATCCAGCCGCTCAAGCACACGCGGACGCCGCAACAGATACACAGGCACAGACGAAGCCAGCGCGGTAATGTGACGAAACAACTGGCCATGCAGCCCGAGATTGCGCCCCATCCATCCACGATGGGCTTGGCTATCCAACAACAGGAAAGCGTCTTTTCCCTTCTGCAAAGAACGCTCCACTTTGTCCCCGGATGGCGACTCCAGTGCATAGACCGCTGCAACAGGAACGGGACAGCTGACGACAGCGGTTGAAGAGAAAGCTGTCATTCCGAAATGCCCTTTCGTGCCCGATGCCGCGCGGCTGTACGTCATTGCTGCTCCTAATTCAAAGTTGGAGATAGCATCCGCCAACAGCTTGACTCGTGGGAATGCAGGCCACAACAACGGTCGCCCGGGAACTTTCGTGTCAATTGCGCAAACATCGTCGCAGAGCAACGGATGGCCGCGCCGAGCCAGGGCTGTTGCCAAAGTCGATTTCCCCGAGCCGCTCGGTCCCGACAGTATGACCGCGGATCCGTTCAAAAGAACACTGGCGCCGTGAAGCGGAAACAGCCCGCGCTTGTAGCAGAGTACCGCGAGGACCGAGCCGTATAGAAAATTTCGGACTAGGAGCGGGTCACTGCTTCCTTCCATCTGAATCGTAACCCGATGTTCAGCGGCATGGAGATGAAAGCCGGCAACGCCAGGTACTCGCAGAAGTACGTCTTCTTCCTCGGTAACAGCGAAATGCGAAATTTCGCCAGTGTCAGGAAGTGCTCCGAATTGAATTCTGAGAGTCTGCTCTTTCGGAACCGTTGCGCTCCATGCGGACAATTCCGGCAGCTCCATATCGGAAAAGACTTTCCATCCGCAAAGCACATATGGGCCAAACTGTAGCGACATAAAACGTATTTTAGACTAGGGTATCCCGATAAAAGAGACCTATCCCGCTAGAAGAAAGAAGATTTGCACGAGAAGGGGACTTGTTCACTTTGAGAGCTTGTTTCAAAATAGTTTTTGAAAGGGTATCTGAGCGACGACCAAGCAGTTAAAGAAGACTATTCTGAAGCAGCCTTTTGAGCAGTTACATCCGGCATAGAGGAAAAGAGTGTTCCATCTTCGAGCCGGCGCAGAAAACGTCCCAGGGAAAACGCCCGCATTAGTCTGTCCCAGTATTTCGGTTCGCCAAATTCCGCAATCTTAGTTTCGGACCACTTCATCATCTGCTCTATGCTTTCTAGATCCAGGGCGCGTACCACGAGCTCAACTTCCTTCATGCGGGTGAGCTCGGCAAGCGCCTCCTGGCGTTCCGTCTGGAAGTGGAATCGAAAATCCGCTGCCTGAAGGCCCCGTCGCCGCTCCAGGCGCACGAGGTCTGGCAACCGTCCGGCCATGGCATTGCGGATCAGCGATCGTGGCACTCCCCCTTCGCAAAAGTACTCGACAGGAACAGAAAAGCAATAGCTCACAACCTGCGGGTCGATGGTTGGATCCGACATTGATACGCCAGTCAAGTGTCTGAACGCCGTCATCGCCGGTCCGTAGTCGGTCATACGCAACTGCAGAACGCGTGCAGATCTGCTATCCAGGCGATGAAATATATCCTCGCTCGTCATGTTCACGCCATGCGCCCGAGCAAACTCCGGCCGTATTGTCGAGTATTTGTGAATCGCGCCACGGTCGCCCCTCCAGCGTTCGAGAAGATGATCTACCGAACTGGGCATCCATGGGCGGAACAAATGACGCGCAACACCGCGCCAGCGCAGTACTCCCTGCCTATGCATATCTCTCGCCACTCTTGCCGCCGTTACGAGACGACCTTCCATTGAAAATGTGGAGAGCGCGTGCAAGGTGCCGTCGTAGCTGCTGGTTAGGTTCCCGGCCGCACCGGTCAGAATAGTGCGTACACCTCGGCGGCGGGCCTGCATATTGATCTCATAAATCCACGCGTAATTCGGGGCGGCGATAATAGGCCGGCATTTCGCGGAACTGGCGCAGTCGATCATGGAAAAAACCGAATGGCTCCCATGGCGGATAACGACATGATCCAGGTTCCTATACATCTCCGTCATTGAGGAGGCATACGGTCCTTCGTCGCAGAAGCGGCCGGGACTCGTAACACGGTGTTCCGGAATCGCCGTGAACGCGAATATCCGGCGGCCTTCTTTTTCCAGAAGTCCGGCCGCAAGAGCGGTTACGCTGGAGCTATCGAGACCGCCGCTCAGGTGCACTCCCGGAGCGGAATTCCGTGGCAGGCGCTCCAGCACCGCGCGTTCCAGTACCTCCCGCAGCCCATCGGAATACTCACGCGGATCCCTTAGACCGAGAATTGGCGTATTTTCCGGCCGCCAGAAGAAATTCAAAACTACGCGACCGTGCTCGAAGAGCAGCATTTGACCGGGCTTCAAGCCATAAATTCCTGCGAAAAACGTGTCATTATCCGCTGTCGGCTGCAGCGCCAGCCAATTTGCAATCCGCTTTTCATTGGGCCACATCCGCAGGTTCTGCCGTGTTCGGAGAACACTGATATCGCTGGCAAAGGAAAATTGTCCGCCCAGCTGCGTATAGTAAAGAGGGCTGTAGCCGGACGGGTCGCGTCCCAAAAGGAGGCGCGGGAATTCACTGTCCCAAAATGCAAAGGTAAAATCCCCGTGCAGATAGCTCGGGAAGTCGATGCCCCATCGTCTGTAAGCATGAAGCAGAAGCGCTGCCTGATTTACTGGCTCTGTACGGAGCCGAACGGCCAAGTCGGCGGCATTGAATAACCTGCCACTCAGCACGACACCCTGCCCGCCGGAGATAGCACTCTCGGCTCGCGCCTCAATAATCAGACGGCCGTATTCCCATCGATGCGTCGAGATATGTGGAACATTCCCCGGCAGGTCCGCCGCGAAACCCATGTCTTCAGAGGTCAGAGGACCATCGGTTACTTTGCCAAAGAAGGCTTCAGAGTCCTGAATGCTGTCGCTCTCAGACATATTCTCTTGACAGGTATTAACTCAACATTTGCCTGAATTGGGAGTATAGCAGAGCGGCTCACGCCAGAATTTCTGGGCGCAATTTCCGATCGTTCTTGCAGGTTTGCCGCCGCAAGTAACCCTCCGATTTGCACTTATCTGTTCTCTCCGGTGGTTAGCCCCGCACTCAGATTTACTGCGGCGCAAATGAGTGCTTGACTCGGGCTAAATGAGGTATTTAGCCTAGAGCAGTGTTACTGTAACTCTGATCTCGGAGGCAGCATGAACGCAGTTCGTTCTCAATCCCTTTCGCAGAAAACTGAATCGACGGATCGCAAACCCTGGGAGACACCGCAGATCAAGGTCTTCCCTGTCAATGAAACTGAGAGCGATTTTATTGCCGTAACGGATGGCACAAGCTTCTTTTCATAGAGTACATATTCGCGCGTTTGTTGCATGACAACGCGCTCCAGGACTTTGTCTGAAAAAATTCCGACAGGCTCCTAGAGTCTGCGCGTGTTTGGGACCGATTCAACTATAGCCGATGTCGATTTCGACTTTTTGCGGTATTGTCTCAGCTCGGTCCGGAGTCCAGTTCGGGACGAAAGTGGATGGAAGTCCGCCTTTTGATCAGGTCTGTGAGCTAGGCGGGTATCATCTCGCACTTCAAGGACATTGCCCCCGGGCACTTGCAGAAGATTGCGGCGTTCTGCTTGCCGGCAGGATCTTCAATGCAATAGGTCTGGTTGCGCGGCTCGATGCCAGACCAGAGTCCGAACCGGAGCTTCTTCTTCGCGCCTACCGCAAATGGGGTGCTGGGTTCCCTAAATATCTTGAAGGCGAGTTTGCCTTTGTCCTCTGGGATCGTACTGCGTCTCGTGTCCTGTTGGGCTGCGGATCAGGGTGCCAAAGCGTGCCTCTCTTCTATTCGCATCAGGATGGAGTTTTTCGCTTTGCCCGGAGTCTTCGTCAGCTGGTGACGGAGATGGGCGTAACCCCACGCATCAGTGAAGATTACGTTGCCCGATGGCTTGCCGCAACCTGTGTTGGAAGTGATTGCACCTTTTTCGAGAAAGTTTTCCGTGTTATTCCAGGAAGCGTCGTTGCCTTCGAGCGAGGGTGCCTTACGCAAGACGTATACTGGCAACCGGAAAAGACCTCCCTGCTTTATCTGCACGACCCTCGGGAATATTCCGATGGACTTCGGGAAGCGCTCAGCAACGCTGTCCGGGATCGCCTGCCAGATCGTAGTGTCGGTTCACAGTTGAGCGGTGGGCTGGACAGCTCCACCGTGACCTCCTTGGCTGCCGAGGTACTCCAAAGCAGGAACCGCCGTCTCTTTGCTTTTACGGCAGTTCCACGGCATCCCGTGGACAACATTGCAGGACGTTTTTGCGATGAAGGCCCGGCCGCCGCATCGGTTGCGGACAGGTGGCCAAATGTGGACCATGTCCTTGTTCGTCATGGGTGCCACTCCGTCTTTTCGTTGATGGACCTGTTTGGCTCGGAGCAACTGGAGCCAATCTTGAATCCGGGCAACTACGATTGGACCTACGAAATTTGCCTGCAAGCTCGGCAACGGCAAGTGGATATCGTTCTTAACGGAGATTCCGGAAACATTAGCGCTAGCTTTGCCGGCCAATGGGCACTGCGTTCACTCGCCGCAGAACAACGATGGATGGATTTAGCACGTCTTGCTAAGGCGATGCACCGCAACGGTGGTCGTCGTTGGCTGGGTATTGCGAATGAAGTACTTGGGTTATGGATTCCGCTGGAAATTCGCAAACTGCTGAATGCTGGACGGAGAGGATCTTATGGTTTGTTCCAGTACTCTCTGATCCGGCGCGAGTTCGCCCGTGATCACGGTCTGGATTCTACGTCTTTGGAACAGGATCTTGAACACCTCGACAGCAGGTCGCTGCGGACTCGCTACCTGCGCAGGCCTGATGCCGGAGCCACAGATGATGCGTTCCGGAAACTGACCGGTGTTTCGAGAGTCGACCCACTCGGAGATCGTCGGGTGATTGAATTTTGCCTTTCCGTGCCCATCGAGAATTACTGCGAAAACGGGGTGCCCCGTTCTCTGATTCGCAATGCGATGATTGGCAGGCTGCCCGAGCAGGTCCGTACCGAGAGCCGCAAAGGGCTGCAAGCAGCGGATTTCTCCATTCACTTTGCGAGGGAAAGAGCAGAGGCCTTTGCCGAGATGGAACGCATGAAGAAAGTCGACCTTGCCGTCCGGGCATTGGACCTGGAAAAGTTGGAACAAATGATGCGATGGTCCGATACGCAGATTGCAGCGCATGGCGGAATGGCGGGTTACTGGCCGAAGGTTCTGCGCGCCCTCTCGCTCGGACGCTTTCTCCGCCGCTTCGAAGATGGAACGCTATTTGCCCAGCCAGAAAAAGACGCTGACCTCGCCATCGCAGGAAGCTAAGTTGCGGTCTAAATGTGGGCAGGTTGTGCCGGTTCTTCACTCTGTCCGCGAACGTGCAACATTTTTCACCTACAGGTTAGCCCGGCAGCACATCAGACGATGAAGTGCGATGCCTGAGCAAATGCCTGATTATCCAAGAAAATGGCCGTAGGATTGGATATAGAAAATGGAGGGCGGCAGGCAAGCGTACAATCTGCGGGTCGTCCGCGCCGGTGGAATCAGAACGCAGTTGTGCAGACAGGTAGCGCCAATCGCTTCGGAGCAAGTAATGGGACAACTTGGAACGAGCAGATCGGAAACTGAGACTTTCCTGAACCGACTCGCAACACAGTTCTTTCAAAGCGAGATGTGTGAGCGCCCTTTCTCGCCAGCCTGGAGCGGTGCTCCTCTTCAACGGCAGCTCCCCCAGAAGAGACGAACTAAGTTGTATCCCTTCTAGCACTGGGATGGTAATGCCGCAGTCTTTGGCAGCTTGCAGCAACCGCTGAATATCCTGCTCCGTGGCCTGCGTGAGCAAAGCACCGATATCCACAAGCCACTTGAGCCGGAACCAGCTATGCATCGCCCCATGAAGGCACAAGTACAGAATGAGCTCCTGACGCTTCAGCGAAAGGAGGGAGTTACCACCAACCGGAACTGGTTCCCAATGCTCAGGTCCAAATGCTTCGTTCAGCACGGGGTTGATAAACATGTGGGCGTGCAACTCCACACGTATTCCGCTGTTATGGTGGACATACTCAATGTGCTTGTTGTGCCGAAACCGTGCCCTAATTTGATCATCCTTAGTCAGCCGCTCTGCTGGCGTGGCGCCATAGTATCCCGCGCTCGTCAGTGTGCTGGAAGCGAGTACCACGGACTCTGGTGGAACCAGCAGGTCAATGTCCCGACTGTGGCGCTGACTTAGGCCACCGTAAACAACGATTGCGAGCGGCACGCCCTTCAGGAACTTGACCGTGATTCCGGCGTTCTCCAAAAGACGCGCAATTCTCACCGATTCAGTGGCCAATCGCAAATTCTGGCGCGCCAGTAAGGCCGCCCTCTGTGCGATGTCCTTCCTGACAAGTTCTGGAACTGCATCGGCCGGCAAATGGCTTAGCGCATGATGAACGAGTCCCGTTACCCTGTGTCTTTCTGTCAAACGCAGGAAATGAAACCAGTTGAGCTCGGGCTGCAGAGCGCGAGCCACGCGCTCTGTGCGCTCGTTGGAATGCGGCCAGAGACAACATGCAAGTAAAAGACGGAACTCCAGTGAAAATGCAGACAACGCAGTTCCTCTCATTTCATTAGGCCGCTCCTAAAAGATTGACACGTGGACACCATTCTAATCAATCACACGGAATCTGAATCAGTCTCCGATTGAGCGGCTTGTGCTTCCAGATAATGAGCTGTCTGCGCGCGTCCTGAGCGTTAGGAGCGTAGGTCACTAGGGCGTGTTAACACTATCGAAGGACTTCGACGATTAGGGCGAAGTTGAGGAA
>PJLO01000039.1 GCA_003010405.1 Acidobacteriota bacterium | reverse complement strand
TACCGAAAAATGGCGAATCGCAAGCGAACTCCAGATCCTGTGCAGAGCGTCCCTAACATCCTTTATTGTGGGGCGCGTGGCGCAGGTCGTCACCGAGGTCTAATGCTGTGCGAGACTTTGGAAGCAAGCACTCACTTCGAAATAGTACGTCCGACTGCGGCCGAGAAGGACAATGGAACGCCGCGAGTTTTCCCCAGTCAGCTTCGATTCGATACTCTCATAAAGGCATACTCGTGTTGAGATCCTCGTCCGTGCGGCTGTGGCAAATTTCAGCGGGTAAGGGGCCGGTTGCCCCGCACCGAATGAATTTTGGATTCATGAGCTTGTTTGATTAGTGAGCAGCAGCACATTCTGTTAGGCGCTGGGCCCGATGAGTTTATTTATGGTCACGACTAAAACGCGACGTTTCGCCGGGATATCCAGAAACACTGTTCTTCTTGCCTTCTCCAGCCTTTTTGCCGATATTTCCTCGGAGATGCTGTATCCGATCTTGCCGCTTTTTCTGACCCAAACTCTGCATGCAGGCGGGACGGTCGTAGGCTTGGTGCAAGGGACTGCGGAAGCGGCGCAGAATGTGATACAGGGACTCTCTGGTTGGCTTTCGGACAAACTGCGAAAACGGAAACCTCTGGCTTTAGTGGGCTACTTTGTCTCAGCCGTAGGCAAACCCCTGATGGGGCTTGCTCACTCCTGGCCGGGCGTCTGGGGAGGACGTTCCCTGGACCGCCTTGGGGCCGGCTTCCGCTCCGCTCCGCGCGATGCGCTCATTGCTTCCTCCGTAGAGGACGAGTATCGGGGCCGGGCTTTTGGGCTTGAGGGACTGGGTGACAATCTGGGCGCGTTCTTGGGACCATTGCTGGCCGTGCTCCTTACGGTTTCCTTCCACTTCCCAGTTCGGTGGATCTTCTACACCGCCATCGTCCCCGGACTTTTCGCAACGCTCATGATTCTCCTGGTTCGCGAACGCTCTCTGCCCGTCGCATCCAAATCCAAGATCGACGCCGGCTTGGGACAGTTCCCCCGTCCTTATTGGAAATATCTTTTGGTCGTCGCACTGTTCCAGCTCGGCAATTCCAGCAACTCGTTTCTGATTTTGCAGACCAGGAGCATCGGCGCTTCTTTTGAAACCACCATACTGATCTATGCCGGGTTCAACTTGGTGGCCGCACTGATCTCGTATCCGGCGGGAATCGCTGCCGACAAATGGGGCAGAAGAAACGTTCTGGCGCTGGCGTTCGTGGTTTTCTTCATTGCCTATCTTGGCTTCGCACGCACCGGAAACGTGTTGTTGATAGGAGTCTTCTTCATCTTCTATGGACAATTCCAGGGCATCTTCCGTTCCGTCGGCAAGGCTTTTGCATCGGACTTCGTGCCCGGACAATTGCGGGCGAGCGCGGTTGGATGGTACAGCACGGTGGTCGGGCTGCTTGGATTGGTGGCAAGCGTTGTCGCGGGACAGCTCTGGGATCGCATTGGACATTCTGCCGTCTTCTACTACGGTGCCGTGTTCGCCCTGTTGGGCGGCGCGGGACTTGTCATTGCAATTCCGAACAAACAGGGTAAGGAAACTATCCGTCCAGAGTGATAAGAACGTCGGGGATGTGGCGGACTGGGAAGATAGTCGTTTCTGCAAGAAACGACGACAAAGATCACGCGAGTGATGATGTTGGGAGGTTAGCAATGCAGCCCCATTCGAATTCCGTTTGGAGCAAGATCATCGCTCCAGCCTGGCGCTCGCGCGCCGTATTCTTGCTCCGGCTTGCGGTTGGTCTGATCTTCTTCACACAAGGCGTGCTCAAGTACATCGACCCCAATATGGGCGTCAACCGCTTCACCACGATCGGATTCGCGCATCCGTACTTCACGGCACATTTTGTGGGTACGTTCGAGATGATTTGCGGAGCGCAGCGCTGTGAACTCCACGTAAAGGAACAATGAAAACCGAATTAAATTTGAGGGCTGTTCGTCTGTAGGATGTGAAAGGGGCAGACGCCCGATTGGGGCGCCCGCCGATTGCTCATGTAGAGTCTTCAAAATTCTCAGAGCTCGATGTACAACGAGCTTGCCGTCCGTAACGCGTCTCCCAGCTCTTTCGATCTTTGTTCAGTCATTACGTCATGCGATTTCTTACTGTGCTATTTGCCGGACTGTGCACAAGCGGCCCGTGAAGTCTGGTGGGTGAGGAACAGCCGCATTGCGTCTTCCTTGTCGTCGCCCACTTGCATGAGCTTGACTTCATGCTTGCGCACGCTGATCATCACCGGGCTTTGGGGACTGTAGATGCGGGCGAGACGGGAATTCCAGGAATCATATGTAGCGAAATACTCGGTGCATCCCTGACGCAAGTCGAACGTATAGGTGTAGGAGGGTGCCTCCAAAGGCGCATCGCTCCAATTCTCGAGTCCCGGGGTGTAAGAGTCTTTCTTCTTCTTCTGAACCGACACCACCGTAGCCGGTTTATATTCTGTTCTCTTAGAAGCTGCAAGGCTCGGTGTAACTGACAGAACTAGCAGACAGCCAAATACCATCGTCTTCATGATTCGCATTTCTCCTCAATAAGTGGAAATAAAGAGAGACATGGAGCCGGCACGGCTCACACACGTCGCAAACGGATAGCGACCACAATTACAGAGGAGGAGGCAGATCGGAATAGCTGCACTGGCGGATAGCAAGGAGCGCTCTGGTCTGGTGCGGAAGAGAAGGCAGGAAGCATAGCTGATCTTCCGGCCGATCCAAAGAGGGTGTCACGATCAGCTCGCAATGCGAGCTTTCGGGAATTGATGCCCGGCACTTCTGCGGTGAATTCGTGCTTACCGCACGACGCGTGAAACCACTGCGATGGCTCAGGATCGGCGAAGTACGAATTGTCATAAATGCCAGGAACACCGCAACCAGCAGCCACGTCGTCCATGACTGATTTGGCGCTCCTTTGCATTCCCGTCGGTAATCGGTGCTCAGCATTATGAACTCAGTTAATCGTCCCGGTTGTGAAACGAGTGATCGCTTCTGCGAGCAGGCAGTCATATCTCGCTCGCGCTTTTGCGATTTCGGCTTGCGTTGCCTGCAACTGCGCCTGGCTGACCTCTACGATGGATCCCAAGCCGATTTTGTAGCGTGTTTGAGCCAGGTCCAACCCTAGCTTGGCTTGTTGGAGCAGAGCGGCTGTTACGCCCAATCTTTGATAGGCAGTCTTTTCCTCGAGCCAGCTCTGCCGGACATCACGACTGATCAGGTTTTGCAACCCAACGAGTCGCTCGCGTTCCGCCTCATCTCGCAGCTTTGCCTCGCGAACCTGCGATTGAATGCGGAAGCCATTGAAGATTGGTACTTCTATGTTGATGCCTGCAGCGCCATACCAGCTCGGGATGTGCTCATCACGCACTGGAGCTTGGCCCACGAGGCCCATGGCCCGAATACTGGGCAGGTACTGTTCACGCGCCGCGCTCTGAAGTTTTTCCGCGGATCTTACCAGCAATTCCTCAGCGTGAATCTCCGGACGCTGAGCCATGGCCGTAGCCAGCAAAGAGGTAATTTCAGCTGGGGGAGAGGGCTTAGCATTGGGGTCGTCAATCAGCGAAATTTGCGGAGGCTTTTGGTAGCCGAGCAACTCCGACAGATTCGCAACGGTCAGCGCAAACTGGTTCTGTGCGTCGAGTTGCAACAGCCGAGCCTCTTCCAAATTTGTGTTAGCGAAGGAAAGGTCGAGATCCGATTTCAACTTGTTCCGCGCCAACGCCGCCACCTGATCGGCGAGCATCTTGCGGGAAGCCACCGTCTGCCGGGCAACATCCACCACCGCCTGCGCACTCAGGGACCTGTAGAACTCGCGATCCACCGCAAGCTTGATTTGATTGACGGTGGCATGCATTGTTTGTTCTTCAGCCTGGGAGCGCAGTTTCGCGCTCGCGACGATGTTTTGCGTCTGGCCGAAGTCGGTGATTAACTGCGTCACGGTAACGCCATAAGCAGACCGGCTGTATAGGACCGGACTGTTGAGCCCTCCTGCCGCGATGCGGCTGCCCGCCTCTGCTCCGACGGCCGTAAGGTTGGAATACGCCAAGGGCAGCAGCGCGGATCGTGCCTGTCGCGTCTGCTCGCGACTCTCCAGCGCCAGCAGGCGGGCTACGCTGATGTTTGGATTGTTGCGCAATGCGATCTGCTCTGCATCCGTCAGGCTGAGACGTACCGGCGCGGCGGCTTGGCCGAACAGCACGAGAGGCGTCCAGCACATCGCTATTATGACGAGCGACCTACGCCACTTCATCGGGTTTCACCTCCTCAGAGCGGTGCATTAAGAGATATGCCGCTGGCACCAGAAAGACCGTGACCACCACCGAAACGGTCAGGCCGCCAATGATGGCGCGGGCAAGCGGCGCATACTGCTCACTGCCCGCTTCCAAAGCCAAAGCCATTGGAACCATGCCCAGAATCGTGGCCAGCGAGGTCATCAGCACCGGTCGCAGGCGCAGTTTGCAGGCAGTGGCTAACGCCTCGCGAAGCGCCATTCCCTGTGAACGAAGCACGCGTGCGAAGTCCACGATCAGGATGCTGTTCGAGACGACGATTCCGGTCATCATAATCACCCCCATCAGCGACATGACATTGAGCGTCGTATGAGTGATAAGCAGGAATAAGATGACTCCGCTGATGCCCGGTGGGACTGCAGTGAGGATCACCAGAGGATCTTTGAACGAAGCAAACTGCGCCATCAGTACCAGATAGACGAGAAGCACGGCCAACATCAGTCCGACGGCGAAGCTCCGAAACGACTGTTGCATTCCATGGACGGAGCCGCGCACGGTGATCGACAGGTTTTCCGGCTTCTGCACGCTGGAGATCAGCTTATTGATCTGGCTGGAGAGCGCGCCAAGATCCTCACCGGATGGAGCGACGTAAATGTCGATGACTCGGCGCAACTGATAGTGATCCACTTCTGTAGGCGATTGGATCGGCGCGATGCTCGACACGGCAGCCAATTGCGTCGTGTTGAGCCCAGTACTTGACCGTAGCGGAATCTGCTTCAGATCGTTTATGGACTGAATCTGTTTTTCCGGATATTGCACGGTGAGCATGTAGTCGTTGCCGGTCTTCGGATCGATCCAGTAGCTGGGCGCGATCATTCCGTTGGAATTCAACGCGGTGATCACGTTATTCACCACTTCTCGGGAAGAGATGCCTAGACGAGAAGCCATCTCGCGATCCACGTTCACGCGCAGGGCCGGATAATCAAGGTCCTGCGGTATCATGATGTTCCCCGCGCCTTTCAGGCCTGCGATGGAGCGGGCCAGTAATTCCGCTGTGTGATGCGCCTGCTTCAGATCGTTGCTGCTGACCTGAATGTCGATCGGCGCGGGCATCCCCAGATTGATTACCGAATCCACCAAACCGCCGGATTGCAGATATTCCGAAAGTTCGGGAAGATCTGAAGCCAGTTTTGCTCGAACCTGCCGCATGTACTCGTAGCTGCCCACTTTGTGATCGCGTTTCAGACTGACCTGAACGGTGGCTGTGTGCTGGCCGGAGTTGCTGGTGTACATCGAGGAAAAGTCCGGCGTGATCCCGATGTTCGATACGACCATACCCAGTTCCTGGGGAGGAATCACGGAGCGAATCTCGTTTTCGACTTTCGCCACATAAGCATCGGTCAGCTCGATTTTGGTACCGGACGGCGCTTTCAGGTTGATTACAAACTGGCCCGGATCGGTCCTGGGAAAGAACGAGACTCCGAGCAGGGGTGTCAGCGTCAGGCTGAACAGAAAGACTCCGGCAAGGCCTATGACGGTTGCTGCCGGGCGCATCAACACACGGGCGATGGCCAGGTCATACCGGCCGAGCATCTTGTTATAACGCAAGTTGAAGTGATGGTCGAATTTCTGAAACAAGGTCGAAGTACGCCCGTGCTCAGTCTCCTGGTCTGCCTCTTTCAGACGCAGAAAACGCGCGCAGAAAAGCGGTACTACCGTCATAGCGACGAGATAGGACGCAAAAAGCGAAATCACGACTGCCAGAGCCATAGCGGTGAACAGAAAGCGGCTTACTCCGTACAAAAAGATCACGGGAAAAAAGACGATTGCTGTCGTGAAGGTCGACGCCAACACCGGGAGAGCGACCTCGCGCCCGCCGGTTTCGGCGGCGGTGGCAGGATCCTCTCCCATTTCGAGGTGACGGAAGATATTCTCCAGAACCACAACCGAGTTATCGATTAGGCGCGAGAAAGCCAGCGCCAGCCCACCCAGAACCATGGTGTTGATCGTGCCGCCACCCAGGTTCAGCACGAGGAAAGTCGCCAACGCGGAAAGCGGGATGGAAAGCATAACTGCCAGGGTTGCGCGTGCGCTGCCGAGAAAGATCAGGATCATCAGCGCCGTAAGGGCTAACCCGATTACGCCCTCGCTGCCAAGATTGCGGATTGCCGTTTTCACATACTGCGACTGGTCAAAAACAACATTCGCCTTAAGCGTCTTGGGAACGTCGGCCAGATGCTGGAGTGCAGCTTGAATGCCGTTCACGATCGCGATCGTGTTGCTGTCGCCGCCTTGCTTGAGCACCGGCAGATAGACGGACTTCTGCCCATTCACCCGCACTACGCTGGTCTGAATCTGTGCTGCATCGGCGGCATGCCCGATATCAGCCACCAGAACGGAAGCATTGCCTACGGTCTTCAGGGGAAGCCGGTTGATCTCAGCCGTCGTTGGAAGCTGGCTGTTGGTGTAGATGTTGAAATCGCGCGGCCCGATCTGAACGTCGCCGGCAGGCAGGATCATGTTGGAGTCGTTCACCGTTCGCACGACATCCATCACGCTTAATTGATTAGCCTGCAGCTTTACAGGGTCTACGTAGACCTGGATCTGCCGATATTTGCCTCCGAACGGCTGCGGCACCGAAGCGCCAGGAACATTAGCTACTTGGTTGCGTACGTTGTATTGACCAAGGTCGCGCAACTGGGTTTCGCTCAGCCCTTGCCCTTTCAGCGTGATCAGGCAGACCGGCAGGCTTGACGCGTCAAACTTGAGAACCACAGGCGGCAATGTGCCCGGCGGCAGCCGTCGCAGGTTTGCCATGGCCAAGTTGGATATCGTGCTGACCGCAGCGTTCGCGTCGGTACCAGGCTGGAAGTAAATCTTGATGAGACTGACGCCTGGAAGCGAGCGCGACTCTATGTGGTCGATCCCACTGCCGAGGGTGAAAAAGCGCTCAAATCTTCCCGTAATATCCGTCTCAATTTGCTCTGGTGCCATGCCGGAATAGAAGGTGGCCACCATTACGACTGGAATATTGATATTCGGAAACAAGTCCACCGGCATGCGCGTTACCGTCACCGTTCCGACCACGGCGATGATCAGACAAAGCATGAGGATGAAGAATGGATATTTTATGGCGAATCCGGACATCACTCACCCCCTATGACCAATGAGCTGGCGATCAGCTTGCTTGGCTGGGGAGTTACGTGCATACCTTCCTGATAGCCCCCAGGATTCCCGACGATTACGCGGTCTCCCAGTTGCAATCCCTGAAGGATTTCGGCCCGGGTTGCATCCTGCGCCCCCAGTCGAATCTGGCGGACGGCCACGCGGTTATCCGCTCCAACTACCAGCGCTGTCGAGCGCTCGCCGTTCCGTACCACAGCCTCCAATGGAATCGTCAACGCGCCATCGAGTTTCTGCGTCTGCAGAGTGACGTCAGCGTACATGCCAGGAGCGAGATGATGGTCGTGATTGTCGACATCGATTTCGACTTGCATAGTGCGCGTCGAGCGGTCAAAGGCGCCAGTAAAGCGCGCCACTCTTCCTGCCAGCGTTTCGCCGGTTGCCTGCACGCGAATCTGCGCTGGCGCGCCAACACGAATGTACTTCGCGTTGCTTTCCGGAACCGGGATACGTAAGCGCAAAGGATCGACTTCGGCAAGGCGAATCACCGGAGCTGAGTTGCTATTGGTCGTTCCCGACTGCAGCAGAGTGCCGGTATCGGCGTAGCGATGGGTGATGACGCCGCTAAACGGGGCGACAATGCGCGAGTAGTCCTGCAAAGCGGAGACCTGCGACTGACCCGCCCTGGAAACTTCGAGTTGATGCCGCGCTGCCGTCAGTGCCGACTCAGCCGCGTCAATCTTGGCCTGCGAGATGCGATCTTTGGCTTGGGCGTCATCGAGTTCCTGCTGAGCAATCAACCCCGGGCGGCTTGCCGAGGCTTTCTCCAATCGCTCCGCCGCGGCGTGCAACGCTGCGTGTTCGGCCCGGGCCCGCTCAACCTCGTGGGTAGCGCGCGTGATCTCGTCTTCGCTGTGGCGAACTTGGGCTCCGGCTCCGGCGACCTGAGCGTTCAACTCCGGAACCTCAAGCTTCGCCAGCGTTTGCCCTGAGCGCACCTGATCGCCGATATCGACGTAAATGCTCTTTACATAGCCGGAAACCTTGGCGTGCAGTTCCACTTCTTGCCAGGACAGGAACTCGCCTGCGACCGTAAGCGTATTGATAATCGACGCACGCTCAACCGGAACCGTAGCAGCGACGGGGGTTGGGAGCTCAGCGCGCGCTCGCACTTGCGAAGGCGACGTTAAATAATTAAAGCCATACGCTGCCATGGAGATGGCAAACAGCCCTGCGCCGATCAAATAGATTCTGCCTAGATGACTTTTTTTCATAGTGACGCGAAACTTTCCCTCAGCCGCTCAGAAAGCAGGTACTCACGCTTCAACAAACGGCACAGTGTTCATGCTCACGGGCAACAATGCCGTCAGCAATGCACGTATACGCATGACTGCACGAGAGGCAGTCGGCGAAAAATTGTGGGGATTGTTACGCTGTCAGAGGGGGAGGAAGACTGAAGTAGCGGCCGCTAAAGAATTTTGCCCAGAAAACTCCGGGCTCAGGGACCAACCGGAACGAGTAGCGCACAGCAACCGGCGCAGCCTCGCCCTGAACGGGCAGCCAGGAAGCGTTGTCGACCGAAAATTGCCGTTGCTGCTTGTGGCTGATGGTGCTGCACTTTGATACCGATTGACCTTGCCCAGAGTCGGGCAGTGACAGAGGCGAAAGCCGAATGCTGGTGAACGCCAGGAGAGCCAGCAGCACTAGAACTGCGGTACTGCGGCGAATCACCGGATTGCCTCTACACAGCATGACAACCGCCATCATACACTCAGATGCATCTTTGCTGGAAGCGGTAGTTTTTCAAGCAAAATGAACCTGAACCGTCGGCGAGGATGGGGGAATGCGTGCTGAGAACAAATTTTGAGGCTGCCGAAGGGGTTTGGTTTGAAGCCGGGTGCCCAGGTTCACGGAGCAAAGCGGAGTTAACCTGGGCACCCGGCTTGAGGAGGGCACTGCGATGTTGCCGTGCGCTGAAGGCTTTACAGCCACCCCTAAATTTTGCGAACCTTGAGTGTGGAACACACAGCGCTCCCCTCTATTGTTGTCCTGGATTTCGGCTCGCAATACACGCAGCTTATTGCGCGGCGTATTCGCGAGCAGAACGTTTTTTCCGTTGTCCTGCCTTGTACAGCCAAAGTGCAGGAGATTCGCAGCTACAATCCGGTTGGCATTATCCTCTCCGGCGGTCCTGGCTCGGTTTATGACGTTGATGCACCCCCGGCCGATCCCGAAGTGCTCAAACTCGGACTGCCTGTGCTCGGCATTTGTTATGGACTTCAGTTCATGACACACACGCTCGGAGGCACGGTCCATGCCGCCAGCAAGCGCGAGTACGGCCACGCAGAGGTTTCCGTGCTCAAAAGCTCCGCGCTTTTCAGCGGGCTGCCTGCGACGCTCTCCGTCTGGATGTCGCACGGCGATGAAGCCGATAAGCTGGCGCCCGGCTTCCGGCTGGTTGCACGCACGTCAACCGCCGTGGCCGCCATCGAAAACATTGCTGCCGGCTACTATGCAGTGCAGTTCCATCCGGAAGTGCATCACACGAAATTCGGCACTGACCTGCTCAAGAACTTTGTTTTTGGCATCTGCGGCGCTCAGCCCTCGTGGACACCCCAAAAATTTATTGATTCAACGGTCAAGCAGATCCGCGAAACCGTCGGCGACGGCCGTGCCATCTGCGCCATTTCCGGCGGAGTCGATTCCAGCGTTGCGGCTACGCTTGTCAATCGCGCTATCGGAGACCGTTTGACGTGCATTTTTGTCAATAACGGCGTGCTGCGCAAGGATGAGTACGCCAAGGTTCAGCACAATCTCCGCACTAAACTCAATCTCAATATCGATGCGGTGGATGCCACCGACTGCTTCCTTTCGAAGCTGGCCGGAGTCACCGACCCGGAGCGCAAGCGGAAGATCATTGGCAACGAGTTCATCGAAGTATTCGACAAAGAATCACACCGTATTGAGCGCGAGTACGGCGAAGTTCAGTGGCTGGTGCAGGGCACTCTCTATCCCGATGTTATCGAATCGGTCAGCGTACGCGGGCCGTCGGTGACCATCAAGAGTCATCACAACGTCGGCGGACTTCCCGCGAAGATGAAACTCAAACTCATCGAGCCTTTGCGCGATCTCTTCAAGGATGAAGTTCGTCGCATTGGACGCGATCTTGGCATGCCGGAAGATATGCTCCAGCGCCAGCCCTTCCCAGGTCCCGGCCTGGCGGTGCGCATTCTCGGGGAGGTTACGCCTGAGCGGGTGGCGTTATTGCAGGAAGCCGACGATATCGTCGTCACTGAAATCAAGCGCGCCGGCCTGTACGAGCAGATCTGGCAATCTTTTGCCGTTCTTCTGCCAGTGATGTCCGTAGGCGTGATGGGCGACCAGCGCACCTACGCATACACCTGTGCGATTCGCGCCGTGACCAGTGAAGACGGAATGACTGCCGACTGGGTTCCTTTGCCGTACGAGGTCTTAAAGACGATATCCAGCCGCATCGTGAACGAAGTCTCTGGAATCAACCGAGTGGTTTACGACATTACATCCAAGCCGCCCGGCACTATCGAATGGGAGTAGTTTGAAAGTGCTAAGTTATTGAAAAGATAGGACAATCCAAGATACACAAAACTAACGCAGAGGGTTAAAGTCCTTTGCGTTTTTGCTTTTTTCCCAGTAATGTTGCACAAGTACCTACACAAACGCGTCACTACTGAAAACAATAGTGCTGGGAAGGGCAAATGAAGAAAAAGACCTTTACAGACGACGAGATACCAATTTTCGATGACGCAATCATTTACAAGCGCAACGACTATTGGCACTTTAGGCTGTGGTTAACTAATGAAAACAAATACGCACGAAAGAGCCTAAAAACTCGCAATGAATCAACAGCAATCGAGAAAGGTAAAGCTGCATACCTCGAACTGATGGCAATTCGTTGCGGCGTATTCCAGTCATGTGCGTCATTAGTAGAAGTAATCTATTTCTGTTGCCCCATTTGCTGTAATTCGTCACATCGTTCAATTCCTGTTCTGTAAAGTTCGGTTTTTTCATAGTGCATATCACCTCGTGATTACTTTCAATGTGTTAACTGTTTGTCTGCTTGTGTTTTGGGTACACAAGGGCGTTGCGCAGTGGTGCTGCGCTGTTTAACGATAGAAGTAATACAAGTTTTGTCGCTTTATTGACCAGCAAACCAGAGAATCAAACTTGCGGTTATTGTTGCGTTGTGGTTGTGAATACAGTGTTGTGCATGTGCTCGAAGAGAATTGTCTCGTCAGCTCCCCTCAACTTGCGCGTAATATAGTTGAGCCACGCCTCGCTGTTATCTACTTTGTCAAAATGGACCATGAGTTGCTCTTCTGGAATCTCTTGCAGCGGTCTACGTTCATATGGCCTGTAGAACTGCACGCCGTAGGTATGCTCAGCAATATCCAGAAAACAGCTACGTATTTGCGCCTCGCTGCGCTTTTCGGGGAATCCATAAAGTGCGAGATGCAAATGTGTGTCGTCAACGTATTTCTCGTCATGGACGACTGGAACGACGCAGATTGCTTTGCCGCCCTTGCCGTTCTTCCATGTATTCACGCCCCAAAGTCGTGCGTTGAACTTCTTTATGAATCGCTCAGCCACATTCGCCGCTCCAGGTATTGACCGAAAGCGTGCCTCGAGGTTCAGCGTTCCGACGTGAGTTGCGGGAAAGTTTCCATACAGCCAGCTTTGAACTGCTGTTTTGAGTTCTTTGTTTGTCGTTCTCATGCGTTTACTCCTTCGCTTTATGGCTAAAAACTGCACGGCTTTGCTTGCAGCCGCACAATCTTGCGGTTTTTGCTTTCACTGCATTACGGTTTTGCGTAGCACGGAAGCAACGCAGAACTGCTCCGCGCTGCTTGTGTTCGCTAGCTTGTAGGGGTTTTATGCGGTGGGTCATTGAGCGCAGCTTGCTGTTTGTGCGCGTTTGCGAGCTGCTGCTGCGCTTTCTGCACGACCTGTGTAGCTTTATGCTGCTTTGCCGTCTGTCGCAGCTGCTGGGACTGTTTTTGCAGCTGCTGCGCTTGCACTAAAAGCGGGTCTTTTGGTGCTTTTGGTGTTTTCGGAGCTACTTCGCTAATTCTCTTAGCAGTATTTAGCTGCGAAAGTTAGGTTTTTTGGCCTAAACCTAAATTTATTTTTCCTTTTAGATTCAACAACTTAGCTGATTGCGCAAGTCCTTTAGAATCAATGCGAACAAATAGGCTGTTGGCGGCAGCTCGCAAGCTGAAGTCCCGTATCGCGTTAAAACCAAAGGTTTTTCATAAAAGCTTTGGTTTTGGCTCTAATCGGAGCTAAGTCATTGCATATTAACAAGTTAGAAATGCACGCCACGCTCGCAGATAATGGTCGTCCAAAACAATCAAAGAAACTATGCTTTTTAAAGCAAATTTATTTGGTTTGGAGGGCAGATGCGCAAGCAAGCAAAAACACTAAAACCAGCAGAGCTTCGCCGCGTGTTGGACTACATCTGTAAGCGCCGGAGCAAAAATAGGTCACAGTACGCCGCGGGAGCGGCGTTCTGCGGCGGAGTAAAAGTAGTCCGCCGGAA
>PJLO01000098.1 GCA_003010405.1 Acidobacteriota bacterium | reverse complement strand
CCAGGGTACGGTGGCAAACAAGACGAATGAAGCGATTTATCTGAATATCACGGCCGTTTCGCCATCCAATTGAGCGGCCTTTGCGGCGTTCGCGCCGGGTACATTGCACCGGGGCTGTGTTGCGGGTGCTGGGGCAACTCCGGAACGCCCCGTGCTATTTTAGGGCCCGCGAAGCTCGCAACATGGATGTGCCCGCTGTTGCAGCGGACGGTGTGGGGCTTGCGGAGGGCGGTGAAGCCGTGTTTGGCAGGATAGCCAATGTTTTCCGGAACGAGCGATTCCTGGCTGCCGACGGACGACGTGGCGTTCGTGGGACAATGAGGTGGGCCGTCAGCGCAGAGGGATGGGGGTATGCCGGAAATAAAGTGGAATGACTGGTTTTGGGGAACTCATTACGATTGGAAGGATCAGGGCGAGGAGTGGTCGAGCGCCTGGGGAAGCTCGGAGGCGCAATGGTTCGGCACCCTGTATCCGCGCTTGCATCGATATCTTCCGGCGCCGACGATTCTCGAAATCGCGCCGGGATTCGGGCGCTGGACCCGATTCCTTCTTCCACAATGCAATCAGTATTACGGCGTGGATCTTTCTCCGGCTTGCATCGATCACTGCACGCAGCGTTTCGCCCGGGCGGGCCGGGCGCGTTTTGTAAAAAATGATGGTAAGAGTTTGGCTTTTCTTGGGAAAACCAAACTCGATTTCGTATTTTCCTTTGATTCCCTCGTACATGCCGACGAGGATGTCCTTGATTCCTATGTGGCGCAGATTCTCCCTCGGCTGTCGTCGCGGGGTGCGGCCTTCCTGCACCACTCCAACGTGGCGGCCTTGAACCTTAAGGAACCGATCCCCCATGTTCGTTCCACCAAGGTTTCCGCCTCCATCGTGCGCGAGTCCGTTCTTGCTCATGGCGGCCGCGTGCTCAGTCAGGAGTGCGTCAATTGGGGCTCGCCCCTGCTGCTCGATTGTCTGACCGTCTTTACTAGGCAGGACAGTGCGCTGCCGAGTGAAGAGACGCGAATAGAAAATACCGATTTCATGTTGGAGGCGACCCTCGTCAAGCGTTGGCAGCCGCTGTATGCTGCCCATGTCCCAAACGAGGGGCTTGCCACGGGAACAATCCTGCCCGAACCGCCGGTCCGAGACGGCCTGTGGCAGCGCATCAAACAGAGGCTGCCCTGGTTCGGTCGCTGAGGTCGGAGATGCAAGCGGGCGAGCTTCGAGGGCTGTGCCCTGTCTGTTTCCACCAGCCTGGGGCTTGACGCCAGAGCCATTATTCATAACGGAGTGTGTCTCCC
>PJLO01000097.1 GCA_003010405.1 Acidobacteriota bacterium | reverse complement strand
CGCAATCACGGAATCTTCGGGATGAACATGCAAAAGTGTCTTTTGATTTATTGACTAAATTTAGCATAGTTAGTCCCTTTTCTGCTTACAATACCAGGATTTCGCAGACAGGAAAACAAAATAATGCAATAACCATGCTCTGTGGCGTTGCCCCTGCCAAACCGGCCAGCCGCGTTATCGATTGAGCGGATAAAGGCACGTGGCGAGCGCGTCCACAGACCCTTGTGCGGGTGTTCTTGGTGTAATCCTCGAACAAAGCCGACAGATACTCCAGGGCGGTTCAGGCATCGGGCCGATCCTGAGCGTAGACGTAACCATTTTTTGACATTTTGGCGAATGCTTCGGCCCTGTCATTGCTCTGGTGTCGTCATTTGGACCGAGCAGATACCCACCACATCTGTCTGGACCGGATGCTGTGCCCTGGAAATCATACCTGCCGCTTCATACCGCCCGCCCTCATGTATACCGCTACTGAGTCAAATCCACTTTGTACAACGGGCTGTTGCCCCGCAGACTGTCATCCTGGGGGTGCGCAGAGAGGAAGGGCCGGTCCATGCAGGAGGGGATATCGTTTCCGACCGAACCCGGCTGCGGCAATTCATGACGATGCAGCAGCCCGGGCATCGGAAACCCGGCAGGCCTCACGGCGGGTCCATCCCAGGCGTGCACACGCTTGTGCAGACACGTTCGGACCAAGCCGGTGCTGTTGGCGCAGGCGTCGTCGAAACGCTCGCCGACTCCTTGGACCAAGCGGTGCAGGCCGCTTGGCCGCACGATTTTCTCTGCGAGCTGCGTCCCTCCTGGAGGCGGATACGCGTCGGCTGGAGGCCGTGTTTCCCGCTGGCTTGGCGGAAGATGGTGGGACACGGGAAACGAACCAACGGACGAACAGGCGGCTTCGTAAAAGACCACCCTCCGGGCGTTTGGGCCCAGGCACCGCCAGGACTGTTGCGACAAAGCAGCGCGTTCGCCTGGCGGGGCACGGTGCTGCGCGACGTGGCAAGCCAGCGAAACCGGCGCCAGCGAGCAGTGTCAGCCGTGGCGTAGGCCCCAAACCGTCGTGGCGCTGTTTTCAAAAACTGCAACGAAGCGTCAAGTAGGATACTACGCGCGTCAAGTTTCCTCAGAGTTCTTTCAGGGCAGGTGGATTTCTGACGATATGCAACATGCTCGGGCAGCATGAATTTGACATGACAATAAATTCAAAGGGATAAGGAGTGATTCCCCGTCGGATGCGGCAAATCTGTTTCCTTCAACATAGACAAATAGTTTTCAGTATATTACAGAAAAGTCGAGCGTCCTATTATTT
>PJLO01000038.1 GCA_003010405.1 Acidobacteriota bacterium | reverse complement strand
AACGCCCACGATGCGCCCGAAGGCCGCGAACTGCTGCGCGAGCTCGGCTCGTTTCACTGGTCAAGCAGTTCCTCGACCAGATACTCGTGTCCATCCAGCCGAAAGCGAACTGGTCGTTCGTCAGCCTTGTATCCGGAATAGCAATCAACCTCGATCTGCATTCCCGTCATTTTCGCATGTTGACTTGGTGGCTGGCGTGGATTGCGAGAAGAGAAGGGAATGGGGTGCTGTGCTCATTCGAGGAACCGAGCGTACCGGAACAGGGGAAGCTCTATCGAACGATGGAGAGGTATTGCTACAACAATGGTGGTACGTTCTGCTTTTCGCGCCCGGTCTACGATGATGCGTCGAGCGTTCCTCGATGGCTTGAGTTTGGTTTGCTGCGGGACGACGGCAGTCTTTGGGTTGAGGTTTTCGAGAACTGACGGTCTTGCCGCTCCGCATCCCGAAACTTTAAAATCGTTATCTCGACTTACGCACCTGACGAGTCGGTTCGCAATGATGGTTCTCTTCCGCCATTCTCAGACTTGCAGGAGTTGGGCTCGCAATTGTCTTCGAACAATGCAGACAGGTCGTGACAGTGATTCCATTCGATAAAGCTCGATGAACAAAGCCGGGGGAAGGCGAACTGAGGCTTGGTGCGTTTGTTTTCTTCATGAACTACTAACGGCTGTGCCACTCCCGCACCCACACGTCCGGGCTGTTCAGCTTTCGTCGTTACCAATATACCAACGAGAGGAGACTCGACCACGGTACATCACAACTCGACTGTTCAGGGGCGATGACACTGCAGTCTCCACCTGAATGAATTCCACTTGCAACTATTCGCGGATGCAACAGCATCTACCCACATAACAGCACGACCACCGGGCATTTTTTCCGCAAAGTTTGGCAGCCTTTTAGTCCGGCTGCTCCCTTCCCAAAGTCGTAACCTTCCAAATTGAAGTTCCCCGAAAGCTTTCTCGCCAAAACCTCCCGCCCGAGGTGTGTCCGAACGAGGTCAAAGATGCGTAGAGATTAGAATCGCTTGTTCAGGATTTTCCTAGAATCAAGTCGTTGTTCCAAAGTGCCAGCACAACGTCCATTTGGCTATTCTCGGCCTTATCCACGCCATTCGTTACCGCTCGCCACAGCGATGTCCTAGACCAGTGCTGAGTCCCTTCGGTCAGCAGAGCCACCGCACGCACCGCATACTGCTTGTTGGCTTGCGACTTCGTATAGCGGCCAGCAGGGATTCCCTTAACCAGCCCTTCTTCACAGAGGCCGAGAAAAGCTCCACGAGGGCAGCCTTTGTTCCGCGCTGCGGGACTGGTCGGGTACAACTTCTGCATCGAGGCTTCCCACCGCTCCTCGGGCGTTATGTCTGTCGAACCAGCTTGCCGGACCGCCATGAGTGCCGCTTCACCGTATCTATTCGCCATCGTGAACTCTCCAATTCGGACGAACCGTGACTCTACAGTGAGGATTCGACCTCGAATCCCCATGCCTCCAAAAGAGGTTCGGGAATGAATTTCGAGTTCTTGTTGCGATTCGCCCACTCACGAAGACGTGTTGATGTGATGTACTGCTCAGGTTGCAACTTGAATTCCTGAGTAACTTTCTCGAATTCAGTGATGGTTGGAATAACCGGGCCGTTCGGCTCCGGCTTGCCCCAATTAGGATTGCCACGTCTTTTTGCCATAGATTTCCCCTCCGCGATATAACGGTCAAAATCGAAATTTGTGGGTGAGTCTCTATTCTACCTTAGAACTCGTCGCGTTCCTGTTTTCAGCGCCGAGTTTTACGAGCACACCTTCGGCGTGACCATCGACTCCACGGTGCTGGAGTTCGTCCCGCATGAGCGGCTGGCGTGAAACTCATTGGTTACATCTAAGGTGATTTTCCACTTGCAACAATTTCCAAACGGCATCTAATAAGAGGTTGAGCACGCTCTCGTGCCAGACCTTAGATTGAGGGCAGCGTCGAGGCACGAGGACTTTTTCAGAAACCCACAAGCGGGTGAAGGAGGGTATCGTAGGCACAACAACAATCATTGAAGTCTCACCAGTATTCAGCCTAGCTGCCGTGCCCTCAAACGGCGCTTGATCGCTTCCTTTTTCGACCGGGCGTGGTCATCGACTGCGCCCGGTTTCGTGTTCTTGGGTTGAGCAGCTTGTCCTCAATCTCGGCAGTAATGATATGGAAAAAGGGCGAGTCGTTTAACCCGCCCCTTCTCGGGTCGTCTAACCCGCCCTTCTCTTTAACTGCCCTCAAAAAGCACGCGTTTCAGCCACGTTCCTCTTTGACTGTAGTCAAATAAGCTTTTCAGCCCCGGTTGGTATCTGTACTCCACCTTCCTCGCAGAGAACCAACCGCTTTGTTGATGTCGGCGGATAGAAAAAGTTGCTATTTATTTGCGAGAGTCTCCCGAAGGTGGCGGGAAGGGAAGCGGTGGCTTGAAGTGCGCACGGCTCAATATCGACCATGCTTGGAAGCGTGCGGACTTCGCGAATGCATTTCAAGAGGGGCGAACAATAGGCGATGAAAATGTACTGCTTTTGTACTGCCGAACCGCGATTCGACCCCATTTTCGCGATTCCTGCGGAACCGCATCTCGCTCCTCAAAGATGCGAAAACCCTTGTATTTTGCGGTATTTGTGCGAAAAATCATCGGGTTTGCCTCGGCGGTTGAGACCTCAGAGGAATGTTCGAGTCCTACCTGAGGAGCCATTCTTTTGAATAGCTTACAAATCCAGCCAAACTGACGAAGAGTTTACTCGGCGCGCAGCGCCTCGATGGGGTCAAGATATGCGGCCTTACGCGCAGGATAGTAGCCGAATCCAATTCCCACCAGCGCAGAGAAAAAGACCGCAAGCAAAACGGCGCCCGGGCTGACTACAGTGTTCCATTTCGCTAGGTAGGAGATGATGACCGAGGCGGCGACCCCAACAACGATTCCGACGCATCCTCCTGCGATCGAAAGTGTCGTAGCCTCCACCAGAAACTGTGTCAGGATGTCGCGGGTCTTTGCGCCCACCGCCTGACGCAGCCCAATCTCTCGCGTCCGTTCGCGGACTGTCACCAGCATGATGTTCATGATTCCAATGCCGCCCACAACCAAAGAAACGGAAGCAACCGCGGCAAGCATGATGGACAGAATGCGCGAAGAAGCTTCTTGCGCGGCAAAAATCTCCTGCATATTACGAATTGAGAAGTCGTTATCCTCTGCTGGCGCCAGATGGTGCCTCTGCCGAAGCAACGCTTTTGCCTCCTCCTGCGCAGCCTGGATCTGGTTGCCGCTTTTCGCTTCCATCATGATCGAGTCCACTGCGTCAGCATTGGCGGTCTTGATGCCGAGCACTTTGCGTTTTGCTGTGGAGATAGGCATCAGGATGACATCATCCTGATCCTGTCCCGTCGGTGACTGTCCCTTGGGAGCAAGGACGCCGACGACGCTAAATGGCACATTCTTGACGCGGATCGACTGTCCGACGGGGTCAGTGTCTCCGAACAGGTTCGTTGCCACGGTCTTGCCGAGCAGGGCCACCTTGTTCGCGGAATCCACGTCCTGAGAGGAGAACGGAGCACCCTCGTCCACGGACAAGTCACGCACCTCAAGAAATCCTGGTGTGGTGCCGTAAACGATTGTGGCCCAGTTATTATTCTCATAGACGATCTGAGCTCCTCCGCGAACCACAGGTGCGGTCAGAGCAATATCAGGACACTGGGCTACAAGCTCTCGAGCATCGGATTCCGACAGCGTAATCGCATTACCGCTCCCCATGCGCATGCCGGAGCTAGTCAGGCTTCCCGGCAAGATGATGATTGTATTACTGCCGATGCTGGCAATCTGTTTTTGAATGCGCTCTTTTGCGCCGGAGCCGATGGCCGCGGTAGAAATCACCGCGGCCACTCCGATGATGATTCCCAACATGGTGAGCGCGGAGCGCAGCTTGTTTACCTGCAACGCCCGGAACGCGATGCGAATTGAGGACAGAAGATACCTCATATAGCGCCTCCAGCAGGGGCATGGAGACTCGTCACATCCTTGGCAGCTGCATCATTTGGCGATCCTGTGCGGTCGCCGACTATTCTTCCGTCCTTGAAGGTGATCAGTCGATTGGCAAAACCAGCTACTTCATCGGAATGGGTCACCAGAACGATGGTGATGTGATGCTCTCGATTGAGCTGCTGAAAAATGCTCATGATCTCCGAGCTGGTACGCGAATCGAGCTGACCAGTTGGCTCGTCAGCAAGGAGAATCTCTGGTTCGTTGACAAGCGCTCGGGCAATCGCAACACGCTGCTGCTGTCCACCGGAAAGCTGCGTGGGGAGGCTGCGTTCTCTTCCGGCGAGGCCCACCAGATTGATCACGCGCCGAGCGCGGGCATCCTCGTCGCCAGTGGCTCTGCTGGAGTACAACGATGGCAACTGCACGTTTTCAATCGCGGTCATGCGTGGCAGGAGATTGAAGTTCTGAAAGACGAATCCAATCTTTTGGTTTCTTATCTCGGCAAGCTGGTCGCGATCTAATCCCGCGACCGGCACACCGTCCAACCAGTACTGGCCGGAGGTAGGCCGATCCAAACACCCGAGAAGATTCATCAAGGTCGATTTGCCTGAGCCGGATGCGCCCATGATGGCAACAAACGACCCACGCTCGATTGAGAGCGTAACGCCCTGTAGCGCGTTGACGATCACTTCGCCAAGCTGGTAGGTCTTTGTCAACCCCACGGTCTCGATGAGTTGCGGCATGGCAGTACTCACATCCTCGGGATACGGGGTGCGGATGTCGTCGAGCTGTTGTCTTTTCCGCTTCGCTCTGTCGCCCTCACCACAACCTGCATACCGGAGTGTAGCTGGTCCGAACTGATCGCCGTAAATTTACCGTCGGTAAGCCCGAAGCGCACGGCTACGCTCCTCAGCGCTCCGTCCGCAAGCAGGTAGACCTGCTGCAAGCCGGGTTGCGGCGGTGTGAGGCCGTTCTTCTTGAGCACGTTGGCCGAGGGCCGGAAACGAAGAACAGCGTTTGGCACATAGAGGGTATCGTCTTGTCTTGCCGTCAGGATAGTTACGTTGGCGGTCATACCGGGTAACAATTTGAGGCCGGAGTTATTCACGGCGATTACCACGTCGTAGGTGACCACGTTTTGCGTGACAATCGGGGCCTTGCGTACATCCGCAACTACGCCGTGGAAAACCGTGGAGGGATAGGAGCCAACAGTGAACGTTGCAGATTGCCCAACGGCAACATTGCCCACATCGGACTCGTCCACGTTGGTATCTACCTGCATTTTCGTCAGGTCCTGCGCAATCTCAAATATCGTCGGCGGGTTCAGTGTGGAAGCCACTGTCTGACCCACGTCCATGCGGCGTGCCACCACCGTGCCATCGACCGGCGCAAGAATGCGGGTACGAATCAAGTTTATCTGTGCCTGCTGCAACGCCGCTTGCGATTGCCTCTCCTGTGCGCGCGCAGCGTCCAACTGGTTCAGGGCGACTTGCACCAAGGCTTGGGCCGACTGAATACTCTGGCGCGCGGCCTCAATCTGAGCTTGATCGGCCGCAACCTGAGCTTTAGCAGCGCCATAATTCGCCTCGGCAGTATCGTAATCCTGCCGGGCCATCACCTGCTCCCGGAAAAGTACGGTTGCCCGCTCCCACTGGGCTTTGGCGTTCACCTCGTTTGCGTGATCCTTGGCGGCGACTGCCTGCGCGTTCTTCTCGCTGGCTACCGCTGAGCTCGCATCCGACTTGGCTTTTTGCAACTGGGCCTGCGCAGCAATTACGGACGAGTGGGCGGAGAGTGCAGTAGCTCTGGCCTCATCAAGCTGCGCTTGAAAGATCTCCGGATCGATAAGGGCGATTAACTGCCCTTTTGTTACTCTGCTATTCCAGTCTGCGTAGAGCGCCTTGATATTCCCCGAAACCTGACTGCTCACCAGAACATTGACTACGGCGTTGAGAGTGCCCGTTGCTGTGACCTTTGCCTGGATGGAACCGCGTTCCACCGTCGCTGTCTCATAAATAACCGAGTTCTGCGAGTGCGTCCGCCACAGCACAATTCCAACAACCAGTGCCAATACAAGCAGAACAGCCAGTATCCAGCGCAGCCAATTAGGGCGAAAGCGTTTTGTAGGATTCGCCGCAGGGGTAAGGGGCGCGAATGCGGAGATGACCGGAGTCTCAGTCGGTAGCTTAATCGTTGGCCCCTCCCTTAAACCGGAAATTATGGACCTGCACATCATCCGCGGCTGTGACCTGGGTCACCCCGGATGAGAAAACCGAATTTGCAAGCCAATTCGCGGAGATAAAAACAGAGAGCGGCTGAGGACTAACACTCAACCGGGCTCAAGAAGTTATGCGCAACACGAAGACGGCGTACCTGGAATTCGCGGGACCTGGACCGCTGAACTGTTCGGCGACTATGACCTGGCATTACTTTGATATTTTGCGACAGAGCGTACAAACCCCTGCCTGGAGCAGCTACAGGTGAATCCACCCCATGCGAATCATCTGAAGCGACACCAGGCCGACAATTGCCCATAGCAACACACCTTGCAGGAGCGGCCGGATCCCAACCTCCCGCAGTGTTGCCTTGGACAGCCCCGTTCCGATAAGAAAGAGCGTGACCGTGAGGCCTGTTACGCCAAGATGAGCTAGGGCCGGGTAGAGAGACTTCAGTTGCGGAACGTACGTATTCGCGACTGCAGCAAGGCAAAAGAACCCAATGAACCAAGGCCAATGAATACGTGCCTTGCTCTTCGTTATGATCGCCGTAACCAACGAGAGTGGGACAATCCAGAGCGCCCTAGCGAGCTTCACCGTGGTGCCTACCGCTAGAGAAGCTGCCCCGAACTTGGCTGCTGCTCCAACCACGGAACTTGTGTCATGAATTGCCAGTGCCGCCCAGAGGCCAAACTGGGATTGCGTGAGGTGAAGCGCCGTGCCAATTGCCGGAAAAGCCAGCAGAGCGACAGAGTTGAGCACAAACACTGTCCCCAACGAGACAGCCATCTCCTCGTCGGTAGCATTCGCGATGGGACCAACTGCTGCGATTGCGCTTCCTCCGCAAATCGCCGTACCGGTTGAAATCAAGAACGCAGCAATTCGCCGCACGCCGATAACTCGACCAAGCGTCAATCCAATCATCATCGCAACTGAAATACTGATGGCCGTATAAAGAAAACCAGATCGCCCTGCCTGCAACACCTGCTGCAAATTCATGCCGAATCCCAGCCCTACAACGGAGATTTGCAGCAGAAACTTGGAAAGTTTTCTGGAATCAGCGTGATAAGGGTGTGCAAACGAAAACCCGTAAACCAGTCCTAGTGCCAGGGCAATCGGTGGAGAGATAAGGCCGCTGGCCGCAATAATCAGTCCGAAGAAGAAAACGTTCTTTGCCATAGCGCTATTGTGGCTGGTCAGGCACATCGGAATCCAATCACAATTACTAATGCCTGATTAGCGCACATTGTGAACGGCGCGGTGATTAAAACCGTTGACTCATCAGAGTGCCCCGCAGTCATTGGTCTTCCCCCTTGAATGGGGTGCGATTGGGCCGGATGATTCTGCTACGATCAGAGAAATGAAATGGAAAACTTCCGGCTAAAGGTATTTCGCGCGGTCTGCGAACATTCAAGTTTTCGGCGAGCGGCAGAGGAACTGCACCTAACCCAGCCCGCCGTTACCCAGCAGATTAAGGCTCTCGAAGACGAACTCAGTACACGATTGATTGACCGAACCGGGGGGCGGGTGTTGCTGACTCCCGCTGGAAGACTACTCAGGAAGCGTGCCACCGAACTCGCAGAATTGGCCGCACTGACACAGGAAGAACTGGCCTCGCTGAATGGAGAGCACTCGGGCCTTTTGCGTGCGGCAGCCTCCACCAGCATCGCACAGTACGTGTTGCCGCGAATGCTTGGTCGCTTCAAACACGCGCATCCCAAGGTGAAGTTGCAGATTCGGAGTGGCAATACCGAACAAGTCGTCGCGTGGCTGATAGACGGACAGATCGCCATTGGTCTGATCGAGGGACCTGCTTTGCGGAAGGATGTGCGCGTCGAGCCCTTCATGCAAGACGAACTAGTACTGCTCTATCCAGCAAATCATCCTTGGAAGGACCGTGAGGCCATAACCGTACAAGACCTTAAGGACGCGCCGTTCCTTCTGCGCGAGCGTGGTTCTGGTACTCGACGCGTTTTGGAATCGGCACTGGAAAAGGCCGGCTTGAAAATGAAGGACCTGGAAGTGGTGATGGAGCTGGACTCTAGTGAGGCGATTATTTCCAGCGTCGAGGCGGGCCTTGGTATCGGTTTTGTGACCCGCGCAGCCATTCTTCCCAGACTTCCGCTCGGGAAAATTGCTACCGCGAAAATCGAGGGATTGCGAATTTCCCGGAACTTCTCGCTTGTGTATCCGGCAGGGCCTAAACCGGAAGGTCTCGCCGGGGTTTTCCGGCAGTTCACTATTGACCAAGCTGGCGGCAAATAACCGGTCGCGTGAGCTCTCATGCTACCTTGGAAACATCGGGCAATTCACCCCAGCAAAGGAGAATTTCGCGTGGCAAAGCCAAATATCAAAGAACTATCTGTTCAGCACGCTCTTGAGACCATCCGTAAGGGTGGGGCTCGCTGCAAATATGAAAATTTCATCGGAGGCAAATGGGTTGCGCCGGTGAAGGGCAGTTATTTTACCGACTGTAGCCCGATCAATGGCGAACCCATTGCTGAATTCGCAAAGTCCACTGCAGAAGATATTGAAAAAGCGCTTGATGCTGCGCATGCTGCGAAGTACGCGTGGGGCCATACCTCTCCGGCTGAAAGGGCTGCAGTCCTGTTAAAGATTGCAGACAAGATAGAGGAAAACCTCGAGATTCTCGCGCTTGCCGAAACCATCGACAACGGCAAGCCGATTCGTGAGACACGCAACGCCGATGTTCCGCTATCGATTGACCACTTTCGTTACTTTGCCGCCTGCGTGCGTGCAGAGGAGGGTGCGCTCGGTGAACTCGACAACGATACCGTCGCGTACCACTTCAAGGAGCCGCTGGGAGTTGTCGGGCAGATCATTCCCTGGAACTTCCCGCTGTTGATGGCTGCCTGGAAGCTTGCCCCCGCTATCGGTGCAGGGAACTGTACGGTAATGAAGCCAGCTTCCAATACGCCTCTCAGCCTCATGGTGTTGATGGGGCTACTCGGCGACGTGGTTCCCCCAGGCGTCATCAATGTGGTTACTGGCCCAGGTGGAGAAATCGGCAAGGCCCTGGCGACTAATCCTCGCATCGCGAAGATCGCGTTCACCGGCGAGACCACGACGGGCCGCATGATCATGCAACACGCATCGGAGCAGATCATCCCTCAGACGCTGGAACTTGGCGGCAAGAGTCCTAACATCTTCTTTGCCGATGTGATGGACCACGATGATGAGTTCTTCGATAAGTCACTTGAAGGCTTCGCGCTCTTTGCCTTTAACAAAGGCGAAGTTTGCACCTGTCCTTCGCGTGCGTTAATCCAAGAGCCAATTTTCGATAAGTTTGTTGAGAAGGCTGTTGCCCGAGTAGCGAAAATCAAAGTCGGCAACCCGCTCGATCCCACGACCATGATGGGTGCACAGGCTTCGAAGCAGCAACTTGAAAAGATTCTGGGCTACCTGAAGATAGGCAAAGAGGAGGGTGCCAAGTGTCTGACTGGTGGAGAGCGGGCGCACCTCGGCGGCGATCTTGAGAACGGCTACTACGTCCAGCCGACCGTCTTTGTTGGACACAACAAGATGCGCGTCTTCCAAGAAGAGATTTTTGGGCCGGTACTCTCAGTCACGAAGTTCAAAGACCTCGACGAAGCGATTCAGATCGGCAACGACACGATCTATGGTCTGGGTGCGGGCGTGTGGTCCCGGAACATCAGCAACGCATATCGGGTTGGACGTGAGATACAGGCAGGACGTGTCTGGACCAACTGCTATCATCTCTATCCAGCAGGCGCGGCATTTGGCGGCTACAAGCAGTCCGGATTTGGTCGCGAAACCCACAGGATGATGCTAGATCACTATCAACAGACGAAGAATCTGCTGGTGAGTTACAGCCCGAAAGCTCTGGGCTTTTTCTAAACACACTCACTTTGGAATCCCGGAGCAGGATTTACCTCCTGTTCCAGGATTCCAGCCTCAGTCTCCGGTCACAATGAGCGGCTAGGGTATTTTTCGCATAGGCGTGCTTCGTATCCACGCACACAGGCACCGTTCGAAAGGTCTTAGACGCTACTTTCCACAGAAAAGGATCAGTTACGTAAGCGTGTGTCACCGATGTGACGTGTGTCAGAAGCGTGACGCTACGAGCAAAGGACATGAGTTTCTTAGGATATTCTATTTATTTCAACGAGTTACGAGTTCCATATAGATCGTAAGCTAGCTTCTTGCCCCATCCCCTGTCACGTTACGTTACATGTTTCCGATTCTCGAAATTTCTCGAAAATTTTCTTCATACTTTTAAATCCCTTTATTTTCAGAGACTTGAATTTTATTTCTGCGATTTCTTTAAACGGTTCTCCAGGTGCTTTAAGGAGGCCAGTGCGAGCGCACTGAAAGCTACTCCTTGTTAATGGTTGGACGGTGCCGGGGTAAGGAGTCGCAAATGGCTAAGAAAGTTAGTGAAACGCCCGTAATGCCCTGGTCGTTCACGCGACCAGCGACTTCACCCTAGCGCTCTTTGCAGATGGTGGTTCAGGGCGTTCAGGCCTGGATCCGGTTAAAGGAAAAGGGAGCCGTTATTGATGAGCAGGTTCTCGAAGGCTTCGAATCGCAGCGCTTTAGGTTCAGCTGTATAGACGTATTTGGTTCGGCAGATTGCTATCACCTGTGACATACAAGTCATAGGGAGATACCGCGGGAGAGAGGGACCGCGGGAGGGGGGGAGGGGGAGCAATCCCCCTCCGATTTAGCAGCAGCCCTGTTGGCGAAGCCTAGCCAGTCTGGTCCCGAGTTCAACCGGAACTCACGAAGGTAAATATTAAAAGTAAAAAGGAAGACAATCCATGAATACCTTATGTGAAAAACGGGCCTGTACACAAACAGAGGCTAGGGAGCTTTTACATTCCCTGCATAAACTGTATAACGGTTTAGGTGAGGATGAACGGGAAGTCATACAGGGCGCACTCAGGAATTTAGGGGAGGAACTCCATGTGAACAATCGAAAATGGCGGCGATTCCAGCCTCGAAACTCGCCCGCATTGGCGTCGAAGAATTAGAGCACTCTGTTCCCAAGGCTTCCTGCAGGTAAAGCTGAGTAGGAGCACGCCTCGGTGGCGATTATCATTGCGGAAGGGAGTTGGTGACCATACACTATGGGCAGCGCGGAACCGGATTCCGCGGTTGCAGCATGATTGACGAGCGCACCCAATGTAACCTTCTCGATGCTGTTGAGCAATGGATAGCCATGCTGGATGTGATGGCCGTCCTCACCACCATTGATGGATCCGTGCTTTTTACCAATCCGCCCTTTCGTGCTTTTTTCCCATCTTTTGGCAATAAACTGAGCGACCTCGAAATATTCCAAGATTTTTTCAACTCAAGTTCCGAACGCCCTGAGCGGGTGCGCGTCTTCACCATCCGTGAGCGGACGCTTCTGTGGGTGGTTATCCCATTTCCGGTGATCCCAGGGCAGAATGCACTCCTCTTCCTGCTCGTGGATGTGGACAACAAGCTACTCCAAGGCGAAGAGTTCCGCGAAATGAATGAACGCATGCAACTCTTGAAGACGATCATCGACCTTTCGTCTGACGGGCTGCAGTTTGTAAATAGCGATGGCATCATTGTCTACGTAAACCGCAGCTTCGAGGAAGCTCGCAATGTCCGTGCTCAGGATGTAATCGGTCGCCACGTCACCGACGTCGTGGAGAACACACGGATGCATCTTGTCCTCAAGACCGGCATTCCGGAAATGGCCGAGACGCAGATGGAATCCTCTCGCCGCTGCGTCGTCAACCGAATTCCTGTTTTCAGGGACGGCAAAGTTATCGGGGCAATTGGCCAAATCATCTTTCGGGATGACGCCAGTCTGGAGCACTTTAGCTCGAAACTGGATCGGCTTAAGTCTCAGCTTGCGTTTTATAGAACTCGCGTGGATAAACCTGTCGACACACGCTACACCGCCGATGACCTCGTCGGCGTCTCACCGCGTTCGGCGGCGACGAAGGAAACTGCTCTTCGGGTTGCGCCTACCGATGCCACCATTCTCCTGCTAGGCGAGAGTGGAGTGGGTAAAGAGGTGTACGCACACACCATTCATGCGACAAGTCTGCGTGCGCTGGGCCCGTTTGTGCGTGTGAATTGCTCTGCCATCGTGGAAAGCCTTTTCGAATCTGAGCTTTTTGGCTATGCCGAGGGAGCGTTTACCGGGGCTTCGAAAGGCGGCAAACTCGGCAAGTTTGAACTCGCCAATCTCGGCACCATCTTTCTTGATGAAATTGCCGATATGCCTTTGGAGGCTCAGGCAAAGCTGCTTCGCGTACTCCAGGAGCGGGAGATCGAAAAGCTTGGTGGCACCAAGCAGGTCAAAGTCGATGTCCGGGTGATCGCTGCCACAAATCAGAACCTCGAGAAATTGGTGGATGAGGGAAAGTTTCGCAAGGATTTGTTCTTTCGCATAAACGTGATCCCGATTACTATCCCCGCACTGCGTGAACGTACGGAAGATATACCAAGCCTCATCAACATGTTTTGGGAGCAGCTCAAGAAAGATCACGGAGTCCAGTACCAGAGTCTCAGCGACGACGCCATGGCATTGCTTCAGAACTACTCATGGCCGGGGAACGTCCGCGAACTGCACAACGTGCTCGAACGCGCCATGTCCATTGTGCGTGAGGACACAATCACAGCTGAGCACTTGCGGGTGCTCCTTCTTGGCGGGGTTGGACGCGGAAAATTCTCCTTCAAAGATGAGTGCAATCTGCAGACATTGGTTGAGCTGGCCGAGCGGCGCGCAATTGGCACTGCATTGGCCCGCTGCAACAACAACCGTGCCCAGGCCGCTAAACTGCTCGGCATTACGCGCCCCCTCCTCTACAAAAAAATGCATAGTTACGGCATAGAGTGAACGCTACTGCTTTGTTCGTTTACTGCCGACCATGAAAAATTCTTTGGAGAAATCGAGACGAGTACTGCATCTCTTCCTGTGAGATCTTTCGTTGTCGCAACTCGATGTACGTACCGCGGATTCCTGAATGCGTGAACGATCTTACGCTGTTTGTTCATTCAATCGGAATTACCTGCTACACCTGCCAGCCTCTCATTACGAATGACCAACTGCTCGGTACATTTTCCTTTGGAACGCGCAGCCGCCTCGAATACACAGCGGAGGAACTGCAACTCATTCAGCTTGTCTGTGATCAAGTCGCGATTGCCGCGGCTCGAGACCTTTCTCGTGAGCAACAGGTCACACTGGAACGAATCGCAGTTGCCGGACAGATGGCGGCTAAGATTGCGCATGAAATCAACAACCCGCTGGAGGCTGTAACCAACCTGCTGTTCCTGTTGGACAGCGAAGAAATGAGAGATGAGGCTAAGCGGTATCTAACAATGGCACAGGAACAGGTCGACAGGGTAGCTGAGATTTCAAAACAGGTGCTCGGATACTATCGCCAGACTCGTGAGCCTGCCCCTGTCAACTTGCGACACACGACGGACAATGTTGTGGCGGCAGCTAAATTTACAGCCGCGAAGAAGCGGCTTAGCTTCGACATCGATGTGCCGCGCGAACTGAGAGTTTACGCCATCGATGCCGAACTTGTGCAAATTCTCACCAATTTGGTTGCAAACGCAATTCACTACAGCCCTGAAGGCGAACATGTTCATATCGCTGCTCTCAGAAAGCGCAGTGAAGTTGAAGTATTCGTTTCTGACCGGGGCCGGGCGTCATTCATGCAGGAAGGCGTACTGGAAACCACCAATGATTCCATTGCCCGGAGCAAAGCACAGGCTGTAGCCAACAACCACCCACAACAACGTGATGATTGCCATTGTAAGCGCCGGAGCAAAAATAGGTCACAGTACGCCGCGGGAGCGGCGTTCTGCGGCGGAGTAAAAGTAGTCCGCCGGAA
>PJLO01000037.1 GCA_003010405.1 Acidobacteriota bacterium | reverse complement strand
CTGGATTAACTTTACACACTGGCCCTGTGGAATGCAGAGAAGGACTTAATCAGAGTTTCCTTAGGTATTGACCGGAACAGTAAACAGACAGGAGCCGCTGATTAAATTTCGACTCATAAGTATTGTAACTCTCACATATATGTCTGGCAAAGTATGGTGTTCTGCAATTGTTATTAGATCTACTTTTGACTTATGGAATTTCAAGTTAGGATGCTTACACTCTCGTAGCGTCTTACTTTAAATTTGAATACGATTAGTAAAGAAGTTTATCTGCGAATTGAACACGTATCTTTCTGGCGTAATTGTCCTGCACTCGAACAAAACATACTTATTCGGCATCAGTTCTGCGTAGGCCACTCACTTCAGAACATAAATTTGCTATCTCAGTTTTCAGTTAATTCTCACCCTACACTCCGCGCCCTCAGCCACCCGGCTGTGACCACCGAGTCGATTTCAGCCGTCCACCTATACGGATGCAGGTAAAGTCTATGCCATGGTGTCCTGTGTCGCGCCCTCCGCAGAAATCGACATTAATACTGCATGAGGCTTATCTTTCTCCAAATTGCGATGAAGAATGGTTCTCCTTGCTTCCTACAGCACCGACTTCTTAAAATTTGTTGCGTCGATTTAATCAGACTAAGGTCATTCTCAGTATTGCCTGACATGAACTTTTCAGGTGCAGATTATGAAGTGCTAACATCATCGGAGTTAGCAGGACGGCTCAAGGTCAAGGAATCGTGGATCATCGACCAGAGTAAGCGTTCGAAGACCTCAGACCCGATTCCCGTTTTCCGGCTCGGGAAGCATCGGCGTTATCGCTGGGGCTCTCCGGAACTGAATGCGTGGCTGGAACGTCGTGCTGGCAATACATCGCGCAGAGCTGAGCCAAAGAACGGAGGACGTTTTTAATGGCTCAGCAAGGCAGTTTATTCGAATCACATGGGGCGTGGTACCTGCGATATCGAACGCCGGAAAAGCAACCAGATGGCCAAATAGCAATGGTGCAACGTTCCCAGAGACTTGCGAGTAAGCGGGACTACCCCAAGAGATCCGAGGTCGTTCCGCTGAAAAATGAATTCATGGCGAAGCTGAATCGGGTCGGATTCAGTCCGGATGCAGGAGTCAGCCTCATCGACTTTGTCGAGAATAGTTATTTCCCGGCAATTGAAAGGAGACTGGCACCGAGTTCAGTAAAGGGGTACCGGGATGCGTGGCGGTGCCATATAAAAGACCGGGTGGAGCGGTTCCGGGTACGGGGCTTTCGAACCGTAGACGGGGAGCACTTGATGGCTGACCTTGAACGCAAGCATGGGGCTGGATTATCCCACGCGACGTACAAGTGGATAAAAGTTACGCTGTCAGCGGTTTTCACTTACGCTCGGCGGCAAGGGATTATTGACGGCGTAAATCCGATGCAGGGTGTGTCAATTCCGAAAGGGAAGAAGCACGGTCGCAAGCGGCTTGCATACTCTCTTGAGGAAATCGAGCAGCATCTGGAACTGTTCTCAACGGAGAAGCCTCTTGTAGTCGAGAGGAAGGGGAACGTCGCGTACCGGCCGGAGATTTCCACGAAAATAATCAGGGCCGTTATCGGTACTGCCGCTTTCGCCGGACTGCGGGAAGGGGAGCTTCGGGGGTTGTGGTGGGATGATGACGACGGCCATGCACTCAACATCCAGCGTTCAGTCTGGCGTACCCGCGTCAAGGACACCAAGACGGGCGAGGACGAAGAGGACGCGGGAATTGTACCTGTCATCCAGCCGCTTCGGAAAATGCTCAATGCTGTCCGTCCGGAGAACGCTTCCGGGTTCATGTTCGGCAATACGATTGGCGGGACATTGGATTTGGACAATCTCGCCGACCGGATTATAAAACCCGTGCTGAAGGTTAACGGTTTGGTTTGGAAAGGCTGGCACGCTTATCGGCGGGGACTGGCAACAAACCTGAAAAGGCTCGGAGTGGATGACAACGTTATTCAGGCCATTCTGCGCCACGAAGACGTGAGCACGACCCAGCGTAGCTACATAAAAATGGCACGTCCCGACGTCACCGAAGCCATGAATAGGTTGGAAGAAAAAATCCAGTGTGCAGCAGTTGTGCAGCAGTAAATGAAGAAACCCGCTGGGAAGCGGGTCTAAGTACTTGAAACAAAAGAATTTGATGGAGCCGACGATCGGACTTGAACCGATGACCTGTCGATTACGAATCAGCAATCGCTGGCTCTAATTAATTCACAAATAAAGAACTTAGCGCAAAAGGCTCGCACGGAACGTGACACTGTAACTCCTTTGTTGGCAACACGCGACATTTGCTAGTCCCACAAAATCCCCCACAATCGTGAGAACTGCGCAGTAGCGCCGGGAACAATTATCGGGCGCTATTGTTCCGAGCATAAAGCAATTCGCAACGCCTCTAGCTCGCTTCGGCGGGCCTTTTGCATTCAAGGAACATTTCTAGGAGGAGATTCGCATGGAACCTGTGAAACAAGATGTTTCGGAGGTGCAGAAGTCGGCACCGATCATTCGCCCGGCAACTGCAAAGGACTTTCCCGCGCTTGAACAACTGCATCGCGAACTTGAACAAAAGCTCGGGCACGTAATGGATTTGCCTGCTATCGACGATCCGGCCATTCTCGAGTGGTTTGTCGTGGAGCAGGAAGGAGAAATCCTCGATGCTTTCTATTTCGAAAAGAACATTCAGCAGGTGCGGCTAGGCTACAACCCCGCTGCGACAGCCGCACTACAGACGTTACTCCCAGAGATTTACATGAGCTGCTGGAACAAGGGCGTGCGCTCTCTATTCATTTGCGTTCCGAAGGGAGTAGGCGCCGCGGCAAACATCGCCAGCCATGCCGAACTAAACGGTTTTGAAAAGCAGGACGACCTTGATCTCTTCACTTTGTCCATCCGGAAAGGAGCACGACTTTGACTCGCCAGCAGCTCAGCGACACGTACAACAACGCCAAGAAGAACAGCGCAACCGACCAGTCGAACGCTCAACAGAGCTTTGCGAACGCGAACAACTCTGTTTCGAACTTCAGCAAGTCTCTGCGAGACTACATGCAGGGAGCCAACCAGACCTACGGGGAGGGCGGCGACTACATGAAGGACCAGAACACGCTGGCCAACACCACGGCAGCCGCCGGGAGCAATGCAGTTGGCACGGACCTTGCGATGAACCGGATGCGCACCGGGGAGAACACGGCTGGCTACGGAACGACGTTGGCCGAGTCTCGGCGCACGGCTTCGCGCGATCTGACGAATCAGTTAGCTACGGCCGACGCCGCACGACTGGACAAGCTGAACCAGACGAAGCAGTTCGGCGTGGATGCCTCGAAATTCCCGGCGCAGGTGCAGGAAGCTATGTACGGAACCTCGCTCAATGGAGCGAACAGCTCTCTCGGCACGGCCGAGCAGGCAGCGGCGGCCAACACGGGATTCGGGGATATGCTGGCCAACGGCGTCATGCAACTTGGTACAGGCTTTGCGAGGGGGGCTGGTGCGTCGATGTTTAGACAGCCCGCCGCTGCCCCTTCAAGTGGCGGAGGCGATGAGGACGAAGGCGCCTAGGAGCGACGCTGCTGTTTGACTCTCTCGCAGAAGTCGCGCACAAGCTCGGCAGTGGCGTTCTTCTGATCGAAAGGCAGAACAGCTTTTCGTTCCCAATGATGGGAGTTTGTCCAAAGTGTGGCCTGGGTCGGAACGTCGATGATCGTCAGTATAGTGCGACCGTACGCCTGCTCATGTTCCTCGGCGCTAACTGAACCGTCGTCTTCCGGTCTTACCACTGCCCTTGTTCGCCCACTGAAAGATAAGCGAACGATCAGGTCGGCTTTGTCTTTGTCTTGCACGATGACGAAGCACTTTGATTTGAGCAGGCTTTCGTAAGCGTGATCCCCAACTCGGGCGTTACCTGTGAGGTTGTCGATGTAGACGGTCTTCGCGGTGAGAATCTTTTCGGGGAGCGGGGTGTGCTTGGTGGCGGCCACGGAAAGATTGGACAAAAGGATGAGGGCGGCGAGCAGGGAGGCAAGTTTCATGGTTTACCTTTCGGCCTGAAAGTTTAGCGCGGTCGGGAATTCTGGACAATTCCGACGCAGGTAGCCGTCGAGCCGCCGACCATTCGGCTACAGTGCGGGCAAAGAAGCATCGTGAATTCCTGCAAGGCGTTCAAGGCCTTATCAGCGGAATTCAGAAGCCCGAACCGGATTAATCTTTCCAGCCCGAAAGGAGGGGGCGGAGTCGGAATTCGATGAAAAATCGGAACACTGGCGGTAACTCCATTCAGGAGAGGTGAGCATTGGAGGCTGCAGAAAGTGAGACTTCACCCGGCACCAACCGCACTGAACCTGCGCCGGACATACCCGCAGGCCAGGAGGCCTCCAACGCATCGCTGGCGGCGAAAGATGGGAGGACTGGCGTCACCATTCGCACTGGAACCCGCGCTTCCCGCGGGCCAGGTGGCCAACAAATCCATTGTATCTAAACCCGCTATGCCTAAACGTTACTGGCAGGCGGGTTTTGTAGCTACTAAGTGCATCCATAATCAAGAGCTTCCATCTGGTTTAACGGTAGCCTGTGACCGCGACACATTCAGGTGCTCTGGATGGGCTATTTTAAGTGACGTTTGCGGCTCACAATCGAGATTGTGACGTCTGGGGTAAGTTTCTTATATTCAAGAACTTAAGAGGAGATAGCATGAAATCGGCAAGCAACGGGTCCAAAAAGAAAAGGAGTTGCAAGCTATGCGGACACAAGTGGAGCGGTCGGCCCGAGCCTGTCCCGCGCGAATGCCCTGCCTGTCACTCGCGGCGCTGGAATAGGCCGGTGCCTCCACCATTGCCGGATGAGGTGCAGGAAGAGCTTGAGAGGGCGATCTACAAGGCTCTGAGGCTGCGGTACCGTCGTTCCAAGGGGAATCCGAAGCGTGCATCTTCGCACTCAAACCATCGTGCAACGATATATACGACACAATGAAAACGGAGGAGAAGCTGCGAGAAGGAAGGCAATTGGGGTCGCCACCATCGCTTCCATCATCTTGCCTACCTGACAGCCGTCGGAGTTGGTTTGCATCAAACAAGCTCAAGAGCCCGCATCGTGGAAAGAACAACGATCACGAGAGAGTTAGTGCCAGCAACTCTTCCCGGATTGCCGCATCCTTCTCTGCGACAGTCCCGTCAACCTAATCTGGGGTGCCGAATCGGTCCGCGCGCGGGTATGTCTTTGAGGCGCTGACGCGGCCTTTCCATCCTCAAGAACTCCTCGGATTCCTGCAGGTAGAACCGAACCCAATGAAGTACTCGAGCTTGCAGTTATTCCGCTCCGTAAAGACTCTCTGAGATCAAGTTTGCATGGGGTAGTCCGCCATTACACTGTTGAGGCATCCTGAAGCTCGCACTGGGCCGCAGGAGCATAAGCTGTTTTGATACGGATATGGCGCGAACACGAACGGCGCCGAAAGAAGGCGCACAATCGGTTGCTACGCGGGTTCCCATGTCCACCGCTTGGGATGTTGGGCGTAGCTGCAAATGCTCGCTGAATCAGCGCGTCCGTGGAACGACGGAGGTCTGATCATCACGCCGCCGGCGCCCGAAATCATGGCCGAGTTGCAGCGGGAAGTTGAGGAGATACTCGGGGTAAGTGTGAGGTCGAGGAAGAAACAAACGAAAAAACAGAAACTTGCTAGACCAACGACAACCAAGTGCGCACGAAGCAAAACCGCTGAGAACAGCCAAAACAAATGAAGTTTCCGAGAAACAGAATCCGTCGCTGACCGAAAACAATTGTATTCACATTCGGTGCAGCCGTAGTATGGGGGCGATCAAAAAGACTGCCATAGCAAGCACTCTGACAGCCAAATACTGTTTTGCGAAAGGAAGAACTGATGTCAGGAAGCGGTGGAGGTTCGTGGAGCGTTCCAGTAGGGGACACTTGTGACCGTCTTACAAGCGACACTGCATTGACATCCCCTAGCCGGGAGGTCACCTCTCAACTTCAGCCTGGTTCTCTGCTCGAAATTGAGATCGATAACACTGCTGCCACACCCGTAGTTCGTGCGATGTTTCAGGGACAAGTCGCTGGAAGTATTACATCAAGCATTATCCAGAAGCTCGTGGAGTGCGTCGAATCCGGCTATACGTATATTGCAGAGGTAACCAGTGTGCAGGGGGGGGCATGCAGGGTCCGTGTGAGGGCGGTAGCGTGACTCGCAGTTTGACCATTGTCGGTGGCTTTTATCGTGAGATCTGTCGATTTCCTCCGAGTGATGAGTATTGGGGTAGTGGAGGGCGTGCAGCTGCAGCTATCAAAGAGCTGGCAATTTCAACCAAGCTGGTAACTGCGGCGGAATCTTTGGCGCAACCATTCCTTGCAGCCATTTCTCAGACGGTCGGATTCAGTTTTCAATCAACCCCAATTCCTACCACTGTCGTGTTCCGCTACGATCATGGCCTCTCGACCCCTATTATCTCGCCCCCAATTCACGAACTCGAGCGCGTTCATCTGAAGGGGTGCGGCGATTGTGTCCTGCAATTCGGAATGCTTGAGGCTGACGTGGATGTGACGGCCAAGATCATCATCTACGATCCTCAAAACCCACTCTCGCCGAAGCACTTTCATTCAACAGTTCGTCCTGACCGGCTCGCATACGTATTAAATGCGACGGAAGCGAAGCGACTTGGCAACAATAATGACCTGATGAAAGCTATCGCGAAGGTAGTGAAAGACTCTGAAGCTGACGTCATCGTCATCAAGCGTGGTCCCCGAGGCGCTCTCATATGGCAGAACGAGCAAATCACTACCATCCCTGCTTACCAGGTCGAGAATGTGTGGCCAATCGGCTCCGGAGACGTTTTTGCCGCTGTGTTTGCCGCCAAGTGGGGAATCGATGGCATTAACGCAGTAGATGCTGCTCGCAGCGCGTCGCGTGCGACGTCAGACTACGTCCAGACACGCTCCCTTCCGATTTCGCGCGAAGTGATTGACGAAGAAAGCGCGTTACCAATTGCCCAGATTTCTGACAAACATTTCGAAGCTGACACTTTCGACGTGTACCTTGCTGGACCATTCTTTAACATGGCGCAGCTATGGCTAATCGATGAAGCGCGCGCCGCACTTGCAGGCATGGGATTGCGTGTATTTTCACCGTACCATGACATCGGGATCGGGACTGCGCTAGAAGTTGCACCTAAAGACATCTCGGCGTTGAAGAAGAGCCGCGTAGTATTTGCAATTCTCGATGGAGTCGATCCCGGAACAGTCTTCGAGGTGGGCTTTGCCAGGGCGGAACAGAAGCCGGTCATAGCATTTGCGCAATGCACGCCGGAGGAACCATTGAAAATGGTCGCTGGGACGGGATGTGAGGTTGTAGCGGATTTTGTCTCGGCGATTTATAAGACAGCTTGGGCGGTGTGGCAATGAACCGCCTCTTGCTGCTGTCTGGAGGAATGGATTCGATTGCACTCGCCTGGCACTTGCGTCCTTCGCTCTGCCTGACCATTGACTATGGTCAACTTTCAGCAGAAGGGGAAAAACGCGCGGCTACCGCTGTGTGCCAGGAACTCGGCTTGCGGCATTGCGTTCTGTGCGTCGACTGCTCATCTCTCGGGTCTGGAGATATGGCTGGCCGTGCGCCCTCAGCCATTGCACCGGTGCCGGAGTGGTGGCCATTTCGAAATCAGTTGTTAATTACTCTTGGTGCCACAGTAGCCGTGGAAGAGAGATGTAGCAGAGTGGTCATTGGGAGTGTCGCCAACGATTCGTCCCACGCGGATGGGCGGCCGTCATTTGTTGATCTGATGGATCGTCTGCTGCAGTTGCAGGAAGGTGGCATCGCGCTGGAAGCGCCAGCTCTGGGCGAAACCACAGTCGAACTCTGCCGACGCGTTGCTGTGCCGCATTCAGTCCTTGGCTGGGCGCATTCTTGTCATGTCGCGCCGGTTGGATGCGGTGCTTGTAGAGGGTGTTGCAAACATCGGGAGACGATGAGAGAGCTGGGATATGGAGAGTATTGAAACGATTGATGTGATCCGGCGAGATTCCCCCCGAGCTTACAGGCGGAGGTCTGTGCCAGTTTCAACTGTCGTCCGGCTTCCGCCTCCCAAAGCTTCTCCGGTCAGCTTTACCTCTGCCCTCGCGAATCGCGAGTCCGCAGACAATTTCGCACCGCTCCCCCTTTCGCAACTGTCGAGTTTCCTACACGATGTGTCAGGATTGCGATGCATTGAACAGAGTGACAGCAACCGGCAAAAGCGAGCAGTTGCATCCATGGGCGCGCTGCATCCGGCACACTTCCTGATGTTTCTTTCAGGATTGGGATGGTGCGTATACCTTCCCGAGTACCATGCACTTGGAAGTATTCTGACAGATGACAATGCATCAACGAGGCTGCTCGGATTGGTTGAGGAGCACATGCCTGGACACGGTGGTGTGGCCGTGTGTCTCTTGAGTGACTGCGACCTTGCCGATGCCTATTACGAAAACTATAAACCACTGCTGTTGCGCGATGCTGGCGTCTTACTTGGGCATGCCGCACTCGTAGCTTCGGCCCACAACTTGGCATTTCGGATCCTCGGCCGAACTGGCACCACAGCGGCCGAGAAATTGATTCGGAACCTGCCGTTTAGGCCAATGGCAACAGGACTTGCATTGGTAGGTTCGAAGGCGATCTAAGAAGGGTTTTTTTCGTGGGATGGAGAAGGCGCATTACGAGCCGCGGCGTCATCCGCATGGTGGCCCAGATCAGCGCATCGAGATAGGAGGTTCGAACAGAAAGCGCAGATGCGAAGCAAATGAACCTGTTTTCCATACTTGCATAGTCTCTGGCTACACGGTCGGAAGGTGAGAAGAGTTTTGCAAGCAATCCCGCTCGGACGATGTGAATGTCGAGTATCGCCACTTCGTCTGAATCCAACCAGTTTCGGACGATCCAGGAAGCTGTTTTAGGTCCAATTCCCGAAATACGAAGCAGTTGGTTTCTTAGCGAAACAGGGTCATGCATCGAGAACTCGCGTTTTTCGAGTTCAGAATATGCGTTGGCTAGGTATTCGGACTTCTGATGCCAAAACCGGTACTGGACCAACCGTTCACCAATCTCCAGTGGTTCTCTTAGCAGTTTCTGGATCGCTGAAGGATCAGAACATAAATTGCGAATGATCCCTTCACTTCTCAACCTCTTGAAAGCAGCAAGCCCAACCTCCGCAGGAATGCCATAGCCGCCCAAGAGGCATGCTGTCACTTCTTCTTCAAACGTATTTCCGATGCGATGAGCTCGCGGTGCTGAGCCGTTCCCTTCGCTCATGAGAGCTTGCGTGTACCAGTAGGCTGGCGTAAACAGGGCGCACGGATCTCCCCAGTGAATGCCCGGCATCACCTCGTCAGAATCCAGCGGAATCTCCACTGTGTGCGCATCATCGTGCCTTAGGAATGTGAAATAAGGCATGGCTCTTCTCCTTTGTCGAGAAGCGCAGCAGCAAGCCACGCTGCAACTTCGTGTTGTTCTTGAATGCTAAGGCGCAAAATTCTCTGTCGCAGGCGCTCCAATCGCCGTTTGATGTCTTGTCGCTCTCTGAACGTTGTTCCCAGATAACGGGTATCGTGGAGTTTGTGGGGCAAGGGGTAGTTCGCCCATAACGACTCAGTGCGGACGCCGTCATGGGCCTTTGTCGTGAATTGGACCCGAGTCCACCCACGGAGCTCTGAATCGTACAAGTCCGATGGATACCCGGAAATGATGACCCGTGCCCGAATGCGCTTAAGGACTTTAAGTAATTCGAGGTGGTCTTCAGCTGTCAGTTCGTGGCGGTAGACTCGGGACCGCTTGCGGGTAGAGGGGAGGTAGGGCGGATCGCAATAAATGACCTCTGATCCATCAAAACTGTAATCACGGAGAAAGCTTGTAGCGTCCCCCGCAATATATGTAGCCAGATTTGGATGATTAGCCCGCCACCACTCAATCACTCGGGTGTCAACGTCAAGAGCAATGGACTTTTGGGCTGGAGCTTTTTGCAGCAGGACCGCCCCTCCGCCTAAGTGTGTTTCGATATAGGTTGAGTGTGGCGGAAGCAAGTTCACGATCTGTTGAAAGCACTTGCTCTTGCCGCCCGGGTAACGCATTTACTTATCATCGGCAGATTTGCCTATGTTGTCAAGATGGAGGGTCGGCAGGGAAGCTTTCGGGCGGCTGGGGCGGTGGTACTAGAGTGGAGTGGCGCTTGACTGGGGTACTCGGTCACCAAGTGAGTTCCGAGTGAGCTTTGGCTAGGCACAACATCGCAAGTTCCATAATCAGTCCTTCGGAAAATGGCAATGCTGGATTAGGAACTCTCACCATCACATGTGACGTGTGTCACTGCGTATCTGTGCTCCACCCCGCATTCTTAGATCTCCACGGAAGATAGCGAGCGCAGCGGCGTTCCTGCCGTCCATGGACGTCCTGGAATTGATTGACTGTATCTTCGGTCCTTAGTTGAAGTTGGCGCTGTCAGCCGGACTCAAGCTGGGTAGTAGCAGAGATCGAATCGGCAAGGGTTAAGTACGCATCAAACAAGAAGAGAGTGCGAAATGACCGTTAATCTTCAAAAACTCGCGGAATCCCTAAGTAAAGACACGCCAGAGAAAGTTTTGGAGAAGCGCCTAGAACAACGGAAGGCCGAGATTATTGAATCGGTTCGTCGAGGGGATTCGTTCGTGTTGGATCGGGAGAGGAATCTGGTGATTAGACAGAGAAGGCGCGCATAACGGATGCTGGCAATTCTAGCCTCAGCCTTGCTGGGTCTTTATGTATTCCTTCCTGTATTCCTCTTTGATCGATTGGCTATTCCCTTCAGGCTGAAAGGCGAGCGCACCCGAACGGAGGAGATCTTCACGGGTATCCTGGTCTCGGGAATCCCCGTTTTTGCGGCGTGGTCGCTCTCTAAATGCTGTGTTTTTGTTGGCCACCACCCATTTGCAGTCCCAGATACCGCATTTCTCACAAAAATCGATGACTATCAGCGTGTAATTGCGGCAATGTACTCTGACAGTTACTTCAGGGCGAATGAATCTGCCTTCTGGAAATCGGGGTGGATCGTCCTGCACTATCAGCTTAGATTCTTCGTTTGGACCTATTCCTTATTAACGCTAGAGATCGTAGTGATGGCGCTGATTGTGCAAAATTTCGGAAAGCTTAATCAGTATGACTGGTTTAAGAGGCGGATTGGACCAATTCTCCTGAGTAAGACATCCGAGTGGCAACCGCTCTTGACCTCCTTTGTGTTCCATCCAAGGGAAAAGCGCACCGTCGAAGTTGATGTCATGACAACAGACGGTCACCTATATCGTGGGACGGTCGAAAACTATTTTCTAAAGCCGGATGCGAGCCTAAGCGGGATACTGCTCAAAGAGGCCAAGCGTTTCCAATACTCGAGACTCGAGGCCGACAGAGTGCGATGCACTGCTTCAAATGAAGAACTGCCACCGATTGGAGCATATTGGAAGGTGATTCCCGGAGCCAACTTGGTAATCCCATTTGATAAGGTAGTTACGCTCAACATTCGGTACGAATTGCAGCCCGACGCTCTTGTGGATCAGTTGCAAAAATGGCTCCATAAACAAGAAGGGATGACCGATCTTACGATTGATGTCGAAAACAAACCTGAAACAGAGCCGCCCGCCTCTACTGCTCCTCCTGCCTAATACTCCCCGGCAATTTTGGCTCGCTTTGGAGTGCTCTTCTGTTTTCCGATCACGCATTGCGCTCAATGATCATCTCGCCGCCTGTCTCAGAAACACTTAGTTCTGGAACGCCAATCCTCTCAAGCGGTGAGAGTGTGATTTCAGTGGTTTACACATCCTGAGCAAGAGGGGTTATTGGAATGCTATCTTGTCCCATCAGTTCTCTCTCTGTCCGTATCTGATCTTCGTGCCACTTCCTCCACTGCTCCGCCTCATTGCGCACGAACTCGCTGTTGACCAAGCGGGGGCGTAACTGCGGCACCTCAGGATCGGGCGTTGCGGCTATCAGGAGGCGGTGTGCGTGCTCGGCGATGAAGCTACGGATGATTGTGGTTTCTCGCTCGGGGAACCTCCACCCCCGCTTTTGTGGCCGCTTACCAACCTGTGTGACCAGCAAATGTTGTGGACTTAGCGGAAGCATAAGCTCCGTCCCCGCGCTGCCCCATCCCCCACCCAGGTTGTAATCGGTCAGACTGTTGTAATTGAGCTTGATCACAGGATCGTCGCTGGTGAACCAACACATCCCGTTGTGTGGCCGCAGGATCGTCCATCGATGTTCAAGAAGCACCTTGAGCGTTTCTGTGAGATAGCGCTTAATGCCAAATAACCAGTAATCGCGGCCAACAACGGTTTCCGCCCGCACAGTTCCGAACTTCGCTCCCGGCTCGATATGAGTGCTAACGCGAATGGGTAGAAGTTCACTGTGCGGAGTCTTCGTGTGTGTCAGTGGAACTCCGGACCGCCGTGTCTCTTCGAGTTTCTTCACGGACTGCCGAAGTACTTCATCGAGCATCGCCGGAACGGTCTTGTTCCACGCCTGCAGGCGTTCAAATAGCCGAGCGGGTGTCCGGACATCTTGAGCGGCGAAGAATCGGACGAGAGCCCTCCAGTGGCGGGGCGTCAGTGGAAGGTCTTCTGTCGCTCTCCTGATCGCCTCTTCCGCCGGCTGTTCGAACTCGTCGTTCAGCCAAGTTTCAAACTCATCCGATTCGACGCCAGCCACCATCCGGCTGTAAAGGTGTGTGCGATAGCCAATTCCGCTTGGGGAGCTTGCTCGCCAGAATGGTACGTTTTTGTGTGCAACGAACAGAGGATAGGTCCAGAGCTTCCCATTGATGGCAAATCGCTTCAGGTAAAGGCACGGCACGTAATGATTATCTCGGCGGAACGGCATTGTTTTCTGGGCAGTCCTGAAAACGAAAGGCCCGACTCGGAGAGTCCGAGCCCTTTCTTGGGGGGAGGGTTAAACACGTAACATTCTAATCCCACAGCTTGAAATCTGTCAGAGATCCCCAGGTTCGAGGCCTTCTCGATGTGGCCACTCGTGGGACTGCTCAAGCAGACCTTGGGCGCCATTTGCTCGAAGTGATGAGGTAAACTGCACGTAATTTTGATTGGCTCGTGAGAAGGGAGTATATGCTTGGCCTATGATCGTGACTCTAATCCGCCACGCTGAGAGCACGGGCAACGCCGGCATGGCTACCGTCGGGCCATCCGTGATTGAACTGACTGAAAACGGTGTGAGTCAGGCCGAAGAGCTTGCTAACACTTGGACCGAGTCTCCGACCTTAATCGTTATCTCCCCATATCTACGCACCAAACTCACGGCACAGCCGACAATTGAGCGCTTTCCGCAAGTGCCAGTTGAGGAGTGGCCAGTTCAGGAATTTACCTACCTGGATCCGGTTCGCTGGCGGGGCACCACGATGGCAGAGCGGCTGCCGGCGGTCGAATCCTTCTGGAAAAGCGGAGACCCTGCGTATCGAGATAGTTCGGCCACAGAGTGCTTCTCCGATCTGCTGCGGAGAGCAGAGGGCCTGCTGGGTCGCTTGGCAAAGCTTCCAGCTAACAGTCGAGTGCTGATCTTCACTCACGGCCAGTTTATGCAGGCAGTGAGACTGACGCTGCTGATGCCCAAGGAGACTGACGCAGCCAAGCTGAACACCTTCCGTGCATTTGATAATGAATACCCGCTGTCCAATTGCGCGTTCTTTTCGTTGACCGACGTCTGCAATTCAGTGGCCTGGCGTCCAGATGATGCCAGTTCCTGAGGGAAGGAGTAGGAATGTGACGACATCATTCGACAAGGATGACATTAAGACCTGCTTCGGATTGGATTGTAAGAACCCTCCTGAGTTTCGCCTTGTAACGTTGGATGGGGAAGTGACCTATGCTGATGGTCAGCTGACTGAGCCTGAAGTTGGTGTCACGCTTCTATGTCGTAGGTGTGCGATCGACATTGTAGAACACAATTTAGCCGAGCTGGATGACTCCATACAATCAGACGTACCGACTCTCGGTTTCATGTTGCTGCCGATGCGAATTGATCCGGAGATCGCTCAGGACCTGCGAGACGAAATAACCCCGGAACTTTGGACAGATCCCGAGAGTGACAAGCCGGTTTAGGCGAGGGAGTGTGGAGAGTGCAATGGACAAAGTAAAGGCCGGGAAATCAAGGCCCGGCCTTTAATGACGTCTTGATACACATTCTGAGCTACAGAGCTGCCTCTTTTCCGTCCGAAATCAAGCTCTCGCGGAGAACTCCGTTTTTTACGTATTTGGTGATGCAGGCAGCGGCGACTTTGCTCAGATACATCTTCTTGATCAGAAAATCGTTAAAGTCCTGAAGATGCGAAGCAGCCTGTGAATTTGCTCTTGATGAAACCGGGCGGCGTTCGGCGTGGCGTTTGCGCTCCATAAGTACGTTCAGGAGTTCATCGACATCCTCAAACGGGACATACTCCCTCAACATCGTAGCCACATGTAAGCGCCGGAGCAAAAATAGGTCACAGTACGCCGCGGGAGCGGCGTTCTGCGGCGGAGTAAAAGTAGTCCGCCGGAA
>PJLO01000036.1 GCA_003010405.1 Acidobacteriota bacterium | reverse complement strand
CAATTAGGATTGCCACGTCTTTTTGCCATAGATTTCCCCTCCGCGATATAACGGTTCAAAATCGAAATTTGTGGGTGATGTTTCATTCTACCGTAGAACTCGCAGCATTCCTGTTTTCAGCGCCGAGTTCTACGGAGACATCTCGGCGTCGTCATCGACTCCCCCATGAGGCCGTCCGGCATGAGCTGCTGGCGTGAAACTCATTACCGCTGTCATATCTCAGGTGATTTTCCACTTGCAACAATTTCCAAACGAGATCTAATAGGGGCACAGCACGCTCTCGCGCCAGACCTTAGCTTGAGGGCAGTGTCGAGGCGCGAGGACTTTTTCAGAAACCCACAAGCGGGTGAAGGAGGGTACCGTAGGCATAACAATCATTGAAATCTCACCAGTTTTCAGCCTAGCTGCCGTGCCCTCAAACGGCGCTTGATCGCTTCTTTTTTTCGACCGGGCGTGGTCATCGATTGCGCCCGGTTTCGTGTTTTTGGGTTTTTGCTAGGTTGGGCGGCATATCCAGAGAAGCTGAACAGCTTACCCTCAATCACGGCAGCAATGATATGGAAAAAGGGCGGGTCGTTTAACCCGCCCTTCCCTTTGACCGCCCTCAAAAAGCACGCCTTTCAGCGGCGTTCCTCTTTGACTGTAGTCAAATGAGCTTTTCAGCCCCGGTTGGTTTCTGTGCTCCAACTTCCTCGCAGAGCACCAACCACTCCGATGGATTTGTCTCCCGAGGCGCGGGTTCGGCAAGATCATCCCTTGCGGGCGATCCGGCAGTTGGTGGACGCGGTGCTGCGGGGGCTGTCTCCGGAGTTCAGCCGGATGTACTCACGCGAAGGGCGTCCCTCGATTGCGCCGGAGAAGTTGCTGCGGGCGCTGGTGCTGCAACTGCTGTACTCGGTGCGCAGCGAGCGGCTGCTGATGGAAGAGATCGACTACAGCATTCTGTTCCGCTGGTTCATCGGGCTAAACCTGGACGAGCGGGTGTGGGACGCGACGACGTTCAGCAAGAATCGCGACCGGCTGCTGGGAGCCGATGTGGCCAAGCAATTTCTGGCCGCCGTGGTGGAGATGGCGCGGGAAAAGGGATTCGCCAGCGACGAGCACTTCACGGTGGACGGCACGCTGCTGGAGGCGTGGGCGGGAGCGAAGAGTTTCCGCGTGAAGGACGAGAGCGCCAGTTCGGATAACAACGACGACGATCCGGGCAATCCGACGGTGGACTTCCACGGCGAGCGGCGCTCGAATGAGACGCATGAATCCCAGACGGACCCGGATTCGCGATTGGCGCGCAAAGGCCCGGGCAAGGAAGCGAAGCTCAGCTACAGAGAGGAATTCTTCTCATTTCGTGAACTCCGCCTTTTCCGAGGCTTGTTTCTTCTTCGCCCTGGTATGTTCTCATCTCCTATTCGCAGCCTTCCAGCTACTTCCTTCCTCCCTTTGAGAGAGTGCAATCATGCCAAATGCCCGCCGTTCAGACCACTGTTTGCCTCGTTTCCGATTTCGTGCAAAAACAGAATACGGCCATATCCTTGTTTATTGTCGAGCACCTATCGAATTCCATAAATCTTTGCCCGAGTGTTGAAGGCTTCCTTCGAGCCTTCCAGGATATTGCACGCGGAGTCCCGCGTTACCGGATCGTCAATTGACCCCCGCGCCGTAATCTGCGCGCGCTCGCTGTTGCTCTTGAGAACAACGATTTGCTCCGCATCGGACAGGATGGCGATGTTGGCGTTATGCGTGACGATAATGATTTGCCGCCGCTCCTTGGCCCGGCGCAATACGGGGACGAGTGTTGAGGATATGAATTCGCTGTCCAGGTTGTCTTCCGGCTGGTCGATGATGAGCGGCTGGTTGCTCTTGGACGACAGCACAAGCGCCAGCAGGACCGACTGCTGCTGTCCTAGGGACAGGCGAGAGAAATCGCGGCTGATCGGCTTCGGCGGCTGTCCTACCATTTTGGTCACGGTGAGCTTCGGGAGATCGTCTATCGCTATGCGCTCCAATGCGAAGCGCACCGGGGCTTCGCGGAGCCTGTCGATAATCTGTTGCGCATCCTGCTTGTCAAACACCGTTGCGCCCCCCGCATCCTTCAGCGCGGTAATGGCAGCGATGTTGTTCTTTTCGATGGCCTCCAGCAGCTTCGGCACCGTTAGTTGCTGGACCAGAATATTGGCTCGTGGCACCTGCACCGTCCGCCATCCCATTGCCTGGGTGATCTGTGCCTCTGCATCCGGCGAATACGCATCGGATGAAAACTTCAGACTCACTTGCAGGTCAGAAAGCGCGCTCTTCAGCGTGGCGCTCGCCCCGGCCGCATAGCCCGTGCGCAGCGTAGCTATCTTCTGGCGTGCGGACCAGCGGGCTTTCAGCAGCTTGATTCGCTCCTTTTGGAGGTCCTTGAGCTTGGCTCCCCATGCCTCGTAGGTTGCGATATTTTGCTTCGCTTGTGCCTCATCTCTCGCCAATTTTTGGATGTAGGCCATGTCGAGCTTAATTCCTTGCGCTTCGAGCGCCTTTCGCTTCTCTTCGATCTCCGCGAGCGCGGCAGTGTCCCGGCTTCTCCAGACAGTAAGATGATCGTTCGCGGTCTTCTCCAGCACCGCGAATTTCTTTTCGAGCGCGTCCTGCGATTGTTCGACATCGGAAGAGAACACCACCGCCGCGCTGTGGATGGCTTTCAATTCGTTCGTTGCCTTGTCCGAGGTTACGTCCCCCAGTTCGCACAGCTCGGCGACTTCATCCGGCAGGCCAGTACTTGTCAGGTTTTGCTTGATGCTTTTGACCTTGTTCTGGAGCGAAACTCGTGTCTGCTTTTCCGTTGCAAGATGACGCTGGAGGCCGAGCACTTCCTTTGCGTTGGCCTTTTCCAAGGCGGCGATTTGCGCTTGGGTAGACGTTAAACTCTGCTTCCAGCCCGGCAACAAATCCGCTTGCTGGGTTGCCTTTTCGATCCCATTCTGCGAATTCAGCAGAGCATCGCGCGCCTCGTTTTCTTCGCGCACGGCTTCCCCAAGGTCAATGAAGGTATCGAGGTACTTCAACAGCGCCAGCGGACTCTCCTTGGCGCTCTCACTGATCTTCGTTGCTTCCCCTTGCCCAAAACATTCCACATCGAAACTGGTAGGCCCGACCAGCGGGTCGTCTACGTTCTCGATCTCTCCTCCAAGCGGGCGGGTCAGCGTGATAACGTGGCCCGCCTGATCCCGCCAGAAGAGATAAATGCGCGCGGGCCATACTTCGGAATCGACCATGTACGCGGTGGTGCCGTCGCGTGAGAGGCATCGAATGGCTTCGAGCGAAGTTGATTTGCCCGTCCCGCGTCCGCCGATAATGCAGTTGAGGTTTGGGCTTAAGTGGATGGTTTGGTCGGCGACGAACCCTGCTTCCATGTGAATGCCGACCACAGACGGAATGCTGAAGGGGATTTGCGCTTCAATCCGCACACGGGCCTCGGCATCTTCCAAGCCGACTCGCAGCGCGCTGAAGGATGGAGCATTCATCTTGACGCGCGTAACTCTCCGGTCTCCCTGTGCGTTTTTTCCTAAAGCGTCCAAGCTATGCGCATCTGAGTTCATCACGCGGGCGAGAAACTGACGCAGCCCAAGATTCAGGCGGACGATGCGTTGCCCTCCCATGTTCTTGCGTCCATTGTCGGGATCATCTTCGCTGTAACTGACATCGGAGGTAGCTTGTTTCAGCTCAATCCCCAACAGAGCAGGATGTGCGATCACGTCCGCTTTGTGGGGGCTGGCACCGGGAACTTCCTTTTCAAAGCCCTTGTCGCTGTCCACATGCGCGAGTATGCAGAACCCCTTCAGCCTTTGGCACTCTTCCAGACACTCGAACATGGACTGATTGCAGCGCGAGTTTGCGGTTTGGCGGTCTGCGAACTGGAGCCTTCCGTGAAACTGCTGCAAAGCCTGAACGTCGGGAAAATAGCAGAGCAGATGGCCCTGCGGCGTGGAGAGTTCGACCCCCGGCGCGACCGTCACGGAGGTGTTCTTGCTTGCATCAATGGCTCGCTGCACATTGTTGATTTCGTTGTGGTCGGTGATAGCGACCATCGCAAGGTTTTCCTGCACCGCTGTCTGGACAATGGCTTCCGGCGTCATGGTCGCGTCATGCACGTCGTGCGATCCGCCATAGGAATGTACGTGCAGGTCACAACGATAAAACCGTGCGCCGTTCGGCAGTTGCTCAAGGCCATTCAGATCCAAGGCTCTTTCCCTCGCTTCGTGTCAGATTTGCATAAATTGTGAGGACGTTAGCCATCATATTCCGGTATGGCGGATTGGGGAATGTTGAGACGAAAGAAGTCTCCTGCCCAAGAAAAGCAATGCGGAAGTGACCAAAATTTCTTCTTTCATCAAGTACCCCCGCTTCATGCGGCTTTATGGCAGAGCCGGTCGGAACCCGTCAAGGGTGTTCGCTGACGCTCCATAAACGCGCAAGAGCAGCGCGCCCTTGACCGAACCCGCCTCGTCCCTGCCCGCCGCGCAAGACATGAAGCGGGGGCACTCAACGAAAGAAATTTGATTGAGAGCCAAAGGCGAAATGCCCTCCTTCAGATTCCGCCCCACGCGGGCAGCACAGGAGAGCGAAACGTCATGGCATACCGCAACCATCGCAATGCAGCCAGCAGGCCCAGCATTTACCAGACCGTCACCGACCGCATTATTGCCAGCCTCAAAGCAGGCGTGATTCCTTGGGAGAAGCCGTGGAAGACGCCCCACTACGCGGGCGGCCCATTCCCGAGCAACTTCTACACCGGCAAGCCTTATCGTGGGATCAATGTCCTTTTGCTTTGGTCGAGCGCGTGCCGTTTGTTCTTTGCCACTATACGGTTTTCAATGTGGAGCAGTGCGACGGCCTCACGCTTCCTGAAATCTCGCAGCCTGCCATTGCGCCGGAGATCGACAAAGACGAAGTTTGCGAAAGCATCGTCACCGGATGGGAGAGCCGCCCCGCGCTCCATCTCAACAGCCCCAACGAGTGCCGCGCTTACTACCGACCCTCTACCGATTCCGTTCACGTGCCAGCCCGTAGCCGCTTTGTGGATGCGCCGCACTATTACAGCACTCTGTTTCACGAGCTTGTACACAGCACAGGCCACGAGAGCCGCCTGCATCGCACCTTTGGCGACCGTTTCGGAGATGAACTTTACAGCAAAGAAGAATTGGTTGCCGAGATGGGCGCAGCCTTTCTTTGCGCTATCGCCGGTATCGCCAACGAGCACACCGACCGGAATACCACCGCATACATTCAGAACTGGATTGAAAAGCTGGAAGAGGACAACCGGCTCATTGTTCATGCCGCAGCCAACGCGCAGAGAGCCGTGGATTCTCGGCAGCACGTTTGAAGAAGAAAACCAGACAACCGAAAACGCCGGGGATGCCGCTGCCAGCGGCATCCCCGGCGACGTTGCAATGAATATCGTTTCCCGCGACCTGCGGCCATGCTCATCTCTGAGCTGAGGCCGGACGACCTTTATCCCGCTCTCAGATACTCCGAGGGAGTGGCAGCGCGCGACGATTACCCGTTCTGCCGTGCCTTGCGGTGGCGAGGCTTCTCCGAACGCGCTTCTTTCTTAATGCGGCAGGGCACATCCGCCTCGGTGTGGTCCTTTGGGATGCTGCCACCCGCCTATTCACCTGGCTCATCTAGCGTTATCCGCGCCTGCTGCGCAGAATAGGTGCGCAGCAGGCTTCCCGGAATAGCTCGCTCATCGTGTGACTGCCCCGCCCTGCCAGCGCCCGCCCGCTGCGCTAGTTTGGGCAGCAAGCTGATCGTCTTGATTCCTGCCTTGGGACAGCAAGATATGTGTGCGATAGTATAGAGGTATTCCATAGGAAATGCCGGGCCCTGCCTTCCGCAGCTAGGAAAGAAATGAACTCCGAAGCTGACACTTGCCGGAAATATATCGTTCCCAAGTTGCTCGCGGCTGGTTGGGACAGCGATCCCCATTCGATAGTCGAACAGCGCACCATCACCGATGGGCGCGTGATTCCCGTTGGTAAGGAAGGCTTTGTTCGCAAGCCCCCTAAGCGGGTTGACTACCTGTTGCGCTACACGCGGGATTTTCCGCTGGCCATTGTAGAGGCAAAGGCCAGCTATAAGATAGCGACCGACGCCGTACAACAAGCCCGCACCTATGCGGAAATGCTGGGCCTCAAGTTCGCCTATGCCACGAACGGCGCGGACATCATCGAGATTGATTATTTTAAGGGCACGGAAACGGCCGTTTCTGACTTTCCAAAACCAGACGAGCTTTGGCACCGCTATCAGGCCGGAAGCGGTTTGACCGGGGCGCATCAGGCCGACCAGCTTATAGCCCCCTACAACATTGCCAGTGGCAAGCCGCCCAGGTATTACCAGCAAATTGCGATCAACCGGACGGTCGAAGCCATCCTTGCCGGGAAGCGAAGGTTGCTTCTCACAATGGCGACGGGCACCGGCAAAACCATCGTTGCCTTCCAGATTTGTTGGAAGCTGTGGTCAAGCCGCTGGAACCGGACGGGTGAATATCGCAAGCCCCGCATCCTTTATCTGGCTGACCGCAACATTCTTATCGACGATCCGAAGGACAAGACCTTCACGCCTTTCGGCGACGCACGCTACAAGATCGAATCCGGCGAAGTCGTCAAAAGCCGTGAAATGTACTTCGCCATCTACCAGGCCATTGCGGAAGACGAGCGCCGCGCCGGACTGTTCCGCGACTACCCGCCTGATTTCTTCGATCTGATTATTGTTGACGAGTGCCACCGTGGAAGCGTCCGAGACGATAGCTCTTGGCGCGTTATTCTTGAACATTTCAAACCGGCCTTCCAGCTTGGCATGACGGCGACACCGCTGCGCGAAGACAACCGCGACACATATCTGTATTTCGGCAATCCCATCTATCAATACAGCCTGCGTCAGGGCATCGACGATGGCTTTCTTGCGCCGTACCGCGTCCACCGCGTCGTGACCCAATGGGACGCGGCTGGCTGGCGTCCTAGCAAGGACGAAGTTGACCGCTATGGGCGCGAGATTCCCGATGACGAATACCAGACCAAAGACTTCGAACGCGTGATTGCCTTGCGCGCGCGCACCAGGCGATTGCGAGGCACCTGACTGACTTCCTCAATAAAACCGACCGCTTTGCCAAGACCATCGTTTTTTGCGTGGACCAGGAACACGCATCCGAGATGCGTCAGGCATTGGTCAACCTTAACCCAGACCTTGTGGCGCAGTACCCGGATTATGTCGCCCGCGTCACGTCGGACGAGAAGGAGATCGGGCGCGGGCACTTATCGAGATTCCAGGACCTTGAAACGAAAACGCCAACGATCCTGACTTCCTCCCAGCTTCTTACCACCGGCGTTGACGCGCCTACCTGCAAGAACGTGGTGCTGGCCCGCGTTGTCGGCTCTATGAGCGAGTTCAAGCAGATCATCGGGCGTGGGACGCGCTTGCGTGATGATTACGGCAAGCTCTGGTTCAACATCATCGACTACACTGGCTCCGCGACCCGGATGTTTGCCGACCCCGACTTTGATGGCGACCCGACCCTCATCACCGAAGAGGAGGTGACGGGAAACGGCGAGATGACCGCGACGACGGAGACCGTGCCCGAAGGGCAGGAGCCGCCGCCGGAAGTAGACGGAGGCCCTGTCATTGTCGAACCACCCACCGGCGAACCGAGAAAGTTCTATTTCGACGGCGGCAAGGTGGAGATCGTGGCGCATCTGGTCCATGAGCTTGATCCGAATGGTAGGCAGCTTCGCGTCGTGAAGTACACGGACTATGCCGCCGAAAGCGTGCGTTCCATTGCCCGCACTTCCGCCGAGTTGCGCGGAAGTTGGGCCAAGGCAGAGAAGCGTAGCGAGATCATTGCCGCCCTCAAAGAACGCGGCATCGACTTCGAGCAACTGGCGGAACAGACCGGCCAGACCGACGCCGATCCCTTCGACCTGCTATGCCATCTTGCCTTCAATGCGCCGCTACGCACACGCCGCGAACGGGCGCAGAGGCTCAAGTCCGAACGCAAGGACTATTTCGACAAATTTTCGCCAGAGTCACGTCAGATTCTAGATGAGCTTCTGGAAAAGTATGCGGAACATGGTGATGCACAATTCCTTTTGCCGGACGTGCTGAGAGTCCCGCCCATTTCAACCCACGGCCAGCCCGCCGAAATCATCAGGCTCTTCGGCGGCCCGGAACTTCTCCGGCAGGCCGTACCCTTCGCGTCAATGGACTGAATCGCATTCACGACCAGTTCGACCAGCGGCGTATAGATATTGGTGCCGGAACGGATGTTCTCGACCAGCCGCTTGACGTTGACATTGCTCATACCAACTCTCCCTTGAACGCCCTGTCGAGAATGGCGGGGAGCATGGCGTCCAACTCCGTGGCGGTTTCAGACTGAATGGCCCTGATTGCCTGCATACGAGAAACACAATGCTTGATTGCTGATTGTGTCTCCTGGTCCGGCCAAGGAATTTGGAGATTCAGAAAATCGTTTGGATTTAACCGACGCCTGCGGACGTTGGTGCCGCCGCTTTGTCCTGATAGCCCGGGCCAAACTTCGGGTGATTTGAAATAAGTGTCAATCACCGCTGGCAGCATCACTTTTTCGTCAATCTCGAAAACAGGAAACTCGGTCGAAACAACGAGTCCATCGCAATCCGCTGGAACAATACCGAGCGCGCCTTCCCATGCCATGAGCTTGGGATATGCGCGTCAGACAGGCATCATCACATTGATGGATTCCGGCAACTACGAAAGCTTCTGGAAAGGCGCGCAGACAAATTGGAAACAAGCAGACTTCCACAGAATGCTTGCCAGCTTTCCCTGCGATCTGGCCTTCGGCTTCGACGAGCAGCAGCCACCGGCCAATGCTGACGATCACGTTGCTCTAGTCGTGGAACGCTGGCAAGCGGATCAAGCCGCAGCGGGTGGTTGCCAGATCGTCCCCATCGTTCACGCCAGGGCCAATGAATTACCTGCGTTGTGTGCAGCCGTTGCCGCCAAGACCGGCGTGACTATGCTGGCAGTTCCAGAACGCAGACTGGGCAATGGCATTCTGGACCGTGCCCGCGCTGTGGAAGCCGTTCGGAAGGCCCTCAACAATCTCGGGTGTTATGTAGTTCTGCATCTATTGGGCACCGGCAACCCCATTTCCATCGCCCTGTACTCGGCGATGGGCGCTGACAGTTTTGATGGGCTGGAATGGTGCCAGACGGTTGTCGATCATGAAACCGGCCTTCTCTACCATCTTTCGCAAGCCGATTTTTTTGCTGGTCAGACTGCGTGGGGCAATGACGGCGAGCTGTCGTTTCAAGCGCGCACGTTGGCCCACAACATCGACTTCTACTCCGATTGGATGCGAAGGCTGCGTGATGCGGTGAGTCAGGATCGCCTGCCGGAATTCTGTCGATCCAATTTGCCACCTCGCGCCTTTCGCCACGCTGCCGATGTTGCTGGCTGGAGCCAATTATGACCGTGGACATTATCAACCAGACCATTCGAGAGATGTGCCTTGAGGTCAAGACACAAGCATCTGCCACGCAGAATTGGGAGCTACTGGCGGAAGAACAACTTCTGTACGAGGCTGCAATCTGCATCTTCGGCAGCCAGATGGTTTTCGAGATGGCAGTCGCAACGGCGGATCGACTGCGTGAGCGGAAGCTGCTCCAGGCTGACGCGCCCGAACGAAGCATGAAAGCAATTGAACGCGAGATCGTCGAAGCTCTGGCCGATCCGTTGCTCGTTCCCGCGCACGACGGGGCGCAGCGATGGGCTCGACCGCGCTTCAAGAACAGGCTGGCATCTTTGCTGGCCAAGACCATCGTGGGAATTTATGGACAGTCCCAAACAATCCGTGGATTCTTAGCAGATGCCAGGGATGCGAGGGAGGCTCGTGAGATTTTAATGCTGCACGTTTGCGGCTTTGGCCCGAAACAGGCAAGTCTGTTTTTACGTCGCGTGGGCTATGGCTCCAATCTTGCCGTGCTGGATGTTCATGTGTTGGATTATCTGCAACTGGCTCGCGGCCTGTCGCTGTCGGCAAGTAAGCTGGGTCGCCTCTCGCTGTACGAGGAAATTGAGAGTACTTTTCAGGAGATTGCTGCCGAATTTGGATATTCGACGGGCCGCGTCGATTTGGCAACATGGTTGACGATGCGTGTAGCCAAGAGGGAGGCTTTCCTGTGAGTTTCGTGAATATGGTTTCCGGCGGTCTCGATTCGACGCTGGTCGGCGTGATGGCGAAGGAGGAAGGTGTCGAGCACTTTCCGCTGTTCATAGACTACGGACAACGGGCAGCCCTCAAGGAATGGGAAACCTGCAAGCTCGTCCACGACGCCTTGGGGCTTCCAGTGCCGACACGGATGGATTTATCGGGATTCGGGCGCGTCATCGCATCTGGTCTTACCCGTCAAGAACTCGATGTCAAAGCCGATGCGTTTACGCCGGGCCGCAACCTGATGTTCTTGTTGATGGGCAGCGCGTATGCCTATCAGCAAGGCGTGTCTTCAGTATCGATTGGCTTGCTGGCAGAGGAATTCAGTCTGTTTCCCGACCAGAAACGGCAATTCGTGGCTCAGGCTGAAACCGCCATCTCCGCAGCAATGGGGCGACAGGTTAAGGTGCTTACACCACTGACAGAGTTCAGCAAGGCAGATGTGGTCAGGCTGGCGCAGGCCAAAGGCATCACGGGCACCTACTCGTGTCATACCGGTAATTCAGTGCCTTGTGGACGATGCATCGCCTGCTTGGAATATCAATTTGATAAGGAGATATGACATGGGTGGAAGCTCAGGCGGCAGCTTTGACAGTTCCGACATAAAACGCCTTGAAGAACGGGCAAAGCAGAAGCTATCTGAGGCGAAATCTGACGCCAGTAGGCACGTTTTCATCAGCTTCGACCACGAAGATTTGGGTGAGGTGAACCTGCTCCGTGGTCAAGCGAAGAATGACAAGGCTGATTTGCAGTTCGACGACCATTCCGTCAAGGAGCCATTCGACAGCACCAACGCCGATTACATCAAACGGCAAATCCGCGAAAAGATCGACCGCTGTTCGGTAACGGTGGTGTATCTCTCAGAGAAAACCGCCGCTAGCAAATGGGTGAACTGGGAGATTGAGGAGAGCATCAAGCGTGGCAAAGGTGTCATCGGCGTTTATAAGGGAGACAAGGCCCCGACCAGTGCCCCCTTGGCGTTCCAACAGAACGGTTGCAAGTCCGTGAAGTGGGAGCACGCCGCACTGATGAAAGCCATCGAGGACGCGAGCAAGAAGAGATGACCAGAGATGAACAGTGGATTACGGAGAACTGATGAAATTCTCGGAGATCGCTAACCGTCTGACAGGTATCTCCACGCCATTTGGCGGGGCATCATGGCAGCCTGCCGAGATGGAGATCGCAGCGGCCCGCCGCGTAATCACCTTTCTGGAAGATCGTCGCGTAGGACAGCACCTTGCACGATGGAAGCCGGTAATTATGGCAGTAATCCTGCCACATCGTAACGAGGTTGAGTGGGCAAAGAATCAGCGTTTCGAGGAGTAGTTCATCTGTAAGGACTCTAGCGAGAGCGGTCGCCATCAAGGTCTTGCCGAGGCCGACCACATCTGCGAGCAAGACGCCTCCTCGCTTCTGTACATGATGGGCTGCGATCTTTACGGCCTTCTCTTGGAACTCAAAGAGCTGCGTACCAAAATCGCGTGGTATGCCGTAGCGGACTATTCCTTCTCTCGCCTCTTGCGAGAGGTGGTAGGCCATCTTGACGTAGATATGATGAGGCGGAATTGGCACTGGCCGCGCCCAGCTCTGATCGATGATATTGGCGACTTCTTCCGAGATGTCCAGGCACCATTTATCATTCCAGCGTTCATCGAACCATCGCGCCAGCTTCTGGCAGGCGTCGTGATCTGTAACGTCCACGTTCAGCTCACCTTGCTTTGAGAGTCCTGCAAAGGTCAAATTGCTACTACCAAGGAAGCCAATTGCGGGACTGACAGGATCATTGCGAAACAGGAGATAAAGCTTGGCGTGCTACTGGTGACGGAGATGAAGCTTGACGATCACTTTCTTGGCGCGAATCTGCGCGGCGAGCCGCCGCAGCCCAATCTCATCTGGAGTGGTCGGAGCGCCCAGGGTGAGCTGGGTACGGAATTGCTCGGCGAGGGCCTTCTTTAGACGAGTTGCTGTCTGGTTGTCGAGTTCCAAGTCCTGCTTGATTATCCCGTATGCCGCTGCGATTTCGTGATGGGGAGTTGTTTGCATTCCGACCAGAAGGCGGCAGCACTCACCGTCACCTCCGGCCCACTTTTCGATCTGCTCGTCGAGTTGCCGCCAGCCGCGCAGGCTGAAGTAACCCACGCAGAAATCCGACCGGTGAGATACGGATAGGGCGGTATTCAGTGCTGGGAGTAAATCCTGGTCGATATTGTCGAAAATGCGAGGCATAGCAATCCTCAATGCGCATAATGCCGCTGCAACCGGCTGGCACACAAAACGGAATTGCCTGCCAGCGCCGGAGAGATTCGCGGAACGTACTCTGCCGAATGCGCATCGATTCTAAACGATCGGGGGTCTCGCAAACCCGAAAGTTTCACCAGAATAGCTTCAGGAAAAGCAGTAATGTACAGTACAATCCGGCGTAATCCAAAGGATTGCTCTCAGTGCATCAAGGGGGACACATGACCCGGCATTACTCAACCAAGGATTTCTTCCGGCAGATGCCGAATGCCCTGCTCGCCCGCTACTTTCAGGCGCGGGAAGCGCTCGGCGAACTGGATTTTGCGGCCATGAAAGAGGCACAACCGGACCCGTTGTTCGCGGCATGGTTGGAATTGCCGGACATTCAGCGCAACGCGATGGACGCAGAGTTCCGGGACATCTTCGAGATGAGCTGCGAGAAGGGTTTTCGAGCGATCCTGGACGAAGCAGCATGGCATCTGGAGGCGGAGCCGCAGGCGCATACGGAGTTTGTTGAAAAACTCGCGGCGCTCGCCAGCCACCATGAGCGGGCAATGACCGTCTTTCTTGACCACGACGAATTTTGGAAGGGGGCAGCACTCTTCTATCACGCCGACGCCCTGCCATATTGGCGCAAGCGGAAGAACCTGCCGCGCCAGCCAGCGGCGGTGCACGAGGATAGCCGGAGAGAGTTGGCGAACCTAATTCGCGGCTACTTTCACCACACCGAGGGACGGGGCAAGAACTGCGTGGTAGAAGCGTTCCGCCGTGGCGAACTGGACTACTTCTTTGCCTATCCCGAGGACTACTCGCAACAAAGCGTTGAGTGGGTGGACGGGCAGTTTGGCCGCCGACCGCACAATCCCGCTTTTGAGGTGATCTACGTTTACTCAGAGAAGGAAGGTTCGCTCGACCTGAATTTTCGTGGCTCGTACAAAGCTATTGAGCCATTGCAAGGGATGTTTGCAACGGCAATTCTAAAGTTGTCCGAACTGCCTCCGAACCCCAGGGACGAGCGCGTCTATGACCTGAGTCCGCTGCGCCAGAAGAGCTTCAATTTCGTTTTCGACCAGGGTAGCGGCATTCAGGACGTGTGGGTCAAGAAACTGCGGCTGTCGTCCAAGGTGACGAAAGGCGACCGCATCACGCTGGAAGCCGATACGGCGAATAATCACGATGGAATCTACAACTTGCTCGACAAGATCAGCAAGGGCCTGCCACTGCATCTGTACAACGTCACCCAGGTGGAGCTTGCGGCGCTGGTTATGGTGGACGCCAGCAAGCCGCCGAAGCCAGCAACCCTTCGCATTACTTATCCCAACTCCTGTTCGCTCAAGTACGACGAGTTAGACCTGAAACTGCGCGACATGCTGGAAGCCTCGGGGATTGAACTCAAAGAGCCGAACGAGGTAGCGGATGTAGCCGAACGGGCAGCCGCCACTACGGCATGACGCCACAAACTGCAATCATGGAATTACTGAACCGCATGGGAGCGAGCAATGGAGCAGCGGTACTGGTCAGTGAAGAGGAGCTGAGCCACTGGCCTGCCACAGCGGTTAAGGCGATGAAGACGCAAAAGCTGATAGTGAAAGCGCGTCATGCTGCCAGTGCGGTGTGTCCCGGTTGTGAACGGGAATGCGTCATGCCGGTGCATACTCTGCCCGCCGGGCCACGCGGTTCGGCATCATTCATCGTGTGCGACAAGCGCAGCGACATCAATCGAGTGATGGTGGCCGCCGAACGAATGACGCAATGGCGGTGCGACATGGATGCCATATGTGAATTTGTCGTGCAGTGCCTCGAACTGCGCCGCAGCGACAAGCCTTCAACTAGCTCTGACCTGTGGGAGATTGGCATCGCAGCCGGTGACAAGCGCACGCAGATGCTATGCCTCAAAGCCGATGGCGAGTTGGCTTTGGTCGCCGGGAACAACTCGGTGCCACTCTCTGAGTTCATCGAATATCGCAATGACAGATATTCGCTCGATCAAGCCATGATCCGCCTAACGAACGAATCAAGCGCCAGTATTTCGCCTTTTTGAAGGAAGCCAAACGCCATAGCGAGCCAACCGTGGATACCGCAGCAAAGGCGCTGGCAAGGTTCGAGGTTTACACCAAGCACCGGGATTTCAAGCTGTTTCACGTTGAGCAAGC
>PJLO01000096.1 GCA_003010405.1 Acidobacteriota bacterium | reverse complement strand
CGCGAGCTGAAACCGGTAGTATCACAAGGGTCCGTTCCATCGCCCTCGCAAACCCATGAAAACAGGCCGGGAGAAATCCCAGCCTGACTGGTGTCAAAAACTCTGGGTTAAAAGACAATCCTAGGAACCGGTACTGCGATTGCGCAACCTCAGTTCAACGGATCTCGGCTTACTTTTTGATCGAGCTATGGTTGGCGCGGATAGGAGTGGTGACTTCTTGGCGGTCGCGCCTACCTTCACGATCTCAACCCCTAGTGGTTTTCCGAAAAGTCTATAACAGGGGTTTTGAATTTGCCGCCCGCATCGAGCGTTCGCGAATTCAGAAACGTGTATAGGTCGATGGCGCTCATTGACGTCTCCACGTTGAAGCGATCAGCCGCTCCACCCACTGCCAAGTTCACCGTCGCTCCATTGCTTCGCAATGCATCCACAATCGCTTGAGACTGCGCTGGGTTATCCTTGAAGAACACTGTGAGCATGTAAGAGTTCGACAATTGCTGCTTGTCCGTGAGGACATCACTGTCAGAGAAGATTGACTGATAGAGTTGTCCTACCGCCTGAGTAATCAAGGTGGGGGCTGCGGCATCCAGCGCTTTGTCAAAAGCTATCCCAGTAGAGCTACCACTGCCTCTCTCTGAGATGACCGATTCGCCAAGGATGACATTGTTGTTCGGACGCATGACTGTATAGATGAAGTTGACGTCGCATATAAATCCTCCGACGCTGGCTCGCTTCATATCGGTTTCTGTATCGATATACACAAGATAGTCGGCGTTGTACTCTAGCGCTTTCTTAGCGAGAACACGTGTACCCTCCGCTGTCACCTTGCCTTGCACAGAAGTGACCTGAACTATTCCCTCAAACGCCACCGGTTGGAGTCCAGACTGCTTCAGCTTGTTGAACACGAGGGCACGCAGCGTTTTGGCAGCCTTCGGGTCTTGGATGTTGGACGAGGGAAGAAACAGGACTTTTGGTGGTCGCTTGCCGAAGCTTAGGACATGATTATTGACAAGAGCGGATACCATTGCTGGCAGGTCTACATCGCCCTCAACCGTCATCGTGATCTGCGTTTCTTCCGGATTTACCCGTGTATTCTTGACTTCAAAATTCCGTAGATAATCTTCTGGCGGATCTAATGCGACGTCAATTTCCTCTCCAAGGCTATTGACGATCTCTCTCGATAGCTTCTCGGCTACAAAGTCAGCGAGAAACTTCCTTTGAGCGCCGGCTTGGGCGCGCGCTTCCGAAGCACGGCGCGAACTACCACCTTTGTATTCGAACGTGTACCGTTTCTTTAGAGTTTCAGCCTGGCAGCAGAGCGCCAGAACGGACATTACCAGCGCTAAGGTGAATTTGATCATTCGCAACTCTTCCCGGCGTTGAATCCCCGCCTCGTCCACGA
>PJLO01000095.1 GCA_003010405.1 Acidobacteriota bacterium | reverse complement strand
TTCGCCTATCTAGGGCAATGGGCTAATGAGGAAGAGCTCTACCGCGCGGCACTCAAGCTTAATGATAACAATGTAATTGCGCATAATAACTATGGTCTTCTCTTATTAAAAATGAAAAAAGTTGAACAAGCCGAATCACATTTGAGAAAAGCCATCGCTTATAGTCACAACACAGCTACCGCCCTCAACAGCTTGGCTCAGCTAAAATTATCGCAAGGCAAAAAAGAAGAGGCGATATACTACAGTGAAAAATCAATCCATCTCCATCCAAACGTTGCCGACTCCTATGCCATGCTAGCCAGGATAAAAATAAGCCAGTATAAATATACAGAAGCAAAACAGCTTCTTAAAAAATCACTTACGCTCGCCCCCAATGATATCAACACGCTGAATACCCTCGGTGAAATTTTGATCTATACCAACAGGGAAGATGACGCCCTTAAGGCACTCCAACATGCCATAACTCTTGCTTTCACCAAAGATCCTGTAAAAAGCTTCGCACTCAACAATATTGGTGTTATTCAACTTCGAAAAGGCAAAAGTCCTGAAGCGGAAAATAGCTTTCGCGAGGCGACCCGACTCCAACCTGGACTTCTTGTTGCACGCCTTAATCTTATCCGCGTTCTGCTAGCCAAGCATGACCTCGATTCGGCCCAGACCCAAATCGGGGCAGCCCTCGCCTTAGCCCCCAATCAGCCCGTGGTTCTTTCGCTTTCCGGGGATGTCGCCCTGGCCAGGAAGCAATACGCCAAAGCGTATGTTCGGTATCGCCGCGCGCTTTTTCTCAATCCGGATCTTGCCGATGCGCACACCGGGCTCGCGAAGGTCCTGCGAATTTTCGGCAATACTGACGCAGCCGATATCCAGGAAGCGGCGGAAAGTGAACTCCGCCTACGCCCGCGCCCGTCCCCAAGTATGAGGCCGGCCAACAGCATCCACTAATTTTCATAAAAAATCCTTGAGGGCATTCACAACGCGATGCCCTCAAGGATTACAAGCAACTTTGCTTCTTGGCGAATTTTACTGATAAAGTTGGAACGATTGACTCATAGTTGCCCCAGCGCCCGTTGCAAGGCTATAAACATTATTCCCCGCATCAGTTGCACCACTGGTAATTGTAACTGTGGCCACGCCATTGGTTATGGCATAACTTCCCTTAAAATCACCTATAATACGCTCCGCACCAGCCGCCGACACCACCACAGGCTTATTATCAGTACCAGTACTATAAACTACTCCATCCCAACTACTAGCAAGACTGGGGCTCGCCATGATGGCGGCGGCATAATCCATGGAGACTTGCGAAATCAATGCGGCAACACCACCCTTGATAGAATTGATGGCCGCCTGCTTTTGCATGTCCAGATACTTGGGAATGGCCACCACGGCCAGGATGCCCAGGATGACCAGCACGGCAA
>PJLO01000011.1 GCA_003010405.1 Acidobacteriota bacterium | reverse complement strand
CCTGTGCGGAACTCATTACCTTGAACAGTGGGGCGACACGCGCAGCTTCGATGGTACGGTGAGCTTCATTCAGCCGCTCATTGCGCCGCTCTATAGAGGACACAGCGAGAGTGAACTGGTCGAATTTCTGACCACTACGAATGAAGCGACCAGCTACGAGCTGACGCAGCGCTACTGGAAGTCACAGTACACCGGGCCGGATTTTAAGAACTGGTGGGATCGTTCGCTGCACGACGGGTTTATCGCCGGTTCGGCGTTTGCGCCAAGGACGCTTATGGCCAAAGTCACGCTTCCCGCGGCGGCGGCGAGCACAAGTGGGCTGGAGATTATGTTCCGTCGCGATGCCACGATTTACGACGGGCGCTTTGCTAACAACGGGTGGCTGCAGGAGACACCGAAGCCGATCACACAAGTCTGCTGGGATAATCCCGTGCTGATGAGCGTGGCTACTGCAAAGAAGCTGAACCTGAAAAGCGAAGACGAGGTGGAGCTTGAGTTGAACGGCCGCAAGTCAAAGGGTGCGATTTGGCTTACGCCCGGCCATCCAGATGATGCGGTTACGGTAACGCTGGGCTATGGTCGCGAGAAAGTTGGCAGAGTTGGTTCCGGCAGAGGGTTCAGCGCCTATGTATTGCGTACTTCGAATGCGCTGTGGAATGCCGATGGACTCAAACTGCGCGCAACAGGAGAACACTTCGGGTTGGCTTCTCCCCAGGGACACCAGTCGATGGATGGTCGCGCGATTGTGCGCGCAGCAACTCTGGAAGTGTTCGTTAAGAATCCCGGTTTTGCAAAGGAAATGGTGGAGGCACCTTCTGCAGGGATGACCATCTATCCGCGTTATGAGTACAAAGAGCACAAGTGGGGCATGGCTATTGACTTGAACTCCTGTGTAGGATGCAAGAGCTGCATGGTCGCATGTCAGTCCGAAAACAACATTGCCGTGGTTGGCAAGGAACAGGTGAAACGCGGCCGCCACATGAACTGGCTGCGCGTCGATAGCTATCATGAGGGGTCGCCGGAGAATCCGAACACATATTTCCAACCGGTCCCCTGCATGCAATGCGAGACCGCTCCCTGCGAAATTGTCTGTCCGGTAACCGCAACGGTTCATTCCACCGAAGGGCTGAATGACATGGTTTATAACCGCTGCGTTGGCACGCGCTACTGCTCGAACAACTGTCCATACAAAGTTCGCCGTTTCAATTTTCTGCTGTTCTCGGACTTCGATACGCCGCAGTTGAAATTCCAGCGCAATCCGGACGTGACGGTGCGAAGCCGCGGTGTGATGGAGAAGTGCAATTACTGCATTCAGCGGATTACGCACGCCAGGATCGGCGCCGAAGAGCAGAAACGGAAGGTGCGGGACGGCGAGGTTCAGACGGCGTGCCAGCAGGCATGTCCAGCAGGGGCCATTATCTTCGGCGATCTGAATGATCCGAACAGTAACGTTTCGAAGCTGAAAGCTTCGCAGCGGAATTACGGATTGCTCGAAGAGCTCAATACGCGCCCGCGAACCACGTACCTGGCCGCGGTGCGGAACCCGAATCCTGAGTTGGAACGGTAAAGGACATGGACCAAACTCCAGAGACGAAAAATTCCGCAACGCTCGAACGGCTTCTGCCTGGGCAGCAACCCGTGCTCATGCCCGGCCACACGATGGAGACGATTACCGACAAAATCGTCTCGCTGGTACTTCGACGACCGGTAACGCTGGGCTGGTTGGGAGGTTTTGCTTTTTTCTTCGGTGTGCTGAATGTGCTGATGTTTGCTGCGGCATACCTGTTCTACCGTGGCGTCGGCATCTGGGGAATCAACATTCCGGTGGGCTGGGGATTCGCCATTGTGAATTTTGTGTGGTGGATCGGTATTGGTCACGCGGGCACGCTGATTTCGGCGATTTTGCTGCTGCTTAAGCAGGGCTGGCGCAACTCGATCAACCGCTTTGCCGAAGCGATGACGCTATTCGCAGTGGCTTGTGCCGGTCTGTTCCCGGTATTCCACACAGGCCGCCCATGGCTGGCTTACTGGCTGTTTCCATATCCCAACACGATGGGCGTCTGGCCGCAGTTTCGCAGCCCTTTGCTGTGGGACGTCTTCGCGGTTTCCACCTATGGAACGATCTCAGCGCTTTTCTGGTTCATGGGGCTAATCCCTGATCTGGCGACGTTCCGCGACACGGCGAAAAACCGTGTTGCGAAGATAATCTACGGATTGCTGGCGATGGGATGGCGCGGGTCGGTGCGCCACTGGAAACGTTACGAGAGCGCCTACCTGCTGCTGGCGGGACTGGCGACGCCGCTGGTGCTGTCGGTGCATACGGTTGTGTCTTTCGATTTTGCAATCTCGATCTTACCGGGCTGGCACACCACTATTTTTCCTCCGTACTTTGTCGCTGGAGCCATCTACTCGGGTTTTGCCATGGTGCTGGTCCTGGCGATCCCGATTCGCCGGTTCTATGGTGTGGAGGACATGATGACTCTGCGCCATCTGGACAACGCGGCCAAGTTAATGCTTAGCACGGGGCTGATCGTCGTCTATGGCTACACGACGGACGCGTTTTACGCGTACTACTCGGGCAGCTTCTATGAAATGTTCATGTTTAAGAATCGCGTGTTGGGACCGATGGGTTGGGCATATTGGGTCCTGATTATCTTCAACGTTATAACTCCACAAGTGCTCTGGTTTCGCCGGGTGCGATTGAATCCGGGACTCTTGTTTCTCACCTCGGTGATCGTTTTGTTCGGCATGTGGATGGAGCGCTTTGTAATCGTCGTTGTCAGCCTTCATCGCGACTTTCTTCCCTCTTCGTGGGGAACTTATGTGGCCACCCGATGGGACTATGCGATATTCGCTGGCACGATCGGACTCTTCTTCTCCGCGATGTTTCTGTTTGTGCGGCTCATGCCGATGATCACCATCTTTGAAATGCGTACATTATTGCCGGAAGCGAAGCTCAGTGAGGAGGTAGCTGCAAATGACTGAGTCTGCTTTGCAACCTGCGGTGCACGGAGTGGTCGCTGAGTTCACCACGCCCGACGGACTGGTAAGTGCCTGCAAAAAAGCCTATGCCGCCGGATACAGGCGCATGGACGCATACTCCCCATTTCCGCTGGAAGAGGCCGCCGAGGCAATCGGCTTCGAGAAGACGGCGGTCCCTCTGCTGACGCTGCTTGGCGGCATACTGGGCGGGTTGAGCGGCTATCTGTTGCAGTACTGGGTTCATGTTCGGGCATTTCCTCTGAATGTAGGTGGGCGGCCGTATCATTCCTGGCCAGCCTTTATCGTCATTACCTTTGAGCTGACTATTCTGTTTGCAGGAATCACGGCAGTGGTGGGGATGTTGGCGTTAAGTGGGCTGCCTCAGCCCTATCACTCGATTTTCAATCATCCGCGTTTTTCCGCGGCCACTCGTGACCGCTTTTTTCTATGCATCGAGGCAGCCGATCCCAAATTCGACCTGGAACAGACCACACTCTTTTTGCAGACGACGGATGCGGTTGAGGTCGCGGAGGTCGCCGATTAGTTATGGCTTGCGCACTCATAAATCCGAAAGCTGTTTGCAAAATGAAGGCGCGCCGCACCTTGGTTGTAATCGTTTCCGCGGTGAGCCTGTTGCTGCTAATTTCCTGCAGAGAGGACATGCACAACCAGCCGAAGTTCATACCTCTGCGCGAAAATACGTTTTACCCTGATGAGCGTTCAGCTCGTCCGACGATTCCGGGCACCATTGCGCGAGGACAATTACAGGATGATCCGCTGCTCTATACGGGCAAGCTGAATGGACAAGAGGCCGACCAGTTTCCATTTGCAATGACCGAGAACGACCTGGAGCGTGGCCGCGAGCGCTTCAATATCTTTTGCTCGCCCTGCCATTCGCAACTAGGGGACGGCAACGGAATGATCGTACAGCGCGGCCTCAAGAAACCTCCTTCGTACTTCGAACCGAGGCTTCTGAAAGCTCCGGTGGGCCATTTCTTTTATGTGATGACCAATGGCTGGGGCGCCATGGCCGACTATTCGGACCAGGTGCCGGTGGCCGACCGCTGGCGTATCGCGGCCTACATTCGCGCACTGCAACTTTCGCACCCGGCCAAAAGCGGAGAACTTCAGACTGCCCATCATGCCGCGAACCAAGTGCCGGAGCAATCCAGCGGCGAAGTGAAGTCGGCAGAACCTGTGAGAGAGCGGAAGGTAGAAGGAACGGTCATACACAAGGAGGCGAAATAACATAATGAGCGCTAAGGTTCAGCCCGCTTCCTATCGATTTGATCCTCCCGTGGCCGTAGCATCGCGCTCGAAGCGCTGGTTGGTCCTTGGCTTCGTCGCTGCTGTTGCTGCCATCATCGGAGCGTTTGTAAGCAGTCAGCAATTTCTCCGCGGCTATTTGATCGGCTACATGCTGGTGCTCGGGTTCTCGCTGGGTTCAATGGCGCTGCTCATGCTGGGACATCTAACGGGCGGTAACTGGTGGATGATCGGTCGCCGTTTGATGGAAGCCGGAATGGCCAACATTCCTTTGTTGACGATCCTGTTTATACCAATCTGGCTTGGGCGCTATAGCCTGTACGTCTGGCTGGACCCGACATATGTAGCGACACATCATTCGGTGGCGGCGAAGGCTGCGTATTTGAACGACCAATTCTGGACACTGCGCGCCGTGATCTGCTTCGTGCTCTGGAACCTGTGGACGGTGATGCTGCGCAAAGGATCGCTGAAGCAGGACAGCGACAGCTCCCCTCGTATATGGCAAAAGCTGAAAGTTTGGTCTGCTCCCGGGATACTGATGTTTGGGTTCACCCTGACGGTGGCCACGACCGACTGGATCATGTCGCTCGAACCGACCTGGTACTCCACGATTTTCGGCATGTTCTTCATGATCAGCGAAGCGCTGTCGGCAATGGCGTTAATTCTCGTGATTCTGTGCTCGCTGCACGAATTTGCTCCCTACGACAACATACTGGGGCCGGACAAGCTTCATGACTACGGCAAACTGATACTGACATTCACCATGGTGTGGGCTTACTTCAGTTTCTCGCAGTGGTTGATTATCTGGGCCGGTAATCTTCCAGATGAAATCAGCTGGTACCTCGATCGAATCAACGGCGGATGGCAGATCGTGGCGCTGTCTCTGGTGATCCTGCAGTTTTCGTTGCCGTTCCTGTTGTTGCTTTCGCGTGAACTCAAGCGCGATGCTCACAAACTCGTTCCGGTCGCTTTACTGGTATTGGTAATGCGCTACGTCGATCTGTACTGGTTGGTAGTGCCGAACCCATTTCCGGGAACGGGCATCGACACGCACCATATTACTTATCACTGGACATATTTCGCGGTACCACTTGCGCTGGTGGGCATTTGGCTTGGGGCGTTTTTCTGGCATTTCGGCAAACGACCTTTGCTTGTTGTTACCGAACCGATGTTACCGCGTCTCTGGGAGCACGGCCATGAACACTAACCAAGGACACGAAAACGGTGACGAGCGCTATCCGAGCGTCGCCTATGACAAGAGCGATCTGAGTGCTCGTGGAATTCTCATATTTTTTATCGTACTGGCGGTGGGCGCGGTCGTTATTCATGTCGGGGTTTTGGTGCTGTATCTTGGGCTGACAAAAATTGTCGAAAAGCATGAAACCGAGCTAAGTCCTCTTGCTCCAAAGGTGGCTGTGCCGCGTTTCAGCATTTTGTCCAACATAACGAACGTAAATATTCAACAATTTCCCGAGCCGCGTTTGGAGAGTGACGCCACGGCAAATATGACGAAGTTTCTGAACGAAGAGACAGCAGCTCTGACGGCCGCGCCTTGGCAGGATTCGCAAGGAAATGTGCATCTTCCAATCGACCAGGCAATCAAAATAGTTGCGACGCGTCTTCCGACGCGCGCTAACTCTGTGGCTCCGCCGATCTATCCTGGCGCCGGACGAGCGTATGCGAATCAAAACGCACCGCAGGAAACTGCTGCGCAACAGATGGAGGCCGGGCGCAACGGAGCCGAGAATCCTCCCGCGGGCAAGTGAGCGGGGCAATAACCGCGACAGCTTCGCGGGAACGGAAAGCAATGGTGGGCTACGAAATATTTCGAAGAGGGGCGATGTGCATTGTGCTGGCCGTGACGATGTGCAGTGCTGTCATGGCACAGTACTTTACTCCTCCGGAGACGAAAACAACTGCTCCGCCGGGGCTTGAAGGCATAGGCATAGACCAGCATCTGAATGAGCAGGTCCCCTTGAATCTCACGTTCAACGACGAGCAGGGTAAACCGGTGAAGATCGGCGAATACTTTCACGAGGGTCGTCCGGTAATTCTCAATCTGGTTTACTTTCAGTGCCCCATGCTCTGTACGGAAGTGTTGAACGGATTAACTTCGGCGCTGAAGGTTATCAAATTCGTGCCGGGCAAAGAGTTTGAGGTGGTAACCGTGAGCTTTGATCCACGCGAAACTCCTCAACTGGCGGCAAACAAAAAAGAGATGTATCTGAAGAAGTTAGGAAAGCCAGAGGCTGCAAAAGGCTGGCATTTCCTGACGGGCGAGCAGTCGCAGATTTCTGAACTGGCCAAGGCCGTTGGGTTCCGTTATCGATTCGATCCCAAGTTGGACCAGTTCGTTCACGCCGCCGGCATCATGCTGATTACGCCGACGGGCAAGATCGCGCAGTACTACTACGGGGTGGAGTATTCGGCCAAAGATATGCGGCTGGGTATTGTCGAGGCATCGCAGAACAGGATCGGATCGCTTGCCGATCAGGTGCTGCTCTACTGCTACCACTATGATCCGCGCACGGGGCGTTACGGCGCGACAATTACCAACATTGTCCGGCTTGGTGGCATAGTGACGGTCATCGTGCTGGGCAGTGTCCTTGTCTTGTTGTTTCGTAAAGAGAAGCAAGATCAAGGAATCGGAACGGGACGGGTATAAACGATATGTGGTCAAACCTGCCATTATTTCCGGCTGGCGCCAGCTCGATGGCTGGACACGTTGACGCGTTATATTTCGCCCTTGTGGCGATCACTGCTTTCTTCACGATTTTGATTTCAGTGCTGATCCTGTTTTTTGCCGTGCGCTACCGCAGGAAGCGCAACCCAACGGCAACACAGGTACCAGCTTCGACCACGCTGGAGCTTCTCTGGACAGGCATCCCGCTCGGCATTGTGCTGATCATCTTTGTATGGTCGTCGGTAATCTTTTTTATCCAGACGCGTCCGCCGAAGGGAGCGATGGAGATTTATGCAGTGGCGAAGCAGTGGATGTGGAAGTTCGAGCATCCGGAAGGACAGCGCGAAATTAACCAACTCCACGTGCCAGTGGGACGCGATATTCGAATGGTCATGACCTCGCAAGACGTGATTCACGATTTCTATGTTCCGGCGTTCCGCATCAAAGCAGATGTCTTGCCGGGACGCTATACCTCAACCTGGTTTCGTGCCACGGTGCCAGGGCGCTACCACTTGTTCTGTGCTGAGTATTGCGGCACCCAGCACTCGGGCATGGTCGGCGAAGTGATCGTGATGGAGCAAGCGGATTACGAACGTTGGGCAGCGAGCGGGGTAGAGGGATCGCTGGCTTCATCGGGCGAAAAGAGTTTTCAGCAATATGGCTGCTCAATGTGCCACCGTTCGGATGCAGCCGGGCGAGGGCCAAACCTGGTTGGAGCTTTCGGACGGCCGGTACTGCTGGATGACGGGCGCACAGTGACCGCCGACGAGAGCTATATACGCGAATCGATTTTGAATCCTGGGGCGAAGATTTCGAGCGGGTTTAAGAACATCATGCCGACCTTCCAGGGCCAGCTCAGCGAGGAAGAGGTGATCGGTCTGGTCGCGTACATCAAGGCGCTGGGCAGTGGCTCGGCAAATCCGCCGCTGCCGGTCAGCGAACCGAATTCGGGAGCTTATCCCGTCGCTCCCAAAACAGAGGGATCTGCAGCCCAGAGCGACACGGCGGTAACTCCTCCGGAGAAAGCAAATCCGGCGAAGTCAGCGCCAAAGCAGTAAAGGGTGAATCATGGAAACAGCTACCGCTCCCGTCGAACCGAAGACGAATTACCTGAATGCGGACTATGGGATCAAATCGTGGTTGCTCACCACGGACCACAAGCGCATTGCGCTTTTGTACCTGATTTCGATCACGGTGTTCTTCTTCGTCGGCGGCTTCTTTGCGATGCTGATCCGTCTGGAGCTACTTACGCCGGCGGGTGATCTGGTGCTGGCTGACACTTATAACAAGCTGTTCACTATGCATGGCATCGTCATGATCTTTCTCTTCCTGATACCGTCGGTGCCGGCCGTGCTGGGTAACTTTCTTGTCCCGATGATGGTGGGCGCAAAGGATCTGGCTTTTCCAAAGTTGAACCTGGCGAGTTGGTACATCTTTATCACGGGGGCGAGCTTAATTTTCTACGCCATACTTACAGGTGGCGTGGACACGGGGTGGACCTTCTACACGCCCTTCGCTACCACTTTTTCGAACACGAATGTGGTCACGGCGGCAATAGGCGTCTTTATCGTGGGGTTCTCATCCATCTTTACGGGATTGAACATCATTGTTACGGTTCATCGAATGCGGGCGCCTGGGATGACTTGGCGGCGCCTGCCGCTCTTTATCTGGTCGAACTATGCAGCCTCGGTCATTATGGTGCTTGGTACACCGGTGCTGGCAATCACGCTTGTGCTGGTGGCCCTCGAGCGCCTGTTTCATCTCGGGATATTCGATGCGCGACTTGGCGGCGACCCGCTGCTCTTCCAACATCTGTTCTGGTTTTATTCTCACCCGGCCGTTTACATTATGATTCTCCCGGGGATGGGCGTGGTGAGTGAGGTTATTCCGTGCTTCTCGCGGAAACGGATATTCGGATATAACTTCGTTGCTATATCGTCGATCGCTATCGCGGTGCTTGGATTCCTGGTGTGGGCTCACCATATGTTCGTTGCCGGAATTTCGACCTACGCAGCGCTTATCTTCTCGATACTAAGTTTCTTTGTGGCGATTCCATCAGCGGTCAAAGTTTTTAACTGGACGGCAACACTCTATAAGGGATCGATCACCCTTGAAACTCCGATGCTTTACGCTTTCGCCTTTATTGGACTGTTTACCATGGGCGGACTCACCGGTCTCTTTCTTGCATCGGTCGGGATTGATCTGCATGTGACCGACACCTATTTCATTGTGGCGCACTTTCATTACATCATGGTGGGCGGCATGACAACAGCCTATCTGGGCGGGCTGCATTTCTGGTGGCCAAAGATTACTGGCAAGATGTATCCGGAGTCGTTTTCCAAGCTGAGCGCTGTTCTTGTTTTTGTGGGATTCAACCTCACGTTTTTCCCGCAGTTCTTACTTGGCTATCTGGGAATGCCGCGACGTTATCATGCGTATCCACCTGAATTTCAGGTGTTGAACGTGCTGTCAACGGCGGGCGCTTCGATTTTGGCAGTGGGCTTTCTGATGCCGATGATCTATTTCGCCTGGAGCCTGCAGTACGGCAAAGATGCAGGGCCGAACCCCTTTCGCGCAGCCGGGTTGGAATGGATGACGTCTTCGCCGCCGCCCACTTTTAACTTTGACGAAACTCCGGTTGTTACTTGGGAAGCCTACAACTACGACCAGATTGACGCGCCCAACGAGGGGGTTAAAGTTGCCGGATAGCGAGACTGTCTCGAACAATCTTAAGCATCACTTTGCCAACCTGGAACAGCAAACGGCAACCTCCAAGTTTGGCATGTGGCTTTTTTTGGCAACCGAAGTCATGTTTTTCGGCGGCATGTTTGTCTCTTACCTGGTCTATCGGCTCTCGTACTATAACGCCTGGGTTGCGGGCAGCCAGACAATGGAAATCACACTGGGCGCCACCAACACGGCGGTGCTCATCTGTTCATCGCTGACCATGGTTATGGCAGTGCATTTTGCAAAGCTTGGCAAGCGCAAGTTAACCGCAATCTTTTTAATCGCGACGTTGGTTCTGGGGATGACCTTTCTTGGCATTAAGGGCGTCGAATATTACAAGCACTGGGTTCACCATGAAGTTCCTGGACCGAACTTTCACTTTGAGCATGAGGGTAACTTCGACCCGCGTCACGTCTCGATTTTTTTCACATTGTACTTTGCAATGACCGGTATGCACGCGCTTCACATGGTGATCGGAGTCGGACTGCTTAGCTGGTTGCTGATCTTGAACGCTCTTGAGCGCTTCAGCGCCGAGTACAACTCGCCGGTGGAAATTGTGGGGCTGTATTGGCATTTTGTTGACGTGATATGGATCTATTTATTTCCGCTGCTCTACCTGATCAGCCATCGTCACACTGGGTAGGAGAGACGAGAGATGGATGAACACGCGCACCCTTCCGTAATGACATTCGTAGCCGTGTGGATTACGCTGCTTTTCTTCACAGGCTTGACCGTGTTTGCCGCTACCCTGGAACTTGGCCCGTTCAACGCGATCGTTGCACTGGGCATAGCGACCATAAAAGCCTTGCTGGTTGTTTTGTTTTTTATGGAGTTACATTACTCCACCGCGCTCACAAAGGTGATCGCAATTGCGGCTATTTTCTTCTTTATGCTGCTTGCAGGGCTCACGCTCTCCGATTACCTTACCCGTGGTTGGAGCACCTATCCCTCCACTCATTAAAAGCCCAATCTCTCACTTGTCCGTTGCAGGAATGCAGTTCTTACTTCGCGTGCATTCCGTTCACGAATGGAACGAATTGTTACAACCATGTAAAAACAATCCACAGGGAGTTCCCGCCGCCGCAACACCTTAATACAATGAATGCGATGAAACCTCTCGTGTTTATAGTGGAAGACGAAGCTGACATTGCCAAACTGGTAAGACATCATCTCGAAGCTGCCGGGTTCAATGTCCGCACGTTCGCGACTGCGTCACTGGTCCTTTCGGAGGCGGAGCGCGAAAAGCCCGCGCTGTTCATTCTGGACATCATGATTCCTGGTGGAGATGGCTTCGAGTTGTGCCGGTGCATTCGGCAGAGCCAGACAATTGCGATGACGCCCGTCATTTTCCTCACGGCCAAGACCAGTGAAAGCGACCGTGTGCTTGGGTTGGAACTTGGAGCCGATGATTACGTAGGAAAACCATTCAGTCCGCGAGAGTTGGTTGCGCGCGTCAAGGCAGTGCTGCGCCGATTTGAAAGGCCACTGGCCCAGGAGGTCATCAGCACAGGCGATATCGAGATCGACAGCGGCGCAATGACTTTGAAAGTACGTGGTAAGCAGGTGGCGACCACGGCTACTGAGTTCCGCTTATTGGAGTACATGGCGCGGCATCCGGGCCGTGTCTTCACCCGCGATCAACTGCTTGACGCCGTCTGGCGCGATACAGCCTTTGTGACCCCGCGTTCGGTCGACGTGTATGTGCGGCGCATCCGGGAGAAAATTGAAAAGGACCCCGAAGAGCCTGAGCGTTTACGCACCGTGCGCGGAGCCGGGTACAGGTTTGAGGCGATGAAGTGAAGAACCGCATTTTCTTCAAGCTGGTTTTTGTCTTCACACTGGTCATTGCCGCGGCAACATTGACGCTCGACTTCACTATCACCCGCGCCTGGGAAAATTCCCTTCAGCAGCAGATTGAACGCAATCTCCGGCAGAAGACGGCTATGTTTGCGCTCAGTGTTTCGAGCGCTCCGTTATCAGACGCTAATCATGAACCGGTTGCGCATGCAATTGCAGAGGCGTCGGGCGCGCGGGCCACCATCATTGACAATCAAGGGCATGTGCTGGCGGACAGCAACGCGGTGCCGGAGAGCATGGAAAACCACGCGCGCCGTCCGGAATTCCAAGCAGCGTTGGCAGGGCAGAGCGGTATTGACGTTCGGCACAGCCATACCCTGGGTGTTGATTTCCTTTACGTAGCGCAGCCAATTCCGGGAGGGGCTGTCCGGCTTGCGTTTCCACTCAGCGCTATTGCTGAAGCCAACAAACATGTAAGACGGTCGCTGGCCTTTGCTTCAGCGCTAGCCTGTTTCATCGCGATTCTGCTGGCGGCCTGGGCTTCGAAGAGCGTCAGTGAGCGACTCGGACGAATACTCGACTTTGCCGGAAAAATAGCGAAAGGAGACTTCTCGGCTCGCTTGGCCGAATATCAGAATGACGAAATTGGCCGCGTGGCAGCGGCACTGGACGCCACTGCTCGCAAACTCCAAAGCAGTTTTCAAGAGCTAGAGGACAGTCGCAGCGAACTGGAAACAGTGTTAAACAGCATGCAGGAACCGGTGATTGCGATGTCACGCGACGGACGCGCTCAGTGGGCGAACCGGCGCATGGAACTTTTGACGCCGACTGGCGTTCGCCTCGGCCAACCAGTGGTAGAGACCGTGCGCGATCCAGGTTTTCTGGCCTGCGTGCAGGAGGCAGCGCAAACCCGCAAACTGACTACCGCGCGCGTCTCAAGCTTCGCCCCAGGGCGGATCTTCGCCGCAACCGTCGCACCCATGCCGGCCGGCGGGTTGGTTGCAGTTCTGCATGATTTAACCGATGCCGAGAAAACCGAAAAAACACGACGCGATTTCATCGCTAATGTTTCGCATGAGCTGCGCACACCGCTGACCGCAATCCAGGGTTATGCCGAGACACTGCTGGATGGAGTAGCTTCCGAAGAGATCCAGCATGATTTTCTGGAGATCATTCGCAAAAACGCTGCGCGCATGACACGGCTGACAGAAGACCTGCTGATCCTTGCGCGTGTGGAGTCGGGCGACAAGAAATTGAAATTGCACCCGGTTTCGGCCGCAGAACTTCTGCGCGACGCCTCGGACTACTTTAAAGATTACCGTGCTGAGTCTGGCATGAAGCTGGAAATTGTAAACGAGGCTCTGAAATTGGTTTCTGCAGATCGCGATGTGATCTTTCAGGTTTTTTCCAATTTGATCGACAACGCCTATAAGTATGCAGCACAAGGCGGGCGCATTTTGATTGGAGCTCACGACATCGAAGGCTTCGTGCAGTTCTATGTGAGGGATTTCGGTCCGGGTATTGCCAGCGAACATCTGCCGAGACTTTTCGAACGCTTTTACCGTGTGGACAAAACACGGTCTCGGGAAAGCGGAGGCACCGGCCTGGGATTGGCAATTGCCAAGCACATAATAATTGCGCACGGAGGCACCATCACCGCAGAGAGTGAATTGAATCACGGGACCACGTTCGTCTTTTCCATTCCTGAGGCACGCGCCAGCTCAGATTAAAGCCGACGCGACCGTATCCGACTAAACTTTCGGGTAAGGTTTGTTGCGTCTCGCAAATCGGAGCAGGATGTAGCCCGCGATTCCAGCAACAAACGATGCCAGTAAGGTCGCCACCTTCGCGGCAGCGATAGATGCCTCGTCGCTGAAGGCTAGGTCAGCAATAAATATCGCGACCGTGAACCCGATTCCGGCCACAACGCCGGTTCCCGTCAGTTCGGACCATTTCAGATTAGAGGGCATCTCGGCCAGTTTCAATTTCGTCGCTAACCAGGTAAAGGTGAATATGCCCATCGGTTTGCCTACCAGTAGTCCAACGCAAACACCGATGAAAACGGCGCTCTTGACCACGGTTGCCAGAGCTGAGGCGGACAGAACGACCCCAGCATTAGCAAACGCAAATAGCGGTAGAACTACGAATCCAACCCAAGGGTGTAGTGCTCGTGTTAGGCGTTCAATGGGAGGATCCGTGCTGACTGCGAGAGCCTCAAGCGCTCCGAGTTTAGCGTCTGCGGCGTTGATGTCGTCTTCGCGATTGGCGTCGCTCAGAGAATTGAGCAAAGGCAAGGCGCGATGTTCGAATTCCTCCTTAGAAACTGCCTCACGACTACTCACCATAAATGCGAGAATAACCCCGGCGATGGTGGCATGAATGCCTGACCTAAGAATCATCAGCCAAAACAGTATTCCCGCAAGAACGTACGGAAACGCAAATCGCACTTTGGCCTGACGAAATCCCTTAATCGCGAGTAGCAAGCACACGGCAACAGAAAGAGGAAGCAGGTGTATCTGGTTTGAATAAAAGAAAGCAATCACCGCGATAGCGCCTATGTCGTCTACAATCGCCAGGGCGAGCAGGAAGACCTTGAGTTCATGCGAGATTCCGGGGGTCAAGGCCAGAACGCCGACCGCAAATGCGATGTCGGTTGCCATCGGAATTCCCCACCCGCTGATGGTGCCTTGTCCCCAATTGAAACTCGCGAACAACAACGCGGGAGCGATCATGCCGCCGGCCGCAGCGAAAATCGGCAGGGCTGCGCGTTTCAATGACGAGAGATGACCGTGAATCGCCTCATGCTTGATCTCCATTCCGACTAGGAAAAAGAACAGTGTCATCAGACCATCATTGATCCAGTGATGCAGAGATTTTTCGAGATGAATGAAGCCGAAATTGAACGAGAGTTTTGCCTCCCATAGCTCGAAGTACACCTGCCTCCACGGAGAGTTGGCCCAAGCAAGTGCAAGGAGCCCGGCAGCCAGCAGCAGAATACCGCTCACACCTTGGCGATAAATGAATTCTTGCGCCGGAAGCTCCAGATGTCGTGCGGCAAACGAGAACTCACGGTTTATCGTGAGTTCTCCAAGCCGCCTAGCGGGAAGCGACATGCGCCCTCCGTTTAGTCATAAAAAGCTCGTTCATCTTTTCTCCAGGTCGGTCAGCCTGTGAGCGCTATTCGTCTATGGGGTTCTTGCGTTATTCCGAGGCAGACCAATCTTCACAGACGGATGTCGCTGAACGACCTGCATGAATAGGACTGCCGCAATCATGATCAGTGCGGTTACTGCGAAATGAAACATCTGTCCTGAGCTCGCAATTCTCAACGAGCCATTTGGTGAAAGTAAAAAGTACGCCGCGCCAATGGAATTCAACAGTGAAGCGAACAGTCCAGTTTTCCAGCCGCCAGCCCATGCAGCGATCATTACCGAAAGAACGAATAGTGCATAAATCGGGCCGCGATCGGCCGCTGGGAGCAAGGCCGATAGTACTAATGCAATGGTGCTCGCAAGAATCGCTGTTACCAGGCGGGCGGTATTTGCAAATCTGAGAGGACAGTCCTGTATGACGTATGTACCATATTCTCCAAACGACTGATAAACGAATCTGTTTCCCGGTTTAGGAATGGCAACTGCCACACGCACTCGCGCGTGTTCGCCCTCGTCAGCAAGGAAACGGGTGAGCGCATCAAGGCGATGATTTCCGTCATGCAAATAGTACGTCCCACGTTCCGTCACGACAGCTACGGGCGGCGGAATGGGTCTTCCGGCATTCAGCGTATTCATCCAGCCGTTGACGACTTCGGGGTCTGTCCAACATCCTGCGTGTTCAAGGCGTGACAGCGGCACGTCAACGTACTGCACTTGAACTCTCCCGCGCCATTCCGGCGGACTTAGTTGAAACACCCACTTTTCCGAGAATCCATCATTGTATTGAATACCTTGATGCGACACAGGACACCTTCAGTTTTGGAGTCAGTACTTGAGCCGGAGCGCGGGTAAAAAATGTCGCGTTTAGATTCGAAGTGCGTGGAATTTGGTCAACAAGTCGGAAGCAGGCTGAGGGCCTTCAATCTCGATTTGCGATGACCAATTGATTACATCGGTGGAAAAGAGAGGGGTGATGTGGGTTACCGCGAGAATCGCGACCTGCGTTACTTTGATCGTATCCGGTAGGTCAATTGAGGGTGCAAGAAACACAAACAGCACTCCGATGAGTGCAATCAGTGCAGCGAGCTGAATCCCTTTCGCCCTCATAATCAGTTATATCTTTTACCCATAATCGCAATTTGGTTCAACCAGAATCGAGAGTTGCTGAATCCAATATAGCTCGCTGCTTGAACTTACGCGGAGGTTAGAGCACAGAACCGAAGTAGCTTTTCCAGCTCTCATCAGGGAAATACAGCCTCCTTGCAGCCCATTCTGTTACCAGAAATTCACAATCAGTTAACGATGCAGTAACAGCGCCAATGAATACTCGTTTGTGAGAACCAGGAGGGGTAACGTGAAACGTATTTTGAAGTTGATGACGTGCGCGCTTGTTTTGTGCATCACCGCTTCTGCTCAATCATTGAATGGAGCAGGCGCCACTTTTCCGAATCCGATCTATCAGAAATGGTTTATGCAGTTCAGCTCGTCTCATCCCGGCGTGCGGATTAACTATCAATCGCTCGGTTCGGGCGCAGGCATTCACCAGCTAATCGCCGGTACTGTTGATTTCGGCGCTTCGGATGGTCCAATGACGGACGAACAGCTGGCGCAATGCAAAGGCAAGGTCCTGCATATCCCAACCGTACTGGGCGCAGTTGTTCCCGCGTACAACGTTCCGGGAGTGAAGGGCGAGATTAAGTTTACACCTGAACTGTTGGCAGGAATTTTCATGGGAAAGATTAATAACTGGAGTGATCCGGCGATCGCCAAGGTTAATCCTGGAGTAAAGTTTCCCAACCAGTCCATTGTTGTAGTTCACCGCTCGGATGGATCCGGTACGACCTATATCTTTACCGACTATCTCTCCAAGGTGAGCCCCGAGTGGAGCGCCTCGGTAGGCAAGGGCACCAGCGTGAAATGGCCAATCGGCCTCGGTGGCAAGGGCAACGAAGGCGTTGCCGGCACGGTTCGTCAGATTGGAGGCTCAATTGGCTACGTCGAACTGATCTATGCGGTGCAGAACAACATCACTTACGGCTCGGTCCGCAACAAGAGCGGCAACTTTGTGAAGGCGACATTGGAATCGACCACGGCTGCTGCTGCATCAGCCTCAGCCAGAATGCCTTCCGACTATCGCGTATCCATAACTAATCCGGACGGCAGGAACGCCTACCCAATTGCGAGCTTCACCTGGCTGCTGATTCCCCAGCAGTCGAGAGATGCGAGAAAAGGCAAGGTGCTGCATGACTTCCTGGAGTGGATGCTGAGAGATGGCCAGCGCGAAACGAGTTCGCTGACTTATGCTCCACTACCGAAGGAAGTAGTTCAGAAGCTACAGGCCACAATCAGCACGGTTCACTAAAGTCGATCAACCTTGGCAAGTTGGGAGCGGTGATTCGCTTCAACGCCCCACTCCGCCTTTAACCTGAACAATTCACAACCTGCTCCCTTAGGGAAGACTATATGAAGATGCTTCAACAAATGACGGCTCTGCTGCTGCTGACCGGGCTTTGCGTTGGTCAACCGCCCGCCAGCGATGGTGACGCGACTGTCAAGAAAAGCAAAGCGCATGTTGTCAAGAAGAGCGAAAAGAAAGCTGCGCCAACCGTTTCCGCTGAAGACATTAAACAGCTCAAGGAACTGATCCAGGCGCAACAGGCGCAGATCGATCAGCTCAGGCAGACGGTCGCACAGCGCGACCAGCAGACCCAACAAGCCCAGCAAACCGCAAACGATGCTCAGAAAACCGCCACCGCTGCCCGGGAAAAGGCCGCTGCAACCGAGATTGTCGTTGCCGATACCAACGCGAAGGTTGAGAACGTTCAGGCTGATGTTTCTGACTTGAAGACCACGGCAACCAACGCTGCTGTAACCGCTCAGGAGGATCAGAAGCGACTTGGCCTTGTCGAAACACTAAGCAGTCGGTTCCGTTTCTCTGGCGATGTTCGAGCGCGTTATGAGAATTTTTTCCAGGAGGGTACGCAGGATCGTGAACGCTTCCGGTTTCGACTGCGCTTTGGTGTAGACGGCAAGCTGAGCGAAGATTTTATCGGCGGATTCGCCCTGGCATCTGGCTCACAGTCTGACCCGACCACCACCAATCAGACCCTGAGCGACAGCGGCAACTCTCCGGACTTCATGCGCAAGACGATCAACATCGATCGCGCTTATGTTACCTGGAAGCCGTCAGCCTTCAGAGGGTTTAGCGCGACCGCCGGCAAGTTCGCCTACACCTGGGTTCGGACAAGCAACACTTTCGACCCGGATCTCAATCCGGAAGGTTTCAGCGAAACGCTTTCCCACAAGTTTGCTAACCCGACCCTGAAAGAACTGAATCTTACGGCTACCCAGCTTGTGCTCGCTACTGTCGACAGCGGCAAGTTGAACACTCCAAACACAGATTCATGGGCTTTTGGTGTTCAGGTGGGCAGCAAGCTGCAGCTAGGCCAGCGCTGGACCATGACTCCGACGTACCAAATTTTGAACTTCATCCGCCCGGATATTGCCGTCTTCGGATCGAATGGCGCAGGCTATTCGTCGACCCTCGTTGGCACCAATGGAACTGCCATAGGGACCAACTATGGTTTTGCTCCCAACGGCATGTCGAATTGCGTCAACACCTCGAAGGCGTATGGTTCCAAAATCGGCACGGGCTTCTGCTCGCAGTATCAATACAGTGACCTGATCGTCAATAACGTCATAAAGACCGGCATCGCAAGATTGCCCTTTAACCTCATCGCCGAGTGGGAGAAAAATCTTCGCGCCAATTCCACTCTTACCAAGGATCGGAAGAAACACGACACGATGTACTACTTCGAAGCCAGCTTGGGCCAGCTCAAGAACAAGGGCGACATCCAGTTCGGCTACGCCTACACTCACAGCGAACAGGATGCTGTTATCGCCTCCTACGCCGAGAGCGACCAGTTCAAACCGACAAACGTCGAACAGAATCGGATCTTCTTTAACTGGAAGGTACGAAACAACACTACCTTGGGCTATACCGAGTGGATCGGTCGATACCTTAATACGAATCTGGCTGGCGTTACCAAGAACCCTTATCTGAAGCGCGGCCAGTTGGATCTTGTATTCAGTTTCTAAGTGGTTTTTCAAACTGTGGAATAACTCCGCAGCCCTTAACGCACCGGTGGAGCCGAACCTGGCCCACCGGTTTTGACTTTTATCAATGCCAGGGAAGATCTGCACAAGTGATGTAAAAAAAGCAAGGTGCTGCATGATTTCCTGGAGTGGATGCTGAGAGATGGTCAGAGGGAAACGAGTTCGCTGACTTATGCCCGCTTCCACAAGAAATAATTCAGAAGCTACAAGCCACAATCAGCACGGTCCGATAGAATTGATCAACCCTGGCAAATAAATAAGGAGCGGTGCTTTCGCTCAATGCTCCTTTTAAACGTTAAACAATTTAAAACTGTTGCATTTTAGGGAAGACCATATGAGGATGCTTCAACAAATGACGGCTCTGCTGTTGCTGACTGGCCTTTGCCTCGCTCAACCGCCCGCCAGTGATGGTGACGTGACCGTCAGGAAAACAAAAACGCATGCTGTCAAGAACAGCCAAAAGAACGCTACGGCCCCCGTTTCTGCCGAAGACATTAAACAGCTTAAAGAACTAATACAGGCGCAACAGGCGCAAATCGATCAGCTTAAGCAACTAATCACACAGCGCGACCAGCAGACCCAACAAGCCCAGCAAACCGCGAGCGATGCACAGAAAACCGCTGTCGCTGCTCGGGAAAAGGCCGCGGCAACCGAGATTGTCGTTGCCAATACCAGCGCGAAGGTCGAAAACGTTCAGGCTGATGTTACCGACCTGAAAACGACGGCAGCCAATGCGGCTGTAACCGCACAAGAGGATCAGAAGCGAATTGGCGTTGTAGAAGCGCTAAGCAATCGGTTCCGTTTCTCCGGCGATGTTCGCGCGCGTTATGAGAATTTCTTTCAGGAGGGTACCCAGGATCGTGAACGCTTCCGGTTTCGACTTCGCTTTGGTGTAGACGGCAAGCTGAGCGAAGATTTTATTGGCGGATTTGCCCTGGCATCTGGCTCACAGTCTGACCCGACCACCACCAACCAGACACTGAGCGACAGCACCAACTCTCCAGATTTTATGCGCAAGCCGATCAACATCGACCGTGCTTACGTTACCTGGAAGCCATCAGCCTTTAGGTGGTTTAGCGCGACTGCCGGTAAGTTTGCATATCCCTGGGTTCGCACAACCCAGGTTTTCGACTCGGATCTCAATCCTGAGGGTTTCAGCGAGACGATTGTCCACAAGTTTGCTAACCCGACCCTGAAAGAATTGAATCTTACGGCTACCCAGCTTGTGCTCGCTACTGTCGATAGCGGCAAGCTGAACACTCCAAACACAGACTCTTGGGCTTATGGTGTTCAATTGGGCGGTAAGCTGCAAATAGGTCAGTACTGGAGCATGACACCGACCTACTCATTTATGAACTTCATCCGCCCGGATATTGCCGTCTTCGGATCGAATGGCGCAGGCTACTCGTCGACCCTTGTTGGCACCAACGGAACTGCCATTGGGTCCAACTATGGTTTTGCTCCCAACGGCATGACGAATTGCGTTAACACCTCAAAGGCGTATGGTAACCAAATTGGCACCGGCTTCTGCTCGCAGTATCAGTACAGCGACCTGATCATCAATAACGTCGTAAAGACCGGTATTGCAAAACTGCCATTGAACGTCCTCTTTGAATGGGAGAAGAATCTTCGCGCCGACTCCAGCCTTACCAGGGATGGGAAGAAACATGACAGCCTGTACCACATCGAAGCCAGCTTGGGCCAGCTCAAGAACAAGGGCGACATCCAGTTCGGCTACTCCTACAGTCACACCGAACAGGATGCGATTATCGCCTCCTACGCCGAGAGCGACCAGTTCAAACCGACAAACGTCGAACAGAATCGAATTTTCTTTATCTGGCAGCTAAGAAAAAACACTTCCTTGGGCTATACCGAGTGGATCGGTCGTTATCTCTCTCCATCTCTGGCTGGCGTGGCCAAAAATCCTTACATGAAGCGCGGCCAGTTGGATCTGGTATACAGCTTCTAGTTGGTGTTTCAAGCTGCGTATCGACTCCGCAGATTTTAGAACCGGTGGAACCGAATCTGGCTTCACCGGTTTTGTATTTTTTGCAAGTAATCCAGTCACAAGAAATTGTAATTTTGCTGAAAAAATCTGAATTTCTGCTTCCTCTCTGAGATTGCATACTCTATAATCAGCCAACCGTGGGGACGAGCTAGCTCTGCATTTTGGGGTTCAACCCGGATTTTTTTGATTTGCCTAATCTTTTGCGCACCTGCTGTTTCGGTGCATTGGGAAAACTCTGCGTCAAAACTGGGCTTTTGGAGTATTGAAACTATGAGGACGTTAAGAAAATTAGTTCCACTAATTGCGCTCTCAGGTATGTGCCTGGCTGCTCAGGCGCCATCAAGTGGACCTTCCGCTGGCAAAAAGAGCACCCGACACCGGGTTGACAAGCCTGCGAAGCAGGACGAACTGGCTGAGAAGCTCCGCGAATTGACAAATATGATTCAGCAGCAACAGGCCGTGACACAGCAATTGCAACAACAATTGCTGCAAACTCAGCAGGAAATGCGACTAACTCAGCAGCAGCTTATCGAAGCTCAGCAAACAGCGCGTCAGGCAGATGTCAAGGTTGCAGCGGTGGAAGTAAGCAGCAATTTACAGGCGCAGAAAGTTCAATCTGATCTTTCGGATGTGAGGAACGCACTAACCACCACCACGGCGACCGCTCAGAAAGCTATGAAGGAAGTCGGCGAACTGGAGCATTCGCCCGCGATCCACTACAAGGGTCTCCGCATTGCTCCAACCGGCTACATGGAAATGGCCAGCTATTTCCGATCTCATGCGATGCTCTCCGATCAAGCGACCCCGTTCGGGAACATTCCGCTGGCCGGTCAGGCCAACACCAAACTAACCGAGTACGGTCAAACAGCGCGAGACTCCCGCATCGGGCTGCGCGCAGATACAGATATGAATAAGATCGCGATGACCGCATACTACGAAATGGATTTCTTCGGAGCAGGTGCGACGGCCAATTTGAACCAGACGACAGGTTACAGCGCGCGTATTCGCCAGGCGTGGGGCCGTGCAAAATTCACCAATGGATGGACGATTACTGGTGGTCAGATGTGGAACCTGATTACCTTGAATCGTAAGGGGACGGACACTGGAAACGGCAATGTCTGGCATCCGAACACAATTGAAGTCCAATACTCAATTGGCTACGATATGGCACGCTTCGCTGAATTCCGCGTGTCGAAAGCTATCAATAGAAACTTCAGTTTCGCTGTAGGACTGGCTAATCCGGCTTATTTGAATTCCGGTGCTACACCGGCAGTGGCAGGCCTGGCTTCGCCTGGCACTGGTTTGCTGGGAAACAGCGCCGTGACTTCCTGTGCGCTCTCCACGACTACGCCCCCTGTGTTGAACTGTACCTACTCGCCGTTGTACTCCACTAACCTTGTTCCGGATACGATCGTCAAGCTCGCTTATGACCATCCTAGATGGGGGCATTACGAGGTTAAAGGCTTGAGCCGGATTTACCGCGACCGCGTCGTATCCACTCCTACTACTCCTGGCTGGAACAATCTCGGCTTTGGGGGAGGTATCGGCGCTGGCGCAATTATTCCACTCAAGTCGAAGAAGGTCGATTTGATCTTACAAGGCCTTTACGGCAAGGGAATCAGCCGTTACCAGGATGCCGGCCAATACGACTTCGTGGTTCGCTCCACGGATCAACAAATGCAGATGATTGAGAGCTTCAGTATCATAGCTGGTCTTGAGACCCACCCGGTTCCGAAGGTGGAGCTCAGCGCAGTCTTTGGCGACGAGTACTACGGCAGAACAACTTACCAGGACGCCAAAGGCAACATCGCGGGCTATGGCGCACCGACAGTTACCGGGGTTACAACGACCTCAACATCGGCGGTCAACACCGGGTGCTACTACGAAACCTCGGCAATGGCAGTTGCCGCTGGCGTCAATCCTACCTGCACTGGCCACAACCGAAACATTTGGAACGCCAAGGTTTACGGCTATTACGATTTCTACAAGGGACCGATTGGCATTCTGCGTGTCGGTGCAGAGTTCGACTACGTCTTCCGTGGTACGTGGTCTGTTAATGGACTTGCCCCGCACGGCAATATGAAGACCGCGTTCCTTGCTATGCGTTACATTTTGCCGTAAGCGGCACCGAGTTCTTCAAATCTGAAAAGAACACTTTTAGCCGGCGCGAATCGAAAATCGCGCTGGTTCTTTTTGTGTGCAATACCACGCAACTAATAGAGCTGCTGGACTCGAATTCACATTAAATTCATTTACTCTGCCTTCCGCTTTCATTTTCTGTTAACAAAGTTTTGGTAGTGTCAGGCCATGGGTAGCAGTCCAAATCCCGAGTCTCGTCAACTACTGCGCTTTCCGCCGTCTATGTACGCTGTGCCCTCCAGTAAGATGAGTCCAACTCTGGTCAAGGCATTGGCTGTTCCTCGCGTGAAACTGCGTGGAAGCAAGGTTAGCAAATATCTGGATGTGGTATTTCGAAACTCGTTGCTGCTTTGCTCATTATCGATTGTTGCGGTAATGGTTTTGTTCTTTTATGAACTAACCTCGCGCTCGAAGCTTTCGATTGCAAAGTTTGGCTTCAGTTTCTTTACCGGAAGTAACTGGGATCCCGTCGCGGGCGATTTCGGCGCAATGCCGTTCATCTACGGGACGCTGGTTTCTTCTCTCGCGGGGTTGGTGCTGGCTGTTCCGCTGGCCGTGGGTGTTGCGATCTTTGTGACCGAGCTGTGCCCGCGATTTCTACGAAGCATCGTGTCCTTCACGGTGGAACTGCTGGCGGCGATCCCCTCGGTTATCTACGGTCTTTGGGGAATCTTTGTTCTGGCACCCATTCTGCGGGAATACGTGCAGCCCTGGCTGAGTAAGTATTTAGGATGGACAGGATTTTTTGAAGGGCCGGCCTACGGCGTCGGAATGCTGGCTGCCGGAATCATTCTGGCTATCATGATCATTCCCATCGTCGCCTCCATTACACGCGAGGTGCTGGTGGCCGTCCCGCGCAGCCAGCGAGAAGCCGTGCTTGCTCTCGGCGCAACGCGCTGGGAGATGGTGCGAATGGCTGTGTTGCGAAACGCGCGCGTCGGCATTCTGGGCGGCATTATTCTGGGTCTCGGGCGCGCCATCGGCGAGACCATGGCCGTGACGATGCTCATTGGTAATCGTCCGGAGATAGCCAAGTCGCTCTTTGCGCCCGGCTATACGATGGCGTCGGTGATCGCCAATGAATTTTCCGAAGCTACCGACGATCTGTATTTAAGCGCTCTAGTGGAGATTGGCCTGGTTCTGCTGATTGTGACGGTGATCGTCAATATCTGTGCACGTCTGCTCGTCTGGTCCATCACGCGCGGAAACTCTGCGAGGAGCAATGCCTAGTATCTCTCGTCCGCTCAGCTTGTGGCGTCGCTTTGTCAACTTCTGTTTCGTCGTTCTTTCTGCGCTCGCGGCAATCGTGGTCCTGGCTCCGCTGGCGGCCATTTTCGGCTACCTCGTGTACAAGGGAATAGGTTCCTTGAACTGGGAGTTCATTACGAATACACCGCGTCCTGTGGGTGAAACGGGGGGCGGCATGGCAAATGCCATCGTCGGGTCAGTAATGATTCTCGGCATAGGTTCAATCATCGGTTTGCCGCTCGGAATTGGCGCTGGTATCTACATGGCGGAGTTTGGCCGCGGGCGCTTTGTTAATCTCGTTCGTTTTACGGCAGATGTTTTGAATGGCGTTCCCTCGATTGTTGTCGGTATCGCCGTGTATGCGCTGGTGGTCTTGCGGCAGCAGCATTTCTCGGCTCTCTCGGGAGGCGTCGCGTTGGGCATCATGATGATTCCCACCATCGCCCGCACCACTGAAGAAATGCTTCTGATGGTGCCAAATACGATTCGCGAAGCTGCGCTTGGACTGGGCATTCCGCAGTGGCGGACAACGTTGCAGGTTACTTTGCGCACTGCATACAAAGGCGTAATTACAGGAGCCATGCTCGCTTTCGCGCGCGTTGCGGGAGAAACTGCACCGCTGCTATTTACTGCATTCGGAAATCAATTCTGGAACCTTAACCCTAACCAACCGACGGCAGCCCTGCCGATACAGATCTTTGCGTATGCTGTATCGCCATTCGACGAATGGCATCGCCAGGCTTGGGCGGGGGCTTTAATCCTGATCGTCTTAATCGTTGTTGCGGTTTCCGCCGTGCGCGTTGTTACCAGCCGCGGAACCATGGAACACAACGCCTAGTTTGCAAGGAGCCTTCATCCCATGGGTGTTGGAATCGAAGTAAAGGACCTGAACGCCTGGTTTGGAAAGGCGCAGGTTCTCAATGAAATAAATATAAAAGTCGCTCCAAACGCGGTGACGGCTGTGATCGGTCCGTCTGGCTGCGGTAAGTCCACGTTTGTTCGTTGTCTGAACCGATTGCATGAAACCGTTCCCGATGCACGCGTAAAAGGTTCCGTGCAGGTCGGCGACATTGACGTTTACGGCACGAACACAGATGCGGTCGATGTGCGCCGCCGCATTGGCATGGTCTTTCAGAAACCCAATCCGTTTCCGACAATGTCGATTTACGACAACGTTGCCGCCGGACTCAGACTTAATGGATACAATAAACGCCCCGAGCTAGATCAGATCGTGGAGGATGCGCTGCGTAGCGCCGCGCTTTGGGACGAAGTGAAAGATGTGCTGAGGAAAAAGTCCGGTTCTTCGCTTTCCGGCGGACAGCAGCAGAGGCTTTGTATTGCGCGTGCGCTGGCCGTGCAGCCTGAGTTGCTTTTGATGGACGAGCCAGCCAGCGCTCTCGATCCCATTTCTACTGGAAAGATCGAGGAACTGATCTTCCAACTGAAGACTCAATACACGGTCGTAATAGTGACGCATAACATGCAGCAGGCAGCGCGAGTTGCTGACACGACCGGCTTCTTCCTGCTGGGCAGACTCATTGAGTACGACAAGACGGAAAAAATATTTACTACCCCTTCCGATAAGCGTACGGAAGATTACATTACGGGCAGGTTTGGATGATGCGCAGCCGTTTTCAACAAGGACTAGATGTACTGAAAGAACGTTTGCTCGAAATGGGTGGAATGGCCGAAGCTGCTATTGAACTGGCGTCGGAATGTTATCGCAAGCGTGACGGGCAATTGGCTCAACAGGTCTTCGAGCGGGAGAAGATGATCAATGACAGCGAGCGGCATATTGATGAACTGGCAGTGGACCTGCTGGCCATGCAGCAGCCAATGGCAACAGATTTGAGATTCGTTCTTGCCGTCCTCAAAATCAACTCAGACTTGGAGCGTGTCGGCGATCTCGGCGTCAATATCGCGCAGCGTTCGCTTGATCTCATACAGGAACCGGAGGTAGACGTTCCGGTCGATATCGCTCGAATGACTACTGCGGTCTCCACCATGGTGCGGCGCGCGCTTGAATCCTTCCTGTCCGGTAATGCCGATGTTGCACACGCTGTTCTCCAGATGGATTCAATTGTGGATCGGATGAAGGATGAGGCGTTCGTAAACCTTGTTACGAAGATGAAGGACAATTCTGAGAATGTCCGCCCCTACCTGGATGTTCTGCTTATTACGCGCTACTTGGAGAGGATTGCCGACCACGCTACCAATATTGCCGAAGACGTGATCTTCTGGGTAAGCGGCGCCGACGTACGTCATAACGCGATGCGCCTTAGCGAGGAATTCGATCCGGATGCGCCCCGCAGCCGGTGATCTGCTTCCTTATTAAACAGACCGGGTAACGGGGAAAGTAAAGTAACGCGTGCGTTTTGCCGATCTCTGCATTAGAAGGCCGTTGTGCTTAGAAAAGCCGAGGTGGCCTAATGTTATGGACGAAGCGCCGAGAAATCTCTCCAACATTATTCTCTTTAGCCGCTGGATCGGATCATTCATCTCCCTGCAATCGTGCCAGTACAAGCCAGAAGCCCCATTTGGAGCGCATTCCCTTTGTGGTTATTTCCGTTGCGTTCCGGCGCTCATCTTGTCTCGCCTGAAAAGCTCTGATGATAAAGTTATGGCCTTGGCTCTCGAATATTTATGAGGCGCAACCATGAGTGGAGTACCCAACTTACTTGCCATTGATCCCGGTTCGGCATGCACCAGGGTTGGCCTTTTTTGCGATGCAGAGCCGGTACTGATTCGCGATCTGCAACACGGCAAGGCGGCGCTCAAAGCCTGCGGACCCGAAGTTATCTCGCAGTTTCAATTGCGGCTGCTGTGTATTGAAATCGAGTTGGAGTCCTGCGGATTGAAACTCGATCGAATTGCTGCCGTTGCAGGCCGGGGCGGGTTGCTTCACCCAGTTCCGGGTGGCACCTACCGTGTGAATGAAGAGATGCTGGAAGAACTGCGTCGGGCGGAGCGCGGGGAACATGTGGCGAATCTAGGCGCTTTCCTCGCTCACGCTATTGCTTCGCGCATGGGGGTTCCCGCGTATATCGTCGATCCTATTTCGGTTGATGAGTGGGCCAAAGTGGCGCGGTTCTCCGGATGCGCGCAACTCGAACGGACGTGCTTTTCGCTCGCGTTGAATTGCAAAGCTGTTGCGCGACGATTTGCGCTTGAAGCAGGCGAGTCTTATGAGAATCTGCGATTGGTTGTGGCACACCTGGGAAGCGGACACACCATCAGTGCACATGCCCTAGGGCGCATGATCGATTCGACGAATTCAAGAGAGGATGGCGCATTTTCTACAGAGCGATCAGGTTCGGTTCCCGCTATGGAGCTTGTTCGTCTGTGCTTTTCCGGGCGCTACACGCAGAAACAGATTGAAAACATGCTCACGCGCGAAGGCGGGCTTGTCTCCTACCTTGGTACTGGCGATCTGCGCGAAGTTGAGCAGCGCATCGAGCAGGGAGACCAGTACGCTGGACTGGTCTTTCGTTCCATGGTCTACCAGATCGCAAAAGAGATTGGAGCCATGTCCTGCGCGCTCCAGGGAAGAGTGGACGCGATTGTCATCACCGGTGAAATGTCTCACAGCCGACGGCTAACCTGCGCGGTTTGCGAGGCTGTGAAGTGGATTGCTCCGATCAAGGTTTATCCCGGAGGAAACGAATTGCGGGCACTTGCTGAGGGAGTCCTGCGAGTAATGCGCAATGAGGAACCAGGCCGGGAGTTCGGCGACGATGTGCCCGAGACGGTGATGACAAACGCTGGCAGCTAGGCAGTATTATGCTGAGCCAGAAGATGGTCTTGGAATTTTCCCCGGATTTTGAATAATGAGGTCCATCGCCGGTTGCTGCCCCTGTGAAATGCTCCATATGTAAGCATATTAATAGAGATATCATTCGCAATTGAGATACATTGTAGTGATGATACCCAAAGAACATTTGGATGAGATTGATTGCAAGATACTGGATGTCCTTCAGCACGAAGGCCGAATATCGACTCTTGACCTCGCGGAACGGGTTGGTCTCTCACCGACACCTTGCGCACGGCGAGTCAAACGTTTGGAGGAGCTAGGTGTAATCGAGGGCTACGTGGCCGTGCTCAATCCCAAAGCCCTTGGAGTGGGACTCAATGTTTTTGTGAACGTGCGATTGCGAAGTTCCACCCGCAACGCAATTGAGACTTTCGAACAAGCAATAAAAGATATGCCAGAGGTCGTTGAGTGCTATCTTGTAACCGGAAATTATGACTATCTGCTCCATCTGCGGCTGGCTGACGTGGATATGTTCAAGGATTTTGTCCGGGAGCGCCTCACTAATATCGCCAGCGTGGGTGAAACGCTTTCATCAATCGCGCTGGAACAGACGAAATTCACAACAGCTATTGCATTGCGACCGGGCCAATAGCCGATTGTGCCGCGAACTCACAGCAGAAGTCGAGGCGATCCAACCGGATTTGACCTGCAGTGTTGTGCGGCCGAACTCACTGTCTAGTAAGGAGATCCGGCCGTTCTCGCGACTACATTTCAACCCTTTCGCCCGCCCCCTTGGTCTCGTTCATTTCGATTCCAACTCTCCGTCCCACTTACACCGCAAACGCGATTGCTCTTTGGGTAAATTGTTCCTGGTCCCAACTGGAAATGCCCAATAAGTCAGGCGTTCTCTATTTCAGAAACATTGCCTTTATAGTAACCTGTAGGATTCAGGAAGAGGAATTTGGAGGTTGGTAAAAAATGAGTAGTGAGAGTGAAGTTATCAGCTCAACGGCGAGTCCTGCCGCTGCTGATTGCTTAGACGGCCTCCCGGTACCCCGTAGGTACTGGGCCATGCTGAGCATTGCCCTCACAGTTGGCGTTGCGGTTATAGACGGGACGGTCGCCAACGTTGCGCTTCCGACAATCGCCCGTGAAATGGGTACTACTCCGGCTTCATCCATTTGGATCGTTAATGCCTACCAGCTTGCAATTGTGATGACAGTGCTGCCATTTTCCTCGCTGGGGGACATTATTGGATATCGGAGAGTATACCGGGCCGGAATAATAACTCTGACGCTGGGCTCTCTTTTTTGTGCTCTTTCTCATTCGTTAATTTCGTTGACGTTCGCCCGTTTCATGCAAGGCTTAGGCTCCTCTGCGCTCATAAGCGTAAATCTGGCACTGATACGCAACATCTTCCCCGCCAAGATGCTCGGGCGTGGAGTGGGTATCAATGCAATGATCGTTGCGACGTCAGCCGTTTTGGGACCGACGATTGCTGCAGGAATCCTGTCAGTTGCATCCTGGCCGTGGTTGTTCGCCGTGAATGTTCCTGTGGGAATTTTAGCTTTCATAATCACGACGTATGCTTTGCCCAATCCAATCGGCTCAGGACGTCCATTTGACTATAAGAGCGCACTCCTAAGTGCGATGACGTTCGGCATTCTGCTGAGCAGCGTGAGCGCTTTCGGACACGGAGGAACGGCTGCGAAGGGGGCTATCGGGGTCGCGTTGGCGATCTTTGTTGGCTATGTTCTGGTGCGGCGCCAGCTGTCTCAACCTGCTCCGTTACTTCCGGTGGATCTGTTACGGCGACCGGTTTTTGGCTTATCGTTAATAGCCTCGATCAGTTGCTTTGCCGCGCAGGCGCTGGCTTTAGTCTCCTTGCCTTTCTATTTGCAAAATGCTTTAGGTCGCACGCAGGTTGAGTGCGGGCTGCTCATCTCACCGTGGCCGTTGGGGGTCATGATTGCAGCGCCCATCGCCGGCTATCTGGCTGAACGCCGTTCGACTGCCATTTTGGCAGGTATGGGGGTGGTCGCAATGAGCGCCGGCCTCTTGTCGATGGTGATGCTACCGGCGCACGCGCACACCATGTCCATCGTGTGGAGAATGGCTCTGTGCGGCGTCGGCTTTGGATTCTTTCAAGCCCCAAATAATCGGGATATTATCTCCTCTGCTCCGAAACAGCGGAGCGGCGCGGCGAGCGGCATGTTAGGCACCGCGCGTTTATCGGGACAGACTCTGGGAGCGGCCTCTGTTGCGCTGATTTTTGACAGATTCTCGGGTGCCGGTAATGCAGCTTCGCTGACCGTTGGCGCAGGGTTTGCACTTGCCGCTGCGGTTGTGATCGGCCTTCGGATGAAAAGTCCGGAACCGGGAGTTGCAACTGTTCCGCCCGAGAGTGTTCCTGCCATTCTTGATGCCTCGCCTGAATGGGAATGGGCAATGGTTCTGGGAACGGCATTGGAAGCGGAAGCGGAAGCTGATTCCTAGGTTCGACGAACTGCTTGAACTTTCATGCATCGGAACGGGGCGAAGTCGAGGAAAAGTTATCCGACTTCGGCCCGTTCGATTGTTGTGCGCAACTCGTGAGCCAACATTGTCAAGCTGAATGGTTTTTGCAGGAAGGAAACACCCGATTCAGTTGCGTCGTGTTTCACGATCGCATCATCGGTATAGCCAGACATGAAAATCTTCTTAATCCCGGGGCGCATTACATCCAGCATCTTCGAGAGCTCATAGCCGTTCATCTTTGGCATCACAACATCGGTAATTAAGACGTGGATATCGCCAGGATGCTTGGTCAACATGGATGCCGCATCGGAACCGTTTTCTGCTTCGAGCACGGAGTACCCTAGAGAACGGAGATATCTGGACATGGATTTTCGAAGCACGCTCTCATCTTCCACAACCAGCAGAGTTTCTGTTCCGCAACGGGAATGCTCTATCGCCGCGTGGGCCGGCGCCGCAGTCGAATCTACGGCTCTTGGCAGGAGAATCGTGAAACTTGTACCCCGCCCCGGTTCGCTTTCGCCCCAGATGTAGCCATCGCTCTGCTTCACAATTCCATAGACTGTAGAGAGCCCCAATCCGGTGCCCTTGCCAACTGGTTTCGTCGTGTAAAAGGGTTCGAACATGTGTTCCATGACCTCTTTGGACATCCCAACGCCAGTATCTTTGACGATAATCTGTACGTAATGTGCTGGTGGCACGTTGCTGGGGTACTTTTCTGAACAATCTTCTCCCGCGGAAACATTGTTCATCGTGATGGTAAGTTTTCCGCCTTGCGGCATCGCATCCCGCGCATTTACGCAAAGATTCATTACGACCTGCACGATCTGAGCAGGATCGGCCTTGATGGCCCAGAGTGAGTCCGCAGAGACCACCTGGAATTCAATATCCTCCCCAATCAGCCGTTCCAACATCTTTGTTGCCTCGCCGAGCGCGGCGTCCAAGTTGAGCACGGATGGCGAACGGAACTGTTTTCGGCTAAATGCCAGCATCTGCCCGGTGAGACTGGCTCCCCGCTCCGCTGCCTTCAATATTTCGTTCAAGCCTGCAGATTCGGGCTGACTCTCCAACATCATTTCCGCATAGCTATGGATAATCATCAGAAGATTGTTGAAGTCGTGCGCAATTCCGCCGGCGAGGCGGCCAACTGCTTCCATCTTTTGAGCTTGGCGGAACTGCTCTTCGAGCTTTCTCATTTCCTGCTCCGCCTGTTTTCGCTCGGTCAAATCGTGAAAGAAGACCAAGGCTCCGTCTCGTCCTTCAAATGTGAAGGGCACGGATGTCACCTCTGCGTCAAAGGCGGTACCGTCCAGGCGGAGGAGCTTTACTTCCAGAAACGGCATTGCCTTGCGCATCTCACGCATCTCGCGAATACGATCACTGACTTGGGAGTGATTGTCGGGGTGAACCCTTTCCAGAACAGATTGGCCGGAAATCTGGCTCGGGTCCTTGGCTTCGAACATGGAAAGGCCCGCAGGATTGATGTATTGAAAAAGACCATCGGTGTGAATGTACATACCTTCAGGCGCGCCCTCTACGACCTGCCGGAATCTCTCCTCACTCTCTTGCAGTGCCTGCTCTGCAAGTTTGCGTTTGGTAATGTCAGAGTGCGATCCCGCGATTCGCATAGCTTTCCCATTCCCGTCATAGATGGCCAAACCACGTGAGAGAATCCAGCGATAACTGCCGTCCTTGTGCTTCATCCGGAATTCGATTTCATAGAAGGGAGTGCGCCCCTCCATGTGATCGAGTTGAGCGGCCCAGGTATGGTCGATGTCATCCGGATGCAGCAGTTGATTAAACACTTCAACGCTCGGCTGCTGAAACGCACTTTCGTCGTACCCCAGCATCTGCTTCCACCTGGGAGACCAGAACACCTCGCCGGTTCGCAGATCCCAGTCCCAGATACCGTCATTTACGCCCTTTGTTGCAAGTTCGAGTCGTTCCTTGTTAAGGCGCAGCTCGTTTTCCAATAGGGAACGCTCGGCTTCGGCGTTCTTTCTGCGGGTGACGTCCAGCATCATTCCGATAAACCGGGACGCCTTGCCTTCGGCATCGCGTTCTACAGCCCTTCCGCGAATCTGAACCCAGATCCAACCGCCCTGCTTTGTACGCAGTCGGCACTCATGCTCAAAAAGCGAGCCTTCCACAGCAAGTGCCGTTGCAAAGGCTTGCTGACATACTTCCACGTCTTCGGGATGAACCCTGGATCGAAAACTTTCTTCCGACGGCTCGAATTCGCCTGGTTCATATCCAAGCATCGTGAAGTATCGAGGGGATATGAAAACAATTTCTCTGGTCGTCAGATTCCAGTCGAAGAGCGCATCGCTCGTGCTCTCCAACGCCATCTGTGAGCGCTCTTCATTGAGACGCAATGCGACCTCGGCGAGGCCTTGCTGTTCGCGGGCTATACTCATTTCGCGGTAAATTGCCGTGATCGCCATCGTCGTAATGAACGACGCAGCCCAGAACAATTGAGCACGGAGAATCGCATTCGACTGTGATCCCGCGGTGAAAGCGAACAAACCAAATCCCCGAGCTGTCTGGTAAATCGTGAGCGATGCTCCAAGGCCACTTGCAGAGGCAACGCCCACGGTACCCATTTCCGCGGCAATCCAAAGCAGGGGCAAAACTATGAGAAAGGGACGAATTTCAGCCCCAATTTCGGGCTCAATTGGCACGAAAAGGGCCAGAACAAGTGCAGTCGCAATGGCCGCCCCAAGCACAATCTTTCGCGCGCCGCGCTTCCAGCTCATGCGAGCCGTCGCCAACTGATCGACGCTTCCACTAAGCGCCATTGCAATGGGGACCAGGAACAGAATGCTTAGGGTGTCCGAAAACATCCAGACCAAGGAGAATCTGGTCGCGGCGTCGCCGAGAATCATGGCAACCAGTGCACCCAGGAATGCGCCCAAACCACCGGCAATCAATGCCGCGGCCGCGGTTCCAACTACTTCGCGCAGCGTGCTCATCGTTGGATGCGGCCCCGCAAGCCGGGAAATTGTCCAGGCAGCGATCCAGCACTGCACAAGATTGGGGAACGAGTAGGCCAGGCTTGGAAGAAATTTTCCAGTGATAAACCAAACCAACCCGGTGTTGCAGATCAGAGCAGCAGTCAGTAAAACCAGACGAAGCTTCGGACGCAGCAGGAGAGCGGAAACCAGTACGCCGGCAGCAGGCCAGAATCCAGCAATTTCCTCCTGCCCAGAAATGAAGCAGATGCCAAATCGCAAAGCGACAAGATAGATCAGTGATGCGCCGACAATGAATAACGCATCCTGTGCTCTAGGCAGGCTTGATTTGATTGTTCGCATGGACGCATTTCCCATGTGCTTCAGAGCCACTTAATCGCATGAGCCACATGTTGCACTTAAAGATGAACGAACCCATTAAGCCATCGGGAAGAATCGACGTGAGCTCATTTTCCAGCCAATTGACTATCGAATCGTGAGTCTCTCTTCCAGAGTGAATAGCGGCGAGGGTGTTGCTGCGTGTCAGCAGGTAGGCGATAAACTCCTCGCGCGAAAACGGTACGAGATGACTGAATGAAGAACGAAGCGCAGTCTCAATTTCATGTTCGGCGGCCTTCAACTCGTTAACATCTCTCATGCCGCGCCGAGGCGCGCGATAACGTTTGGCAAAACGTGTACGCATCCAGCGTTTGCAGGCGACCACGCCCTGCATGTGGGCCGTAAAGTGGTCGTTATAAATTGCCAGCACGCCCCCAGGGGTAAGTAGCTTGCGGCATTGAGCGAAGAAACGATCCTGATCAAACCAATGCAGCGCCGACCCAACGGATATCAAGTCGAACTCTCGTGCTCTGAAGTTGAGCCGCTCCGCAAAGCCGACTTGGTAAGTGATTTGCGGGCTGGATGGCGCGTAACTCAACATGTTCTCGGACGCATCGACGGCAATCACATGGTCAGCAATGGAGGCCAGAGCAATGGAAGACTGTCCCGATCCGCATCCCACGTCGAGCGCTCGCTGAAAACGTGAGACTCCGGTGAGCAGGCAGAGCCGTTTGGCCACCTCATCGTGAAAAAACGGACGCACTTTCATGTACCGCGCCGCAACTTCAGAGCTTGCGAAATAGTTAGGCAGCATCGTGGGCAGAAGATGCGGTTCCCAACTTTGCAAGTCTCCGGGCAGAGTCATTACTAAGTCTTACCACAGCAGCCTGCCGCATCAATCATAGTTTTCGGAACACTAGGGGAGGGATTCCAATATTTTGGGATGATGGGTATACCGATCCAAAGTGGAACAGGTGTGCCGAAACGGTTTCCTATCGGATAGGATTCAGGCTTGAACGATACGCGAGGTGCGTGTCACTGGCCCGGCGGCGAGGAAATTGGTTTCTGGTGCGGTGTCCTCTCGGCAATGGAGCGGAGGCGGCACCGCCTGTCGCATCGTACATGATAGGCATATTCTGTTCCCAAATAAAAAAATCGTCCGCCGGGTTGCCGGCGGACATCGTTTTGGGAGGAAGACTCTTATACGGCCAACTGTGCTCAATCAAGCCATATACCTGTATTCACTCTGGCGCGCAATTAGTTCCCCTTTTTTGAAAAAATTTTCAAAAATTACTGGAGAGGGTCGATTAGCCCTTGGGTTTTGGGGGGAAGATGCTGCTGGACGCCTGTTCTCACCAAATTAGGTCTTTCAGGTTGCGTACTAAGTACCGGAATTTGCCGCCCGATGCGTGAAATTGCGATTCGATGAATTGTGGCTGTGGCAGTCCGCACGACAAGGCACACTTACATTACGCGGGAGTGCGTTTCCCTCCCACTAATCCATTTTGAGCGGAGATAGCATTGAGTACCCCATTTGCATCGACTAAGCGGCCGGACCTGAAAATTTTGCAACCTGAAAAGACCCTTACTGGCGGCCCAATCAAACAGTTGCAGAAGGGGCTACCTAAGACAACGGAGTCTCTTTGCCCAGAGTGCGTGCCTACGAAACGAATCCCGGCTCGTATCTTCGAAGAGAACGGCCGCGTCATGATGGAGAAGACTTGTCCGGAGCATGGTGATTTCAAGGACTGCGTTTACGCCGACGTGGCCCTGTATTTGAAGATGGAGGAGTGGGAATTTGGCGACAACTCGGGACTGAGCAATCCGGCGGTAAACACTGGCGCGGATACGGTCTGCCCGGATGACTGCGGACTTTGCTCGCTCCATACGTCGCACAGTGCACTGGCCAATGTTGACTTGACCAACCGCTGCAACCTGACATGTCCGGTCTGTTTTGCCAACGCGAATGCAGCAGGGTATCTGTACGAGCCGAGCATGGAACAGGTGCGCACGATGTTGACTTCGCTGCGCGACGAACGTCCCGTAGACGGACGCGTGGTTCAGTTCTCGGGCGGCGAGCCGACGATCCATCCCAAATTTATCGAGATTGTGGCGATGGCCAAGGAGATGGGCTTTACCCATCTGCAGGCGGCGACGAACGGAATCATGATCGGCAGCAGCCTTGAATTTGCGCAGAAGTGCAAGGAGGCCGGCCTAGCTACCTTGTATCTGCAGTTTGATGGCGTGACCGACGAGGTTTACATGAAGACTCGCGGCGAGGCGCTGTTTGCGAAGAAGATGCAGTGCGTGGAGAACTGCCGCAAGGCTGGGATGAAGGTTGTATTTGTGCCGACCATTGTGAAGGGAATCAACGATCACCAGATCGGCGACATCCTGAGGGTTGCCATCGACAACGTGGATACGGTGAGCGGTATCAGCTTCCAGCCAGTGGCGTTTACCGGGCGCATTGCCAGGAAGGAATTGGAATCCAAGCGCTTCACTCTGACCGATATGGCTCGTGCGCTCAGCGAGCAAACGGGAATGTTCGACCTTTATAACGACTGGTTCCCGCTTAGTGCCGTCGTCCCATTCAGCCGGCTGATTGCCGCAGTTGAAAAACGCGGCGTGCCCACGATTTCCGCTCATCCGCACTGCTCGTTGGGAACATACATGTTCGTGGATGAAAATTCGCGCAAGGCCGTGCCAGTGACTCAGTTTGTGGACGTACCCGCGATGTTGCAGGATGTCGAGATGCTCTCCCGCAAGAAATTTACCGGGCTGGCGAAGTATTACAACGGAGCGAAGGGCTGGATGGAGCTGAAAAAGCACTTCAAGGCCGAATTGGCCCCTCCGGGACTGACCTTCGAAAAATTCCTTAACACGATCCAGGGAATGACGAACAAGAAGCTGGGTCGCGACGGCATGGATGGTACGTTTACCTACCGCACGCTGCTGGTGGCAGGCATGCACTTCCAGGATTCGTACAACTACGATATCGAGCGCGTAAAGCGCTGCGTGATTCACTACGCGGCACCGGATGGCAAGCTGTATCCGTTCTGCACCTATAACTCGGGTCCGACGTACCGCGAAAAGATCGAAAAGCAATTTTCGATTCCATTCGAGGCGCAGCTGGAACGCTTTGGGTTTGTAGAAATTACGAAATAGATCGAGTGAGTTTGCAATTGAAGAGAGCCCGTCGATGATGGCGGGCTCTTTTAATACATTTCGCAAAAGAGCGAATTCTTGCGTCTATTGTTGGTCCCGAGTCTGTTGGTCCAGAATCTGTTCGTCCAGAATCGAGAGCAGCTCGATGTCGAAAATCAGGGTCGAGTTGGGACCAATTGCCGGGATTGGGCTGTTCTCGCCGTAGGCGAGATTGGCAGGAACAAAGACCTCATACTTGGAGCCGACCGGCATCAACCGGAGAATCTCGGCCCATCCCTCAATGACTCTGTTAACGGAGAAAATTCCGGGTTCGCCCTGCTTATCGGAACTGTCAAATTCAGTGCCGTCGATGAGTGTGCCGCGATAATTACACTGGATATTGTCAGAAATGACCGGCTTGGGGCCAGTCCCCTGCTTGATGATTTTGTACTGCAAACCGTTGGGGAGAGTGATAATCCCTTCCTTGATCTTGTTCGCGGCCAAGAAAGCGTCACCCTGTTTCTTGTTCTCATCGCCGAGAGCCTTGTGCTCGGCTTCCTTCTTTTTCGTAGTTTCTTCTTTGAGTGCTGCGAGAGCTACTCGCAATTCTTCGCCGCTTATCAGGAGCTTGTTTCCCGAAAGGACGTCCATGAGTCCGCGCAAAAAGATTTCGGGATCAAACTCGATTCCGCCCTTTTGTAGGTTTCCGCCGATGCCGACGCCGACCGCGTAGCTGCCTCTTTCTCTTATTGTAGTTAGTTCAGTCACTGTGGCCTCTTAAGTAGGTTGCGAGGATTGTTTCGCGTGCGTTGCCGATTCAGGTTTCGCCGCATGGATCTGCTGGCCAGCCAGAATGACGCCGGACTGTTAGTGGATCGCAGCAGTGGTTCGGGTTTTGTTTACTAGGACGATGAGAACACAAAGGAGCATGCGTGGCAAGGCTCACCCTTTTCGGCAAAAAGGCTCGCCGAAAAGGGCGAGCCTTTATATTTTGCAGATAAATTCGGCTTATTTGATCGAGAGCAGCTCGATGTCGAAAACCAGGGTCGAGTGAGGACCGATTGCGGGTGTAGGGCTGCTCTCGCCGTAGGCGAGATCGGCAGGGACAAAGACCTCATACTTGGAGCCGACCGGCATCGATTGGAGAATCTCAACCCATCCCGCGATGACTGCACCAACGGGGAAAATTGCGGCTTGGCCGTGTTTAGCGGAACTATCAAATTCAGTGCCGTCGATGAGCGTGCCGCGATAATGGCATTCGACCGTGTCAGTGGGGAGCGGCTTGGGGCCGGTGCCCTGTTTCACGATTTTGTACTGCAAACCGCTGGGGAGAGTGATGATCCCCTGCTTGGTCTTGTTCGCAGCTAAGAAATCGTCACCGTTTTTCTTATTCTCTTCGCCCAGAGCCTTCTGCTCGGTTTCGTGTTTTTGCTGCATCTCTTGCTGGAGAGCCGCGACAGCACTTTGTAATTCTTCGTTGGTTAGCAGGAGTTTTTTCCCCGAAAGGACATCCTTGATTCCGAGTAGAAATACATCGGGATCAAAATCGATCCCGCCCTGTCGCAGATTTCCGACGACGCCTACGCCGAGGGCGTAGCTGCCTTTTTCTCTTACTGTATTTACGGTAGTCACTGTGGCCTCTTGAGTAGGTTGCGAGTATCATTTTGCGTGCGTAGCCGATTCAGGTTTCGCCGCAGGTATTTTGCTGGGCCAGAGCACTGCCAGCCAGAATGACGAACTCTAATAGACTTGCAGCCGTGGCATGGATTTTGTTTCGCCAGAATAGGAGAACATAAACGGGCATGCGCGGCAAGGTCGGACATTGTCGCTGAAAACAGCATTCAACGCAGGGAAGTCTGGCCAGACCGGGTGCCAACTCTGGATGCTTGCTACAATCGGCTCACAATGGGTAAGTCAGCAACCAGGACGGGAGCGAAGGCGGAGTCACTGCCCCCGTGCTCCGGTTTTGAAGAAAAGGCAGTGCGGCTCAAAGCAATCGGCGAGCTGCGCGCCGCCCTGCGGGAATGGTACGCGCAACACAAGCGTGAGTTGCCATGGCGCCAAAACACAGATGCCTATCGGGTGTGGGTTTCCGAGATCATGCTGCAGCAGACACGGGTGGCAGCGGTGCTGGAGCACTATCGTATTTTTCTGAATGCTTTCCCAAACATTGAAGCACTGGCCTCGGCATCGGAACAGCGCGTGCTGGCACTGTGGAGCGGGCTGGGATATTACCGCCGGGCGCGCATGCTGCATCAGGCGGGGAGGGTTGTAGTCTCGGAGCTTGGTGGCATGCTTCCGCGCGATGCAGAGGCTCTGCGGAAGCTGCCTGGGGTTGGGCGCTATACGGCTTCTGCGATTGCGAGCATTGCCTACGGCGAGTCGACAGCGGTTGTGGATGGCAACGTGGAAAGGGTGTTGAGCCGCCTGGACGGCGAACCCCGCGACAATGCCTCGGCCTGGAGGCGGGCACAGGAACTGCTTGACGCTCGCCATCCCGGGGAGTGGAATCAGGCGATGATGGAGTTGGGCGCAACGGTTTGTACGCCGCGGGCTCCGCAATGCGTGGCGTGCCCGGTGCGCTTCTGGTGTCGCGCTCCTGGGGCTGAGATGGACAGGCCCCGGGCAGCACGCAAACAGATGGAGATGACGCGAGCACTGATCGAGCGGGCCGGTCGTGTTTACCTGGTGCAGCGCCCGGGCGATGCTGCCAAGATGGCCGGAATGTGGGAACTTCCGGAGTGCGATGCGGGGGGTGCCAAGGAATTATGCGTGTTGCGTCACTCCATCACCGATACCGATTACAAGGTGCGGGTGGTGAGCGGAGGGATGAAAGCGCTGCTGGCAAACCGCGCGCGAGCGGGCCGGTGGGTGCCTATTGAGGAGATTGAGCGGCTTCCACTGACGGGGCTGACGAGAAAAATTTTGAGAAAGCAAGGGTTGCGATGAGGAACCGGGCCGTAGAACGAACAGAGCGATGTGGAACGAGTGCTCACGCCGGAAAGATTTGTTTAGCAGGACTGGGAGCCGTCACTGTGCGCAGAGTCTTTGTTATCAGTTTGTTATGTTTGATGCTGACGGGCGCTGGCGTAGCGCGTTCCGTGAATCGTTCGACAAAAAGTGGCGTCACAGGCAGCGCAAAACAGCCTGCGGGCATGATGGCGGCACTGCATAAGGTGCAGTCGGAGCGCATTCGAGCCGATGTGAAGTACCTTGCCAGCGACGCGCTGGAAGGCCGGGGTCCCGGAGCCAAAGGCGGCGATCTTGCTGCCGAATACATTGCAAGACAGTTCAAGGAAGCAGGTCTCGAACCGGCAGGCGACAACGGAACCTATTTTCAGAAGGTTCCGCTGGTGGGCGTCACCACATTACCCGGAACGACCCTGGAAGTGAAAACGCCCAGGCAGACGATGAAACTGAAGATGCTGGATGATGTTGTCGTCTTCAACATGAACCGGCAGGAGGTCAGCAACGTGAGCGCCGACGTTGTTTTTGTCGGTTACGGCATTACAGCGCCGGAGTTTGGGTGGGATGACTATGCGGGCACCGACGTGAAGGGAAAAGTCCTGCTAGCGCTGGTGAACGAGCCTCTGTCAGACGATCCCCGCTTTTTTGGCGGCAGGACACTGACTTACTATGGGCGTTGGACCTACAAGTATGAACAGGCCGCCCGGATGGGTGCAGCGGGCGTGATCCTGATTCACAAGAGCGACATGGCCAGTTACGGATGGGAAGTGGTTCTCAGTTCCTGGTCGGGCGAGCGCTCAGGGGTAGCCGATGACAACGATCCAAAGCTGGAATGGGCATCCTGGGTGCAGTTGGAGAAGGCTCGCGCGATGCTGGCGGATGCCGGACAAAATCTCGACACACTCATAGCCGAAGCGCAGAAGAAAGGCTTCCGGGCCACGCCACTTCCGCTGAAGGTGAATGCACACGTAGTCTCCGGGATTCGCCACTTTGAGTCCAGCAACGTGATCGGTAAGATCGCTGGCTCGGACCCCGGACTGAAGAAGCAGGCGGTGATCTTTACAGGTCATTACGATCATATCGGTATTCGCCGGGACCAAACCGGCGTGAAGATCTACCCCGGGGCACTCGACAACGCGACCGGTGCGGCAATGGTTATGGAGATGGCGCGTGCCGTTGCAGCAGCCCCAGCCAAGCCAAAGCGCTCGATGTACTTTGCGGCGACGACAGCCGAGGAGCAGGGGTTGTGCGGCTCGGCTTATCTGGCCAAGCATCCTCCCGTTCCGGTGCGGGATATATTGCTGAATCTGAATTACGACTCGATCAAACCTCTCGGAATTCCGAGGGAAATTCAGGCAGAGGGGTATCAGCGGACGACGGCGGCTGCCATATTCGAGAAGACTGCGGCGGACTTCAAGCTGACGGTTCTCGAACCGGAGCACCCTGAGAACGGTACTTACTATCGCTCCGATCATTTCAGCTTCGCGAAAATGGGAGTTCCGGCATTTTCCATTGAGGCCGGAACCCGCTTTTCCGGACATCCGGAGTCGTGGGTGAAGGCAAACCTCGAGGCCATGGACAAGAGCTACCATCAACCCACGGATCAATACAGAGAAGATTACGACTATCGCTCCAACGCGGTTCTGGCGCGCTTCGGGATCGCGTTGGCGTACCGGATTGCGGAGCAGCCGGGACTAGTGCAATGGAAATCGGGAGATGAATTCGAGAAGGTGCGAAAGACGACGTCCAGGGATTAACCCGGCTAAAACTTTGCCACGTTCGTGTGGAAGGGAACCGTAATGACTGCTTCCACGTCAATGGCCCTCCCGTCCTTGAGAGCGGGGTGGAATAGCCAGTGCGAGAGCGCCTTCACAGCATTCCTATCGATTCGCGGTTCGAGACTCTTGGCGACAGCTATTTCGCTGACTTTGCCATCCGCGCGAATGACCGCCGTGAGAATGACCGTGCCTCGAATGCCATAACCAATCAGTTCACCGGGACAGCTAGGGTCGGACTTGCTGACTACCTCAGGGGCGACGATAGGGGATTTTGAGCCGCTGTGCTCGCGCTCCACAAAATGAATAATCCAACTGCCGGTTACGGTGTTCAAATTCGGCATATTCACTGAAAGCGTGTAGGAATGCCGTCCGCGGAAGATGCGATTTTCCAACTCACTGCGAGGGCTTTCGGTTTCATGCGCCAGGGGCTGGCGTGGAGGAAGCGACGTTACCGGCGGCCGCATCATGGCCAGTAGCTTTGCCTTCAGACTTGAGTCGGCAGGTTCCTGCTTTTGGCGCGTATCAGTTATTGCGGATTGGCCGAAAGCAGAGGCCCGCTGTCCGGTGACCGCTCCGGTGACCGCTGTCGCGGGTGCTGCACCGGTAACGCTGATTCCCGCAGGTCCGTTGAGCAGGGTATTTGGCACATTGGCACCGCTGCCGACGGAGGCACCCGTGGTAGGTCTTCCCGAGGCGCCCGTGCCGGGTCTTCCCGATGCGTTGTGGTGGCCATCGGGCGATGCTGCGAATTCTCCTCTGCGATTGCCGGAAGGAACTTGCACTGGGCCGTGCGGTTCGGCGGGATGGAGGCTCAGAGCAATAATTTGTCTGGATGATCCCGTTCTAGTGGCTCCGGTTACATGCGGTGCATCAGGAACTGGCTCAGCGACGCGCGGAGCGAGATGCGCAAGCCTTGACGTGGAACCGCCGCCAGCGTGACCGTGGATGTGGCCAAGATCGGGAGCAGGTTGCACGACACTGGGCGAAAAGGTCGGTAATGCGAGCCGCGGATTGGCAACGCGTTGTGCGACATCAGGCGCTGGTTCGACAATTCGTGGTTCGAATCCCTTCAGCTTTGAACGCGAACGAAGCGAATTGGCATCGGCGGTTGGACCGACTACCTCGGGAACAAATTTTGGCAGACGCAGGCTGGCCGGATTTCGCTTGCTTGCTTCAAGTGGCTGTACGGGAGCCGTGGGCTGATAGTCGACGATATTAGGGAGAGCGACGTCGTGATCGATTTTAAGTTTCGGCGGGGTGACAATGGTTTGATGCAGATTGTCTGGTTTGTCGGGTATAGAGAGAATTTGCTGTTTCGCCGGTACGGGGTCGTGCTTTCCTCTTTTGTTACTAGCCCGATGACTAAGAACGCCGTGCAACTCAGGTAGGTACTCGCTAAGCTGGTAGCCGTTCAGTGTGCTGTGAGAGATCGGATTGGCTAGGTGCGCTGTGGATTGCGGCCAGATCGAGACGGCGTACAGCAATCCTAAAAGCGCGAGGTGCGCGCAGACGGAATCGCGCAACCCGCGGCGCGGAAATGGCGTCATCAAATCAATATCGCGCCAGAAATCATGGTCCGGCGCAGAAGAGGATGCCATGACTGGGACAACGCGCCCGTGGAAACGATCTGCCAAGTTGTCGAGGAAAACCGCAACCGGATCCGGCCAGTCCACTAGCAGGCGCACCTCAGTATCGGTCGCTGCTCCTGGCTGTGCGGGAGCCTTTTGGCCACGGTATTTGGACGCGACTGGCAAAGTTTCCGGTTCTGCGATTATATCGCGCGTTGCTCGACTATACTCCACGGACATTTTGAGAAATGTTCTCATATTCGCCCTTTTGTTGCTCGCTGTTGTCACTGGTGGACTTGCGCAGAGGCCAGCTAAAGCACAGCCGCAGCCAAACGGAGGCATTACGGGCATGTACTCATTCATTCATGAAGGCGAGTTCGTGCAAATTGAGGTGAGCGAGGCCGGAAAGGTCACGGGCGCGGTTTCTTGTTACAAGAATGAGGATCAGAATAAAGCTGAGTTTATCGACGAGTTGTTCGAGCAGGCAAAGCTGGACGGCGCGACCCTTAGCTTCCGCACGAAGCCAGTGAACGGTTTGTGGTTCGAGTTCTCCGGCACTGTTGAGCGCGGTTCCGGAAAGGCTCCCAGCGATGAGAACTACTGGAAGATAAAGGGAAAAGTTACCGTGCGGCGTACCGGGGAGAACGGACAAATTTCAGAGAAAACTCACGGCGTGACACTGAAATCGTTTCCTCAGGAGAGTGATCCCAGGCAGAATTAAAGGGTTATTCCTCTCACGCGTTCCGAAAAGTCTTTGACTTGAGAAACCGTGGTTCAGGGCAGCCCAGGATTAGCCATGAGTAGTGCTATTGGCAAGCTCGCGCTCGAGGAAGCTAACGTGCTCTGCCTCAAAGCTGGAAAGTTCCGCGTAAAGGGCGCGAAGCTCTGGATCAGTCGCTGCCACAGCCAATCCGGCATAGAATTCGCGAGCTTGGTTTTCTGCGCTTAGTGCAATTTTCAGAGCACGATGCCGTGCCGTTGCCACTCTGACGTCAAAGTCAAAGATTTCTTCACAGTCCAGTTCTGGCAGTTCGATGATGTCGTTGATGTCATCGGGGGTGAGTGCGCACGCAGCCTGTCCGTAGAGCTTACTGTAGCGATCCTGCAGCATCGTGCTGTGTTTCTTCTCTTCCCCCGCCATGTCCCAGAGAACCCCGGCGATTTCGAGCGAAGCGGGATTCCGGTACGAAATGAACATTTCCGCAAATTTGTGGTAGAGCTCCGAATTTCGCTCCTCGATAAAAACAGCAACATGGAGCGCTTCCTGTGGCGAGAGGGATTGAAAACTTCGTTTCATGGTGCCTGCCTTCCCGCAAGGCGCGACAGAGTTCTCCGCGAGCCGCAATCAATTTGGATGCCGGTCGAAGTGTTTTCGCAACCTGAGCTGGAGCTGTTACTAGGTTTCGTCTTCCAGAGTTGCTTCCAGCCGTTTGATGGTGGTTCGGAGCCACAGCTCGAGCACCTTCACCATGCGTTCGGGATCCTTCTTTTCAATCAGTTGCGCAATGGTTTCGCCTGAATCGTTCAGCGGGATGTAGTGACAGGGGTTTTCTTCATTTTGTTTATCATCCGGAACGAACGTATGAAGCAGGCACTCCCGGCAGGCGTGGGTTCGAAGCGGGTCGCCAAAGTTGATGCAGGTGGACGTGCCTAAGAAGGGCGATTCCGTTCCGAGAAGCGCGCGGTCGCGGTAGAAGCCGCCCTGCTCCAGGTAGTTCAATTCAAACCGGAGTATCTGCAAGATTTCGCGCACATTCTGAGACATAAAATCCTTTTCGCAACCGTGTAGAGTCTTGCGCAATGACGTGCACTGGGCTGTGATGGATCTCACGCCCTTCAGTGACAACACCCGCTCGATCCTGTTGCCCCTTTCGAATCAAGTCTGGCCTTTAGTTTTCAATCAGCCGGTTATTGATGGCAAACAGCGCCAGTTCGAGACGGCTGGAAACCCCCACCTTTCCAAAAATATTTGTGAGGTGATGCTTAACTGTGTCCTCGCTCAGCGAGAATTTCTGCGCTATTTCCTTGTTGGTTAGCCCGGTGGCAATAGTTCCGAGTATCTCGATTTCGCGGCGTGTAAGCCCGAAGCTGCCGCGCTTTCTAGGAGCGTTTTGCGACAGAGTCTGCTCGCGCAGGTAGCCGACGATGTCAGCAACAGGCTTGCGGTCGACCCAGTACTGCCCGGCAACGACCGTACGGATGGCTTTAAGAAGCAACTGTGTTGCAGCGTCCTTCATTACGATGCCGCGCGCGCCAATCTGCAAAGCCTCAACGATCTGGCGTTGCCCGATTGCGGCAGTGAGGAGGATGATGCATGTCGATGTTTGCTGCTGTGCAAGCTCGCGCAGGGCATCCATTCCGGGTGTCCTCGGCATTGCAAGATCGAGCAGAAGAATGGAAGGCTTGTGCTCGTGGACCATAGCGACGGCTTCGCTCCCGTCGGCGGCTTCTCCCACTACTTCGAGATCCTCCTCGAGATCGAGCAGACGACGCAGACCGTCACGAAAAATTGTGTGGTCATCGGCAATCACAACCTGGACCTTACGACTGTCCATGCGAAACACAGCCTTTCTGCGGCAGCTTGATCAACAATTGAGAGCCGCGATGCAACTTTGATTCTATGAAGATTTCTCCCCCAAGATTGGCCACGCGCTCTTTGATAATCGCCGGGCCTTTCGGTGACCTCATCAGTTCAGTTCCCGCCAATGTGCCTTCGAAGCCAAAACCTACGCCGTTGTCACTTACGCACAGGTGCCAGGACCCATCATAACGGCCAAACGTTACCAGCACGTCCTTGGCACGCGCGTGCTTGCGAATGTTAACCAGCGCTTCCTGCACAATCAATAGAATCTCGCGGCAGGCATGGGCAGAAAGGTGAACCTCATCCATCGCGGAAACGAATCGGGCCGCAATACCAGAGTCGCGGCGGAAGCGATCTACTTGCTCCGCCAGGTGGTCCAGCAGTTGATCTGGCGCGACCTCGACGGGTTTCAACTGTTGCATCAACTCGCGTAATTCGAGGACCTCGCCACGAAGCAGGTTTTCCAGTGATTCGATCTCGGGTGCAATTGCTGGATATTCCTTTTGAGCACGGCGGCGCAGGATGTGAGCCCGCATCTCGGCGGAGATGAGCGACTGTATAGAACCGTCGTGAAGCTGGCGCGCAACACGCGCTCGTTCGATGGCTCCGGCCCGAGCCCGCAACCTGTGCATAAGATACACGCCATAAACGGCGGTTGCGGTCTGCTCAAAGAGATAGCGTGCGAAAGTCAGTTCCTGCAAGGCATGGTTGCCGACCTTGGCGTTCACAAGAAAAAGGCGTAGGCGCCATTCGTCCCCCAGCAGCGCGGTTATTGCCAGCAGCGATTCCGTTTTTTCCGGCAGGAAAGGCAGCTCGGGAAATCCGCCATTCATAACGCGAAATCGCGTCTTGGGGCCTAGTGTCAGCGTCTTCAGCGCATCAGGGGAGATCCGCTTGGAAAAAAAGGCCTCGGGGTAGTCCGGCAGGAGGTACTTCATACAATCATCGGCTACGATTTCTTTCGAGTACGGGCGTGAGTCGCGCCCAGCTTGTGCCGTCATCTGCCAGAGATAAAGCCTGTCGGAGGCCAGATTGTAACTGACCAGAAAAACATGAGAGGCATTGAACAGGGCGATAAATTCGCTAAAGACGGTATGAAACACGGCGTTCAATCCGCGTTCTGTACGAATTGAACGGAGTAACCGTGACATCAGTGCCGATTCTGAACGGCGCTCTTTCTCGTTTTCGCCCAGCGTGCCTATGAGAAAGCCAAGGGCGACGAGATAGGCGCAACGAATCAGGAGCCTGCTACCCTCAAACTGTCCTAATGCAGTGCCGCGCAGCAAGAAAGCCTCTACTTCCAGAATTACGCCGCCGGCAACCGATGTAATCACCGTTTCCGGAAACCCCCAACGAAAGCCCGCCGAGATTAGAGCGAACGAATAGATAGACATGAACGGGGAACTTGGCCCGTGCGAAAAGGCAGTGATGAGAGTCGGCCAGATGATGTCCGCGGCGTGCAGGCAGTACAGAAAAACGGCTCTGACAGGCCGATTGGCGACCCAGGCAAAGACCGCCAGGCTATGTAACACCCATGTGGCAAGCAGAAAATGGACCACAGGTGCGTACCGCACCGGTTCCGGTGGTGTCATCAAAAACGAGAAAAGAGTCAGAATCGCAAGCAGTGCGCGGAGAGCTCCGAGAGTGGCTTCCACGCGACTGCGCTCGGTCTCCGTAATCGGGACATTGAGGCGGGTCAGGTACCGAAAGGAAGCGGGCCAGCGCAAATCTAAGTGTCCTGAGAAGGCTTACGAATTATTACTGCTCTGATTATTTCTCGAATCGCCCCCAGTGGCAACGCATATTGAGGGCGCAGGAGTTCTTTGTGCCTGGCGCACAATAATCTGTGACTGGCCTTACTGAGCAGAGCGAAGATGGATCACGTTTCCGCCTGGGCTACTTCAAGGTCTTAGCCGACCTATTCTTTCGCGGCAGCTTTGCTGCCATCCTTTACGCTAGGTGCATTGCCGTTTGCGGACTCTTTTTTCTTGACCGGAGGAATCACCACTGGCCGCCTCACCGGTATGAGGCCTTCCTTCGGCACTGCCTGGCTGGCGCGAGTCATAACCTCCTGCTGCACGTATTTCACAAACTCCTGCATCTGGAGCTGCATCTGCTCCATGCGTTCGCGCATATTAAGGATTATGCCTATGCCGGCGATATTCACGCCGAGGTCGCGCGCCAGCGATAGAATGAACTCAAGCCTCTTGAGATCGTCCTCAGTATAGAGACGGGTATTGCCTTCGCTTCGCGAGGGTTTCAGCAACCCTTCGCGTTCGTATAGCCGCAGTGTCTGGGGGTGGATTTCATACATCTCGGCCACCACCGAAATCATGTACGCGCCTTTTCCTTTACGTTTCGTCATGATTGCGCCTCGCAGGCTCTCACAGCGCCCTCTCTACATCATCCAGTTTGGAAACCGATACGCTGCCACAGCTTACACCTTGCTCCACAATTCTCTGCGCGGATCTTCCGGATGCATCTTCTCGAGTTTATGCCAGAGTTCCTTCGCCTCAACATTGGGAATTTCAGGCACGACAATGCGTATCTCTACGATCTGGTCTCCAGTGACGCCCGGGCGGGTTGCCGAAGGTACGCCCTTTTCCCTCATCCGCAGCTTCTGTCCCGTCTGGGTCCCGGGTGGAATTCGCAGTATGGTACGCCCATCAATGGTCGGCACCTCTACCTTGGCCCCCAGTGCGGCTTCCCACGGCAAGATTGGCAGAGTGATGCTGATGTCGTCGGCATCTCGATGAAAAACAGGATGTTCGGCGATACGTACGATTAGATAAAGATCTCCGGGCGGGCCGCCTCGTATGCCTGGATTTCCTCTACCGGCAAGCCTGATGCGCTGTCCGTCGCGAGTTCCTGGCTTGATGCGGAACGTGAACGGCTCGGGCGTCATCCGGCCCATTGCCGAAGGGCGCTGAATGTTGATCTTCATCTCGCCGCCGCGAATTGAATCCCAGAAAGGCACCTGCACCGTGTACTCTGCGTCAGAGCCAGCAACATTGGCCGGTTCCGATGCCACGCCTCCGCCAAATATGCCAGAGAAGATGTCGCGGAAGTTTGTGCCGCGTCCTCCCTGCTGCTGCGCAGCTCCAAAATCAAAATCGCGGAAGTCGAAATCCACGTGCCGACCGCCCTGACCGAAGCCGCCGAACGGACCTCCGGCCCTTGCACCGCCGTTGGCGTAAGCCTCAGCAGTTTTGGGGTCTATATTGTCCGAGTAGAACCCGAGCTGGTCGTATATCTTGCGTTTCTTGGGGTCGCTGAGAACGTCGTTGGCCTCGGAAAGCTCTTTGAATCTCTCTTCCGACTTCTTGTCTCCCGGGTTCACGTCCGGATGATATTTGCGCGCAAGTTTGCGGAAGGCCTTACGCACTTCGTCAGCCGTGGCCGTCTTCTTCACGCCAAGGATGGCGTAATAATCCTTTTTGTCAGTTGCGGCCATTTTCTCTTCTCGCTAATTTCCCTGAATCAGAATACCCCAGCATACTTGGCCAGTTTCACTCTGCCAAGTTTTTCGCTTTCGGCAAAAGGTCGCTGCCCCTGCGGTTCTCCGCCTCGTTGACGGGCTTCGGCAGGGGCAGAATTCGGATCGGAGAATCCTTAGTCCACGCGGGGCACACTACTCTTGTTTGGAAAGCCCAGTACCGGAGGAGTCAGGAACATATCGTCATCATGTACCTTCACCGCGTCGATGCCGTTATCAGAGGGCCTAAACAAATACCACTGGTCTTCGTTCTTATCGAAGGCAAGAAAGTGCAAAACGCCGTTGATTTCAAAATTCATACTCCCCCCTTGCTTACTGGAGCGGCCAGCGTGTACAAATTCACCTGGCCGCGACAATGTGTTCACCCGCATTTCCGGTGACCGCCGCTTACTTCTTATCCTCCACGTCCACGTACTCGGCGTCGATCACGCCTTCGTCCTTCTTAGTTTCCTTCTTAGGCTCTCCCGTAGCCTGCTGTGCTCCGGCTTCAGGGTTCGCAGCAGTTGCTTTGTACATCGCCTCAGCCAGCTTGTGGGAGGCAGTCTGCAAACGGTCGCGCGCGGTCTGCATCGCTTTGTTGTCGCCGCTTTCCAGAGCCTTCTTGGCATCGCCAATCGCGTTTTCAACCTCGCCGCGCTCGCCTCCGGATATCTTGTCGCCGTGCTCCTTCAACATCTTTTCGACTTGGTATACCATGCCATCGAGCTGGTTGCGAGTTTCAATTTCATCGCGCTTCTGTTTGTCTTCCGCCGCATGTGCTTCAGCTTCCTTGGCCATGCGATCGACCTCTTCTTTGCTCAGTCCGCTCGACGAGGTGATGGTGATCTTCTGATCCTTGCCTGTCGCCGTGTCCTTGGCCGTTACGTTCAGAATGCCATTGGCATCAATGTCGAAAGTCACTTCGATCTGTGGCACTCCGCGAGGCGCGATCGGAATCCCGGAGAGATGGAACTTGCCCAATGTGCGGTTCTGCGCCGCCATCGGACGCTCGCCCTGGAGCACGTGGACCTCGACCGACGTCTGGTTGTCCGCCGCGGTCGAGAAAATCTCGCTCTTACGGGTCGGAATCGTCGTGTTCCGCGGAATCATCGTCGTTGCAACACCGCCAAAGGTTTCAATCGAAAGCGAGAGCGGAGTCACGTCGAGCAGCAGAAGATCCTTTACTTCTCCCTGCAACACGCCGCCCTGGATGGCCGCGCCAACTGCAACGACCTCATCCGGATTGACGCCGCGATGCGGCTCGCGTCCAAAGAACTCCTTCACCTTCTGCTGAATCATCGGCATACGAGTCTGGCCGCCGACCAACACAACTTCATTAATCTTGTTTGCGTCAATCCCCGCATCCTTCAGTGCCTGCATGCAAGGCTGGATCGAGCGATCGATCAAATCGCGCACCATTTCTTCCAACTTGGCGCGAGTAAGCGTCTTTACCAAGTGCTTGGGGCCTGAGGCATCGGCCGTAATGAACGGCAGATTGATTTCAGTCTGCATCGTGGTTGACAGCTCAATCTTCGCGCGCTCGGCTGCGTCCCGCAGACGCTGCATTGCCATTTCGTTGCCCTTGCTGCGCAGATCGAGTCCATAGTCCTTGCGGAACTCATCCGCGAGCCAGTTCACCACTCGCTGGTCGATGTTGTCACCGCCCAGGTGGGTATCGCCATTGGTGGACTTAACTTCGATCACACCCTCGCCCACTTCGAGAATCGAGATATCGAAGGTGCCGCCGCCGAAATCGTATACGGCAATGGTCTCGTCCTTTTTCTTGTCCAGTCCGTAGGCCAACGCCGCAGCCGTCGGTTCATTGATGATGCGCTTGACTTCAAGGCCCGCAATCTTGCCCGCATCCTTGGTGGCCTGCCGTTGCGCGTCATTGAAATATGCCGGGACAGTGATGACGGCCTCGGAAACCGATTCCCCAAGGTAGTCTTCGGCGGCTTTCTTTAGCTTCTGCAAGATCATCGCCGAAACTTGGGGAGGAGTGTATTCCTTTCCCTGTGCCTCAACTGCCACATGGTCGCCCGACTGCACAACTTTGAAGGGCACCATTTTCATTTCTTCGCTAACTTCATCGTAGCGACGGCCCATAAAGCGTTTAATGGAGAAGATTGTGTTCTCCGGATTGGTAATCGCCTGGTTCTTGGCCACCTGGCCTACGGGACGCTCGCCTGTTTTCGTGAAACCGACCACAGAAGGCGTGGTGCGGCCCCCTTCTTCGTTGGGGATTACCTTGGGCTCGCCGCCTTCCATTACGGCCACAACCGAGTTTGTGGTTCCCAGATCGATCCCGATAATTTTTGCCATTTCTCTTTGCCTCCTGCGGTAGAGCGGTGCTGCTAGAAATAAATTTTGTCCGGCACCTCCATAGAAGCCGCCGAACCCGACAGAGAGCAACCCGTTGGGCTGCCCCACTCAGACCTAATATGGTTGCAATGATAGAACCTGAGTGAGTTACTGTCAACTTGATAGATGAGTATTTGCCGAAGTAGGATGCAAGATTAATCCCCCCTGCAGAGATTTCTAAGTGGCTGATTCAGCCATTTTTCTGAAACCGGGGAGGGCAGAGCACGCTCCGGACTGCTAGTCGTAACGTTCGTAGATGACGCGCTTCTTTTCCCATCCGCACTCCTCGATCAGCAGTCGGCGTACGGAAGAGACCATTTCGTTCAGGCCGCAGATATAGACGTGCACGTCCTTGCGGCTGCCCACGATCTTGTAAACATGCTCCTGTACGTATCCGCGATTTCCGGTCCAGTCGGCTGGTGCGCGGCTCAAGGTGGCGACGTAATGAAAGTTGGGGTGCTCTGCTGTCAGGCTTTCAAATTCTTCTTTGTAGTAAACGTCTTCGCAATAGCGCGTCCCGTACACTAGCCAGACCTGCCTGCCACCATGGCGTTGCTGGCCGCTGCCGTCCATTCCGAAGAGATGCTGCACCATGCTGCGGAAGGGCGCAATGCCAGTGCCGGTGGCGACGAAGATTACGTCTTCTACCTCGGGTTTAAGCACGAACAGCCCATGGGGGCCGTGGAAACGCGCCGTATCGCCTAATTCCCGGTCACAAAGGAAGTTGGACATAAAGCCTTCGTCGACACGGTTCAGGCAGAGATCGAAGGTATTGTTGGCGCGGGGCGGCGAGGCAATTGAGTATGCGCGGGTTACAAACTTATCGCCGCGTGGCTCGCGGACAGAGATGAACTGTCCGGCCAGGAAGTCGAACGAAGATACCTCTTCTACCTCAAACTCGAGGTGTTTCGTTTTCTCCGAAAGCAGTACGGATTTGACGAGCCGGGCGGTAAGTAGGTTGTGTTCCATGTCCTTCCTTGATGGCTTTAAGCCGCCGCTATTCTAAGGCAGAACGAAGTCGGCGCTTGAATGCGTTGGCCTCGCGGGTTTGGATTTTTCCGCATCTTTAGCCGGTCCCCACGTCCAGTAAAGGCCGAGATAGGCAACTGTATGCGAGTCTCCGTGGACACTGTGGCCAGCGGTGAAGAGAAGACTGAAATTTTCATTGAAGTTATAGAAGCCGCCTGCATTGATGAGCTGCGGGGCGCGAGCTACGTTAGTATCGCGTCCCGCAGTGTACCATTCCGCACCCAGAGTTAGTTTCTTATTCACTTTGCGTTGTATCTGCCAGCCGCCAAATATGTGATCGCGCATTCCGGGCGCATGATTGACGGTGTAACCTGCGCCACCATTAGTGGTCCAGGCTCCCCAAGTTTTCTGCACCCAGAGAGGAAGCCGCGCCCACACCTGCCCATTGCCCAGGTTGCGGCGGCTATTGCCACTGGGCAATTCAATCACCGGGAAAATGCCGACCTGCGGCCGTCGCCCCTTCTCCTTAAAAAATCGGTACTTTCCACCTAGCTCAATATCGCCGATGCCGTAGCTGGCCGGTTCCGGGTCCAAGACTGAGAGCGCAATTGGCGCGACCACGTGCAGTTGCAGGTTGGGTGCCGCTCCAAAATTGAATTCAAAGGCGGGAAGCTGAATTCCATAGGAGCCAGTCGAGTGATCCAAAGTCGAGAACGTGTAAAACTCGTAATGTCTGTAAGCCACAGGTTCGGGGTCGTCTGTAAGGAAGGGCGGTCCGGCCAGCGCAGGCGTTGCTGTAAAGGCGACAATGCAAAGCCAGACAAGCTGCCGCATGCTTTCTTGGATGCCCTGGAGAGGGTGAGCGGCTTTTTAAGCTTAAATCCCTCGTTGTTCGCGTTCTTACCGGCGAGTGACCTTTTCCAAGAGATAAATGTAGGAGCGGTAGACCTCGCCGGTTGAGCGAGTCATGCCGATCTCGCAGGTACGGCTGCTTGAGTAACAGCCATCATGTTTATGGGCCTTGATCTCCGCAGACTCAATGGCGGTTGCCGAGGCCGTGAGCTCTGGGTACATGAACCCGCGGTCTCCCGCAAAAGCGCAGCAGCCGAGACTGGGCGGAACGAAAACCTCTGTGCTGCACTTGCGCGCAATGGCCTCGAGCTTTGCGGTCAATCCCATCTTGACCACCGAACATACCGGATGCAGCGCGACCGATTTTACTGGATGATTCACCTTGAGCTTTGGGAGTAATTGGTCATGGACGAATTCGATGCTATCCAAAATTTTCAGGCGATCGAAACGCACCTGATTTTCAGGCGTTAAAGATTCCCGTGCGTGAATGAGTCCGTAAGTGCAGGGACTTGTGTCAATCATGATGGGTAGCTTGCCTTCGCCAGACCATTTCCAGAAATTCCCGATGATGCGATTCAGCATTGCATCGCGTGACTCTTCGAAGCCCTTGGACGAATAGGGCGTGGCGCAACAATTTCCCGCAACGTCTTCAGGAATCCACACCGGAACGCTTGCACGTTCAGCTAATATGACCGTCGCCTGCATCAGAGATAACTCGTCACACTCCCCGGGAAGCCGCCCCATAACTCGCGAAATGCAGGCAGGGAAGTAGACGACGTCAGCGGTCTTGCGTTCGGTGCGCGGAATGCCTTTCCTCGTAGCATGCGGCATATCGGCGGTCCAGACCGGCATGTTGGGGCCGATCAACTTGCGCATGGCTCCGGTGATAGCCTGCATCCCAGCGAGTCCGACGATGCGCTGCGCCAAATGCGCGGTGTTTAGGCCGAGACGAATAAATCTTTCCACCTGCGCGAAGTTGTCCACTGTGAACTTTGCAACGCGTTTTGAAAATGTGGAATTGCGCAGCGCGCGGAAGCGCTTGACCAGCATGCCGGTGTCAATGCCGACCGGGCAGGTTGTGGCGCAGAGTCCGTCCGCAGCACAGGTATCGAGCGCCATGTATGGAAAATCGCGATCCAGTTGGACCAGCAAATCGCTGCCGCCCCGTTGCTGCTGGCGAACCATCTCGCGGCGAACCACAATGCGCTGACGCGGCGTTAGCGTGAGGTCGCGACTGGGGCAGCGGGGTTCGCAGTATCCACACTCGATGCACTTGTCGATCTCAGGCTCGACGGTCGGCAACTGCTTGAGTTCTTGAAGATGCGCGCGGGGATCGTTGTTGATAATCACGTCCGGATTCAGCAGTCCGGTGGGATCGGCCAATGATTTGATCTGCCGCATGATCTCGTAAGCATCCGCACCCCACTCGGTTTCGACGAAAGGGGCCATGTTGCGTCCGGTTCCGTGCTCGGCTTTGAGTGCTCCGTCGTAGCGGTTGACTACCAGGTCCACTACATCGTCTATGAAATGCGCGTACTGGTCGATGGCCTTTTGATCGTTGAACGACTGAGTGATGACGAAGTGAAGATTGCCGTCTTTGGCGTGGCCGAAGATGATCGCATTATCGTAACCGTGGCGACGGAAAAGTCCGTTCAATTCCTGTGCGGCGGGAGCAAGGTGAGCGACCGGGAAGGCAACGTCTTCGATGATTACCGTGGTGCCGCTTTTTCGCACCGATCCGACAGAGGGGAACATTCCGGCACGGATCTTCCAGAGCGCGGCCTGCTTCGCCGCGGAGTGACTGAACTGCGCGGGTTCAAGCAATTTGAGCCGCGAGGTAGAGTCGGTGGCGAGCGCTTCAAGTCCCGCACGCTCGGACTCGAGTGCAGACTGGAACTCGACGAGCAACGCCGCCGCGCCTTCCTCCAGAGTTTTGATTACGGGTGGCGTGCCATCCTGATCCTCAACGGAACGCAATGCTGCGCGATCCATGATTTCGAGCGCCTTCGCACCGGCTTCACGTAACGGCACGATTGATTCCGAGGCTGCATAAAGATTGGGGAAGAGCAGAAGGCCGGTGTACTTCACCGGAAGCTCCGGGACAGTGTTTAGAACCGCTTCAGAGATGAACGCCAGAGTGCCTTCCGAGCCGATCAGCAGGTGGGCGAAGATATCGACCGCGCGCTCGAAGTCGATAAAGGCGTTGATGCCATAGCCGGTCGTGTTCTTGGACCGGTACTTGCGGCGAATGCGTTCTGTGAGCCCAGCGTTAGACTCGATCTTCAATTTCAGTTCAAGAATGCCGCAGGCCAGCGCCGGTTCGCGCGCGAAGAAGAGGTTCTCGGCATCGGGGGAAGCCGTATCGATGGCGGTGCCGGACGGGAGCAGAAAACGCAGCGAATCAAGCGTGTGATAAGCATTTTGATCCACGCCACAGCACATCCCGCTCGAATTGTTGGCGAGAATTCCTCCCAGTGTGCAGCTTGCGATGGAAGCCGGATCAGGGCCAATCTTTGTGCCATAGGGTAGGAGCACGCGGTTAACGCTTGCGCCGATGACTCCTGGTTGAGCGCGAATTTTACGTCCATTTTCGAGAACCTGAACAGCCCGAAAATTTCGCGCCACTTCCACCAGCAGACCATTAGAGATGGACTGTCCGGAGAGGCTGGTCCCGGCCGCGCGGAAAGTGATGGGGAGAACGTGTTCATGACTGAACTGAAAGAGTCGCGCTACATCCTGCTCACCGACCGCCTGCACCACAGCCTTCGGAATCAGCCTGTAAAAACTCGCATCCGAGGCGTAAGCAATGAGGTCAATGGGGCGCATCATGATACGCCGCTCATCGACAACTTGAGCTAGCATGGAACGAATTTGCTCACGCGACAACATCGGTGCCACCGCCGTTACCGCAATTTGCTGGCTCCCAAGGAGACTTAGCTCTTATCCTGATCGGGACAATTGCGGAGGGGTTTATATCACAAATTTGTTGGAGAAAAATTTGAAAAGGAGTTCAGGATTTCAGCGGCGTATTGCTCAGGCCAGCCCCTGCTTATATCAAATTAAAATGCGGGTGCCGGTCTGGTACGGCACCCTGGAATAAACAGAAACTACTAGGCGACATCTTTCCTCGGAATCGCCGAGGTGCGTTGTTGCAGGAAATCGAGCAACACTCGGTTGACCTGCTCGGCATGCGTCCATGTCAGGCCGTGCGGGCCTCCTTGCACAATTTCCAGCTTGCATTCTTTTACGAACCCAGGCATACGCTTTGCGGTGGCGTCGAAGGGGAGAATCCGGTCTGAATCGCCGTGCATCACGAGGGTTGGAATCCTGATGCTCTGCAGGTCTTTCCGGAAATCCGTCAGCCATGACTGCACGCATTCGAGAGTTCCAATCGGTGAAGCCTGGCACGCAATGTTCCAGCTTGATTGCACCACTTGTTGGCTTACACCCAAGGTGTCGACATTGTAAAAGTCTGAGAGAAACTTCCAGAGAAAGGCGGGACGATCATTGATGATTGCGTTCTTTATTTCGTCAAAGACCGACATATCCATGCCTTCGGGGTTGTCCGACATTTTGAGCAGGAAGGGAGGAATCGCGGCGATGAAGATTGCCTGGCTGACACGCTTGCTTCCGCGGGTTGCCAGATAACGGGCAACCTCGCCTCCTCCCATGGAAAAACCCACGAGGGTGGCATCATGAACATCGAGCTTGCTCATAATCCTGTTCAGATCTTCCGCTAGAGTGTCGTAGTCATAGCCGAATGCAGTTTGACTTGAAAATCCAAAGCCCCTGCGGTCATAAGTAATAACCCTGTGGCCCGTGGCCAGCAGGGCTGGGAGCTGCTTTTCCCACGAAGCACTGCTCAGCGGCCATCCGTGAATCAAAATGACCGGTTTACCTTTTCCATGGTCCTCATAGTAGAGGTCGATCTTGCCAGAGTTTTCTTCACCGACGCTAATGAAGGGCATCGAGTCGCTCCTTTTCCCGTGCGTGTTTTTAGGGTTGTTTTGCGCTTTCGTTGACCGGTGGACTAAAGCAACGGGATGCGGTTTGTGATGCCTTTGTCGTCGGCAAGGATTTCCTGAGTACGCGTCTTTGAGCGCAAGCGCGAGATGTGGGAGGCCTTCGCATTCAGGGCACTCTCTCAAATAAGCTGGCAATGCACTGAGAAGCATTGCCAGCTCAAGAGTTAAACTATCGAGTTATTCTTAAGAATTAAGTCTTGTGCCGAACGGGTTAAGGAAGGAAAGTCGTTGCATGAAAGTTTTTGTCTCAGGGGGCGCAGGATACATTGGCGGTGTTGTTGTTTCGCAGCTTGTGGCTGCCGGTCACGAGGCCGTTGTCTATGACAATCTGAGAAACGGACATCCTGACTCTGTTCCGTCCGCTGCCAGACTCGTCGTGGGAGATGTAGGTGATCGCGCGAAGCTGTGCGAGATCTTCGCCGAGTTTCAACCCGAGGCAGTAATGCACTTTGCGGCCTCGATTGAAGCTGGCGAATCCATGCGCGATCCCGCCAAGTTCTTTCGCAACAACACGGCCAATGCTCTCACTTTGCTCGAAACAATTCTCTCCCACAAAGTGCGATGCCTTGTCTTCTCCTCCACAGCAGCGCTTTACGGCGATCCGGTAAGCATACCCATCCGCGAGTCAGATAGGCTTCTGCCAATAAACGCATACGGCGAATCCAAGCTGTTGGTGGAACGGATGCTCGGCTGGTTTCATCGCATTCACGGCCTCTCCTATGCCAGTCTGCGCTATTTCAATGCGGCTGGCGCAACGGAAAATCTTGGCGAGCGCCATGATCCAGAGTCTCACCTGATCCCAATTATTCTCCAGGTCGCGAGCGGTCTGCGCGAGTATGTCAGCATCTTTGGTGACGATTACGATACGCTGGATGGAACTTGCGTGCGCGATTACGTGCATGTCTCGGACCTCGCGAGCGCGCATCTGCTCGCGCTTCACGCACTGCATTCACGCCCGGAGCCGACGCAACTCATTTACAACCTCGGTAACGGTCATGGTTTCAGCGTGAGGGAGGTTATTGAGTGCGCGCGGCGTGTTACGGGGCGTGCCATACCTGCCGTTGTAGAGGCACGTCGCACGGGAGACCCTGCAATTCTGGTTGCCGGTTCGGAGAAAATACGCGCTGAACTTGGCTGGACACCACAGTATCCCGGTCTTGAACAGATTGTTCGCAGCGCATGGGAGTATATTCAGCGCGGGAAACAGGGAGACTAATAAAGTGAGTTTGGATTTTGTAGGCGTCTAATATCGGCGCATTTTTTTGATGCTTCACGGAGGACCATGTCATCTTCTAGCCGAGACTTCATCGCTCCGCGGTCGCAGTGGAATCCCGTACTGCCCGGCCACTCCGCAGGACCCGCGAACGACCGCTTCAACCGCAGCACCGTCGAGCCTGGACCTCTCCCCTCTTCCGACGCGGACATCGCTTTCTCTCCTGTCAGCCGCCTCTCGCGATGGATTGAGCAACGCAAGCTTACCTCTGAGCGCCTCACCACGATCTACCTCGAGCGCTTGCAGCGCTTCGATCCGCAGCTTCGCTGCGTCATCACCCTTACTGCCGATCTTGCGCTGGAGCAAGCGCGCCAGGCTGACAAGGAGATAGCCTCCGGACATTATCGTGGTCCGCTGCATGGTATCCCGTGGGGAGCGAAAGACATGCTCGATACGGCTGGCATCCCGACCACCTTCGGTGCTGAGCCGTTTCGCAACCGAATTCCGACGGAGGACGCCGTCGTCGTCCAGCGTCTCCATGCGGCTGGCGCGGTGCTGGTCGCCAAGCTGTCGCTCGGCGCACTCGCGCTGAGCGACAGCTGGTTCGGCGGCCAGACGATGAATCCCTGGCTGCTCGAAGAAGGATCGTCGGGTTCCTCCGCCGGGCCGGGAGCCGCGACCGCTGCTGGGCTGGTTGCCTTTGCAATGGCTGGCGAAACCAACGGCAGCATTGTGAGCCCGTCAATGCGCTGTGGCGTAACCGGTCTTCGCCCTACCTACGGACGCGTTCCCCGCACTGGAGCGATGACGCTGTGCTGGTCCCTCGACAGATTCGGCCCCATGGCGCGTTCCGTCGAAGACACCATGCTTGTCTTGCGTGCTATCTCCGGTCCCGATGCCGGTGATATCGCCAGCGTTCCCAGCCGCCTCGATTTCGATGCTGCCGCTTCCGTTCGCGGGTTGCGCCTCGGCTATTTCCCCGCTTGGATGAACGAGACGCCCGCGACCGAAGTCGATCAGGCCGCCTTGGAAACCGCCGAGCGCCTCGGTTTCTCTTTGGTCGAACTCTCGCTCCCCGATTGGCCTTACAACTCACTCAACCTGATTCTGCTCGCTGAAGCTGCTGCCGCTTTCGAGGAAGCTCCCCTTTCCGGTGGGCTCAATCAGCTCGATTCGGAAACCGCAGAATCCTGGCCCGAATTTATTCGTCGGGCACGCTCTTTTTCAGCTGTCGATTTCGCGCAAACCGACTATTTCCGTCGCAAAGTCGTGCTTGAGATGGCCAGAATTTTTTCTGAGGTTGACTTGCTCTTAGTCCCCGCGCTGCGAGACGAGGCGTTGATGCTCACCAATTTTAGCGGCTACCCTGCGCTCACACTTCGTGCCGGTTTTGTTCAGGTTTCCGAGGCGCGGAGCGACTTTGCACCCAACCCGGCACATCCTTTGTCCACTTTTAATCCACCCCGCCGGGTGCCATACGGCGTCACCCTTGTCGGGCCGCTCTTCGGCGAAGGCCTGCTTGGCACTGCCGGCATTGCCTTCGAACGTGCTTTCGACGTCGCGGATGAAAGACCACCAGGCTTTTAGCCGTTACAGGTGAATAGGTGGCGCGGTCAGCAGAAATCCGTATTGTTCTTATATTTGGCAGATGTAAAATGCGGATATTCTCAGGCGACTGAGTTACGAGGAAATGACTATGAAAATTGCAGTAGCATCTGGCGATGGCGTTTCCATGTCCCAGCACATTGGACAGAGCACCGGGTTCATAATCTTTGAAGTCGAAGGTAAAGAGATCAAGAGCAGCGAGTGGCGAGCTGCGAGACAGGACTGGCTCTGTCCGTGTCCTCCGCTCTCTCCGGCAGGGATCATCAGCGACTGCAAAATTGTGCTTTGCGGAGGCATGGGCTCGGGAGCAGCTCAGTCGGTGATTGAGCAGGGTCTGGAGCCAGTGACTATTCGTACCTGTGGAGATGCGCGGGAAATTCTTTCCGGTTATTTGAATGGAAAGTTGGAAGCGACACCGTCTGTGAAGTGTCGATATCAAGCTCTCTAAAACCGGTGCAGCGTTCTCGGCATAGTGTGCGAGAAACTGGTCCAGATCACGGCTTCAGCGGAGGCAGGCAGAGTTCATATTTTTTGAGCAACCCCCACGAGCGTCTTATCCAGTGTCTTAACCATCGAGGCGGGTTTCGAACTTCCGCAAAAATGCTGTCAAGTAGATGTACTTTACAGTTAGGTGTAAAATGCATCTAGATTTCAAAGTTAAACAATTGAATTGCGAGGACAGATGATGAAGATTGCAGTGGCATCTCCCGACGGGGTTTCCATTTCCCAGCATTTTGGTCAAAGCGCGGGGTTTATCGTTTTTGACGTTGAAGGCAAAGAAATCAAGAGCAGCGATTGGCGAGTTGCGGGACAGTCGCCACATGCGGCCGGGATATGCCAGCAAAGCGGTGGCCAGTCTCACGGCAGTATTTTGGAAATCATTAACGACTGTAAAATCATGCTCTGTGGAGGCATGGGAGCGGGAGCTGCTCAAGCTGTCATGCAGCAGGGCCTTCAGCCGCTGATTATTCCCGGTCCTGGAGTGGCGCAGGAGGTTCTTTCCCGTTATCTGAATGGAGAAGTAACAGCATCGTCTTCTGCTACGTGCCAATGCCAGCACCATCAATAAAAAGCGGGCGTCTCATTCCGCCGGTTGTGACGAGGCGGATTTAGACGGAGATTCGAATTGCCGAAAAGAAAATGTTGCCGTCACACGGACGGTTACCCATGCACATGTGCAATGGGGCATTTGTCCCGTTTCATCGAGCCGGACATCCTTCTCCTGCTGAAGAAGAAGGGGTGTTCGTATGGATACGATCTCGGAAATGAGCTGCAGCGACACGCGATCAGTGATGCCGAGATTGATCCTGGAGCCTTGTACCGGACACTGCGAACTTTGGAAGCGAACGGGAACGTAGTGTCCGAATGGGGTTCTGAATCGAGCGGTCCTGCGCGCCGGGTCTACAGACTGACGAAGACGGGCGAGGCTCATTTACGCGAATGGGCCGCTGTCCTCGACCATCTTTCCGAGTCTCTACAGCGTTTCGTCAGTGAAGCATCGGCAGAACTAGGGGTGGACCCTGGGGCGGTGAATAAGTAGCCCGGCTGCACAGGAATTCAGGCGGCGAATAGTCGCAAGCTGTTTCAAGTCAGACGGCCGCACCTCATCAGAGTTGCGACCATCAGAGAAGTGGCTATTACCCTGAACCTAAGCTTGTGGTGCGCCGCTGTCTTTCTTAGCTTCGGCACTTTTTCCAGAGTCGTCATTTACCGCATCTTTGAAATTTCTAATTCCCTGTCCCAACCCTTTGCCGAGTTCCGACAACTTGCTCGGACCAAAAATAACCAAAGCGATAAGCAGAATCAAAAACAAATGCGTCGGTTGAAACAGTCCTTCCATGCAAGCCTCCGGGTCGTGCAATATTCCGCGTTCAAGGATTAAGAGCTTAACAAACGCCTCGCATTTTAGTTCAAAAATATTGTCAATGTTAAAGAATTTGTTTCCTACTTAACCCACCTTAGGTTTAGCCTGCTCAAGGACTAAGGCAACTGAATCAGCTGACACGTGCATCTATGGGAGCAGTGACACAGGCTGATCGGCTGCTTAGGGTAGGAGAGTTCCTGCTCAGGGGAGGCGTCCCAATCACGACGGAAGTCGGTGAGTTTGCATTACGCAAGGGAAAGCGTCAGAGGTTCCCAAGCGTGTGAAACGAGCGCACCTTCTGGCCACGAGAGAGACCAGATCACTGGAGGTACGGTTTATGCCAAAGATTGACTGCATTCTTTGCCCCGTAGACTTTTCGCAGGTTTCGATCAATGCTTACGAGTACGCACAGTCGCTCGCATGGCACTACAAGGCTAAGTTGTTGTTACTGCATGTCTTGTACTGTGTCGGAGCTCGCGATTTCCCTTACGACCAGATTTATCCGGAGAAACGCGCTGAAGTGGAACAGGAGCTTAAGGACTTTGTGAAGCATCATACCCGTGCTGATATTCAGCCTGAGTGCATTGCAGAGGACGGCTTGGCCAGGGACCGGATCCTGGCTGTGGCTCAATCCCATGCGGCGGATCTGATCGTGCTGGGAACCCACGGATTGCGGGGAATTGATCGGCTGATGCTGGGATCGGTGACAGAGAGAATATTGCGCGAGGCTCAATGTCCGGTTCTGGCAGTGCGGAAGCGCGCGCCGCGTGTCCATGTTCCAAGTGCCACGGGCGATTCTGAGCATATCCGTCTGAGAAAGATTCTTTGCTGTACGGATTTTTCGAGCCATGCCAATGAAGCTTCGGAGTACGCGCTTTCCCTGGCCAAGGAGTACGGAGCCGAGTTGACACTGTTGCATGTTCTGGAAGACATTCCCAAGTCGACAGAACTGCAAGTCGCAACAGCGAAGGCGCTGAAAAAGCTGGAAGAGCAGATTCCTGAGGGGCAAGAGAGGTGCAAATTCAATGCGATGGTACGGCTCGGGAAGCCATATCAGCAGATTATTCAATTCGCACTCGAAAGCCAATCCGACATGGTGGTCATGGGTGTTCGTGGTCACGGTGCATTGGAGATGGAGCTCTTTGGTTCCACAACTTACCGGGTAATACAGCTGGGAACGACCCCTGTGCTCGCCGTTCATATCTGAACCGGATCTATGCCTTTTTGAAGCAATGTTGCAGGGGATAGCTGTGCATTACTTACCTCCAGGTGCTCGCGAAGGAGAAACAGTTCACACCGAGACACCCAAAGCTGCCGGTTGAATCAACGGTGGCGCAAACCAAGCGGGCGAGCCTGAAAGACTCGTCCGCCGGTGCGTCAGTTTCGCCGCTTCTCCTTCTGTCGATTTCTCCAGGTTGCTTTCAAGCCTGGGGTACTAAGCAATCCACCGTTTTGCGCCGATACCTTCGACACTTTGTTGCTGCGATCTGTCCAGAGCGTTCTGCAGGGCGGTTAGGAGCGCCTTCGCATGAGGAATAGACATTACCAGGTTAGCCCTTAACTGTTGTTCGGGACCTCCACCCGGCGCAGCCATCAATTCAGTACAGAGAAAACGAATATCCCAGTTTGAGACCAGGATTTGGACGTTATTGACATAAACAGATTCCACGCCGCGAGGATTCGTGAGTTTAATTTCTGTTGACAATGGATCTTGATGGGATTCGGCCATAGATTCCTCCCTAGAGAAGCACAGAGAATACGCCAAAAGACGTGTTCAGCGCGCGCTTTTTAAAAAAATTCGAGAAAACCACGAGTTTGCAATGTGAGAGCTGCGGCTGTGCCCTTTGTTTTCGTAAGTGGCAGGTAACGAAACGATCATGAGTTGCTAAATTGCTTGTCTGTATGCGGAACCGGTGCACACCCGTAACCTCGTGTCCGCCATCGGCGGCTTCAATAGCAATCTGCTCTGTCAATTCAAAGGCGAAGGGCTATTTTCGATAAAGCCTCATCGCGTCTCCGATACGCTTACGAGCTTGTGATGGCCCATTCACCCCCCAAATCTTGTATTTTTCGCCTGATAGCTCGTGATAATTCACGAAAAAGTTTTCCAGTTCGTTGAGAAATTTTTTGCCAAGGTCGTTGATCTGAACAATGTTAGCCAAGCTGTGATTCTCTTTTTCTATAGCGACAATTCGATCGTTTCGTTTCTTATCTTTCTTGCTCCCCTGCTCTCCTTCAATGATTCCGATGACTCGACAGCGCAGAACGCAGCCCGTAAATGCGGGTTCGTCCATCAGAACCAACGCGTCAACGCCTCCGACTAGTACCCTAAACAGGATGTCCTGCATAGTCTCTCCTGGGCCATTCCTCACACGAGGAACAGACACGGATTCGATGTATCCAAACCCTGCCCTGTCGCCTCAACAATTCCCGTGCGGAAAAAGCCGGGGAGCACGGCTTTTCGAAATCGCAGAAGATCGCTCATCTTGCTAGTGCTGAATGCCTGAATTCTCGAAGAAGAGCTTCTGGGTTCATGTAGACTTCAATGCATCCAGCATCCTTCAAATCATCGCGCTTCCATCCTCCGCACGTCAGCCCAATGACGGGTATTCCGAGTTTTCCCGCTGCTTCTGCATCGTATGGCGTGTCGCCCAGCGCAATGGCCTGATCCGATCGCATTTGAACCATGCTTAATGCAGCTGCGAAGATGTCTGGATCAGGTTTTGATGACTCTGCGTCATCACTGGAGGAGGCTTCCTCTACCAGATCTTCAATTCTTGCGATTTTTTTGTAGACTGCCAGGTCCGCCTTGCCAGAAGAAGTCGCGAGCGCGATCCTGGTGCCACTTTCTTTTACTCGCATAAACAGCTCACGAGCCATCGGGAAGGCCACGACGCGATGCAGATACTCGCGACGGAATAGTTCATCCTTGAACTCGGTGAGCGGCTTCTCCAGTCGCTCTCGATCTGCTTCCCGAAGAAATACCGGAAGGAGTTGGTCGCCGCCCTTCCCAATCTGCGTCCAAACTTCATCTATTCGAACCTGTATTCCGAATTGCTCGAAGGAGCGGCGCCATGCATCCGCATGCAAGCAGTTGCTATCCACAAGCGTTCCGTCGATGTCGCTCAAAAGCACTTCCGCCATCATTCTCCCGCGCAGCTGAAGCGAGCAGAATCGCACTCTCATGCCGCTAATAATTTGCTTATTTGGCCGTGTCCATTGTCGCCAAGGACCTGTTCGAATGTGCAGCTCTCAGGGCGCTTCTCCGGTCGCCAGCGGAGAAACTTCGTCCCATGGCGAAACCGTCCGCCGGCAAAATGGTCGTAACTCACCTCGCAGACGAGTCTCGACTCCAGGCGCTTCCATTCGCCACTGCGCTCGTTGCTCCAGCGGCTTGGGCCTCCTGGCGCATTTCCCGTGAAACCCTGTCCACCGAGAAAAGGCTTGAGAACATTCACGAGTTCTGCGCGCTGCCTCTGGTTGAAGCTCGACGTAAACCCCACGTGATGCAGCAGACCATCGCTGTCGTAAAGCCCCAGCAACAGCGAACCGACCACTTTCGAATTGCTGGCGAATCGAAATCCACCGATCACGCAATCTGCCGAGCGGATCCGCTTAACTTTCTGCATCGACCGCTCGCCTGAGCGGTATGGCTCGTTAATGGCCTTCGCCATCACGCCATCGCAACCGGATTCGGTCAGTTCGGCCAGCCAGCGACGAGCTTTTGCAATTTTCGACGTTGCGGCTGAAAGCCTGACCAGCGGGGAGTTTCCCATTTGCGTATAGAAACTTTCCAACCGGACACGTCGTTCGCGCAATGGCCTGTCGGTCAGCAACTTGCCATCCGCGTCCACCAGAAGGTCAAAGATCAGCAACGTGCAGGGGGTCTGTTGCGAAAGTTTGTTGATTCGGCTCTGGGCGGGATGAATGCGCAACAACAGATCATCAAACGAAAGCTGACCATCGCGTATGATCACGATCTCGCCATCAAGGACGAAACGATTCGACCTAAGCTGAAGCAATGCCGATTGAAGCTCAGGAAAATATCGTGTCAAGGGCTGTCCGGCCTTCGATTGCAGTACGAGCTGATTGGCGTCACGAAAAGCCAGACAGCGGAATCCATCCCACTTGGGTTCGTATTGCCACCCACTGCCGGAAGGCAAGCCTGCGACGGTCTTCGCCTCCATCGGGGCAAACGGCAACGCCAGAGGAAGATCAAGCCGTGGAAAAGCGCCGTCCAAAGCGCGAGGAGAAATCCCACCTTCAACAACGGCGTCGACTGCCGAGTGTCGTTGGTTCATGGATTCCTCCAAGCTGAAGCGCGAGTGGCCCGCTGTGTCCCTCAGGCCGCGAAAGCTCTTCAGGGCAGCACTGCCAACCGTGAGCGAGTTCAAGGCCGATCTGGTTGGATGCAGGCAGCGAGGGTTGCTAACCTGAATTTCGTGCTCAGCAACTCCAGAGAATGGAAGCTACTTGCGTCCAGAGTTTGGCGCGCTTTCCAACTCTGGGCCGTCCTTTCTCATTTTTTATTTGGTTAGCTCGTTTGATAGCAGGTTGGCTTTAACGGCCAGATTGTAGGCGCGCTCGATATCCCCGCCATGCAATGCCTGCGTGGACTGCGTTATATAGTTTCGCGCCTGGCGCAGCATCTCCTGTTCGCTCTGGCTTAACCAGCGATTGATGTGAGCGAGATTGCTTTCGGAGTTTCGGAGCAACTGTTCCGTGGTCTGCTTGCGCGACAGCACGGCAGCGCGAGGAACATCGGCGGTGATTTGTACCGACCGATCCGGCGCATTGGGTTTAGAGGGAGCCGGTTTCACGACTTCGGGAGGCACTGGCTTGCGCGGAACTGGTTTGCGAGGTTTGGGTTTCGATTTTGGCCCGTTATGCACAGGCGTGCTGGGTGGAATTGCCGGAATTTGTTGCGTCGGAATCGGCGTCGTCTGCGGGCTCTGAGGAACTGGCTGCGGCTCGGTTTCGATGGTGGGAACAAGTACAACGGGCACGGCTCGCGAGGGTTGCTTGTGACACCCGGAGGCTAGCAGCGCAAGAGACAAAGCCGCTCCGGTTACGGTGCGAGTTGAGACGAAGCGAGCGTTAAAACGAAAAAACAGCATATTTCTTTCTATGAGCCTTTAGTGCGGCGGAGGGATCATGGTTTCATCCATCGCGTCCGAACCTCTCTGTGCAGGAGTTTCTGATACCGCCAGCGGAAGCATGAAGCGGAAGGTGGTGCCCTGCCCGGGGGATGATTCAAAGTCAAGCGCGCCATTGTGCAACTGCATGGCACGGTAGGTCAGCGCGAGTCCAATGCCACTGCCAGCCTGCTTGGTTGTAAAGTACAGATCAAAAATTTTATCGCGAATCTCGGGGGAAATCCCAGCCCCGGTGTCATGAACCTCGACGACTGCGGCTTGCAAGGAAGCGAAAGCACGGATCACCAGCGTGCCGCCGCCTGGCATGGCCTGTGCTCCGTTCACTACTACGTTGAGTATGGCCTGCTTGATTAGATCGGCATCCACCAGCACGGGGAGAGGGTGCTGTCCCAGTTCTTTGATCACTTCTATATTGTGGGACTCGATTTCCGGAGCAGCAAGCGAGACGACCTCGGACACCAGAGAGCGCAGGTCGAGTTCGCACAATTTGAGCTCGACGGGACGGGAAAAGTTCACCAGAGTTTGCACGACACGATCAAGGCGGTGTATTTCCGTATTGATAATATCCATGTGGCGGCGGGTCTCAGGGTCAAGTTTCAAGAGTCGCTCGCGTAGAATCTCCAGGTGAATAACTATAGCGTTGATAGGATTTTTAACTTCGTGCGCCACGCCTGAGGTCAGGCGCCCAATGGCGGCAAGACGGCGCGAGAGCTCGATCTCGTTTTCGATGCGGTGAACCGACTCGGCATCACGCATGGTGAGAAGCGCACCAATGGGAGCGCCACGTTCGGAAATGAAATCCAGCGACAACTGTACCCGGCGGCCGTACTCGACCTCGATCTCTCGCGAAGGCACTTCCTGGCGAAGAGCAAAAGCGTCGAGCACGATGTGTCCGAGCCGGCTGGAGTCGTTGAAGACATTTTCAACCATTTGCCCCAGTATCTCTCCCCGAGGCCTGCCGAGGAAGCGCTCGACCGACGCGCTGACCAGCACGATACGTCCGTCGCGGGTGAAGAGTATGAGCCCATCCTGAAGGGTGGACATGAGTTGATCGAGGTTTTCCTTCAGAGCAGAGAAGACCTCGCGAACATCGTGCATCTGGCGGCCAAGGCGGTCGATGCGATTGCTGACCGCGCCGAATTCATCGGTGCGGTCGACCTCAGGCTCGAGCTTTCCAGCCTCGGCAGTCATGGCGTCCAGACGGCGGGCAATGACTCCTAATGGGCGCAGCGCAATGTTAGAGAGGAAAGCGGCGAGGACGAAGGAAACCAGCATGGCGATGCCGGAGAGCAGGAGTGCGCGATTGAGTTGCGGAATCAGTTCCTGCTTAAGAAACAGGGTGGAGAGCCCGACGCGAATCTCGCCAAACGGCGCTCCCTGGCGCTGCACAGGCAATGTGACTTCATAAACGCGCGCTGGACCGTAAACAGCCCAGACCTGATCGAGGAATCCGCCGTCGCGCAGCCGCGACAGCGCGGGGCGGCGAGGCACGGGCTTGTTAATTGCGGCGGAATCCGTGTCCAGCAAAGTTACTCCGTTGCGGTCTACAAGGGCTGTGTCATAGACCTCGGCGCTGTAGCCGACAATGGATTCCAACAGCCCCTCCACGGCGCTGTCTTTTTGAAGAGTTTCGGCAATCAAGTCGCGAGCCTGCGTGGAACTTTGCGGCTTGACGTAACTGCCGGGCAGGTCTGTTTCGAGCGCCTGACGTGCGGCGTGCAGCACCTGGTGAGCGATGAAGTCGGCGCTATCGTAACTTTCGTTGATACGCTGGCGCAGAATCTGTGAGATATAGAGACAGGAGAGGGCTGCAACCAGGGCGAAGACCATTCCGCTGATTGCGAGCACCAACTTAGTCTTGAGCCTGAGTCGCAGCATTACGTTATAGCGGCCGAGTTAATTCGCTCCTGCATCAGCTCCCGATTGCGTCGGAAGTGACCTGCGTTCCCTGCGTCCCATACTCCTTTAGCTTGTTGTGCAACGTCTTGAGACTGATGCCCAGAATCTCGGCTGCACGAGTTTTATTGTTGCGCGTTGATTCGAGAGTTTTCATGATCAACTGCCGCTCCGCTTCCCCGACGGTTGTGCCCACCCCGAGGTGAATGGCATTGGCATCGCTGACCGGAATTTGGGCAGGCTTGCTTCCAAAGGAAGGCGGCAGATGACGCGGCTCGATCACGCTTGAATCACAGACGATTACCGCACGCTCCACGGTGTTGCGCAACTCACGCACGTTTCCCGGCCAAAGAAAGGATTCAAACATCTGCATGACTGAATCGCTGGCTGTTCGAATATTGCGCTGATGCTTCGTGTTCATCTCCTTGATCAGGTTCTGGGTGAGACTCCGTATATCTTCCTTGTGATCGCGCAACGGAGGCATGTGGATGTTAAAAACGTTCAGCCGATAATAGAGGTCGTTGCGTAAGCGGCCTCGGGCTACGGCTTCTTCCGGGACTATGTTGGTGGCCGCGAGCACGCGCACGTCTATGGCGGTTTCTGACTTGCTCCCAAGACGGCGCAGCTTGCGATCCTCCAGCACGCGGAGCAGCTTGGCTTGCGTGCCCACGGGCATTTCACCGATTTCATCGAGGAGGAGAGTGCCGCTCTCTGCAAGCTCGAAGCATCCCGTGCGGCGCTCCAGAGCTCCAGTAAAGGCACCCTTCTCATGACCGAAAATCTCGCTTTCGATCAGAGTTTCGGGAATCGCGGCGCAATTAATTGCCACGAAAGGTTTGTTCTTGCGTGGTGAAAGCTCATGAATAGTGCGCGCAACCAGCTCCTTGCCCGTGCCACTCTCCCCTGTGATGAGGACAGAAGCTGTGCTGGGAGCCACCAACTCGATGAGGTGAAAAATCTCATGCATCTTGCGTGAGGGGCCGACAAGCGATCCAAGTTTGCCGCTATCACGCAAGAGTCGGCGGGTGGCCTCGAGCTCGCGATCTGTGCCTCGCTGGCGTGCAGCATTCTGCAGGATATTGCGCAAGCGTGTGGGATTCACAGGCTTTTCAATGAAATCGTAAGCCCCAAGTTTCATAGCTGCGACGGCTGCATCAACGGAACCCTGCGCAGTGAGCAGAATAAACGCCAATTCACGAGGTAATTGAGAGACTCGCTCCAGCAACTCCATTCCGTCCATGTGGGGCATTTTGAGATCGGCGACGACAATGCCCGGCTCCAACGAAGTTATTTTCTCCAGCCCTTCAACGCCATCTCGTGCGGTATCCGTGCGGTATCCCCATGCGGAAACCAGCTCGGCTAGTCCGGAACGCTCGTTCTCTTCGTCTTCAACGATCAGTACTCTCTCCCACCCCATTTCGCATAAATCCCTTCGCAATTTTTCAGGACGCACAAAATCGATTGGCGTCCAACAACCGGGTGAACAAACTTGGTTAGATGCAGAAACTCCGCTGCCGTGTAACTTTTGCCCACAGGTCCCCTATGAATAGTGTATCGAGATTACGGCGCGAGCTCTTGCTTACTTCTCAGGTCGTCCCATAAATTGTCCGCTCAGATACTTCCAAGGCAAAAAATCGAAAGTAGTTCCAAAGTTGCGCTAGAATGTACGGCGCAGCACGGGTAAGGCATTTACCTTGCCCCTAGGTGAGTGGCAACGGAATCCAGGTGCGGTTTGATTTGGGCTCTAAGGTCGTTGCCCTCTGTTGTATCTGTTCTCGAATTGTTTAGGAGGATCACATGTCTTTGCGCCGTTTGTTGACGATAGTCATGTTCGTCGCTCTTTGCGTGCCATCGCTAGTATTTGCGCAGACGTATGCACCCAAGTACGAGGTGTTTGGTGGGTATTCGTATTACAACCCACAAGGCGACAGCCGGCAAAATTTACCGGAGTTCGATAAAGGCTGGGCTGCGCAGTTTGCCTACAACTTCAACCACTGGTTTGGCATTGCTTTCGACGCAGCCGGTCACTATAAATCAGACTACGATGGTAATGCCCATTCATTTGCCGTGGGCCCGCAGTTCAAACTTCGTCGCCACCATTTTGTTCCATTCGGCGAGGCGCTTTTCGGAGCGCAGATGATCGGTCCGAGCAATGCTCCTACGGGAACCGATTTCGTGATAATCGCTGGTGGCGGACTTGATATTCCGATTACGCGTCATTTCGGTATTCGCGCTGGCCAGGTTGATTATGTGTATTCGAGATATAACGAGCTCCAACCTGCTGGTAACTGGACCACATTGAATGGCTTCCGTGCACAGGGAGGTGTGACATTCAGTTTCGGCGGTGCCACGCCGCAAAAGCCAGTTTCGGCTGCCTGCACAGCAGACCCGCAGGCAGTTGACGCCGGAGTTCCGGTTCAGATTGGCGTGACTCCGGCGGGCTTCCTTCCGAAGCGCGTGTTGACTTACAGCTATGCGAGCACCGGTGGCAAGATTACCGGAACCGACAACATGGCAACGGTAGATACCACTGGCCTGGCAGCAGGCAGCTATACCGTAACCGGAAAGGTTATGGACAACGGCAAGGGCAAACACCAGCAGATTGCGAACTGCACGGTCGGGTTCAGTGTCAACGAACCAAAGCATCCGCCAGTGCTGTCGCTATCGGCTAATCCGGATTCGCTTAAGTGTGGCGAACCCTCCACGATTAGTGCAAGTGGGAGCAGCGCGGACAACCGCCCGTTGACCTACAACTGCAATTCGAGCGCTGGCCGGCTGAGCGGCAATGGTCCGACCTACACGCTTGACACCACAGGTGTCCCCTCGGGCACGACAATTACCGTCAACTGCACCGTAAGCGACGATCGCCAGCTGACTGCATCCGCCAGCACGCGAGTAAGCTGCGTTGCTCCACCGCCTCCGCCTCCTGCGCCGACTGCTTCCAAATTCGGCGCCATCGAATTCAAACATGACGTGAAGCGGCCGACCCGCGTGGATAACGAAGCTAAGGGTGAACTCGACCGCTACGCCGATGCTCTGGCCGCTGCGCCGGATGCAAAAGGCGTGGTTGTAGGACAAGCAACGGCTGCCGAAAAAACTCCGAAGAAGGGAAGCAAGAGAACTCCTGATTTTCCAGCCGAGCGTGCTGTTAACACCAAGGATTACCTGACCAAGGAAAAGGGCGTCGATGCTTCACGCGTCGAGCCGCGGACCGGCACGGACGACGACCAGAGAACCGATCTCTGGGTTGTTCCGGCAGGTGCGAACTTCCCGGCTGAAGGTACCCAAGCTGTGAATGAAGCCAAGGTGAAGGCAGTTCCGCGTGTTGCAGCACCTGTAAAGAAAACTACCAAAAAGTAGACAACTCGATCTAAGTCATCGGGCGCGCAACTAAGTGTTTCGCCCGATGTTTCTCTCCCGACCAGATGCGTCAAAATGCTCGCATCTGGCCGGGATTTTTGTTTTACGTCATCCTGTCGGCTCGTGCTTTTGCTCTTTTGAAATTTGACGGCGCGCATGAACCTCAAGAGTTCCGGCAGATCGCTTCCGCCGCATGGCGATGTGCGAGGAGTCCGATGGTGAAACGTTGTCGGTGCTGTTTCTTGTCCCGACGCTTACGATCTCAATTCAGGCTAGGCAGATCTTGCCCCAAAAACCATTCACAGTAATTTCCAAAGTTGCGCTAAAATGCTCGGCAAAGGACAGAGTTATTGAGTGAGCGGTTGCGGGATGCCAGTTCGTTCTGGCTCCAGGCTCTCTGCCCCTGCTGTGTTTGTTCAGTTGTTCCCGAAGAGATTTGGAGGATCACATGTTAAAGCGCCATATTTTTGTTCCCGTAGTTCTGTGCGTTGCTCTTTGCGTGCCATCGCTGACATCCGCGCAGGTGAATACGCCCAAGGCCGAGGTGGGGCAACCGGCTCAAATCCCGTACCGCAATCCGTTCGCAGATGGCAAGAGTGGGGAGAGACCCAAGACGGCTGGACAGACCCAAGTCCCGTACGCTAATCCGTTCGGAGATGGCAAGAGCGGGGAGAGACCCAAGACGGCTGGACAGACTCAAGTCCCGTACGTTAATCCGTTCGGAGATGGCAAGAGTGGGGAGAGACCCAAGACGGCTGGACAGACCCAAGTCCCGTACGCTAATCCATTCGGAGATAGCAAGAGTGGGGAGAGACCCAAAGCGGCTGGAGTGCATCAAGTCCCATACCCCGATCCGTTCGTAAATAGCCAGGGTGGGGAGAGACCCAAGTCGGGTGGACAGATTAAGGTCCCGTACTCTGATCCGTTCGGAAAGACCCAAGTTAAGAAGTAAGTTATCGGGCGTGTAATCTAAGAGTTTTAATCGAGGTCTCTTTTCCCCGGCCAGGTGCGTCAAACAGTCAGCACGTGGCCGGGGCTTTTTTGTACTTACGTCACGTCGCCGGCTGATGCTTTTGTGCAACAATCTTTGGAAATTGACGGCGCGCGGCGAGCCTGAAAACGTTTTGCAGACTGCTTCGCTGCCTGGCGGTGCGACGAGGAGTCCGATGTTGAAACGTTTGTCCTTGCTGTTTTTTGCCCTGACACTTGCGATCTCAATTCCCGCTTCAGCCCAGTGGCGTTCTCTGGGGCCATATGGCGGGAATGCCCGTGCTTTAGCCTACGATCCATCCAATCCTGACCACATCATTTTGGGTTCCGGTGCGGGAGCACTGTTCGAGTCGATTGATGGTGGTCGCCACTGGAGGCACTTCGCGCATCTTGGCGCAGGTCAGGATCTGATGCTCGAAGATGTTGTTTTCGATCCCTCGCATCCTGCAACCATGTACGTTGCGGCCTGGAGTGTGATGGGGTCGGGAGGCGGTTTCTTTATAACCCGCGATGGCGGACGCAACTGGAGCGAGCCCGCCGATCTGCGAGGCAAGAGCGTCCAGGCTCTGGCAATGGCCGCTTCTGATCCGCGCATTCTGGTCGCTGGCTCTCTCGACGGACTTTATCGCAGTACCGACAAGGGCGAAACATGGACACGTATCAGTCCGGTTGGCCATCCCGATCTTAAAAACTTTGAATCGGTGGCCATCGATCCTCGCAATCCGCAGATCATCTACGCTGGCACTTGGCATCTCCCGTGGAAGACGACCGATGGCGGTGTGACCTGGAAAAACATTAAGCAGGGTATGATCGATGACTCCGATGTGTTCTCCATAATCATCGATCACACTAATCCGCAGATCGTCTTTGCCAGCGCTTGCTCGGGAATTTACAAGAGCGAAAATGGCGGGGAACTCTTCCACAAAATTCAGGGAATTCCAAGCACCGCACGTCGCACTCGTGTTCTGCAACAGGATCCTGTGGACGCCAGAGTGGTGTATGCCGGAACAACCGAGGGGCTCTGGAAAACCGTGGACGGCGGCAAAGTGTTCAAATTAACTTCGCCACCGAACTTCATACTTAACGACGTGATGGTCGATCCTCGAAATTCAAAACGAGTTTTGATCGCCACCGATCGTGCCGGAATCTTCGCTTCTGATGACGCGGGCCTGACGTTTCATGCCTCGAACGATGGCTTTTCCCAACGGCAGATCACCTCGCTTGTAGTTGGCACGCAAAATCCCTCTGACATTTATGCCGGAATCGTGAACGACAAGGAGTTCGGGGGAGTTTTTCGAATCCGCAACGGCGCCTGGCACCAGCTGAGCGATGGCCTGGGCGGTTCGGATGTGTTCGATCTCCGCGAGTCTTCAAAAGGGCAGCTGGTTGCCGGGACAAATCGTGGTATTTACCTGCTTGAGCCGAAAACTCAGCGTTGGGTACCCAGTAAGGACGTTGTGAGTCAAAGACCAGCTCCGTCACGAAGGACCGTGCGCGGCAAGAACGGAAAAGTAATAACCGCAAAAACTCTGCCCGCAACCTTGAGCCGTTCCGTTTTTCAGGGTCGTGTCACAGCCGTTGCCTTGAACCCCCGCCGTTGGTATGCGGCGACGGATGCCGGGGTACTGACGAGCGCGAATGAAGGGAAGAGCTGGAGCGGCGGTCCGGTCGAAGGCGAAAAGGCGTTCCTGTCCGTCTCGGCAAACGACAAGATAGCAGTGGCTACGACCTTGCGCAAAGTGTGGTTCACAAGCGATGAGGGAGAGCACTGGTCCCGCGCGGCCGTCCCCGAATGGGTGAGCCGAATCTATTCGGCTACGGTTGCCAGCGATGGCGTGGTGTGGCTTGCTACCCGCGAAGGGGCGCTGCGCTGGAAGCCGGAGTCACAGGTTTGGGAGCACGTGCTGAATGGGCTTCCCACCCACTTCGTTCGCTCCATCCGCGATGAGGGCGGGCTGCTGCTGGCGACCGCCGAAGGCTCGAGCACGGTATACCTGAGTCGCGATCACGGACAGAGTTGGCAGACAGGCCCCGGGGCGTCGTTTGAAATCACCGGAGCCGCAGTGCAGGGGGATCGGCTTTTCGTCACTACCTGGCACAATGGCTTGCTGATGCAGGAGCCTCAGGTTGTAGCAGCGGCTGGACAACAATAAAAAGCAGAAATGTTTTAGACGAAATGCCCGGCTGTTACAGTCGGGCATTTCACTTTTTCCCGGCTTTCGTCCAGAAACTTTGCTCAATAGAGTGTCAAATCTACTCGCCCTGCTTTAGCGAATCGCGGCGGATCTGATTGCAGGTAATGAACATACGAGCTGGCAGTCGATTTGCAAGATGCTGTTCGTATTCTCCTGGAAGGAGCTCCATGAATAGATCGATCCCTGCACTATTGCTCGTAACTGTTCTTGCCCTGACTGTTTCCTGCAAAAAAGTTTCGCAAGACGCGCAAGCGTCTGTGGCCTTGCCCGGGACCGGCACGCCGCCCCCAACCTCTTCCACCCGCACGGCTGCAGATGCGCCGGCGCCAACGTTCGCCACCTCCTCGGCCGCTGGCGATGCTGTTGCCAGCAATCCGAGTTCAATTCCTCAATCGCCCATCTCGGAACCCGCACCGGCAGCCGATGACGCTGCCGGCAGTGATTATGCCCGCACAAGCTACCGCCCTCTGGAAATCCCCGCGGGCACTCCCGTCAGCATTCGGCTTCAATCTTCGATCTCAAGCGCCAGCGCGAGCCGGGGAGACCGTTTCCATGCCGTGCTCGATTCTCCGCTTCTGGTGGACGGGCACACTGTGGCGCCCAGCGGAGCCAAAGTTACAGGGAAGGTGGTAGCGGCCGAGCACTCTGGACGGCTGCGACATCCTGGAATGCTCCAGCTCGAACTTAGCTCGATGCGGGTTGCAGGAAAAGAAGTGGCGATCACCACCTCGAAAGTTACAGCTCGCGGTGCCTCGCACAAGAAGCGAAACTTGGCTTGGATTGGCGGAGGGGCTGGAGGCGGAGCTCTGCTTGGCGGACTGATGGGAGGAGGAAAAGGAGCCTTGATCGGGTCAGCGGTCGGCGCGGGCGCGGGAACCGCAACGGCGGCGGCAACAGGTAAGCACGACGTGGCTTTCAACGCCGAGCGTCAACTTACCTTCCGGCTGCGCCAGCCGGTGGAAGTCCGGTAGCCGAGTCCGGCAACCAGGCAGGAAATGGGGATTCCGGTTGTGGAATCCCCATTGTTTTGCACAGGCTTGCTAGCTTGCGCTTTTTGTTCTCCCCTTCCGGGAATGACTTCCATTTTGGCAACGCAAAGAAAACAAAATACTTGATTCGTAGTTGAGGATGATTCGTCCCATTTCGGGAATTACGTCTGAAGCTGGGAGGATCATCGTTGCGACCGTAAGTCATCCCAGAAGTCCTTGCACTGCTATTATTTGCGGTTTTTAACCCAATTTGGCACGTGTATTGCATTTAGGAATTGCGTGAAACCCGAAATGAACACGACCGAAGCGGCTGGCTCTCCCGTGATGGTGAGCCTTGGCAGCATCACGATGGACGCACCCCGCGTACTGGCAATCCGTCAGAGTCTCCATGAACTGGCGAATATTCTTACCGGAGTCCTGATTGCAGGTGGGTTACTCGCGCAGTTTTTGGAGTCGGGATCGCTTCAGCAATATGCCTCGAATGTGTGCGAAAGCGGCGAGCGAGGCTCTGCTCTGGTGCGCGAGATTCGCAGTCAGTTGCTGGCCTCCTGTGGCGAACGGGAAGTCGGCGTTAAGGGCAATTCGGCGGGCGGGGTTCAGGAGCAGTAAGGATTCAGCAGAGCAGATGATGGTGGGAGGGGCAATGGGAATAATAGATTCAACAAGGGGAACCGCATCGCGGATTCCCAATCACATCTCGAGTGTGTCGTTCAGCACACCAATGCGTGATACAGGCACTTCGGTCCAGGATGTGCCGATCAGTATAATTCGCGGCGCGATAGCCATGGACCAAAACTGCGACAAAGCGGAAGCGAATCTCTTGAACCTGCTTATTGTGGACGATGAACGGACAATTCGCGAGGGTTGTCGAGATGTCGCTCAGGGTATTGGATATTCAACTTACATCGCCGATAACGCGGAGCACGCATTTCGCGTGCTGGATACGACCAGCATTGACGTGTTGCTGCTGGATCTGCGTTTGCCCGGTGTCGGCGGGCTGGAAGTTCTGAAAGAGGTCAAGCGCCGGCGTCCTGAAACGGTTGTGGTGGTCATGACCGGCTATGCCAGCGTGCAATCGGCGGTTCAGGCGATGAAGCAGGGCGCATACGATTATGTGACCAAGCCCTTTAACCTGGAAGAGCTGCGGCTGATTTTGGATCGCGTGCTGGGTCATCTCCAGCTCTCGACCGAGAATCGTATTTTGCGCCAGCAGGTAAAGAGCAAAGAGGGATTTGGGGCAATCGTCGGCCGCTCGCCGGAGATGGAGAAGCTCTATCGCATCATTTCCAAGGCCGCGCACAGCTCGCATCCGGTTCTGATCCTTGGCGAGAGCGGCACAGGGAAGGAACTGGTTGCTCGTTCGATCCACTATTCGGGCGGCTCTCGCGAAAAGCCCTTTGTGGCCATCGACTGTGGGTCGCTGGTTCCGACATTGATCGAGAGCGAGCTTTTTGGTTATGTGAAAGGCGCCTTTACGGGCGCCAACAAAAACAAAGACGGCCTCCTGCAGGCGGCTGACGGCGGAACGATTTTCCTCGACGAAATTGGCGAGCTGCCCATTGATCTGCAAGCCAAGCTGTTGCGCGCATTGCAGGAAAAGGAAATTCGTCCGGTCGGCGGCACCAAGGCTGTACCCATTGACGTCCGCGTGCTGGCAGCCACCAATCGCGATCTGGAGCAGGCAGTCGCTCAGGGCTCATTCCGGCGCGACCTTTTCTTCCGGCTCAACGTACTGAGCCTTCGCATTCCTCCACTGCGCCAGCGTAAACAGGACATTCCGTTGCTTGCCGGGCATTTTCTGGAACGGCTCACCCGTTCGACGGGAGTGCGGCGCAACATCAGTGACGACGCACTGAAACTGATGCTTGGTTACGACTGGCCCGGCAATATTCGCGAACTGGAGAACTGCATTGAGCGATCCTGTGCATTCACCAGCGGTCCCACCATTCATGTCAGTGATCTTCCCACCACTATTCAGAACTGGCGGGACCAGGTCGAGCCGGTAGCCGAAAAAGCAGTTCCGCGGCGAGGCATTATGCCGATCGCCGAGATGGAAAAGCAGGCTATTTTGGGTGCCATCGATCTGCTTCACGGAGACAAGCTAGAGGCTGCGCGCCTGCTTGGAATCGGCAAGACCACCCTGTATCGCAAGCTTAAAGAATACGGCGCACTCCAGTAGGAAGAGCGGCCACCCAACTGATACGCGACAAGTGTTTCGCGTCATCCCATGCGCGTGCATGGAAGAGTGAGGAGATTATGATTTTATTAGTGACATCGAACGATCGCCGTGTTGAGTGCGGAGTTGTCCTGGAACGAGCTGTCGGGGAGTCGGTTGAAGTCTGCGAGTCGGTTCGCAAAGCGGCTTCCAGACTGCGTAACAATGAGTATTCCGCGGTTATCATGGACGACCCGATGGTGGAAGCCGATGGCGAAGCCCTGGAATCTTTGCTAAATAACCTCGGACTTGCCATTCCCGTATATGTGAACCTGGCCGTAAGCAATGCGGACCGAATCGCGCGCGAGCTTCGGGTAGCGCAGCGACGTAATCGCGAATCGCGCATGATTGCGGTTCGCGCCGCCGAATCCCAGTTGCGCAGCGAAATACGCGATGCGGTCACCGGGATTTTGCTCTCAACAGAGTTGGCGATGACCACGCCGGATATGCCGATGGATGCTCTCGAAAAACTAACTTCGGTCTGTCAGCTTGCCAGCAATATTCGTTCCCGTCTGGAAGTCGTGAACTAGGGCCATAGGCGCATTCGTCCAAGATCGTTTTCCTGGTTTTTCTTCTGTTGTTCTGCTCCATTCGCCCCGGTGCGCGCTGCGCAGGTAGCGCGCACTATTTTTGTTCTGCCCGGCCAACTTCGCCTGTGTTGCTTCATTCTCAATTGAAACGCTGGCGCGGTTCTCCAAAAGCTATATTGCACCTCTAGCCGCAAAGAACCGGCGCAGCTGACCATGTGCCCGAAGTTTCTGTTTGGGTCTGGCCTCGGGCGAGGGGGATCACATGCTCTGGACAATTTTTGCGATTCTACTTGTGCTTTGGCTTTTGGGATGGAGCCTGCATATTGCGGGGTCTCTGATTCACCTGCTGCTGGTAATCGCACTGGTGATTGCTTTAGTGAACCTGATGAGGGGGCGAAGTGTTGTGTAGCGGATGCCAGCGGCTCTACCAACGAGATAGCGGCCGGATCAATGTGTTCGAAACATGGTCTGCCACCAGCTGGCGAGCGGAGCATCCCGAGTAGATCATTGCGCGTCTAACTTTTGAGAGGCAAGACTAATTCGATTTCGCTGCCCAACAGGTCCGATGCCACCACAGGGTCTTCCAATCACTTCCGCGGCTACTTCCGAAGCTCTGGCGCGCCGGATATCAGAGCTCGGAGACTGGTTTCACAACATTGATCTGCACGGTATAAAAACCGCGCCGAATCACTTCCTTGGCGATTTCCCAAACGTAAAATGGCGGCACATTTCCTCCTCAATTCCGGCGGACCTTACCGGAGCAACGGTTCTGGATATTGGCTGCAACGGCGGTTTCTATTCGCTGCAAATGAAGCAGCGCGGAGCCAAGCGGGTGCTCGGCATCGATATCTGCGATCGTTATCTCGAACAAGCTCGGCTTGCATCCCATACTCTCGGATTGGAAATCGAACTGGAAAAACGCAGTGTCTACGATCTGGAGCAGATTGCGGGACAGTTTGATTTCGTCCTCTTCATGGGCGTGCTCTATCACCTTCGTTATCCGCTTTATGCGCTCGACAAGGTAGTGACGAAAGTGCGTGGCAAATTGATCTTCCAAACCATGATTCGCGGTTCGGAAGAAATCAAGCACTGGGAGAGCGACTACGATTTTTGGCGCAAGGATATCTTTTCAGATCCATGCTGGCCACAGATGTATTTTGTCGAGCAAAGTTATTCCAATGATCAGACGAACTGGTGGATACCGAACCGGGCCGCTGCCGAGGCCATGTTGCGCTCCGCTGGTCTCGACATTGAATCGCGTCCGGAGTGTGAAACCTGGATCTGTACGCCGAATGCCCGGTCACGCGAGGGCTGTTTTGTACATCACATGGAGTTGAACGGAACGCTGTAGGCATTAAATAGTGCGGTGAAAACGCGATGCGCTGCGAGGTGTGAGGCCCGATGGTGGAAGCCATAATGTTATGGAACGAGCCGAACAATCTTTCACACTGGGATTTCAAACTCGATCCAGAATGGAAGCAGTTTGCGGCCCTCGTTCATGCCGGATCCAAGGCGATTCGGGAGGCGAACCCGGATATCAAAATTGTTCTTGGGGGCATCTCGCCAATTGATCCGCGTTTTATCGAGCTTCTCGCCAGTTACGGAGTGCTGGATTCGGTAGACATCGTCGCAGTGCATGGGTTCCCACTCGACTGGAATCACTGGAACATATCCGAGTGGCCGAAGAAGCTGGATGAGATTCGCGCTGTTGTGGGTCGCAAAGCGATTTGGGTCAGCGAAGCGGGAGCATCCTCATTCGGTGCCGAAGAGATACAGCTCTTTGGCCTGCAGAAGACGGCCGAGCTACTGCTTCCCCGGGTGGAGCGGGTGCACTGGTACAGCCTTTTCGATCTGCCCGCTACATGGACTGCCACGACCCGCCACCGCGAAGCGGAGGGCAGCGCCTATTATCGCCACTACTATATGGGGCTGTTTCGCGAAGATGGGTCGCCGAAACTTGCAGCGGCAAAGTTTCCATCGGGCTTGGGCGTTTGCCAGTGGTTTCACTTCGAGGATCACCGTATTGAACTCGGCGTAGAGCGTTTGCGCGAGCTGGGCGTGCGTGCCGTGCGAACCGGCATCAGCTGGGCGGACTGGTTTCGGCCCCACGCGGAAGCATGGTTCGATCGGCAGATGTCGGCGCTGGATGAATTCGATACCACGGTTACTTTGTGCTTTACGCCGGAGCATCTGGGCGTTGCTCCTCACTACACCAGTCCCGCCAGGGATCCTGCCGATTTCGCGGAGTTTGCGCGCTGGGCTGTGCTACGCTATTCGCCCCGTGGACGCACGTCCGGCGTGAGCGCACCCAGGGAGCGGGCAATCGTCGGGGGAGCGGAGGAAGCATGAGACGGAAGATTCTGGTGACGGGTGGCGCTGGATTCGTAGGCTCGCACACGGCGGACGCGCTTTTGCGCGAAGGCCACGAGATCCGGATATTCGACAGCCTGGATGATCAAGTTCATCGCGGCGCTGTCCCTTCCTATCTTTCCAAAGACGCCGAGTTTGTGCGCGGCGATATGCGAGACTTGGAAGCGCTTCGCAAGGTCAGCTCCGATGTTGACGTGGTGTATCACTTCGCCGCAGCCGTCGGGGTCGGACAGTCCATGTATGAAATTGCTCGTTACATGGAGACCAACACCCAGGGGACGGCAAACCTTTTGCAGGCCCTGCTCGACCGGAAGAAAACGCTCGAAAAACTGATCATTGCTTCGTCGATGTCCATTTACGGAGAAGGACAGTACTGGTGCGAGCAGCACGGCATGGTTGCGCCTCCGCCGCGCACCACGGCGCAACTGAGGGCGAAGCGATGGGAAGTCGCGTGCCCGAATTGCGGGCAAGCCCTGGCGCCCGCGGCCACTGCTGAGAACAAGCTGCTGCAGTGCAGTTCGGTCTATGCGCTGAGCAAGAAAGTTCAGGAAGAAATCGGGCTGCTGTTTGGTCGGACGTACGATGTTCCGGTTGTGGCGCTGCGCTATTTCAATATCTATGGCACGCGTCAGGCGCTTTCCAACCCTTACACGGGAGTTGCCGCTATTTTTGCTTCGCGGATACTGAATCACCGCGCTCCGTTGATTTTTGAAGACGGAGAACAGATGCGTGATTTCGTGAGCGTCCATGACGTAGTTCAGGCCAATCTGCTGGCCATGTACCGAAGCGAGGCGGACGGGTTAGCAATCAATATTGGCTCCGGCCAGCCTGTTTCGATTCGGCAGGTCGCCGACACACTCGCGACAGCGGTTGGGGTGCATACGGGCGTCGAGATAACCGGGAAGTATCGTCTTGGGGACGTCCGCAACTGTTTTGCAGACATCTCGCTTGCGCGTCGTGTGTTGGGCTATTGCCCGCGCGAAAAGTTCCAAGAAGGTGTGGGTGCATTTGCAGAGTGGTTGCGGTCGCAGAGTGCGGTGGATTTGGCGGAGGAAGCTTCGAAGCGTCTAACAGCTTTTGGTTTGACGGCTTAAACAAGGTCGCCGTTCTTCATTGGAGTACCTGCCATGAGGAACGGAGGCGCGAGGCAGGGTAGCAGATATTTTGCGCCCTGCTCGCGCTTAGTTTGAGCATGCCGTGATGGCGCTCGCGGCACAGGAGCAGGATGCACGTTCTCGTAACAGCGGATGTTCTTGGTGGCGTGTGGACTTACACGCGGGAGCTGGTCACAGAATTAGCTCTGCGCCACATCCGTGTCACGCTTGTCAGCTTCGGTGAGATTCCCCAGCCGTCGCAGACCAGCTGGTTAGAGAAACTTTCCAACGTGAGTTATTATCCAACCCCTTTCCGCTTGGAGTGGATGCAGGACGCCGCCGAGGACATTTACGAATCGAGCCGCTATCTGCTGAGCATCATTCACGAGCACCGCCCCGATCTGCTCCACTTGAGTCAGTACTGCTATGGTGCTCTCGATGTCGCGCTTCCCAAGGTTGTTGTGGCGCACAGCGATGTGATGAGCTGGAACGAGAGCGTTTACGGCATGCAGCCAGAGGACACCTGGGCGCAGTGGTATCGCGCAATTGTTGAGCAGGGATTGGCCGGCGCAAATATGGTGGTTGCCCCGTCGCGTTGGATGCTCGGTTGCATCGACAAATGCTACGGTCCGCAACCGCGCTCACGGGTTATTTACAACGGAAGGACACCCGCTCTCTTTAATCCGTTTGTAAGCAAAGACAATTACGCGGCCAGCGTTGGACGCCTTTGGGATGAGGGTAAACAGTCGCGCTTGCTGATGCAGCTGGATTCGAGTATACCCATTTTTCTGGCTGGCGCTACTTCGGTCGATGATGGATCAGGGAACCGATATCCTGAAGGACGAGCGAAGGAAGGTTCTAGCATTTGGTCAAAGGGGCAGCTTTCCGAAGGTGAAATGAGAGAACTTTTGAGCCGCGCTGCTGTTTACATCGCCACATCGAAATACGAACCGTTTGGTCTTGCGCCCCTGGAAGCCGCACTTTCGCGCTGCGCGATCGTGGCCAACGATATTCCAAGTTTCCGGGAAATCTGGGGCGATACCGCCGTGTATTTTCACAGGGATAACGCGATATCACTGGGACAGGCGCTTGAAATCTTACACAGCGATCCAAGGCTTTGCATGACTTACGCCAATCTCGCATACGAACGCGCTCGAAAACGGTACACAGCGGAGCGCATGGTCGATGAGTATGTGCAGCTTTATACGGCTCTACTGGAGCACCGAGCCGCCGCATGAATCGGGCACTCAGCATACGTTTCTTCGCGCACTCCTGGGTCAGCGACTGGAATCATGGAAACGCTCATTTTCTGCGAGGTCTGGTACGCGAGTTGGTGCGGATGGGGCATGAGGTTCGTTGCTACGAAGAGATCAGTGGCTGGTCATTGAGCAACCTGGTTCATGAAGGTGAAGTCGCATACCGCGCCATTGATGATTTTCATCGGATTTATCCCGAACTCAACGTTCGATTCTTCCAGCGAGATAAGAGCCTCCCCACATTGCTCAACCGGGAACTTGCGGGTGCTGATCTTGTCATCATTCACGAGTGGAATGAGCCGCAAGTCGTCAACGAGATATTGGCCCGCAAAGGGCGCTTCGGATTCCGCGCGCTTTTCCATGACACGCATCATCGCGCATACACTAACGCGGGCCAGATCTTGCGCTTTCATCTTCACCTCTTCGACGGAGTGCTCGCCTTTGGAGACGCAATTCGAAAGATTTATTCGGATGGATTTGGCATTGCGCGGGTGTGGACATTCCATGAGGCAGCCGATGTCAGCGTATTTCGTCCCATGCAGCGCAGCAAGGAAATCGATTTGGTGTGGATCGGAAACTGGGGCGATGAGGAGCGCACGGAGGAGCTGATTGAATTCCTGGTCGCGCCCGCCTTTGATCTGATTGCAGATCAAAGGCGGGTGCGCGTACACGGGGTCCGGTATCCAGAGGGGGCAAAAGATACTTTGCGCCGTGCTGGAATTGAGTTCTGTGGTTATGTTGCCAACCTTGAGGCGCCGGAAGTTTATGCGCGCAGCCGGCTGGCTTTGCACGTGCCGCGCCGCCAATACGCAAATGGATTGAGCGGTGTGCCTACCATTCGTGTCTTCGAGGCGCTCGCCTGCGGTGTCCCGCTGGTCTGCTCACCCTGGGTGGACACGGAACAACTATTTCGCCCAGATCGAGATTACGTGGTGGCTCATAACCGCGCGGAAATGAGCGCGCTGCTCGATGAGTTGTTAAAAGACAAAACCGCTCGTCAACAAATTGCGTCGAGTGGACTGGAAACGATTCGGAAGCATCATACCTGCAGGCATCGCGCCGAGCAGCTCATGGAGATCTTCGGAGAATTCACTCGATGAGGATTTTTGTATTTGGATCGAGCATTACCTCGAGCTATTGGAATGGGGCTGCGACCTATTACCGTGGCATTTACAAAAATCTTGCGGCACTGGGCCACGAAGTCACATTCGCCGAGCCGGATATTTACAACCGGCAGCAGAATCGCGATCTCAGCGAGGTCGAGTACGCCAGGGTCATTGTCTACCAAACACCGCGAGATATTGACGAGTTAATCGGCCTCGCCTCCAGGGATGACCTTGTCATAAAACATAGCGGCGTCGGTAGTGATGATGAGTTGCTGGAGCGGCGGGTTCTCGACTGCCGCTCACCGCGCACGCAAGTCGCATTTTGGGATGTGGATGCGCCTGCGACACTGCTCAGGGTGGAAGCGGATTTGTTCGATCCTTTCCGCGACTGTATTCCAAGCTACGATTTCGTTTTTACTTATGGCGGCGGCTCCGAAATTGTGCAGCGCTACCGCAGGCTGGGAGCGCGTAATTGTCATCCGATTTACAATGCGCTGGATCCGAGTACACATCATCCCGAAGCATCTGACGCATCACTGGCCTGCGATCTCGTATTTGTTGGGAATCGATTGCCGGACCGCGAACGTCGAGTAGAGCAGTTCTTTCTTCGCGCAGCCGAACTTGCACCGGAGATGAGCTTCATTCTTGGTGGTGAGGGCTGGGGTGGCAAGCCGTTGCCCTCAAACGTGCGCTGGATTGGCCATGTAGGCACGGGACTGCACAACCGAATCAACGCGTCCGCGAGAATGGTGCTGAATATCAATCGCGATTCAATGGCCGACGTTGGTTTCTCCCCGCCGACGCGCGTCTTTGAGGCAGCAGGAGCGGGAGCTTGCCTGATCACGGATAAATGGCGGGGTATTGAGAAATTTTTTGATCCCGAACGAGAAATCCTCGTCGCTGGAGACGCGGAGGAGATTGTGGCACTTCTGCGTGGTAAGTCAGCGACCGAGGCGCGCGAAATCGGGAACGCAATGCGTGTGCGCGCCCTGAAGGAGCATACGTACGCACAGCGCGCTGCTGAGGTGGAAAAAAATCTGTCCGACGCACGCGCCGACCGTCATCCGAGTGCAGTGGATTTGGCTGTTCTCGATATCGCCGAAAAGGGCATTTGCGTCCAGAAAGACAGGGAATCGCATTGAAGATTGTCATCTTCGGCCTGTCAATTACGTCTTCATGGGGAAATGGCCATGCAACAACGTTCCGTGCGTTGGCCCGGGCATTGCACGCACGCGGCCATCGTCTTGTGTTTTTCGAAAAAGACGTGGAGTGGTACGCATCGAACCGCGATCTTCCCGACCCCGGATTTTGCGAGTTGCATCTTTACGATTTTTGGAGTGGCGCGCTTCCTTTAATTAGGCGTGAACTTGCATCCGCTGACGTGGCGATGGTGGGCTCATACTTTCCTGACGGCATTGCGGCAGTGGAGGAGATGCTCAACTCGAAAACACCCATCCGCACTTTCTATGACATTGATACTCCAATCACCGTCGCTACGCTGCGAGAGAGCGGAGCAACGGAGTACATACGAGCGAACCAACTCCCTGCTTTGGATGTGTACTTCAGTTTCACGGGAGGGAGGATACTCAGCGAACTTGAAAATCGATTTGGCGTTCGTCACGCTGCGCCGCTATACTGCAGCTTCGATCCTGAGCGTTATCGAGCGTATCCGCGCTCGCGGAGATTTTCCTGTGCATTAAGCTACATGGGAACTTACGCTCCGGATCGTCAACCGAAGCTGGAAAGTTTTCTGTGTGGTGTTGCCAGGGCTCTGCCGCAGGAGAAATTCATTGTGGCGGGGCCGCAATATCCTTCCAGTGTTCAGTGGCCACAAAACGTGCGACGCATCACCCACTTGAATCCTCGCTGGCATCCGCACCTATATTCGTCTTCCCGGCTTACGCTGAACATCACACGTAGGGACATGGTGTTGGCTGGATACTCGCCATCGGTGCGTCTCTTCGAGGCCGCAGCCTGCGGAGCCGCAATTGTCAGTGATAACTGGCCCGGTCTCGATTCTTTTTTTCAGCCCGCACGCGAAATTCTCTTGCCGACCGGTCCGGAAGAAATCGTTCGTTATCTCAGTGAGCTGGACGAGTCTGAGTTGCGCGCCATCGGTTTAGCTGCGCAAAGACGGGTACTTGCAGAGCACACCAGCCAGCGGCGCGCCGAACAGTTTGAGCGCGAAATTGAAGCTGCATATCGCGGCATTCGCGATTCGATTTCTAACTCTGAAGCAGTCCGCTGAACGTGCAACTCTGGATTCGGGCGCTGCCGCGATAACCTGAAGCCTTCAAATCTGCATCCCAACAGGCGAGGACTCCGTGAGCTCCTTTTCCGACTTACCTTTGGGAGTAACAATGCGCATTGCTTTGATCGCCTCTCCATTTATAAGTGTTCCGCCAAAGAGATATGGGGGTACAGAACTATTCATTTCGCATCTGGCTGATGGACTTACAGAGTGTGGAATTGATGTCGTGGTGTATGCAAACGGAGCGAGCACGGTCAAAGGGGAGTTGCGGTGGCTTTATAAGGATGACGACTGGCCGATTGACGGCGAAATGTACTCTAACTTGAAAGATTTTAATCACATTTCGTGGGCCGTGAACGACTGTTGGCCGGATACGGACATCATTCACCTGAATAACGCTCCCGGCTTGGTGTTTTCACGAATGCCTGGGAAGCAATGGGTCTACACCCTGCATCATCCCCAAATGTCCGCACTCTCTAAGTTCTACGACGATTTCCCAAGTGTGGAGTTTGTGTCCATCAGCAACTTCCAGAAGGAAACTGAAACAATGAGGCGCATTCGTACGATTCATCATGGACTCGACTTTGGCCTTTATCGGCTACAGCCGCATAAGACCGAGTACCTCAGTTTTTTGGGACGAATTGCGCCGGTAAAGGGAGTTCATAACGCGATCGAAATCGCAAAGCGAAGCGGCATTCCTTTGAAGATTGCCGGTGAGATTCAGCCCATTTATCGCGAATACTTCGAGTCGCGCATTAAGCCGCATGTGGATGGAAAATTTATCGAGTATATTGGCGAAGCCGATCTTTCAATTAAGAACGAACTGCTCGGATGCTCCATGGCGATGCTGTTTCCTATTGAGTGGAATGAACCTTTTGGATTGGTGATGATCGAGGCAATGGCGACAGGAACCCCCGTAATTGCTTTCAGCGGAGGCTCTGTTGCAGAGATCGTAAAAGATGGCGTAACCGGTTTTGTTTGTTCCAGCGTGGAAGAAGCTGCCTTACGCTTGCGTGAAGTTCACGCGATCAAACCTGGGATGGTGAGAACTTACGCAAAAAAGCATTTTTCAGTACAGCGCATGGTGCAAAATTACCTCGACCTGTATCGTGAGCTGTCTGAATACGTAGCGATCATCGATGACACTAATGCGGGGAGACAGGCAGCAGCATGAGTGCGTCCGAGATTCCTCACAGCGAGTTGCTGGTACCGACTGAGTCCCCTCACAAGGAACCGCGCCTGACTCATCAGGTGCAGGAGCCGCGCAAGGTTAACAACCTTACGCTGATTGACGGTAAGACCTTTCTCGCTACCAGCGTTGCCGGAGACATAACACCGCCGGGAGCGCCCGATGTCGGCTTCTTTCACGAAGACACCAGGTTCCTTTCACATCTTGAGTTTAAAATCGATGGCCAGCGCTCTGTCGTGTTGTCGAGCAGCACGGAGAAAACGTTTGTTTCGCAAATTGAACTTACAACGGGAAACATAACTTTGCGCGACTCCTTTGATCTTCCCGAAAACACGGTTCATATCCGGCGCGAACAGCTATTGGCATCGGACATTTTCTTTGATCGGTACACTTTTGAGAATTTCAATCGTTGCCCGGTGGAGTTCACTGTAGAGATTATTTTCAACGCAGATTTTGTCGATGTTTTCCAGGTGCGCGGTATCGCACGGAAAGATCATGGGCAGTACTACGAACCAATAACCGAGAATAACGGACTTGTTTTTAGTTATCGCGGGCTTGATAACATTCTGCGTCAGACCATAGTTCACATGGATCCGGCTCCCGAGAACATCAACAATGTTACGGCACATTGGAAGCTTCGGTTGGAGCCGCTGCGAAAGACCTCTCTGGAGGTCACAGTAACTCCTCGTGTAGAACACAAGGAGAGTCGCGCCAAGTTGTATGAATTTGGGGCTCAATTGCAGTCGCGCCGGGACGCATTCCACAAATTCGATTCAGCGTCGACAAGTTTCTCCAGTTCTAACTCTGTGTTTGACAATTTGCTTCGCAATGCGACTGGAGATTTTCATGCTCTGCTCATTCCAGATGGCAACGAGCACATAATCGCTGCAGGGATTCCCTGGTTTGCCAGCATTTTTGGCCGTGATTCGATTATCGCTTCCTACCAAACTCTCTTTCTGAATCCTCAACTTGCAAAGGACACGTTGCGGGTTCTCGCTCATCATCAAGCGAGCCACGTGGATGACTGGCGGGATGCGCAGCCGGGAAAGATCCTGCACGAATCGAGAGAAGGGGAGATGACGCGTTGTGGTGAAATGCCGTTCGGTCCCTATTTCGGCTCAATCGATTCGACGCCATTATTTCTTATTCTGCTAAGCGAGACATTCAATTGGACCTCCGACGAAGAACTCGTGCGCGAGATGCTACCGCATGCCTATCGCGCTCTGGACTGGATCGAGAACTATGGCGATCTTGACGGCGACGGTTTCATCGAGTATCAGAAGAGATCGCCGCGCGGTCTTGTTAACCAAGGGTGGAAGGATTCATGGGACGCAATTATTCATAACGATGGACAAGTAGCTGCCCCCCCGATTGCGCTTTGCGAAGTGCAGGGCTACGTGTATGACGCGAAATACCGCATGTCAACTCTGTTGCGAATGTTCGGAGACAACGAGCGCGCAGAGAGACTTCGGCGCGAAGCCAATGACCTGGCACGCCGCTTCGACAAGGTATTCTGGAATGCCGAAAGCGGCTTTTATTCAATGGCGCTCGACGCAGAGAAGAAGCCCGTCGCAGTTGTCTCATCGAATCCAGGCCATCTACTGTGGAGCCGTATTATCAATCGCGAGCGCGCACGCATCGTGACTCAACGCATGATGCGGGAAGACATGTTCAGTGGATGGGGCTGGCGCACCATGTCGCAGCAGGAGCATGTATTTAACCCGCTCAGCTATCACCGGGGATCCGTGTGGCCGCATGACAATTCGCTGATTGCGCATGGAATGTCGCTGAACGAATTTCGAGAGCCCGCGCTTCGCATACTGACTTCGCTGTTTGAGGCCGCGATGAGATTTCGCGATTATCGTCTACCTGAACTCTTCTGCGGCGTGCAGCGCCGTCCGTACGATGAACCGGTGCACTATCCAGTATCCTGTTCTCCGCAGGCATGGGCGTCGGGAGCGCTGTTCCTGATGCTCACGTCAGTTCTCGGCATCCGTCCGTCATCGCATCGCAAGGAACTCAACATCATCAATCCACAGCTGCCAGATTGGCTTTCCCAACTACACATCCGCAATTTGAAGATTGGAAACTCGCGTGTAGGACTCGACTTTACGCGGCACGACCATCGCACATTCTGCAATGTCGTCGATATTTCTGGCGACAAGCTTTTAGTGAACGTTGCGTTCAGACACTGACGGCTCGCGTGAAGGTGGTTAGCAAAAAGCTCACAAAAATCGAACAGCGGACCGTGTATTGCTGCTCAGTGCACTGTCCGCGTTTTGCGGCTCATGTAATCCATCAGCAGATACTGGCCCAGAGTGTAGGGAGTTGTGAAGTACGCTTTTCCGCGACACATCTCAGTTACGTTTTGCACGAACTGTATAAGCCCGCGATCTGACGCAAGCATGAATGTGTTTATCATGATTCCGGCGCGCTTGCACTTTGCGACTTCCTCAAGCGTTTCGCTCACAACCATCGGGTCCAATCCAAACGCGTTTTTGTAGATTCTGCCATCAGGCAGAGTCACCGCCGAGGGTTTGCCGTCGGTGATCATGATGATCTGCTTCATGTCCTTGCGCTGGTGCTGCAGAATTCGTTGTGCCAGGCGCAAGCCTTCACGTGTATTCGTGTAGTAGGGGCCCACGCGAACCCGCGCTAGTTGTGAGAGCGGCAACTCTTCGGCGGAGTCGTGGAACAACACCAAGGAAAGAGTGTCGCCCGGATATTGCATGCGAATCAGTTGCGACAGCGCCATCGCAACTTTTTTCGCAGGAGTAAAGCGGTCTTCGCCGTAAAGAATCATGGAGTGTGAGCAGTCGAGCATGAGTACCGTGGCGCAGGAAGACTGGTATTCGCATTGATGAACATGCAGGTCGCTGTACTCAATCGACAGAGGCAGAGTGAGCCCCTCGCGCTGGATTGCCGATGAGAGCGTTGCATTAATATCGAGGTTCAAGACGTCGCCAAATTCATAAAGCTTGCTCGATCCGCTCGTTTCAATTCCCGTTGCGGTATCGCGAGTATCGTGGCGGCCAAAGCTGGCACGGCCCAGCGATCCGAGCAGATCGCGCAGGGTGCGATAGCCGAGAAAGTCCAGTCCCTTATCTGTCACCTCGAACTTTACAGGTCTCTGCTGCTGCGATTGGTTCGGTCCTACCGACCCTGCTGTGCTGGACATGCGAGTGGGATCGTGGGGCGGAGCTATTGTCACAAAGCCCTCTTGCTCCATACGTTCGATCACTTCGTCGATGAGTTCATCCAGTTGCCCATTGCGCTGCATTTGCTGCATTTGCTCGCGCAACTCACCATCATCGAGAAGACCAGAGTTCAAGAGCGCCTCGCGAATTGCCTCGCGCAGTGCGTCCAGCGCATCATCCGGGAAGTTGGGTTTAGAGCCGCGTTGTTTGTAGAAGCTTCCGAATTCGTCTTCGAAGCCGCTCTTCAATAAAAAATCCGCAAGCGCCTGCATCAAATCCTCGAGGCTCACTTCGTTAGCTGGATTCGATATGTACTTGCTGTACTTCACGCGCTTCATTGCAGAGCCTCCAGTTGGCTATTAATTGAAGCTGCGCCGATTTCTGCTGCGCTCCCAATCAGGTTCGAATCCTTCTCGCGCTTCGTCGCGTTCACTGCGCCTGGGTTTTTCGCCGGAGGTGAAGACGCGATCTTCCGTTCTGCCAATGCGTTTATGCGCGTGCAATCCTTCCAGAATGAATTCAGCTGCGGAGACAATCGCCTCGGGAGCTTCTCCTTCGCCGACGCCAACCTTTTCTGTCTTTTCGATCAGGCCTTGTATCTTCTCCATGCTTTTCAGCCCGTCATGGGCCCGGGTGTTGTCGGTCAAGGTTATCTGACCGCCCAGGTCAAACCACTGCACGATCTGCTTGAAGTCTGTGGCTCCAAAGTAACGGTCAAAAGTCTTGGCGATGGAGCTCAGAATGACCTCGCGAGCAACCGCATCGGCGCCCTTCATCTCGCCCTCGTATTCCAATTCCAGCTTGCCGGTAATCGACGGCATTGCTGCGTAGATATCAGAAATGCGGGGCACTGCAAGTGTGGAACCCTCGAGCACGGCACGGCGCTCGGCATTTGAAATCACGTTTTCCAAGACACTGATGGGCAAACGCTGGCTCACGCCGCTGCGCTTATCCACGCGCTTGTCGTTGCGTGCTATGAAAGCAATCTGCTCCGCCGTTTCGCGGATGTAGTCGGGAACAAGCAGCTCGGGACCTTCGCGCTCGGACCATGCTTCCTGCGCGGTGATGGCCATGGCCTCCTCTACTGTCGCAGGATAATGAGTGCGGATTTCGCTGCCGATTCGATCCTTGAGCGGAGACACGATCTTGCCGCGAGCAGTGTAGTCCTCCGGGTTGGCGCTGAATACCAGCGCCACATCAAGCGGAAGCCGCACGGGGAATCCTTTTATTTGTACGTCCCCTTCCTGCATGATGTTGAAGAGTCCTACCTGAATCTTTCCCGCCAGGTCCGGTAGTTCGTTCACGGCAAAGATGCCCCGGTTTGCGCGGGGCAAAAGCCCGTAATGAATCACGAGTTCGCTGCCGAGTTCGTGTCCGCCGCGCGCGGCCTTGATGGGATCAATGTCTCCGATCAGGTCGGCGATCGTCACGTCAGGCGTTGCGAGTTTCTCGACGTAGCGTTCGTCGCGTTCCATCCAGGCAATCGGGGTCTGGTCCCCTTCGCGTGCTACCAGTTCTTTGCAGCGCCGGCAGATCGGCGCGTAGGGATTGTCGCGAATTTCGCATCCCGCGATATACGGAGACTGTTCATCTAGCAGGCCGGCGAGCGCACGCAGGATTCGGCTCTTGGCTTGTCCGCGCAAACCAAGCAGGATGAAATTGTGACGCGAGAGTATGGCGTTCAACAGTTGCGGAATCACCGTGTCGTCATAACCTACAATCCCGGTAAACACCGGTTCTTTGGCTTTCAGTCGAGTGAGCAGGTTCTCGCGGAGTTCGTCTTTCACGCCTCGGCGCAAGATTCGTTTTTCGCTGAACTGACTGGTGCGGAGCTCGCCCAAGGTCTGAGGGGTGGACATTACGGCCTCCATTTGCCTCTGCCAGCGCTGCCCTGGTCTTGCGCGCCATGCTCAACGGCGTTGGGAAAGGATTCCAATTAGACGCAGATCACGGGGCCTACGTTGCGCGATTTTGCAAAGTCATTTGCTGGCTTGACTTTTGACTTGCGTGCCAACAAGAATTCGGAATGCGCATGACAGGCAAGGTAGTGGTTGTAACCGGTGCATCGATGGGGATCGGAGAGGCGATCGCTCGTCGTTTTCTTCGCGAAGGTGCATCGGTTGTACTTGCCTCACGCGATTTTGAACGCGTGGAGGCAGCCCGTCAGCGCACTGGAGCGCCAGAGCGTACTCTGGCCGTGGCCTGCGACGTGACTGTGCGGGCGCAGATTGAGGCTTTGCTCGCAGCGGCAATCGAACGCTTTGGGCGTGTAGACGTCTGGGTGAACAATGCGGGCTTTGGTCTTGTGGATTCGGTAGAGTGCATGGACATGGCCGCCTGTCGCAAACTGTTCGATACGAATGTTTTTGGCGCCATTGAATGTATGCAGGTGGTTTCGCCAGTGCTGAAGCAGCAACGCTCAGGCGCGATTATCAATATTTCCAGCATGTCCGGACTTGTGGCCGTGCCCTATATGGCCGCCTACGGAGCGACCAAGCAGGCGCTCAGGTGCATCTCGCTGGCCGCCCGCCTTGAACTTGCTCCCTACGGAGTTCACGTCAATGTGGTCTGCCCTGGATATGTGGAAACCGATTTCAACGTTCGATCGGTGTGGGGAACCGAGAGCCTGCGAGTGGCCGGCAACCGGAAACACGGAATCACGGCCGACCGGGTCGCCCGTGCCGTGTGGAACGCCTATCGTTGCAACCGCCGCCAGCTGGTGGTGCCGTGGAACGGCCATTTGCTGATCGGTATGTACCGGTTATTCCCCGTGCTTTTCAATTGGGTGATGCTGAAGATGCTGCGCCGGATGGACAGCGCCGAGAAGGCTTAGGATTCCAAATCATCCAGCAGTTCCTGCATTTTGCTTTCGGCGTGGCGATTCCCAATGCGGTTTGCGCAGGCGATTCCATCCTGCAGCCATTGCCTGGCTTCATCGGAGCGATCTGCTTGTTGCAGCGCCAACGCTCCCATATAGAACGCATTCGCATAGTTTGCGTCCAACTTCAGCGAGGCGCGAAACTCACGCAGCGCCGAGTCGGTTTCCCCTGCGGTGGAGTACTCAATTCCTAGAGCGTAATGGGCAAAAGTGTTTTTGGGATCCAGTTCGAGGATGGATTTCAGTTGTTCCATTCGTTCAGCAGACATAAGCAAAACATACCACAGCAGTGTGGAATGGCGAGCAGTGGGGCGGTTCGCCCATTAGAATAGCTTTCAGCAAGGAGCACAACGCGTGGCTTGCCCCTACTTCATTCCGACCAATACCCATGAGCGTGAGCTCTGGCCACATCGTCACTGGCTCTCGCTGGGAGACGGCTTCGCTGGCCGCTGCTCGGCCCATGCGCCGGAGTCGCTGTGCGATGACGAAACACTGCGTTCGCAGTGCAATCTCGGATATGCAAAGTGTGCTAATCTGCCCGCCGACCGCAGCGTCGATGCCGTCCGATTCCTGGTTCAGAGCCAAGATGCGAAAATCCTGCGAGTGCGATTTGCATGCGAGCGCGCACACCGGCCCGACTCATGCGGCGAATTGCGATATGATCGCAATTCCAAGATCTGGTTGGACCAGCCCGATCCGCAACTCCTTCTCCTTGCCGAAGCAGCGGTCTGCGCCTGGATACGGAGGCATGGGAAAGATATATTGCGCTAGATTGCAGCGGACGCAACTCTGTTTGCATCAGTATTGATAACTGTCGTTGTGCGTCTGGCGCATTACGAAAAGGAACGAGAACTTGTCAGAAAATCTAGAGCCCCGACCTGTTGCCGAATCAATTTCAGAGATGGTAGAGCTTGTTCTGCCCAATGATGCAAATCCGCTGAACGTTCTTCTTGGTGGACGGCTGATGCATTGGATTGATCTCGCCGGGGGACTGGCGGCTCATAGGCACTCGCGCAGTCTTGTCGTAACAGCCTCGACCGACCATCTGGACTTCCTGACTCCTGTGCGCGTAGGCGAGTTCGTAATCTTTAAGTCATCTGTAAATCGAGTCTTCACCACGTCGATGGAGGTTGGTATCAAAGTTTGGGCGGAGAACTACTTTACCCGAGAAAGCCGCCATGTAAGCTCTGCCTATCTCACCTATGTTGCCGTGGACTGCCAGGGCCGCAAGCATCAGGTTCCCCCGGTCCTTCCCGAAACACCGGAACAAATTCGCCGCTATGAGGATGCGGGCCGCCGCCGCACGATTCGGCACGCCGAAGCCGAACGCAAACAGCGGCCCTGAGCATAAGTGAACTTTGGGCTGCATTTTTGAATGGGTCTGTTTTCAGAGTTTTTTGCGGATCAGGCTGCTAAATCTTCTTCTCTCTTGCGCACAATTCTTCGTTCCGGTATCTCGCGCCCAAAGTCTTTCAGCTTGACCCAAGCATTTTGAATCTTGCCTCGCGCCACGCCCCCGACCTGCATCCTTTCTTTACCGATCCATTCTCCGATTTGGCGCTTGATCCGGCCTTTTATTTCCTTGGATTTTCCTTTCATGCGGTCCTTATCCATCGCTGTCTCTCTCCTAATCCAAATTCGCAATCAGGTTCTTACAGACGGCTTTCGTTCAGAGATCAACTGAAAAACCAACGTCACAACGGCCAGCACCAGAAGGATGTGAATGAAGCCACCCAGTGTGTAGCTGCTAACCACACCCAGAAGCCAAAGCACCAGCAATATGACGAACACTGTCGAAAGCATTCCGATTTCCTCAATGCAATTCAACTAATGATTGTGCAGGACGAAATTTTAGATATTCCTGACTTAGGTGCGGCACGACGCAGAGAGGTTGGCGCAAATCGAAAGCTCGTATTTTCCAGCCTTCGTTTTTCCGACCGTTTAGAGTTCTCTTTTTTGAACCGTGTTGCTTCCAGCCGCGGTAGAGGCTACAATCCGCACGCTTGTTTTACTTATGGCCGATCACATCCGTACGTTTCAGCGGGTAGGCGCGTTGCAAGATGAGAAATACTGAGAACACCGCTTCGACTCCAAACCCATTTCCGGAAAACAGGATATTAACGCTCTTTTTCCAAAAGGTTTACCCAAAGATGAAGCTTTTCGTATAATGGAGTCATCAAAGTTGAGTACGATTGACTCAAGGAGTCCTTAATGGCGAACGAAACGCGCAATCTTGACAGCATACACGTCGCTAACGATCCCGGTGCTGCGCGGGACCTCCCGGTGTTGCCCGTTAGAGACACGGTACTGTTTCCCCACGCCGTGCTTCCCCTGACCGTAGGGCGCGAAAGTTCGGTGCAACTGATCAATTCGCTCGGCGAGGACAAGACCATTGTTGTGATTGCCCAGCGTGAGGCGCGTATCGACTCGCCTCAGCCCGTCGACCTGTATCCCATTGGCACGTTGGCCACGGTGCATAAAGTGGTCAAGATGCCGAACCAGAGCCTATTCGTTTTTGCGGAAGGTCTGGAGCGTGTCAATGTCATTGAATACAACCAGCTCACGCCTTATCTGAGGGCGACGGTCAGCCCGGTCGAGGAAATCTTTCCCGAGATGAACGCCGAAATCGAGGCGCTCCAGCGGAACGTCCTCACCTTGTTCCAGCAGATCGTTTCGAGCTCGCCCACGCTCTCCGATGAGCTTTCTACGGTCGCAATGAACATTGAGGAGCCAGGCCGTCTGGTCGATTTCGTCGCCAGCTCGCTGCCCTCGCTTTCTACGCGCGACAAGCAGGATGTGCTTGAAACCTATGATATCCGCCTTCGCCTGGACAAGATTAATCAGCACCTTGCCAAGGAGCTGGAAGTTCAGCAACTGCGCAATAAGATACAAAGCGAAGTACAGGACCGCGTGCAGCAGACTCAGCGCGAATACTACCTGCGCGAGCAGTTGAAGGCGATTCAGAAGGAATTGGGCGAGCAGGACGACACTACCCGCGACGTCGAGGAGTTTAAGGAAAAGATTGATCAGAGCGGAATGCCGGAAGAGGTGAAAAAGGAGGCGATGAAGGAACTGGCTCGCCTCTCGCGCATGTCTCCCATGGCCGCAGACTACTCGGTGACGCGCAACTATCTTGAATGGCTCGTCGTGCTGCCGTGGGTCAAGTCCAGTGGCGCAGAAGTAGACATCGCGAAGGCCAAGGAAGTTCTCGATGCTGATCACTATGATTTGCAGAAGGTGAAGGACCGCATCCTCGACTACCTGTCTGTTCGTCGGCTGAACCCGAAGATGAAGGGGCCGATCCTTTGCTTCTTTGGCCCCCCGGGTGTAGGCAAAACCTCGCTGGGCAAGTCCATCGCACGCGCACTGGGCCGCAAATTCGTTCGGATGTCGCTTGGCGGCATACACGACGAAGCGGAGATTCGTGGTCACCGCCGCACTTACATAGGTGCCATGCCGGGACAGATCATCCAGGGCATTCGCCGCGGAGAGACCAACGATCCGGTCTTTATGCTGGATGAAATCGACAAAGTCGGACGCGACTATCGCGGCGACCCGACGGCGGCCTTGCTTGAGGCGCTTGATCCCGAGCAGAACTCCACCTTCCGCGACAACTATCTCGACGTCATGTTTGATTTGTCCAAGGTGCTTTTCATTACCACGGCCAATCAGCTGGATACGATTCCCGATCCGCTGCGCGACCGCATGGAGATCATCGACCTGCACGGGTACACGGAAGAGGACAAGCAACACATCACGTACCAGTACCTCATCCGTCGTCAGACTGAGGAGAACGGACTTTCCGCCGATCAGATTGAATTTACGCCGGACTCAGTCAGCTTCCTGATTCGCCACTACACTCGCGAGGCCGGTGTCCGCAGCCTCGAACGGCAAATCGGAACAATCTGCCGCAAGCAGGCGCGGCGCATCGTCGAGGGCAAGACCGAAAAGCTGGTGGTCACCCGCGAGGTAATCCAGGAGATGCTCGGGGGTATCAAGGTTCGCGTCGATACGGAAATTGCGGCCCGCACCAAGCATCCCGGAGTTGTGGTGGGACTGGCCTGGACTCCGACCGGTGGCGATATTCTCTTCATCGAAGCGATGAAGATGAAGGGCAAGGGCGAGTTCAAGATCACCGGGCAGGTTCAGGAGGTGATGCGCGAATCTATGCAGGCAGCCTTCAGTTGGGTACGTGCTCACGCGCAACAGTTCAAGATCGACGAGGATTTCTTTGACAAGTACGATCTTCACATTCATGTGCCAGCCGGCGCTATTCCGAAGGATGGTCCTTCGGCCGGTGTCACGATTGTGACCGCGCTGGTCTCACTGCTGACGGATAAGCAGGTTCGCCCGCAAATGGCGATGACCGGCGAGATCACCCTCAGCGGTAACGTACTTCCGATTGGCGGAGTCAAGGAGAAGTTCCTTGCCGCCAAGCGCGCCGGAGTGAAGGACGTTCTCTTCCCGGCGGAAAATCGGCAGAACGTGGAGGAGGACATCCTTCCCGAGCAACTGGAAGGCGTCACCGTGCACTACGTTTCCAGCATCGAGGATGTGCTCGAAATAGCTTTGCCGCAGAGTTCTACGGAGGCACGTAAAGATGCCGAAACTCGCGAGCAGGTATTGGCCGACGCAGAGAAGTAACTTTTTAGCTCCCGTAACAGAATCGGCAGCCCCGATGGGCTGCCGATTTTTTGTGCGATTCAGAACTCCTAAGTTGTTGAGGGAGTGAGATCGAACGGGCAGCCGCCCTTGACTGTTCCGTCCCCTGCAGGCACGGCCGACGCAAGCGCAACGTACAAAGGTTGGGAGGTCACGCCTTTATAAGTCGCCGTCACCTTATAGTAGCCCGTGAGCGAAATAGCTTTGCTGCTGTCAGTAATCGCTGTGCAAACTCCAGGGTCCACGGCTGTTATCAAGCCGGACGCATTGTACTGTAGATCACCATGGTTGTTGATGGGGGACAGCACCGGATTTGGCAGCCCGTCATCTAATGTGAGATGGCCAGCCGCGTAACTTGCTATTCCGTTGCCCACTGGTACAACGTCGAAGGTCGCAAGGGCCGTTACTACCTCTGATTTCGTGTTCGTATAGTTTGCCCTCACAATGATGTTGGCTGTGACGCCCATTCCATTGAGGATGACCGTACCAACCTGCTCGGTCGTTTGTCCTGTTGGCAGCGCACTGATGCTGACGGTTTGAAGCGAATAAGTTTGCCCACAGCTTGTAATTAAAAGCAGCAGACCGAGCGAGCAGGCACAGGCCGCCCAGACCATCCGTCGGATCATTAAAAAGTTCTCCCCTGTTTAAGTGACTCCCACATCTTTACAACTGTTCTCGTGCAGTTCAAGCGTATTCTGGTTTCCGCTTTTGATTCCTCTCACAGAAGTTCACCTCCCGACGTTAATCAGATCGTTAAGCTGTCTTGCCCTTATGCGCATTCGAGTGCTATGTTTCGCTCACCTGCGCGAACTGCTTGCTCCGGCGGTTGTCGTTGAGCTTTCCTCTCCGGCCACCGTCTCCGACCTCTGGAGCACGCTGCGCGAGCAGGGGCCCACGGTTTCCGAATGCACAACGTCCGGCTTTCCCTATAATGACTGTCGCATGCTCCTTCGCCTCGCAATCCTCGGTCTGTCGATGCTTTTGACTTCCGCTGTCGCGCAGGATGCTCCCAATCCGAGTCTGTACCCCCATATTCCCGTGCAGCGGAACGCACAGTCTCAGGCGAAGAGCGACTCGGCTCCGACGATCTCTGTCGAAGTCAAGCTGGTCAATGTCTTTACCAGCGTTGCTGACGCTGACGGGGCTCCGTATGCCAACCTGCAGAAGGAGGACTTTCGCATTTTCGAGGATGGGGTTGAGCAAACGGTTGCGGTCTTTGAGCGGGAGTCCGGATTGCCGCTCTCGATTGTTATGGCCCTGGACACAAGCATGAGCACGCAAAAGGATCTGCCGCTGGAGATCGCCTCGGCCCGGAAATTTGCGCGCACCATACTGCGTCCGGTTGACGCCATATCCGTTTTGCAGTTCTCAACTTTCGTTTCGGAGGTCTTGCCCTTTACTAACGACGAGCACCGCCTGGAAACGGCACTGACTCATCTGCGCCATGGAGCGGCTACGGCTCTGTATGACGCAATTTTTCTAAGCGCCCGGGCATTGGACAGACGCAAGGGCCGCAAGGTTATCGTCCTCATTACCGACGGCGGTGACACAAGCAGCAGTACCAGTTATCAGGAAGCCGTACGCGCAGCGCAAATCTCGGAAGCAATCATATTCCCGATCATCATGGTGCCTATCGAAGCCGATGCCGGGCGTGACACCGGTGGCGAACATGCCCTTATCCAGCTTGCGCACGATACCGGCGGAAAGTTTTACTATGCCAGTCTGCTCAGTCAGCTTGATGATGCTTTTCACCAGATCAGCGATGAGTTGCGTACTCAGTATCTGCTCGCTTACTACCCAGCGAAGCGGGTAGGCGGCGATTTCCGGAGTATCAAGGTCGAAATTACCGCCCAAGCCAGGCAGCGTGCCCGGCGTGAGCTTTACGTTCGTCACCGGGCCGGGTACTACAACAGCAAAATAGAGTAGAGGAGAATAAAGCCAAATCTGATTATGGAGGGCAATTCTGGAATCGTTTAATTTGGCGAACCTTCTCCGGTAATCTTCGGATAGAATTGAGCGATGCTATTCCATCCAAACAAGGGGAAGACCCCTCCACCGGAAGAGACTTTCGAAGAGGCAGCGTATCTAAAGACGCTCGGCGAGAAACAGAAGCTCGTCAGCATCAAGCTGGTAGGGGGAGAGGTCGTCTCTGGCTGGATCGAATACTACGACCGCAACATGCTGCGACTTACCCGCGAAGGCGCGCCGAATCTGTTCATCTTCAAGACTGAAATCATGTACATCTCCGAAGGCGAGATCAGCACCCCTCGCGTTCGCCGCACCAGGGCCGCATCTCCCAAGCCGGAAACCCCGAAAGCCGAGTAGCATGAGTGGTCGCGCCGCCTCTGGTTTTCTCGCGCAAGCCGTCGCCATAGCTCATGAAGCAGGCAAGCTCCTCATGCCGTTTTTCGAGCGCCGTATTGGTTTCGAGTACAAAGGAGACATCGATCTCGTTACCGAGGCGGACCGTGCAAGCGAAGAACTCATCGTTTCCCGGATTCGTGCCGAGTGGCCGCATCACGACATCGTGGGAGAAGAGGGGACGCGCGACATTCACGGCGGCGATTTTCGGTGGTATGTCGATCCTCTGGATGGCACCACGAATTTCGCGCACGGCTACCCGGTTTTCTGTGTCTCCATGGGACTCGAACTTGACGGTAATCTCATCCTGGGCGTCGTTTACGATCCCACTCGCGACGAGCTTTTTGCCGCTGAGAAGGGAAGTGGCGCAACCCTGAATGCAAAGCCCATCCACGTCTCGTCTACCACCACACTGGCTGAATCGATCCTTGGAACAGGCTTCCCTAGCTTCAAACGGCACAAGAATCCCAATATCCACTTTTATCACCAGATCACGTTGCGTTCGCATGGTATTCGCCGCGCTGGGTCCGCGGCGCTCGATCTTGCCAATGTGGCGTCGGGACGGTTCGACGGCTACTGGGAGTTCAATCTGAATCCCTGGGACACTGCTGCCGGAGTCCTTCTGGTGCAGGAAGCCGGGGGGACTGTGACCCGCTTTGATGGTTCGCCGTTTGACATCGACAGCAAGGAAACGCTCGCATCTAACTCTCTCATCCACGAAGAAGTGCTTCAGAATTTTCGCGAGATCTTTGCCGGTCGTGGGCTTGAACAGCTTCCTCCGGTTATTCGGAAGTAGGCTGGAACCATAAGCTTTGGCCTGAGAGATGCTGCGGGTCCGCAGTTCAAAGAATACTCACCACCACAGAAACCATCCACCCGTTCTCATCTGCCTTTTGCTACAATCGGGCGTTCGCGGGTGACGGTAACTAAACACTTAAAAGAGGAATTCAAATGGCTTACGTAATTGCAGAACCGTGTATCGGCGTAAAGGATACTGCGTGCGTTGACGCCTGTCCGGTGGATTGCATTCATCCCCGGAAGGACGAAGCCCCACACGATAAAGAAGAAATGCTATACATCGATCCGGTCGAGTGCATTGATTGTGGTGCTTGTGTCCCGGTTTGCCCTGTTTCTGCCATCTTCGCCTTGGAAGACCTGCCGGAAAAGTGGAAGCAGTTTGCCGAGCTGAATGCAAAGTACTTCGGCCGGTAACAGTCCGGAACCGGCCGTTACTCCCTTTCGATCTGGCCGGGACTGCAAAGGCGAGCCGCCGCTGCGCGCCTTTGCATTTCGCGTATAAGTCTGCTGCGGTGCCAACCAGAGTTTCTCCCTGCGCATCTCTGCTTTGGAAGCAGGCGAATCTTCATGTCAAACCGTTCTTTCCAACTCACTCCTTTTCCGCAGCCGCAACCTCCACCGGAGCCTCACTGGCGGTTTTCGGCATTTGTGCGGGGAGTGGTTGCGGGTGCCGGCGATCTGGACCCTGCTGCTGTGCTGACCGCCACCGTGGCTGGCGCTACCTTCGGCTACAGCGTAGGCTGGGTGGTGCTGCTTGCCATGCCTGTGCTCTGGAGCGTCTTTTCCGTCTCTTCGCGTATTGGCAGAGACTCGCGCAAGGGGCTGGTGGAGTTGGTTCGCGAACAATACGGCCGAAAATTAGCTCTCGTGCTTGCCCTCGGGGTCTTCATTGTTAACTTCGCCATGATCGTCGGCGATCTCGTCGCCGTCAGCGAGGCGCTTTCCATCGTCACTGACCAGTGGAGGGCATTTTTCTTCGGGCCATTGGCATTCATTGTCTGGTACATGCTGATTGTCGGCGACGCCCGCAAGAGTATGGGGCGCCTCGGGCTGCTCTCGCTGTTTCTAATCGCATACGTTGTCGACGCCTGTATCACAGTGCGTTCGCCCATGTCGCTGGCCAGAGGAATCCTGCTCCCGAATCTGCAGGCGACCTCCGCGTACTTAATGGCCGTGATTGCTGTTTTTGGCTCACTGCTAACGCCTGATGTCATTGTGTGGCAGACCAGCTCCAAACGCGATGTACCACTCACCGTGGATCCCACTCACCACACCGAGGCGCATGCTGGAACTCTGGTCGCTACACTCATCTCGCTTTCGGCAATCGTGGTTGCGGCCCATTTTCAGGTTTCCGACCCGGCGATGATCAGCACCCGCTCCGCCTCTCAGTCATTGGCATTTCTAGGATCGGCTGGCCCGTTGTTGTTTGCTCTCGGAATCTTTGGTTCCGGCATGGTTGCCCTTCCTCTTTTGGCTGCTTCGCTCTCTTTCTGCATCTCGGAAGCGATCGGCTGGCCTTCGGGCCTCAACAAGGAGCCCTGGGAGGCGCGTTATTTCTATATCGTCATTTCCACGATCCTTGTTGTTACGGTCATAATCTCGCTTTTCGGAGTTAATACCGTCAAGGTTCTCTACTGGTCCCAGGTTGGAGCCGGAGTGCTGGTGGTCCCCATTCTGGCATTTCTGGTATTGCTGGGACGCAATCGTAATGTTGTCCGATCACCCAATCGTCGTCTCGACGACTGGTGTCTCTCCTTCGCCGTTTTTGCCATGCTTGTTGCGAACACGCTGTTTGTGTGGACTCAATGGGTTCGGCCGCATCTCTGGTAAGCAATTCTGGTAAGCCATGAAAATAGCCGAGTCGGAGTTGATTCGGCAGCTCGATTTCTTGCAGCTTCTGAATCGTGTTGATCGTGTCGTCTGCGCGTGGTAGCCTCTGTTCGGAAGTTCTGCGGTCGTACAAAATAGCAAGCTTCTTTGGGCTCCACCGCCCCGGTGCACCATGGATTCATACCCGGTGGGGATGCACGCAATATCTTTATTCAAGGAGATTAGGCTATGCCTCTGGTTTCAATGCGGCAGTTGTTGGACGAGGCCGCGAAGGGCGGTTACGGCGTTGGCGCGTTCAACGTAAACAACATGGAACAGATTCAAGCCATTATGGAGGCGGCACGCGAGACGAAGTCGCCAGTTATCATTCAGGCATCGCGTGGAGCCCGGTCCTATTCGCAGGACAAGTTCCTCTATCATTTGATGCTGGCTGCCGCAGAACTTTATCCGGAAATTCCGCTCGTCATGCACCTCGACCACGGTAACAGTTTTGAGACCTGCAAGTCCGCCATCGACCTCGGATTCACGTCGGTGATGATGGATGGCTCGCTGAAGGAAGACGGCAAGACTCCTGCGACATTTGAAGAGAACGTCGCCGTCACCCGTGCTGTTGTCGAACTTGCCCACAAATGCGGCGTTACTGTGGAAGGTGAAATCGGCGTGCTTGGCGGCATTGAAGACGGACACGGTGCCGGCGGCGGCGGTCTCGAACACGTTACCGATCCTGCTCAGGCAGTGGAGTTCGTCAAGAAGACCGGCGTGGACGCACTGGCCATTGCCATTGGTACAAGTCACGGCGCTTACAAGTTCAGCAAGAAACCTGATGGATCAGTGCTCAAAATGGATGTGCTGATGGAGATTCACAGGCGGCTGCCCGGCGTACACCTCGTAATGCACGGCTCTTCGAGCGTTCCCAAGGACCTGCAGGATGTCATCAACCAGTACGGCGGCAAGCTGAAGCCGACCTGGGGTGTTCCGGTCGAGGAGATCCAACTCGGTATTCGCAATGGCGTGCGCAAGATCAACGTCGATACCGACAACCGCCTCGCAATCACCGGCGCCATCCGCAAGGTTTTTGTCGAGCAGCCCGAGAAGTTCGATCCCCGCGACTACCTGAAACCAGCTCGCGAGGCGATGAAGAAGGTCGTTGCCCTTCGCATGACCCAGTTCGGACAGGCGGGTCACGCCAGCGACTACGCTCCCGTCTCCATCGAAGAGATGAAGAAGTTTTACGCCGCAAAGTAGTCAACACGAATCTGTTCAGGGGAGGGCTTCGGCCCTCCCTGTTTTGTGCGCAAAACGGAGAGACCAATCTATTCTCTTCCACGCTGACGTCATTTTCGTTATGGTTTTCCTGGAAAGGAGAAACGCTTTGATTGCACGTGAAATCGTTAACGGTGTGTCTGCGATAGTAGCCATTGACTGGGATCGTCGCTTTTTTGACGAGCTAATTCCATTGCCGAAGGGGACCACTTATAACTCCTACATCGTTCGCGGCAGCGAAAAAATCGCGTTGATTGACACGATGTATCCGGCGCGTACCGATGAGTACATCGCCAGCCTGAAGAGCCTGAAACTTCCGCGCATCGACTATGTCATTGCCAATCACGGCGAGCAAGATCACTCTGGCTCCATCCCCGCGGTTCTTGCGCTCTACCCCGAGGCACGAGTCGTTACCAACAAGGTATGCCGCCAGCTCATTACCCATGCTCTTGATGTTCCTGCTGACAGTTTCCTGATCGTGGGAGAGGGCGATACCATTTCGCTCGGTGACCGCACCCTGCGCTTCCTGATCACGCCCTGGGTGCATTGGCCGGACACGATGATCACACACCTCGTCGAAGACAATCTCCTGTTTACCTGCGACCTGTTCGGCGCTCATTTCGCCAGTACCGATCTGTTTGCTATCGATAAGGGCCGGGTGCTGGAAGCTGCCCGAAGCTACTACGCAGAGATCATGATGCCGTTCCGTCCCTATGTTGCGAAGTACATGGATATGATCGATAAGATAGCTCCGCGTATGATTTGCCCTAGTCACGGACCAATCCATAATCGTCCAGCTGTGATTCTCGATCCTTACAGACAGTGGGTTTCCGACGTTCCGCAGCCCGAGGTCGTGATTCCGCATGTCTCCATGTACAACAACACTTCGAGCATGGTGCTTTACCTGGTCGACCGCCTTATTGAACGCGGACTCAAAGTCACGCCCTACAATGTGCTGGAAGGCAATATCGGAGATGTGGCCTCGGCGCTGGTCACGGCTTCCACGTTGGTGGTGGCGGCTTCCACTGTGCTTGGCGGTGCGCACCCGGCGAGCGCGGGAGCGCTGACCCTGATCAATGCCCTGAAGCCGAAGGTCAGGTTTGCGGCTACGATCGGTTCCTTCGGATGGGCGAGCGCCATTGAGAAAAACGTGACGAGTGCTTTATCAAACCTGAAGGTCGAGTATCTCGCACCAGTCATTGTTAACGGCCGTCCTGGCCCGGACCAATTCAAGGAGCTCCACAGGCTTGCTGACGACATATATGAGCGCAACAAGCAGTTTGCGCCGGAACCTGTAGCTGCTGACTGATCTTGCTGAAAAGAAGGCGGCGCGGGCCGAATCCCACGCCGCTTTTTCAGACTGTTTCGAGAGCGGTTCCGCAAAAGGTGTATCCCGAGGGTGCCCCATATCTGCCGTATTTGGCAGATGCGGGTTTGTGGAGCAGCAGGATACACCAACTCGACAAACACTCTAAAAGATTAAAATTCGCGAAATTACAGCTTCACCCCTGCGGCAGTCAGCACTGCATTTTGCCTTTGGACCAGCTCCGCAATGCCTTTTCGGGCCAATAACGTCATTTGCGCCAACTGCTCATCGCTGAACGGTTCGTGTTCAGCTGTCGCCTGAATTTCGATGAACTTGTTGGAGCCGGTGAGCACGTAATTCATATCCACCTCGGCGCGCGAGTCTTCCTCATACGCGAGATCGAGCATCGGTTCGCCATCGACAATGCCAACGCTGACTGCGGCCACTGTGTCCTTCAAAGGAAGCTGCTTCAGTGTTCCGGCTGCCACCAGTTTCTGCATCGCAAGGGCCATGGCCACAAAGCCTCCGGTGATCGAGGCTGTGCGCGTGCCGCCATCGGCTTGAATCACATCGCAATCAATCCACAGCGTACGCTCGCCGAGCTTCGCAGTGTCGACAATGGCGCGCATTGAGCGCCCGATGAGGCGCTGAATCTCATGCGTGCGTCCGCCCTGCTTGCCTTTGGAGGCTTCGCGGGCAGTGCGCGTCAGAGTAGCGCGAGGCAGCATTCCGAATTCGCTGGTGATCCAGCCCCGGCCCTGGTTGCGCATCCATCCCGGCACACTCTCCTCGATGGTTGCGGTGCAGATTACCCTTGTGTTTCCCACCTCAATCAGACATGAGCCCTCGGCTGTACGAATGAATTCAGGAGTCAGAGTCAGCGCGCGCATCTGATCGAGGGCGCGATTGTCAGAACGAAAAATCATTTTAAATTTTCCTTATTTCCAGCAGGTGTCCGTATCACCTGTTCTGTTTGCGGCAACGGTTTACGAACATCTTAATGGTTTTGAGATGATGCTCAACGCGTGGCGTCCAGATCGGCGCGCTGCACATCTTCGAGGGTGGATAGCTCAACATCAAGGCCGAGAAAGACCGGAGCCTGCTTGCGGAATTTCTCAACCGAGTCGGTAACAAAAAACTTGTAGGTCGGCGCGCCCGCCGTAAGGTCGTGCCCCCTCAAAAATTGGAGGAGAGAACAGGCCGTGGCTTCAGCGGAATCGACAATCTCGATGCGCTGCGGAACCACGCGGCGCAGCAGAGGGCGCAGCAAAGGATAGTGAGTGCAGCCCAGCACCAATACATCGACATTCGACGATGCAGTGCGCAGGGCCTCGATGGTGTAAATGCGCGCCACCTGCTCGGTCACCGGGGTGTCAATCCAGCCCTCTTCCACGAGAGGCACGAGCAAAGGGCAGGCTTTCTCATGGGTGGCGAAGCCTCGCCGGGCGAGAGCGCGCTGATAGGCGTGACTGGCACAGGTCGCCTCGGTGGCGAAGACCACTGCTTCGCGGCTTTGTGAAATCGCGGCAGCTGCGTCCGCTCCCGGTTCGATCACACCGATTACGGGAATTGAAACCGCTGACTTTATGTCATAGAGCGCTAGGGCAGAGGCCGTATTGCAACCGATCACCAGCAGGTCTATTCCGCGCTCAGCCAAAAACCTTGCTGCTGCCGACGAGTAGCGCGCAACAAACTCCTGCGACTTGGTTCCGTAAGGAAGACGCGCGGTATCGCCAAAGAAAAGATAGTTGGCGTTGGGTGCGAGCCGGGCAATGGCTCGCAGAACGGTAAGCCCGCCGACGCCAGAGTCAAAGACCCCGATGGTAGGACGATGTAAATTGCCAGTCACCTGAATCAATGTAGCGCAAAAGGGGGCGTTGCGGCGTTCTTACTCTGCACAGGGCTCGATATCTGTTGAGTTCTAACCGGAGACTGCTTAGACTTGGCGGGAGAGAGCCCGGGCAAGAGTTAAGTTCCAGGCGCTAAGCGCAGACATGCATTTGCGTGGCAAAAATTCAGGAAAAATAGGGAGCGATAGAACTTAACTATTTTTAATTGGAGGCGGAAATGAAGGTAGTTCTTATAAGCGGCAGTCCCAAACCAGACGGAAACACCATGCAGATCATGCAGGAATGCGCCAAGGTCATTGAGGGGGCGGGCGTCGAAGCGGAAATCATATCTTTTGCAGGAAAAAAGATCGAGTCCTGCATTGCTTGCGGAAAGTGCTCCAAAACCGGCAAGTGCGTTCTGGATGACGGGCTGAATGAAATCGTCGACAAGATTCGTGCCGCCGAAGGACTGATTGTCGGTTCTCCCGTGTATTTCGGGACCGCACGGGGTGACGTGATGTGCGCGTTGCAAAGAATCGGCTATATGTCCCGCACCCGGGACAAATTTTTGTCCGGAAAGGTCGGCGGTCCGGTCGCTGTGGGTCGGCGAGGCGGGCAGACGCTTACTCTACAAGAAATGCTGATGTTCTTCTTTATCAATGACATGATCGTGCCAGGATCGAATTACTGGAACATGCTCTTTGGCTGGAACCCGGGTGAAGCCATGCAGGATGCGGAAGGTGTGGCGACCATACGGCACTTTGCGGAAAACGTAGCTGGTTTGGTGAAAAAACTACACTCGTAGGCTTCAGCAAATGGCTGGCTGCGGGCCGAGCCGGCGCGAAACCCAATTTTTCAGAGCGGCTCGGGGGAAAATCTTATTCCGTACACGGGAGAGCGACTCAGAAATGCTCTCCCTTTTACTTAGCTCAGAAATATTTCCGACCAATTTTATCGCCATTCGCTAACTGATAGCAGCCAAACAACCTACATCATTCTCCTTTGAATGCACTTTGTTGCTTTTTGAGGTTTTCTGCATCTATACTGATATTGGCGACTGAAAAGGTCGTAGATCGACTAGGGTTAAAGGAGGGTCCCAATTCTATGCTGAAGCTGACCAAGAAGGCCGATTACGGATTAATCGCAATGCGGCATTTGGCCGAGCACGGGGAGTTGGGGGCATGCAGCACGAAAGAACTGGCGGGAATATATGGGATTCCGCAGGAGGCACTGGCAAAGATTTTGCAGCGGCTGGCGCGAAGCAAGCTGTTGGTTTCTATGCAGGGGACCAACGGGGGCTATGTGCTTGCGCGCGACCCCAGGGAAATAAGTGCTCTGGAAGTGATTCGCGCGATCGAAGGGCCATTGTTCATTACCTCGTGCAATAAGACGGATAAGTCCTGCGATCAGCATACGAAGTGCACGGTGCGGGAACCTTTGCAAAAGGTGAGCCGCACAATTGAAGAGGTGCTCAGCAAGCTCACGGTGTGGGCGCTGCGTGAAAGCACGGAAGATTCCGCCCAGGTAGGGATAGAGGGCGAGCTGGTCAAGATTGAAGTTTCTGGAGGGAACTATGGGAAGTGATACGGCAGTCAAGCTACCGATTTATATGGACAATCATGCCACTACGCGGACTGATCCGCGGGTAGTGGAGGCGATGCTGCCATATTTCGGCGAGATTTACGGGAATGCGGCAAGCCGCAACCATCAGTTTGGCTGGGCTGCTGAGAAAGCGGTTGAAGATGCGCGTGAGCAGATTGCCAAATTGATCGGCGCCAGCGCAAAAGAAATCGTTTTTACCTCCGGAGCGACAGAGAGCAATAATCTCGCCATCAAAGGCGTTGCCGAGATGTATCGCGAGAAGGGCAACCACATTATTACCGAGGTGACCGAGCATAAGTGCGTGCTGGAAACCTGCAAACGGCTGGAAAAACACGGATATCGGATCACGTTCTTGCCGGTACAGAAAGACGGATTAATCGACCTGAATCAGTTGAAAGACGCGATTACGGACCAGACGATTCTGGTCTCGATCATGGCGGCGAACAACGAAATCGGGATATTGCAGCCGATTCGTGAGATCGGAAAGCTTTGCCATGAAAAGGGCGTGCTCTTCCACACCGACGCAGCGCAGGCCGTCGGCAAGGTTCCGTTCAACGTGATTGAAGATAACGTGGATCTCGTATCGCTTTCAGGACACAAGGTTTATGGTCCGAAGGGCGTAGGCGCGCTCTATGTCCGTCGGCGCAATCCTCGGGTGCAACTGGTGGCGCAGATGGACGGCGGCGGTCAAGAACGCGGGATGCGAAGCAGTACGCTCAACGTTACGGGCATTGTGGGCATGGGCAAGGCTTTTGAACTGGCGCAGCAGGAGCTGGCTGAAGAGAGCGCTCGCCTTCTGGCTTTGCGCGAGAGCCTGAGAACACAGATCGAGGCCGTGCTCGATGAGGTGTACGTCAACGGAAGCCTGGAGCATCGTCTGCCGGGGAATCTGAACATGAGCTTTGCTTATGTGGAAGGCGAATCGCTGCTGATGGGGATCAACGATATTGCGGTTTCAAGCGGTTCGGCCTGTACCTCGGCAACGCTGGAGCCTAGCTACGTTTTGAAGGCCCTGGGCGCGGGCGACGAGATGGCGCACAGCTCGATTCGCTTTGGAGTGGGACGCTTTAACACGCAGGCCGAGGTGGATTACGTTGCGGCAAAGGTTGTCGAGGTGGTTAAGCGTTTGCGCGAGCTTTCGCCGTTGTACGAAATGCACAAGGAAGGCGTTGATCTTTCGAAGGTGAAATGGGCGGCTGAGCCAGCGAATCAGTAAGCCGCCCCCGACCTTAGCCGGGAAAGCGGCGGCGAAGGTGGGGCACCCGCAAGTGATAGGCGCGCCGGCAACAATGAGATTTCAGGTTCCGCGGAAAACCGCGAGTGAACCAAGGAGAAATGCAGGATGGCTTACAGCGATAAAGTTTTGGACCACTACACCAATCCACGAAACGTTGGCACGATGGATAAGAACGCCAATGAAGTAGGAACTGGTTTGGTTGGCGCTCCGGAGTGTGGCGACGTGATGAAGCTGCAGATTCGGATCAATGCGGAGACGAAGGTCATTGAGGACGCAAAGTTCAAGACGTTCGGCTGCGGGTCGGCAATCGCTTCATCTTCGCTGGCGACCGAGTGGGTAAAGGGGAAAACGGTGGATGAGGCCCTGGCGATCAAGAACACGGACATCGTGAAAGAGCTGTCGCTGCCTCCGGTCAAAATTCACTGTTCGGTGCTGGCTGAGGACGCGATTCGCGCCGCCATTTCCGATTGGAAAAAGAAGAACAGCTAAGAAATGGAAGTACTAACCGTAGCTATTACGGGGCAGAGGCTAATGACGACAGAGCAGAAGACGCAGGGCATCAAAATCACGGACAAGGCGCTGGAGCATATTCGGCAGGCAATGAAGAAAGAGGGCATCGCCCCGGACGTGGGCGGATTGCGCTTGGGTGTGCAGGGTGGCGGGTGCTCTGGCCTGACTTACAAGATTCTCTTTGACACGCAGCCGCGTGAGCGCGACCGCATATTCGAATACGGGGATGTTCGCGTCTTCATCGATCCGAAGTCGTTCGTTTATCTGAACGGCATGACGGTGGAGTGGGAAGAGACGCTGATGCGTCGCGGGTTCGTATTCCAAAACCCGAATGCAAAGAAGAGCTGCGGCTGCGGCACAAGCTTCTCTTGAGCAGCCCGGAAGGGATACGAATGAGCGAAAAATCGACTGGGGTGGTGAACTCCGGGCTGAAGCCGGAAGCGAAGAAGGGGTCTGACTCGGCACTGCAAGTGATGAACGGTGAGCATCATCCACACCAGTGCTGGTCGTGCGGAGATATGCGTGCCGAGCATTTCTGCGGAGCGTGCGGCCATGTGCAACCGGCAGAGCCTACTGACTTTTTCTCGTTCTTCGGCCTGCCTCGCAAGCTTGAGCTGGATGAGGCGGCGCTGGAGCGCGGATTCTACGCGCTAAGCAGGAAACTGCATCCGGATGTGTACTCGCGCGCCAGCGCGAAGGAACAGGCATGGAGCCTGGAGAAAACTTCGCAACTCAATGATGCCTATCGAACCCTGAAGGATCCGATCTCGCGCACCGAGTACCTGCTCATGCTGGAAGGCATCCAGTTGGACGAGCAGAGCAAGAAGGCTACGGAAAAAGCGCGCGCCTCGGGAGCGGAGAAAAAACAGTCGGTTCCACCAGAGTTGTTGGAAGAGGCTTTCGAGCTGAACATGATGCTCGAAGAGGCGAAGATGGGCGGAGTTGACAAGGACTTGCGGGCACAATTGACTGCGACTCGCGAAGACCTGACGGCACGCCTGAACACGATGCAGGACGAGCTGCGTGGTGCCTGGAAACGATGGGACAGCGGAGACTCTGGAGCTACGGCAAGAATGGTGGATGTTCTGAATCGCCGCAGCTACCTGTGTAACCTTGTGCGCGACATCGATGAAGTACTGAGTTAATTGCGGCCTTTAAAAAATGGAAGACAGAGTAGTAGGGATCGATCTTGGGACTACAAATTCGCTGGTGGCCTACATGGCCTCCGGGCCTTCGCTTGCGCAACCGGATGCGCCGGGCAAGGGAGTTTTCATCATTCCGGGAGAAGATGGCTTAAACCTTGTGCCGTCGGTCGTCGCCCTGGACCTGGATAACCAGATGCTGATCGGCAACGATGCACGCGAGGCGCTATTGAAGTCGCCGGATCGCGCCGTTTACAGCGTGAAGCGGTTGATGGGCCGCGGCGTGGAAGATGTGCAGGCGGAACTCAAGCTGTTTCCGTTCCATCTTGCCGAGGACCTTGTGCCGGGCGAGGTGCTGCGCATTCATCTGGGCGAGCGTACCTATACACCGCCGGAGATTTCGGCGCATATTCTGCGCCAGCTCAAGCGGAATGCCGAGCGCTTTTTCGGTGCGACGGTCAAGCAGGCGGTCATTACCGTGCCGGCGTATTTCAACGACGCACAACGGCAGGCGACAAAAGACGCGGGAAGAATTGCGGGGCTGGAAGTGTTGCGGCTGGTGAACGAGCCTACGGCAGCATCACTGGCATACGGGCTAGATAAGAAGCAGAACGGCACAATCGCGGTTTATGACTTTGGCGGCGGGACATTCGATATCTCCATTCTTAAACTCCAGGACGGAATTTTCGAAGTTGTTGCCACGAACGGCGACACGCATTTGGGCGGAGACGACATCGACAATCTGCTAATCGCGGTCGCGGTTCAGGACATTGCGGGCGATCTGGGAGTTGATGTTCGACAGTACCCGGACGCGGTTCAGCGCCTGCGCCGTGCGGTGATCGAAGCAAAGATCGCACTCTCGTCGCGGGACACAGCAGACATTCAAGTGGAGTTGCCGGAAGGCAAGTTATACCAGCGCAGAATAACTCGCGAGATGTTCGAGCAAATGGTGCAGCCGATTGTAGACCGCACACTGGAGCCTTGCCGAAAGGCTCTCAAAGATGCGGGACTGACCGCATCGCAGGTAGACGAAGTTGTGCTCGTGGGCGGATCGACGCGAATTCCGCTGGTGCGCCGCCAGGTGGAAGCGCTGTTTGCGCGTAAGCCTCACACGGAACTGAATCCCGATGAAGTGGTCGCGCTTGGGGCAGCGGTGCAGGCGAATATCCTCGCAGGCGGCTCGGATGAGACCAAGGACATGCTGCTGCTGGATGTGACACCGCTTTCGCTCGGCATTGAAGCGCTGGGCGGAGTTACGGCAGTGATCATTCAGCGAAACTCGACCATTCCGGCGAGCGCGACTGAGCACTTCACGACAGGCGTCGACGGGCAGGTTTCGGTTGCGATTCACGTGCTGCAGGGAGAACGCGAACTGGCGAAGGACTGCCGTTCACTGGCGCGATTCGACCTGAAGGGAATTCCTCCGATGCCGGCCGGGTTGCCGCGCATCGAGGTGCGCTTCCTTATTGACGCGAACGGCATACTGCATGTGTCCGCGCGCGAGCAACGCAGCGGCAAAGAAGCCAAAATTGAAGTTCAGCCAAGCTACGGCCTGACGGACGATCAAGTGGAGAAGATGATTCTCGACTCCTACGACAATGCCGAGAGCGATATGCTGGAACGGCTGTTGATCGAGGCGCGCAACGAGGCCCAGACGATTCTGGCTGCGCTGGTCAAGAGCCGCAGCAGTGAAGCTTGGAAGATGCTGAGCATTACCGAACAACGCAAGGTGGACGAGCTTGAATCGAAACTGCGCCTGGCGATGAGCGGCGATGATCACAACAGCATTCAGTGGGCAATTGACGAGTTGAACAAGGCGACCATGCATCTTGCGGAATTGATGATGGATGCAGCGGTCGGCAGTGCCTTGAAGGGCAAGACCATGGAATCCGCGGATGTGGGCGAAGGACCGACAGCACCGCATCCGATTGGCAAGGCCGAGTTCAGTTAAGCGAAGATCGACATATTTCGATATAGAACAGGACGGAATAATGCTGGACCTGAAAACCGATTCTGCGGAAAGGAAGACCGAACTCGGGCCGAACACGGTTCGCGTTACATTCCTGCCCAGCGGCAAGAGCGTGGAATTTGAAGCGGGAAAACTGCCTTACCAGGAGCACGGTAAGCCGCAATCCATTCTGGATGTCGCGATCAATTTTGGTGTGCATCTGGAGCACGCTTGTGGTGGGAACTGCGCCTGCACGACCTGCCACGTAGTGGTGAAAAAAGGCAAGGAACTGCTGAGCGAGTGCAGCGAAGAGGAAGCGGACAAGCTCGACACGGCTGCGGATCTGCAACTGAATTCGAGACTCGGATGCCAGGCCATTATTGAGAAACCTGGCGAAATTGTTGTCGAGATCCCGTCGTGGAATCGCAACTATGTCGGCGAGAACGGAGCAAGCACGCTGTAGGAGCGGGCTGCTAACAGAAAACATTTTGTTGCCGCTGATTGCGGAGGAACGATGAAAAAACTGCACTGGGGCGATTCCGAAGACATTGGAATTGAACTGTACGAAAAATTTCCGGACACCGACCCACTGACGGTGCGTTTCACGGAACTGCACCGCATGGTGACCGAACTTGAAAACTTCGACGATGCCCCGCAGGCCTCAAACGAAGGCAAACTGGAAGCTATCCAGATGGCTTGGTACGAGGAATGGAAGGACAATAACGAATAGGCATTTAGAATCAATTAGGTATGGCACGTTTGTCTTGTCCCTGTACACAATTTGTGCACAACAGATGTCCTTCCACTCGTTATGGAAGGACATTTGCCTCTGCGGGTTCAATTAAGTCCAATACTCCGATAAATCTCGTTGAAACGAGCGTCGAGTGGAAGTTCAACGCCCTCTGCTCGTGCCTTGAGCCCTGCAATCAGGTCGTCATCCACCAGAGGAACGATGAGCCCCCTCCCGTCCCTGAATGTGTCGCGGCATCGTTCTTGCAATAGCCCCATGTCCTTGACCTTGCGGCAGAGGAGGAGCCCAAGCTGCCCCCGGTTCATCGAGAACCGCCCGCTTAGTTGGTCAATCTCGGGATTTCTGACGTCATCGGCGTAGTTCTTGCATTCGACAAACACCCACGGGCAGGGTATTCGGGCTTGATTTGCCACTGTGGCGAAGAACCCCTCAGTAGCACCATTGTCGAAGATCACATCGATACGTTTGCGCCCTTCATGAATCTCCTGCTCAATGACGGGCTTCGTTAGCTGAGGGTACAGAAGAAAGTCAAGAATACCGACCACGAGTCGATGGTAGGTCGTTGCGCCATCGGAACCGGTCGCCGTGGCAATCAACTTCTGCTCAAGGTGCTGACAGATAGACTGCACATCCTCGGCCAAGAACGCTTCAATGGGGATGCTGGTCTCCTTTGTTCTTGCCGCTTCTCGGAAATCGGCGAACACCTCCGGATGCGCCAAGGTGAACGTGGCGAGGTAGTCTTTATCAAACGCCGCGCCTCCCCTCTCGACAAGCGATCTCTTTGTGACAAATCTGCGAACGACCTTTCCCCTCTTTACTCTGGTCTGTACGAGGTTAGTCCCGAGCCGCAGGTGTTCATTCTGAAGAAAGGTCAACAGAAAGTGTCGGTGAAACTTGTCAGGAGCGTACCGTTTGCAATAACTCACTGCGGATTTCGGTACCAAGAGAATGCGCCGACCCGCTACGTAGAGGTTGTTAACAAAGCCGCTCTCCCAAGTTCTATTTCCAGCGTTCCAATAGAAGCCGCTCGGTGAGTTATCTCGTAGCGGCATACCCCACAGCAAGCACTGCTGGATCGTATATTCGATCAAGTGGCCACGGATTATGTTGGTCGTCATGTCAGATGCTTTGTCTTTATCAACACCCCTGACAAAGACTCGGCAATCTTCGAGGTCGTTCAGTAGGCCGCTTCTTGCAGCTTGGCTTGAGGCAAGACTAGAGCGTGTTTCAAAAATAGGTAAGGCCTCAAGTCAGGTACTTACGTCTGAGGCAGCTTAGCTGGTGAGCTTCTGTCATGAAGAATCGGCAGAAGCTGATGACGGATGCGCAATGGGAACTGATCGAGCCGTTGCTCCCTAGGCCGAAGATGCGCCGGGACAGGCGTGGCCGGCCGCCGGCCCCCAACCGGGCCT
>PJLO01000002.1:194235-254823 GCA_003010405.1 Acidobacteriota bacterium | reverse complement strand
CGGGGGAGCGGGGCCTCTTCCGCTACGCTCCAGAGTCCTGCTCCCCCGCAAATCCCCGTTCCATCGCTGACCCTACTGGCTCACTTTTACTCCGCCCTACTGGCCTACTTTTACTCCGCCCTTGACATCAAGCGCTCCGTGGACAAAAATATTGCGAAGTGCCGCTACCATGTGAAGGCCAAAACCGGCCACGCTGGCGTGCGTGCCTAACAGAGAGCGACCTTGAACCTTTTGCATTAAGCTATGAGCGGATGCCAATTCCAACAGCTCAGCCACAACATTGCGCAGATGCGGCAATTCTGGCTGATTAGCGCGAAAACGTCTGTTGAGAGCCGTGATAATACATGAAACCACGCCATGCTTCTTGAGTTGCGATCTCGATGCAACTGTACGGATGGCCAAGATGCGGCGCGAAGATGGAAGACAATCGCGCATGGTGGTCCTCTGCCAACCACATGGGAAAGACGTTGAACTTATGGTTGCCGGGAAACATGGCGTAGAAAGCCGACAGGTTCCCAAGTGTCTCTTCCATGACCTGTGCCCGTGCATCGACGAAAGCTCGATGCACGGCTGGCGCAAGACTGTGCAATTCCTCAACAGAGCGCGCGGCCACAAGGAAGCGAAGCGAGAACTCGCCTTGCGCTTTCTTGTCGAGCGAGCGGATGACCTCGCCGAGGTCGTCCACCTGCGTGTTGGCAGCTCGTGCCCCGGCTCCAGTTTCGAGCGAGGCAAAATCCCGGCCGCTCATGACACGCGTCAATACACCGACTTTGAAGAATGAGATAAACTTCTCCTGCGCATCAATCTCACTACGCGCCGCAGTGGTAGACTTTGGCCGCCAGGTCGTGCACAGCACGCTGTCGCAATCAAGCGTCGTAAGACCGGAAAACAGGCAGGGCCGCGATGCCTCTGGCGTCGTCTGCAGCGAGAACATCTGGACGTATCTGCGGCCGATGGTGAGATGGTCACTGTGCCATTCAACGGGACTCTTTACAATCTGTCGGTCCACGCCGTCATCGCCACGCAGTTCATCCTCGGCGGCCCATTCTTCAAGATTGAACAGGTAGCTGAAGAACTGATAGATCACATTCTTCTTCAGCCGCTTCAGCCCGAGTGAGCTGGCCGAGTGTCCTTCGAGCAGGGTGGCCATCTTCTCAAGATTGGCCAGCAGCCGAGAGGTGTCGGCGGCATGTACCTGGGGCTTGTGCGCAAGGGAGCTGACTTTGGGCGGCTCCAGCGTGAGGCACCAATGCAGGTCGATGCGGCGCAGGCCAGCCGTCTCTTCAAGAAATGCCAGTCGGTCGCCAACAAATACCTGCGTGACGGGATTGGCGTAGTTCGCTTTCCTCGGAAGTTCGAAGCCGGACCTGACGCGCGTGTACTGATAGAGGCACGATCCTTCCGGCAGTCCGCGAAGTGCGCCTTCAATCGAGCGCGTCTCGGCATCAAGCTCTTGGTCTGTCAGCCCCTCTTCGTCGATACCGTCGAGGGAAAACAGGCATCCATAGCCGCCGCCCTTCAGAGCGAAGATGTGGTCATTGACGAACCGGCTAATCGGTATGATCGAGCACGCCGCTCCGGCCTTGGCGAACCAGGGCATGTATTCGAGTTGTTCACTGTTTACGCGGGTCATAGTAGGACCTCTGGCTCAGGCTCAAACCCCAAAGCTCGAACATCTTCGGGTGCTTGTGGACGATCAGCCATGCCGCGCCGATCATTGCCGGGAAGCTGATGAGGGCAATCATTCGGAACCCAACGAGGAAAACCGTTACGCAGACGAACAGGATCGTCATCCACGCTGCAAGGTCGAGGCCTAGCTTGGCTCTTGGCCGATTCAGCGCCTGGTTAATTGGCAACGGTTCTCCTCGCTTGGTCATTTCCGCCCCTACTGCATCGTCTGACCGGTGAGCGAGCCAATCCAGCCGGCGCCCCATCCGAGCACTGCGGCCCCGAAAAGCGCACCGAACAGACCGGGGATCGCATCCTGGAAGCGACCGCTCATCATCCGAATTCCGGCGAAGATCAAACCGCCGAAGCAAATGACCGCGCCCGCATAGATGGCGAAGGTCTTGAAGGTGTTCATGAGCGTGGTGGCCCCGGAGAAGTCCATCGTCCCCTGGGCATGAGCGACGCCCGCGAACGCGAAAGCAAAGAGGGTGGGAGCCATCGCGCGGATGGCCGGAAGAAGCGTGGATTTCAGGAAGGGTTTTGCCCGATCGAAGCCGGGCGGAACAGACAGCCGATTGCGACTCGCATCGGAACGGAAGAGACGGCGGAATCGATTCACTTTGCACCTCCGCTGACTGGGCGTCAGCACTGGCGCAAAGTTAGGGTCGAACGCTCCTCAGCGTCCAATGAATTCCATGCACAGCGTTATGCATTTTGTGCATAACGCTGCATGGGCGTTGCTTGAATCTGGTTAAACTTCGTAGTTTTGGAGGACTTCAGGCGTTCCGACTCCGCCCTTATAAAGGCTAGCCTTCACCTCGGGATGAATGTTGATCGAGCAGGAGAAGGTGGTGCCGTCCGTCAATTTGATCTCCACATTGGTCCCATCGCCAGCGTCCTGATGGATACGCAATGTCTGAATCGTCTTGCCCGCAAGCTCCGGGCACTCGATGAATTTATCCTGCATGAACTCCGACCTCGGCCCCATTAGAATCGCACTCGCGGCGGTCCGTTGTCAGGCGCATTCTTGTGAATCTTCCCTGCTTTTTGCCTTAGTTTCCGTCCAGGCAGGTTCCGGGCGGAAATGCCGGCCGGAGGAATGGCGTCTTTCGCACAATATCACACTCATCGTGTGTAGACTCATAGTGGTCTAAACTCAAGCATAGGAGTGTGGCGACACGCTCCGTTAAGTCTCGATTTGGCACAAGGTTGCGACAACTCCGCGACGAGCGCGGCTATTCGCAAGAAGAGTTAGCCGAGCGAGCCGGTCTGCATCGCAACTACGTCGGCGGGGTTGAGCGTGGCGAACGAAACGTAGCACTGGAAAACATCGTCAAGCTGGCGAAAGCCCTTTCCGTCAAGCCGGGCGACCTATTCTCGGATTTTTCCTAAGAGATATTTACTCCTTACTCAGGCATTCAAGATAGCGCACGATAGCCTTTCGGTCGGATATTTCGATCATCTCTCCATATGCTTCAAAGAGTCCGTCAATCCCGTGGGATCGTTCGCCAAAAGGCCATGGCTGCCCTGCTTCCACGAGAATCTGCCCAAGAAAGAAGTTCCTCACGGGGCCATCCAAAAATGCGAGCATCGAGCCGCGTTCCGGGCGCACGAGCCATTCTTCAGGAACAATCGGACACGCCTCGCCTGTGCCCTGATTCACATGTCGGTCTCCGTGCCACGGAATTCTGCCGCCGACTTCCCGGAGAACGGGAATTGATGCCGGAAAGTCGGCAGGGAGCCTGATTTCGATCTGAAAACGGTCGAGAACTTCCGGACCATCCATGACGGGAAAGTTGCCGCGGATAAAGACAGCACTTTGTTCCGCCATGACACGCAGGTCCGAATACTTTGCTGGAATCTCCTCCATCATCGCGTGCAGGATTTGCGGACTTTTCTCGTACCAGGATCTTTTCATCCGCGAGGACACCATGGTTTGTTTGATGCGCTCACCGATGCTGCCGCGCGTTGCGCTCTTTCCGTTACCGAGAACGACTTCTCGACCGCAACCGCACCAAAAATCGACTCCCATCCCGACCATTTGATCGTGTTGAGCGCATCCTTTGCGGCCGCCCTGAGTCCCGGCCAAGCGGCATTCATTACGGCGGTCAGATCGTTGCCATTCGGGTTAGCGGGATCTTCGACGTGGATCGCTTCTTCGTGGTCGGCAATCTCGGTCCAACCGTGGAGCATTTGCTCGGAGATCGGCTTTTCCTTCTTTCCGTTGAGAAGATCGATAATGAGCAATTCGAAAACAAACTGCTTGATGCCGAGCCCCCTCCGGGTCTTCCAGAGCTTGAAGAGCCTGACCGCGTCGACGACGCCGCTCGACTTAATATGCGTGATATGCACGTCGACATTTGTCTTCATGCGACACTTCTCGGCAGATTTTTGATAGATAAAGCAATCTGATTTGGTTTCGTCCGTAAAGCGGCCGGGAACCACGTCGATATGAAAATCGCGCATGTAGTCCTCGGAGGACATGCCCTTGAGGCGTAGCGCCGAGGTCTTTTCCTCGACGTAGTACTTTTCCCTGAGGCTGTTGCGGACGTTTTCGTAAATCTCGGCAAGAGTCTTTCCTGCCGCGTCGCTGTCCGAGGGAAGATAACAGACAATATCGAGATCGTAGGATTCCTTAATGAGCGTTCCCTTCGCCTTCGATCCGCCGTAGCGGATGATGGGCTGTGATCCGAAGCGCGTGCAGAGAAGTTCCTCTACGTCTGCTCGATGCGTTTGCAGTTCTTTGAGTTCCTTGCTGTCGTCGCCGAGTTTTTGGTCCGACAGCACCTGTTCCAAGTACTTATTCGTGTCCATGTGCATTCACCTTGAGTTGAAATGTGAAACCGCCCATTTGTTTGTCGAAGTCGTATACGAGAAGGTCAGGATGGACCTTTGGCAAGAGTTCTCGTCCGCAAAGAACCGCCACGGGCGCGGGTATCGCCGGAAAGAAATAAAGCTCTTTCACGATGCCCTGGTTGTCGAGAATGGACCCGAGAAGGGCCTGATAGCTCGTGCGAAAAGTTTCGAGATCCGCGCGGGTGCGCAAAAACGCAGGATGGGGGACCGTATCTTTCAAGGTGAATTCATACACCGTGAAGGTTCGATCGATGTTCTGGGGAAGGTCCTGTACTCTGATTTTTCCGGAGAGCGACATCACGAGCGCTGCTTTCGACGGGTCGGTTCCCTGTTGCACGATGCCGAAGGCGTAGGAAACGGAGTTTCCGTCCGGCTTCCACGTCCAGTTTTCCGTGTCGCGGTGCCGCTGATAAAGATCGGTTGGGATTTTGTTGCTGAGACGTGTGCCGAGGTCCACGAGGAGGGGAATCGGGGCGAGCGCGAAAACTGACAGATGCTTCACGGTCTGGGTTTCGCCGCCCGCATCGTAGAGTTGGATGAGGCCGCGCCGGATTGTCTCCCGCGCCGTTTGAAGAGAGGCCGCGTCTAGGATGGGAATAGAAGTGAGATCAATGAGTTTTCCCGGCCTCGAAACGGGGTAATGAGGCGCGAGCGCCTCGATCACCTGGTCGAAGGGGATGAAGACTCCTTGCTCGCCGATGTTCGCAGTGACCATGAGGACCGAAGTCCGGTTCTCGGGCCGGAGCGAGGTCATGTGATAGATGTACCGCTCATGGCTTGTCTTGTATTTTCGGAGCGTCGCCACGGGATACAGCTCTGGATGGTCGTCGATGGTTTTATGGCATCCGGAGCAAAGGAGCATAAGGTTGTCGGCTTGATGGATGTCGGCAGGACGCGTTTCGCTCCGTCCCCGAGGGCCATGCTCCTGGAAGGCGACAATGTGCGCAATCTCAGCAAAATTACCCGCCGTCAGGGTGACGTGATGTTCAAGCAGGTATTTATTGCACCCGTCGAATTCGCAGCGCCCCCCTGCCGAGACAAAGAGGAGCAGGCGGACAAGCGGAGGCACGCTTCGGGTTTTCTTTACCGGCGACACTGCAACCTGAGGAGTTTTGGATTTCAGATTTGACCGTGGTTTCATGCGCTTGCTCTTAATCCCCACTTTCCCAAAACGATAGATAGCTTACGTCAGCTTCTATAGCTGACATACTAGGCAAAAAAAATCAGAGTGTCAATTGCTGTTCCGACGAAGGCGGATAGAGGGCTTCCAAGCGGATGCGCGCCACGACGGGGTTTACGTCGAACGTTTCTGCAATCATACGGATAGATGAGTCTCGGTTCCCAGACGGGAGGACGGGTATACCGAGCAGTCCCCGGACTTCCAGCGATCCTTTGAGCGCTTTTTCCACAAGGGATCGAGGAAGAAGAAGCGCTCCCATCGCTTGGTTCGCCTGAAATTCCCACCAACGGTATGGCGGTTTCTTGCCGGATTCTCCTCCAGTTTGGGCGTCATCCCTACACATGATCTTAGGCGCGTCCGTGGCGAGTTCACCTGCAAAGAGCGAATCAGGCCGGTCGCCCAAGGCGAACAGATGAGCGTGCAGGAGTCCGTGGCCGCCTTCGTGGGCGAGCGTGGTTCGTAGCCTCCGCTCGGCTGCGGTCGTGCCCTCTTCGTCGAGCGACTGCGATACGATTATTTCCTCGACCCCGTTCGTACCGAAACGCGTGAATCCGAGAATGCCGGATGGCAGCGCGTCGTACGAGGGCTGCACCTTGAACCGCTTCTCGATGAACCGGTCGATGCGCACCGGAGAAGGCGATGCGGGAAACAGTCCGACGCTGGTGAGCGCTTCCATGCAGATCGATTCGATTTCGTCCAGCTTATAAAAAGGCTGCTCGGCGAAGGGGCCGGATTTCGCGCGGTACGTTCTCATTCTTTCTTGTCCCTGTGCTTGTTGAGGAATTCGAGAAGATCCTGGGAGCTTATGCCTTCGTCCACCACACGGCGGAGCGCAAATCCCATTGCGGGATCGTTCGCTGCAATACGTTTCAGTTCCTGAACTGGGGGCCGCGCGTCATATTTCAGCAATTCTTCCGGAGTCGTATCAAGGCATTCCGCTAGCCGCCGCATGATCTCATCCGATGGATGGCGGCGGCCAAGTTCCACATCCGACAAAAATGCAGCTGATACCTTCAGTTGCCGGGCTAGTTCGCGGACAGAAATGTCCTTTAGTTCCCGGAGACCTCTAATCTGTTCACCAAATGTTTTCATATGTTCCGTCATTGTCAGCTTACACTTGTTCCACTGCATGTCAAATGGATGCGAAGCAAAGAACAATGATGCAATGTTGCTAAATACTCTTTTAGCTTCTCTTTTCAATAACCTATGCGGCTCACTGAGTTCTTGACGACTTCCGGAGCCGCTGGATCGAGAATCCGGCAAAGCCAGATAGATATCTATTCTTCTGTAGGCGGTAGCGCTAAGTATATTGCGAAATACATATAAAACCCGTAAAGTTATTACGGGTTCAGTATGCAAAAAGAAAGTGGCGATCTGAGAGTTTTCTTGCAGAATCACCCGGTCTTTTCGGGTGAGGAGTTCACTGCGTTCTTGAACGCACGCGGCTCTTCCAATCCAAGAACCCGCGAATCCACGCTGCGCTATCACAAACGTCAGGGAACGATTCTACAGGTTCGGCGCGGTCTGTACTGCGCGGTTCCTCCGGGGACAAGTCCCGAGCAGTTGCCGGTCGATTCGTACCTGGTGGCCTCGAAGCTGGCCTCCGACGCAATATTGGCGTATCACACCGCACTTGAGCTCCACGGCCGGAGCTACTCGGTACAGGATCAGCTGGTGTACATCACCAGCAAATATCCGAGCGGTCGCAGTTTCAAGTTTCGCGGAATCAACTACCGTGCTGTCGCTTCTCCTACGAAACTGAACGGCAAAGAACCGGACGTTGAAACCGTGGATCGGGCGGGGCAATTAGTCAGAGTAACCGGCCTCGAACGCACCTTCGTGGACGTTCTGGATCGAACGCGCTTGAGCGGCGGATGGGAAGAGGTATGGCGCTCGCTGGAAACCATCCCGTACCTCGATTTGGATCAGGTTGCGGAATATGCACTGCTGCTCGGAAACAGTACGACGGTGGCGCGGGTCGGGTTCTTTCTTTCGCAACATCGCGATGCTCTCTCCGTAGAAGACGACCTCCTGGATCGGCTGCGCCAACACCGGCCCCGGAATCCGAAGTACCTGACGAACGATGAGCCTCGATCCGGCCGTTTGATGTCGGAGTGGAATTTGGTTGTCCCTGAACAAATCCTCAAGAAGAGTTGGGAAGAGCTGGCATGATCGTTTCACGAGAAACACTGCTGAAAGAAGCCGGAGCGAGCGGTTTCCGTCCCGAGATACTTGAGAAGGTTCTGCACTTGCTTCGGGTGTTGGATGCGATTCGGCGTCATCCGTACCTCAAAGAGCGCTTGGTACTGAAGGGTGGAACGGCGCTCAACCTTTTTGAATTCGACGTTCCGCGTTTATCCGTCGATATCGACCTGAACTACATCGGTGCGGTGGACGTTGAGGTAATGAAGGCGGAGCGCCCCAAGGTCGAGCAGGCCCTGGCTGACGTTTGCAATCGGTCGGAGCTGACGGTGGAGCGGCGCGCCACGGAACATGCCGGCGGCAAATGGCAGCTTCGTTATGCCAGCGCGCTTGGTGGCGGTGGCAACTTGCAAGTCGATGTCAACTTCATGCTGCGGCTGCCGCTGTGGCCGACAGTGCTTCGCGACTCCAGGAAGATCGGCTCCCTCCAAACACACCAGATTCCGTTGCTCGATATAAACGAGTTGGCTGCGGCAAAATTGGTGGCACTGCTGGCGAGACATACGGCGAGGGACCTGTTCGATGCACACCGACTACTGACTCAGGTGGCGCTCGATGATGCGAAGTTGAGGCTCGCTTTCCTGGTTTACGGAGGGATGAATATCGAGGATTGGCGAGAGGTCTCCGTTGAACACGTGGCTTTCGATTCGGAAGAGCTCAAGCAGAATCTCATTCCCGTGCTCCGCGGTGAGGCTGCAACAATGTTCGGAGATGGACACGAATGGTCCGAGCGTCTTGTGCGGGAGACGCGGGAGAGCCTGTCGAGGGTTCTGCCATTTACGAGCGGCGAAGCTCAATTCCTTGACGCGCTCCTGGAGCGAGCGGAAATCCTGCCGGAGCATCTGACTGACGATGCGGCGATGATCACGAAAATACAGGATCAACCGATGCTGCACTGGAAGGCACTGAACGTGAGGAAGTTCAAGAAGCTTTGAAGCGACACATCCTTCTCAATCGGATACGGGCTGAGCTGGCTAGCGAATTCATGCGGTTTGGGGACGCACTTGCAGCCTCTTCACAATGAATGCACTCTAACACTGGAGATGTTATTGAGCATTTCGAGTGTTCCAACCGCAAGCAGCGCGTTGTCGCACATGAGAAGTAAGCTCCATCCTCGAACGCGTGTGTGTCGTTTTCTGGTTCGCTTTCTGGTCTAAACTAGTAGGTTCGCGTTAACTATCTCGGATTCCAAGCCGGATCGCGTTAACGTGATTGGCCGTGAGGCACTCATGACGAATGTCGCTTTTGAGAACCAGAATATCTTGCGTATTCCACGTCGATTCCGCTATTCCGTGCTGCCACTTCTGTTGACATGCCTCATGACGCTTGCCTGCACTGCGATGTTGTCAGCAGACGAGATGGACAAGGTACACTCCGTTCCATTCCTGAACGGAGTCGAGGTAACGCTCAACGGGCACGGGCCTTACCGATTTGGACTGGACACGGGCTCGGGTTCGGCATTCATCCTGAAGCCCGAACTAGCCCGGGAACTGGCTCTGCCGGTTACGGGGCACACGGGGATGCACGCTGGCAGGAAACACAAGAGCGATCCTGAGGTGGAGATCGTGCACGTCAACGAGATGACTGTGGCCGGGCACATGGTGCGCGACGCCATCGGCATGCCGCTCGTGAATAGCTCGCCGATGGTGAAGGACGGCATGGGAACTCTCGGCATGGCGGCGTTCAAGGACGTGGTGCTCCACCTGGACTATGCCGGCGACAGACTGTGGCTGAGTGACGAGGCACTACCGAAGCCGGACGGCAGCAAGATCCTGCCGTACTCCGACGTGCACCTGCGGCCATATGTCGAGGTCAGCCTGAACAACGTACGAGTGAAGGCGCACGTGGACACCGGCGCGCGCACCGCCCCATGTGACCTGTTCATCCCGCGAGCGCTGGCTGACAAACTGGCCTTGGTGGACCGCAAATCCGGCGACAGGAAGGTACACGATATTAACGGTCGGGAGTACGAGTTCGAGACAGCGAAGGTCGATGGCGATCTGCGGATTGGCGATGCGGTCCTACCGCACCCTACGGTTATGATCGGCGACTTTGCGCAGTACGTTATCCTGGCCAGGGTGATAAACAAATTAACGATTGCAATTGACCAGAAACACCATCGGATTCAGTTCGAGTTGGCCGGAGCACAGAACTAGGTACCGCACCCACTTCGATTTCTGAAAGAAGCAGTTTGCTAACGAGATATCGGAAAAGGGGATGTAAACCCAATACTGTTCGATGAGTTGAGCCAGTGGCAAGCCACAGACAACGGATTTCCTCTAAAGTCTGATGAAACACTGAAGAGGAAATCGGGCTGACCCACACGATCAGCCCTTTGGCCCGCTGGGTAAATTTGGCAGCATTTTGGCAGCAAATAGTGCCAATTGTGCCGTTTTTGCCGGTTATGCCGGTTCGTAAGCGCTGTGCCGTCTATAACTTGCGATCCAATGCACTCCATGGCATGGAAGAGGTCGTCGGTTCGATCCCGACCAGGTCCACCAATTAAATCTACAACTTAGCGGAAAGCCTCAAAATCGTTTGCCCGCATTTTGCCCGCAAATGGAATGATCTTGCAGCGCGACGGCACCTTCTGCGTTCCTTCTCCCTTCTCTCTGCGCTGCGATTCCCCGGTTGCGAACTCCTTTTTCGACGAAATGCTTTGTCCCGTTCCCTGCGCCTCTGTCGGCGGAGTTGGCGTCTCTGGGCCATGCGTGCCTGTCGCCGTCAGCTCGTCGTGAATTGAGTTGATGGCGCGTCGCACCTCGGGCTCCAGCGATTGCATGTAAACCTCCATGGTCGTCGCCAGACGGCTGTGCCGCATCATGCCCTGGATGTCCTTCGGATGTGCCTTCGCTTTGCCGAGAGTGGCAATGGTCCGGCGAATGACCTGAAAGGTCAGCTTCGGCAGTTCCAGTTCGTCGGCCAACCGGTGCAGGACACGCTTGCGAAAATTGCCCGTGTCCATCGGCCCGCCGAATCGTCCCGGAAACATGAAGGCACCCGGAGAAACATCTTTGCCTTTCTTTCTGCACTCCTCACGATACTCGACAATCTCCCCGGCAAGGACTTCGGCGATTGGTACCTGGGTGAGACTCCCCTTGGTTTTGCCGTAGGGGCGAATCTTGCCCTTGTAGATCGTCTCCTGTATGTCGAGGATCTGCCGCTCTTGGAGGAAGCAGCGCCAGCGCAGCGGAAACAATTCGCTTGGCCGGAGAGCATTCGACATATCGAGCTTCATCAGAATCCAATCCCGAAGATTCAGCTCGCCGAGCCTCTCCAATGCCGCTCGCAATTGCTCCCAGGTGAGCGTTGTCCGGTCCACCTCGCGCAAGTTCGCGGGAGGTTTGAGCTTCCGTGCTGGGTCCTTCGGAAGAAAGCCCTGATCGACTGCTTCCGCAAAGATGTCGCGCAAGTAAGCCCGAATCTGCAACACTCGGTCCTTGGAACGGTTTTTCGCCAGTTGATTGAGATGAGTCTGAAGAATGACCTTATCGAAGTTTTCGAGGCGATACTCTCCAAAACAATCAACGAGGTCTGCCGGATCAGATATTTCTTGATCTTGGCGGTTTCTTCTCTCCAGTCTCCCTCCTTCAGTGGCAGGTAGCGGTTTTTGACGAACCACGCGAAGGTAGCAGAACCGTTGACAGCGGCTTGGTCACCCGTCGCACGCCCGCCAAGTTTGGCGATCTCGTCTTCCAGCTTCTCCCTCGCCTGCGACTTCGACATCTCGGTACGAAGCCCCAGGACAAAGGAATGAGTGACGAGTTTGGTCTCGTTCGTCGCTGAATCAAGCTCGCTGCGGCGAAAACAGCCATGCCATTTTCTCCCCCGTGGCCGGACCCAGCCTTTCTGGTATGAAACTCCCATTTGTTCCTCAATTTCTGTGTGGAGGAAACAAGTGGCCACACCCATTTTACCGGCGTTTACGCCTGAGGGTGGAGGCCTTTTCGCGCTCCATAAGAAACTCTTCAATGCCGCTGGCGCGGTAGCGCAGCGCACCGTCGCTCATGCGAATAACGGGCAGATAAGGCAATCTACGGGACGAATGATCCCAGACCCAGTCCTTGCTCACCTTCAACATGAGGGCGACCTCTTCGGCGGTCAACAGCAGATCGTCCGCTGGCCGCATCGTCGTTGATATGGACCCCATAGTGGCGACCTCCATCAGCGCTGGCGTGCGCCGGAAATTAGCGGCTCACCGGAAATACTGGATTTCAAGGTCTCCGTTCCCCGCTAGGCGTTTCTTTCAATCCCATGCGTGTTCGTGTCAAAGCTCCGAAAGTTCTACCTGTCACCTGGAGATTGGCCGCACGCGGAGCAGCCGTCCAATGAAAAGTTGGAAGTTGGTTATGCCATCTCGTCATAACACCAAAGTTACGGCTGCAATTAAGATGGTTCTGTACGCACAGCCATTGTGGTGCGATCATGTCTGTAATAGGGTGCCGTGTAGTTTATCCATGACAATAACTTGCTGTCCTGCCTTGGTACTGACGGAGGATAGCCATGGTGCTTCCGGAAATTCGTTTCTTGCGGGCGGCGGTCGTTCTGGCGGAAGAGCTGAACTTCTCCAGAGCTGCCGAGCTTCTGCGCATCGATCAATCGACGCTGAGCAAGCAGATTCACGATCTGGAGGATCAGATCAAGCTGCGGCTCTTCGTGCGCAACCATCACGATGTGCAACTTACCGAGGCGGGCCGTCATTTTGTGGAAGAAGCGCGGACGGCCATCCTGCACGCTGAACGTGCCTTAACGAGCGCCGCAGCCGCCGAGCGTGGAACAGACGAAATCCTCAACGTTGGCAGATCAGCCTACATTGATCGTCACCTGATTGCCACGGTCCTGTCGATTCAGCTTCCGCTGTATCCTCGCCTGAAGCTGAAGCTCTGGAGCAACTATTCCCACGAATTGGCTCGGCAGGTCGCCGTCGGCAAGCTAGATATGGCGCTCGTCTCGGCGATAGCCGAAACGCCCAGGCTCAGCATGATGCACCTTGCCGAAAGCCCCATGCATGTCGCGCTTCAGCAGGAGAGCCGTCTGGCAAAGCAGGAAATGCTCCATCTCGAAGAGGTGAGCGACCGCGCCTGGATTGTTCTGGCGCCGCACGTCAACCCTCTCCTTTTCGGAGCTATTCAGACGGTTGCGGCAGAAAAGGGAGTCCACGCCACAGATGTGCATCAGGTAATGACCGCCGAAGAGGCAACAGAGCTGATTGTGGCGTATGAAGGCGTTGCCTTTCTGACCCGGCACGACGCCGCGCGAATTGCGCAGGATGGCATAATCATGCGACCGCTGGCGGAGGATCGCCTCAAGATCGTTACCAGTCTGGTAGCGCGTTCGGACAACAAATCGAGACTTGTCAGCGAGTTTGTGCGCGCCGTCGGCAGGAAGCTGAACAGTTCTCCGGTCGCCGAACAAGGAAGACTGCCGCTGTGATTGTAGCGGCTATCCGAACGGAGCGGCTCGCAGCAGTAGTACCAATGCGAAAAGCTGATAGAGCACGTGTCCTCTGCGACCTCGCTGTATCCAGATTCTGAGGCGACGCATGTCGCCGAGGCTGCCCGTTGGGTGGGCGACCAAAGTCCTCACGCCACGGCGGGAGCACGAATCAGGGCGGGAAAACGGGCAGCCGGACAACAGAATGCGGAGCCGCTGTGGCCGGCTCCGCACAAGTGCCTGCTTTGAGTTGACGGTTATGCTGCTGCCTTTTTGACGGGTTTCGTTTGTGCCTTGGGTGCGGCTTTCTTCGCGGCCTTTGCCTTCTCCTTCTCCGCGAACTCCTGTTTGACCTTGGCGGCAATCGACTCGGTGTCCACCTTGTAGGCTGTGGCCGCGTCGCGCAATGCTTGTGAAGCGTTGCCTCGCGAAGCCGCAAGCAAGATTGCGGCCTCATCTGCGCGGCGCGGTAGCGCCGCGCTCCGGCTACGATCTCGAAGCCTGTTTCCGTGAGTGGGCGAACAATCAAGGGCGACAGCACACCCTGGCTGCGGATGGATGCGGCGAGTTCCTTCAAGGCTGCATCGTCAAAGACGCGGCGCGGATTGGTCTTCGATTCATTCAGTTGAGACAGCGGAAGGTCGCGGTACTCGGCGGCATTGATAACGGTCGTAGTCATTTTCTTATGCTCCTTTCGAGCGGTTGAATGGTGAAGGCACGCGGAGCGGCGACACGTCGGGCGTGAGGTCCGCTCCGCAAGGGAGCGGACTAGCCGCGAATGGACGTGTCTGTAAAGGCTTCAAGAAAACCCTGTGCATGGAGGTTCCGGTCCCACTGCCGCGCTAACTGCTCGTGCTCTACGTACAGCGCGGAGACGACAACGTAGTTCTCCGCGCTCCGATAGCGTGAATACTGCTCGATGCCGAGGTAGTCGTTACGGTAATACCACGACGACAGCGCGAGGTCGCCAAGCTGCGGCTTCGATAGCTCGAAGCACATCTCCGGGTCGCGCATCAGGTCGCCGTTCTGTTCGCCGTAGTGCGCGACGGAGATTGACGGAAGTCCAAGCGGTCCCGGCTCTGGCGTGGCTTCGATTACCAAAGCCATATAGGGCGGGTTTTCGATCTTGAGGTACAGAGTGGGCCGGTAGCCTCCGGCCCGCTCAAGAATGCGGAGTAGGGTCTGCATTACGCCACCTCCGCGAGAGTCTTCTTTGCTTCGCTGGCGTCCTCGGCAAGAATGGCCGAGAGAATCACGGCGGAGGTCCGCTGGATCACTTCGAGGCTTTCCGCCAGCAATGCTGCGTTGCCCGCGTACATCTGGATGTAGTCGCTTGACGCCCGGCCCATCTCAAGGCCGATAGCCTGTCCCACGATGAAGGCGACAGCCTCGGCCTCTGTCTCGCGTACCGTTGCGGTGGTCTTGGTGCGGCGGTCGCTCTTATGCAAAAGCTCGTGGCCCAGTTCGTGAACCAAAGTCACGACTTCCTCTGCGGGCGACTGGCCGGGCAGAATAGCAATCTTCCCGCCGTAACTGACGCCGAGAGCGGGCGCGATGTTCTCCGTGTATTCGAGCGCGATATTCTGCTGCGCGAGAAAGTCGATAAGGCGGTTACGGTGTCCGCCAACTTCTCCGGTGATGCTGTGCTCAAACTCGGGCAGGTCTGCGCCTTCGGTCTGCGCCACGTCGAAAACATAGACAGCGCGAAAACCAATCAGCACGGGCGCGGGCTTGGCGCTTTCGTCCTGCGTGCGGATGTGGTCGGCGTCGTCCTTCCTGCGCCGGTGTCCAACCATCGGGGCGAGAATCTGAATTCCTTTCTCGCCACGTTTTACGAAACGGCCAAGCTCTTTCCACGTATGGAACCCGGCGACTCTGGTCGCTGTTGGGCGTTGTCTCGCAATGCTCAAAATGTTCCCGAAGGAATACGCATGGAAACGGGCCATCGCCGCAAGATACGCGGTCAGCGTTTCGCTCTTGCCCGCTTCAAGCTGCTGGATGAGAAAATCCACGGCCTGCTTGATGAGTTGCTGCGTGGGGTTGTCTTTCTGCGTGGTGCGCTGCTGGTAAGGCGATTGGCTCGAAAGCGCCACATTTGTGCTGTGCGGCGCGGCGGTGGCGCTGGTAGTGGCGGTGTTGCTGTCTGCGTATGGCATGATCTTCGGCTCCTTTGGTGTTCCGATTTGCCGTTTTTCAGCCCTGGGAGGGCTAAAAAAAGACATTCGTTTCATAGCGGCGAATTGGGCGCAGAGAGGCGCTGTCACCCCCCGAAGCCCGTCAGGGGCGCGGAAGCGAGCACGGCGGCTTTAAGCCGCGCGGAGCTGCACAAGCGGGTTGACAGGAGGAGCCAAACGGAGCCTAAAGTTCGCCTGGAAACGAATGTCGAAAGAGAAGTCCAGCCGAAGGCTGCACTTTATTGATTTCAGGGAGGGGCGTTGCGGGGAAGGAACGGCCCCGCTGAGGTCTATGGCGGAAGACACAAAGCGTCTACATAACGAAGAGGGGCGTAGCTACTCTCTCCAGAAACCACGTAGAATGGAGAATTACGCAGACATCGACGCTGTTTTGGAATGCCTGCCTTATGCAATTACTGGAGGCAGATATGGCTTTTCGTGCTGTTGGTTCAATCTGGGGCAAGTGGGACTTGCATTTTCATACGCCAGCGTCATTCGACTACAGCAAGAAGAATGTAACAAACAAGGAAATTGTGGATGGCTTGGTCGCAGCGGATGTGGAACTGGTAGCGATCACCGATCACCACGTGATCGACGTGACGCGCATTCAAGAATTGCAGAAGCTGGGCGGAGATAAGCTCACGGTTCTTCCTGGCATCGAATTTCGCTCTGAACTCGGCGGCAACGAGGCGGTGCACTATCGAACCGTCCTTAATTCGATCTACTACTTCGTCTACAATGAACAGTGGAACAAGAAACCATTCGCGGGGTTTGACGGGGTTGCCGAAGCGATCCTTGATCTCAATATCCAATTGAGCAGAATCAAAGACGCGGTGGATGAGATTTTCCAACTTCACTCGGTTGACGTTATAGAGAACATAGGTGGCGACGACTTCCACGTCGGCGAGTAGAAATGTTGGGTCCAGACTCGCATTTGCGAGGCGGTTTTCAACCTTCCCACCCGTGACGCCGATTTTATGCAGTACATCGCGATTGGCCGCGACGAGCGGATTATCTGACTTGCTTCGCAGGACGTAAATCGTACCACTGGCAAGATCGTCCTCAGCGGGTTCGTTAGCAAACAAAGGTCCCGCATTTGGATCGGTAATGATGCGGCCCGCGTTGTCTTTATCGGGATAAAGCGAGCGCTGAAAAGATCGTGCCAGCAGATTGCTCTCGGTTCCGTTATCGTAAATGACGCGCAATCTGCTGTCGCGTCTGTCATATTCTGTCCGGAAATCTTTACCGACCTCGGCGACGTAAGCGAATTGACCGCCGATGATAAAAAACTGCCCCTGCTGTATCTTCGTCAGCTTGATTTCGTCCATTTTGTCAACGGGAAGAGATTGGCGAACCCCTGATTTCAACTCTCTCTGTACGCGCTCGAAGAGCGGTTTGAAGGAATCGAAGTCCTCGCAGACGGCACGATTGGCGATTTCCTCGGCGACACGCTTTTCGGCGCTAGCGCGAACATGGCGCAATTCCGTGATGGTGTTGTCACCCGCCGCGTCTGCTAGTTCCGCCATAAGCTCATCTTCATCAATGGCATCATTCTGTGGGGCGGAAATTGTTGTGCCGGAAAGCAGCTTTTGATAATCAAGCGGCGAAAGAATGGAACGGCACTCTTCCAGCGCACGCAAACGGTCAAGGCGTACTGCGTACAAGCTGGCGGATGGACCAGCCTGAGCGCAGGGCTTCAGACTCGTAGAAGCTCCGGGCGTCGGGATTCTTGACGGAGAGTAGCCGGACGTAGGCTGACCAGGGCAAGGGAAGTGGGTAGCTACGGCGGCAGTTGAGGCCGGATGCTTCTCCATGTCATTGATGGAAAGGCTGGTTACAGATTCTCCAGACGGTGTCTGGAGAATCTGCGCTTGGGGCCACGCTAGGTAAAACGCCCTCATTTGCCAGAGATTGGTTCGTTTGAAACCACGCCCGAACTGCCTCGTAAGGTCGGCGGCCAGTTGTTCGATGAGCTGTTCTCCGTACCCGGCCCGCTGCTCTCCACCCTGCTCCAAAAGCACAATGCGCCGCCCGATCTCCCAGTAGGTCGCCGTCATGATCGAATTGACATTCCGGGCGGCAGCGGATCGGGCTGCTTTGAGCAGTTCAACGATTCCAGAGCGAATATTGTCGTAGTTTTCAGGCATGATCAGCAAGTCGGTCATCAAAATCCTCCGTGCTTGTGGCCGCGCAGTGAGCGCGGGCTGACGCACGTGGCTGACGAAGATCTCGCCCCCCTTGATGTGGGCCGTCCCGTTGTCGGGGAGTTCCTTGAATTCGCCGCCGATGACCTCGTCCAGCACTCGGGACGGATCGACCCCAAGAACCCGCTTCAGTTCAGTCACGGTACGCGAACCACCACTACCGAACGTTGGACAAAGACGTTCCGGAAAATCTCGAAAAGGCGCTGCGAGCACTCCGGCCTCCGAGTACGGCGGAAAAAGCCAAGGCCGCAGTGCGGTCGGCAGAGAATTTGGTCGGGAGTTTACTAGATACGGCAAAGGCGAAGTCTTCGGGGCTTTTGAGCCATGCCTTGCCTGCCCAGACGCGGCAGCCTCAGTTTGCTTTTCGCAACAAGAAAGAACTATCGGCGGCGGACAAAGAACTCCTACAGAGCGAACAAGAGGACGTCGATTCTTCCGAAGAATGAAAAAGGGAGACGCTCGATGAACAAAGAGGTCGCAATGGAACTGCGACGCAGACTGCAGATCAAAGGTGCTCTCCGCTTCGAGAACATCACCAAGCCGCTCGGACTCACAGTCAAAGAAGTGGACTCGGATGGTTTCGATGGAGCACTTGTGCGTCGATCCTCTGGAATAGGCGGTCGCATTTTAGTGAAACGCGGCATTCGCGAACTGGGCCGAAAGCGGTTCACCACGGCGCATGAAATTGGGCATTACCTACTTCACAAAGACTCGGACAGCATGTCGTGCGGAGCGAAAGAGATTGAAAACTGGACCAACTTCGAGATCAATCCTGAGCACGCGGCAGACGAGTTTGCTTCGGAGCTTTTGCTGCCAAGCGCAGAGATGAAAGGGCTAATTGGAACGCAGTGGCCTTCGCTCAAACTCGTCAGCGATCTTGCTGCGGAGTTTGAAGCCAGCCTAACGGCGACGATCAGGAAATATTGTGACGTCGCGACACACAGCTGTGCTGGAGTGTGGGTACAAGAATCACGTGTTGTCTGGTTTTCCCCTTCCACCAGTTTTCCGCACTGGGTCAAAGTTGGAGAAGAACTCGATGCCGGTCTCCTGGACTGCAACATTCCGGTGGAGGAGATGGTCGAGGTGAGAGCCTCTGAGTGGATTCCTGCGTTTTCCGAAGAGAAGGAGGCAACGCTTCTTCAAGGATGCGTGCGAATGCCCACATACAAGGGCTGTCTTGTTTTGCTGTGGGCGAATCGTCCACTCAAGCATCGAACGGCAGAGGATGAACTGCTCGAAGAGCTGGATACAGACCGTTTCGACAGCTTTCGGCGTGAGCGTTGGCCAGGTAAAAAGTGAGTTCGCGTCGCATGAGTGCGCCTCAGGCAGGTTCGAGATGTCTGCAAGCATTTGCAAATCAGCTTTTTGACTATCACGTTAGCCTAGGCGAATCTACGTCACCCTGAAGTTAAACTGCGGAGAGCGAGACGGAATGGAAGTGTTCTCCTGAAAAAATCAAACACTTACAGCCATCAAGAGAATTCAGAAAACAAGTCGGAAGGTTTGACGGCGAGGGCCTTTGCCAGCTTAACAATGTTCTCCAGCGCTACGTTCCGCTCGCCGCGTTCCACGCCGCCGACGTAGTTGCGGTGCAGGCCAGAGCGTTCGGCCAGTGCTTCCTGGGAATAGCCCCGCTCCTCGCGGAGTTGCCGCAACCTGGAGCCAAATCGAGACTTAACGGAGCGTGGGGCCACACTCCTATGCTTGATTCTTGCCTACTATGAGTCTACACACGAGGAGTGTGATATTGTCTTTGGCAATGCCCCTAGGAGCCGAAGGTTCGCCGCTGCATCCCGAAAATCAGCATCCGCCTGGGATAGGAAATTCACCGATTTTCTTCTGGCAACGGGCAGGGGCGAGTGCGATGCTATGAAACTGGAGAGCCTCAGACATGCAGGACAACTTCATCGAATGCCCCGAACTGGCGGGCAAGACGATTCAAACCCTTCGTATATATAAGGATACGGGCGACGGAACCAACATCCAGATCAATTTGTCCGACGGCACGACCTTCACGTGCTGCCTCGCGTTCCGCCCAGACGTAGCGGCCACCTTATATGAGGGGGGCGTCGGGACGCCGAAAATCCTCCAGAAGTACGAAGTGTAGGTGAGCGGATCGCGCATTTCCGGTTGGTTATGACGGAATGGCATAACCGTCTTCCGGGAATTCATTGGACGCGGTAACGCGCCAGCCCTAACTTTGCGCCATGGCTGACAACAAGTCAGCGGAGGTGCAGAGTGAATCGATTCCGCCGTCTCATCCGATCCGACGCCAGTTGCAACCGGCTGCCAATTCCGCCCGGCATCCGCCGAGCGTACCCCTTACTGAAATCCGCGCTTCTGTCGGCCATCCGCACGATGGCTCCCACCCTATTTGTCCTTTCGATTGCTGGCGTGGCCCATGCCCAGGGGACGATGGACTTTTCCGGGGCGACCACGCTGATGACCACCTTCAAAACCTTCGCCATCTACGCGGGCGCTGTTATCTGTTTCGGCGGATTGATTTTCGCCGGCATCCGCATGATGTCGGGGCGCTTTTAGGACGCCATTCCCGGACTCTTCGGCGCGCTGTTTGGCGCCGGAGTGTTGGGCTGGGGCGCCGGCTGGATTGGCTCGCTCACCGGGCAGACGATGCAGTAGGTGGCGGCCATGACCAAGCGAGGAGAACCGTTACCAATCAATCAGGCGCTCAATAGGCCACGAGCCAAGCTCGGGTTGGACCTCAGCGCATGGATGGCGATCCTATTCGTCTCGGTAACGGTCTTCCTCGTTGGGTTCCGCGTCGTGGCGATGATCGCTTTCCCGTCGCTTGCCGCAGGCGCATGGCTCGTCGTCCGCAAACATCCGAAGATGTTCGAGCTTTGGGGCTTGAGTTTGAGCCAGAGGTCCTACTATGACCCGCGCAAACGCTGAGCAAATGAAATTTACGCCGTGGTACGCCAAGGCTGGAGCCGCGTGCTCGATTGTGCCGATCAGCCGCTTCGTCAATGACCGCATCTTCGCCCTCAAGGGCGGTGGCTACGGCTGTCTGTTCTCACTCGCAGGCATAGACGAAGAGGGGTTGACCGACCAGCAGCTTGAAGCCCAGATGCGCTCGATTGAAGGCGCGCTGCGTGGACTGCCCGAAGGCGCGTGTCTGTACCAGTACACGCGCGTAATGTCCGGCTGCGATTTACCAAGGAAAGAGCATTACACGAATCCGGTCACGGAGGTTTTCGTGAACGAACGGCTGGCCTTCCTTGAGAAGACAGCGGGCTTCTGCCGCATCGATCTTCATTGGTGTCTCACACTGGAGCCGCAGAAAGTGGCGGCATTCGCGCGCAAGCCCGAACAACACACTGCTGACACGACGCGGATGCTGGCCGACCTTGAAAAGACGGCCACGCTGCTCGAAGGCCATCTCAGCGGCTCCATCGGATTGCGGCTACTGGAAAAGAATGCTGTTTATCAGTTCTTTAGCTATCTCTTCAACCTGGAGGAGTGGGCGGCAACGGGAAATCTCTCCGCCGATGACGGCGTGGACCGGCAGATCGTGCAGAGCCCGGTGGCGTGGCACAGCGACCACCTCACCATTGGACGCAGATACGTCCAGATGTTCTCCCTGAAGACGACACCGGAAGCATCGCGGCCCTGCCTATTCTCCGGCCTCATGGCGCTCGATTGCGACAGCGTTCTATGCACTACATGGCGGCCGAAGTCTACGGCCGCCGCGCGCAGCGAGATCGACGCCCAGGAAAAGTTCATCTCCTTTTTCAAAGTCGGCGTGCTGACGCGCGTGATGAGCGGACACGACACGGCATCGCTTGAAACCGGCGCAGGGGCCAGAGCCGCGAACAACCAGGTCGATGACCTTGGCGAAGTCATTCGCTCGCTCGACAAGAAGGCGCAGGGTGAATTCTCGCTGCGCTTCCTTGTGGCCGCGCGCAGCGTGGACGAGCTGCGCGGCGTTCCAACGCGCCGCAGCGCACTTCTAACGTCTCGGAGGCGCAGGCCCAGGCCAAGCAGAAGGCGCTCGCGCGTGAGAAACAAAAACAGGATGCTATCAACAGCAACACGATAGCCATTGATTTCGCGCATACAGGCGAAACCACTGCGCCAGCCGCCGCCGGGGCCCGGCCCGCCACCGAAGCGCCGCAAGCTGCGGCCACAACGAACGTGGCCGGCAACACGGAATCCGCCGAGGCCGTCTCGACCCAAACCAAATCTGCCGCCAAGACCGATCCAATGGCCACATACCCGTTCGACCAGTACCAGGGCCGTCTCTACCGGATATTCGAGGGGACCGTTCTCGAAGGCGTCGTTACCAACCACATCGACGGCGGTTTCAGCGGGCCGATTCTGGTCATGCTCACCACCGACTATTACTCGCACGACCACCAACAGTTGCTCATGCCGCAGGGGACGCGGCTCATCGGAACCGTGCAGAGCGTAGGCAACGCCCAGCAGCGGAAGATGTTAGTCACCTTTCACCGTGCCGTCTGTCCCGATGGCTTTTCGCTCGACTTCGACAAGTACATCGGCCTCGACCCGTTGGGTACGACGGGCCTCGCCACCAAGGTCGATCACGGGTACTTCCAGGCGTTCGCCGCCGCTGCCGCCATCGGCGGGCTGGGAGGACTCGCACAGATCGGCAACAACGGCAGCGTGCTCGACGCCTCAACGCAGATTCGTAATGGTATCTCCGCCCAGACTGCCGCCGAGGGCGAGCAGGTATTGAATCACTTTCTGAATCGACTTCCCGTTATCACGCTCAAGGAAGGCTCCCGTGCCCGCGTCTACGTGGGCCGTGACATTCTCATTCCGTCCTATTCGGAACACCGCATGGACCCCACGCTGTGAAGCATCACGAGCCGGAGGAAACGGCATGACGCAGCTCGTAACAAATCGCCGCAGGATTTTCATGAATGCCACGTTGATTGCGCTTGCGTTGCTTCTCTTCGCGCTACCTGCTACGCAGAACTTCCTCGCCTCCGCCTTGGATCAATTTGCCGAGATCCCCGACAGAGCATCGCACTTTCCATGCACGTTCCTTGAACACGGCAAGTGTTTCACCCTGGACAGGTTCGATCCGACCTGCCTGCACTACCTTTAACCACGTAAACCAAGGAGGCTTATGCAACCCACATTGAAGAAACATCGCAAATGGCTGATCACCGGAGTCGCGTTGCTTGCCACCGCTACCCCTGGCTTCGCCCTGTTCGGAATGGGGGACATTGTCTTCGATCCGACCAGCTACGCAAATCTGGTAAAGCAATTCACCACGCTCCAGTTGCAGTACAACGCGATCAAGAACAACCTCACCCACTTCTCGGCCAAGCAGCAGTGGCAGGCCGCATTGACGACGCTGAAGAACACCAACGTCAAGAACCTGTTTGGCGAGACGAACGGGATGACGACGGCTCTGACAACCAACTCGCCATCCGCCTCTTCGACGGCATGGACCTCGGCCACCGTGCCGGTGTCGAGCACCACCACCAGCTACCTCGGAACCCAAACCGTGGGCAGCGCACAACTCGCGCAGCTTGCCATGATCGAGGCGTCGGACTCCGTATCGCCTGACTGCCTCACCGCCGTTGGGCAGTATCGGGCGGCGCGGACACAGAATGCGACGGCAGTCAGCACGCTGGCCGCAAACGAACTGGATGGATCGAGTTCCACGAACAGCGAAGTCCAGCAGTTGAATCTCCTGAATGCCGCCGAGGCACAGAAGATGGCAGAAATGCAGACGCAAGGCACCTTGCAGTCCTGCCTTGCCTCGCAGATGGCTGTCTCTAACATGCAGCAACGGAACGCGGCGGCAATTGACCTGAACACCGTCGCCTTCGTCCAGCAGCAGCGGGCGTCGAACAACACGAACGCCGCCCGCGAAAGCAACACTTGGCAGACCTATCTGCCATGAGTCCAATGGCAGCGGCATCGGCTGCACTCGCCGCCGCCGCTGCATTTTTCGTTGCGAGGTGGAACGATGATCTCTCCGGCCTTATTGGCGCAGGCATTACCGAGCGCAAGCTCCGGCGTGGATTGGCTTTATCAGTTCACCAACAATCTGACCAATCTCACGACGCAGAACGGCGGCGCGCTGACGCAGCTTGGCCTCACCGAGTTGAGTTGCATCGCCCTGTTCACTCTTATCAGCATGGTCATCAACTGGAGCACCTCCAGCATGACGCTCCGATTCCACATGCACCCGGTTCGCGCCGGTGATCTGACGCACTTTCTGTTGCGGCTCATCGCCTGCTGCCTGCTGATCAATTATTGGGTGAATCCGCTCCCCGGCGCGAGCTTTGGACTCAACCATTTCTTCAGCTACATCGCGCAGGCAATGGTTGCGGCTTTTGACCAAAGTTCGCTGGACAATCTGCTGCAACTACTCAAGACGGCCGGAGACGGCACTGCCATGCCGTCGCTGACCGCGCCGGTTCAGATCCTCTGCTACTTTTTCGTGCAGGCGTTGCTTGGGCTGGCATCGGCGATTCTCTTCCTCATCAACTGCTCTTCCTTCATCCTCTACGGCGTGACGGCACTGTTCGGGCCAGTGTTTATTCCACTGCTGATGACCAGGACGTTTCGCGCCAAGTTCTTTCACTTTCTCGACGTGCTGCTCAGCTTCGCCATGATCCGCGCCGTAGCCGCCGCCTTCATCTTCGTTTGGAGCGGCTTCCTGAACACCTTCATCCAGCAGACCTTCAACGGAACCTACTCAATGGAGATGTGGCTGGCGAATCTGATCCCCTGCACGATGGTCTTTATCGCCTTCATCATCAACCTGCTCTTTATCCCCAGTATGACGCAGGCGATCTTCGGCGGTACGGCGGGCATGGCGGACAGCGTCTCCAAGGTCGGCGGAGCGGTTGCTTCCGTCGCCATGATGGCGGGGTGAGTATGTGGACCTTCCTTTTCAGCTTTCTGACTCTTCGCCGGCTTGGCATTTCGAGACCGATTCGGATCGCGCTCGCGGTGTTTTTCGTTGGCCTCACCCTTGTGGTTTTGGTTTACACCGCGAACCTGTTTCTCACGCTAGAAGAAAGGACACATGCGCCCCATGTCCACACGCACAGCACCCATTGAAGCCCCTCTGTCGCCGGAGCAATCCTTGCTCGTTGACCGCATCGGCAACGAGGTCTATGCCTCGCACTACGCCGAACGGAAAGCATACCGCTTCACCTTCGCATGTGGCGCGGTTGTCTTGCTTGCCTCGCTCGGCATGAACCTTTCCTTGGCGCGCCGCCCGATTGCCAATCGTTACATCCGTATCGACGAGATGGGCCGGGCGCAGGCGATTCAGTATAGCGACCTGAACTACAGCCCGCGCGAGGGCGAAGTCCGCACCTATCTGACCGACTGGGCCAATTACCGCTACACGATCAGCCGGGACGTGATCGCCAAGAAATATCCGCTCAACTACTACTTCCTCTCGCAGGCTCTCGCCTCGAAGTTAATGGCCGACGACAACGGAAATCACCTCGTCTCCCAGGTCACAGCGGGCCAGATTGAATCGAGCGATGTGCAGGTCCAGAACGTGACCATCACTTCGATGTCGGAAGAGATGCTCCAGGGCGTGCGCATCGCCCGTGGAACGGCCTTGATGACGCTGGATCGCTTCTACTCCGCGCAGAATTCCCATGAGCCGCGAACGGAGCATTGGCTGCTAAGCATTACCTACTATTTGAACCCGAAGCAGGTCAGCGACCAGTCGCGCATTTACTCGCTTGCAAACGCCCGTGGAATCACGCTTCCGAACGAGGTCAGACATGAACCAGATCGCCGCAAACTTCCTCACCAAATGCTTCGCTCCATGCGAGACGATTGCCCTCCTGCTTCGCCGGGGAGATGCGTCCCGGCCACAGCAGCGAATCGTCGTGCTCGAACAAGTTCTCGCACCGCGCTACATGGCGTGGCTGACCTACGAGAACGACAACGGCGCGAATGTCTATGTATCCGCCAATCCGCGTCCGAGCCGGAACGATCAATAGTTCCGGAAAACCGTCGGAGACGAGTACGTGTCCCTGTACTCGACCTCCAGTAAAGTTCGCCAACTGACCGTCTCTTGGTGTTGCTGGTACGGCAATCTGCCGAATGAGATTGTTCTCGGACGTCAATTCTTGAATGCCGTAAACTGGGGGCAGGAACACGTTCATTGGTATACCCCGGAACAGGAATGAGAATGTCTGCTGAATTATTCTATTACGCCGTAATAACTATGACTTCAGGTATGTGCTGATTGAACGTTCATCTGCCCGAGTGTCCAGAAAGCGACCGGAGCCAAGTTTTATCGCTGCTCTTAAACCCAGAAGTAGTTCAACCCAAGGTTCACGGATCGCCTCGACGTGCGACGAATCGTCGAGGGATACGGTTACGAACTAACGCGGCTCGGACGTAGTGGATGCGTGCAGACATTTCCTGGCCGCCGCAAGTGCACTCGGCGTCGAAGCCGAAGCTCGCGCCGAAGTGAAGGCCATGGCGACAGAGCGCCCCGGAACATTCAGCGACATTCTCATGCAATCTTCGTCGTCGCAAATACAACGCAATGCGATGTCGCCTTATGAACCACGTTGAATGCCTTCGGGAGGATGAACTCCGTTGGCGTTCGTCTGTATTTTCCTGCACACTTCAATCAGGTGGTCGAAAGACACGGCATCGTCCATCAAAAGCCCATCATCCACCATCCGCTGATAATCAACTCGTAGTGCTTCTCTCGCTTGTCCTTCCGGCACAAGACGCAGCGCGCCGCGAACGGCAGAGGTATAGTCGATTCGATTCCCGGCTGCGTCCTTCTCGATAAAGAATGCACTCTTGTGAAGAGCAACTGCTGCCGCAATGGCCCTTGCGTGAACAGCTTGGTCGACGAATCCGGTTTGTTCGAGCCGCATGAGGTCATGCAGGTGCCGAGAGAATCGGTCATGGCTCCCAGTTCCGCCCTGGGCGCAGTACACATGGATGGCAGTGGCTTTTTCCCAGAATATGCGGGCCAGTTCCATGACTCGCGGTGTGGCTACAGGGAATGCAACCTCTGAAATGTGTTCCTCGATGTCGCAACGGACCTCAAGCACTTTGGCTGGTTCTCCGGTCGAGCGAGCACCGAATTCAAGCATGACCCTTGGCAGAGCGTAGCTGGATGCCGCGACTACTGGCTTGTAGTCGATAAAAATGCACTCGCTGGTAAAGCGGCACGTTGCTGCTCCGAGTTCTTCAAGTCCTTTTTGAATGATCGGGTGTGCCTGATCGCGAATCCACGCCGGAAGAAGTTCTTTGCGGATGGTGTCGGTCCACTTCTTCTCTTGGCTCCGGCTGGGAGGAATCACGTCCAATCCTGCTTGGCGATCTCCGACAAGTTGAGGGGCAAGTGCGCGAATGTCGTATGTAAGATCAACATCCTCAGAGAATCGCCGGATAACCCGGTATGCCTTGGAAAGAGCCGTACCGCCTTTGAACGTGAGATGGGAGCCGAGGGGAGACTCGAAGAGTACCGACAGCGCCCAAACGACCCAAATGTCTTTTTCCAAAAGATGAGGCGGACGGCCCGAGGCTGATGCGGCTACCTGGAGAGCTTCCTCCTGCTCTTGGGCGCTCAGGTGAAAGTAGCTCTCAGGCATATTGTGTCCTCTGGCTTAAAGCGCTCGCCATCCACAGCGGCAGCAGAGAGATTTGCTGTGAGATTCGCTGGAACTCTGATTGCGGCACTCTGGCCTCGATCTCCTTCAGCGCCATGCCGACCTTCTCGGGGCCGGCCCAGGCGAGAGCGCGAACGATCTCACCAGCAGGTTCTTTGGCGAGCGTGAGCTGCCATGCCGGCGCGTGCTGCAGATAAACGATCTGTTTGCCCAGGGTGATCTTGCGGCTTCGCCCCGACGTGAGATAGACCGCGCGAGTTGGCACTTGCGTTGTCAAACCAAGGGCATTGGCCGCGCTTGCTCCAGAAGGCACAATCGTTTCGCCTCGCCGCTGGGATAGCTCTTCGACTACCTTCTGCGCGGCAGGAGCGCGGCTTCCAAAACGGCTGGCAACGGGAGCGACATACACCCCCCTCCCGGCGCGCAATAGCTTGCCGCGACGCACCAGCCGGGAAAGCGCCTGGTCGAGAGCCGCCCGGTTCCCAAGGTGGAGCCACATTTTGGCTGTCAGTGGTGTGCCTTCGGGGAACTTGGCAGCTTCTTCGAGTATGGATTCGGTGAGCCGCTTCATGTAATCCTCTGTCAGAAGTATATACCAGTTTCTGACAGATCGCGAAACTTCAATCGAGCCGAGCGAATGACGCATCGTTTTCGCTGTAGCTCTGGCCTGACATGAAATGCGGGAAATCGGGCTGATTCCACACGACCAGCCCCTTGGCCACCTGATGAATTTTTGCCCGCATTTTGCCCGCAAATAGGGCCGATTGGACCGTTTTTGCCGGTTATGCCGGTTCGTAAGTACTGTGCCGTCTATAACTTAGAATTCGAGGCGCTCCATGGCATGGAAGAGGTCGTCGGTTCGATCCCGACCAGGTCCACCAATGACTCCCTTAAAAACTTATTTGCGAGCGCTATCATCATTCATAGTTTCGGATTTGGTAGCATCTGGTAGCAAATTCTTGGAAAGTTTTTGTCTGCTGCGCCTTCTTGGGCGTCTTTCTGAGCTCGCGGTTGATTGCATTCACCGTCGCAGCGACGCCTTCCGGCAGCTCCTGCATGTACACATCGGTCGTAGTAGCCGTGCGCGAATGCCGGAGCAATCCCTGAACATCTTTGACCGTCCCCTTCCGCTGCGCCAACGTAGCGATGCTGCGTCGGATGACCTGAAAGGCTGCCTTCTTTAGGCATGCCTATAGAAGGCAGCGCTGGTTTTCGCGCTGCCCTCTATCGTCCGTGGAGAACAGTCTGGCTCGAAAAAAGCTCTTGAAATCATTTGCCTTGCTTTGGGTACAGGACCGCAACTTCAACGCGTCGGTTTTCGGCACGTCCTGCTTCTGTCTCGTTCGAGCCAGTCGCCCCATATTCACCCATCGCGCCAGGTGCCACGACGCGCCGCACCGGCACGCTACACTGCTGGACAAGGTAAGCTACAACCGCTTTCGCTCGATCCTCACTGAGTTTCGTATTCATCGCGGCATCACCACTCGAGTCGGCATAGCCCGTGACCTTGATGAGGTAGTTGGGAAGTTTATTTGCGTTTTGCGCAAGCTGTTTGAGTTGTTTCTGGTCTGCCGGAGAAAGGGCTGTGCTGCCGGTGCCGAAGTTAACTGTTGCCTGGCCCTTCACGTCGAATGCATCTCCGCGAGCAAAGCGATCCTGAGCCCCTTGCATCTCTTTAATGGTTGCTTCAAGCTGAGCGATTCTCTGCTCATTCGACGCGATTGCCTGATGTTGAGCTGCCACTTGCTGTGCAGTGGGATTTAACCCAGCCTGGATCATCTCCGACGCTTCAAGATCGTCTCCGTCGACGTTGATCTTCTTGGCAACCACTTGGCCCTTATTGTCTCTGGTCCCTTCAATATCCACTTTGAGGCCAGGAATGAGCACGATATCCCCCATCTCTTGCTCTCGCGCCCCAATAAGCCCTCGATTGTCTTTAGTTTTGGTGTCGTCGGTGAGAACTACGGTGACGTCTCCCGAGTCGGTCTTAACCGTCAGCATATCCCCCGTCCTGTCGTTGATCATCCCCTTTACCTCTACCTTCTTGGCCTTCTCAGCGGCGGCCGCAAAGACGGAAGTCGTGAGGGCGAGGCACAACAGCGCAAATAGATTGAGAGTGAGTTTTCGCGACATAGGTTCTTTCCCTTCTCGATAGAGTTTCGAAGAGACTTCCGACTTTCCGCGGGGCTACTGAAAGCTGCTTCTAACGAACATGACAGCAACGAAGCGGATCGCTGAATCTCGCGGACTATGATGATGAGAAAAAATACCTAGTTGCCAAGGGCACTATGTCGTGAACCTAATCGCAGCGGTTCCGTTCTGGGCTCTCATCGAGTGGGCGTTCTCTATCGTTCGTCCGAACATTCACCTACACTCGCGCCGTTACGACGTAAGGCAGCCCCGTGAACTCGACTACACTAGTTTTGCCCCACTTGCACCGCCACCCCTTCCAGCGCGAAAACGTCGCAGCCAAACTGCAAGGCCAAACGCAAAAATCGCCGGAACGGAATCGAGTCCTGCTCCCGAATCTGGCAACAGCGATGCTAGCTGCACACCAACTCAAAGCTCTCAGCATCGTTTGTCGGGCTGCTTCTCTGAACAAGCCCCCAAGACAGACCCATTACAGGCGTCGAACTTCTTTGCTTCATTGGAGAGAAGAGAGCGGGAAGAGAAAGATGAGTACACCCCGCAGCAGATGGTTGCACCGCTCGATGCCTTTGCCTCCTCCTGTCGGCAGATGCGTTAGCTTGACAGTGCGCTCCGCGAGGTGGAGAATTTTTTCAGGTGCATAACAATGATTTGTCCAAGCTGTGGCAAACAGTTTTCAGAAGGGGATCTTTTTTGCGCGTCCTGCGGTGCTCCCGCTCCGGGGACGGAACGGAGAGACGAAGTCACGGTCAGAAACGTTCCTGGAAGGAATAAGCAATTAATCGGCATGGGGGTATTTTTTGTTTCCTTCTTGGTCGCTCTGCACGCTTATTCTGCCATTGACAACACATGGATTGTGTTCTTGATTGCATCGGCGCTGGGGGCGGCTATCTACCTAGCCGGGTTCTATGAGCAGCGGCGTCACGCAAAATAAGCAACACGCAACGCATCATCGATGAGCCTCCTGCCGGGGGCTTTTCTATTGGGAAAATATGCCTACTTGGCACTATTATGGAGCGATGCAAACCGGCTGCGGGAGACCGCGAGTGATTGTGATGGAAGTGGTGGCCAGGGACGGGATCGAACCGCCGACACGCGGATTTTCAGTCCGCTGCTCTACCAGCTGAGCTACCTGGCCATCCTGAATGCACCGGAACAGTGCGTACGGAAGGTGCTCGAGAAGCACGACTTAGCTTCGGAACGAGTCTGATTATAACAGCACGTAACCCGTTCGCAAACCTCGACTGTGGATAACCTATTTACCGCACTCTCAGAACAAGTCGGCAAATCGCCCGGATGTCATCACGGCAGCACAGTGGTTTCCGCCAAACCAATATGGGAGTTCCCGATAGTCGTCCAGTTCAAAGAACGCAAGATCGGCGTCCTTGCCCACCTCCACGCTTCCCTTTCGGTCACTCAGTTCCAGTGCAGCGGCGCCGTTGATCGTTGCCGCCGTCAGTGCCTCCTCCACTCTCATCCGCATCTGCGTGCACGCCAGCGACAGCACCAAAGGCATACTGATCGTCGGCGAAGTTCCCGGATTGTAATCCGTTGCCAGCGCCACTGGCACGCCAGCATCAATCAGTTTGCGCGCGGGCGGATACTTCTTCGTCGCCAGAAAATAGTTCGCGCCGGGAAGCAGCGTGGCTACCGTTTCGCCCGCTACCAGCGCGGCCACATCGGCTTTTTCTAGACAGTCCAGATGATCGACCGAGAGCGGATGATGGGCAAGAATTGTTGCCAGCGGAGTATTCGTCAACTGTCCCACGTGCACCCGTGTCCCTAGTCCGTGCCGGTCTGCCTCGCGTAGAATCCGTTCCGTCTGCTCCAGCGAAAACGCTCCGCGCTCGCAGAAAACATCCACAAAGTGTGCGAGTTTCTGTTTCGCAACCTCCGGCAGAATCTCCGTACAGACCACCTCCACGTACTTATCCGGCTCTTGCTTGAACTCCGGTGGAGGCACATGCGCGCCCAGAAACGTCGCCACCACGGTTCCCTGCCACTCGCGTGCCGCCCGCCGAATCGCCTTCAGACTCTTGATCTCCGATGCGGCATCCAACCCATAACCCGACTTGGCCTCAATCGTGGTGGTTCCCTGCGACTGAGCCTGCCGTAGCGCAGAGAAAACGTGGTCCGCCAATTTTCCCTCGCTAGATTTGCGCACGCCTTCAATGCTGGAGCGAATCCCTCCCCCCGCCGCCGCAATCTCCTCGTAGCTTGCTCCGGCCACGCGTTTTTCAAAATCGATCAACCGGGGAGCCACAAACACCGGATGCGTGTGCGAATCCACGAAACCCGGCAGCACAATCTTTCCACGGCAATCCAGTTCGATCACCTCGGCGCGGTGCTCTTTCACCCATGGACTCCGCAATACCTCAGCGGTCTTCCCCACCGCAGCCACCTTACCGTCTCGAATAAGCACCGCCGCATCCTCTATGAGGCCAATGTGGCACATCTCCCGTCCGCGCCTGGCCCCTGGCTCTCCGCTCATCGTCACCAGTTGAGAAATGCGGTGTAACAGCACCCCGGGCTCTTGTCGGACCAACGCTGCTCGTTTCGCTTTCGCCATGGCTTGCCTCGTTCTGCTTTCTTCAAATGCACCCGTAAATATGGGTGCCCCACGTTCGCCATCTTTTGGCTAACGTGGGATTGTAGGCCCTCTCATCGGCACTCGCATCCCCGTCTTTTCCGCGAATCGAACGGCCTCGTCGTACCCTGCGTCTACATGCCGAACCACACCGATTCCCGGATCATTCGTCATCACGCGTTCAATGCGTTTTGCCATATCGTCCGTGCCGTCGGCCACCGTCACCTGCCCCGCGTGTTGCGAGTATCCAATCCCCACGCCGCCGCCGTTGTGTATCGAAACCCATGAGGCACCGGAAGCGGTATTCAGCAGCGCATTCAGCAGCGGCCAGTCGGCCACGGCGTCGCTGCCGTCTTTCATTGACTCCGTTTCCCTGAACGGCGAAGCCACCGAGCCACAGTCCAGGTGATCGCGCCCCATCACAATCGGTGCCCTGATCTTCCCCCGGTTCACAAGTCGATTGATTGCCAGTCCGAACTCCGCCCGCTCGCCATATCCCAACCAGCAAATTCGCGCCGGCAGGCCCTGGAAGCGAATCTGCTTTCGCGCCAGATCAATCCAGCGCGTCAGCTTGCGGTTCTGCGGAAAAAGCTCCAGCACAAGATCGTCCGTAACCGCAATGTCCCGAGGATCGCCCGAGAGTGCAACCCAGCGGAACGGGCCTCTCCCTTCGCAGAACAGCGGACGAATGTACTCCGGCACAAATCCCGGGAAGTCGTACGCGTTCTTCACTCCCTGCTGGAAGGCGAATGTCCGGATGTTGTTGCCGTAGTCGAACGTGACCGCGCCCATTTTCTGTAGCCGTAACATGCCTTCAACATGCCGCGCAATCGCCGCCAGCGAGCGCGCCTCATACGCCTTCGGGTCGCGCACGCGCAGCTCCCGTGCTTCCGCAAGAGTCATCCCGTTCGGCACATATCCGTTCAGCGGATCGTGCGCCGAAGTCTGATCGGTCAAAATGTCCGGCACCACGCCGCGCTCGGCCAGCTCCGGAATCACGTCCGCGCAGTTCCCTATCAGGCCGACGGAAATGCTCTCCTTCTTCCGCACCGCGTTCTTCAATATTCGCAGTGCCTCGTCCAGCGAGTTCACCATGAAATCGCAGTATCCGCTCTTCAGCCGCTTCTTGATGCGCTCGGGATCGACCTCAATTCCGAGGAACGCCGCGCCCGCCATGGTCGCCGCCAGCGGCTGCGCTCCACTCATCCCTCCCATGCCGCCGGAGACGATCAGCTTCCCGCTCAAGTCTCCGCCATAATGCTTTTCGCCTGCCGCCGAAAATGTCTCAAATGTCCCCTGAATGATTCCCTGCGAGCCGATATAAATCCACGACCCGGCCGTCATCTGCCCATAGGCCATCAGCCCCGCCCGCTCCAGTTCGTTGAACTTTTCCCAGTTCGACCAGTGCCCCACCAGGTTCGAGTTACAGAGCAACACCCGCGGCGCATAGTCGTGCGTGCGGAAAATCCCCACCGGCTTGCCCGATTGCACCAGCAGCGTCTCGTCGTTTTCCAACTCGCGCAGCGAACGCACAATCGCGTCGTAGCATTCCCAGTTGCGGGCAGCTTTACCCGTGCCGCCATACACCACCAGATCGCGAGGCCGCTCCGCCACCTCTTCATCCAGATTGTTCATCAGCATGCGCAGCGCGGCCTCCTGCGCCCACCCCTTGCAGGAGAGTTCCAAACCGCGCGCAGCTTTTATGGGAGTATAAGTACGAGTTGCGGATTCCAGTTCGGCAGACATAAGAACCTCGCTACGCTTTCATTCAGAAAGCGTAGGAAATCCTAGTGCGAAACAGGGTTCTTGGCAAACAAAACAAAAAATGCAAGGGCACCCGGCCGCGGCGATTCAGGTACAACCTCTTGATCATCTACAAGCGCACTGTATCTGAGCGTTGTATAATCCGGCCGGCGCAAAAGTGAGAGCTCTGAAAGACGCAACCTTGAAAACTTCCGACACTGTTCTTGCGAATCTCGGCGATTTGCTTCCCGGCTTGGAAGCCGTCTACAAAGACATGCATGCTCACCCGGAACTGTCAATGCAGGAGACCCGGACCGCTGCGATTGCTGCAGACCATCTTCGTGCTGCCGGTTATGAAGTGACCACCGGGGTAGGAAAGACTGGCGTTGTGGGACTGCTGCGCAACGGCGAAGGGCCAGTGGTCATGCTGCGCGCCGATATGGATGCGCTTCCGATTCAGGAAGCCACGGGCTTGCCTTACGCCAGCAAGTTAACAGTCAGCGACTGCACCGGGAAAACCGTGCCTGTGATGCACGCCTGCGGTCATGACATGCATGTGGCTTGGCTCATAGGTGCGGCTACGCTGTTTGCGAAGTCTCGCAATGATTGGAAGGGCACACTGATGGCCGTCTTTCAACCGGCAGAGGAGACCGCAGCGGGCGCGCGGGCAATGATCGATGATGGGCTCTTTCAGCGCTTTCCCAAGCCCGCCGTTGTGCTCGGACAGCATGTGATGGCTCTGCCCGCCGGTATTATCAGCGGCCGTCCTGGAGCTACGACATCCGCTGCCGACAGCCTGCAGGTTCGTTTTTTCGGGCGCGGCGCTCACGGGTCCATGCCTGAAGCCAGTATCGATCCGGTCGTTATAGCCGCGGCAACGGTGCTGAGGCTACAGACCATCGTTTCCCGGGAGTTGGCGGCGAATGAAGCCGCCGTGGTAACCGTTGGTGTACTACAGGCGGGAACGAAGGAAAACATTATCCCGGATGAGGCGATCATCAAATTGAACGTGCGTACCTGTGACGAGGGAGTCCGTAAACGGGTACTCTCTGCAATTGAGCGGATCGTCAATGCCGAAGCCGCCGCTTCAGGCGCCCCGAAAAAACCGGAGATCACGCCATTAAACCGTTACTCTCTGGTCACGAATGATCCCGAAGCCACCAAGCGAGTAGGTGACGCGTTTCGCGTCTACTTTTCCGCTGACCGTGTGCAAGAGACCCAGCCGATGATGGGGAGCGAGGACTTCGGGTGTTTCGGAGCCGAATGGGAGACTCCATCCGTGTTCTGGTTCATTGGCGGCATCGACTCCGATGTGTATGCCAAAGCTAAGAAGGACGGAAAACTTGGCGAGATCCCAACGAATCACAACCCGCGCTTTGCGCCGGTGATCCATCCAACTCTGCAAATAGGTGTGGAGGCGATGGTGGTTGCCGCTCAGGCTTGGCTATCGAGATAGAGGCCAAATTGGTCGTCAACGAACAAATTGTCGTTAACACGCTGCTTGTTGCTTTCGATCTTGGCGGTACGTTCGTCTTTGCGCTCAGTGGCGCGACCGCTGCAGTTAAGCACAGGCTTGATCTGTTCGGAGTTCTGTTCGTGTCCTTCGCCGCGGGCAACTCGGGTGGAATCGCCCGCGATGTGATGATCGGAGCGGCTCCTCCCGCAGCCATCAGCGACTGGCGATATATCGCTGTTTCCATCCTTGCCGGGCTAATTACCTTCTATTGGTATCGAATCATCAACCATTTGAGTAGCCCTGTACTGGTGTTCGACGCCGCGGGCTTGGCGCTCTTTGCGGTGTCTGGTGCCGGTAAGGCGCTGGCCTTTCACGCCGGCCCGGTAGCGGCGATGCTGCTTGGCATGCTGACGGGGATCGGCGGAGGTATGGTGCGCGACATTCTTGTGAAGGAGATTCCCACCGTGTTGTGCACTGAGCTTTACGCGGTCGCCGCCCTGATTGGCGCGGCCGTGGTCGTAATTGGAAGGATGATGCATCTCCCGTCTTCCGTGGCGGCAATCACCGGGGCAGTCCTCTGTTTCGGACTCCGCTTTACTGCGATGCGCCTAGGATGGCACCTTCCGACAGCGCGCTTGCCAAACCAATCAGATCGAGAAACGAATGTCGATATCGAGCCAGGTGAACCACCTTCGCGCCGTGCTTTCCGGCGCTAAGGTGGGAAGCAGGATGTCCCCGGCTGGAGCACTTCTGTTCTGTCTGCTCTTTTTCGAGCCGTCCACTCCGATTCAATCTCGACGGTTCCCAACTCACCGAGCGCGTAATGCCGAAAGCTGCTCCAAGGCCAATCTTCGGGTTTTTCGCACAGTCCGCGTTTAACCGGATTGCGATGAATATAGCGGAGCTTTCCCCTGAAGTCGGAGTAGCTGCGAATGTTGCGGTCGTAGTAGCGCTTCTGCCAGAAATGTCCGCTGTTAATGTGCTCCCCGGAGATGAATTGCCTGTGTTTGGCGGATGACAGTTTCAAAAAATGAATGGCGTCGGCCAGCGTCCCCGAGCCGGGTTCACCAAGAAGCAAATGGACGTGCTCGGGCATGACAACGTAGCCGTACACGCACAGAGAAAATTGCCGACGGGTCTTCTCAAGGGTTTTCAGAAACAGCACGCATATCGCTGGGCTATTCAACCCCGTCTGCCTTCGATAGCAACTGAAGGTTACAAAATGAGACTGCCCCGAATGCTGCAGTCGTACTAACCCTTGCGTCATGCCAATCACTTTACGGAAAGAGCTTGGCCATGGGAAGACGAATCGGGAAATCTGCAAGGATGGACTGCATCGCTTCCCACCTTAGCGCCGGAAAACACGGTGCTAAGGTGGGGCACCCTGGCCTTGACCACTTCGAGTTTGCCTACCTTTGGACGGACTTGTACTGAGGGTACTCAGGACCGCGCACGGCGAGTACATCCTTCTCGAATTGTTCAAGAAGTCGTTTGTGATCTTCGGTAGGGAGGGGAGCTTCTGAAAAATACATATTGTCGGAAAAAGCAAATTCCAACCGCCGCTGAATTGTGAAGGGGGCAATTGGAGCATTCCTCTGATAGCGCTCAAAGTCCAAGTCCACTCTTATGCTGCTGTAGGCAAGTTGCTCACCCAAGACGTGCGAAGCGACGTTAGCTAGATTTAGATTGAGGTTCTCAACTGGCATAAACCAATTGAGAATTGGCGCTTCGCAGTAAAACAGAAGGTCGCTCAGATACCGCTTGCGGAATATCATTCCGGGGGTAAATGTGATTCCAAATTTCTGCTTAGCCCACTCAAGACTCTCAAACAATACTCGCTCAGAATCGTTGGTGGAGGTTTGAGTATCCACCAGAAATCCGTTGTTATAAATTGTTAGCCTCGGTACGTTAGTGCCGTTCCACCGGCCTTCCGCGAATTCAATACCTTTCGACTCATCGAAGTCTTCGAGCTTGGTTGGGTATTTCTGAAAGTTGAACCGCTCCACCATCGCCCCGATGACATTTGGAAAAAAAACTCGGCCTCCCGGATTAAGCTGCGCCAACTCCACAAATCCAAGAAATCTGGCTACAAGAACTGCATCGAGTCGCATCTAGTCCTCCCGACTGCGTTACTCCGGAATCCACTCTCTGAAACACAAGACACCTAATTGGGACGAAGACCTGGCTGTCGAGATCCTTGAGCAGTGCCGCCCATCAGTGCAGAATCGATCCCAGCCTCTCGCTGCTGTGGAGTGGATCGACGACGGAGATCGAAGGTCCTAATACCAGCGCTCGAAAGAGCATCCCTTGTCGCTATCTCCTTCTCCTTGCGCAGTTTCTTCTCCATTAGCCGCTTTCTCTCGTCCTTTTGGAGTGCCTTGCCCTTCAAGAAGAGGATGTAACAAAAAACGAACACGATTAACAAGGGTCCGATGCTGTTCATAATTCATCCCTCCCCTCTAAAATAATGCCCCACCAAAAGATGATTCCAGCAAGAGTCTCAGCCAGTATCACGTTCGCCCAATCCATTCTATGCTGGCCATCAAACTGCACACTGATGATTGTTTCCAGTGGATAGAGCGCAGCAATCAGGACCGCGAACTCCCGCAGGAAATCCCCAACAAGTTGAGATCGTTCTTTGTGATCTGCCACGGCCTGAATTTTACGCGGTGGAATTCTTTTCGGGAAGTGCATTCCTGCCGGGCGGCCGGGTGCCCCACCTTCGCCGCTGCTTTTGCGGCTAAGGTGGGATGCAAAACGCTCTCACGCTACTCAATCCAACCGCCGCCCACAACCTCATCCCCGCTGTACATCACCACGGCCTGCCCCGGAGTCACCGACCTCTGCGCCTCATCGAAGGTGACGAGCACTTCGTCCTCGCCCAATGGTTCCACGGTCGCCGAGGCCGCCGGATGCTTATGGCGAATCTTGGCTTCCACCCGCATCGGCCCTTCGAGCTTTGCGATGGAGATCCAGTTCATTCCCTTCGCCCGCAGAGTCTTCGAGAGCAACTCCTCCGCCCCGCCCACAACTACTTCCTTACGGTCTCCGCGAATCTCCACAACGTAAAGCGGCGAGCCTGTCGCGATGCCGAGTCCCTTGCGCTGCCCGATCGTGAAGTTATGAATGCCCTCATGCCGCCCAATCACTTCGCCTGAAGCCGTGACCAGTTCGCCGCTCAGGTCGGGCATCGCCGAGCCTTGCTCTTCCATGTAAGCGTCAAGAAACGCCTTGTAATTCCCGCCCGGAACAAAACAGATTTCCTGCGAATCCGGCTTCTCGGCAAGCATTGTCAACCCCTGCTGACGCGCCTCTTCGCGCACCTCGGGCTTGCACATCTCGCCCAGCGGAAACAGTGTCCGGCTCAACTGCTCCTGCGTCAGCCCAAACAGAAAGTAAGTCTGGTCCTTCGCCCGGTCCGCCGGACGCTTCAGAATCCACCGCCCCCGCTCCGCGTCCCATTTGTTCCTCGCATAGTGTCCCGTGGCGATCAGGTCAGCGCCCACCGACCGCGCCGTCCCCAGCAGTTGATCGAACTTCAAATGGTTATTGCAAAGCGAGCACGGAATCGGCGTCCGTCCCGAAAGGTAGTCCTCAACAAACGGACGAACTACATCGCGCTCAAAGCGCTCTTCCTGATTCACAACGTAGTAGGGAATCCCCAGCCGCTGCGCCACCGAGCGCGCGTCATGCACATCGTCCAGCGAGCAGCATCGTCCCGCCTGCGGCTCTCCATCCGGGTTTGCCTGTTGCAGCCGCCGCTGGTTCCATAACTGCATCGTCAGTCCGATGACGTTGTACCCATCGCGCACCATCATCGCCGCAACGGTCGAGGAATCCACCCCTCCGCTCATCGCCACCGCGACTGTCTTCTTCCCGCTCAACTCCACGTCCATTCCTACTGCCTTCCCGCCCACGCCGGACTCATCTCTCTCAGCTTCGCCACAACCTCCGCCACCACTTCCAGCACGCGGCCCACTTCTTCTTCTGTATTCTGCTTTCCCAGGCTGAAGCGAATCGATCCCCGCGCCTCTTCCCCGCTCAACCCCATCGCGGTCAATACGTGCGAAGGCTCAATCGCGCCCGATGAACAAGCCGCGCCGGTCGAAACCGAAATCCCCTTCAGGTCCATCGCAATAACGAAACCTTCGCCTTCGGTTCCATCGAAAATCATGTTGGAGGTATTCGGAACCCGCGCCGTCGTGGCGCTGTTCACCCGCACACCTTTCAGCGCGCCGGTAATTCCCTGCTCCAGGCGGTCGCGCATCGCCGTCATTCGTTCCGCACCACCGCTCGCCAGCCATTGGGTTGCAAGCTCTGCTGCCTTGCCGAATCCCACGATACCCGCCAGATTTTCCGTTCCTGCGCGCCTACCACGTTCCTGTCGTCCGCCCACCAGCATCGGACGCAGCAGAGTTCCTCGACGCACATAGAGCGCGCCCACGCCCTGCGGCCCATGCATCTTGTGCGCTGCAACGGTCAGCAGGTCGCAGCCAATCTCTTCCACGTCGATTGCAACTTTTCCAGCGGCCTGCACTGCGTCGGTGTGGAAGTACACATCTGCCTCGCGCGCGATGGCTCCAATCTCTGAAACCTTCTGCAAAGCGCCCGTCTCGTTGTTGGCCATCATTACGGAAATCAGCTTGGTCTTCGGCCTCAGTGCCGCACGCACATCTTCGGGCCGCACCACGCAATCCGTACCGCAAGGGACATACGTTACAGCCACCCCCATCTGCTCCAGCCGCTCGCAGGAGTTCAGTACCGCGTGGTGCTCGATCATCGAAGTGATCACGTGATCGCCCGGCTCCACCAGTCCCGCCAGCGCCAGGTTATCGCCCTCCGTGCCGCCGCTGGTGAAAACAATCTCGCTTGCCCTCGCACCCAGCATCTCAGCTACGTATTCCCGCGCCTCTTCCACGGCCTTTCGGGCCTGTTGGCCCTGCTGATGGATCGAGCTAGCGTTCCCGAAACTTCCTAGCAGGTACGGCTGCATCGCGTCGAAGACCTCCGGCAGCAGGGGCGTTGTCGCGTTGTTGTCAAAATAAATTCTCAGCATCTTTACCTGATTATTTTAGCCCTCTTCTTTTTAAATTCTTTTATCCGTCGGGTACCAACGGGCATCTAATGTGCGGGGATTAAATGGATGCCGAATATAATCCGATGACTTCTATTCCTCCGCCTCCCCCGCGCTCGCGGCGAAGTGCGTCTCGTAGGGCCACATTGTGTTTCTTTGCGGTGATGCTGCTCTGGATCGCAAGTATCTGCTACCTCGGGGTACTCGCTTTTACTCACAGCACCGGAGAGGCGGAACCGAACGGTATCGGCACGCATCTCGTTGTGGGTTCCATTCTGGTTTTTTTCGCCCTCGCCATAGTGATCGGAGTCAGCACCACTGGGTACAATCACCGCCGTTGACTTCCCGCCCTGAAACTGAAAACCCGGTCCATGCCACATGAGGGCACGTCCCGGGCTTCTGACCTTTTTTCGCGTCACCTACTTGCGGTCATCGAGCGCAACCCACTTTGCCGGGTACGCCGGTCCGGTGTATTCCGCTCTCGGACGAATCAGCCGGTTATCGGAGAGCTGCTCCATGACATGGGCCGTCCACCCCGCCATGCGCGCTACCGCAAAAAGCGGCGTGAAGAGGTCCACATCAATACCGAGCGTGTGATACGTCGAAGCCGAATAGAAATCCACGTTTGCATTCAGCTTTTTTTCGACGTTGATGAAGTCCTCAATTGCCTTCGAATAGTCGAACCACTTCGTCTGTCCGCTGGAATATCCCAGGTCGCGAGACATCCGCCTCAGGTGAGTTGCGCGCGGATCTTCCGTCGTGTACACGCGATGTCCGAAGCCAGGCACCTTTGCCTTTTGCGCCAGCATTCCCAGCACGTACTCCACTGGGTCCGCGCCATTTTCGTCGATCTCCATCAGCAGCTTGAATACAGCTTCGTTTGCGCCGCCGTGCAGTGGGCCTTTCAAGGCTCCAATCCCCGAGGTCACCGCCGAATGCATATCGCTCAGCGTCGCAGCCGTCACTCGCGCCGCGAACGTCGAGGCATTCCACTCGTGATCGGCGCTCAGTATCAGGGAAACATCCAGTGCTCGAATTGCCGTCTCGCTCGGCCGTTCGCCGTTCAGCATCAACAGGAAGTTCCCCGCATGGTTCAGCGAGCGGTCCGGCTCGATCAGCGGCAGCCCTTTGCGAATCCGGTCGTATGCCGCTACGATCATCGCGACCTGCGACACCAGCCGTTGTGCCTTGTGGTAGTTCGCATCTTTCGTGTTCACTTTCTCTTCCGGATCGAAGAATGAAAGTGAGCTCACCATTGTGCGCAACACATCCATTGGCAGCGCGTGCTTTGGAGCCTGCCTAAGCAGGCTGATGATCTGAGCATCCAGTTTGCGCTCCCGAGCCAGTTGCAGACTAAACTCTGTCAACTGTGTTCGCGTCGGCAGTTGACCGTGCCACAGCAGATAGGTGACTTCCTCAAACGTCGCATTATCCGCGAGTTCATGGATGTCAATTCCGCGATACGCGAGAATTCCCTTGTCGCCATCGATGTAACAGATGGACGAAGTTCCTGCAATGACGTCTTCAAGACCCCGATTCAGCGTTGTAGTCGTGGGCATCAATTCCTCTCAGCATTCAGTTGTGGAAACAAGATAATGAAGCCGACATCTTCCGGCCCCACGCCGGAAATTTTTATGAATCGATCATCCATCCGCCACCCTACAGTAGATGATCGTAGAACCCAGATCGGACTTTTATATCACAAGCATCTGTCCGGAAGCTTAACGTTTTTCCATAAATTCGGGAGTCCGCCGGCCAGCTCACGACGTGAGTCAGCTACCCTGACAATCCACACGGTTATGCGGCCCTGGTGGGAACCACACCGGCTAGGGATGTCGGTCTAAAACGATTTTGCAAAGGCAGGATGATTGGGCAATGAAGCTTCCGGCTACCGGAGCGCGGACTTCAAGCCGCCCGTTATCCCGGCCACCCCCCATTGCGCGGGGATGGGTGGACTTAAAGGATGTGAGCGCTGGCGGCGAGCGCGCTCCGGTACCGGGGACGTCCGCTCAGAATATTACTCCGAAACGCCGTTTTGTCCATCATGAATTTCAAAGTTATCGTCCTCCACCTCGCATCCGAATCAAACTCGCTTTCAGTCCCAAACAAAGCTCGGCTACAATGCGTCGATCTCTCTGGAGGCCCCTCCATGCGCAAACTGCTCTCCGCCGCCCTGCTTTTCACTGCGATACTCGCGCTGCCTGCTGTCGCCTTCGCGCAGGCTCCACCTGCTCCCAATCCAGAAAAGCCCTACGTGATGGAGTACTACTACAAGACACATTGGGGCCATCAGGAAGAGTTCCTCGAACTATTCAAGAAGAATCACTATCCTGTGCTGCAACAGGAAATCGCCCAGGGCCGCATTCTTTCCGTGCGCATGGACACTCCTGCCTTCCACATGCCTGAGCAGGAACGCTGGGATTATCGCGTAACCCTCGTCTACAAGAACGCACAAGCAGCTTATACTCCGGCCGATGAGCATGCCATTCAGCTTCGCCTTTTCCCAGACCAGGCAACCTTCCGGCGTGAAGAGCAGCGGCGCTTTGAAATTTTGGAAGCTCATTGGGATCTCGCCATCTCGGAGATCCTGCTCGATAAGAGGTGAACTCGGGATTACCCAAAAAGAGCCCCTCAAGACGAGGGGCTTTTGAGAGAGGGTTAAGCGAGAAACTATGCCACGGCGGTCATCGCATTGGAATTCACCAATTCGCGGATACGCAGACGCGCCTGGTGCAATCCCTGGCGCGATTCATCCTCGCTGATACCCAGCGTCCGCGCGATACGGTCATGATCGTATCCATCCCCGTCGTGCATGCAAAAAATCATTCTTTCGGTGTGCGGCAACTGCACAATGGCGCGTTCCAGATCGACGCGCTTCGCGTTCCGGCGCACATTGCTGACTTCGTTCACTGTGGAGCAATGTACCCGCACCGGAGCTAGCGTAACGAACTTCCCGTTCTTTAACTCGCGCAGCAGCGCCTTGTCGATCATCTCGTCCGTAGGCTGGTCATTCAAGGAAAAGGCCCTCAGAAAGGTGCGCTCGGAGATCTCCTCTGCCAGCATTTCGCTGTCCGTCATCCAGAAGGCAAACGAATAAACGCGGTGCCGGTTGGCTTCGTATGCAGCCCGGTAATGCTCCAAACGTTCACTTTGGGCGCTGAGGCAAAAACGAAGAATCGCGACCGGTAGCGTTTCCTGGAATGGGTTCGTCATTTCATACTCCCTTTGTTAATGAGCTCCAATGCGGAGCCAACTGCATCGAATCCTAAGACCGCGAGTGCCTGAATTACGGCTCCTCAGCTAGATCCATATGTCCGATACCGGAATCAGTTACGCGATAAGTAGAGCAATCGTCCTGCCCAAGCTTCGCCGGGAAAAAAATTCTGGATGCGGAAAACGAAACAACTTGGATCGAATCAAGGACTTCGGGCGTTCGAGAAATTTTCCAGAAATGGACCGGAGGTAATTTTTCCGCCTTAGTCCCTCTTAGGTTTTGATAGCTGGATGGCACAATCAAGACACAAAGTGGCACAAAAATGCCAATTATTACCGGGAGATCTGGGCAAGGTAGAACGCCAGTTCGGGATAGTGGGTCAAAAATACCTAGGATTCAAACCCTGAGAAATCATTTTCGAAGTTTGCCTCCAGTTTTCGCGGGGCTTTTCCCTTTAGTTTTTAGGTTTTCGGACAAATGTGAGTAGACTGTTTTCAGGCTGCCCGACAATACTGCGGTTCTGCACGAGAGGAAAATCCCATGCCAGTTGAGCGCATCCTTGTTGTCGATAATGAAGAGCCGATCCGGAAGGTCGTATGTCGCATGCTGGAACATGCTTCCTACGAGTGTAGGCACGTCAGCTCCGGTCTGGAAGCGCTGGCCATCCTCGAAAAGGACAGCAATTTTCAACTGATCTTGACCGATCTGATGATGCCCGAGTTCGACGGTATAGCCCTGCTTGAGACCGTCCGGCAACGTTACCGAGATTTAATGGTCGTGATGGTCACCTCCGTGCACGATATTTCCGTTGCTCTCGCAGCGATCCGGAACGGAGCATACGACTATCTCCTGAAACCATTCGAGCGCGAGCAGCTGCTGGCCGTAGTGAGGCGCGCTCTGGAAGCGCACAACCTGCGGGTGGAAAATCGCATTCATCAGTCCAATCTGGAAGCTCTGGTGAACCAGCGCACCAGGGAGCTCCGTGAGACGATTGCCGAGCTGGAACGCTCCTACGACATAACCCTGGAAGCATTGGGCGACGCGCTTGATATGAAGGACGCTGAAACCGAGGGTCACTCCAAGCGCGTGACCGCCTTTGCAATTCAAATTGCGCGCGCCCTGCGACTGGATTCCGAGCTCATGCGCGTGATGGCACGCGGAGCATTCCTGCACGACATCGGCAAAATGGCAATTCCCGATGCCATCCTGCGGAAACCGTTGCCTCTGAATCAGGAAGAAAGAGCCGTAATGAAGCAGCACTGCTATCTGGGCTATAAGATTCTCAGAAAAATTCCATTCCTCTCCGAAGCCGCCGAAATCGTGCATTGCCACCAGGAGCATTGGGATGGAAATGGCTACCCACGCGGGCTCAAGGGTGAGGAAATTCCCGTGGGAGCGCGGATTTTCGCTGTTGCCGACGCCTTCGATGCCATCACCTCGGATCGTCCATACCGCCGAGCCCGCAGCATCGGTGAAGCGCGGGAAGAGATTGCAGCCTGGTCAGGCCGGCAATTTGACCCCGCGATTGTCGAAGTATTCCTCTCGATTCCGCAGTCCGTCTGGGAGGAGTTGCACAGCGAAATTGATTCTCAACGTGATCGCTTCTGCTATACCGAGCATCTTTCCAAGATAAGTTCGGTTTAGACCGGAAGGAGTTTGAGATGGAAACAAAGCTGGATCGGCAACAAGTGACAGAGGGGATGCAGAAACTAAATAAGTGGAGCTTGCAAAATGACCAGATCGAGCGCCTCCTGACCTTCAACAATTTCACTGACGCCATGAAATTTGTGAACAAAGTCGCCGAAATAGCTGAGCAGGAAGCGCACCACCCCGATATCCGAATTGTTTACAACCGCGTCACACTCGGGCTCTCAACCCACGATGCAGGCGGCATCACCCAGAAGGACCTCCAGATGGCGCGCCGAATAGACTCTCTGGCTGCATAAAAAATCAAGACCGGCGCATGGGCGCCGGCCTGGATTGCAGTATGCAATTGAGTCATATCGCCCTGTGAGTTCCTAATGATTCCTCAAGTTCTTTTACGGCTTGCTGAATACGATCGAGTTCTTTTCTTGCTGGGTCGTCCCAAGCCGCCAGCCGTCCTGGATTCGAGCTAAGGTGCTCTGCCATTGAACGCACTAGCTTACGGCCACGCTCTGATAAGAGTATTGCGCCCAGCCCTGCAATTGTTAGGGGTACAGCCCACTTGCGCAAGTTCACGTCCACTCCTGTGTCTTTTATTCTTCCTCAATTCACTTGCTGGAGCAATGTTCAAAGCACGGCCAGCACGAAACTATATTACAATGCCGCGCCAATACATGGCTGTCCCTCGCAGCTACGTCTAAGGAGAATGATGAATCACCTCAAATTAGCCTGCATTGCATGTCTGCTGTTGATTACCACAGCCGTCGCCGCGCAGCAAACTCCAGTTATCTCGGAGACACTCTGGTCGGGCAGCGAAGGTAAATTCGAGAGCGCGCCTGACACAGCGCTTGTTCAGTTCTCTATTTCCCTGCAACAGGCAAGGCTCCAGGACGCTTACGCGCAAGCTCGGGAATCAGCCGCAAGGATTCGCCAGATTATACGCGATAACGGGCTTGCCCCCGGGGACGCCGAAATTGGTTCTTTCACCATGACCCCGGTCTACCAATGGAATGCAAAACACAAGCTTATAGGTTTCCAGGTCAACAGCTCCGTCGTGGTCAAAGTGCATGAATTCGAGAAGCTGGGGCCACTGTCCGATGGTTTTTCCCAACTGGACACCAGTGACGGTTTCAGCATCAGTTTTACCCTGCGAAACATCGAATCCGCGAAGATGAAAGCCATCGAGGACGGTTATCGCAAGGCCAGAAGCAACGCCGAAGTCCTTGCCCAAGCGGGCGGACGAAAACTGGGCGCAATGAGCTACGCTTCGGTGGACGCCAGCGAATTCATACCGCAGCCACGCCCCGTGATAATGAAAGCACAGCTTCTGACAGGCCACACGGAGCCAGCTCCTATTCAGGGCTTCACTCCCGCGAAGATCATCATCACGGCGCACGTCAATGTGCTCTTCCAGTTGGAGTAACTCTTTTCTGCGGCTTTTTTAGGAAGATCGGGCGCTCCTGCATGACCGTGCCGCTTCTCTCCGGCCCTCGCAGTGTAGCGTTTTCGCGGTGTGCGCCTGTTGGCGCAGACGCCGAATTGAACCGGAGAGTCCTTACGAACAAGGCGCCCCTTTCGAGAAACTAACCTGAGAAAGGCTTCGTGCATCCTAACGAAAGAGTTAAGACAGGCGAGCACCCCAATTGGGGGCTGGAGACTTGAATTGATATCCGATGCGGGTAGTGGAAGCCGAACACCGGAGCCGGAGGAGACCACGGACAGCAGGACAAAACAACAGGCAGCCTTAGCGGAGCTCAGCCAGTTTGCGCTGCAGGGCGGTGAGTTCTCGGTCCTGCTGGATAACTCCATCGGCCTTACGGCGGAGGTGCTTCAACTCGGTTTCTGCGGAGTGCTTGAGGTCCTGCCCTCCAGGAATGAATTTGTGCTTCGCGCCGGACTTGGCTGGGAACCGGGATATATCGGAGTCGCTACCTTCCCGATCGAGCGTAAGTTTCAAGCTGGATACACCTTTCTGACGCAACAGCGCGTAGTGGTCGAGGACTACGCGTCGGACACGCCGTTCACCCCCTCTCCTATATTGAAGGACCATAACATTCGCAGCGGGATGACTGTGCAAATACCAGGGCACGATGCACCCTATGGAGTCTTGGGCGCGTTCAGTTCAATGCCCCGCGAATTCGATTTGGACGATGTTAACTTTCTGCGCTCGGTGGCCAATGTTATAGCGACTGCCATTCAACGCAAACGCGTCGAAGATGCGGTACGAAACAGTGAAGTCTACTTCCGCGGCCTGCTGGAGTCCGCGCCCGATGGCATTGCCATCCTTGATGCCAAGAGCTGCATTCAGCTTGTAAACAAAGAGAGTGAGCGACTTTTCGGTTACCAACGCTCTGAGCTGATTGGCAGACGAATCGACGTTCTCATTCCCGAGCGCTACCGCAAGTATCACTCGATATATCTGAATACTTATTTCTCCGATCCCCGGGTGCGTCCTATGGGCGTCGGGTTGGAATTGTTCGGCTTACGCAAGGATGGCTCGGAGTTTCCGGTGGAAATCAGTCTGAGTCCAATGACCACGGAGGAAGGCACAGTCGTCACTGCGGCTATTCGAGACATCTCGGAGCGCAAGAAAACCGAGGCAGAAATCAGAAAGTTGAATGGACAACTAGAGGAAGCTCTCCGCCGTTCTGAAAGGCTGGCTGCTACAGGACGCCTCGCCGCAAGCCTCGCGCATGAGATCAATAATCCACTCGCGTCGTTGAACGATATTCTGTTCGTGCTGAATTCGCAGCCGGACCTGACCAACGACTCCAAGATGTTACTTCAGTCCGCAAAGAAAGAAGTGGACCGAATGGTCAACATCGCGAGGGAGACTTTGGCTCCGCATCGCAACTCCGGCGAGCGGCTAAATGTGCAGGTCAGCGACTTGCTCGATGCGTCGCTCGAATCCTTCCGTCGCCAGATTGAGCAAACAGGTGTTCGGGTAGAGCGCCACTATCAAAAAAATTCATTAGTTTCTGTTATTCCAGGAGAGCTGCGCCAGGTCTTCACAAACCTGATCTCAAACGCAATAGACGCAATGCCCCAAGGCGGATTACTGAACCTGGAAGTCATCCCAGAGGGGCAGGACGTGAAAGTGGTTGTCTCAGACACGGGCTCCGGCATTAGTCGAGAAAAACTGGAAGAAATTTTCGAGCCCTTCTTCACCACCAAGGGCGAACATGGACTTGGCATCGGCCTTTGGATCTCGCGCAACATCGTGGAAAAACTAGGCGGTTCAATCCACGTCCGCAGCACCACCGGAGAAGCCAGCCACGGTACCCACTTCACCGTTTGTCTACCGGCAGTTCATCCGGCAAGAGCCTCGCAAACCGGCCTTCGCCTAGTCTCCTGAAGCAGTCATTCTGCGAATCTCGGTTGCTGCAAATGAAAAAGAACGCAAGCATCGCGCTCTTTCGATCATGACCAACTATCAGCCTATTAACCTATATGCCGCCTTCCGGGTTTCGCCTGGTTCATGGACTGATCGGCAGCTGGCGCAGCGTCCGAATCCTTTTTGACCTTCAAGCGAACCACGATCACCTTGGCGAACCCTTCCTCGAATTTTGGTGGGCGCAGCTTCTGCGCCATGCGCAACATGACTTCGTCGGGCACATTGCGGGAGCGTTTGCGGTTGCGCTCCATGCAGATTTCGGTCGGCACATCAAAAAACACCGCGTGAGCTTCATAGCCAAAGTCATGCGCCATCTTGATCCAGCTATGACGCTCTTTGGGGGAGAGATTGGTCGCATCGATGTAGCTCATCGGGCGGCCCGCGATCAGACGAGCGCGCAACAGCGAACGCAGCGAGGAGAAAACAAGCTCTTGAAAGCGCTGCTCGGTGGCATCGTCAAACAGCAGTCCGCGCACCAGATCACTGGAAAGCGGAATAATGCCGTGGCGCTTGAACCACGAGCTTTTCCCTGAACCTGGAAGCCCGATCGAAAGAACGACCGCGCCCTTCTTCCCTTTCGGGGCGCTTGTCTTGCTGGATGCCGCAGCGACCCCATCCAGCTCAGGAGCTTCCCCCGACTCGGGTTCGTTGATTTCAGCGGCTTCACCGGTAGCTAGGCCGGGGATAATCGGGAGCACCGGCACGTTGGCTGCCGTCTGCGCTGCTTTTTGTTGCTGGTCAGTGCGGATGCGATCGTGCCCACCCCGGCCGCGCCGGCGCGAGCGATCACGCCGCGCAAGCGATCGGTCGCGAAAAGCGCCTTCAACATCGGAATCCGACGGATCTTTTTCCGGCTGGGCCTCGTAGACAGGCTGATGCGGAATTTCGCCCTGAGCATCGGCGGACTCTTGGCCGCATGCTGCCCAGGAGTTTGCGCGGTCAAGAAATGTGGGCTGCAGAGGCGCTTGCTCCTGCTGTACCGTTTCCAATTCCTGCGGGTTGTTCTTCTTCTGATTGCGACGCTTCACGCGATCACGCATCCATCTGCGCATAAGGGACTTATACCACGTCCGCCGCATTTCGGGCGAGTCCCTCCCTTCCAAATTGTGGGAAACGCGCCAGTACCTGTTTCTTTCCTCGTTACTGGGTTCAAGAATCAGCGGGAAAAAACATTTAACAGACTCGCGGAAAGCACGTGCTAACTGGTTCGGAACAACTGGTGAGATCCTCAGAAAATCATCGCTCACAGTTTGCTCAGGAAGGGGGGCAATGCTAAATTAAATGCGCGCTTTTGCGTACATTACATCCGCTTCTGCGTTCTGCAAATGCCTGGGAGGCAAGAATGGCAATTAAAGTTGGTATCAACGGCTTCGGCCGAATCGGCCGTAACGTTTTCCGTGCAGCACTCGGAGACGCAAACATTGACATTGTCGCTGTAAATGACCTGACCAGTCCCAAAACTCTCGCCCACCTTCTTAAGTACGATTCGATTCTCGGAAACCTGAACTCTGACATCAAGGCCGAGGGTGATTGCATCATCGTCGACGGTAAGAAGGTAAAGGTTTTTGCGCAAAAAGACCCAGCGCTGCTGGAATGGGATTCGATGGGCGTTCAGGTTGTTGTCGAGTCCACAGGCCGTTTCACCAATGCGGAAGACGCTAAGAAGCACCTGCGCGGAACCGTGAAGAAAGTCATCATCTCGGCTCCGGCAAAGAATGAAGACATCACCATCGTGCTAGGCGTCAACGACAATAAATATGATCCGGCGAAGCACAACATCATTTCGAACGCGTCTTGCACCACGAACTGCCTCGCTCCTGTGGCCAAGGTTCTCAACGATACATTCGGCATCGCCAGCGGGTTGATGACGACCATTCACAGCTACACCAATGACCAGGTAATTCTGGACTTCCCGCACAGCGATCTTCGTCGCGCCCGCGCCGCGGCACTCTCAATGATTCCGACCTCGACCGGCGCAGCCAAGGCCTTGAAACTCGTCATTCCCGAGCTCTCAGGTAAGCTGGACGGCTTTGCCATTCGCGTCCCAACGCCAAACGTCTCGGTTGTCGATTTGACCTTCGTTGCCGAAAAGCCAGTCACGGCAGAATCAGTAAATGCTGCTATCAAAGCCGCCGCCGACGGCCCAATGAAGGGCATCCTGGGCTACGATACAAACGAACTGGTTTCCAGCGACTTCAAGGGCGATCCACGTTCCTCGATCTTCGATGCGCCGCTCACCAAGGTTGTGGGCAACACTGTAAAGATCATTTCGTGGTACGACAACGAGTGGGGCTACAGCAACCGAGTAAAGGACCTGATCAAATTCCTGGGTTCGAAAGGTCTCTAAGTACGAAACGGGTTGAAGCAAATTGCCTTCAACCCGTTCTTGCTTCCATCAATAAAGCGTCAACACAACTCATCAGCAGTAACAGATCACTTAGGTAAGCACGCCATGGCCAAGCTCTCGATCCGCGACCTGCAACTAAATAATCATAGAGTTTTAATGAGGGTGGATTTTAATGTTCCACTCGATAATGGCCGCGTCACGGATGACACCCGTATCCGCGAAACGCTGCCCACCATTGAGTATGCTTTGCGCCACGGAGCCAAGCTGATACTTGCCTCGCATCTCGGACGCCCAAAAGGCAAGCCCGATCCCAAGTACAGTCTGAAGCCCGTAGCCGAGCGCCTGCGCATCCTGTTGGATGAACGCATGGGCCGTGGTCAAAACGTTGGCTTTTCGCCTGATTGTGTCGGCCTGCAAGCCACCGAAATGGCCAACCATCTCGAACGCGGACAGACTCTTTTGCTGGAAAACGTCCGCTACCACGAAGAAGAAGAAAAGAACGATCCGGCGTTCGCAAAACAATTGGCGAGCCTTGCCGAGTTATATGTCAATGACGCCTTCGGATCTGCCCACCGCGCCCACGCCAGCACAGAGGGCGTGACTCACTACCTGCCAAAGAGTGCCGCCGGCCTGCTCATGGAGAAGGAACTGGAATACCTCGGCAAGGCAACGGAGAACCCGACCAAGCCGTTCCTGGCCATACTGGGCGGCGCAAAGGTCAGCGACAAGATCGGTGTTATTCGCAATCTGCTGCCCAAGGTAGACGCGCTCATTATCGGCGGAGGCATGGCATATACCTTCCTGAAAGCGGAAGGCCAGGAGGTCGGCAAGTCGCTGCTCGAAGCCGAAAAGATCGATCTCGCCAAGGAACTGCTCAGTGAATCCAAGCAGAAGAAAGTTCGCCTGCTGCTGCCGATAGACCATGTGGTCACTGATAAGTTCGATGCTGCTGCCGTCGGAACCATCATCCCCGAAGGCCAGGCAATTCCGGCGGACAAGATGGCGCTCGACATCGGTCCCGCGACCATCGAGAAGTTCTCAGACGAGATTTCCGGAGCGCGCACGATCGTATGGAATGGTCCCATGGGCGTCTTTGAGTTCGAGCACTTCTGCAAAGGCACTATGAAGATCGCCGAAGCGGTGGCTGACAATCCCGGCGCAACATCGATTGTAGGCGGCGGTGACAGCGTAGCGGCAGTTCACAAGGCCGGCGTTTCCGACAAAATCACTCACATCTCAACCGGCGGTGGCGCTTCGCTTGAGTTCCTGGAAGGCAAGAAGCTACCAGGCGTTGAAGCCCTGACCAACAAGTAAGAAAAGTGAAGAAGGTACGGCTGACCCTTGACGAAGGTGCGCAAATCTCTTTCGAGCAGGGCGACATCACGATGCAGACCACCGACGCCATCGTCAATGCTGCGAATTCCAGCTTGACGGCCGGAGGTGGAGTCGACGGAGCAATCCATCTTGCCGGAGGGCCAGCCATACTCGAAGAATGCCGCAAGATTGTCGCCCGCAGCGGCCACCTTCCTCCGGGCGAAGCCATCCAGACAAGCGGCGGGGAATTGCATGCAGCATTCGTCATTCACACGGTTGGGCCTGTCTGGGAAGACGGATTGCACGGAGAAAGTGGCATTCTGGCTAATGCCTATCGCAATTCTCTGCGGCTGGCAGACCGGCTAAACTTGCGCTCCATAGCATTTCCCGCAATCTCCACGGGAGTATACGGGTATCCCGTGGATGCGGCCGCAACCGTCGCGGTGCGCACCGTCATTGACGAGTTGAGTCAGGCGCGCAGCATCCGCGAAGTGCATTTCGTGTTATTCAGTCCTGAAACCTTGGCCGAGTTTATACAGGCTGCGAAAAACGAGCAGCGGCGGCGCAATGCCACGCACTGGAGTTTCGCGACCATAGAAACCAATTGAATAAAATTATTCAACAGACAGACGAGGCAAACATGAGCCGCAAGAAGATCATCGCAGCCAACTGGAAGATGTATAAGACCCCAGGGCAAACACGTCAGTTCATGCAGGAATTCATACCCTTGGTGGCCGGACACACCCGCGATCAAATCGTAATCTGCCCACCCTTCGTTAACATTGCGACCCTGGTCGAAATGGCCGAGGGTACCAACGTAGAAGTCGGCGCTCAGAACGTTTTCTGGGAAAAAGAAGGCGCATTCACTGGCGAAATCAGCTGCGAAATGCTCGTCGGAGCCAAATGCGAGTGGGTCATCATCGGCCACTCCGAACGGCGTCAATACTTCGGCGAAACCGATGACACCGTCAACCGCCGTCTGGAAGTGGCGCTCGAAGCTGGACTTTCCCCTATCGTTTGCGTCGGCGAAGTTAAGGAAGAGCGCGAAGCGGGCATTACCGAAGATGTGCTTCGTCGCCAGTGCTCGCGGGCGTTCAGAGGCATTTCCGCACGCAAGGCCGCCAAAATGACCGTTGCCTACGAACCGGTATGGGCCATCGGCACGGGATTGACGGCAACTCCTGAAATGGCAAATGATGCGCACCGCTTGATCCGCCAGGAAGCAGCGAACGTCTTCGGCGATGACTATGCCCGGCAGCTTCGCATCCTTTATGGCGGAAGCGTTAAACCAGAGAACGCGCATAACTTGTTGGAGCAGGCGGAAATCGATGGCGCGCTCATTGGGGGCGCCAGCCTCAAGCCCGACTCACTCGCGAAAATCGTAAAATGGTAGCAGCGCATTCTGGAATTCCGGCCGCGCACCGTCGTTTACGGCCGGAATTCCACAGTTATGTTTACTGTTTGGCCCGCCAAGGCTTCCCAAGTGTGCCGAGTTTGTTATACTTAGTTACGTTCGTTGGAAGTTGAGTCGTTGCGATCAGGACTCCAGTCCTAAGCGGTAGCAGCGATGGCAGTGCGGAAGTGGTGGAATTGGCAGACACACCATCTTGAGGGGGTGGCGCCGAGAGGCATGCGGGTTCAAGTCCCGCCTTCCGCACCATAAGTTCTCCCGGAAACTCAGGGTTCAACGCTTCAAATTGTCCCAGGCAGGCAATGTTAGAATACTCCGGTGTGCGTAAACCGCCGGAAAGGATAAGCATGATTCTCGTTCTGGTCACCATCGTTCACGTCATCGTGTGTCTCTTCCTGATCGGGGTAGTCCTGCTGCAGAGCGGTGCCAGCGCCGATCTCGCCAGTGCTTTCGGCGGAGGACTGGGCAGCCAGACAGCATTTGGACCACGCGCGGGAGCCAACCTCCTGACCAAGTTCACAACTTGGGCTGCGGTCATATTCATGCTCACCTCATTCACCTTGGCGATTATCTCCACGCGCAGCAGCGGCGGCGGATCGGTGCTCGACAACACGAAGTCCGCTCCGGTGAAGACCGCCCCGGCAAAATAGATCTCTATTCAGACAGAAATCCCCCGCTGCGCGGGGGATTTTTTTGTGGTCATTCTTCCCTGAAAGGCCCTTCCCTACTGCAAAAACGGATTGAACACCCGCTCCTTGCCAATGGTGGTCAACTGACCGTGTCCCGGGACAACGCTCACGTCGTCAGGCAACGTGAGCAGCTTGGTGCGTAGTGAATTCATAAGCTTTTCGTAGCTGCCGCCGGGCAAATCCGTACGCCCCACCGATCCAGCAAACAGCGTATCGCCCGCAATCAGCTTCTTTTCTTTCGCAAAATAGATACAGAGCGACCCTTCGCTGTGCCCCGGCGTCAGCAGGATTTCACCACTGATAGACCCAACTGTAACTTTGTCCCCATCCTTCAGGTACCTGTCCACTTCGACCTTGCCTGGATCTTCCATCCCTGCCCACTGAGCCTGCAAAAACAGCTGGCCCAGCAGAGCGGAGTCGCCTTCGTTGAGCAGAACCGACGCTCCGGTTGCTGCCTTCAGCCGCATGGCACCGCCGATGTGATCAATGTGCGCATGGGTCATCACTATCTGCTTCACTTGCAATCCGTGGCGCGCCACAATTGCGAGAATCCTCGGAACCTCTGCGCCAGGATCGATAACCATCGCTTCATGCGACTGTTCATCGCCGACGATGGAGCAGTTACTCTGGAATGGGCCAAGGGCGACAACTTCGTGAATCATCGATCGATCATATCCTCAAGGCAGCACGAACTCAAAGTCCCAGGGGCTCAGTGCTGCGCATCGATGGCCCGCAGTACGCGCGATATCCCTTCGCGGAAATTTTCTTCCGGCGCGATGAGGCTCACAACCAGGTAACCCGCGCCAGGAAAATCAAAGAAATGTCCCGGATGAATCAGCACGCCCTCTCGCTCCAGCAGTTCAATGGCAACATCCTCATCCGAACGCGTTGCCGGAATGCGCAGTACGGCATACCACCCGGCGTCAAGCGCGAGCCGAGTCGTCATCTTCGCTGCGGCTAATTGCATGTCGAGTTCGCGCAGATTCCGCAGAGCTCGCTCCCGCAACTGATGCTGAATCTCCCCCCGCGTCTCCAGAAGTTCGGGGATAGCCCACTGCACCGGAGCGTTCGGCGAGAGATACGTGTCGGCGATGACATCGAGGCGATCAAGCGCCGCCTTCACCAGTGCCTTGGGCCCGCTCGCGGCAATCCAGGCAACCTTGATCTGCGGCAGAGCACAGATCTTTGAAAGCCCGCTTAAGGTAAACGTAAGCGCACCTTCGTTCGAAGCGAAGCTCATCGGCTGCTCATCGGTCAGCCCGTAATCGAGGAAGACTTCGTCGGCCACCAGCGCCAGTTCGTGAACACCGCACAGACCGTTCAGGCGCTCCAGCTCCCAGGCCCGCGTAAAGTGACCGGTAGGGTTATTCGGATTGACCACCATAATGGCTTTTGAGCGCGGCGTAATCGCCCTTGCCAGCGACTCGAATTCGATCTGCCAGCCTTGGTCGTACACCAATTCGTAAGGCACCAGCTTCACGTCCTGAATGTCGGCCAGAAACTCAAAAAGGGGGTAACTCGGCGAAGGAACCAGCACCTCGTCTCCCGGATCGCACAGCAGACGGAAGCAGTAAGAGTAGGCCTCGCTCGTGCTGACCGTGAGGATGATCTGTTCCGGCAAGAGCTCGATTCCGCGCGCCGCATAGTACGACGAAACGGCCTCGCGCGCCGACAGAATCCCCTTCGAGGCCGGTTCGTATTCGAGCGCCCGGGGATGTTGCAGCGAGCGGAGAATGCGCTCGCCTTCAAAGCTCAGGCCCACCGTAGTAGGGTTTGAAGCCGTCAGGTCCAGCAGCGTGCGCCCATCGCGCCGAGCTTTTTCCAGGGCGAGCGAGTAGCGGTTCGTCGAAAGGTTCCAGTCTGTTCTGCGAGCAAACATCTTCTCTCACGTTACCGCGCAACACCGCTGCGGGCAAGAGGCTCGCGTGAGGCACTGTATGGAACACTTTAAGCCGTTGACCACGACTTGCGGGGAATGTACGCTGGGCAGAAACTCTGCTTCAGACGCACGGGGATAAGCCATTGAACGCTCTTCGTCAATTCTTTCAGATCGAGTTGCACGGTAGCACCTTGCGCCGCGAGATTCTGGCTGGTCTCACGACCTTCACCACCATGTCGTACATCATCGTGGTCAACCCGGCGATTCTCAAAACCGCTGGCATTCCCACGGGACCGTCCATGACGGCGACGATCCTGGCGACCTGTGTCGGCTGTCTGCTGATGGGCGTCTACGCCAATCGACCCTTCGCCATCGCGCCCTACATGGGGGAAAACGCCTTCATAGCGTTCACCGTGTGCCTTGGCCTCGGGATTCGCTGGCAAACCGCGCTGGGCGCAATCTTTATCGCGGGCCTCGCCTTTGTTGTGCTCACCGTTCTGCGCTTGCGCCAGTGGCTGGTCGAATCCATCCCGACCTCCCTGCGCTACAGCTTTGCCGTGGGTATAGGCCTGTTCCTCACCTTCATTGGACTTAATCAAACCGGCATCGTCGAGCTCGGCGTACCGGGCGCCCCGGTCAAAGCGGGCGCGCTCACTGGCCCTCCGGTCCTCGTCGCCATCTTCGGATTCCTGCTGATTGGCGCGCTCGTAATACGAAAAGTTCCCGGTGCACTTCTTATAGGAATTGTCTCCACCGCGCTGTTGGCCTTCGCGACGCGCATTACCCCCTGGCCCACCGCATTCTTCGGCGCGCCCTCGAGCGTCGCTCCCATTTTTGCGCAAATCGACCTGCGCGGAGCGCTCTCGCCCAAAGCTCTGCCCATCGTCCTTACCATCTTCATCATGGCTTTCGTCGACACCATGGGCACGCTCATTGGACTCTCTGCCAGGGCGGGTTTTCTCGACAAGCATGGCAACCTGCCGCAGATTGAACGCCCCATGATGGCCGATGCCATTGCGACCACGCTGTCGCCCGTTTTCGGCACCACAACTTCGGGAGCCTTCGTCGAATCCGCTACCGGAATCGAAGCTGGAGGACGCACCGGACTGACCGCCGTCGTGGTGGCCATCTGTTTTGCCCTGTCGGCGTTCACGGCGCCTTTCGTCGCCGCCATTCCGCCGCAAGCTTACGGCCCCGCGCTGATCATCGTCGGCCTCTTCATGCTTGCGCCCATCACCCGCATTGATTTCACGGACTACACCGAGTCTATCCCTGCCTTCGCCGTCGTCTCGCTGATGTGCTTCACCTACAACATCGCAGTCGGTATCACCGCAGGATTTCTGCTCTACCCGTTCTGCAAACTGGTACAGGGCAAAACCCGAGAGATTGGCATGGGTCTGTGGATACTCGCGGCACTGTCAGTTCTGTTCTTTGTCTTTTATCCATATAAGTAGGTCCATGGAAAGGTCTCTCACAGACGAGAAAACCTAGGTTTCGGTTTGTTCCAATCATAAGAATCAGCTCTGAAGAGTTCTACACAACCGCGCAAACCCCGGCGGGAGGTCTTGTGTACACAATCAAAGAAGATCACAGCATTTACTACACGTTTACTACAGAAGATCGGTGCGTTATGTGTTAGGTTGAAGGGCTCCGGATGAGGAGATGTGAGGTTGGTGAGAATGATTGGTGAAGATGAAGCCGACAGCTATGACGGTCCGTTAATAACGGCACCAAGACCTGCCGAAGCCGATTACCTTGACGGCCTCCCCGTACCCAAGCGGTACTGGGCCATGCTGAGCATTTCCCTCACGGTTTACGTGGCGGTTGTAGAGGTGATAGGCACCAATGTTGCGCTTCCGACGATTGCCCGTTCTTTGGGTGCTACTCCGGCGGCCTCGATCTGGATCGTCAATGCCTACCAGCTTGCGGTAGTCACGACATTACTGCCATTTTCCGCATTGGGGGACATTGTTGGTTATCGGAGGGTGTACCAGGCCGGAATAGCAACCTTGGCGATAGCTTCGCTCTTTAGTGCCCTTTCCCATTCGCTGATTTCGTTAGCGGTTGCGCGTTTTATCCAAGGGCTGGGCGTCTCAGGAGTCCTAAGCGTAAACATAGCACTGGTACGCACCATTTTCCCTTCCAGCATGCTCGGGCGGGGAGTGGGTATAAACGCGATGATCAGTGCGGTTTCAACCTTTCTGGCACCAATGGTCGCCACAGGCATCCTGTCAGTCGCATCATGGCACTGGTTCTTCGCCGTGAATATTCCAGTGGAGATCTTCGCTCTCGTAATCACAATGTTTGCTCTGCCCAATCCAACCGGCTCAGGACGCCCGTTTGAGTATAAGAGCGCACTCCTGAGTGCATTGACGTTCGGCATTCTGCTGAGCAGCGCCAGTGCTTTCGGTCATGGAGTATCGGCAAGGACGGGCGCGATCGGGGTTGCGGCGGCTATCTGTGCCGGCGTTGTCCTGGTGCGGCGCGAGCTGTCCCAGCCTGCCCCGTTGTTAGCGGTTGATCTGCTACACAAACCGCTTTTTGCTTTGTCGATGGCGACCTCTGTCTTCTCTTATACGGCACAGATGCTGGCTTATGTGTCCCTGCCTTTCTATTTGCAAAATGTTTTGGGCCGTAGTCAGATCGAGCGCGGGTTCCTCTTCTCAGCCTGGCCATTGGGGGCTATGGCTGCAGATCTCATTGCGGGATACATGGTTGAACGCTGTTCGTCTAAACTTTTGGGAGTTTTTGGGATGGCCACATTGAGCGTCGGTCTGTTGTCACTGGTGCTACTGCCGACACGCGCGGCCACCGTGTCCATTGTTTGGAGAATAGCTCTGTGCGGTGTCGGCTTTGGATTCTTTCAAACCCCGAATAATCGAGACATTATGTCCTCTGCTCCGAAAGAACGGAGCGGTGCGGCGAACGGAATGTTAGGCACCTCGCGTTTGACGGGACAAACTCTTGGAGCGGCCTCGGTTGCCCTGATCTTCCACCGCTTCTCGGGTGCAACCAACGCGGGTTCGCTGGCCGTCGGCGCATGCTTTGCATTTGGTGCCGTGATTCTAAGATATGTGCTATCAAGGTCGGAGTAGACACATCATCCGTCGCCGGGTGCCACCTTAGCCCTGAGTTCTCGGCCTAAGGTGGGAAGCGATGCAGAACATTTCCGCAGACTTGTTCCCTAGCTAATCCTTTCAGTAAAAATGATGGCGCTCCTCAACCCAGTTGTCTTCGCCAGTGTCCGCTGTCCTACTATTCAGAGTCTCTCGACTTAAGTCATCCGCACAAGAACACTAAAAACCTTAATCAGAAATAGTTCAGGCCTAGGGCAGTATTCTGAGGCAAGGTAAGTAGTTCCCTGATGTAAGTAGCGGAAACAGATCCGTACTGTTGCTTCAGGAACATTAAATGAGAAAACTTTTCCCACTACCGGTCCTGCTAGTTCTCGCCGCTGCTCAGATAGGCTGCGGCGGCGGCTTTGCAAAAGTTCAGTCTGCAGCAGTCACGCCGAATTCGACATCGACTCCAAGCTCGACGTCTCCTAACACTACGAGTACTGATACTCCTGCGTCTTCGAGTACTGGCTCGACGTCTACCTCTAGCTCTACGTCCACCCCCTCGCAGACGTCCACGGCCGCTCCAGCGACGACTTCGCCGTCGGCCACGCCCTCAGAAAGTCGCGCCACACTGGCCAGCGCCTACAGCAGCTACATCTCTTCGGCTTACGCCTCGAACTCGCTTTACTCCGCTTCGAACACCTACTATGTGTCGGCGAACGGCAGCGACTCCAATTCGGGAAGCTCAGCTGCACCCTGGGCGACGTTGGACCATGCCGCCTCGACCGTAAGCGGATGCGCTCTGGTTCTGGTAGGCCCAGGAACTTACACGGTCTCCAGCGGTCGCACGGCCAAGATCACCGGCAGCGGTACCAGCGCCTGCCACACTGCGTTTGTAGCTTCGGGCTACGGTACTTCGATTCTTAACACCGCAAACAACACTGCCAACGATCCGGCAATCTGGATCACCGGCAACTACGTCGACCTGGTCGGCTTTGATATCAATAACCCGAAGGGTTGCATGGGCGTTTTTTCAAACGGAAACTATGTGAACCTCACCTACAACCGCATTCATGACATTGACAACGGCTCTGGAGCTTACACTTGCGGCGATGGCATAGGCGGCGGCGGAATCCTCGGCGCGATCGGAGCCAGCAACAACAACAACTGGTCGAAGAACATTGTCTGGAACGTGGGCGCGGTGGGAAATAACTTTGTCCATGGAATCTACACCACGTCGACCTACAACACGATTCAGAACAATATCGTGTACAAAGCCGGCGGCGCGTGCATCCAGGCTT
>PJLO01000002.1:73946-194215 GCA_003010405.1 Acidobacteriota bacterium | reverse complement strand
TCGAATCTGACGTTGACAATTGCCACGGCACCCTCTTCCGGTGGAAGCGGAACTCTCTCGTCAGCCTACAGCTCCATGATTTCGGATGCTTATACTTCAAACTCGAAATACACGACCGTACGCTATGTTTCACCGAGCGGCAACGATTCGAATGCCGGAACATCCAGTTCGCCCTGGGCGACTTTAGCTAAGGCGGCCTCCTCGGTCTCTGGATGCACGCTCGTAATTGTCCAGCCAGGAACGTACACCGTCTCCAGCGGTCGCACGGCCAAGATCACCGGCAGCGGTACCAGCGCCTGCCACACTGCGTTTGTAGCTTCGGGCTACGGTACTTCGATTCTTAACACCGCCAACAACACTGCCAACGATCCGGCAATCTGGATCACCGGCAACTACGTAGACTTGGTCGGCTTTGATATCAATAACCCGAAGGGTTGCATGGGCGTTTTTTCAAACGGAAACTATGTGAACCTCACCTACAACCGCATTCATGACATTGACAACGGCTCTGGAGCTTACACTTGCGGCGATGGCATAGGCGGCGGCGGAATCCTCGGCGCGATCGGAGCCAGCAACAACAACAACTGGTCGAAGAACATTGTCTGGAACGTGGGCGCGGTGGGAAATAACTTTGTCCATGGAATCTACACCACGTCGACCTACAACACGATTCAGAACAATATCGTGTACAAAGCCGGCGGCGCGTGCATCCAGGCTTTTCACCAGCCTAGCCACGACGTAATTACCAACAACACGTTCGTGGGCTGCGGATATGGTGGATTCCTCTTCGGAGCCGATTCCGGAAGCTCATACAGCTACTCGGTATTCAGCAACAATGTCATGTACGGCAACTCTGGTTATGACATCAGCGCGTGCGGTGCCAGCGGTTGCGGGGTTGCGATCGGCCCGGGCAACACCTTCTCCAACAATGACACGGCCAGCGGCGGTGGAAACAAGACAGGCGATCTCTCCAGTGTTGGTCAATCGCTGGTAGGCAACATCTCTTCCAACCCGAATTTCATCAATGTTGCGTCCCCGGCATCGGGCGGCAACTTCGATGTGAATTCTGGCTCTCCGCTCATCACCGGGGGAACCGCGAATAATGCGCCGAGCACGGATATTGTCGGACAGGCCCGCAATACCGCTGACCCGTCCATCGGCGCCTACGAAGAATAGCTCCGCGGCACAGCCGTGAATAACATCCCGTCAGGTCAAAGGGTGCCCACCTTCGCGCCGTGTTTTTCGGCACGAAGGTGGGAAGCAATGCAGACGTTGGTGCTAACGATATCGGACGAAAAGATCAGAAAGTCTTCAAAACGTCTTTGCATGCACTACGTGGCCGCCCCTGTCAGACGAAGGGCTTCCCGATCTGCCAAAGTACCGCTGCCGGATCAACTCCGGGCCTATGTCCTCGATTTCGCAAAAGCCCAAGTCAGTTAGTTTGGTGTGGAGCTCATCGGTTTCAAAGCGACTTTTGAAGGCTTCTCCCACAGAGGCAACACGCGCGGCGATTGCTTCACGGGCAGCGGCATAATCATCCTGTTCGGAGCCCGAAGCCGTAGGATTCATGTAATCGAATACCACGTGAGCGCCTCCAGGCAAACTAGCGATAAAGGCAAGAGTCGAAAAGACGGCCTGATTCGTAAGATAAGGTACGACGCCCAGGCAGTTGAAAAACGTCTGCTGCGCTGAATCGAAACCGGCAGATGCTAAACCGTCCCTCAAGTTTTCCTTTTCGAAATCGATCGGAGCAAAGGTGAGCCTTGCTGGAACTGGAATCCCGGCTTCGGCGAGCCGTTGTTTTTTCCAAGCCTGGGTCACGGGGTGATCCACCTCGAAGACACGCAGATTCTCATCCAGGGGCGTCCTATAAGCAAAGGTATCCAAGCCTGCGCCAAGCACTACCAGTTGACGGACACCACCTGCGACAGCAGCCTTCAGGGCGTCCTCGGCGAAGCGCGTTCGCACTGCGATGAACAGGCGCAGCCTTCGTGAAGACGGATCGCTCTCGGCAGCACGGACAGCCGCTTCGATGTCTGTCCCGACGATGCGTAACGCCAATGGATCAGCGAAGATACAACCGTTCTCCAAAACCTGATGAACAGCTCGATAAGTGGCGACGGCTAGTGCTGTGCGGCTTGGTTGCCCCGATTGCATAGGAAGAACCCTAACAAGCCGGAGTGCTGCGGTCAATTAGCTCGAAAAGCTCGTCCGGCTCGGAATCGTACTGATCTGGATAGACAACTGGCTGCGAACACAGCCTGTCGCTCGACATTCCATTCTGCTATATCCTATGTTTTTCGCTAGAGACTTTAAGGTGGATGGGTGTGTAATAACTGCGTAAATGGTTTTACGTATTGGCTGCCTAGTGTTTTAGCAACTAAGGAATACGCAGTTATACTTATTGATCTTGAATCTAGCTCTGGTTAAAGTCGTTAGCGTAAGGCTCGATAAGGAGAACGTAATGGCATTAGCCTCAATGCTCCGTACGTCTCGTTGCGGGTCTGGAAAACTTCTAGTAGTTTCCAGCTTCGCCCTGATGTTGATTCTGTTTTCACTCCCCACATTTGCACGCTCCGCGGACCAAATGACCCCGGAAAACATCCCCGTCACCAAGCCGCAGTGCGATTGCACAGCCAAGAAAGATATTGCTGACACCGTTGCATCCGGTAATTTCAAAACCCTTGCCTCCGCTCTGCAAGCTGCGGGTATGGTAGATACACTCAAGGGAAAAGGTCCTTATACCGTCTTTGCGCCAACCGATGCAGCCTTCGCTAAGCTGCCGGCAGGAACGTTAGAAGATCTGCTTAAGCCCGAAAACAAAGAAAAGCTCGTCTCATTCCTTAATCATCATGTCATCGCTGGAAAGGTGAAGGCAAAGGATGTAGCCAGAATGAGCGAAGCTAAGCCCCTGGACGGGAAAGAATTGAAGATCACGGTCGAGCACGGCAAGGCCCTCGTGGGCGGCGCACACCTCACCAAGACCAATATTCAATGTAACAACGGGGTCATTCACGCAATCGACTCCGTGCTGTAACCCAGATAGTCCTGGCGAAGCTTTAGGATAGCTTGAGACCTAATGTTTACCGCGAGCCCCCCAACTTAGCGCCGTATGTCCGGCGCTAAGTTGGGGGGCTCGGATGTATTTCCGCAAATCTCTTCCCATATGTGTTTTCTTTTCAGAAAGTGATTGGCGCCAGTTCAATATGATTTCGGGCATACGCGGCAGGAGCAGAATTGCTGCGCCTGCCAGCTTACCGGACTTCAACCCAGTGAAAAAACGGTGGCCCTCTTTCTTGGCTAGCCCAATGCCCGAAACGGAAAGAGCGACTTTCGATCAGGCGTCACTGACCTGCTTCCGTAATTACTCCCGATAACCTCCAAGCTCGGCTCCGGTTTTCTGGATACGGAGTACAACGGTGCAGAGACACTCTAGCCTGCTTTTCTCGTTGGCGGTCCCTCAGACTCTACCCACTGCTTGCCAGAGGGTAGGTCGGTAACAACCGAGTGAACCACGTGCACTTCTTTTTTGATCGAAGCTAGGTCCTCTTTCATCTGGCCCAACGCTGTCTTGATTATTTTGAGCTCCTCACGAAGCTCGTCTGCATCTTGTCTTTCCATGGTTTCTCCTTCTGGAGGCGTCTTCGGTAGCCGCTGTTCTACCTGCAGTTCCCGTTCATGTGATCGGCAGCGTGCGCAGTCTACTGAGCTGTATCTCTCAGCGCTTAACCACGGTGTGAGAATGAGGGCGCGCTTCAAGAGGTTGTCTAGTCCACGCCAGCGTAGCAATAGCGCTGCCTTGCCTTTCACGTACTTGAGTTGGGCAGATTCCTTGTTCCTGCTATCATGTCCACTTTGCTGATTCACGTTAGGAGACTGTCATGAATCGTCGCATTCTCGTCATCATGGCGCTGCTATGCGGTCTTGCCGCCTTCTCGTTTGCCGACGAAGGCATGTGGCTCTTCAATAAGCCCCCCAAGGACCAACTCAAGAAAGATCACAATTTCACGATCACCCAACCCTGGCTCGATCACTTACGCCTTGGCTCCGTGCGCTTCAACAATGGCGGCTCCGGATCTTTCGTCTCCGAAGACGGCCTTGCTTTTACAAACCATCATGTCGGACGTGTCTGCCTGCAGCAGCTCTCTACTGAAAAGAAGGACTATGTCAAAGACGGCTTTTACGCCAAAACCAAAGCCGATGAAGGCAAGTGCCCGGACCTTGAACTGAACGTCCTCGTCGATATCCAGGACGTGACCCCCGATGTCCAGGGCGCGGCCAAGCCGGGAATGAGTGATGCCGATGCCGGACAGGCACAGCGCCAGAAGATGTCGGCCATCGAGAAGGAGTGTTCCGAAAGGACCGGCCTGCGCTGTGACATCGTGACCCTCTACGCCGGCGGAATGTACAACCTATACAAGTACAAGAAGTACACCGATGTGCGCGTGGTTTTTGCGCCAGAAGCGCAGATGGCCTTCTTCGGCGGCGACCACGATAACTTCGAGTACCCACGCTACGATCTCGACGTCACTTACTTCCGCGTTTACGAAAACGGAAAACCGGCGCACCTCACTAATTTCCTCAAGTGGTCGCCCACCGGCACTAAAGCTGGTGATCTGGTGTTCGTCTCCGGACATCCCGGCGGCACCGAGCGCCAGCTGACCATGGCGGAGCTCAACTTCCTGAAAGACCTGCAGACTGGCTTCATCATTGACGTGCTGACCCGCCGCGACAAGATTCTCCACGACTATGCCGCGCAGTCAGCGGAAAACGCGCGAGTTGCCGCCGACGATATTTTCGGAGTCGAAAATTCGCTAAAAGCTTATAAAGGCCGACGCGGTGGACTCGAAGACAAAGAACTGCTGGGCAAGAAAGCCGCCGCCGAACAAAAGCTGCGTGCCGACGTTAATGCGGATCCCAAGCTCAAGTCCGAGTACGGCACCGCATGGGACGAGATTGCCAAGGCGATGGATGTCCGCCGCCAGCTCTTCCTGCCGCACGCGTTCATTGAGCGGAATCTCGGCTTCAATGCCGAACTTGCGCGTTTTGCCCGCACCCTTGTCCGTGTGACGGCTGAAAGACAGAAGCCCAATCAGGAGCGTCTCCGCGAATACGGCGAAGCGCGCCTGCCTTCCCTCAAACAGCAACTCTTCTCCACTGCTCCTGTTTATCGCACGCTGGACATTGCGACTTTGACTGAGTCACTCGCGCTGATGCAGGAGAAACTCGGCGCCGATGATCCCACAGTGAAGCGTGCACTCAATGGCAAGACTCCGTCCGAAGCTGCCAAAGCCTACATCGACGGTACCAGGCTCGACGATCCCGCCGTACGCAAACAACTCTACGAAGGCGGAGCCGCCGCCGTCGCTGCCAGTACCGATCCGCTGATCGTGCTGATGCGCGACATCGATCCTCGCGCACGGCAAGTCCGAAAGCAGTGGGATGACAAGGTGGAAGCAGTCGTTCGTCTGAACTCTACGAAGATTGCAAAAGCACGCTTCGCCATCCAAGGCACAAACAGCTACCCCGATGCGACCTTCACCCTCCGTCTCGCCTACGGCACCATCAAGGGCTACGAGGAGCACGGCAAACAGATCGCTCCCTACACCACTCTGGGCGGAGCCTTCAAACACGCTGCAGCCAACGGGAACAAAGGCGATTTTGAGTTGCCGAAAAGTTGGGATGACGCCAAAAGCAAACTCAGTCTGGCGACTCCCCTGAACTTTGTCCACACCTCGGACATCATCGGCGGCAACTCGGGCTCGCCCACCATCGACAGGAAGGGCGAAGTCGTCGGCATCATCTTCGACGGCAACATTCAGTCGCTGCCGTGGGACTTCGCGTACGACGACCGTCAAGGGCGGGCCATCTCCGTGGATTCGCGTGCCATTCTTGAGTCTATTCGCAAAATCTATCATGCGGACGCTCTCGCGGATGAACTGGTGAACGGTCACAGGTCAAAGGCAGCAGCCGCCACAAAGTAGAACTGCAAACTGTCGTAACCAAGCCGCCCGTGGCAACCGCCTCGGGCGGCTTTTTTTCGCGAAGAGTACATCGGGCTAATAGTCCCGGTCCTGTTTCACGGGTACTCTCTGTCAGAAACGACTAACGGACTACAATCTGTATCAGCCTCTTTATGCAGCGCACCTACTTCCATGTCGATATGGATGCCTTCTTTGTCTCGGTGGAGGAGTTGTACGATCCTTCTCTTAAGGGCAAGCCTGTGGTCGTCGGCGGGCGAGCCGATCAGCGAGGAGTAGTCGCAGCCGCATCCTATGCTGCACGGAAGTTCGGCATTCACTCAGCAATGCCGCTGCGCGAAGCTGCACGGCTCTGTCCGCAAGCGGTCTTTCTCGAAGGGCATCCCGAGCGGTACCGTGAATTGTCGACGGCGGTGCGTCGCGTGCTGATGCAGTTCACCCCAGCGGTTGAGATGGCCTCCATTGACGAGGCCTATCTCGACATGACGGGCACCGAGCGCCTGCACGGACCTGCGATGAAGGCCGCGGATTTACTGCACAAAACGATGCAGCGCGAAACGCAACTGAACTGCTCGATCGGCATCGCATCTGCCCGCGTCGTAGCTAAGGTTGCCAGCGACCAGGCAAAACCCAACGGTGTGCTGCACGTTCTTCCTGGCCTCGAAGCCAATTTCCTTGCGCCCCTCGACGTACGTCGGCTGCCGGGCGTGGGCAAAATTACCGAGCAGCACTTGCGCGAGTACGGCGTGCGCACCATCGGCGACCTGGCAAAGCTCACGAAGGCCACGCTGGGCAGGAAAATCGGCGACGGCCTTGCCGCACTGATCGAAAAGGCGCAGGGCCGCGACGCTGGTGGGTGGTACGACGAAGAGATCGGCGCGGACGAGGAGCCAAAGTCCATCAGCCACGAGCACACGTTTAATCGCGATGAGCGCGACGAGGCCGCGATGGAGTCCATGCTGGCACGACTCACCGAGATGGTCTGCCGCCGCCTGCGCGAACATCAACTGCACGCGCGCAAAGTGCAGCTCAAGCTGCGCTATTCGGACTTCACCACCTACACGCGGGGACGCACGCTGGAGCGCCCGACACAACTCGACGCAGAGGTGCTGGAGATTGTGCGCGAGTTGTTCCGCGGGAATTGGGAGAAGGGACGTGCCGTGCGACTGATCGGAGTGCAGACGAGCTCGCTTGAAGCAGACAGCGAACAAATAGAGTTGATACCCAGCGCGCAGGAGACGCGGCTGAAGCAGGCGATGAATGCGGTCGATGCTCTGCGGGATCGGTTTGGCGAATCGGCGGTATCTCTGGCCAGTGGAATGAGCGCACGATTTCGAGAACGTACCCATGAAAATCCGGCGGCACTGCCTGGCAAGGAGCCGCGTGCGAAACGCAAGCCGCAGGAATAGCCGCTACTGGTGGTTTTCCTTAAGAACCTGCTCGGTCCAGAGGCAGGCTTCCCGATGAATTTCCCAGATGGTTTGTTCGGAAAGAGCACTAGTCGCGGCAATGCCGCGGAGTTCTTCCCAACCCCCTCGCTCGCAGCAGACGGCTAGCTGGAGCAGCTTACCTAGTCTGTTGTCTGCCCCACGAAGCGCCTCCTTGCACTCGGCGCTGAGCGGGAGTTGTGCAAGCACCAAATCCAACGGGCGATCAAGGATTGCATCCATCAGCGAGACAATCCCGATCATGAAGGCCGCGCTAGCGTCTGCTCCGCAGAGCGAGGCAAGAGCTTCACAGGATCGCGCGCGGGTCAATGCGTTCGATATCAGTTCAGCGGGGCGGTCGCGAGAGATGGAAATGGCCACAACAATCGAAACCCACTTCCGAATTTCGCGCTGCCCCAGCAGCGAGAGCGCATGCCGAATGGAACGGACGGGGAACAACCCAAAAGCCGCCGAGTTCAGGTACCGCAGCAGCCGATAGCAGAGAGAAGGTTCCCGCAAAATGGCTCGTTCGAGTTCGTCGACATCGTAGGCATCGCGGTTCGCGATGTTCAGCACGTGAATGTAGGAGAGCTTGGCACAAGGAATGTCCTGCATGGTGAGGGTTTGTGGCCTGCAGAAAAAGTATCCCTGAAAGTAGTTGTAGCCAAGACACAGGGCAAGTTGGAAATGGTCGCGGGTCTCTACTTTTTCTGCCACAAGCTTAATACCCCGACGACGCATGTCGGCGGCAATGCTCGCCTGGCGTGTTGTGCTAGTCGCCAGGAAGTCGACCTTGACCATATCCACCAAGGGCAACAAGCGCATAGTGTTTGGAGTGGGAACATAGTCATCGAGAGCGATGAGATAACCAGACCGGCGCAGGCGTTCACAGGCTGCGATAACTTCTTCGTCGGCGATTACGTCCTCCAGCACTTCAATCACGGCGCGGTCACGGGGTAGCAGCGTGATAATGTCGTTCAACAAAATGTTCCGAGTGCAATTGATGAAAGCCGGGCGTCCGCCCGTCAGCGCCGACGTGCCAAAAAGCAGGGAGAAGTCTATTGTGTGGTGGGTGGCAGCATCAGGATCATCACACAAAAAGAAATTGTCAGTGCCGGAGCGGAACAGCAATTCGTACGCGTGTGTATCCTGTTCGCGATTCAGGATTGGCTGTCGCGCAATATACCGTGTGTACGACTTTGATTCGGCATTGATGAGATTTGGCATAAGGCTGGCTACAACGGTACCGGGTTGTGTAGAGGCGCTCACGAACCCATAATTACCACCACTTCCCGGCCAAAGCCGATTCAATTGCAGTCGCGGACTTAAGCGTAGGCCCATTCTGACACTTTGATGAACTAATGTCCGTTTTGGATACAAGCTTATAGAAATCCCGTCGTTGACCCTAAAGAGTTTAGAATGTGCCAATGATTCTGCGAATCGACGATATCGATCTGTTTTACGAAGTTCGGGGTGAAGGGCCGGATGTCGTGATGGTGCATCCATATCCCTGCGATCACACTTATTGGCTGCCGATGACGGAGCATCTGGAGTCACGCTTCCGGCTGGTGCTGCCGGACCTACGCGGATTGGGGCAATCCGGAGCTGGTGCAGGCGATACCACAATGGAAAAACTAGCCGGGGATTTGCTGCGACTCTGTGATGAACTGAAGATTGGCCGGGCTGTATTTGTGGGATGTTCGGTAGGCGGCTACGTTTTATTCGAATTCTGGCGACGTTGCCGCGAGCGCGTGAAGGCGCTGGTGCTGATGGACACCAGGGCTGGCGTAGACACCGACGAAGGTCGCGCGGGACGGTTACAGAATGCGGAAGATGTTTTGAAGAGAGGCCCCGAGTGGGCGATCGAACAGATGATGCCAAAGATGCTGGCGCCGGTCACGCTGAGCTCACGGCTGGACCTGGTTGAGAGTGCAAAAGCAACTATGCAACATGCACGAGCAGCAGGGATGGCTGCGATGCAGCGTGGCATGGCCCTGCGCGCGGACAGCTCTACGACACTGGCGCAGATCAACGTCCCTACTCTGGTGCTCGGAGGAGAGGACGATGTGCCTTCTCCGGTGAGCGAACTTGAGCGGATGGCGCGCGGAATTCGCGGTGCTGAATTAAGAATTATCGGAAAGGCCGGCCATCTTGCCGCTCTGGAGCAGCCTGCCGAAGTTGGTCGCATTTTACGTGAATTTCTGGAAAGGAACGGGCGCTAGAGGCTTGGTTGCCTGAGTTTCACAGACGGCAAAAGACGAAAGACGGCCTGTTCTCTTTCAACTCCGAAGCACGATTTATATTTTTTATACGATGACTTAGCGCGGTGGAATCAGTGCCGGTCAGCCCAGGGCGAGGTTTTGTAAATGGACGTAAAAGTTAGCTCGGCAAAAAAGATTCGAGGCAGCGTACGGACGGCGGGAGACAAATCGGTGTCACACCGGTACGCAATGCTGGCGGGAATTGCCGAAGGCACATCGGAGTTTGAAAATTTTTCGAGTTCAGCCGACTGCGCAAGCACGCTGGGATGCATGGAAGCGCTGGGTGCGCGGGTTCGGCGCAACGGCAACCACGTTGAGGTGGACGGAGTTGGCGGCACGTTGCAGGCTCCGGCGCGGGAACTTGATTGTGGCAACAGCGGCTCGACTATGCGAATGTTGAGCGGAGTTTTGGCGGCACAACCCTTTACGAGCGTGATGATCGGCGATGCGTCATTGAGCAAGCGTCCGATGCGGCGTGTGATCGATCCACTGGAGAAGATGGGGGCGCGGATTGAATCGCATGATGGTTGTGCGCCGCTAACAATTCATGGCGCGAAGCTGAAGGGGATGGTGTATGAGCCTCCCGTGGCGAGCGCACAGGTGAAGAGTTGCGTGCTGCTGGCGGGACTATTCGCCGATGGCGAGACCTCGGTGATTGAGCCGGTGCGGACGCGCGATCATACGGAACTTGCAGTGAAGGCCTTTGGCGGTGAGGTGCTGCGTGAAGGAAATCGCGTGAGCGTGCGCGGGGGACAGAAGCTGCGGGCAGTGAAAGCGTACGTTCCGGGAGACCTCTCCTCTGTAACGTTTTTCCTGTGTGCTGCGGCGCTGTTCCCGGGATCGAATCTGGTGGTGGACTCGGTATTGCTGAATCCTACGCGCTCCGTGGTGCTGGATGTTCTTACGGCGATGGGCGTGAAAATCAGTTTCATCAGCGTGGAAGAACAGTTCGGGGAATTGGTCGGGACTCTGAAAGCCGAGGGCGATGTTTTCAAGGGTGGAGTGATTCGCGGAGCAGAAAGCGCAGCGCTGATTGACGAGCTGCCCGCCATCGCTGCCGTAGCCCCGTACAGCGCAGGCGGAGTGGAGATACGCGATGCGGCCGAGTTGCGCGTGAAAGAAAGCGATCGCATCAGCGCGGTCGTCCGAAACCTGCGAGCAATGGGCGCAGAGGTAGAAGAGTTGCCGGATGGAATGCGTATTCCAGGAGGTCAGAAGTTGCACGGCGCGCGCATAGAGAGCTTTGCTGATCATCGCATTGCAATGGCGTTTGCGGTTGCGGCATTGCGTGCTGAGGGCGAGACCACGATTACAGGCGCGGAGGCGATTGCTGTCTCGTTCCCGGAATTCTTTGAAGCGCTGGGGAAAATCGTGGAATAAAAAACGAGAGCTACTCTATTGTTCGGATTGCTATTGGCCATCTACGGCAAGCGTCGACCATCTCATCGACAAATTCAATTTGCAGCTAACGTTATCTGCTTGGCAGGACCGAGCTGCTTGGAGATGGTCCGTATGAAGAGCTACAAACTCCTCGGAACGCTGATGGCGTTGCTTTTGTTGGTTCCAGTTTGTTTTGCACAGGGCTCCTACAACCACGCTGAAGTTGGCGTGTTCATGAATTACACGCGTCTGAGCAGTGCGTCGGATACCAATTTCTACGGCATTGGCGGGCGAATCGGAGCAAATGTACATCCGCACATACAGTTGGAAGCTGAAGGAGCTTACGATTTTGAGCAGAATGTGAATTCGCAGATCAATCTGGGCGGCGGGAGTTTCACTAGCCAGCGCAGCAACTTGCGGATGATCCATTTTCTATTCGGTCCGAAATTTCAGGCTGGCACATCCGGCCCGGTGCGCCTTTTCGCTACGCTGAAAGGTGGACTATTGGACTTTTCGACCGATAGAAGATTATCTGGGCAAATACTCAACATCCCCAGCGACACGAATGGCGTTTTTTACCCGGCGGGAGGAGTTGAGCTATTTTCGGGATGGTTCGGAGTGCGCTTCGAGGTGGGAGATGAAATTTACTTCGACAGGGGAGCGAATAACAACCTGCGCGTGACAGCGGGTCCTACATTCCGCTTCTGATCTTGATCCAGCAATAACGGTTCAGCCCGGCAGAAACCGGGCTGAAAGCTGCGATCACGATGGTTTCGTTTAGCTACTGCATGCCTCCCATCTGCGGGCGGGAAATGGCGGCAGGGGCGTCAAGTTCGAGAATCAGTTCGGTTCCGGCCGGCAGGGTCAGGTCGCGATGTTTCACGGCGATGTGTCCGGCAGCGATGGCGGCGCCGCTTGCTGCGCCAAACAGTAATCCATAGGGGCCAGCAATGACGGTGCCCGCAACGGCACCCACACCGGCCAGCGCGCCCGTTTCAACCTTATTCATCGGGTTCGGCGACGCGCCACGGACTCTGCCTTCCTGATCGACATTCAATTGACGAGGATTGGAGGTATCGACGACGGTAGCCGCGAAGTTGATTTCCTCGCCGTTCGCCATCCTCATGCTATGGGCCTTGATATAAATCAGAGGCTTGCCCTTAAAGCGCCGCGCTCCATGAGCCTTTTCAATAGTGCAGTTTACGGAGGCTCCGGCGGGAACGACTATGCGCCCACTCACTTCGACGGGGCGAGTGAGCGTGGCGGTGAATCGCTCGCCGGGCTTGGCGCTGGCTGTCGAAACACTGCGATCAAGTTTGAGGCGGAGGACGGTGGCGATCGGCAGCACGGTGTGCTCGGGGCGGATCTGCAATTCCCGCTGGCTGGCAGCCATGGCCACCTTGGTGGTTTCTTTTCCGGGCTGCGCCGTTGCTCCCAGGTTCTCATGCGCAAGCGCAGGGTCAGCGGTTACAAAGGGTTGGTGGGTCTGGGCAAAGGCCGCTGTGCCTAGCACCCCTATACAAAGCAGCCGGGACGCGCTGTTCATTGACAACTCCTGGGCAGCAGAAATGGACCCGCCCAGACGAGCGTAGAGCAGCCCGATTTTTCGCGCAACGCGCCTGAACCAAGCCAGTTAAGTCCACTCGCACCAGGGAAAACCATCGCAATCGGGAAAATACTGCTTGGTAAGACGTAGAGTCGCCAGCAGCGAACAATTGCCATTCGAACGCGTGGAAAGGGCTGAGTAGCATATAATTCTTGAGGTTTGGCGACATTTCTCCATCCCGCCCTTTTATTCCTGTCACCGGAAGCCATGTCATCCGGCGCACAGGCGCACTTTTTTTTTCAACCAAGAACTCGTATTCATATTGTCCATGCAGACAGTGGCTCTTATCTTTCCAACCCCAAAAAGAGGAATCTATGACCGAGATTGATCTGGTACACGCGCGGGAAGTCCTTGATTCACGTGGTAACCCCACTGTGGAAGCAGAAGTAACGCTGAGCAGCGGCGCTAAAGGGCGTGCAATTGTTCCGAGCGGCGCTTCAACGGGTGAACACGAAGCAGTGGAACTGCGGGACGGCGACAAGTCTCGCTACCTTGGCAAGGGTGTGCTGAAAGCCGTTGAGAACGTAAACAACGTGATAGGTCCGCACCTGGAAGGGCTGGATGCCTCGCGCCAGAGCGATCTGGACAGCGAAATGATCGAACTGGACGGAACCGAGAACAAGGAAAAGCTGGGCGCAAACGCGATACTGGCCGTCAGCATGGCTGCCGCGCGCGCCACGGCCGAGTACTACGATATTCCGCTATACCGCTATCTGGGCGGAGTCAACGCAACGATTCTGCCTGTACCGATGATGAACATCATCAATGGCGGCGCACATGCGGACTCGAATGTCGACTTCCAGGAGTTCATGGCAATGCCGATCGGCGCACCCTCGTTCTCCGAGGCGCTACGCTGGGGCGCGGAAACTTTCCATGCGCTCAAGAGCGTGCTGAAAAAGAGAGGCTACAACACAGCGGTTGGCGATGAAGGCGGGTTTGCACCTTCTCTGAAGGCCAACGACGAAGCCATTGAAGTGATTCTGGAAGCAATTACGCTGGCTGGTTACAAGCCCGGAGCGGATATCGCCATTGCGCTGGATCCGGCGGCGAGCGAATTCTTCGACAGCGGCAAGTACGTTTTTAAGAAGAGTGACAAGTCGGTAAGGACTTCCGAACAGATGGTTGCGTTCTGGGCGAATTGGGCAAAGCAGTATCCGATCATTTCGATCGAGGACGGCTTGGCCGAAGACGACTGGGAAGGCTGGAAGCTGCTGACGGATGAACTGGGTTCAAAGATCCAGCTTGTGGGCGACGACCTGTTCGTAACCAACACGGCTCGTTTGGCTCGCGGCATTGACAGCGGCGTGGCAAACTCAATTCTGATCAAGGTGAACCAGATCGGTACGATCACGGAAACCCTGGAAGCAATCGAGATGGCGCGCCGCAACGGCTACACGGCCGTCATGTCGCACCGCTCGGGCGAGAGCGAAGACACGTTTATTGCCGACTTAGCGGTAGCAACGGGCACCGGACAGATTAAGACCGGTTCCGCGAGCCGTACCGACCGCATCGCAAAGTACAACCAGCTGTTGCGAATCGAAGAAGAGCTGGGTTCGGCTGCAAACTTCCTGGGCTTGGGCGCTATCAATTACGACGGCGAACTCCTGGAGACAGCGGGCGAAAACGAGCAGCAGTAAGGATTCCGGACTCCCCGACCCCAAAGGGCAAGCGGGGAGTCCGGAAATTCACGAACGCAGCAGCAATTTCCTGCTGCCTGCTTCGTGCAGACACATCAAAGTGTCCAGAAAGTTTAGGAGAAATCGATGATTCGTCGCATGGGAGTGTTGGTTCTGCTGTGCACAATGACAGGTGGACTGGGGATTGCGCAGCAGGGCGCTCCGGATAGCACCAGACCTTCGCGCGAGCAGGTGCTAAAGCTGATGTCGGTGATGGGTGTTCGGCAGAACGTGAATGCTACGCTGAAGAATATGCAGGACCAGGTAAAGGTTTCGGCACGCACAACGTTCCAGATAAATCATCCAGAGGTCGACCTGACCACACTGAAGAAGCTCGACGCGGTGTTTGATTCCGTGAAGCTGTTCGGCTTCGATGAAATTGAGGATACGTTGATTCCCGTGTACCAGAAGCATCTGAGCTCCGCGGATGTGCAGGCCGGAATCGACTTCTACTCATCGGCAGCGGGAAAGCGACTGATGGAAAAGATGCCGTTGGTCGTTCGCGAGTCCAACGAGAGCGGCGGAAAACTGGTACAGGAAAAACTGAAGGCTTATAACGAAGAACTCGCGCGCAAGGGTAAGGCTTTGGAGGCAGAGTTGGAAAAGCAGAAACCACCAAAAGCCGAGAAGCCTAAGGCTGAAGACAACAAATCAGGGAATACGGACGACAAGTCCAAATAGTGCGTCAACTTTACGCACAGTTCGCAGGGAGTATTTGAAACACCATGGCTCGACCCAAACCGCTCGTGCTCATCATCCTGGATGGGTGGGGTTACGCTCCGCCCTCGAAATCGAACGCAATCTCGTTGGCACGCAAGCCAACCTATGACAAGCTGCTTCGCGAATTTCCCAACACGCTGATTCAAACCAGTGGGCGCGCCGTAGGTTTACCTGTCGGGCAGATGGGCAACAGCGAAGTTGGACACCTGAACATTGGCGCTGGTCGCGTGGTTTACATGGACATTACGCGGCTGGATCTGATGATCGAAAACGGCGAACTCTTCAAGCATCCGCTGCTGCTGGAAGCGATGAAGCAGGCGCGGGTAAATGGCAGGCGATTGCACTTCATCGGGCTGCTCAGCGACGGCGGCGTTCACTCACACGAAAATCATTTGTACGCGCTGCTGGAGATGGCCAAGCAGAACGGCGTGGAGCGGGCGTTTGTCCACGCCTTCCTGGACGGGCGAGACACGCCACCGGATTCCGGGGCCGGCTACCTGGAAAAGCTCCAGCAAAAGATGCGCGAGTATGGCATCGGCAAGATCGCCAGCGTGTGCGGCCGCTACTACGCGATGGACCGCGACAAGAAATGGGAACGTGAGCGCAAGGCATTCGACGCCATGGTGCGCGGCAAAGCCGAAGGCGGCATGGCAACCGATCCGGTGAAGGCAGTGAGGGAATCTTACAGTCGCGGCGTGAACGACGAGTTCGTAATTCCGTTCGTGTGCGTAGACGAGAAGAAAGAGCCGGTAGGGACGATTCGCGACGAAGATGTCGTTATCAACTTCAATTTCAGGGCAGACAGGGCACGGCAGATTACGCAGGTGCTAACGCGTGAGAGCGGCATTACGGCTCTGGGCGGATGCGACCTGCCGGATGCGGATCGGCTCGAATCCGAAATCCCGGCGCGAGAGCTGCCAAAGCACTTGCACTACCTTTGCCTGACCGAGTATGACCTGAAATTTAAATTGCCGACAGTGATTCCGCCGGAGCAGATGAACAACATCCTGGCGGACGTCATGGCGGCTCAGAACATGCGCAATCTGCGCGTAGCCGAGACGGAAAAGTACGCGCACGTTACGTTCTTCTTCAATGGCGGCGTGGAGAAGCCGTTCCCCGGCGAGGATCGCGTGCTGGTGCAATCTCCGAAGGTTGCCACTTATGATCTGAAGCCGGAGATGAGCGCTGCCGGGATTGCCGCTCAGGTGGTGAAGCACATTGAGGACAACACATTTGACGTGTTGGTGGTGAATTTTGCCAATGCCGACATGGTTGGACACTCTGGCAAAATTGAGCCGACGGTAAAAGCGATTGAGGCCGTGGATGCCTGCGTGGGAGAAGTCTATGCGGCGGTGAAGCGGTGCGGCGGCACAATGCTGGTGACGGCCGACCACGGCAACGCAGAAGAGATGATTGATCCAGCGACAGGCGGGCCGTTCACAGCACATACCACCAACCCTGTTCCCTTCCTCTACATCGGCGAGGAGGCAAACCACTTCATACTGCGTCCAGACGGTGCCCTGCAGGATATTTCACCAACCATACTCGGAATTCTGGAAGTGAAGCAGCCAACGGAAATGACGGGACATGATCTGCGGGTAAAGAAACAGTAGTAACCAGAAATTCAGCAGGCCACGGTGCAAGATACCGTGGCCTTTTTGTTCCAATGGCGCGTAGAGGGAGAGAAACCTTTGAAGATTGTGCTTTGTGTCAATCGTGAATTCGAGTTCTTGTGCCTGCCGCAATGGTTCGCAGAGCGGGCAGCCCATGACTTCGGAGTGACCGCGGTGAGGCTTGATTCCTACGACAAGCTGGATGAGAAGATCGGCAATGCCGATGTGCTGGTGAGTTGGAATCTGCGCCAAGAGCAGTGGACAAAAGCTCGGCGCCTGCGTTGGATTCACTGCCCGGCGAGTGGCGCCAACAGGGTGCTGTGCGCGGGCGTGGTGCAAAGCGCAGTTCCGGTAACCAATGCGGCCGAAGTACATGGCGATGCCGTGGCCGAGCATGTGCTGGCACTTCTTCTGATGGCTGCGCGAAGACTGGATCGTGCTCGCGACCTGCAGAACAATCGAAAGTGGAGCATGGAAGAACTCTGGCGTGCTCACCCGCATCCCCGGCTGGTACGCGGGACGCGAGTGCTAATGGTTGGTCTGGGAGCAATCGGGAGCCGCGTGGCCGAATATTGCGCCGCGCTGGGAATGCACGTGGTCGGCGTGCGGCAGGATGCGTCAAAGTCTGTCGCGGGAGTGGAACGTGTAGTGAGCTTTGCGGAATTCGACGAAGCTCTCGGCGAATCCGAATTCGTGGTGCTGGCGGTACCGACAACTCCCCAGACGTACAGGATGATGGATGCACGGCGCCTTGGGTTAATGAAAGAAGGAAGCTGGCTCATTAATGTGGGCCGTGGCGCGCTCGTTGACGAAGGCGCCCTGCTGGAGGGCCTCCAAAAGGGACGCCCCGGTGGCGCGGCACTCGACGTTTTCGATCGCGAACCTCTGCCGGAAAATTCGCCATTATGGAATGCAGACAATGTGATCATCACGCCGCATGAGGGCGGTTTTCACGAACAGCTATGGGAGCAACACTATGCAATCTTCTCCGAAAACCTGAGGCGCTTTCTGGCAGGAGAGCCGCTGCGAAACTTAGTAGACAAACACAGAGGGTACTAAGTGGCTTTGCCCGATAAAAAGGTTTCCTAGCTGTCGATAATTGTAGGCGCGGGATTAAGAGGTGGAAAGAAGGCCGCACAAAAAACTTCTCAGGAGAGCCCGCTGGCTCCCCTGCTTTTTTCTTCAAGTCGGCTTACGCGGCTGGGTTGATGGAGTGCAGTACGTAAAAGATCAAAGCGGCAACCAACGCCGAGGCAGGGATGGTTAATACCCAGGCCCAGACAATTCGGGTAGCAACTCCCCATCGCACGGAGGAGAGGCGAGTTGTGGAACCCACACCCACAATGGCTCCTGTGATGGTGTGAGTGGTGGAAACCGGGATTCCGGCCAGCGCAGTTCCAAAAAGCGTCAAGGCTCCGGCTGTTTCGGCAGCAAATCCGCCAACTGGTTTCAGCTTGGTAATCTTGCTCCCCATGGTATGAACGATTTTCCATCCGCCGATATAGGTTCCGGCGGCAATGGCTGCGTGGGCGCAAAGGATGATGGGCCAGTGATAGGAGCCCCAATCGTGCTTGATGTCGTATTCGGAGATGATGTGGCCGGTGTAGAGGGCTCCCGCGATGATGCCCATGGTTTTTTGTGCATCATTGCCACCGTGGCCCAGTGAATACGAGGCCGCGGAAAGCAACTGAAGCTTCCTAAACCAAGTGTCCACCTGTCTCGGCGACTTTCTCCGAAAGAGCCAGTAAATAATAACCATGAAGCCAAAGCCGAGCACAAAACCCAACACCGGAGCGATAAAGATGAACGCTATGGTCTTGGTCCAGCCGCCGGGGATGATTACGCTCAGGCAGTTATGCCAGCCTCGAACCATGGCGGCACGTGCCACAGCAGCTCCGGCATAGCCTCCGATAAGTGCGTGGGAGGAAGACGTGGGAAGCCCCAGCAGCCAGGTGACCAGATCCCAGGCGATGGCCCCGAGAAGCCCGGCCAAGACAACGTACTGGGTAACGATGCTGAGATCAACCATGCCTTTGCCAATCGTTTTGGCAACGGCGGTGCCGAGCAGAAAGGCAGCAATAAAATTAAAAAATGCGGCCCAGGCCACAGCCAGCTTCGGCGACAGTACGCGAGTGGAAACGACGGTTGCGATGCTGTTTGCAGCATCGTGAAAGCCATTGATGAAGTCGAAGGCCAGTGCCACCACACACGTAGCTATGACCAGAATTAATCCAGTGTTCAAGACGTTCCTCTAACGGAGTCGCTGCGCGTCCGGATATGGCGCGCTCAGGCGCTCTTGAGTACCACGGTTTCCAGCACGTTGGCTACGTCCTCAGCCTTGTCAGTGGCCATCTCCAAAACCTCGAGGAGTTCCTTATGCTTAATCAGTTGAATGGGATCCGTTTCGGTCTCAAAGAGGTGACCGATAGCACCACGGGAGATTGCGTCCGCTTCGTTTTCAAGCCGGTTGACTTCCACGCAGTACTCGATCAGGGCATCGCCTTTTTCAAGCAGAGCGACGGCTTTGGACAACTCCTCGGCCTGGCGGAGGATAATGGTTGCCAGTTCGACAGCCGCGGCCGGCGGCTTGGTTATTTTGTACGTTTTTAGGCGGTCAGCAGCGGCATTGATATAGTCGAGCACGTCGTCCAAAGAGCTGGCGAGAGTATGAATATCCTCCCGATCAAAAGGCGTGATGAAAGACGAGTTCAACTTTACGAAAACGGCATGAGCGATGTCGTCGCCCTTATGCTCGATGCCCTTGATTTTCTGGACTCCGGCGGAAACATCCTGATAATTCTGCAAAAGATCGCGCAGCTGGCGAGCCCCATTGGTGAGGTTGTTCGCCATATCTGCAAAGAGGTCGTAAAACTTAGTTTCGCGCGGGATGAGGCGCATAACGGCGGGAAGATCTCCTGTTGGTGCAGGGGCGTGTGAAAACTGCCCACTCTCCGTAATCTTACAATAAAGGCACTCTCCAATTGAATATCACTCGGAGTCTGCGGCCGTCAATCGACATGGAAGGACACTGAAAGTGGGATTCATAACCGGACAAAGATGAAAAACGAAAAGGCCGCCAGTGTCAGCGGCCTAAGGCAACTCCGCGCTTCTGTTTTCAGCGCTTACAGTGTCGATTCGATTTCAAAGCCCCACGCTTCCAAAAGCGGCTCGGGAATGTACTTCGAGTTTTTGTTCCGGCGCGCCCATTCCCGAAGACGGGTTGAACGGAGATACTGATCCGGAGTGAGCTTAAACTCTCTGACAACCTGCTCGAATTCGGTGATGGTAGGAGTAACAGGGCCGACTGGCTCCGGCTTGCCCCAGTTGGGATTACCGCGTCTTTTTGCCATTGAACTTTATCCTTATCTCTGCGACTGAAATGGAACATCCGATGTACGAGCTCTGGAGGGCCCAAAGCAGCTACTGCAATCATTCCGCCTGGTTTAAGTCACAGGCTGAGGCACCGACTCCGATTTTAAGCCAAGGTCCGCCTGTAAGCTGTTCGTGAGCCCACTTGGTCTAACAGGTCTCGCTGAGACATAACGAAAATCTATGATACTACGGGATGGTCAAAACATCCAGCACCCATAAGCGGGACTGGCTTGTTTCTTGGAGTAAAAAAAATTAACACACTTAATTTGTTAAGCTTGCAAAAAACAGAATGCGTTAACGAGCAAGCGAGAATACGGAAACGGGAATTTCAAAATAACTATGATTCACAGTATCAGGCGGATGCTCGCGAAAATCAGGCGCTTTCGCTATCACGGGAAGCGGCAGTACAGGCGGCGCGCACAAGCTTCCATAATTCATCTTGCCCAAGGCCGGTTTTAGCCGAATAAGGAAGCACAAAATCTACTCCGTGCGCGATTTTTAGGGCATTCAGTGAAGCCTGCAACCTGGAACCGACTTTGTCAGCCTTGGTAGCAACCACTATGTAGGCGCGATTGGTTTTCCGCAAATATTCGATCATATCTGTATCCAACTTCTGAGGCGGAATATTGGCGTCAATCAGACAGAGACAGAGGGCTAAACAAGGGCGATCTGCGAGATACGGCTCGATGAAGTCCGGCCAGGTCCGGGAGACCTCACGCGGAACCCGAGCATAGCCGTATCCGGGAAGATCCGCAAAGAGAAGCTCGGGATGGGGACGGCCCGGCCAGCGAATCTCGAAAAAGTTGATTGCCTGTGTGCGCCCTGGGGTATTGCTTGTTTTCGCGATTTTGGCGTTGACAAGTGAATTAATCAAGCTGGATTTTCCAACATTGGAACGGCCGATAAAAGCAATCTCCGGCAGACCTGGGGGAGGAAAGTGCTGAGGGGCAACAGCTGAGCGCAGAAACTTGGTGAGAACCTTCATAGAACTATCTTAGCCTGAACTTGGTCTGGCCTCTGCAAAAACTCGGCCGATTTCGGCACTCCGCATCGTTCTCCGGTCCCGTGATGGGTTAGTGCTGCTTCAGCTCTGGCTTCCGCTCGATGTGATGGTGGAAATTTATTAGGTGTTGTACCCGAAAGAGTATCGTAAGGAGTGCGATTAAAACTTACGATGGACCACGATTCAGGTGCAAGGAGATTCCAAGCCAGAAGGGGTGGCTGTAGTGTAAATTGGGACTCGGCATCTTCGTGATGCTCTCCGGTTGAAGTGCGGCAATGGGAACGCTGAATCACAAATTCGGCCTGCGGGCAGTTGCGGCTCTGGAAGTTTCTAAGGGGTTAGCGGTGCTGGCATTATCGGTACTGTTGCTGTCCCTGCTGCATAAGGACTTAAATCTGGTCGTAGATCAAGTTACGGACTGGCTTCGGCTGAATCCGGATTCGCAGGTCGCAGATTGGTTCTATGAGCTGGCGGATCGTACCACCGGGAGTGGCATCCGAACCGCGGTTGCTGTCGGGTTTGTTTATTCCACGGGCCGCTTTGTTGAGGCATACGGATTGTGGAAACAGCGGCGCTGGGCCGAGTGGTTTGCGGTCCTTGCCGGAGCGATCTATCTGCCCTTCGAGTTGTTTGCCCTCATACTGCATCCGCACTGGACCAAGGTCGCGGTGATAGTGGGAAACCTCGCGGTGGTGCTGTATATACTGCGAATCCTGCTTGAGAACCGCCGCGATGCCGAAGAGCTGGCACCCAAAGTACAGATAGAAGTGCGCGAGTAATTGAACACAGCCCCGGAAAGCCGCTCGCGCATCGGCATTCATGGTCAGAGCTTCTAAGGGGTGAGGCGCTTCCAGACCTGAGTGCGTCCAAGCATTGAGAAACCGACAAAGCCGCGCATGTGCAGTTTGTCTTCCCCCTCAGTCCAGATTTTCCCTTTGTACTCCTTGCCATTGTCCGGGTCGACCACTGTTCCTCCAACCCATTGGGTCCCTTGCGGTTTGAAGTTGCGCAGCATGACCATGCCGAGGATCGGCTTATCTTTTAGATCGCCGGAACACTTCTCACACACTGTGTCGGGGAGACGTCCCGGGCGGAGCTGAGTGACTTTACCAAAGAGCTTACCGTCTACAAGATAAGTCTCCACATGACCATTTGGCTTGCCCTCATCGTTGATCACCTGCCATTGTCCGACAGCAGCCTGGAGAGCAGGCGAGAGTTGCTGGGCCCGAGCGCTGATGGCTGCAACCTGCGCAAGGAGAACAAAAGCTAGGATGCGGATGCCACTGCGATATGTAATCTTCAAGATTTGGTCCCTCTCGATCAGAAAAGTAACGCACTTCGAACTAAAGCTTCTTATCTTAGACGAAAACTCCTTCATTCCAGATACTCAGGCCCAAAACTTAGTTCGCAAAAAAGCTCCTCGATGAAGAGGAGCTTCGCTTCCTGCGATATTAGGTTGATTATGCTTCCACTTCCGCCATTACCGGTTCGGCACCCTTACGGGGACGACGTCCGGCCTGCAGAATCTTCTTTCGAAGACGAAGCGACTTGGGTGTGACTTCAACAAGTTCGTCATCGGCAATGAATTCCAGGCTCTGTTCGAGATTGAGGGTACGGAAAGGAATGAGGCGCACAGCATCGTCGGCGGTGGAGGCCCGCATATTCGTAAGCTTCTTTTCGCGCACCGCATTTACAACAATGTCGTTATCGCGCGAGTGCTGGCCAACAATCATACCTTCGTAAACTTCCACTCCAGGCCCGACGAAGAGCTCGCCACGCTCCTGAAGCGAGTTGAGAGAATATGCTGTTGTGGTACCGGCGCGGTCGGAAACGATCACTCCGGCGGCTCTCTGAGGAATGACGCCGAGCCACTCGATGTAGCCGTCAAAAAGCGAGTTCATGACAATAGTTCCGCGCGTGTCGGTCAGCATTTCAGAGCGCAGCCCGATGAGGCCGCGGCTGGGAACGCGGAACTCGATGCGCACGCGACCATATCCATGATTGTGCATCTTTCGCATCTCGGCCTTACGCATTCCGAGTTTCTCAATGACGATGCCGATGAACTCCTCGGGAATATCCACGGTGACCAGTTCGACTGGCTCCATGAGCTTGTCGTCAATGTTACGGGTGACGATCTCCGGCTTTCCGACGGCGAGTTCATATCCCTCCCGGCGCATCATTTCGATGAGAATGGCGAGTTGCAATTCGCCGCGTCCCATTACGGTGAATGTGTCCGGAGCGGTCTGCTCGACGCGAATGGAAACGTTGGTGAGCAGCTCCTTTTCGAGGCGCTCGCCCAGGTTGCGAGAGGTGACGAACTGGCCTTCGCGTCCGCTGAATGGCGAGGTGTTCACGACGAACTGCATTGCAATCGTTGGCTCGTCGATGAGGATGCGTGGCAGCGGATCGGGAGTCTCAAAGCTGGTGATAGTTTCGCCAATGGTTATGCCTGTGACGCCAGCGATCGCAACGATATCGCCCAGTTCGGTTTCCGTGATGTCCGTTCGCTTCAGTCCGTTAAAGCTGAACAGCTTCGTGATCTTAACCTTTTCGATCTCGCCGTTGAGCTTGGCGATACCAACCTCTTCTCCGGTGCGGAGGGTTCCATTGAAAACTCGCGCTATGGCTAGACGGCCCAGGTAATCGCTGTAATCGAGGTTGGCGACCAGAATCTGAAGCGTTGCGGCCGGGTCGCCCGCGGGCTCGGGTATGGTGTTGACTATTGCCTCAAAAAGCGGCTGCAAATCGGTGCCGGGAACATCGAGATCGGTGGTCGCGGTGCCGAGTTTACCGTTCGTGTAGAGCACGGGAAATTCAAGCTGCGACTCTTCGGCATCGAGATCAATGAACAGGTCATAGACCTCATTGAGTACTTCCTGAGATCTCGCATCGGGACGATCAATCTTATTGATGACCACGATGGGCTTCAGATGGGCTTCCAGCGCTTTTGAGAGCACGTAGCGGGTCTGGGGGAGCGGGCCTTCGCTGGCATCGACCAGCAGCATGACGCCATCGACCATCTTCAGCGCGCGCTCGACCTCTCCGCCGAAATCGCTGTGACCGGGAGTGTCCACGATATTGATCTTGAGGTCGTGGTAAAACACGGCGGTATTTTTGGCGAGAATAGTGATACCGCGCTCGCGTTCGAGATCATTGGAATCCATAACGCGTTCAATCATTTCCTGATTGGCGCGAAACACGCCGCTCTGGCGCAGCATGGAGTCAACAAGCGTGGTTTTTCCGTGATCGACGTGGGCGATAATAGCGATATTGCGAATCTGCGTGGTCAAACTTTTTGATCCTTTGGGCGAACTGGTCGCATGAGGGCGCTGCGCTTGCGGCGCGCGAAAATATGGCAGGAGAATTCTGCCGCGAGTCCGTTGGCACGATTCTGTTACGAAGCGAGGGAACGAAAACTCAGGATACTCCCTCGATTATATCCTGAGCGCGCCCTTGGCTGCAGCTTGGGTACTGGACGGGGACAGTTTAATAGGCATTTCAGCAACCCTCATTTTGCATTGGGGAGACGAGCAGTGGGATTGAGCTGACTGAGACCCCACTCAAGCCCAAAAGATGGGCTTGAATGGGGCACCCGCCCTCTGCTGCAGCTTTGGTCCCGGACGGGCACGGGTCAGCAGGCGTTTACAACGATCCGCTCTCGCCTTTGACTTCCGGATACAGGCCTGGAACTAAGCGCGTGCTCATCCGTGAGAGAATAAACGGAGATAACTCACGGTGCGGTTCACTTCTGAATGATTCAGCTTACGAATGCCGGTAAACGTTACGGCCATAAATTACTCTTCGAAAATCTCAACTGGCTCATCACTCCACAGGACAGGATCGGTCTTGTGGGTGCCAACGGCTCAGGTAAAACCACGTTGCTCAAGGTGCTGGCCGAAATCGAGTCGCTTGATTATGGCAGCATTACGCGCGGCAAGGGCGTAAGCGCCGGCTATCTTCCGCAGGACGGACTGAGCCTGAGTGGACGGTCGGTCTTTGCCGAATGCCTCTCGGTCTTTGACGACGTGCACGCAATGGAGCGCGAACTGGAATACCTGACGCACCGGATGAGCGAAATCGATCCCTCGAGCGACGAGTACCAGCAGGTGAGCGATCGCTTTCATCGAGTGCAAAGCGAATTTCTGACCCGGGACGGCTACACCCTGGAGTCGCAGGTTGGCGCGGTACTCACCGGCCTTGGATTCGGCAAAGAGGACTGGCTGCGACAGACCGAAGAGTTCAGCGGTGGCTGGCAGATGCGCATCTCGCTGGCAAAGCTGCTGCTGGAAAAACCAAACATGCTGCTGCTCGATGAGCCGACCAACCACCTCGACCTTGAGACGCGCAACTGGCTGGAAGACTATCTGAACGACTATCCGTATGCTTACGTTCTAATCTCGCATGACCGCTACTTCCTCGACGTAACGGTAAAAAAGATCGTAGAGATCTGGAACAAGGGCGTCCATTTCTACAGCGGAAACTACGACAAGTATCTCGCCGACAAGCAGCAACGCCGCGATTCGCTGGCGGCGGCTTACCGCAATCAGCGCGAACGTATCGAGCAGTTGGAAGCCTTCATAAACCGCTTCCGCTACCAGGCGACCAAGGCCAAGCAGGTACAGAGCCGCATCAAGGAACTGGAAAAAATCGAGCGCATCGAGGTGCCCGAAAACGAGCGCACGATCCACTTCACCTTCCCCCAGCCCAAGCCCAGCGGGCGCATCGTGGCAGAGTTTAAGAAGGTCAGCAAAAGTTATGGCGAGAAGCAAGTGCTGCGGGATGTGAACTTCACAATCGAGCGCGGCGAACGCATTGCCCTGGTTGGCGTGAACGGAGCCGGAAAATCCACGATGATCAAGTTGCTCGCGCAGATTGAACCCGCCACAGCCGGCGAATATTCGCTGGGCCACAACGTAGAGGTCGATTACTTCGCGCAGGATCAATACAAGGAACTGGACACCGAGGCACGCATGCTGGACGACCTGGACATGGTGGCACCGCGCTCGCAAACCGAGTTGCGCAGCCTGCTCGGCAGCTTTTTGTTCAGCGAGGACGACGTATTCAAGAAAATTGGCGTACTCAGCGGCGGCGAACGCAATCGCTATGCGCTTGCCCGGATGTTGCTGCATCCTTCGAACTTTCTGCTGCTGGACGAACCGACCAACCACCTCGACCTTCGGGCGAAGGATGTGTTGCTGGAATCGCTCCAGAAATTTAACGGCACCTGCGTTTTTGTCTCGCACGACCGCTACTTCGTTGACCGATTGGCGACGCGAGTTTTCGAGGTAGCCGATGGAGCGGTGAATATCTACCCGGGCAACTACGAAGACTACCTGTGGCGCAAGCAAAATGGTGCTCAAGCAATGGAGGAGTCATTGCGTGCATCGGTGAGCGCAGCACCGGTTGCTGCCGCCACTGTCGCAGTGGCCGCCGAACCGGTTGTCGAACAGAAACGCCGCGTGAATCCACTGAAGCGCAAGCAGATGGAGGATCGACTGGCGAAGCTGGAGGAAGAGGTGAGCAGCACCGAGGCTGTTATCGCGGAATCCGAGGAGGCCCTCAGCATATATGTAAGCGCAGAGGAGACTCAGCGCCTGTCGGCGCTTCTGGAAGATAAGCGCCGCATTCTGGGAGCCCTCGAGAACGAATGGGCCGAACTCAGCGAATTTCTTGAGGAATTGGAGTAAGCAATTCCCTCTTTAGTCTAATGTTGAGCCGACTGCTGCGGAGGGATCCGATTTGCAATCCCGGGGATTGTCACCGGAAGGTGACCGCGTGCAGGCATTTCACCGAAGATAAACTTTACAGCGCTTAAGTCAGAGACCGGCACATTGGAGTACGTGCACACATAGTTCTGGATCGTGGGGTATTGCGCGATTGTGTATGGGCTTCCCATGGCGAGAAACACGGTCTTATCGTTCGCGGCCTTGACTACATTTCTCAGTACCGATGCAAGTCCGTGTTCGACCGCTGGCGAACCGTTATCCGGAAACACGTTCCGGCCCGCCGATGGAATTGCATAGACGGCAGCAATTATGTGCTCGGCGTTCACCGCCGATTCAAGCACGTACGAGCTCAGGAACGGAGCAAGGAGATCGTCGACGTAGATAATTCTTGCATCCGGCACCCGCATGCGAACTTCGCGCACCAGAGCGCGCCCATTGTCACCGCGCATATCGTTGGTGAAGACGAGCACCAGCAACTTATTACCAGCCGCAACGGGGCCATGATAGACGAACTGCGATGCCACGGGCGCACTTCTGGCCAGCGGCAGAACCTTGCGATTGTCGCGTACCAAGGTGACCGCCTCGTCGGCGATCTTCTGCGCCACGGCCACGTTCTCCGGGCGACTTACATCGCTGGTGACTGCGTTCAGATCCACGAAGCGATTCTTATACAGGCCCAATGCGGCTTTCGCACGCAGTATCTTGATAACGGATTCGTCGATTCGGCTTTCGGAAATCTCTCCATTCCTGACCGCTTGCAGCACCCCATTGTAGGCTCCATCCAGGTTTCCGGGGATCAAGACATAATCTGCTCCGGCCTTCAATGCCCCCACAGCCGCAAGCCCCGCGCTCTGCGGCGTGTTGCCTCCGAAGATGCGGGTTACGCCATTCATATCCATTGCGTCGGTAATTACGATGCCACGGAATCCCAGCTCATCTTTCAGCAGTCTGGTAGTCACGTTGTAAGAGATCGTGGCGACACGGGCCGAATCCGATTCGATGGACGGCACCGCAAGCTGGCCAATCATAACCGAATCTACGCCCGCAGCAATGGCAGCGCGGAATGGCGCCAACTCCACCTGGTGTAAGCGCTCGCGGGTGGCATTCACGCGGGAAACCGACAGGTGCGAATCCGTATCTGTGTCTCCGTGACCGGGAAAATGCTTGGCTGTTGCCATGGCATGGGCATCGTGCACCCCCTGGATATATGCCTTGACCAGAGCGCTGACTTCGGCGGGATCTTCTCCGAAAGCGCGCGCGTTGATGATCGGATTGTTAGGATTCGAGTTCAAATCCGCATCCGGGTAGAAATTCCAATGCACGCCCACGGCCCGCGCTTCGGCGGCGGAAATGCGTCCGAACTGGCGGGCATATTCCAAATTTCCCGTTGCGCCGACCGCCATTGCGTGCGGAAAGGGCGTACCGCCACGGAATCGCATGGGCAGGCCACGCTCGAAGTCTGCTGCAAACAATAAGGGAAGATCGCTATCGCGTTGCAACTGATTGGTCAGCGCTGCGGCTTCCAGCGGACTTCCCCGCTGCAGCAAACCGCTGTCTGCGGGGGAGGTGATCCCAAAGCCACCGAGGTGATACTTCTTCATTGTGTCGCGCAACTTGGCGTAGTCGGGGCCGCCAAAGTTCATGAAGTCGACCTTGGCCCAGACCATGAACAACTGCCCGACCTTTTCTTCCAGAGACATTTTTCGCAGAGTCTTTTCGGCCCAGCGGGCGGCTGCCGGATCGTTGGCAGCTGCTACGTCATCTGCTGCTGCAACGCCTGCAAGCAGAAGAAGAGTTACGAGAACAAGCAATTTATTGCACATGTTGGAAACATAGCACCGATAATGGTGGGCGGTATCGTTAGTTACACCAAAGAGTCCGTTTTTCTCAATCACGAGATACCTGGTCTTCGGAACCGTGGGATGCACCACTTTCGAGGATAGAATGTCTGCATGTGCCTGGCAGAGGGAAATGGATTGAAACGTCTATTTGCGATTTTTCGAGCTGTGCCTGTTCTTCTGTTCATCGCAGCATTTTCCGGAACATTGCTTTCTCAGGCTGTGAAGCCCCGCGACAGCTCCACGGCAGTCAATCGCGAAAGTGCCCTTGCCAGCATCGATGAAATCATGAACTCGGCGGTTTTGCACGAAGCCATTCCGGGCGGCGTCGTGCTGATTGGACACAACGGCAAGGTGGTCTATCGCAAGGCTTTTGGCTGGCGCTCGCTGGAACCCAGCAAAGAAGCAATGACCGTGGACACAATCTTCGATCTTGCTTCCCTGACAAAGTGCATTGCCACGACGACGTCCGTCATGAAGCTGACGCAGGAAGGAAAGCTCCGGCTCAACGACCCTGTGGCAACCTACCTACCCGAGTTTGCCCGGAACGGCAAAGAGCACATTACGCTCCGTCAACTGCTTACGCACTTCTCAGGCTTGCGAGAGGATTTCGACCGAAAATTGTCTTGGACGGGACGCGACGCCGCTTATCAGATGGCGATGGACGAAAAGCCCATCTTCCCTCCAGGCTCGCGTTTTCATTACAGCGACATCAACTTTGTGACGCTCGGCTTCGTGGTGGAGAAAGTCTCCGGCATGGGTCTGGACGAATACAGCGCAAAGTATGTATTCGGTCCGCTCGGAATGAAAAACACGCGCTTTCTTCCGCCTGCCGAGTGGCGTCCGCGCATTGCGCCCACCGAATATGGCGGGGATCATCAGATGATGCGCGGCAGCGTACACGACCCGACCGCGTTGCGAATGGGTGGCGTGGCGGGCCATGCGGGACTGTTCTCTACAGCCGATGACCTGTCGAAATACGCGCTGGATATGCTTTCGGGCTTTCACGTTCTTTCGCAATTGTCAGTGGAGAAGATGTCTACGCCGCAGCAACCTCCTACGGCGGCCTCACTGCGCGGGCTGGGCTGGGATATCGATTCGCCTTATTCAAGCACTCGCGGCGAGTTTTTCCCGGTCGGCTCCTTTGGGCACACCGGTTTTACGGGGACCTCGATCTGGATCGATCCAGTGAGCAACACCTATGTGATCCTGCTGACGAATGCTGTTCATCCGCATGGGCACAACCAAGCCATGCTTTCACTGCGATCTCGCGTGGCCTCAGCCGCAGCGCAAAGTTTGGGGCTCAAGGTTTCAGATGACCAGAAGCTGCGGCTTGCGCGTATCACCGGCTACAACGAGGCAATGACAGCAGCACGCCTGGTGACGTCGCGCAATGGGTCGGTGCGCACCGGCATTGACGTACTCGAGGGCCACGAATTCGCCGAGCTTCGCGAGAACCGGGAGAGAACCAAAGTCGCGATTGTCACCAACCATACGGGGATGGACTCGCGGGGCAATCGCACAATCGATATGCTGGCCAAGGCGCGCGGCATCGAACTCGTGGCTATCTTCAGCCCTGAGCACGGCGTAAAGGGAACCGTGGATACAACGGCGATTTCGGATTCGAAAGATGCAGCGACCGGGACTCCTGTGTACAGCGTTTACGGAGACTCCGACGCGAAGCGCCGTCCCTCGCTGGAAGTTCTGAAGTCCGCCGATGTGGTCGTGTACGACATTCAGGACATCGGCACGCGCTTTTACACCTACGAGACGACGCTTGGCTACTTTCTTGAAGCGGCAGCAAAGACGGGAAAACGAATCTTCGTGCTCGACCGGCCTAATCCGATCAACGGTAGCTACGTTCAAGGACCTATAAGCGACAAGGGTCGTGAAAGCTTCATTAATTACGGACAGGTCCCGATTCGTCACGGCATGACAATCGGCGAGCTGGCCCGCTTTTACAATTCCGAGCACAACATCCATGCAGAGCTGACTGTGGTTCCGCTGGAGGGATGGCAGCGCGGCGATTGGCTGGATTCAACGGGGATTCTCTGGATCAATCCTTCTCCGAACATGCGCAGCCTTACGGAAGCCGCGCTCTATCCTGGTGTGGGCATCATCGAAACAACTAATGTCTCGGTCGGGCGCGGAACGGATACGCCCTTCGAACTCGTGGGCGCTCCATGGATTCATCCGGTAGAGCTGGCTGCGTATTTGAATGCAAGGGCCATCAACGGAGTGCGTTTTGTCCCGACTGAGTTCACGCCCAGCACCGACGTTTACGCACAGAAAAAATGCGGTGGCGTAAACATCATCGTTACGGATAGAAATGCGCTCGATGCGCCCGAGCTGGGAATTGAGATCGCGTCCGCGCTCCACTCGCTGTATCCGGAGCAGTTCCAGACGAAGAAGCTGGATCGCCTGATGGTCAATGATGCATCCATGCAGGCGATCATCGCAGGACAGGACCCGCGACAAGTGTGGATGAACTGGGTCGATGCGATAGAACTTTTCAAGCCCATCCGGGCCAAGTATCTTTTGTATTGACCACTGCACGCTAGTTCGGGGCCGGGAGAGCGATAGCGATGGGATTGAATGTGCTGGATGTTGCCGTGATCGTTGCGTATCTGGCCTGCGTTACCCTGTTCGGCATGCGCTTCCGCAAGCGGCAGAGCACACTCAATGGCTACTTTCTTGCCGAAAGAACGATTCCATGGTGGGCCATTTCCCTGTCCATCGTCGCGGCGGAAACCAGTACGCTCACCATCATCAGCGTGCCCGGACTGGCATATGAGAAGGACTTCCGATTTCTACAGCTTGTGATCGGTTATCTGGTCGGGCGCGTAATCATCAGTCTTCTCCTGATCCCGCATTACTTCCGTGGCGACCTCGTCACCGCGTATCAACTGATTGAGCGTCGCTTCGGACAGAAATTGCGATCGCTGACCGCGGGACTGTTCCTGATCACGCGGGCTGCTGCCGAAGGGGTTCGAGTCTTCGCCGTGGCCATTGTTGTCGGCGTTGCGCTCTCCAACCTGCTTGGCGGATTCAGCGACTTCGGCCGTGACGTCGCGGCCATTACGATTGTCAGCGTGCTCACATTGATCTATACGTTTGAGGGCGGCATGGCCGCTGTCATCTGGACTGACGTTGTGCAGCTGTCGGTTTACGTTGCAGGAACACTGGTTGGCCTCTTCACTATCTTGCATGGTGTTCCGGGCGGCTGGCATACCGTCCACGCCCTGGCTTCGGAGGCCGGGAAGTTCCGCGTCTTCGACTTCTCGTGGAACTTCTATGCGACCTATACGTTCTGGTCCGGATTGATCGGAGGCACGTTCCTGACCACGGCCAGCCACGGCACGGACCAGCTAATTGTTCAACGGTTGCTTGCCGCCAGAAGCGAACGGCAGTCTAAAATCGCGCTGCTGGCCAGTGGCATCATTGTGATCTTCCAGTTTTCGTTGTTCCTGCTTATCGGCGCCATGCTCTACGCGTTCTACAAGTTGTTTCCGCCGGCGGTTGCTTTCACAAGAGCGGACACTATTTTCCCTACCTTCGTGGTCACTCGCATGCCACACGGAATCAGTGGGCTGCTGATCTCGGCAATTCTTGCAGCAGCGATGGCCAACCTGAGCGCGGCACTCAACTCTCTATCCTCGACGACAATCGTGGACTTCTATTCGAGAGTGAATCCGAATGCGAGCGAGCAGCACCGGGTGTTTCTATCACGGATGGCAACGCTGGGGTGGGGCGTGGCACTGTTTGGTCTGGCGATCCTGGCTCGCAGCGGAGGCAAGGTGCTTGAAGTCGGCCTGTCCATCGCATCGGTCGCCTATGGATCGCTCCTCGGGGTCTTCCTGCTGGGAGTCCTGACGCAGAAGGCATCCGAGGAAGGAGCTATGGCTGGAATGCTGTGCGGCTTTCTGCTGAATCTATACCTGTGGAGATTCACGAAGATTCCGTTTACGTGGTATGTCGCCGTGGGGAGCATCATTACGTTTGTGATTGGCTATGGCGCAAGCTATTTTCTGCTCAGGAGCGCTTCGCCTGAACTCATAGCTACAGACGCGGAGTAGGGGAAGAAATGCGGACTGGTGTTCTTAAGACGGAGCAACAGAACAGCGTCTCCGCCGATCTAGACAGGCTCAGTGCGCTCGAAATTGCAACGCTGATGAATCGGCAGGATGCCAGCGTTTTGCGAGCGGTCCGCAAGACGCTGCCGCAGATTGCAATGGCAATTGACTTGATCCGCGATCACCTTGCACAAGGGGGACGCCTCATCTACGTTGGCGCCGGAACCAGTGGACGCATCGGGGCGATGGATGCTGCCGAGTGTCCGCCAACGTTTGGCACCGATCCATCGATGATCCAGTTTGTGATTGCCGGGGGTGAAAGCGCCTTGGCACGGGCAACCGAATCAAGCGAAGATTCCGAGGAACTGGGAATCAGCGACATGGCCGCCCGCAAGCCCGGCAGGAAAGATATCGTGGCAGCTCTATCCGCCAGCGGACGCACGCCTTACACGATTGCGGCACTGAAATACGCTGCGAAAAAGGGCGCAGCCACCATCGCAGTCACTTGCAATGCAGAGTCGGAACTGGCGAGCGTCGCCCAAATTGCAATTGAAGCCAGCGTCGGACCGGAAGTGCTCACCGGATCGACTCGCCTGAAGGCCGGCACAGCGGAAAAGCTTATCTGCAACATGCTGACGACCGGCGCATTGGCTCGGCTTGGCTATATTTACGACAACCTGATGTCCAATCTTCCTCTCACAAACAAAAAACTGATTGAGCGCGGAATTTCCGTTATTCAACAAGTCGCCAAAGTGGATCGGGCTCTTGCTCTGAGCACCTTGGAAACCGCAGACATGAAGGTTTCCGTTGCTCTCGTGATGCTATGCGCGAGGGTCTCTAAATCGCACGCCATTCGGCGGCTCGGACGCGCGCGGGGGAGCGTTCGTTTGGCAATTGAAGGACATCAAAGGCCGGACGCAAGCCAACGGAAGGCCTGATGGGGCCGCTAGGAATTCCATAAAAAGACCAGAATCCTGATGACGCGAGACGTCGGCTGAGTGGAATCAAAGACGTATCTCTCCCGTTGACAATCGCGGTTACTACAACTAACATCTTGGTACTCAGCGATGTCTACAGGATAACGCTCAGGAGGGCTCATATGGGGTGCTGCAGCGGACCGGGCGCGCATCTTTTCGCTAGAATTAACAACGAAATTGTCATTCTCAAGGGTTTAGCGCATACTTTTGAATCTCTACGCGCAAGGCGCGGCCTGCGTCCAACCTCGCCGAACCTCGGAAGTACCTTGGTGGAGGCTGTTCGGCAGGCAGGTAATGATATTCCTGCTGAGCTCGAACAGGACTATGCGACGGTCTTGATTGAGGTGTTCATGCGCTACTGCGAGAGTGGACAGCTCTGCCAATATTCAGCCGTTTAGGGCTACAACCTTGTAGCAGTCGCGAAAAAGTTCGGAACGCGGTGTTAGTTTTCTAACCCGCGTTTGTTTTTTCAGAGGCCTGCATCTCCGCCAATCGTCTCGCGCAAGGTTTGCTGGGCTGAGTATGACGCCATTGATACGCCAACACAGTGTTCGCGCTTTGTCGTGACACAACCACAGTTCGCGCCCTGAAAACGGAATTCTCAAGCGGAGCCTGTCGGCTGTGGGGAGCCGAGGACGCACTTCTGCCGTTGACAATCGAGACTACTACAAATAGCATCCGGGCGTGCGGCAATATAAGCTCTAGGAGGACTCCGATGGGATGTTGCGGTGGGCCACAGGGATACATATACGCCAAAATTAATGGCGAACTTGTCAGCCTCAAAGGTATCAAGGGAATTTTCGATTATTTCCGCTCAACGGGTGGCTTGCGTCCAGATTCGCCGGACCTTGGAGATACTTTGGTCAAGGCGGTTCGGGAGGCGGGTAACGACATCCCGGTAGAGATGGAACAGGCTTATGCGACGGGTTTGAAAGATCTTTTCGCGTTCTACTGCAAGACCGGACTCTTTTGCGCAGGTACAGAAGAGTAAGCTAACGGCTTGCCACATCACATCGCAGCCCAGCTTTATTTGCGCGCGTCAACCCACTCTCGCAAGGCCCGGCACATAGTGGACTCAGCAGATCCGCTGTAAAGCTCTAACTGCTAAAGACGTTTTGTCATGAAGATGGCGTCTATTTTGCGATTGTAATAACGCGGCAAAACTTTGATTCGCTTAAAACCGTGTTTATCGTAAAAAGCTAATGCCGAGTGGTTGTTAACTGCCACTTCCAACACCACCATGAATGCGGTCATCTTGCGCAGCTTCTCAGACATCGCATCGATCAGCATGGTGCCGAGGCGGTGACGACGAGCATCGGGATGCACATCGATGGTGATGATGTGACCGTATCCCTCGCGCTGGTAATGAAAGGTCACGAATCCGGCAATAAGGGGGCGCGATGGACCTGGTTGGACCTTCGGCTTCAGAACGGGCTTCACTCCACTGCCAGTTTCCTCATCCGCTTCATCTGGTGGAGCGTTCCATTCGGCCACAATCGTATAAGAACGGCGCTGCTCGATAAAACTGGCAAGTTCGGGGCGGCTATAAGCAATTCCCGGCTCGAAGCAGAGACGATCCAGTGCAAACAGCGCGGGAAAATCACGCTTCTCATAATCGCGCAGGGTAAAGATAGGAACTGTCGAAGGCATCGGTCAGATCTAATGGTACCAGATCGTTGGAGCTCCGCGCCGAAGGTTTCGGGCGGGTTAAATGCCGACGGGAAGTGCCCAAAGCACCTCCCGTCTTGAAGCAAAGATTAGGCTATCTTGCGCGAGCGAGCTAAGCAATCCATGAACAGACTCAACATTTCCTGGTTGAAGCGCGGAATATCCGATGGCTGGCGACTGGAGACCCAATTACCGTCGAGCACCACCTCATTGTCTTTCCAGAAAGCCCCAGCATTACGAAAATCTTCCTGAATAGTTTGATAGCTTGTCAGGTGCCGTCCCTTAACCAGGCGCGCGGAGACCAGCAGCCATCCGCCGTGGCAGATGAATGCAACAGGACGACGAGTCTGATCGATGCGTCGGGCAAAATCTTGCGCCAAGGGCTCTTTTCGGAGAGAGTCAGCATTCTTCTCTCCCCCGGGGAGCAAAAGCGCGTCAAATTTGTCCGGATCGGCGTCAGCGAGCGTCTGATCCACTTTGACTTTAACCGTTGGCTTATCGTGCTTAACAGCCTGGATTTCGCCGGGGTGTGGGGCAATCAAGACGGTCGTAGCTCCAGCTTCATCAAGCGCTTTGCGGGGCTCAAGAAGCTCAGATTCTTCAAAAAGATCAGTGGCCAGAATGGCCACGCGGAAACCTTTGAGGCGCTCGGACATGGTTCTCCTCCATCACGTACAACTGATTTGATGCAGAACCAGCTCTCAAGGTTTGATCAGCTGAGAGGGATTAGACTAGTGGTGCGTTTGAGCTGTCCGCAAGCGGCGTAGATATCCAGTCCACGGGGACGGCGGAGATAGGCCGGAACGCCGCCAGCGATAAGTATCTTCTGAAAGACGTCAATGGCTTCGCGGGATGGAGTTCGGAAGGGAATCTCAGAACCTGGATTGAGTGCAATCAGATTGACCTTGGCGCGAATCCCGCGCAGAAGTTCCACTACTTCCCTGGCATTCTCCGCACTGTCGTTGACTCCTTCCAGCAACACATATTCGAACGTGACATGCTCGCGAGGCCGGAGCGGGAATTGGCGCGCAGCTTCAATGACGGACTTAAGATTCCACTTGCGGTTGATGGGCATAACCCGTTCGCGAAGCTCATCATTGGAGCCATTGAGCGAAATGGCCAGATGTGGCCGAATGGGCTCGGAAGCGAGATCAAGAATTCGCGGAACTATGCCTGAAGTTGAGACCGTCATGCGCGAATCGGAAATGCCCGTCCCTTCGGAAAGCAGTCGAACGGCACGGGTGAAGTTTTCGTAATTCAGAAATGGCTCGCCCTGCCCCATGAATACAAGGTTGATCCGGTCACGCCCCAGCCTGATGCCATGATCGTTCAGCACCAGCAGTACCTGGCCCACGATTTCTCCGGCGGTAAGGCTGCGCTGCAGACCCAGAAGCGCAGTCATGCAGAACCGGCAGTTCACCGCGCATCCGGACTGGGACGAGAGACAGATGGTTGCGCGCTGGCCGGGCGGATTGCGGGTATCCCGAACTTCGGTATGAGAAACATCTGGCTGTTCCCCGGTTTCCTCTTCTTCATCTTCGCAATCGGGCATCCAGACGGTTTCAACTGTTTGCCCGTCGGAAAAGCGGACCAGGTAGCGGACAGTTCCATCACGGGAGACAAAGCGCTGGTCAACTGCAGGAAAGCCCGTGCAGTACCCGGCTGAGGCGAGACGGGCACGCAGGGATTTTGCCAGCGTCGAGATGTCGTCCAGGCGGGTCAGGCGCTGACGATAGAGGGCATCGAAGAGCTGACGCCCCCGGAACCGGGGCTCCCCAAGATTCTCGACCAGCGCCGTAAGTTCCTCAATCGAGAGGCCCAAAAGTTCGAATTGTGAATGTGCTGTCATGCATCTAAGCCCAGAGGTGTCCCAGAACACCGCAGGCACGCCATAATCTTCTATGATTGTACAGCGTGGTCTTCGAGAAGAGGCTGCGAGCAACCCCGGCGAATCCGGTAGAACGCTACGTGCGAAATCGCCCGCGCAATTTAGGTCTACGACCGAAAGGGGTGCCGATGAATGGAGAAACAAGTTTGAGCGCAGCACTACGCAATGTACGGAGAACAGTACTTCCCAACGGGCTCACGATTATCAGCGAAGAAATGCCGCATATCCGGTCGGTATCGGCGGGCGTGTGGATTCGGACGGGGTCGCGGCACGAAGCCCCTGAGGTGAACGGAATATCTCACTTTGCCGAACACATGGTCTTCAAAGGCACTACCACCCGCACGGCGGAGATGATTGCCCGTGAAGTGGATTCCTTTGGCGGAAACCTCGACGCATTCACCGCCAAGGAGTGTGTGTGTTTCAACGTCAAGGTGCTGGACGAGCATTTGAGCGACGCCATGGACGTACTGGCCGATCTGGTCCTGAACCCTTCCTTCAACGACACGGATGTACGGAAGGAGCGAGGCGTGATCCTGGAAGAGATCAAGATGGATGAAGACAATCCGGATTATCTTGTCCACGAGATATTCGTGCAGAATTTCTGGAAGGATCACCCGCTCGGAAGGCCAATTCTCGGGACCCGCGAGACGGTGAAGAGGTTTGGCCCCGCGCTGCTGTTCGACTACTACAAGCAGCGCTTCCTGGCCGGCAACATGGTGATTGCGGGGGCCGGGAACCTGCAACACGAGAAATTTCTTGAACTGGTGACGCGCAAGTTTGGCCACCTGCCCGCCCTCAGTAGCGAACTTCGCGACATGGCGCCCAAGCCGACGGCGAAGATTTCGCTGCGGAACAAGAAATCTCTGGAACAGGTACAGCTCTGCATCGGAGTTCCCTCCTACTCCATCTCGCATGAGAACCGCTATGCGTCGTTTATCCTGAACACCTTGCTGGGAGGCGGAATGAGTTCCCGGCTCTTCCAGAACATACGCGAAAAACAGGGTTTAGTTTATTCAATCTTCAGTGAATTGAATCCTTATCGCGACACGGGCTGCCTCGCGGTGTATGCGGGAACTTCAAGGGATTCCGCGCCCAAGGTGGTGCAATCGGTTTTGAAGGAGTTCCGCGATCTGAAGGATGCAGCGGTTACCAGGGAAGAACTGGTCCGGGCCAAAGCACAATTAAAGGGCAGCCTGATGCTGAGCCTGGAATCTTCCATGTCGCGCATGAGCAATCTGGCGCGGCAGGAGATGTACTACGGCCGTTTCTATGGCATGAACGAGATTACAGACAAGATCGAAGCCGTAACGGCAGAAGAAGTTCAGAAGGTTGCGCAGGAATTCTTCGTCGCGGACCAGATTGCAGTGACAGTCTTGGGAAATCTGAGTGGATTGAAGATCTCACGCGAAAATATTGCTTGCTGACAGTTGAGCAAGTCGCTCTTCCCTAAGGACATCCATGGCGATGTCCTTTTTCATTTCCTGAAAGGCCTGAAGTCGCGCTAGATTAACATCTTTTGCTGGTCCGCCCTGACATTTTTTGTCATTACCGAGGTACTGGTATGCTTAAAGGTAAACAAGGATTGTAAGTTGTGAGATCGCTAAGTTGTTGTCCCTGCGCGACCTAAGGTTTCACCGGCACTGATTGTGCGAAATGGCAAGGCTATTGCTTTTAGTGTTGGCATGTCCGCGTTGTGAAGGACAGATTTTCTGAACCAGCATGACATCACGAATGGAGAGAATTATGCGTAAACAGAAGGGCTTCTCGCTGATCGAGCTTCTCATCGTCGTGGCAATCATTCTTATCATTGCCGCCATCGCTATCCCCAACCTGCTTCGCTCGCGCATGGCCGCAAATGAAGCTTCTGCCGTTGGATCGGTCCGGTCCATCAACACCGCCGAAGTTACCTATGCTTCAACCTATCCGGATGTAGGTTTTTCGCCGGACCTCAAGAGCCTGGGCGATAACGGTACGGCGACAAACTGCGCAGCTGGGAAGTCCACGGACAAAACCTACGCATGCATTATCGACTCTGTTCTGGCCTCTGGCGCGAAGAGCGGCTACACCGTTGCGGCCAATGGCACACAGGACGCTACCTCAAAGCTCTACACCACCTACCTGGTTACGGCCATACCGCAGAAAGTGGGCACCACCGGACAGCGCAGCTTCTGCAGCGACCAGTCTGGCGTGATCTTCAACGATCCCACGGGTGCCATTGCCGCTGACGACACAGCTTGCACCGCACTCAAGGCACTCCAATAACAGTATCGGGTTAGAACAGCAAAGGCACCAGGAAAACCTGGTGCCTTTCTAAAACTGATCGCCTGCTCGATTCACCGATGGCGAGGCAGTGGCAGATCAAACTCGCCAGTGAACGAACTTGCATCTCCGATAAAAATTTGACGATACCACCGGAGACCTCCTATGCCCAAACAGAAGGGATTCTCGTTGATCGAGCTTCTCATCGTTGTGGCCGTCATTCTGATCATAGCCGCCATTGCCATACCGAGCTTTCAGCGGTCGCGCATGGCCGCAAATGAAGCATCCGCGGTTGGTTCACTGCGATACATCCATACCGCTCAGATCACCTACGCCCAGACCTACCCGGAAGTTGGTTACGCCTCCGACCTGGCAACGCTTGGGCCGGGGCCAGTGTTTGGCGCCAATCCGAGTTCAACAAACGCAGTGCTACTGGACAATGTTCTGGGCGCCCCCACACCTGGTGGCTCTGCGGCAACTAAGGGAAATCCAAAGAGCGGATACCTTTTTTATGTAAGCGATGCTGCGGGAACTCCGGTCAGCAGCTACTCGTGCAATGGCGATCCGGTCACCCCCGAGCAGACTGGCAAGCACTTTTTCTTCAGCGATCCCTCCGGCGTGATTCGCTCAAACGAGACCAAGGCTGCCACCGTGACCGACAACCCTATTTAGATTTAGTAAGCACTGCGGTAAAAGAAAAAGTAATCAAAGGACAGCTCGTCGCTGCCCTTTCGTTTTTCTCACTCACCATCAAAGGTATTCTGACGCGCCACACGCCCTCGTCTATAATGCTCGCAACGCTAATGCCTGCTATCGAGATTCACGGACTGGAGAAGTCCTACAAGACCGGGTTCTTCGGGAACAAGCTGAAACAGGGTCTGAAACCGCTAACGCTGTCGGTAGAAGAAGGCGAGGTTTTCGGCTACCTCGGTCCGAACGGCGCGGGAAAGACGACCACCCTGAAGCTATTGCTGGGGCTCGTGTTCCCCAGCGGCGGCACCGCCAGGATTCTGGGCCGCGATCTGAACGATATCGAAGTGAAGCGCTTCATCGGCTTTCTGCCCGAGCAGCCGTATTTTTACGACCACCTGACCCCGCTGGAACTTCTGGACTACTACGCCAGGCTGAGCGGCGTGGACCCGCGCGAGCGCAAACGCTCGGTGGACACGGCGCTGGCCCGCGTGGGGATGACCGCTTCCGGCAAGACGCAACTTCGCAAACTCTCAAAGGGAATGCTGCAAAGGGTCGGAATCGCGCAGGCCATTGTCCATAATCCGAAACTAGTGCTGCTCGATGAGCCCATGAGCGGACTCGATCCCATTGGTCGGCGCGAGGTTCGCGATCTGGTGCAGGAATTAAATGAAGAGGGTAAGACAATCTTCTTCTCCACCCACATCCTGAGCGATGCGGAAACCCTCTGCGATCGTGTTGCGGTGCTGAACAAAGGTGAGCTGAAGGGCGTGGGTGTAGTGGCGGACCTGCTTCGCCAAGTCAGTGGCGAAGTGGAAGTGGTTTGGCAGGGCGCAAAAGCTATTTCGGCGCTCTCGGCGCTCGGCGCGCGATGCCATGCAACGGGCGACACGGTGCGGGCAGTGCTGCCGGAGCGCTTGCTCGAAGCAGCTCTGGATGCCTTGCGCGTGAACCATGCTCGGCTCACCAGAGTGACTCCGGTGCAGGCAACTCTGGAAGACTATTTTCTGGCGCGGGTTGGAGAAGAGAAGTCGGCCGAGGTAACGGCATGATCGAGCGGATTACGGCGATTGCCCGCAACACCTTTCGCGAAGCCGTACGCGACCGGGTACTTTACAACCTCATCCTGTTTGCCTTGCTGATCGTTGGCTCTTCCCTGCTGGTGGGGCAGATCTCGGTGGCCGTCGATCGCATTGTGCTGGTCAATCTAGGGTTGACAGCGATCTCGTTCTTCGGCATCGTGATAGCCATTTTTATCGGCATCGGATTGGTTTCAAAGGAAATTGAGAAGCGGACACTGTACACGGTTCTGGCAGCGCGTCCGGTGCGGCGCTGGGAGTTCATTACGGGCAAGTTCCTTGGCCTGGTAATGACCTTATTGGTAAACGCGCTGGCGATGAGCGCGGGATTCTTTGCGGCGGTGGCATTTGTATCGCATGGCCTGGGACATGGCGACCTGCAATTGGTGACCGCGATCTACTTCATCCTGCTTCAGTATGTGCTGATCACGGCGCTGGCGCTGCTGTTCTCTACCTTTTCGTCACCGCTATTCTCCTCGATTTTTGCATTTGCCACCTTCGCCATTGGAACCTTTGCCGAAGACCTGCGTGGCTTTGCCCAAATGGCATCAGGGCTGCCCCGCTGGCTGATGACCGGAGCAGCATACTTGATGCCTAACTTCGCCGCGCTTAACGTAATCAGCGAGGTAGCCCATAACACGGCAGTTCAACCGCGACTGATACTGCTGAACACCCTTTACGTTCTGGTGTACACAGCTGCTTTACTGACCGCGTCGGTTTGGATATTTGAGCGTCGCAACCTGAAATGACCAGAGATTCGCAAATCCAGACAAGTTGTGCGCTGCTGTTGACTTTGCTGCTGGCGGCAAGCATAACGCTGGTTTACCAGATAGATCGCGTGCGCGCCGACGAACCCTTGCAGGAGGTTCTCTACCTCCCCTCTCCAACGGTAGTGAAGCGATTAAGCCTGGGCTACTCTGGCCTGCTTGCCGACATATACTGGACAAGGGTGGTGCAGTATTTCGGCGCAAAGCACAAGGCAAAAGCAAAGCAGTACCTGATCCTCGAGCCCCTGCTCGATATGACAACGTCGCTGGATCCCAAGCTGCTTCCGGCTTACCAGTTCGGCTCGGTTTTTCTGGCGCAAAAGCCGCCAGAAGGAGCGGGAAATCCGGTGGCAGCAGCGCAACTGGTTGAAAAAGGTATTCGGGAGAATCCGACGGCATGGCGGCTTTATTACGATCTGGGCTACATCTACTGGCTGGAGTTGAAGAATCCTAGGAAGGCAGCCGAGGCGTTCGAACGCGGTTCGCACGTTCCGGGCGCCCATCCTTGGATGAAAGTTATGGCAGCGGCCCTGGAGGCTCACGCCGGTGAAACCGAAACTGCAATCTACATGTGGACCAACATCCTGAACAGCACCGACGACGCGAATCTGAGGGCGAATGCGATCAACCGGCTGCGTTGCCTGCGGGTGGACAGCGAGGTCAAAATACTTCAGGACCGTATCGACCAATTTACGAAGCAAAGGGGACGGCTGCCTTCGGGGTGGGAGGAATTAATTAGCGCTGGATTGTTGCACCGCACGCCGATCGATCCGAAGGACAATCCCTATCAGCTGGTAAGCGGGCGTGTGCAGGTTGCGCAGCCCGAACTCTTCCCTTTCATCAGACAAGGACTGCCGCCAGGAAAGGAAGCCGGGGATATACTCGGTCAAGAAGGATTCAAGGTCGTAAAAACTCAATGAAAAAATCAGTTACGGGAATTCTCCTGCTGCTGTTTTTCTGCGGTCACGCGCTGTGGGCTCAATCTCATGGGACTGATGTGCGGCAGCTGGCAGCAATGATCGATGCGCGCTATAACGGCATGAAATCTCTGCGAGCAGACTTCAACGAAGTCTATTCGGGCGGAAGGATGCGGCGTAGCGAGAGTGGAACGTTGTGGATTAAGAAGCCGGGGAAAATGCGCTGGGACTACACTTCTCCGCAAAAGAAAGTCTTTGTTACCAATGGGGCCACGGCGTGGTTCTATGTCCCAGGCGAGCATCAGGCACGTCGCACTCCGCTGAAGAAGCTGGACGACCTGCGCTCACCGCTGCGCTATCTGCTGGGACGCACGAAGTTGGAGAAAGAATTGCGCGGACTGTCGCTGGCCTTGGACGTGCGCCCGGAAAAAACGGGAAACGTGGTATTGCGAGGAATTCCCGTGGGAATGGAAGACCGCGTCTCTCAAGTACTGTTGGAGAGCGATGCACAGGGTTTCCTGCGCCGCATTGTGATGGACGAACTCGACGGAAGCCGAACCGAGTTTCGGCTTGAAAACCAGCGGGAGAATTTAGCAATAAGTGATGCGGAGTTTAATTTTCATCCCCCAGCAGGCGTGGAAGTACTTCAAAGCGAACAGCTGGAGCCCTGAACGCTGCGTGCAGGTTGATGCTTTGGAGCGGAACTTATCAGACCGGGATAAAAAGCATGTTCTCTGGGCAGCAATCCTTGAGCTTTCATAGTGTTACACTGAGGGGCGGGCTCGCCCTGAGCGCGCTCGCAGTGGGTGAAAGCGTATGGCCGAGTTTGTTATTCGCATGGCGGATGAACGCGGCAAGGTCCTTGAGAAGGCCGAAACCGGATTCTCTGCTGCGGAAATTCGTGACCGTTATCAGCAGTCCGGATATCTCGTTTACTGGGTCAAGCCGCGTGGCCTGATCTCCGGAGGCGAGATTCGGCTGCCGCGGCGACGCCGCGTCACCCTGGAACAGTTTGTCATCTTTAATCAGCAATTCCTGACCCTGATCAGGGCCGGTCTTCCCATCGTGCAGGCTCTGGAACTGCTTGCAAAACGGCAGCGGAACCAATACTTCCGCATGCTGCTGGAAGATGTACGCGACCGCACCAAAGGCGGAGAGCTGATTTCCGATGCATTTGAAAAGCAGGGTGCGTTCCCAAAAATTTATTCGACTACCTTGATGGCGGGCGAGAAGAGCGGCAACCTCGACGAGGTACTCTCGCGCTACGTTTCATTCCAACGGCTAGCCCTGAGTTTTCGCAAGAAGCTGATCTCCTCGCTGGTGTATCCAGTCATACTGATAGTGGGTGTAATCGCAATGATCATCATGCTGGTGACATTTGTGATTCCGAAATTTGCCGATTTGTTCTCGGACCTGAACCAAAAATTGCCGGCCATGACCGAGTTCACGATCAGCACGGCTATGACCGCGAAGAAGTTCCTACCACTGATTGCCTTGGCGGTTTTCACCATTTATGTCTTGGTTCGCCGCTGGGGCAAGTCGCCGAAGGGCGCAGAGACTCTGGACAGGTTCAAGCTGAACCTTCCAATACTTGGAAGCATCTGGCTACGCTACCAGATCGCGGTTTTCTCCCGTATGATGTCTACGCTGCTTTCCGGCGGACTGCCGCTGGTCACAGCACTGGAGACGGCGGGACAGTCAATGGCCAGCCGCCTGATCGTGCGTGGCATCTCTGACGCATCAAAACGCGTACGTGAGGGCCAAACGCTGGCACAGAGCCTTGAAAAAACTGGGGTCTTCCCGGATCTCGCAGTGGAGATGGTGGAAGTCGGCGAAGCCACGGGCGCACTGCCAACGATGTTGAGTTCGGTCGCTGAATTCTATGAGGAAGACGTTCAATCGGCGCTTGCGGCAGCAATGTCGCTGATCGAGCCCGCTATTCTTGTATTTATGGGAGTAGTGGTTGGATTCATCCTTATCTCCCTGTACCTGCCGATATTCAGTTTCACGACAGGTTGAGCGAGAGCGAGAAAAAACAAAGTTTAAACACGCAATTGCATGCACGATGCAGCGAGGGTTATGGCACAACAGCTTTTTATAGAGCCAATTCCAGACGCGAACGATGAGCAGCAGCGAGCACATGAACTGGCGCGCCGCTACCGATGCGAATATGTCGATCTGAAGGGGTTCAAGATTCAGCATGAGCTTTTCCGCAAGGTTCCGGTTGAGCTCATGTTCAGGTTTAATTTCATTCCGCTTGAAGAACTGAAAGACGGACGACTGGCCATTGCACTGGCCGACCCGAGCCAACTTACGGTGATCGACGAGATCAGCCTGCTGCTGAACCGCAGAGTTGTTCCGCGAGTCTCAACCCTCACCCAGATTACCGACATTCTGAAGAAGACCGAACAGTCGCAGCGCGTTTTAGACGAAGCTGGTGAAACCTTCACGCTGGATGTGGTCCATGATGATGATGGCAATGGCGATGAAACCATCTCGATCGAGAAGCTGACACAGGAAAGCGACATCAGCCCGATCATTCGCCTGGTGGATACGACGATCTTTACGGCCCTGCAGCGGCGCGCCAGTGATATTCACATGGAAACGGGTGACGACTGCGTGGTAATCAAGTACCGCATTGATGGAGTTCTGCAGGAGGCGATGAAGCCCATCGCCAAGGAACATCACTCGACCATCATCTCGCGTATCAAAGTGATGAGCGAGTTGGATATTGCAGAACGGCGCGTCCCCCAGGATGGCCGCTTCCGGGTGCGCTACAACGGACGCTTTATCGATTTTCGCGTCTCGATCATGCCCAGCATTCACGGGGAAGACGCAGTTCTTCGCGTGCTGGACAAGGAATCGATGAGCGAAAAGTTCCAGAAGCTGACCCTGGATGTTGTGGGTTTCAGCGATCATGACATTAAAAAGTTTCGGCAGTACATTGCGGAGCCGTACGGAATGGTGCTGGTGACTGGGCCTACCGGTTCGGGTAAGACGACAACCCTGTACGCCGCTCTTAACGAAATTAAATCAGACGAAGACAAGATCATCACCATCGAAGATCCGGTGGAGTACCAATTACGAGGCATCACTCAGATTCCGGTAAACGAGAAAAAGGGACTGACATTTGCCCGTGGACTGCGCTCGATTCTTCGACACGACCCGGACAAGATCATGGTGGGCGAGATCCGCGACCAGGAGACGGCGCAGATTGCCATCAACTCCGCGCTGACCGGTCACCTGGTGTTCACCACGGTTCACGCCAACAACGTGGTCGATGTGATCGGACGCTTCCTGAACATGGGTGTGGAACCGTACAACTTTGTTTCTTCGCTTAACTGTATTCTGGCTCAGCGACTGGTGCGACTCATCTGCGAGCACTGCAAACAACCAGTGCATTACAGCGACGCTCAATTGGAAGCCGCCGGATTAAAACCGGAGGAGTGGCGCGGCGTTCAGTTCTATGAAGGCCCAGGGTGCATTGAATGCGGGGGAACCGGTTTCCACGGTCGAACAGCGATTCACGAGTTATTGGATCTCACAGACCATATCCGCGAACTGATCCTGGAGCGGAAGCCCAGTTCGGAGATCCGGCGCGCTGCAGGCGAGGAAGGAATGCACTTTCTACGCGAATCGGCATTGGATAAGGTCAGAGCAGGGCTTACCACACTGAAGGAAATCAACAAAGTCACATTCATCGAGTCAACCCGATAATGGCCGAGAGAAAGAATGTAATTCGCCTGCCGCATGTCGCCTGTGAAGTCACACTGCAGGGCGTGGCCGCCGTGCGTGCGGAGGGCAAGACGAGCAGGATCAGTGCGATGCACTCCCGCGCCCTGGCTGCCGGGGTCCTGACACCGTCGCTCACAGCCCAAAACGTGCAGAATGCGCAAGCGCTCAACGAAGCTATCGAGCAGGCAATCTCGGCTGTGGGCGCACGCGGCCAGGACGTGATCGCCGTGCTGCCGGATTCTGCCATACGAGTGACCATTCTGGATTTCGATTCCCTGCCTGCAAAGCCGAAGGAAGCCGATGCCGCGGTTCGCTTCCGGCTTCGCAAGTCGCTGCCGTTCGATATTGAAAAGGCCGCGCTGAGCTTCGATGCGCAGCCAACTCAACAGGGATTGCACGTGGCAGCCTCAATCGTGCTGCAAAGCGTGCTTGACGAGTACGAGTCGGCATTCCGCGCGGCGGGCTGCTCTCCGGGAGTCGTTTTGCCTTCAACGCTGGGAGCACTCGGCGCCGTGGAAGCGCAGCACTCAACCCTGGTGCTGAAAGTTGGGCGGGACGCAACCTCGGTCGCCGTGGTGAAACACGGCCAACTTCTGCTCTTCCGAACACTGGAGGGAGTGGAAGCAGGAGCAGTGACTGCAGAGCGCATGGCTGACGATATCTATCCTTCGCTGGTGTATTACCAGGACAACTATGGCGAAAGCGTGGAACAGGTACTGGTAAGCGGAGTAGATAAATTGAGCGATGTTGCGTCCGCTCTGGAGGCACAGACCGGCGTGAAAGTACGAGAGTTGATCGGGGCTAAAGTGGTGGACGGGAACCTGCGCAGCGATTTTGCCGGCGCAATCGGAGCGCTGCTTTAGGCAATAGAAAGAGGAACAGGACCGTGCGATTAAACATCAATCTGGCAACGAAACCTTACCAGGACGTCCGCCGCGTCCTGATGCACTGGGGCGGTCTGGTGCTGCTGCTCGCGGTTGTCACGGTGGCGCTTCTGTGGACCGCGGTTTCGACCTGGCTACAATCGCGCGATGTAAACACTAAGATTTCGGTATTAAAATCCGAGATAGCAGGACTGGAGCGGCAAAATACCGAAGCACATGCCGTATTGCGGCTCCAACAGAATAGCCCGGTGCTGGAAAACTCAAAATTTCTGAATGGATTAATTGCGCGCAAGTCATTCTCGTGGACACGTGTGTTCATGCAATTGGAAGAGATCATGCCGCCGAGATTGCACGTGGTCTCGATTTCCCCGAAACTGCAACCCAACAGCAATACCGTCGAAGTTCACCTGACAGTTGCGGGAAACTCACGACAGGCCGCAGTGGAGATGGTGAAACGCCTCGAGCAATCGACCTCATTTCGCAATGCACGCATCACCGAAGAGAGCGAAGTACATGATATCGGCTCGCCGGATACGGTGAAGTTCCAGGTGACAGCTCGGTACGTGCCCTCGGAAAGACCCCCGGCAAGAGAACCAGCAGAAAGCAAAATCGCGGAAACCAAGAAAGGGGCGCGATGATTAGCGGACTCCGGGATGTTCGAGCACAGCTCCTTGTGGTTGTGGCAGTGCTGGTGTTATTGGACGTGGCCGCTATCGTACTGCTGCTGTCTCCGGCAGGTCGTTCGCGCGGCGCACGGCAGCGGGAGTATGAAAGACTGCGCACAGAAAAGATAGAGAAGACCGCGGAAGTAACTCCTGCCATCGGCATGGATCGGAAGCTCGCAACAGCACGCGAGCAAATTGCGCAACTCAAGCGAGAACGGCTAGCACAGCACTATTCGACGATGTCCGAGCAGATCTCAGTTCTCGCGGCGGAATCCGGCGTGGGTATATCCAATGTTAGATACGACGAGCGCACGGGTGAGAAAAATATACCGGCGGGATATGAGAGCGTCGGCATCTCGATTCAGGTACATGGCAGTTACGAACAGGATATGCGATTCATCAATGCAGTCGAACGCCAGAAAATGATGTTCCTGATCGACGCTGTTACCTTCCAGGGAGCGAAAGATGGCACGCTCAGAGTTTCGGTTCACCTTTCCACCTTCCTAAGGAGCGCTGCATGAAGGCGGGAACAGAAAACAAAACCGAGGTTCGTATCGCCATAGTGCTAGTCGTACTCGCGATCCTGACCGTGAGCTGGACGCTGATGCGAGGGCGGAAGGGGGTTCCGGCCGAAGCGAGTGTCCCCTCGGCCGGCAAACCTCAGGTAAAAGGGACTGCACAGAGCAGCGAATCGATTGATCCAAGGCTGCACCTGGACTTGCTGGCCAATGCTGAAGACGTGAAATACCACGGCAAAGGGAGGAATATTTTTAGCGCCGCTCCGGAGCCTGTGGAGATTCCAAAGGTGAAAATCTCGCCCCTGCTGCGCAAACAGGAAGAGGCGAGACGAAATCTTCCTCCGCCACCCCCGCCGATCACGCTGAAGTATTTTGGGTTAGCAAGCGCCAAGGGCGAACAAGCGAAAGCATTCCTCTCGCAGGGCGAGGATATCTGGATCGCACGGGAAGGCGATGTTGTAAACCGCCATTACAAAATCGTGCGCATCTCGCCAAATGCTGTGGAAGTGGAGGACCTCCTGAATAATAACCGCCAGAACATTCCTCTGACGCAGGGATAATTTCATGATTGGGGCCAGAGTTCGGCGCAAGAGAAACAGAGAGAACGACTCCGGATACATGCTGCTGGTCCTGATGCTTGCCGTAGCGGTACTGACAATCGGGATGCTGGGCGTGGCGAGGAATTACCGGCGCAGCATCCAACGTGACCGCGAGGTAGAGATGATCCATCGCGGCGAACAGTATGCCCGCGCGGTTAAGCGTTACTACGTCAAATTTGGCAGATATCCGATCTCCATAGAGCAGTTGGAAAAAACGAACAATATCCGCTTCTTGCGTAAGAAATACAAGGATCCGATGGCTCCTGACGGGGAGTGGAAGGTTGCTCACCCCACGGATATAACTATAAAAATTGCCGGTGTCACTCCGACCAGCGGAGATTCGAGTACGGGAACGGGTATTGCAGGCAGCGGCGCATTCCAGACGAATTTCGGGGACAGCGGCAGCACCGCGAGCGGAACCCAGAATACCAGCGGTACCAGCAGTCCGGCACAGGAAGGGGGCGGCACAGCCAGCGGCTTGGGGGGTCCGGCAACCGATGCATCCAGTCCCGTGTTAGGCGGTGGCCCGGTTCTAGGCGTGGTGAGCAAAAGCAAGCTTGAGGGAATTCACTCATTCGGCCGTAAGACAAAATACAATGAGTGGTTCTTCATTTACGTTCCGGTTCAGGACACGGCCCAGGGACGTCTAATTACGGGTCCTTATAATCCGAACATGTATATGGGCGGAACCAATTCCGGACAGAGCACTTCCGGCAAAAGCTCCTTCAGCGGCGGACAGTCCACAACCTCTGGCACCTCCACGACCTTGGGTACCAATGCTACAACCACACCTTCACAGTAAGGAAAGTACGTTCGAACATGAAAAACCCCGTTCAGGAACGGGGTTTCGAACTTTTCGCTCGAGTACCGCGATTAGGCGTTGAAAGACGAGCCGCAGCCGCAGGTGCTCTTTACATTCGGGTTATCAAACTTAAAGCCCGCGCCTTCCAGCGTCTCGATGTAATCAACCGTGGCACCGTCCAGGTACATGAGAGAGGTCGCGTCGATGAAAACCTTCAGCCCGTCGAACTCGAAGGTCTTATCCATGGCTCCCGCTTCATTTTCAAACTGCATGCTATACGTGAACCCAGAGCAGCCACCGCCAACAACACCTACACGAAGACCGGTTGGAACAGGATTCTGCTGAGCCATTATTTCCTTCACCTTGGCAATCGCAGTAGGAGTGAGGGTAAGAGGGAGGCTCTTAACACCGGGGGTTGTTGTCGTGGACATTGGTGTAATTCTCCTTCGATAAAAGCTTAGTATAGCAAAAACCGAGCCATGAGGTCACATGCCACTTGACTACGGCCGCCCGCTCGGTATCTGCCTGCCCATTTGATGTGGCGCAGGACGCGGCAGTTGCAGAATTGCTGGTACAACGATTCTGCCCTCGTCTTTGAGGATCGATACAAAATATTTCGGTGAACGCCCACTGAAATCATGCTTATAATGCTCGCCTCAGATTTAGCTGGCCTGCATCCAGGGCCGAGCGAACAGAAGGTGATCGTATGGAACCGATGTATGTAGTGTTTGCCCTGTGGGCTGTGCTGACGACCGCATTGGTTATAGTGCTGATTTACCGCAGTGCATTATCCATGCACGAAGACAATCAACTCTTTCTGGATGAAGCCGAACAACACCTGGAAAGGGAGCAGCAGGACATTGTGCGAAGAATGGACCAGTTGCGTCCGTTCGTAAACATTCTCGGTATGGGCAGCGGGTTGCTCGTGCTGCTGATGGCAGGGCTGTGGTTGTGGCGCGGGTGGAACAGTATGTAGCCCTGACTCATTCTCCGTGAGGGCTACTCCTTGTGAAATGGCTCGAATACGAGCGGGTTCGGTCGGTTTACATTGCCGACGCGAACAACCGTTCTTCCTTCGAGAAAACCTATCAGCGATTCCTGGAGTATCTCCCCCCGCCAGCCATCCAGTACCTCAGGACGCGGCGTTTTTTCTTTATCGAGAAACCAGCGCACAATGTCCTGCAGATCGCTGGTTGTCGCCAGCAGCGCGGTGTCCACATTGGTTTCCGCCGCGAGATTACCAACAGCAACGGAAAGCAACTTGGTCAACACGTTCACCTGCGGCGGATCATCACGACGCTCGTTACTGGGAAGTTCTGATTCCGGAATCGAACGGGCCCGCGCGACTGCGTCCACTACATTCTGCTCCGCTTTTTTCAGCAAGCGGCTGTCGAGACCACGGATCGAGAAAAGGTCCTCCACTGTCGCAGGCGCACGCCTCGCTATCTCGATCAACATGCTGTCACCTAGCACGCGGGCAGCGGGAGCATTCAGGCTTTGAGCCTGCTTGTCGCGCCAGCGCCACACTTCCCTCAGCACAGCAAGTTGACGGCGGCTAAGCCGTGTACTTCCGGAAATTCTCCAGCGCTCATCCTCACGCATTACTGTTTTCACAAGGCGGTCGCACTCGCCGCGAATCCAACTGCTACGCTCAAGTTTTTCAGCACGCGCGAGAAGTTTTGCTCGCATGGGCATAAGATAGCGCACATCGTCCGCAGCATATTCAAGCTGTACCGGGCGCAGTGGGCGCTTGCGCCAGTCTGTGAAACTTTCACCGCCGTTGACGCGCGCATTGAGAATGCGCAAACAGAGATTGGTATGGGAGAGCGGATATCCATAGCCCAGCAGACCGGCAACGACTTGCAGGTCGAGCACGTGAGCCGGCGCAACTCCAGCGCCTTTAAAGCAAAACTTAATTTCCTGGCGGGCAGCAACCGTTACAATTTCGCGCTCTGGCGACGTGAGTAGCTCCCACATTGGCCGGAGATCCGGCAACACAACGGGATCGACAATGAAAATCTCTTCGGGGGTAGAGAGCTGCACCAGACAGAGCTCAGGCTCGTAGCGACCTTCCGAAATGAACTCAGTGTCCAGACCTATTACGGTTTGCGAGGAGAGCTTGCGCAGCAAGTCTTCGAGCTTCTGCGCTGAATCGATATAAAGTGCTTGGACTTGTGACATCAATAATTACGCGTACCCCGAAATTATTCTAAAGCAAAGCTGGCCCATGACCAGCTTTGCTTAAAAGATCGGCAGAAATCAGAAATGAGTCTGCCAGAATATCCCCTCATTCCTGCGCTGAGCTATACCTTGACGCTGGCCACGTTCTGTACCCAGGAAGCATGCCGTAATTCGCCAAGCACCTCGGGCGGAACGCAGTTATCAACCTGAACGATGGCCAGAGCCTGCTTGCCTTCGCGCCCAAGCGAGAAGCGAGCGATGTTGATGTTTCGAGAGCCAAGCAAAGTCCCGATCGAGCCAACCACACCGGGAGCATCTAGATTGGCAACAACCAGGAAGTTCCCGTCCAGATGAGATTCGATGTCGATCCCATTGAGCTGAATGAGACGAGGTGAGCCATGAACGATGGTGCCACTGCACTCGACCTCACCAGTTGGACCAGTAAGCTTCACGTTGATCACATTGACTCGCGCATCGGGTTCGGCGTGACTCTCGCGGACCACGACGCCACGCTCCTCTGCCGCGGCCTGAGCGTTGATGATGTTCGTGGGTTCATCCGAGTCAGACTGAAGAATCGCGGCAACGGCTGCACTGCGAATGACTTGCGTCTTCCACTCTCCAATCGGCCCTTCGAACTTCACGTCGATCTCCGACAGGTTTGAGGAAAACAACTGCGCGCAGAAACGCCCCAGCTTGGAAGCCAGCGCCATGTAAGGCTTAATTTGCTTGTACTCGACATCCGAAAGAGACGGCAGATTCACCGCATTCTGCGCAATTCCTTGCAGCAGATAGTCGCGCACCTGCTTAGCGATCTGAATGCCTACGGCCTCCTGACCTTCCTTGGTGGATGCGCCAAGGTGCGGCGTGGCCACCAGATTGGGCGCGGAGAGCAAGCCTGTGTTGCGGGTCGGTTCCTCGCAATAAACATCCAGCGCGGCGGCAGCCATCTGTCCGGAGCGGAGCGCAGCTTCAACAGCGTTTTCATCAATGAGCTCGCCGCGAGCGCAGTTCACCAGCCGCACACCAGGCTTCATCTTGGCGATCGTTTCAGCATTGATCATTCCGGCAGTCTGGTGCGTAAGCGCCAGATGCAGCGAAATGTAATCAGCCTGGGCGCATAGCGCGTCGACTGAAACCAGTTCGATGCCTAGTTCCTTGGCGCGAGCCGGAGACAGATAGGGGTCGCTGCCGATCACTTTCATGGAGAAGGCCTGCGCGCGGCGCGCGGTTTCCGTGCCAATCCTGCCGAGTCCGATGATGCCGAGCGTCTTTCCCGCCAGCTCCGTTCCCTGCAGGCTCTTCTTCTCCCATTTCCCGGCGCGAGTCGTCTGGTCAGCCCGCGAGATGTGACGAGCCATCGCAAGCATTAGTCCGAGCGTGAGTTCGGCCACTGAAACAGCGCTTGCGCCCGGCGCGTTCATCACTACGATGCCCCGCCGCGTGGCGATCTCCACATCGATGTTGTCCACGCCGACTCCGGCGCGACCAATGACCCGAATCTTCTTGGCTGCGTCAATAAGCGCGGCGTCCGCCTGTACCGCTGAGCGCACGATGAGCGCATCCGCGTCCGAGACGGCAAGAACCGGGTCGGCGGCATACTGCTCGGGAGTAACTATAGTGCTGCTGGGAATCGCTTCCAGCACCTTCATTGCGGAGGCGGCAATTTTTTCCGCTACGACGATCTTCACTGCTCTCCTCCACTCTTTCGCGCTTCCGCGTATACAAGCTGTGCGGCACGAAGTCCGGTGCCCAGCTGGAAGCCCTCAGGCTTAAGCTGCGCCAGTACCTGTTCAAGTCCTGCGATGATGGCGATGCAGTCCAGGTAATCGAGGAAGCCGATATGGGCGATGCGCAAAATCTGGCCCTTCATCTCGCCCTGTCCGTCGGAAAGCACTCCAGCAAACTCTTTCTTAAATCCCTTGACGATGTCGCTGGAGCAAATGCCCTGGGGCGCTTTCACGGCGGTTACGGCAGCCGAATGCGCGCAGGAGAAAAGGTCCAGTCCAAGCGCCTTCGCCGCGCTCCTCATGCACAGGGCGCTCAATTCGGCATTGGCTACGAGTAGGTCACGTCCTTTGGCCAGGTCGCCGCCTCCCTGCTGTTCCAGATAGTCGAGCGCCGCACCCAGCGCAGCGATCAACGCAACTGCGGGAGTGTAAGCGCTTTCGCCCTTGGCGGCTGATTTGCGCTCCTTGCGAAGGTCGAAGTAATAGCGCGGCTGCTTGCTGGTTTCCATGCGAGCCCAAGCGCGTTCACTGACGGCCATGTAGGCAAGGCCCGGAGGAATCATCAGTGCCTTCTGCGAGCCGCCAATGATAACGTCGATTCCGTCGCCGTCAACATTGAAATTCGTAGTGCCAAGCCCGGTAATTGCATCAACGATAAGAAGCGCATCCGTTCCCTTGACCAATTTAGCCAGCGCAGCTACATCGTGACGCACGCCCGTGGACGTTTCCGTAGCCTGCACAAAAACGGCTTTGACGTCGGGAGTCAGCAGGGCTTTGACTTCATCAATCGGGAAGGTCTCGCCATAGGGCTTGGAAAGCACGACTGTTTCGCAGTGAAAAGCCTTGGCCAGTGAGACCCAGCGCTCGCCAAATTTACCAGCGGTCAGCACCAGAACCTTCTCACCGGGACTGGTGAGATTGCTGACGGCGGCTTCCATGGCTCCGGTGCCTGAAGATGAAAGCGTGATCACGTCATTGCTGGTGCCGATGAAAACCTTTAGCTGCGCGAGGACTTTAAGATACAGTGCACGGAATTCAGCCGTGCGGTGATGAAGATCCGCTGCGGCCATGGCGAACTGCGCAGCCGGGAGCAGAGGTGTCGGGCCCGGCGTAAAAAGACGTGTCTTACGGAACATGGAGATTTCTCCTGAAATAAATGCGCGGCAAGCCGCGGTTTGATAGGAAACGCTGGATTCAGCGACCAAACGCTAACCCTTAAACATAAAAGCCCCACGGGACGAATGCGCGAATACCGTGCAGAACTGCGACACGATGCGAGCTGCCCACGATCGCGGTTCAGCTCTGCGTATCCAGATCGCAGAAGCACGCGCACCAATTGGCTAAGGCCTACCCTTCCGGGAGCTATCAAAGAATTTTAACAAAAAGTGCTGTTCCTCAATGAAATCTCTTTTCGCATCCTGTAGATGCTACTCGTAGAGGCGCACCAGCAACCCCGAACGCAACTTTGGCTCGAACCAAGTAGACTTGGGCGGCATCACCTGGCCTGCGTCGGCCACGTCGATCAATTGATCGAGCGAGGTCGGATACATCGCGAAGGCGACAGCGAATCCTTCCTTTACTCGGCGCTCCAACTCGTCCATGCCTCGAATGCCCCCGACAAAATCGATTCGCTTGTCCGTGCGCGGATCGTGAATGCCGAGCACCGGCGAGAGCAGGTTGTCTTGAAGAATGCTGACATCGAGCCGTTTGATCGGGTCCTCAGCACAATAGCTTCCGGCACGCGCCTTAAGCGTGTACCACTTCCCTTGCAGATACATACCGAAGCTCGCGGTCTGGGTCGGCTGCCGACTTGCGGCGGGGCTCACTTCGAATTTCTCAGCAATTTTGGCCAGAAACTCCTCCGGAGTGAGTCCGTTCAGATCTTTTACGACGCGGTTGTAATCGAGAATTTTCAGCTGATTGTGCGGGAAAACCACAGCCATAAAAGATTCGTACGGCTCGTTCCCCGTGGAATGCGGAATCCGGGCACGGCAGGCCTGACCATAACGTACAGCCGAGGCCGTGCGGTGATGGCCGTCTGCAATGTAGAGCGCCTCGACGCCAGCAAACAATTCGACTAGCTTTGCGACGTTTGCCGGATCGGCAATTCTCCACACGGTGTGACCAATCCCATCCGGGGTCGTGATGTCGTAAAGAGGCGCGGAGGCGCGAACACCGGCTACGACGGCGTCGATTTCGGCCTGGGCCCTGTACGTAAGAAACACCGGCTCGGCGTTGGCGTTCTGCTCGGTTACGTGCCGTGTACGATCGTCTTCCTTATCGCGCCGCGTGAACTCGTGCTTCTTAATGAGATTCTCTTCGTACTCCCGAACCGAACAGAGCGCAACCAGGCCGGCCTGCACGTGCTCTCCCATGCGCTGCTGATAGACATAGAGTGAATCCTCAGCCTCGCGCGCAAGAATGCCCTCGGCAATGAATTTCTTCAGATTCGCAGCGCCGGTGGCGTACACGCGATCCTCGTGTTCGTCGATGCCCTCTGGTAGATCGATTTCGGGCCGACATACATGCAGGAACGAGTACGGATTGCCATCAGCTAATTGGCGCGCCTCAGCAGTATTGACGACATCATAGGGAACGGAGGCCACACTGGCCGCAAGCTCGGCTTTGGGCCGATATGCTCTGAAGGGTTGAATCAGCGACATGAAAACCTTTCGAAGAAAAAATCCGTCCTGCCCTCACGGCAGGATCTACTTATTTGATTGTACCCTCCCATTTCCATGTCCGTCGGCCGCGCTTTTCAATTCGGCAAAGCTTCGCAAGCTCGAACATAATTGACGCAGTGCTCGAAACTGCGAACTCGAAGCGCTCATCTCGGTGCTGGAAATGAACAATGGAGCGGTTTCTGGCCGCTCCATTGTCGCTCAATTCAGTTGATTACGGCTTTACCCAACGACCTACTTCATCGCATATTGAGACAGTAGCTTCATGTAATTAGCGCGCTGAAAGGCCTTGGGGTTAGGTACGCTCTGCTGACTCATGCTGCCCTGCATCTGCTGGATACTCTCGTACTCGTTCTTTTCGAGCCAGGCTTCGAGTGAATCGCGCAACGGGCGCAGGTAGTCAATGCCTTTCTCCAACAGAGCCGACGCAAGCATGGTGACCTTCGCCCCAGCCATCATCGACTTCACCACATCCTCTGCCGTGTGAACACCACCAGTTATGGCTATGTCGGAGTGGATATGGCCGTAAAGCATTGCCGCCCAATGCAGGCGTAATAGCAATGTGCCCCTGGTGGAGAGAGTAAGCGAGGATTTAACCTCAAGCGATTCGAGGTCAAAGTCCGGTTGGTAGAAGCGATTGAAGATGACAATGCCGTTGGCTCCGGCGGCTTCCAAGCGCTGGGCCATATTGGCGAAAGCGCTGAAATACGGACCGACCTTAACTGCGACCGGGATGGAAACAGTGTTGCGAACCTCCGTCACCAGGTCGAGATAAAGCTTTTCAATCTCCTCTGAACTTGAAGCGGGGTCGGCTGGAATGAAGTAGACGTTCAACTCAATGGCATCGGCGCCAGCCTGCTGCATATCGCGAGCGTATCTGACCCACCCTCCACGGGAGACACCGTTGAGAGAAGCAATGACCGGAATGGAAATGGCTTGCTTGGCCTGACGGATATGTTCGAGATATCCGTCAGGACCAAGATGGTAGTTGAGGTCGGCAAACATCGTCGCGCTTTCGGCACTGACGTCGGAACCATCCCAAAGAAAGCGGTCGAGTTCGTTGGACTCGATGTTGATCTGCTCCTCGAAGAGCGAATGGAGAACGACGGCTGAAGCGCCCGCGTCCTCCATGCGGCGCAGATTTTCAATTTCCTTGCAAAGCGGCAAGGACGAAACCACGAGCGGATTGCGAAGTTTAAATCCGAGATACCGCGTCGATAGGTCGATCATCAGTCCCCCCAGGGCATTAATCCCCCGATGTTACAGATGCAGCCGCAGTTGCTTCGGTTGCTGCTGCTGCAGAATCCCGCGCCAGTGCTTCGTAACGCTTCCAACGATTATCGACATCCTGCTGCGCCAGGCCGAGCAGTTCCTTGGCGGCCTCTGGGTCGCTCTGGCGAAGCATGGTGTAACGGGTTTCGTTATAGATGTACTGTTCAAGCGGAATGCTAGGCTCACGGCTGTCCAGAACGAACTTTGGCTGGCCGGCCTTGGCATCCGGGTTGTAACGCATCAGAGGCCAGTGGCCACTCTGCACAGCAAGCTTTTGCTGATCGAGTCCGTGAATCAGATCGTAACCCTGTCCAATGCAGTGGCAGTAGGCAAGGATCAGCGATGGACCATTGTAAGCTTCGGCTTCGTTGAAGGCTTTGACAGTCTGCACGTCATTGGCACCCAGAGCGATGCGCGCAACATAGACCGGGTAGTTCGCGGCAAGAAGCGCAAGATCCTTCTTGGGACCAGACTTTCCGGCAGCGGCAAACTTCGCAACCGCGCCGCGCGGGGTCGCCTTGGACGCCTGGCCACCGGTGTTCGAGTAAACCTCCGTGTCGAGCACCAGGATATTTACATTGCGACCGGATGCCAAAACGTGATCCAGACCACCGTATCCAATGTCATAAGCCCAGCCGTCGCCACCGACGATCCAGACCGCTTTCTTCACCAGCATGTCGGCGATATCGAGCAGGGCAGAAGCTTCCTGTGGATCGATGCCGGCCAATGCTTGCTTGAGCTGCGCAACGCGCGCGCGCTGCGCGGCAATTTCAGCTTCGCCGTTCTGCGATGCGTTGAGGATTGCTTTCACCAGCTCTTCAGGCAACTTTGCAGCCAGACGAACAAGCAATTCCCGCGCATACGATTCATTCTTATCCATCGACAGGCGTATGCCGAGTCCAAATTCAGCGTTGTCTTCGAAGAGCGAATTCGACCAGGCAACGCCGCGTCCATCTTTATTGATCGTGTACGGCGCGGTCGGGAGATTGCCGCCATAAATGGAGGAACAACCGGTCGCATTGGCTATGATGGTGCGATCTCCGAACAGCTGGGTGAGCAGCTTGATATACGGAGTTTCGCCGCAACCTGAGCATGCGCCGGAGAATTCGAAAAGCGGACGAAGCAGCTGCACGTCCTTAATCTGCGTGAGCGACAGTTGCTCCCGCGGAGCATCGGGCAGATTGAGGAAGAAATCCCAGTTGCGTGCTTCGCGCTCGCGAATCTCAGGCTGCGGGACCATATTGATGGCCTTGTGCTTGGCTTCGCTCTTGGACTTCGAGGGACACGCCTCAACACAAAGACCGCAACCGGTGCAATCTTCGGGCGCGACCTGAATCGTGAACTTCATGCCCGCGAAATTCTTCCACTTCGCATCGGCGGACTTGAAGGACTCAGGGGCCCCCGCGAGCAGGTCGCTGGAGTACACCTTGCCGCGAATAACTGCGTGCGGGCAGACGAGCGAGCATTTGCCACACTGGATACAGAGCGACTCATCCCAGGACGGAATTTCCAGAGCAATATTTCGCTTCTCCCACTGCGCGGTGCCGGTCGGGAACGTTCCATCACAGGGCAGCTTGCTTACCGGGAGATCGTCGCCCACGCCAAAGATCATTGGCGCCAGAACGTCCTGCACGAACTCGGGAGCCTGGGCAGGAACCGGCGGACGAAGCTCGACTTTGCTGGAGGTCTGGGCGGGAACCTCGACGCGGAACAGGTTCGCAAGCGTACTGTCGACCGCAGCGAAATTCTTCTCAATGACGGATTCACCGCGCTTGCCGTACGTCTTCTTGATCGCCTTCTTAATGGCGTCGATGGCTTCCTCACGAGGAAGCACGCCGCTGATGGCGAAGAAGCAGGTCTGCATAATCGTGTTGATGCGCTGGCCCATGCCGGTCTCTTTGGCAACGCTGTAACCATCGATCACGTAGAACTGAAGCTTCTTGCTGATGATCTGCTGCTGCACCGGGCGCGGCAGTTTATCCCAGACCTCATCCTTGCCGTACTGGCTGTTGAGGAGAAAGACTGCTCCTTCATCGGCGTTCTTGAGAACATTGATGCGTTCGAGGAAGCCGAACTGGTGACATGCCACAAAGTTGGCGCGCGTAATGAGATAGCTGGAGTGAATCGGCTTCGGGCCGAAGCGCAGGTGCGAGGTGGTGATGGAGCCGGACTTCTTCGAGTCATAAACGAAGTAGCCCTGGGCGTAGTTATCCGTGTCTTCGCCAATGATCTTGATCGAGTTCTTATTCGCGCCCACAGTGCCGTCTGCGCCGAGTCCGAAGAAGAGCGCACGGACAGTGCCAGGGTCTTCTGTCGAGAACTTCGGATCATACGGAATAGAGTTGTTCGTCACGTCATCGTTAATGCCGAGGCTGAAGTGATTGTGGGGTACGGCTTGGGCCAGATCGTCAAAAACACCCTTGACCATCGCAGGGGTGAATTCCTTGGAACCAAGTCCGTAACGGCCACCGACAATGCGCGGCATGGACCCGATCTTGCCAGCAGCGAGGCTCTCGGCAAGTGCGGTCAGGACTTCCTGATAAAGCGGTTCTCCGCTGGAGCCAGGCTCCTTCGTGCGGTCGAGGACAGAAATACTGCGCACCGAAGAGGGAAGTTCTGCAATGAAGTGCTCGGCAGAGAAAGGCCGGAACAGTCGAACCTTTAAGACGCCTACTTTTTCGCCCTGGCTCACCAGTTTGTTCACGGTTTCCGTGGCAACATCGCAGCCGGAACCCATAAGGATGACAACGCGCTCGGCGTCAGCAGCGCCAACGTATTCGAAGAGTTTGTACTGGCGTCCGACGATCGCTGCAAAACGATCCATCGCCTTCTGCAGGATGGCGGGGACGGCGAGGTAGTAAGGATTCACGGTCTCGCGTCCCTGGAAGTAAACATCAGGATTCTGCGCGGTGCCGCGAAGCACAGGACGATCCGGCGAGAGCGAGCGCAGGCGATGCTGGCGGACAAATTCCTCGGGCACCATCGCGCGCATATCTTCCATGGTAAGTTGCTCGACCTTGGAAACTTCGTGCGAGGTGCGGAAACCATCGAAGAAATGCACGAACGGAACGCGAGATTCGAGTGAAGCAGCCTGCGCAATCAGCGCCGTGTCCATTACTTCCTGCACATTGTTGGAGGCCAGCAGAGCCCAACCGGTCTGACGGACGGCCATTACGTCCTGATGGTCGCCGAAAATCGACAGCGCCTGGGCAGCTATAGCACGCGCGGCAACATGAATGACGCACGCCGTAAGCTCACCGGCAATCTTGTACATATTTGGGATCATGAGCAGCAGACCCTGGGAAGACGTAAAGGTCGTTGCCAAACTTCCGCCTTGCAGAGCCCCATGGAGTGCTGCTACCGCGCCGCCCTCGCTCTGCATTTCCATTACCTGAGGCACCGATCCCCAGATATTAGGCTTGCCCTCTGCAGACCATTGGTCGCTGAACTCGGCCATGGGAGATGACGGGGTGATTGGATAAATAGCTATGACTTCATTTGTTTTGTGTGCAACGTAGGCCGCGGCTTCCGTGCCGTCAATGGTCACTTTAATCCGGTTCATTAAATTGCTCTCCATGGAAAAAAAAGGGGACGCTCCTCTACCCGCAGTTATTGAACTACACGTAGCCCCAATAAACAGTGATTAAGATCACAAGGAACCGCGAATTATGTCACAGAATTGCTATTCGAGGCAGAAGATTACGTCTGAATCGTGAGCAGAGCAATCCCTCGGACCATTCTGGGAAAACATGGCTCGAAAGCATGGGCCTCGCGCTCAGCGACCACACGCGCTACTTCACTTCTAACGCTCTGAAATGGCGGAGGACCAGCGCTCCGGCTCAAGGCTTTGTTGAAAATCGCAAATCAGGAAAATGTGCTACGACCCGACTGCGCGGAGGTTGGGCCTGATTCGGGTACAATCGAGTTTTCCGGGAAAGTATTTACATCCGGCTTAACCCAGTATCTTGGAATCTGCCTTGATCACTCAGTTCGTGGCTTTGATTGCGCTCGCACCGCGGCCGAATCCCGTGGTGCAATTCCTGCAGAAGCAGACCAATCCTGCGTTTAAGGGGCTGTACCACGCGAACAGCTTCGACCTGGCATTGCTCATTCCCTACTTTATCGTGCTGATCATCCTTGCCTCCTACGGCTTCCATCGATACCAGTTGGTGTGGATGTATTACAAGCATCGCAGGAACAAGACGACAACGCCGAAATCGATGTTCGAGCAACTGCCGCGAGTAACCATACAGTTGCCCATCTTCAACGAGCAGTTTGTAGTGAACCGACTGGTGGAGTCGATCTGTAACCTGGATTACCCGCGCGACTTGTTGGATATTCAGCTTTTGGACGATTCCACTGACGAAACTGTGCAGGTTGCCGCCGATGTGGTAGACCGTTATCGCGCGTTGGGGCATGACATTGTCCACATACATCGCACCGACCGCACTGGTTTCAAGGCGGGGGCGCTGGAGAACGGACTCAAGACAGCCAAGGGTGAATTCGTTGCAATTTTCGACGCCGACTTCACCCCGCCCAGCGACTGGGTCATGAATGTGATCCACCACTTTCATGAACCCAATATCGGGATGGTGCAGACGCGCTGGACTCACATCAACCGGCATTACTCGTTCCTGACCGAAGTAGAAGCGATCATGCTGGACGGGCACTTTGTTTTGGAGCACGGTGGGCGCTCGCGAACCGGCGTTTTCTTTAACTTCAACGGCACGGCTGGCATGTGGCGCATCAAGGCCATTGACGAGGCGGGCGGCTGGCAACACGATACTCTCACTGAAGACACCGACCTGAGCTATCGCTGCCAATTGAAAGGCTGGCAATTTTTATATTTGCAGGACGTGGAGTGCCCGGCAGAGCTGCCGATCGAGATGACGGCCTTCAAAACGCAGCAGGTGCGCTGGGCCAAGGGCTTGATTCAGTGCGCGATTAAGGATCTCCCGAAGCTGATGAAATCGAAGGTGAGCCGCAGAGAGAAGATCGAGGCCTGGTACCACCTGACGGCAAACATAAGCTATCCGCTGATGATCGTGCTCTCCGTCCTGCTGCTGCCGGCAATGGTGATTCGCTTCTACCAGGGCTGGTTTCAGATGATGTACATCGATATACCGCTATTTCTGGCCTCGACGTTCTCCATCTCGAGTTTCTACCTGGTGTCGCAGAGAGAGCTTTTCCCCAAGAACTGGCTTCGGACTTTCTTTTATCTTCCTTTCCTGATGGCGCTGGGAATCGGGCTGACGATTACAAACTCTAAAGGTGTGATCGAAGCACTGCTCGGAAAACAATCGGCCTTTGCGCGAACCCCGAAGTACAGCGTGCATGCCAAACATCAGAAGAGCGTTGCGGTGAAGGCAGCCAGAAAATATCGCAAGCGACTTGGCATCATTCCCTGGATTGAGCTGGTGATCGGAACCTGTTTTGCCGGGATGGTCTGGTACGCTTTCAGCAACGAGAATTACGTTACGGTTCCCTTCCTGATTCTCTTTGTGTATGGCTACTGGTACACAGGATTGATGTCTCTGCTGCAGGGAAGATTTGAGATGTTCGGCCGCGGCTCAGGCGCGGTAGAGGATGAAAACGAAGAACATATCAAACCCTTTCCGGTTGGAGTTTAACAGGCGCGAATTTTCCATAAAGGCGTTGGCTTCCCGCGCAAAAACATTCGCAGGCGGCCAACGCGCAACTCTAGCATCGGTTTATACTCGGCTTCCATGAAGCTTCGCGCGTCGAGACTCTCAGTTCTCTTCCTGTGCACTTCCCTTCTCTGCACCATCTCCCTGTTCGCACTCGACCATCAGCCAGGCGCGGATTATCGCGCGCGAAGGGTTGCACTCTCCGCGAAGCTCAACGGTGGTATAGCCGTTTTGTTTGCCGCGACAGAGTCTGAAGGACCGAATGAGATCCATGGCTTTCGTCAGGACAACAATTTCTTTTACCTGACGGGCTGGGCGGAGCCGGGCGCCGCAGTAGTCATCGCGCCCGCAGTGAAAGCCGAGGGAGCCACCCCGGCCCGTCCGTACACGGAGATTCTGTTTCTTCCAGCGCGTGATCCGGCCCAGGAGAAATGGACGGGGCCCAAACTTGGCGCTGAAGATCCGAAGGCACTCGAAGTCACCGGCTTTGATCGCGTCGCGACTCTCGACCAGATGCACGATTTAGTCAGACAGATCATTCCGCGGCCGCAAGCCGAAATCTACACCGCCATTGCACACTCCCCGGAGACCACGCCTTCGACGCTCCCGATGGAATGGCTGAAACGGACTAACTCATTCCCGGCTTACGCGGATTACCTGGATGTCAATGACAAGATAGCCGAGCTACGCAAGACCAAGGATCAGGGCGAAATCGAACGGATTCGCCAAGCCACCGATGCATCGATAGCCGCACATCGCGCCGCAATGAAGGAGATGCGCCCCGGCTTATTCGAATACCAGATTGCGGCTCTGATGCAATACAAGTTCGAGACCGCAGGCTGCGAGCGTCCGGCGTACGCGCCGATTGTGGGATCGGGATTTTACTCGACCGTCCTGCACTATTCCGAGAACTCACACGAGATCCATGACGGAGACTTGGTGGTGATGGACGTGGCAGGCGAGTATGCAATGTATGCCAGCGATATCACCCGCACACTTCCGGCAAATGGGCACTTCACGCCCCGTCAGCGCGAGATTTACAACGTAGTTTTGGGCGCGCAACAGGCGGCGATGCAGGCGGTTGTAGCAGGCAAAAGCACGCTCGACAAGACCGAGCCGAATTCGTTGTACCAGGTCGCCTACGACTACATAAACACCCACGGCAAAGACCTTCACGGCGAGCCACTGGGTAAATATTTTATTCATGGAGTAGGGCACCGCGTCGGACTGGAGGTTCACGACGTAGGCTCAGGTCCTTTGGACCGCGGCGATGTGTTCACGGTGGAACCGGGAGTTTATATCCCAGAGGAGAAGGTTGGCGTGCGCATCGAAGATATTGTGATGCTGGATGAAAAAGGTAAGCTGGTGAATCTAACCGCTAAACTGCCTCACACGCCTGAAGAAGTCGAAGCTGCAATGCGAAGATAGGAACACAAAAGTGGGTCCATCTGGGCGCTACTCTGTTATCCTAGGGCCAGTGATTATCAAAGTTCTTTATGTGATTCTGGTGTTGTCGGCAGCGATGCTCATTGGAGTGGCGGTCGCTGTGTCTGCACGCATCCGGTGGCATCTTAAGTCGCGGAGAGCGCCGGCAGGAGCTTCCCCAGAGGGAACGCAGGAGAGCGGCCAGGAACGCTTTCCACCTCCGTCCTGAATGATTGCCCGGGACTCCAGTCGAGTCCGGAAAGATTAAGGTTTTGCGCCGCGCTGGTGCTGCCAGGGCGGCATGTCATTCGTACTCTAGTGGGGCCGATTGGCCCCGGAAAAAGGCTTATGAGCACCAGCGGTTCTGATTCAATCGAAATAAAAATTGCCCACAGTCCAGATTCTGATGACGCCTTTATGTTCTACGGTCTGGCAACGAACAAGATTCGCGTGCCAGGTCTCAAGTTCACACATGTACTCTGTGACATTGAAACTCTGAACCACAAAGCGATCAACGAAGCCTACTTTGACGTGACCGCGATCTCATTCCATGCCTATCCCTACCTGCAGGATCGCTATGCATTGATGCCAAGCGGCGGCAGCGTGGGTGACGGTTACGGCCCGATGATCGTTGCCTCAAAGACTCGTTCTGTGGACGAAATCAAGCGGTTGAAGATCGCCATCCCAGGTACATTGACCACTGCCGTGCTTGCGCTCAAGCTGTTTGCTCCCGATATTCAGACCGAGGTCGTTCCCTTCGACAAGATCATTCCCGCCGTACTGGAAGGAAAGTTTGACGCAGGACTGATCATCCACGAAGGCCAGCTTACCTACGACAGGATCGGCTTGCACCGCATCCTCGATCTAGGTAAGTGGTGGCGCGAGCTGACCGGCCTGCCGTTGCCTCTGGGCGGCAATGTGATCCGCAAAGACCTGGGTCCGGAGCTTATCGCTAAGACTTGCAAGGCACTGCGCGACAGTATCCAGTACTCGCTCGACAATCGCGAACAGGCGCTTGAGTATGCAATGCAGTTTGCGCGTGATCTGGACACGAACGATGCCGACAAATTCGTTGGAATGTACGTGAACGAACGCACCCTGGATTACGGGGATGACGGACGCGAAGCTGTGGCCAGGCTGCTAGACATGGGCTACGAAAAAGGCATTATCCCGCAGGCAGCCAAGCTGGAATGGGCCAGCGAAACGACTTCCGCGAGCAGGTTTTAATCCAGACACACTGCTTCTCTGAGAGGTTCCGCGCCAAAGCGGAGCCTCTTCTTCTTTTCATCCTAATCTGGTATCGCTACCTGACGGGAACATCCCATGAGAACCTGGGGAATATGTCCACGGGAATGTCCTTCGTTGATTCAAGCGAGGACTGAAACGAGGGAGGCAATTCTCCATATCGGGCAAACCACTGTTCGGCGCGGGTGCGGTCGCCCGTGACCTCGATTTCGAGCAGTTCCCTGTCGAGCGATTCGATCAATTCCGGAAATTTACTGAAGTCAAGCGCGAACACGACCCGAGCCGTGCCACGGCTGAGGGTTCCAGCATGGGGTAAGATTGCGCCTTTCTCAAGCAGATAATTGAACTCCATTAGCTGTGCGCGGCCATGTGCTTCGACCGTCCCAAAACGCGAAGAGCGCAGCATTCCCGCGACGTAGGAAGCATAGAACTCCTGCTCGCGCTCTTTGGGCAGAACGTCGTGCTCGATTAGCCAGCGCATCGCATACATGCCGGTTACATCGGCTTTAGCCTCCTCCACTGCCGCGCAAATGGGACCAAGGGACTCACCGATTGAGACTGGCTTTCCATCCACGCGGGCGAATGACGGTCCGAGGTCGTGGCTGATCTCGTGCAGAGTTACAAAGGTGAAATAGCCGCTCGCGCTGACCAAGCCGGCCTGTGATGGGTCCATCATCTTATGCACGAGAGGCAGAATGACCTGGTTGACGCGAGCATCCAGGAAGTTCTTGAAGAAGATCTTTTTGGTGCCGTATTTCGTACTGGAAGCGCCGGGACGCGTGCTCAGGGGCGGGAGACTAGCGGCCACAGCTTGGTAGCCGTGCAGAAAATCTCCCGTACGATAGGGCGAATCGACGACCTCCATATCGGACCATTGCCCCACCTTTGAAGGCTTGTCCTGTTCGGCGAGCGGAAGCGCCTGCTGAATCTCCGGTACGTACTGCCGGAAGGCTTCGAGTTTACGGCTCTCCTCCTGGTTGCGAATCAGGATGGCCGCGCCGAATGAGGCTTTCACGCCAAGAAGCTGGTCAAGGTATGTGAGGTATGGAGCGAAAATGACATCGACCTTCGGTGATTTGAGATCGACCCAGAGCAGGTCGCTCTTGCTGTAGTCATCGTTGAGCAGCGCGTCGGCGCGGGCACGCAGAAAGGTTGCAAACGCCGCATCATCACTAAGACCGGCAGCTTCTCGCAATTTTTTCGCCGCTTCCATGAGTTGAGAACGGAACGCGGAGCGATAGGGGAGACCAGTCAGCTCCGATCCCAGACCGCGGACCAGAGTGTGGCGGCTGTAAAGCTCAGGACGCAGATCGGGATGAGCGGCAACAAAGTCTTCGATTTTTTCGCGCGTGCTGTCGGCAGGATAGAAGTTGCGTCCGGCAGGCGCTTGCTCATCTCCGATAAAGCTGCGATTGCCGTCGAGCAGATCGTAGTGGCCGCCGTTGATGAAGATGTAGCGAAGAATCTGCTGATCGCGTGCGGCGTGAGAACCCTTCAGCTGTGCCTGCAAGGTAAGCGCGTAGGGATCGCTCTGACGCCAATAAATGGATTCGACCTCGCGCGCAGCTTCGACAAGCTTGCCCACCATTTTGATTTCGCGACGCGTCAGGCCCTGTCTACGAAAAGGCATCTCCACGGTGCGCCATTGAGCGATGCGGCTACTGAGGTCCGCGGGAGCTTTGAGCTGAGCACCGCTCGGAGCGGAGCCTCCAATGGGGAATTTCTTCAGCACAGCGATATGGCGCGGCTGTGCGCAAAGAGGCGAACAAAAAAGCGCGGCCACAAGCAGGGCAGCTAACACCAGACAACGCATTCTGAGCAATAATTCCATCAGTCCGCATTGTAACAACCCCAAACTTGCATTCGGGTTGCCAAAACGGCAGAGCCAAGCCCCGCGCCATGAGCTAAACTGTCTTCGTATGCCAATGAGCCACGAATTAAAGACCACGCGTCAAACATTGATGATCGATGCTGACGACACGCTGTGGGAAAACAACATTTACTTTGAGCGTGCCATTGCAAACTTCATCTCGTTTCTGAACCATACTCATTTCACGACCGAGCAGGTGCGGCAGAAGCTGAATGAGGTGGAGCACCAGACCATTTTGACGCTGGGATACGGGCTGCAAAGCTTTGCGGCGGCGCTCGTCACCACCTTCGAACGGCTCTCGGTGGAACCGCTGACTCCCGCCCTGCACGAAACCATCCACGGTTTTGCGCAGGCCATAGCCGAGCAGCCGATCGAATTACTGAGGCACGTGTCGCCTACTCTCGACCAGCTACACAGGCGACATCGATTACTACTGGTGACAAAGGGCGACAGACAAGAGCAGTCGGGCAAGGTGGAGCGCTCAGGGCTGCAACCCTATTTTGAGGCCGTGGAAGTTGTACCCGAGAAGGATGCCGAAACCTATCTCGCCATCGTCGAAAAGTATGACTTGGAGCCGGACACCACGTGGATGGTTGGCAACAGTCCTAAGTCCGACATCAATCCGGCCATCGCCGCAGGCCTGAATGCAGTCTTTATCCCACACGCCGGTACGTGGGTCCTTGAACACGCAGAACTCTCAATCGCGCCTCCACCGCAGAAGCTGCTGACCCTTGAACGGTTCCAATTGTTGAGCAATGTTTTCTAGCTTTAGTCGAACCTGGTCCGTCTGAATGACGGACCAGTTCGATTAATACGCGCACAGCTCTCGAATCGTCTTGAGGATGTCTTCCGGCTGCGGCAGAATCACGTTTTCAAGCAGAGGCTGATAGGCGACAAACGTATCTTTGCCTGCCACACGCCTCACCGGGGCATCCAGTTTGTCGAAAAGCTCAGAGCTGATACGGGCAGCGATTTCGGCGCCGTATCCCCAGCTCTGCATGTCTTCGTGGACAACCAGCACGCGGTTGGTTTTGCTGACCGATGCCGCAATGGCCTCGAAGTCGTATGGGTTCAGAGTGCGCAGATCCAGCACCTCTACGCTGATTCCGTGCTCGCGCTCCAGGTATTGTGCGGCCTGCAATGTGCGCGGAACCGTAGCTCCATAGGTCACTACCGTAACATCCCGCCCTTCTTTCCAGATGCGCGCTTTGCCAAACGGAATCATATAGTCCGGACCGGGGTACGGTGCGCGTCCAAAGGGCTCGCGGTAAAGTCGCTTGTGTTCGAGGAACAACACTGGATCGTCGCAACGGATCGCCGTCCGCAGCAGGCCTGCGGCATCCAGGGCGTTAGAGGGAAAAACCACGTGCATGCCTGGCGTATGCGTGAAAATACTCTCGCCGGACTGCGAATGGTAGACACTACCGCCGGTCAGATATCCTCCGATGGCGACACGAACCACTAGGGGGCAGGTAAACGCAGCGTTGGAGCGCCAGCGAATCAGCGGCACCTCATTTCGAAGCTGGTGCATTGCAGGCCAGATGTAATCGAAGAACTGAATCTCAACAACCGGCTTCAATCCGCGAGCTGCCATGCCAACGGCGCGCCCTACGATATTGGCTTCGGCGAGCGGTGAGTTGAAGACACGCTCAGAGCCGAATTCGCGCTGCAAGCCGTGGGTAAGCTTGAATACTCCACCCTTGCCCTCGACCTTCTTTTCCAGCAGATATTCCTCGTTGGAACAATCGGCCACATCCTCGCCAAAGATCACGATGCGTTCGTCGCGCCGCATTTCGTCACGCAAGCAGGTATTGATGAGATCGGCCATGGTCCGCTCGTCACCCTCGGAAGCCGGGGCCGTTTCGAAGCTCTTCGAGGTGGGTTTCAGGTCCTCCGAATAGACGTGGAGAGCGTAGCTCGATGGCTCTGGGAGTGCCGCGTCGAGTGCTTCATCGCAGGCAGCCTGCACTTCGGCGTCCACCCGACGATGCAGTCTCTGAACCCCGGCCGTATCAATGATGCCTTCATCAATCAGAAACTTCCGGAAGCGCAGCAAGGGATCGCGCGCCGCATCTCTCTTGCGCTCACTCTCGGGACGATAAAACTTTTCGTCATCGGAGAGCGAGTGGGAGTAGGGACGAATGACGTGACCATGCACAAACGCCGGTCCGCGTCCGGCCCGAATGTACTCCACGGCGCGGCGTATAGCAGCAAAGCTTTCGAGCAGGTCCGTACCATCGCACTCCTCAAAATGGAAGTTTGGGAAGTTCGCGACAAGACGGCTGATATTGCCCCCGGGAGTCTGGTACTTCACGGGAACCGAGATCGCGTAACCGTTGTCCTCAATAAGATAGAGAACCGGCAACTTACGAATGGAAGCCGTGTTCAGCGATTCCCAAAATTCTCCCTCCGAAGTGGTGCCTTCTCCCGAAGAGACAAAAACGACCTCGTCCGAGTGATGCTGCACGTCCTTGAACTCGCGATAATCACCAGCGACATTTGCAGCTGCCCCGGGGTGCTGCGTGAAGTAGCGTCCTGCCTGAGCACAACCCACGGCCTGCAGAAATTGAGTTCCCGTCGGCGAAGACGTGGTGAAAATGTTGAGCTCACGGCTAGTCCAGTGTGAGGGCATTTGGCGGCCAGCCGAGGCTGGGTCGGAAGCGGCTCCGACGGCCTGCAAAAACTGTGCTTTTGCCGTAACCCCCAAGGCAAGACAGATCGTGCGGTCGCGGTAATAGGGGAAAAACCAGTCGTAGCCTGCGCGCAGGTTCGCCGCGGCGGCCGTCAGAAGAGCTTCATGCCCAGCGCAGGAAAGCTGAAAGTAGATCTTCTGCTGGCGCTTGAGCTGGATTTCGCGGTCGTCGATACGCCGGGAAAGATACAGAATCCGGTACATATCCACCAATTGCTGCGGAAATAGCCCCTCGTATGTCTTCTCTGCCGCAGCCTGCAATTCGCTCTGCAAGACTTTCGACGCCATCTGCTCCCCCTTCAAAGAAAACTCCAACCGATTCGGTTGGATGCTGGATTGATGCTATCTCGAAACATGACCACAAACGCCTTATGCGCCTATACTTAAAACTTAAGATGATCCAGACTAGAAGGCCGATTCCGGCCCAGCAAATAAAACTGCTTCTGTGGGACCTGGACGGCACGCTGGTAGACAGCGAACTGGATTTGGCCCACTCGATTAACGCAATGCTGCGGCACCTTAAACGGCCCGAGCTGCCCATTGAGGTGGTTGCCAGCTTCATCGGCGATGGCGCTCCCATGCTTGTGCGACGTTCACTGGGGGACCCGCAGGACGAAGACTTCGTCCAAAGCGCGCTCGAATTTTTCATGCATCACTATCGCGAGCACAAGCTGGATCACACCTACGTTTATCCCGGAGTGATGGATGTCTTATGTGCTATCCGCGAAAACAGCGACATAAGGATGGCTGTGCTGTCCAATAAACCGGTCGGCCCATCCCGCGGAATTTGCGACGGACTCAATTTATCTGCTTACATGACAAAGATTTACGGCGGCAACAGCTTCTCGACGAAGAAACCCGATCCTCAAGGGGCACTGGCGCTGCTCGATGAGCACGGAGTAAGGGCGGAGCAGGCCATCATGGTAGGGGATTCGCAGAATGACGTGCTGACTGCCGACAACGCCGGAATGTTTTCCATAGGCGTCACTTACGGCCTTTCGCCAGAGTCGCTGAAGGTACATCCGCCAGATGTGCTGATCGACCATCCAAAGGAATTGCTGGAACTTTTGGGGCTGGCAACCCATCCAAAAAGGTAGGAGATTTTCCTTTGCTGGAACTCTGTCACCACTTCTGGACGTAGGGTATTAACTTTCTGTAACCTTATTAATGCACACAGCAAAAGCCGAGTCCTTTTCCAAGAGCATCTGCTTTTGCTCGTAGGACGTATTCACGCTTTGATTAAGCTTTGATGCTCTCATTAGCCTTACTGCTTTAATACTGCTATTAGGAAGTAGGTGCCAGATGTACAAGATCCTGGAAGCCCGCAGCGTCGGATTCAAAATCAAGCAGTTTGTTATTCAGGCGCCGCGCATAGCCCGCAAGCAACAGGCCGGACAGTTCATCATCCTGCGTCTGCATGACCGTGGTGAGCGTATTCCCCTGACTATCAAGTCCTCGGACCCTGAGGCGGGCACTGTCACGATTGCCGCCCAAGCGATCGGCAAAACAACATCGCTGCTGAACTGCCTGGAAGCGGGCGACTACATCAAGGATATCGTTGGCCCGCTCGGTCATCCATCGGAGATCAAGAAATTCGGCACTGTCGCTATTATCGCTGGAAGCGTAGGCACTGCCATGGCGCTCCCTACAGCCAACGCGCTCAGGAAGGCCGGTAATCACGTCATCTTCATCGAAGGCGCGCGCAACACCGAAATGGTCGTCTTCGAGGATGAAGTTCGCGCTGCCAGCAATGAAACCTACATCATGACCGACGACGGCAGCTACGGCGAAAAAGGATTGGTCACGAAGAAGCTCAACGACCTCGTCGCCGAGGGACGAAAGATTGACTTTGTGCTGGCGGTCGGGCCTGTTCCCATGATGCGCGCAGTTGCGCAGGTGACCACCCCTCTTGGCATCAAGACCATGGTGAGCCTGAATTCGATCATGGTGGACGGCACCGGTATGTGCGGCGGCTGCCGCGTACTGATTGGCAAGAACGCCATGTTTGCATGTGTCGACGGACCGGAATTCGATGCTTCTCTTGTGAACTTTGAGCTGCTGATGCAGCGCAACGCAATGTACCGCGATAAAGAAGCCGAGTCGCTCAAACTTTTCGAAGAGAACAAGGAAAAGGAATTGGCTCAGATAAGGGCACAGTTTCCTAAACAGGAGGCGCAACGTGCCTAACAAGAACACTCTGCCCAATAAAGAACGCATGAAGATTGCTCGCACCCGCATGCCGGAGCTGGCGCCGGACGTGCGTAATAAATCGTTTGAAGAGGTAAATCTGGGTCTTTGCGCTGAGGCCGCCAAAACCGAGTCCACGCGCTGTATCGCCTGCAGCAGACCCGGGTGCGTGCAGAAATGCCCGGTCGGCGTAAAGATCCGCGAAGTGGTGGACCTGGTTTACGCAGGCGATTTCCTGGGTGCTGCCGCCAAGCTTCGTGAAGACAACTCGCTTCCCGCAATCACAGGCCGCGTCTGTCCGCAGGAGAACCAGTGCGAAGGCGGCTGCCTGCTGGGCAAGAAAGGCGAGTCGGTCGCCATCGGTAATTTGGAACGCTTCGTCGCTGATTACGAGCGCCTCAGCGGACAGCTTGGACTGCCCGTAAATGCTCCTTCAACGGGAAAGAGCGTCGCCATCGTGGGCAGCGGCCCCGCAGGCCTGTCCGCTGCGGGAGACCTCATCCAGAAGGGCCATCGCGTACGCGTCTTCGAAGCGCTGCACGAGATCGGCGGCGTCCTGCTTTACGGCATCCCGGAGTTCCGCCTGCCCAAGGAAATTGTTAGGGGCGAAGTGGAGAACCTGCGCAAGATGGGCGTGGAGTTTGAAACGAACGTCGTGGTAGGCAAGAGCGTGACCATTGACGAGTTGATGCGGGACGAGCACTACGACGCGGTCTTCGTCGCCACCGGCGCCGGACTTCCCATATTCCTCGGCGTTCCGGGCGAACACCTCAACGGTGTGTACTCGTCCAACGAGTTCCTGACCCGCGTGAATCTAATGCGCGCCTACAAGTTCCCCGAATACGACGAACCGGTTTACGACTGCCGTGATAAGGACGTCATCGTAGTCGGCGGCGGCAACACCGCAATGGACGCGGTGCGCACCGCAAAGCGCCTTGGCGCGAAAACGGCAACCCTGGTCTATCGCCGCTCCGCGCAGGAGATGCCAGCGCGCGCCGAAGAAGTGAAACACGCCAGGGAAGAGGGTGTGCAGTTCCGCATGTTGACCAACCCCCTGGAGTTCCTCGGAGACGAAAAGGGCTGGTTGACCGGAGCACGCTGCATCAGCATGGAACTGGGAGAGCCGGATGCAAGCGGCCGCCGCAGTCCCGTGGCAATTCCCGGCTCGGAACATGTCCTGCCAGCGAATATGGCCATCATCGGAGTTGGCACCACAGCCAATCCGCTGATCCAGAGCACCACGCCGGACCTGGCGACAACTCCGCGCAGATACATTCAGGCCGACCCGGAAAGCCTGCGCACCTCAAAACGCGGCGTCTTCGCCGGAGGCGACATCGTAACCGGATCCGCCACCGTCATCCTCGCCATGGGCGCGGGCCGCAAGGCCGCAGCCTCCATCCACGAGTACCTGACCACAGGCGAGTGGGAGACCAAAGCAGCAACCAAGGCCTAGGCCCGGATACTGCAAGACACAAACGCCGCACACTCGATGAGAGGTGCGGCGTTTTTTTCTTTAAGTCAATGGCGAAACGGCGGCAGCGGGTTACTTCCGATTAGTCTCTCATGGGTGGGAACAAGATCGGCCGAACGCACTTACGCAAACGCGCAAGTTCTCGCTCATTATGCCGAAGGAGCTCATGTCTCCAAATCTCGTGAGTTTGATCACGGCAATCCTTCGCCATAGCCTCACCGATGGTTTCGTAAGAGCCAAGTTTGGCACTTTTGAGAGCCTCAGGTTCGCTAAAAACGCCCAGGACAAAGACCCTCTCGTTCAGATGCTGTGGAATGACGGTCCTCACATCATCCGGCCTATTTTCGTCACCATCGAGATCAATCAACAGAACCATGAATCGCTCGGGATACTCTTCCATTTCAGCGATGTGATCTGATTTGAACTGGTCCCGGACTTTAGTCCAACCGCCTGCCTCAACGAGGACTTGCATACGTCGAGTAAACCGATGCTCGATCCCCAAGTGAAAGCCATTGGCCAATTCGCTGTTGGCGCGGTCCTCGGGGAGCACTAGGACGTGTGGTTGATGCCTATTTACACTCACACGTCGCCTCGAAGCAACGCACTCACAAGGTCCCCGCTAACCTTAAGTTCGCTGAGTGGCCGCACGATCGTGGGCTCAAGATGGCTGTTTCTATGGAGAACAAGTGTATTCCTCTCCGAAAAACGGCGGATCGTCTCAGGGTTGTGAGAGGTCGCAACAAACTGCCCCCCGGATTGAAATGCTTTGCGAAGACCTATCACAAAGTGCCCGACTTCTGATGGCGCAAGATAGTTGTCTGGTTCATCCCAAAAGCAAAGCACTGGGCCACTAACCTCGTTCGCAACGAGTACTAGCGCGCATATCATGAAACACTTTTCGCCATCCGATAGATCCTCGAAAGGAATGCTTAAGCTCCCCTGCTTATTGGAAAACTGAACGGTAAGGCTCCTAGAATCTTTGCCAATCGTTGGATTCTTAATGTCCTTCAGGTCGGGCATCAACTGCTTGAGATACTCATCGATTTTGGTGTAGGCAGCCGGTTCGAGAGCCAAGAGTCCTGAAAACCACGCGGCAAAATTCGTCACCGGGGTATTCGGCTGGAGTGTCTCTGTATTCGATTCTCCTAATATCAAAGTGGGTGTCGGCCGGAGAATGAGCATGCGACTGAGCCACGTCTTGAAAACGGACAAGGGATGCGTCGTTGAGTATTCCTGAATTATCGGTAGAGCCACCATATGCCAGTCGATAAGGAACTTTGCTTCCTTTTCCTTGCTTGTTTTTGCAAGATGTACTTGCGCTACTTCTCGGCTGTAGACAGATAGGCCGTCAACCGCAAGCTTCTCTTCAAGTACACGCAGTTCTTTGAAGTCCTTCGGGAGCTCAAACGCGATATCATAGCTGTATACCTTGCCTCCCAACTCGACCTCAATCTGAAATCGAATCGGCACATCCGTACGTCCGCAAGCAAAATCCTTCGGCTGTATCAAGTCGCTTATCCGGTTCGTACCTCGCGCGATCTTCTGTAATATTTCCAGCGCAAGTCCAACCGTTGTTTTGCCTGAGCCGTTCTTCCCAATTAGCAGGGCAGACGATTGACCGGAAATGGGCAACTCGAAATTCTCTAGGCATCGGAAATTGTGAAAATAAAGTCGTCGTATCACGGGAGCATGATACACGGTGTGGGCCGCTGAACTAAAGTACTGATTTTCAAGGTTGCTATGATCCAACCATACCGACGGCCCCAAGAGGTTTCTACGCACTAATCAGATCCTTGGTACTCGTACCATACAAGACAAGGCCGGTTCTGGAGGTGTGATCGGCAATCCGGAAACTGGCCCGCCACAGTTCAGCCGCTGGCCGTTCGCCAACTCTTCTCCTCACGCTATAATCAAGAGTTACCCAAAGCCCGCCGCTGCTCGCTGGGAGCAGTCTGGAGCTTGTGGGGAGTGGGGACTCCTGCCGATTATGGAATTCAAGGTTCACAGCAGTTATAAGCCGCAGGGCGATCAGGCCTCGGCCATTGAGCAGCTTGTGCGCGGTCTCCGCGAAGGCGAGAAGCACCAGGTACTGCTCGGCGTCACCGGCTCCGGCAAGACCTTCACGATGGCCAAGGTGATCGAGGAGTCGCAGCGCCCGGCGCTCGTCATGGCGCACAACAAGACGCTGGCCGCACAGCTTTATCACGAGTTCAAGAGCTTCTTCCCGAACAACGCCGTCGAGTACTTCGTCTCCTACTACGACTACTACCAGCCGGAGGCCTACATTCCGGCCGGAGACATCTACATCGAGAAAGAAGCGACGGTCAACGACGAGTTGGACAAACTGCGCCTGAGCGCGACCCGTTCCCTCTTCGAGCGCCGCGACTGCATCATCGTTGCATCCGTAAGCTGCATCTACGGCCTGGGCTCGCCGGAAGCCTACTACGGAATGCTGCTCTTCCTCGAAAGAGGCCAGAAGATCAAACGCAAGGAGATCACCAGCAAGCTGGTCGAGATTCTCTACGAGCGCACCGACGCCGAGTTCAAGCGCGGCACATTCCGCGTGCGCGGCGACGTCATCGAAGTCTATCCCACCTACGACGACAACGCCTATCGCATCGAGCTTTGGGGCGATGAGATCGAGTCTCTCTCGCAGATCGATCCTCTCTTCGGCACCGTCAAGCAGAAGTACCAGCGCCTGCCCATCTATCCGAAATCGCACTACGTGATGAAGCCCGAAACAAAGAGTTCGGCAGTCGACTCCATTGTGCAGGAGATGCTGTGGTGGGAGAAGGAACTTGAAAACCAGGGCCGCATCGTGGAGGCGCAACGCATTCACCAGCGCACGCGATTCGATCTGGAGATGATCAAGGAGATGGGCTACTGCCACGGCATTGAAAACTACTCCCGCCACTTCACCGGGAGGCTGCCGGGCGAACCTCCGCCGACGCTGCTGGACTATGTGCCGCGCGACTACCTGCTCTTCATGGACGAGTCGCACCAGACGGCTCCGCAGGTGCGCGGAATGTTTCACGGCGACCGCTCGCGCAAGCAGAACCTGATCGACTACGGCTTCCGCCTGCCCAGCGCACTGGACAACCGCCCGCTGACCTTCGAGGAGTTCGAGGCGCGCGTGAATCAGGCGATTTACGTGAGCGCGACGCCGGGCCCATACGAACTCACAAAATCCGCGGGCGTCGTCGTCGAACAGATCATCCGCCCCACCGGACTCGTCGATCCGCAGGTCGAAGTGCGTCCCGTAAAAGGGCAGATTGACGATCTGCTGCATGAGATTCGACTGCGTGTGGAGAGGGGCGAGCGCGTGCTTGTCACCACGCTCACCAAGCGCATGTCCGAGGATTTGGCCGAATACTACGCCGAGGTTGGCGTACGCTGCCGTTACATGCATTCGGAGATTGAGACTCTGGAGCGGATCAACATTCTGCGCGATCTGCGCAAGGGCGAGTTCGATGTATTGATTGGTATCAATCTATTACGCGAAGGGCTTGACCTGCCCGAAGTTTCGCTGGTTGCGATTCTGGACGCGGACAAGGAAGGCTTCCTGCGCTCGGCCGGGTCGCTGATCCAGACCATTGGCCGCTGTGCGCGCAACGTGGAGGGCCGCGCCATTCTTTACGCCGACCGCATGACGGATTCAATGAAGAATGCCATTGGCGAGACCAATCGCAGACGCGCGATTCAGGAAGCCTACAACGAGGAAAACGGCATCACGCCGCAGACCGTGGGCCGCTCGGCGGACATGTCGCTGGCCCACGTAATAGCCGCCGATTACGCGGAAGTCCCCGTCGAGAACGATGCTCTGCAGGAGTTCAAGTCGCAGGAGCAGCTCGATGCCTGCATTGCAAAGATGGAAGAGGACATGCGCGAAGCCGCCAAGAAGTTCGAGTTCGAACGTGCGGCGAAGCTTCGCGATGCGGTGAAGGAACTGCGGACGAAGGAATTTCTGTTTACGTAAAAAGGGGCTGCCCCCACTCAAGCCAGAGGAGGGCTTGAATGGGGCACCTGCACCTGCAAAACAAAAAGCCCGGAGCGATCCGGGCTTATTCGCGAAATAGATGCCGGTTACTCGCCTTCCTGCAAGCTGGACACGTGCTGCTCCAGCGCTTTTGAATATTCCCGCTCGGCCGTCAGTTCCATCTCAAGCTTCTTAATCTGGCTGTGCAGCCTGAGAATCTCCAGCCGCATTCTACCCGCGTCTGAGCTATTGCCGGGAAGCGGCGGCGAAGGAACTCTTCCGGGCTGCGGCGGTGGAACGGGAATCTGGGCTGCGCCGGTAATCTGCGCGCCAGGAATTGAAACCGGCGGCGCCGGAACCGCTGGAGCAAGCGCAGCCGCCACAGTAGCGGCGATGGATGGCGCAGGCGGACGCGGCGTGCTGCGCGGAGGAACTGGCATGCTGCGCGGGGGAACCGGGACGGGGCCCGAGATGCGCGGCTGACTGTGCGTCGTGCGTGCCGGCAAGGGACCGCTGAAAATGCTGCTGAGCACCGCGTTTGTGTCTTCTTCAGTCAGGTGATCGTTTGTCGCCTCGACTTCAACTGGAGTAGAAAGCAGGTGACGCACACGCGCGATCAGGTCCTGCGGCTGGAAGGGCTTGCGGATTAACTCGTTGGCCTGAACCGAAAAGGCGCGTTCTGCCACACTCTTATTCACCACACCGGACATCAGGATTACGGGCGTTTGCCCGAAGCGCGGATGCTGCTTGATGAACTGACAGACCTCGTAACCGTCACGCCCCGGCATGATCACGTCAGTAATGACGACGTCCGGAGCGCTATGCTCCATCAGGTCCATGGCGCTGCTGGCGTCGTGGCAGGTGATGACCTCCATGTCTTCGCGGCGAAAGGCGATCTTGATCACCTCGCGCATTGTCGCGCTGTCGTCGATGAAATAAACCACCGGCTTTGCGCTCATTTGTACCCCCCATCGTTGGCTGCTGCGCGCTCTTCGTCGATTTCACGCAAGGCTTCCATCATCAACTCCGTTACCGAGCGGAAAACAGTCCGTGTCGCAGCCAGTGAGCCCGGTACAAACTTGTACACGCCACGATCCACACCGTTGCAATCTTTGACAATCTGGATCACCGACTCATCACCGATAGTCTCGCCCACTTCGGCGTGAAGTACTTCTCCGTAATTGAAGAAGATTGTTCCGTCGAGTGTTTCCGCATTAATGTAGAGCACACCCGATTGCCGCGAAATAGACAGCATTTGAATGACGCCAGGCAGGTCAAGATGCGAAAGACTGCCTTCCAGTACGGTCTGTTCCGACTCTAACATTTGTGTCGGACGGAAGCCTTCCAGGCGGCTGACCAGGAAGGTGCGTACCTGCGTGGCGATGTTTTCCGGGCCGCGGCGCCGGTCTATGTAATCGTCGCAACCAGCGCGGAATGCCTCCATGAGCGACTGCTCGCCACCTTCGCCCATGGCAAGGATGGGAATGTTTGTCGTTGCAGCGTCGCTATGCAGAATTCGCGGAAGATCGAAAACATTCAGCTCGCGCAGGTTTGTGGCGCAGAGAATAGCAGTTGGCGCATTCCACTCCAGCATTGTGAGGGCATAAGTAGCCTGCGTGCTGTGAATGACTTCAAATCCTTGCGCGTTCAGCGCCTCGGTCAGGCGCCGCGCAAAAAACACATTGCTGTCAATCAAGAGGATCCGTTGATTGGGAACCGCATTCGTGCTCATCCCTTCGCCTCCCCGGCCAACGCCAAGTCCGGTTGAATGCAGTGTGCCACACTCTTGTCCATATCCCGCATGGGAATCGTCCTGTCCCTGGTATGCAAAAGACCAGCGACGAAGGTCATTTTTTCGGGGGATACTTCCCGCTCGCACTGTTTTTCCTCAAGATGGAAAATCACGAAACCGCCCTCAACCTGCGTTCCCTGCCCGGAAATCCCTGGAATCACGAGTAATCTAGTATTCCGACTCTGAGCCCGACCTGCAATACGAAAATCGATCGGCTCCTTTCCTTTAGTTTTTGGATTGAGTTACGTTCGTCACAACCGCGAATCTCTTCGACCTCGCTAAGTTTCAACGGCGAACCGCTATGCAAGCTGAATCACCGAGCCTGCCGTGCTCGTAACTGGCTCATCGGAAGCGAGATGAACAGAGGAAGCCATTCGTTCTCTTTCCACCGTTTCTGCTATCGAGCGTTACCCGCCCGTACTGTGTCTTTATAGAAAGTCACGCACCGGGTAATCGCCGCTGCAATCGATTCAATCGGCAACACCTGCCCCACCGCGCCTGTCTTGATTGCCTCGGCGGGCATTCCGAATATCACCGAGGTCGCTTCGTCCTGCGCTATGACCAGCCCGCCATTTTCCTGAATTGCCATTGCACCGCGCGCCCCGTCATTGCCCATTCCAGTCAGGATTGCGGCTACCGCCCTGGCTCCGGCCAAGGCTGCAACAGACTCCAGTGTCACATCGATACTGGGCCGGTAGCCGCCTATGCGCGGACCGTTATCGAGCACAATACGTCCTGGCGGCGCCACTCGAAGATGGCAGTCTCCAGGACAGACGTAGGCATGACCTGCAAGCAAAGTTTCACCGTTCTCGGCCTGCTTCACCGGAATCTGCGATACAGAAGCAAGCTGCTCGGCAAATTGAGAGGTAAAGGCTCCGGGCATGTGCTGCACAATCAGCATGGCTCCGGGAAAGCTTGCGGGAAAGTCCGGCATCAGCTTCATCAGCGTGGCTGGGCCTCCGGTCGAGGCTGCCAGCACTGCAAGCGGCAGCCGATTCCCCTCTGCCGCAGGTGCCACGACGGGGTCCCCGGACGATTGCTCAACCTGCACAACCCTGGCTGGAGCAGACAGGTTGCGAATAACGCGGACCTTCGAGGCAATGCGCAGCTTCCGCACCAACTCGCCCCGCACGCTCGACATATCAAGATCCACAGCTGCGCTGGGTTTGGCGACAAAGTCTATGGCGCCGAGTTCCAGAGCGCGCAATGTCGCATCAGCTCCATCCTTGGATTCCGAACTGACGATTAGAACTGGCCGAGGATCGGTGGACATGATGACCTCTGTCGCCTGCAGCCCGTCCATGTGGGGCATATTGATATCCATGGTAATGACATGCGGCTTGAGTTTTGCGGACTTCTCCACCGTCTCGAGGCCATCCCGTGCCTCACCCACAACCTCAAATGCGCCGTCGGCGTCGAGAATGCTGGTCAGCACCTTGCGCATGAACGCAGAATCATCGGCAACCAGCACCCGAATTTTCTCGCCATTCCTCATTAGTTATCTCTCAGTGAACCACCGGAGGCGCGGCTGCTGCCTGTCCCGAGGTTCCGATCAACTCAACGACTTGCGCGATAAAAGCTTCTTCCTGCACCGGCTTGACCATGAACGCCGCCGCGCCTTCCTTCAACGCGCGATCGCGATGCTTGGCTCCCGCGCGCGAAGTCACCACCATCACAGGAACCTTGCTCGTGCCCGGTGTCTGCCGCAAGTGCGTCATCAATTCATATCCGTTGGTGCGCGGCATCTCCAAATCCGTGATCACCAGGTCACACTCATTTGAACTCGCGATCTCCAGCGCCTCCAGACCGTCGGATGCAAGTTTGACGCGGTAGCCAGCCTTCTCCAACATTCGTCCCACGAATTTGCGTACGCTGATCGAATCGTCGGCCAACACGACCAGCTTCTCTTTCTCCACCACGTCCACGGCAGCCGCAGGAATCTCGCCTCGCGCCACGGCGATTGCCCCAGGCACAAACAGTCGCGCGGCATTCATCGCGGCTGCGAGCGGACGACGCTCAATGGATTCGCCCATAATCAGGCGGGTTACATCAATCAGCAGAATCAAGCTGCCATCGGGCGCAATCGTAGCGCCAGGAAAAAGCTTAACGTTGCGCAGGTACTCGCCAAGGTTCTTGATAACGATTTCATCCTTACGCAAAACTTCTTCCACCAGGAGGCCAACCTGCTTGCCGCCAACATTGACCAACACGAGCCTGAAATAGCCGTTAATCGGTTGCAGGCGCGGCAACTGCAAAGCCTCGTCTAGACGCACTACTTCGGTCAGAACATCGCGCACCCTGGTAACGAGCTTGCCGCCTGCTTCTTCGATTTCGCTGGCGCGAACGCGTCGGATCTCCTCCACAAAGCCAAGTGGGAATGCAAACTTCTGCTCGCCGCATTGCACAAATAAGGCTTGCGAAATGATCAAGGTAAGCGGAACCTTCAACGTGAAGCGCGAGCCCATTCCCTTCTCTGTCTCGACTTCGATTTCGCCATTAAGGGCAGTAAGGTTTGCGCGTACCACATCGAGGCCTACTCCACGCCCTGCAAGTTCGGTGCGGCGTGGAGCCGTAGAGAACCCCGGCTGGAACAGCAAGTCCACCAGTTCGCGATGGCTCAACCGCTCGGCATCATCGGCCGGGATAAGGCCGCTCTCCACCGCAGTGGCCTTCACGCGCTCAAAGTCCACGCCGCGACCGTCATCCTCCACCTCGATGTAAATCGAATTTCCTTTGTGGTAGGCGCGAACCGCGATGTTGCCCTGGTCGGGCTTGCCGGACTCATAGCGCTCGTCCGCGCGCTCAATGCCATGCGCCACCGCGTTACGAACCAGATGCAGCAACGGATCGGCGACCTGCTGAATGATGTTGTTGTCGAGCTCGGTTTCCGCACCTGCAAGTTTTAGTTCGACCTGCTTATTGCTGGCCTTGGCGGCGTCGCGCACCGTTCGCGCGATACGCGTGAACAGGTTGCCGATAGGCACCATGCGCGCCTGCGTAATCTCGTCCTGCAAGCGGTGGGCGAGTTTGGTGAACTCGTCGATATCGCCGTCAACGCGGCGCACAAAGGCATCAAGCTGCGCGAGCACTTCGGTGATATCCGCCGAAATTTCCGTGAGCGAACGCGAAAGAATCCCGAAGTCATCGTACCGGTCCATCTCCAGCTCGCTGAACTCCGATGAGCCGTCGAAAAAGCCGCGCTGGATTTGGTTCCCGTAGCCGGAATCACCGAAGTACGAGCCGCCGAAACCGCCATACGCAGGAACTCCGCCGTAACTGCCCATCTGCCCCATTTCCGAAGCCGGCCATGACGACGACAGCAGAGAAGCGGAGTTGATGCGGCTGAATTCGTACTTTTCCTGAAATTCGGAGATCTTGTCGCCCATTCGGCCCTTCGAGAAGTTCAGAACTTCGGCCAGCTTCTCCAACTCCGCCAGACGGCCCAGCATACGGGTGCGGTTTATGACCAGCTCGCCCACCGCGTTCATCATGCGGTCCAGCCGTTCCAACGCAATGCGGATGGATTTCGATTGCGCCATTCCCACCGGCGCGGCCGGAACAGCCGGGGTTTCTACCTTCGGCTCTTCCTTGCGCTCGTCGCTCGGGCTGGGTTGAGCAACAGGCTCCGCAGCAGCTGGCTCCAGCGGTGCTGTTTCCGTCGCAGCAGTCGGTACGAGTGCTGGCGTGACTGGCGGCTTGGTCGCGGTGACAGGAATCGCGGCCGCAGATGTCTCGATTGGAGCGAAAGCAACGTGCTCCAGTCGGGCGATCAGTGTGCGCGCTGCAAGCTGGAAGCTGGCCTCGTCCTCCCACTGCCGGTAGATCAGTTTCTTGAGCACATCAACCGATTCAAAACAAAGGTCGATGATGGTTGCGCCCGGTTTCAGATCGCCATCGCGCAACCGACCTATCAGGTCTTCGGCACGATGAGCGATGGAGGCTATGCGCTGCCAGCCCACCTGTGCGGCCGAACCCTTGATTGTATGCATGCTGCGGAAGAGGCGGTTAATGTCCTCACTGTTGGGATTCGCCTCAAGCGCAAGCAGACAATCGGTGATGATCTGCAGGTGCTCCTCAACCTCGGGGACAAAGAACTCGAGCACCTCGCCCGGAATCTCGGCATCCCCCTCCAGCTCCGGCACACTCTCGATGGAGATCTTTGGCACGGCGGGAGGCTTGGGCGGGGCTGCAGGAGTCGGTAACTTCACCTCAGGCACGGACGAAGTAACAGGCTCTGCTTCGGCCTCAGCTGGAGGCGCGGGAACAGCAGCATCTGCAATAGACGGTACAGGTGGTGTTTCCGTCGGACGCTGCGTAACAGGTGTAGATGCTTCGCGTTCAATCGTTGACTTTTCAATCGAAGGCGCAGGCTCGGGCTCGGACGCGTGCGGCTGTTCCGCAGGAGCATCAGCCGCGACGGGCGGGGGAGCCTGAAAAGCGAAGGGATAGCGCAGTTTGAACGCGTCAATATCTTCGACCGACTCCACACCATTCGCGCTGATCATTATGAGGTCGCTTTCCAGCACCGCGATTGCCTCATAAATGAACTCCACCAATGGGGCCGTAGCCTCCGGACTGATGGTCGCGTTCATTGCGTATTGGAAAATGTGCGCCAGTTTGCCGGCAACTTCGTTGAACAGCGGATAACCATAGGTTCCGCCCGTTCCAGCAACGCCATGAGCAGAGATGTAGAGGCGCTCAATATCTTCGTAGAGCGGATAAGGATCCTGCAGAATGCCCGAGTACTCGCGAAGGAACTGGAGATGCTCGCTCGCTTCCTGCAAAAACAATTCGATCATTTCCGGGCTGGGTCCGTTCATCGTCCGTCTCCCGCGGCCCGGATATGACAGGCGCTCTGATCCAGTGGCTTTTGCAGCAGTCGCGTCCCGTTCATGATCGTCTGATTGAATTTCACCGGAATGTTTGCGACCGATTCCGCATGACCAAGAAAGAGATAGCCACCCGGCTCCAGATATCTGTGAAAACTCTGAATCAAGTTCGAACGCAGTTCCGCGCCGAAATAGATCATCACATTCATGCAGAAAATGCAGTCGAAGCGTCCAAGATACATCAGTTGAGCCAGGTTCATGGGCGCGAACTTCACCATGCTGCGAAGCTGTGGTTTGACCTCATAGCTGTCTTCGACTTTGGAAAAATAGTTGGAGATCTGCGCGGACGAAAGATTTGCCAGCACGCGCCTGCCATAGACTCCGCGTTCGGCGCGCTCAAGGGCTTCGTGACTGATGTCGGTTGCCATAATGCTGGCTTCCAGCTCTGCTCGAGGCCCCACCGCCTCGCAGACGCTCAGTGCAATTGAATACGGCTCTTCGCCGCTGGCGCAGCCTGCGCTCAGGATACGCAGTGCGTGATCCCTGTCCCGCAACTTTCGTTCCTGCAAATCAGGCAGTACGTGCTGCTGAAAAGCCGAAAACAGTGCGGGATAGCGCAGAAAACTTGTTTCCTGGGTCAGCAACCGCTCCAGCATGCTGTCGAACTCCACGTTGGAGCAGCGCACCAGCCGCAGCAGTTCCGCGCCATAGGTCAGGCCCTTGCGCTCCATCTGCTCAAGCACGCGCGAGGTCAGGAAGCGCTCACGAGATTCGTCGAACACAATGCCAGAGCGCTGCTCGATGAGCAGTCGCAACTCGCGGGCTTCATGATCGGTCAGCACCGGATTTATGCCAGCTTCGCTCATCGCCGCCTCTTGCGCCATTTGTCCGCTCTTTCCCGCTCTTCGTTCCGGAGGCTTTCTTTCCGATTAACCGGTTTTTCCTCTCACGTCTCTAGCTGCGCGCTGAGCCCGCCTGCTGCTGTGCGGCTGCTGCCTGAACGCGGAACTGCGATAGCGCATCGTTCAACTGCTCGCTCATCTGCACCATTTGTTCCATGCTGCGAGCCGTCTGGCGCGCGCCCTGCGAAGTCTGGCGCGTGATGCTGGAGATGATCTGCATGGCGTTGGCCACGCCCTCGGTGCCTCTTACCTGCTGCTTGCTGGCCAGAGAAATTTCCTGCACCAGTTCAGCCGACTGCCGCACGACGGCGGAAATCGCCTCCAGCGCTTTGCCCGCCTGATCGGCCAGGCGCGCGCCGACCTCCACCTCGCGCGTGCCTTCTTCCATGACCACAACCGCCTCGTTGGTCTCGGCCTGGATGGCCTTGATCAATGCGGCGATATCCTTGGTTGCGGTGCGCGAGTGCTCAGCCAGTTTGCGAACTTCGTCGGCTACCACTGCGAAACCGCGGCCCGCCTCGCCCGCGCGCGCTGCTTCAATCGCAGCATTAAGCGCCAGCAGGTTGGTCTGTTCGGTAATGTCATTAATAACGTTAATGATTTCGCTGATCTCCAGCGAGCGGTCGCCGAGGGACTTGATCTTCTTCGCGGTCGCCTGCACGCTGGAGCGGATGCGCTGCATCCCTTCAAGCGTGTCCCGCACCGAGCGGTTCCCCTGCTCGGCGGCATCGAGCGCGCGGCGAGCAGCCTCGGCGCTGGCTTCGGCGTTGTTACTCACCTGCTTCATCGAAACTGTAAGTTCTTCGACTGCCGAAGAGGTGTTGGTGATCTCGTGATCCTGCTGGGTCGCACCCGTTGCCATCTTCTCGGACGCGTTCAGAATTTCGTTCGCGCTGGTTGAAACGTCGTTCGCCGCATCGCGCACCCGCCGCACGACCTGGGTGAAGTTGTCCAGCATGTAGTTGACGGAATCAACCACATTTCCCAGCGCATCGCTGGTCACCACGCCACGCAGCGTCAGGTCTCCGCGCGCAATCTGGCTCACGATGGTCAGGAACTCGGTCACCGAACGTTGCAGGCTTTTCTGTGCGTCTTCGTCCTGCATCGCCTTAGCCGCTTTCTCCGCAGCCAGATTCAGACGCGCCGCAATATAGCCAAAGTCATCGTCGCCATTCTCTTTCAGGCGTGCTGAAAACTTCCCGGCGCTAACCTGATCGGAGAACTCCGCCAGTGCTTTGACAGGCTCGGAAACCGTGTTGGACAGGCGAAAGAGCACAAAAAGCGAGCCGACCACCAGGAATCCAATCGAACCGAGCAGATAAATCAAAGCATCCGACGGCATTGAGCCAATTTCGAGGAGCGACTTGCCGCCAGACTTAGCGCCAGCCGCATAGGCCAGCCCGAATACCGCAGCGGTGGCTAAAAAATTTACCAGCGCCAGCACGATAATGGCCGAATTCAGACGACCTTTCATAGAACCTCCAGGACAACGCAGCCGCCTCGTCCACTCCCGCGTCGCCTTGCACTCAAGCGCAGTTGCGCTTTATGAACCCATGGTTGGAATCGCAATTGTTCCAACTCACCCCGTCCAGTCTCAAATCACGCCGACAGGAAACGCCTCAAGCACCCGCACCAGATCCAACGCCAGCGCGAGTCTGTCTCCATGCCGCAGCATTCCGGCACAGTGCGGAACATCTTTCGGCGCTTCATTCTTTAGCAGCGGTTCGCTGGTGCTGTAGGTACCTATCACCTCGTCCGCCGCAATTCCCAATCGCACGTCCGGCGCGCCTGCAGTTGCTCGCAAACAGGCCACCACCACTTGCTTCGGAGGCAGATCCGCTCGCCGCACTTCGGTAAATGCAATGTCCACGACCGGCACAATAGTTCCACGCAGATTGAATAAGCCCATCAGAAAGGGCGGCGAGAGCGGCAGACGCGTCAACCGCGGCCATTCCACAACCTCGTCCACTTCCATCACATCCAGGCAGAACCGTTCCCGCCCCGAGCGGAAGATGCAGTACTGCTGCTGCGGCGGCGCGGGCTCTCCAGCGAGACTCTCTTCCCTCATCTCCAGATTGAGATCGAGCGGTAAAGGCTCCTGAGTCTCCTGCCTGTTGTCCCGCGCTTCAGCCATTGCCTATCCGATCACCTTTTTCACTTCACCCACCAGTTGCTCACCAGTGAAGGGCTTGACCACATAAGCATCAGCTCCCTGCTGCAAACCCCAGAACCTGTCGCTCTCGCCGTTTTTCGAACTTACGAGAATGATTGGAATTTTGCCGAATTCCTTGCTGTTTTTAAGTTCGCGGCAGGCTTGAAAACCATTGCGTCCGGGCATGACCACATCCAGAAGAATCAGGTTCGGACGTTCCGAGGCTACCACCTGCTCAATGCGCATCGGGTCGCTCAGTGGAACGGCCGAGTATCCAGCGCTTTGCAACAGAGACTGCATCAACCGGCTTTCCGCCTGGGAGTCATCAACAATCAAAACCTTTTTCAGCACGATGCACCTCTAAATTCGTTATTGTGCCGCCGCTGACTTAATCGGCCAGCCTACCGTCTTCCGCCCGGCCTGCCGCTCCGCCATCTGCATTTCCATATCCAGCGATGAGAGCCGCCGCAAGGTCTCGTGAATTCTCAGCGACATCGCGTGAATCGTTTCCAGTTGCCCGCGCACCTCGCTCGGCAGCCCCGTCTCCGCTGTTTCCAGCAACACCAATTCGGAGTTTCCGAGCACGCTGGTCAATGCATTCCCGAGGCCATGCCGAGCCTCTGAGATAAATTTTCCCAGTACAGCATAACGCTCGGACTCTCGCAGCCGATGTTCCACGTCCTCTACCCGCCGCAAGGCGGCCACACGCTGCGCTCCTTGGTGCGCCAACGCTGCCGCAACATCTATAGATCCCAAGCCACGCCGCACCTGCACAACTCTCTGCGCCGTGCTGCCAACATCGGGCAGCGGCTCTTCTCCGGTGATCGCAACCACTAGCGAAGTTTCACTATGCAAGTGGGCAAGCACCTGGGACGCGGCCGCGGTGTCCGAAGCATCAATTACAATCACCGGACTCGCCGGAAACTCCTCGGTTCCCGGACTCGAAACCGAATACTCTTGCTCGATGTGCGAGCCCTGCCAGCTTTGCACAAGCGAACGGACAAACTCTTCTTGGTCGGAGATGATCAGGACCTCGGCCTGCTCCACTTACTTGTCTCCCAAAGGGCTTCACCAATTGTAGACACCCGTACCCGCTATCGCGGAAGTAACTGAAATTAGGCATCTTCCATTTAATCGAGCCCTTCTTTGTCTCACCTTTGAGACAAGAGTATCACCTGTCCACCACTGTCGAAAGCTGCTTCTCTGGAACACTGCGCCGTTTTGACGGTTTGGTGATCAGGCAAACACCCCCGCCTTTTCGGATGTGAGCTTCTTGAGAATTTCCAGAAGTTGTGCAACTCGAAATGGTTTTTCGATGAAAGGTGCGCCGATGTGCTCCCGTAGCTCGACGGCGCGCGGATCGCTTGCATCTCCCGTAATAAATAGAAAGCAGGATGACAGTTGCAGCCGATTCTTCCGAACCCACTCAAATATCTCCGGCCCTCCGGTTCCGCCTTCCAGTCTGAGATCGCAAACAACCCCCGCAAAGTCCTTCTGCTCGAGCAGGGCTAGTGCCTCGTTTCCAGACGATGCTGCCGATACTTTGAAGCCACCGCGCTCCAGTGCCTGCTTGAAGAAGCACAGCAGAATTTCTTCGTCTTCCACAACCAGTATCGGTAAAGATCCACTCACGTCTCTATTCCTCACTCCACGGCACTGGAAACCGAAGCAAACGCAGTCGCCGGGAGCAGTCAGGCTGAAGAAAAAGCTGACCGAGCCATCTTGCTCAAATACACAAATTGTCGATGCAGATCCGTTTCAGACTAGGCCCAGTCTCATTCGGAGTCAAGCTCATCAAGAACTCACCAAATGCGAATCGACGCGCTGTGGCCGATCCGATTCTGCGTTCAGCGCGATGAATGCAAAGTTATTAGAAACTTTGGTGCTAGCCCCTTTGCACCTTTCGCCAGGACTGAAAGATTGCTATCAATGAGTGCAGGATTCCAGATGCATATATGAGGTCACGGTAGCGGAATGTTTCTCTCAACCACGGACTTTAGCGTCTTCCCGGTTAGCCGTGAACTCAAGGAAGTCTGCGGAAGCTTTTTCACTGGAGCGTTCAGTAGGCTTACAAGCACTCGGCTCGGAAGACATCGTTATCTTGGCACGCTGTAATTGATAAAAGGTGAGTTCCTTTGACAAAAGCTCAAGCTATTGAAGCTGGCGCCATCCATTAGGCGGGGAAACCTGATTTCGCGGTTCTGGAGACAAAAAGGAATGAAGATCCGTAACAAGTTGCTCCTTAATTTTGGGTTGTTGCTTGGAGTCATGGCACTGGTCTTTGCCGTCAGCACCTTTGCGATGTTCCGTGAGCGTGAAGCCAAGACAGCTCTCAGCAATGCCCTCGACCTTGCTCAGGCTACTGAAAACGTCCGCCACCAAATAATGCAGAACCGCCTGTCGCTCAGTAACTACCTCCTCACTGGCTCGGCTATAGAACTGAATCGCTTGCAGGAGGGCAACGCCCGCACCTCCGTTCTTTTGCGCGAAGCCCAGTCCAAGGCAAGCGACGCCACGCAGCGCGCAGGATTGAGCCGTATAGAGACAATCGAGCACGACTGGTATCTAAGCGTTTCCGATAAATTCATTCAGGGACACAAGGACGTTGACAGTGGAAAAATCAGCGCCAACGCCCTGCTGAGTCTTTACGCCAAGACTGAACCGATGGAGCAGCTCAAGCGCTCCAATGAAGTCATTAATGAACTCCAGACTGAGAACCGAAGCCAACTGGACCAGCGCCGTAAGTATGACGAGGCGGCTTCTCTCGGCACTACCGCAGTCGGCATCATCGGCTTCCTGATCGCGCTGGGAATGGGTATCATCGTTGCCTTCCGTACCTCGAACTCGATTACCCAACCGTTGGAGCACCTGATCACCGTGGCTCGCGAGGTGGGCGATAAAGGCGATCTTGACCAGAAGATCGATATCGACTCTCGCGACGAGATCGGAAATCTGGCGCAAACCCTGCGCAATATGGTCATCTACTTCAAGGAGATGGCCACCGTCTCCGAAGCTATTGCCGGAGGCGATCTCTCCGTCGAAGTCTCGCCGCGTTCCGAGCGCGATACGCTGGCCTCGGCGTTTTCTCAAATGACCAACGGTCTGCGCGCTCTGGTGAGCTCGGTGCGCGATGCGGCGGCACAGGTTGCGGCCGGGTCCAACCAGGTAGCCGATGCATCGGAAGACTCCGCCAAAATCAACCTGCAATCGTCTTCGGCGATCGACGAAGTCACCAGCACGATGCACGAGATGAGCATAAACGTGCAGAACATGGTGAAGAACACACAGATGCAGGCATCCAGCGTCAGTGAGACTTCGGCTTCTATCGATGAAATGGTCGCCAGCATTCAGCGAGTTGCAGACACAGCCAAGGTTTTGCTTGATATCTCCAGTCGCTCGCGCGACGAAGTGCAGAGTGGCATCGGCTCAATGCAGAAGACCACCGGTGGCCTCAACCGCATAAACGACTCCATTGGTTCTTCTGCCGCCATGATCAACACACTAGGCGAGCGCGTGGATAACATTGGCAAAATCATCGAGGTCATTGATGACATTTCCGAGCAGACCAACCTGCTCGCACTCAATGCCGCAATTGAAGCCGCCCGCGCCGGTGAGCACGGCCTGGGATTTGCGGTCGTTGCCGACGAGGTCCGCAAGCTCGCGGAAAAATCCGCCATCTCCACCAAAGAAATCAGCGATCTGATAACCAATATTCAGCACGAAGCTCGCAAGGCCGTTGAAAACATGGAGAAGAGCACGGCCATTGTCAACGAAGGGTTGGAGCTCGGAAACGATCTCAGCCTTGCCCTGCGCAAAATTTCCGATGTCGTTACGGAAGTCTTCAAATTCGCTCAGGAGATTGGCGCTGCCACCAACCAGCAGTCACATGGTTCCGCGCAGATTGCCAAGGCGACCATGCGGCTTAACGAAATCACACACGAAATCACCTCATCCGTGGAAGAGCAGGCTGGAGGCGCGCAAGCCGTCGCTCGGGCTATGGATCGCATGCGTGAGATGGTTCAGCAGTCCACCTCAAGTTCTACCGAACTGGCCGCCTCAGCCGAGCAGATGTCGAAAATGGCGCGCTCGCTGCTGGAAAGCATGGACCGCTTCGTCCTCGAAGAACAAACCGAGGAACCCCGTCGGCTGAGCAGATCTAAGTTCGCGCTGGCGGGAGCAAGTCGCTAGAGGGGCTTGAGATGCGCATGGCAACGGCAAAGAGTCAGCAAATCGTCGGTTTCCGCATTGGCAAAGAGCACTTTGGCGTGCCCATCTCCGTCGTGCATGAAATCGTGCGCATGATGGACATCACCATGGTTCCTGATTCGCCTCCACACATCGAAGGGGTGATCAATCTTCGCGGCAAAATTATCCCCGTGGTTGATCTGAGAAAACGTTTTGCCGAACCAATTCAACCGGATCGCCGCAACCGCATTTTGGTTGCCGAGCTTGACGGTCACCAGGTTGGACTGGTGGTTGATGCCGCAAATGAAGTACTCAAAATCAATCCGGATCTCATCGAGCCGCCTCCGAATATCTTCGAGCAGGGCGAAGTTAATTATGTGACCGGTGTTGGCAAGCTCAATGGCAGGCTAATCATTCTCATCAATCTTGCAAAGATCATGCAAATGGGTGAATTGCGGCGCATCTCCGATTTCGCGGAAACTGCGGAATCGATTCCATCGGCAGAATAGGCGTGAGGACGGACAAAACAATGTTTTCTACATCGTCAGCCGTTGCTCTCAGCGAGCCCGAACTCAAGCTGTTGCAGACACTGATCTATCAGGAATGCGGCATGTATTTCGATGAACGCCGTACGCACTTTCTGAACGATCGTCTGCAGCGCCGTCTCCGAGCGTGCAACCTCAGCTCTTTCTACGAATATTACCGTCTGCTCACGAGCCGCGAAGGCAAACACGAGTTGTCGGCGCTGTTAGAAAATCTCACGGTCAATGAGACCAGCTTCTTCCGCAACCGTTCGCAACTGGAACTCTTTCAGAAGACCGTGCTGGAAGAAATACTCCGCCGCAAGCAGGAGCGCCGGGATTGGAGTCTGCGCATCTGGAGTGCTGGCTGTTCAACGGGACAGGAACCATTCACTCTGGCCATGATGGTCGCCGATGCCCTCGCTTACTATTACCTGCGCAATCCTCTTCCCTTTGATATGCCTTCGCCCAAGCCGCTGATCCCGCCTCCCTGGAAGGTGGAGATTCTCGCTTCGGACATTAATTATTCCGTGCTGCGTGCCGGGCAGGAAGGCATTTACCTTGAGCACCACATGGAGGCCGTGGACTATGCCTATCGCCTGCGTTATTTCGACAAAGTCGGGCCGGGACGCTACGCCGTTAAGCGCACCGTTAAGGATCTGGTCCACTTCGATTTCCATAATCTGAAAACGGAATTCCTGCCGCAACGCAATGACATCATCTTCTGCCGCAACGTAATGATCTACTTTGACGAAGCTGAGCAGAAACGGCTAATAAAAAAATTCTGGCGCTGCCTGAACTCCGAGGGATTCCTTTTCGTAGGGCACGCTGAAAGCCTGTTCGGACTTACGGACCAGTTCCGTATGATTCACCAGGACAACGGCACGGCATACAGCAAGATCGAGGCATAACCGTGGGCATTTTTTCCGACGATCGCGCCAACGAACTTCGTAATCTTTTTTTCGAAAGCGCGCATGAGATTCTCCAAGCCCTCAATGAGGGTGCGCTGCTGCTGGAGAAATCCCCGCGTAATGCCGATGTCGTTCGCGATCTGCGCCGCAGCGTGCACACTCTCAAGGGAGACTCCGCAGCCTGCGGTTACAAGGAACTGAGCGAACTCGCTCACGCCGTCGAAGACGTACTCACACCCGAAATCGCGGCACGCGATGGAGAAGCCCTTGTCGATCTCGTATTGATCTCCACCGATGCGTTTGACAATTTGCTCTCCGCCTATCGCAACGATATTCAGCCTCCTTCGATTGAGGCCCTGTATGGCCTCATTGAAAAGATCCGCAACCCGCAAACAGAAAATTCATTCGAGCCAAAGTTCAATTGGACCGAATACGAGCAGTTATTAATTGCCAAGAATGCGGTTCGTGGGCAGCAGGTGTATAACCTTGCGCTCGCTATCGACCCTTCCTGCCCCATGCGTGCCGCTGCCGTGCAGCTTGTCCGCAACGTTATGCAGGAGGTTGGCACAATCCTCTTAATGCGTCCGGACGAAAACGCCTCGGAGATTCCCGACGTCATTGAGATGGCTCTTGCCACTCACCAGGAACTCGACTGGGTAGAGCGCAAAAGCAAAATCCCGACCATAGTATCCAAAGTCAATGTAGCTTTGGCGCGGAGCGAAGCGCGGGAGCCAATCTCTCATGGGAGTGTCGCTCCACCACCTGCGGCAGACTCTGCGACGCCACCCGAGGCAGTCCAATCTTCTTCTGCGGCTTCGCCCGAGCAGGTTTCTTCTCCCAGTTTGCAAAGGGGCAACGACAAATCTCGCAGCGCGCAAGCCGAAAGGCAGGCCGTGGAGCGTCCGAAGACCCGCGCGGAACGCCTTCCCGCGGCCACCGAAAACATAATTCGAGTAGAAGCTGAGCGTGTTGACGCGGTTCTCGACCTGGTTGGCGAACTGATCATCGCCAAGAGCATGATGCAGGAATTGCTCACTGATATGAATCGCAGTATCGGCAATCATCCTCTGCGCGGCAGGACCTCCGACGTTCTCGCCTTCCAGTCGCAGGTTCTCAAGAAGCTTCAGCGTGCGGTAATGAAGATTCGAATGGTCCCGGTAGAGCAGATGTTCCGGCGGCTGCCCCGCGTCATTCGAGACACGGCAAAGCAAACCGGCCGCGAGGTCAACATCATCATCGATGGCGAAAACACTGACCTCGACAAAAGCATTCTGGATACTCTGGCCGAGCCTATGATGCACTTGCTGCGCAACGCTGTCGATCACGGCATCGAGCCGCCGCTCGAACGCGCCGCGGCCGGAAAGGCTCCCGAAGGAACCATCCGCCTCAACGCCTATCACCAGGGCAACCAGGTTGTCATTGAGATCAGTGATGACGGTAAGGGCATCAATCTCGCAAAGGTAGTCGAGAAGGCAATTGCGCGCGGCATCGTCAGCCCCGAACAGGGAGCTCGCCTAAGCGATAACGAAGCACTCGACCTTATTTTCCACGCAGGTCTGAGCACCTCCAATGAGGTCACCGAAATAAGCGGCCGGGGAATTGGCATGGATGTCGTCAAGGCCGTGATGGACCGTCTCAAAGGCACCATCGGTGTGCGCAGCATCACGGGCGAAGGCACGACTTTCCGCCTCAAAGTGCCGCTCACGCTTGCCATCATCAAGGCCCTGCTGTTCCGCGTTTCCGAACACCTCTACGCCGTACCGCTGGGGAATGTATTGGAAATTCTGCGCGCCAGAGAAACCGATGTTCACTTAATTGACGGACAAGAGGTTCTGCAGATTCGTGAAGAAGTTGTGCCTCTCATCCGTCTCAGCCGAATGCATCCAGGCAGCAAACGTACTCTCAAATTATTTCTTGTAATAGTGCGTGTGGGTGACCGTAAGGTGGGCTTGGTCGTGGATCGGTTGATCGGTGAACAGGAACTTGTCATCAAGGCGCTCGATGAAACCATGGTAAACAGCGAACTGGTCAGCGGCGCAAGCATTCTCGGTGACGGCCGCGTCGTGCTAATCCTAAGCATCTCCGATGTGGTTGAGAAATTCGGCAGAGGATTCACCCGGAGCACCATTGAGGCCGAAGCATTGGGGGCACGCGCATGACCACTGATCTGATCCGGGTGCTCGTGGTGGATGACTCTGCGCTCATGCGCAAGCTCATTCCGCAACTGATCGAGCGTGACAGTTCCATCCGCGTTGTCGGCACTGCCATGGACGGAACTTTCGCCCTCAGAAAAATTGAAGAACTCAAGCCTGACGCGATTACTCTGGATCTCGAAATGCCGCGCATGAATGGCATTGAGACCCTTCGGCAGATCATGCGCGTTCACCAGCTTCCGGTAGTGGTCGTCAGCGCTCACACACATGAAGGCGCTAGCGCTGCCTTCAAGGCACTGCACATGGGAGCTTTCGATTTCGTTGCGAAGCCGGAAAACGTCCTCGCCGAAGGCATGAGCGAAATTGCGGACGAATTGATCGCCAAGATTAAAGCGGCGGTCGCTAGTCCTTTCCTTCGCCGCCCCGCACTCTCTGCAGAGACCGTCACGCAACCCGAGTCCAAGCGACCGAAAATTCCTAAAGCTGCCTCCAAGTTTATTGCCATCGGCAGTTCAACTGGAGGTCCGAATTCGCTTGAGTACCTGCTCAGCCATCTCCCTGCCGACTTTCCCGCCGCCATCCTCGTGGTGCAACATATGCCCGCTGGATTCACCTCACCATTCGCACGACGGTTGAATGAGGCTTGCACTCTGGAGGTGAAGGAAGCGCAATCCGGCGACCTGCTGGCCGCCGGACGTGTCCTGGTCTGCCCGGGAGACCGCCACATGCGAGTACGCCGCATGCCACTGGGCGATGTCGTAATACTTTCCGATGAGGCCAAAGTTAACGGACATCGTCCCTCGGTCGACGTTTTATTCCGTTCCGTCGCCCAGGAGTTTGGAAACGAGGCCATCGGCCTGCTCATGACCGGAATGGGCGAAGATGGGGCGGAGGGACTCGGAGCGATGAAAATCGCTGGTGCGCTGACCATCGCCCAGGATGAGGCGTCGTCAGTTGTGTTTGGCATGCCGCGCGCCGCCATCGAGCGTGGATATGCCACGCGGATCGTTTCACTGGAAGCCTTGCCGAATACTCTGGTCGTGCAGTGCTGCACTGGGCAAGCCACGCCGGCCGTAGGAACACAGAATCCAGTCCGCTTAGCCGGACAGATGTGAGGAAACTATGGAGCAATTTCCCGCTCTACTGCGTGCCAGCGATCAGCAACCAATAAGTTACCTGGTCGTTGATGATTCCGTTTTTGCGCGTAAAAACCTCGCGCGCATCATTGCTACCTATGGTGGGCAAATGGCCGCCGAAGCCGCTGACGGATGCTCGGCTATTTCCGAGTACGAGCGCACACGCGCCGACATTGTGCTGATGGACATCACGATGCCGCAAATGGAAGGCATTGAGGCTGCCGAGCGCATCGTGCGCCAGCATCCGGGTGCCCGCATAATTATGGTCTCCAGCGTCGGCTACCAGGAAAATATCGTGGCCGCCCTGCAGAAGGGTGCGCGCCATTTCGTGCAAAAACCCGTAAAACCTGAACTGCTTTACGAAGTGGTGAAATACGTACTGGGCGATGCTGCCATTGCGGTGTCCGTCGCCGGCGCAGGAGAGTAGTTTTCATGAGGATGGAGTTGATTCAGCCGTTTATCAACGCAGCCGATGCAGTGCTGGCTGAGACGCTTGCCTGCCCTGTCACTGTCTCCGACATTTCCATGAGCGACGAAACCTACCAGCGCCACGCCACCGCCGCCATGATTGAAATCACCGGCGACATCGAAGGCCGGGTGATATTTGATGTTGAGGACAGCGCGGCGATGAAGGTCGCCTCCGCAATCTCCGGCACGGAAATGGAGGCCGATCCGGAGATGATTCGCGAAGCCGTGGCCGAGCTGGCCAATCTCGTCATCGGAAACGCCGTCACCTCACTTAATGATCAGGGATTCCGTTTCAAGGTCCATCCGCCCGTCGATCACCCCGGCCAGCAAGGGTTCCGAGGCTCCGAGGACGTCGAAGCCCTCGTCATGGATTTTTCTTCTCCCGCCGGCAGTGTCTTCATGAACGTGGCCATGCGTTATAACCGGCGCCGCCGCGAAGACAAGATTCCGGGGTGAAACTCCGCCCGATTCAGCGGCGCAAAAGATAAGGGCGAGCTCATAATCGGCTCGCCCTGTTCTTTTGCTGTAGCTTTGCGCTAGCTGCGGCCGAGTATCGTAACGGGAACCATAGCCGGACAGGTCTTCTGTCCATCTGGCTTTCCCGTATTCGGATCGCAATACGTAACGACCGAAGGTGCCGGAAGTGTCGTGATGTACGTGTTGATCGGCGTTGTTCCATCGGCAGCCGCAGTTAGGATGGAAGTGCCATTGTAGAGATTTGGGCAGCTCAAGCCATTCGGAGCCACGAGCGTGCACGTCGAGGGTGCCGACCACTCAGGAATCGAGGCAGGATCTACCGGAGTCGTCCCACTCGCGTCGAAATAGGTGTACACCGTGTTCGTCGTAGTGGTTGCATACGCCTTGTAAGTATTGGCTGTATCGACACCGCGCGAAACAGCGACGTAGTTCACCGCAGGCGTTGTGACTTCCTTCATGCTGTACGTGTACGTAATGGTCTTCGTCGGATCGCTGGGGTTGGTAACCGTGACCACGTAAGGTGAGCTCACGGAGCGGCTCACACCCACCGCGATGGAAGTCGTTGCCCCCGTCGTATTCACGTTTGTAGCGAGCTTGCTGGTATCGATCGCGATGATCTGATTGGTTCCCTTCAGGCCCACATAGGCCTGTGCTCCGTTCCGCATAAGCGCCAGGTTTGTCGGATTTGCACCCGTCGCAATCGACGTGATCCAAGTCAGCGTTCCCGGTACCGTCCCGTTGAAAACACTCACCGTGCCGTCGGCATGGAGAATCCAGACATTATTAACCTGCGTATTCGTCGAGGTATCCGTGGGTGGCGGGGCAGTCACAATCTCAATCGGCGAAGCATGGGCCGTGCTGATTGTGCCGACCACCGCCTCCGCCTGCCCATCGATAATCGTAATCGTGCCATCGACGCTATTGAGCACGTAGATATACTGGCCGTTGGCGCTCTGGGAGGCCTGGATTGGAGCGGCGCCAACCGGAATCTTGTTCGTCACTTTGTATTTGCTGGCGCTCACCACGTAAACCTGGTTCTCGCTCTTATCCAGCACAAATACCTTGGACTGATCCTTGTAGATCCAGGCAAACACCGGATCAATGCCCACGCAGACATTTGCTTTTACCTGGGCCGTCGCCTGAATAATCGCCGAAATTGAGCCTTTTCCAGGACAAGTCTGCGTCCCCGTCACGGCCGTTCCTGTCGGGTTTCCCGAATTCACCACGTAGTCGATGGTGTAGGAGGTGCCGAAATACTGAAAACTCATTCCGATTGGCGCGGCACCCGATTCCAATGCAATAGTGGTCGTGTTAGCTGAAAAACCCGCCGTCGAGGTCAGCAGATTAACCTGTGTCACCGAATCGGTTTTCGTGTTGGCTGTGTATGCCGCGGTGCGACTGTAGTCGAAGGCAACCGAGGTTGGTTTGTTCTGAAGCACCTTGTTGCCAATATTGGCGTCGCCACTGACGTCGATTGCCGTTAGTGTCCCTGTGCCGTCGGTCTTTTGGTTCATTACAACGACCGTGTCAGTGCCTGCGGGGTTGCCAGTTGTAGTTGGAGTGGGATCAGCGATTGGGCGATAGGTGTCGCCACAACCAATCTCAATCGAAGTTGCCGCCACCAAAAGGAGGGCCACACGCGCGGCTTTCCACATGACTTTCATTCGCACTCCACCTTGCCGATGCAGTTCATCTGCTCTGTTCGAGTGCGTTCATTGTAAAGGAAGCATAAGCTTACGGGCCAATGCTTTCCCGCTCACGCAAGGCTGAATACTCTCATCGTGTAGCAACTCGCCGGTTAAAAAAATCGAGTTCTCATCCCGGCTCGCCATACCCTTACCCAACCGAATCTGATACGATGCGGCATTCCGAAAGACTCTGCCATAAAGAGACTTCCGGGCCATCACTCGCCGTCATTTCGGAGTACGATGAACCAGGCATGAACTTCTTCCAGAGCTGGCAGATTGCCATTCCTCAATTGATTTCTGCTGCTGGGCTCTCAGTGGCGCTGGCCCTTCTTGCCTGGGGCCTGCGCGCCGTTACTGCTGGGGCCGCAGTAACAGGTGTCCTGCTTGCCATCATTTTTTGCCTGGCCGCTGGACCCGCAGCGCTGCTCCCGATCCTGGTCGTGTTTCTTTTGACATTCATCAGTACCCGCATAGGACGCCGCAAGAAGGAGCGCTTTGGCACCGCCGAGCACAATCGTGGACGGGATGCCCTGCAGATTTTCGCCAATGTCGGAGTTGCGGTAATCTGCGCCTCCCCTTTGCTTTTTGTACCCTATGCACGTTTCATCCTGCTCGGGGGCGCATCCGCCGCCTTGGCGGAAGCTGCGGGAGATACTGTCAGCAGCGAACTGGGCCAGGCATTCGGCAATCGTCCCCGGCTCATAACCACTTTGCGGCAAATTAATCCCGGAGATAATGGCGGCGTCACCGTGATTGGCACCGTCTTTTCTTTTCTTGCCGCTGCCCTCGTATGCCTGAGTTGTAGGTGGACCAACCTGCTGCTTCCAGAGTTCTTCTGGATCACACTTATCGCGGCATTCCTCGGAACCTTTGTGGATAGCCTGCTCGGGGCTACCCTGGAGCGTCCCGGCCGCCTCGGCAACAACTCCGTAAACTTCACCAGCACTGTATTCTCGGCGGCACTGGCCATCGCAGTCCCCTTCACGCGTTGGCTGCTCTAGTCCCACTCCCCGAGACAAGCTCTAGCTTTCCGCTCGCGCCCGTTTTTTGTCTTCTACCCACTCGACTCGCAAAATCCTGCGGCCATCGGAATCTGTTCCTCGCACCCACTGCATCCGAAGCGGAGCGCTTCCCGCACCGTTCTCCGGCGCCTCACGAACCATCACTTCAATTCGAGGTTGAATAAGACCGATGATCTCAAACAAATTCTGAGCAAACACGGTGATCGTTGCCATTTTTTTCCACCTTCCTGCGCCTTCTCGATGAGGTGGCGCGCCGGGCTCCCGCGAAGTTGGAAAGGCTCGATCCGATCAGCCTGCCACTACGCGGGAGTCTGTTTTAGTTGCCGACTTGGAGGTTGCGATTCTTGCTCTCTCATCGATTGTTTTCCTTCCATTGTTTTTCCTTTTTTAGTGCTGCCCAAAGACGCCCGCCAGATCTACACAGTGATAACCCACCAGAAGCGCCATGAGCACCAGGTATCCGCGCAACGCCATCAGCGAGAGCCTCACGCTTGTCGTCATGGGCATCGGGCCAAGCGCCGAGGTGTCCACTTTCTCCTCCGCCACGTCGTTTAGCGGATGCACCACCAGGTAATGGCCTTCAGGAACCTCATTCAGATTGATATCCATCAACGCAGGCATAAAGTTCATTTTTGTTCCTCCTCCTTCTTCCCTGATTCAGTTATGTGTTCGGGAACAGTTTCGGCGCCACAACCTGTGCCGCCAGCACCAGTGAAAGGGCGAACAGGACTATGATGATGGTCCAGTTCACCCAGTTGTTCCAGGGCTTGTTCACATACTTCTCGCCCAGCATTTCCTTGTCGTTAAGCAAAAGCTGCAGAAAAATGATGGCCGAGGGCAGCATGATTCCGGCCAGCACCTGCACGCCTAAAATGATCAGTTGCAAGGGCGCGCGCGGAATCAAGACAACCGCCGCGGCGGCTGCGACACACGCTGCGTAAGTTGCATAAAAGCCCTTGGCGTCTTTGATCGGCATTTGCAGGCTGTGCGGCCACCCTTTCACCTCTCCATAGGCCCAGGCGCTCGAAAGCGAGATCGCCGTGCTCCCCAGGATGGCGGCATTGACCATCAGCAGCAGAATTCCGTACCGAATCCATTCGCTGTTTGCCGCCAGATGGAGAGCGTTGGCCATCTGCGCGGGATCGGCGAAGTTGATTCCCCGCACAAGGGCCGCATTTCCGGCCAGCATCATGCATCCGGCCACGATAATTGTGAACGTTGCGCCCAGCAACGTATCCAGGCGTGCCCACTTCAGATCGGAAAATCGCAAGCGTTTGTCGGCAATGCAACTCTGCTGAAAAAAGAGTTGCCACGGCGCAATCGTCGTGCCCACGATCGCAATTACGAGGAACATCAAGTTTCCCGTGACGCCTCCCGCCGGAATAGTCGGAATGAACGTGTTGTGAACAATTTCTCCAACCCCAGGACGCAACTGGAAAGCAATAAGCAGCCACGCCAAGTCGAGCAGGCAAAAGAAGATGGTGATGCGCTCCCAGCGGAGATAGCTCCCTGACAGCACCATCAGCATCAATCCGGCCGCCGCCACTGGAACGCCTAAGTAGGGCGAAATGCCCATGTGCCTCGCGGCCAGCGCAATGGCGGCGAACTCGGTCACCAGCGTCAGAAAATTCACCAACTCCAAATCAACCAGCGAGAACACGCCCCACCACTTTCCGAAACGCTGATAGATCATCGCCGCATGGCCTTTGCCGGTAGCGATGCCCAGACGCACGACCATTTCCTGAATGAAGTAAGTCGTTGGCAGCAACAGCAGTAACAACCACAACAAAGACGTCCCATACTGCGCGCCCGCCTGAACATAGGTCGAGACTGCGCCGGCGTCATTATCGGCCTCCATTACGATGAGGCCCGGTCCGAAGACCATCAGAAAAGTCAGAAGGTTCTGCGCCCACTTGGAACGCACTATTCTTCCGCGAACCACAGTCGCGGTTGGGACGGCTTCGGTGCCTGCCGTCGAGATTGCAATCACTTTTTCCTGCATCTCTCACCTCCGCACAAACACGCGGGCGCGCAACCGGGCACAGACGGACTCCGCTCACCGGTGTTGGTGACAACTCCGTTTGTGCGCACGCGAACGCACGCTCTCGCACGCCTGGCGCTACTTTGATCTCGATTGCTACGAAGGGGAGGATTAGCCTCGACCTTCCGCATTCTCTGGTGTTTGGTCACAGAAGAAGCAGAAGTGAGGCGAAAGGCAGGGCTTGTCTATCGGTTCACGAAAGCTTCTTCCAGGTTCGGTCGCCGTCACTACTCGGAGGGCGGTCTTCTTGCTGCTCAATAAGAGTCGTTTTCATAAACTCCAAACCTACGTGTTGTGCGGTAGCCCCGCTCCTGAGAACGAATTGCGCAAGACGGGGCGTGCCTCACAACCAGTCCCACCTTACCCCGCTTTTTAAAATGAAGTCAACCCCCACAATTTCAGGATGACACCCTGTCGCTCATCGGCCTTGCGCCCAGGCCTTTCCACCACTGCTCTGAGCAACCCACCTATGCGGCTTTCGATTCAAGTCCAGCCTCGCCTTTCGCGAGCGGAACAATGTTCTGGTTTACGCAAAAAAGATTCTCCGGATCGTACTTCGACTTGATCTGTTGCAGCTTTGCGTAATTCTCGCCGTAGGTCGCTTCAATCCGTGCTGCCCCCTCGTTCATCATGAAATTCACATAGCCCCCTGGCGCCGAGTAGGGATGCACGGCCTGCCAGTAATCTCTTGCCCATTGCGTGATTTTCAAAGCATTTTCAGGGGCCGGATCCACGCCGACTATTACTTCTGCCCATTTCGAATTGCGATAGGTGAATGGCGTCGCGCTTGGGCTTACTCGATGAACAGCGCCATTGATTGGGTACATGTGCATGGTCGAGTGCATGGTTGGAAGTTGCGATCCATGCTTCACGTGCTCCGCAATCGACTGTTCGCTGAATCCATTCACGAAATCAGCTTTCCAGTACCACTGCAGACCCGGCGTATACAGTCCATCGAAGAAGCTCTGAAGCGCAGGAAACGGCATGGGACCAACTCCCACCAGCAGCGGCTCGGCCCAGTTCTGTGCCGGCTGGAGCCATTTGCGGGTGGTTTCGGGATCGGCGAGTGAGCACCATACAACACCGCAAACTTTTCTCATGTACAGTTCTTCGGGAAAAAGCGGAACCGGCGGAACGGTAATAAAGTTAAAGAAACCGTTGAGGTCTTCCGGCGCATCGGTAATGAGATCCTCGTATCGCCGCATGACCTCTGGCGCATCCTCAAGAGCCCAGAACATCGGGCCAGCCATCACCGTGTGAACGGGACATAAGCGGAAGGTAAAGGAAGTCACTACGCCGAAATTTCCTCCGCCGCCGCGTACTGCCCAGAATAGATCTTCGTGCTGCGACTCACTGGCTTTCACCATACTGCCATCGGCAAGTACGATATCGACGGCCACCAGGTTGTCTATCGTTAATCCATATTTCCGGGCGAGGTGCCCGATGCCGCCACCCAGGGTCAGTCCTCCCACTCCGGTAGTAGAAATAATTCCGCTGGGTACAGCCATTCCGAAGGGATGCGTAGCGTGGTCCACATCGCCCCAAATACAACCACCAGCTACCTGCGCTGTTTTGGAATCGGGATCTACGCGTACGCTACGCATGCGGGAAAGATCGATGACAAGGCCGTTGTCGCATCCGCCCAACCCAGGTCCATTGTGCCCACCGCCCCGGATCGCCAGCAGAATTCCATTCGTTCTGGCGTAATTCACGCATGCAATCACATCAGCCGCATCTACACACCTGACAATTAGCGCTGGCCTTTTGTCGATCATCGCGTTATAGAGTTTGCGGGCATCATCATAGTTCGTATCGCTCGGTTGAATCACTTCCCCACGTAAAGCTGTTTTCAAGTCCACGAGATTCATACGGCCTCTCTCACGCCACATTCAGTTTCTCTTTTTTCGAACAGACGGCAATTGGAAGGTCCAAATTGCTGAATGGTTGTGCCGGACACGAAAGATCCCAAAACGAAAGCCGGAGCGCTCGGCTCCGGCTTGTACCGCATCACAAACTGCTGCTGCTGAATTTCTACTTCTCTGCCGCGGTAGCTTTAATGAACTCCCACTTCCCTCGGCCGCAAAGATTCTTGCACTTGGGCAGCACCTCGCCCGCCTTGAACTGAACTGGCAGCTTGCATACGCTGCACCAGTAAATACCCGTCTGCGGAGCTTCGCTCCCCGGATCATGCATTATTCTTAACCCTCCATTGATGCTGTATTTATCGTAGGTACCTGTCGCACATCCCCTCAGTGATGCCCATCACGCCACGGTGTTAAACATTAGAGATACAGAACAGGTAAAGGTGAAAGTTACCAACGAATTATGTGCAGCCGCCAAAGCGTGTAACTTAATGCTTCGCGCATCACGTTTAGCACTTGAGTCCTTGTCCGCGGTGGAATCTCCTGTTTCCGTGGCGAAACGTAAACCACTCGTCCCTTTGCCTTCAACAACTGCTTGATTCGAAAAACGTGGTAAGGATCGCTGACCGCGATACAGGAGTGCATATCGTTGGCGGCCATGATGTTGGCGATGCGCTCGGCGCTCTCCGCACTGTTATCGCTCTGTGTCTCCGCGATCAGGTGTGCGTCGCCGATGCCTCGCTTATTTAGGTAGTCGCGCCCAACCGCGCCTTCTGTGAAGTGCTGTTCCCCGCCGCTCCCCCCAGCAGTAATTACCACCGGAGCCAATTTCCGTTTGTATAGCTCGAAAGCGTGATCCAGTCGCGCTCGATAGATGGGAGAAGGTTTTCCGAAATATTCCGCTGCGCCGAATACCACAATCGCATCCGCCGGTTGCGCCTCGTTTCGCCCGGACTGTGCCACAATCCGGGCGCACGTCCATGCAAAGTAGCAAGCGTATACGGCCAATGCGATGACTGCAATTCTGTCTGGCCTTATCCATCTGCGGCCTGAACCAACCGTCATTGATCGCCCAACAGGTCCTCAATTTTCGACAAAGGAATAGCACCTTCGCGCAAAAGAGACCAGCGTCCATTATCGGTAAGGCGCACGATTGTCGTTGGTACGGAGCGTGGTGTGGGACCGCCGTCTACCAGGAGTTGAACGCGTTCGCCCATCTGTCTCATCACATCTGCTGCGGTCGTGCACTCCACTGCTCCCGCCAGGTTTGCCGAGGTCGCTGTGACCGGGCACTTCAACGCTCGAACCACCGCAAGCGCTACCGGTGAATCCGGCATGCGCACCGCGACATTGCCCGAGTTCGCCGTAACTTTCAGCGGCATCCTCGGCGCAGCGCGCGTGACGATTGTCAACGGCCCAGGCCAGAATTTTTCAGCCAGCAGGTAAAATTCGTCCGGCAATGAGTTGGTCAGTTCCTCGGCCTGATCCACACTCTCAATCAGCAACGAGAGCGGCTTATTACGGGCGCGTTCTTTTATTTCGTAAATGCGCTCTACTGCATGCAAGTTGTAGGGGTCGACTGCCAGACCATAAAAAGTATCTGTCGGTATTCCGACGACGCTTCCAAGGCGAATTCTGTCCGCCACATAATTCACCAGCGACGGCTCGGGCTCAGCTGCATGAACGTGAATAATTTCCGGGCGCACCAAATTAACCTCAGCTTTCAGGCTCAAACCAGCGAACCTTAACGTAAAGTTGAAATCACCCGACAAGGTGAACGCTTGGTGGCGTTATCTTATCGATGGCAATTCCTCCAGCATTTTACAATGCTTAGACGTCACCAATCGGAGGAATAATGTCCCAGTTTCTTTCAAATTCGCCGCATGATCGCCTCCGCTCTGTCGCCAGTCGCCAGAACTCACTTGTAAAAGACCTTCGCAAGGCCTTTTCCCAGGCCATTCCCGCCGATGACGGGTGCATAGCCATTGAAGGCGTGAAACTGGTGGAGGAGGCCATTCGTAGCGGCCTGCGCCTCCGTGCAGTCTTCTTCTCTGAGAACGCCCGCGAGCGGGCAAATCGCCTACTCCCGCAACTCAGCCATTCCACCGAAGCCCTCCTTCTCCCCAACGACGTTTTTCACAGCGCCGTGGCAACGGAGACCCCCCAGGGCGTGGCTGCCCTGGTCCATCCCTTGGTAGCTTCACTCGAAGATCTCTTTCGCCCTCCGTTGCCGCTGATTCTGGGTTGCGCCGGTCTCCAGGATCCCGGAAACCTCGGGACCATCATTCGCAGCGCGGAAGCCTTCGGAGCCAGCGGCGTGCTCGCCACCGAAGGCACCGTTTCCTCAGCTAATCCCAAGGTGGCCCGAGCCTCTGCCGGGTCGGTCTTCCGCCTGCCTGTCGTTAAACTTTCTACCGCTGAGGCCCTCGCTGCTCTGAAGGATAACGGCGTCCGACTCGCCGTAACCTCTTCCCACAAGGGCCGCCCCGTGCAGGAAATCGATCTCGCGCTCCCGACTGCGATTTTCATAGGCAATGAAGGCCACGGAGTTCCCCGCGCGCTTCTCGACGCCGCCGACGAAGCCATTCTCATCCCTCACTCCCCCAAAGTAGAGAGCCTTAACGCCGGAATCGCCGCGAGTATCCTGCTCTATGAGGCACAAAGGCAAAGAAGCAAGTAGCTTTCGAGTCCCATTCTGGAACCGTGTTCCTGTCCTGAGTGTCTGGATTGCCCGCACAAGCAGAGCGAAAGGCAAATGCGAGGCAACCAGCAGCTCTCCTCTTCAATCAAAGCTAGTGCTCATCGGGAAACCCACTCAGGAACATCCGTACTGTTTTTCTAACCTGCCTCAAGGGGTTTCCAGAGTCAACAGCGCAAGCAGAGTACAAATTTGCAAAGGAGAACACGATGAAGGCACGTCGATTAGGCTTAGTTGTATTGGTCTTCTGCTGTGTGGCTTGGGTGTCGGCATTCGCCGGTGATGAAATCACAGTGAAGGGATTAGTGACCGAACGCACTGCGGATAATCTCACTCTGCGTACTTCAGATGGCTCGACCACCGCGGTTCTGCTCACCGATTACACCAAGGTGCAAGTACCTAAAGGCCTCGGTCTCAGGAAAAGAAAGGCCTCTTGGGCAGAGATTATCCCAGGTCTTCGTGTTGAAGTTAAAGGGATGAATAATCCAGAGGGCAAACTGGAAGCCAAACAGATCACCTTTAAAAAGACCGACCTGGAAACCGCCAGCATGATCCAGGCGGGCTTGAATCCGACAGAACAGAAAGTGAGCGCTAACCAGCAAGCGATTGCAGCAAACGTGACAAAGATCGACGAAAACGAAGCAGCAGTGAACCAACGCTTCAAGGAATTGACCGATTTTGACGTGAAAAAATCTTTGGTCGTCAACTTTGCCGTGGGGAGCAGCAAACTGTCAGCTAAAGACAAAGCCTCGTTGTCTGCTTTGGCAGCTAGCACGAAAGATCTCCAGGGATACCTCATTCAGGTGCAGGGCTACGCAGACTCTTCCGGTAATCCCGCGTTCAACCAGACTTTGAGCAGGGACCGCGCAGAAGCCGTTATCGACTATCTGATGCAGGAAGGTAACATCACACCGCGACACATCATGGCGCCTGGTGCAATGGGTGTCTCCAGTCCCACCGCTTCCAACGAAACCGCTGCAGGTCGGGCGGAAAACCGGCGGGTCGAGGTCAAGCTTTTGATGAACAAAGGCCTTCAGAACCGTAGCTAGACAGCTCACTAAAACTGGCCAACTGTGGCGGCTCTGTTGCGGAGCCGCCATAGTGCGCATCACCTGATCATTGGCTACTGCCTCATCCGACCCTTCTTGGCTTTCAGCGCCGCCAACCGCTCGCGAATCCGCTTCTCCACGCCTTCTTCGGTGGGGTAGTACCACTGCTTGCCCTTGAGGTTTTCCGGCAGACACTCCATTTCGGCGACCTTCTCCTCTAAATCGTGGGCGTACTTGTATCCCTCGCCGTACCCAAGTTCTTTCATCAGCCGTGTCGGCGCGTTACGCAGATGCAGCGGCACCGGGTCCGAGGCTGTCTCTTCCACAGCGCGCTTCACCGCGCCGTACGCCAAATACAGCGCATTCGACTTGGGAGCGATCGCCAGATACACCGCTGCATGAGCCAGGGCCAGCCCGCCTTCCGGCAGTCCCATGAAATCCATTGCATCTCTTGCGGCAATCGCAATCTCCAACGCGTGCGGGTCGGCCAGCGATATGTCTTCCACCGCCATGCGCACGATGCGCCGCGCCAGAAACATCGGATCTTCCCCGCTCTCCAGCATTCGCACAAGCCAATACAATGTCGCATCTGGATCGCTGTTGCGCACCGATTTGTGCAGCGCCGAAATAAGGTTATAGTGCTCTTCGCCGGCCTTGTCGTAGCGCAACACGCGACGTTGCAGCGCATCCTCCACCAGTGCCTTCTCGATTACGCCTCCGCTGGCGCCACCTGCGGCCTCCACGGCCAGCGTCGCCGCAATCTCCAGCACGTTGTACGCCGAGCGCGCGTCACCGCTCGAATACGCCGCAATTCTGGCCAGCGCCTCGGCCTTCGCCGTCAGTTTCAGAATCCCCAACCCGCGCTCTTCATCCGCCAGCGCCCGCTCCATCAGCAGAATGATCTGCTCTTCGGTCAGCGGATTCAGCACGTAAACCCGCGACCGCGACAGCAGCGCCGAGTTCACCTCGAACGAAGGATTCTCCGTAGTCGCCCCGATCAGCCGGATGTTTCCCCTCTCCACATGCGGCAAGAACGCATCCTGCTGCGCTTTGTTGAAGCGGTGAATCTCGTCGACGAAGACAATCGTGCGCACGCCGTAGTCCCGCGCCCGTTCGGCTTCCAGCATCACTTGCTTGATCTCTTTGATCCCGGCCATCACCGCCGAGAACTCAACGAACTCCGCTTTCGTCCGCCGCGCAATGATCTTGGCCAGCGTGGTTTTTCCCGACCCCGGCGGCCCCCAGAAGATAATCGAGCCAATGTCGTCGCGCTCGATCTGCACCCGCAGCGCCTTGCCCGACGCAAGAATATGCTCCTGCCCCACAAACTCGTCCAGGTCGCGCGGACGCATCCGGTCCGCCAGCGGACGTGTCCGGTCGGAGCTCTCATCCACAGGTTGTGAAAACAGATTCATCGCAGCAAGCCTAACACCAGATGCTCCAAAGGTTCCAAGTACTCCGACGCAGTTGCCTGAAACTCAGGCGAACCTCACGCCCTAAGCAATTGCCCTTTGAGAGAACGCAAAGACTTTGTATCATGACTCGTCGCAGGCCACCCAGCCATAGGAGCACAAATGAACGAAGCTAATGAAACTAATCGCAGCGGAATTGTGCTTTTGGGATTGCTGCTCGCGCTAGGCCTGATCGGTGGCGGCTGGGTCATGGGGGCGCAGATCAAGGCGACTCGACTCAGCGACCGCTATGTGACGGTCAGAGGCTTGGTGGAGCGCAAGGTCAAGTCTGACCTTGCAGTCTGGCCTCTCAGCTATAAGGAAGCCGGGGACGACCTTTCTTCGGTGTACGCAAAGACAGAAACCGATAAGAAAATCATCCTGCAGTTTCTCGATCAGCAGGGCATTCAGTCTTCTGAAATCGAGTTGGGCACTATCCGTGTAGTGGACACCCAGGCAAACGAATATGGAGGCAATAACCGAGCCCCTCATCGTTATATTGTCCAGCAGCGAATTACCGCACGCAGTTCACGAGTCGATCAGATTGCTGCTGCTGCGCAGAAAACCATGCAACTCCTAGAGAAAGGCATTGTGCTGAACAGCGACCCTGGCTCGGGACTGACTTACAAGTTTACTGGATTGAACTCGATCAAACCCGACATGATCACGGAAGCCACTCGAAATGCCCGGGCCGCGGCGGAACGCTTTGCCTTGGATTCAGGCAGCAAGGTCGGGGCGATTCGTCAGGCGAATCAGGGTGTTTTCTCAATTTTGGCTGCTGACAGCGAACCCGCTGAATCCGGTGGAAATTTCGGTACAGATAGCAGTCTCATGAAAACCGTCCGCGTAGTCACTTCGGTGCAGTACTACTTGAACAGGTAAAGTGTCTATATAACGTGAATACCAGCGCCCGGCCACATCGTTCTTCGCACTTCGAAACAAAATCCCCGGCACTGCCGGGGGCATCACCAATCTTGAAAACTTTAAACCTTTGCCGTTAGATCTTCCTTCTCCTATCGATCATTCCTCCATCTCCTCCACCTCTCGGCGTTTTCTCGTCGTAGGCGACCTTGCCGTCGCGAATGTGTATGACGCGGTGTGCTAACTGCGAGATACCGTGCTCGTGCGTAACCAGGACAATCGTATTTCCCCGCGCATGCAATTCGTCGAACAGCGCCATGATTTCGTTTCCGGTCTTGGTATCCAGGTTTCCCGTGGGTTCATCGGCCAAGATGATGGAAGGATTGTTTATCAGTGCGCGCGCGATTGCTACGCGCTGCCTCTGGCCGCCGGATAGTTCGTTCGGCTTGTGCGTTATGCGCCCACCCATGCCGACGCTGATCAGCATCTGTTTGGCCCGCTCCAGCCGCTCTTCGGAATGAACGCCTGCATAAACCAGCGGAAGTTCCACATTGTGCAACGCTGTAGCCCGTGCCAGCAGGTTGAAGGTCTGGAAAACAAAGCCGATTTCCTTGTTGCGGATACGTGCCAGTTCATCGTCTCCCAGTTCGCTCACCAGTTGCCCATTCAGCCAGTATTCGCCTCTGGTCGGACTATCCAGACAGCCAATCAGATTCATCAATGTCGACTTGCCCGAGCCTGACGGCCCCATGATGGCGACGTACTCATTGCGATTAATTGCGAGATCGACCCCGCACAGCGCATCCACCGCCTGCTCGCTGCCCATATCATAGGTCTTCCACAGATTCCGTGTGCAGATCACACAATTCGGATTGGGCGCCTTAGGTTCCTGGCTGATGTCCGCAGTTTGTGTCGCCATCCCGTCTCTTCTCCTGAACCTCTTCCTTAAGAATATACGACGGGGGCGCTTGGCAACCATCTTCCTCTCGCCTAGCGCCACGGAAGCCACAGAAGCTTACGTCCGCCGTTACGGCTTTTCTTCTTCCTTCTCAGGCGTGCTGTTGTTGACCTTCACCCTGCTCTCCGGTTTCATAGTTCGCAATGCTTTATAGTTTCCGGTCACGATCTCGTCGCCTTCCTTCAGGCCCTCCAGCACCTCGACATCGGTAGTCCCCGTAATCCCTGTCTCCACCGGAACGAATTGTGCCTTACCGCTGCGGATCACAAACACTCCCTGCAACTCTTCCCGGGCGGCCTTTCGGTCCATCGGCACCTCCGCTGCCTGTAGCGCGTCCTTGTCGGTGTATCTCTTCTGCACAAGGTCGCCCTTTTGCCGAATTGTCAGCGCCTGAATCGGGATCGACAGTACGCCGGTTTTGCTCGCCGTCATGATCTTCGCCGTCGCGGAAAGTCCAGGCCTCAGGTTATCCGGTACATCTGAAAGCATGACTACGACTTTGAAATCCTTCGCCTCCTGCGTGCTGCCGGTGGACTGCGAAGTAGCCACGCCGGTGGAGCGCAGCAGGGCGTTGTTGCCAATCTCGGTCACTATTCCCCTGAATTTCTTCTTCGGGATAGCGTCGATGCTGACTTCTGCCGATTGCCCCAGCTTCACATTCACAATGTCGGTCTCATCCACTTTCACCTCGGCTGTGATTACCGAGGTGTCGGCCAGCGTCATCAGGGTTGAACCGGGCGAGTTCTGGATGCCAACCACCACCGTCTCGCCCTCGCGCACAGGCAGGTTTGTCACCACTCCATTGAATGGAGCGCGATATTCGGTCTTGCTCAGCACGTCGTTATTGTGAACCAGTGTCGCCTTTTGCACCGCAATCCGGCGCTTGTAAGCTTCTGCCGCAGCCTTGGACTGGGCAATCCGCGCCTTTCCCATTCTCAATGCGGAAACAGCTGCCTCATACGCATTTTTCGAAGCATCGTAATCTTTTTTCGAGATCAACTGCTCCTTGTAAAGACTCTCCGCGCGCCCCCAGTCGTAGCGTTTCTGCTCAAGATCGGCCTTGGCGCGATCCAGATCGGCGATATTGGTGTTAAGTGTCTCCAGGCCCGCAGCATAGTCTGCTTCGGCTGCCGTCAACGACGCCTTCGCTGCGCTCACGTCTGCGACTGACTGCACGTTTTCCAGTTGCGCCAGCATCTGGCCCGCCTTCACGTGATCGCCTTCTTTTACGTACAAACGCACAATCTTGCCGAATGCATTGGCCCCAACGTTTACAAACGTTTTCGGCCTGATCTCGCCCGAAGCCGTAACCACCGATCTCAGATCCTGCTTCAGGACTCTGCCGGTCTGCACCTCGACCACGCCCGTAGGGCTCTGAAGTATGAGGAATAAAATGGTTCCTCCAACCAGAGCCGCACCAGCGATAGCGATTGAAAGTTTTTTCGATATTTTCATCAGCCCTCATTGCTTGCCGAACTCTCAGGGCTCGAATTCAGCGGAACTGAACCTTTGCGCATCCGGCTGCACAGATTACGTGCACGCACCGACCCGGTCACGGCTCATCAGCACACGAGCGGATGGGCACAGAGTTAAAACCCAAAGCAGAGCTGTCAGTTGTTTTCAGCCACCGCTCAATTCCGGGGAAACGTTTGTACCCCGTCCAAAATTCATCCCGATTTCTGTTAAAACGCTGCTCACGATTCTCCCTTAACCCTTTTTTGCCCTTCGCCGCTCCGCCTTGCCTTTGCATCTGGCAAATACTTACAATCGCCTCAGCCGCAGAAGTTTCCCAGGAGTAGCAGCACTGTTCATGTTTCTCTTTTCCACACGGCGTTTCCCTTTGCTTGTAATCGCCACCGCAATGCTGGCCACCCCGCTCCTGTCGCAGACTTCCCATAACGACAGAGATGCGGGAACATCTCTCAAGGATTACAAGAGGGACAAATCAAGCAAGAACGTGCCGGAGAAGAAGGAACTTACCGACCAGGAACGCAAGGACCGGCTCCGCAGTTTTAAGCGCGAGGTCAGCAAAACCTACCAGACCTGGCTCGATCAGGACGTGCGTTACATTATTTCTCGGGAAGAAGAACAGGCTTTCAAGCTCCTCAGCAACGATGAAGAACGCGACTCATTCATAGAGCAGTTCTGGCTGCGTCGTAGTCCCACGCCCGACACTGAGGCAAACGAGTTCCGCGAGGAGCACTACCGCCGCATTCAATACGCCAACGAACACTTTGCTGCCGGCATTCCCGGCTGGAAAACCGACCGCGGCCATATCTACATAGTCTGGGGAGCCCCCGACGAAATCGAGTCCCATCCCTCCGGCGGCAGCTATCAGCGCGATAGCTCGGAAGGCGGCGGCAATACCTCCACCTTTCCCTTCGAGCGCTGGCGCTATCGCTACCTCGAAAACATTGGCAACGACGTAACCATCGAATTCGTGGACTCCTGCATGTGCGGCGATTACCACATCGCTCTTAACCCAAACGAGAAGGACGCTCTCCTCCACACCCCTGGCGGTGGCCCCACGCTTAGCGAAGAAATGGGCCGGGGCAATCGGACGAATCGCATCATGGGAATCGATCCTGGCGGGTCAGTGAAGCAGTTTGATGCGCTCGAGCGCTATGCCAAGCTCACAGCCCCACCGTCCATCAAATTCAAGGATCTTGAGGAGAAGGTCAACACCAGGATTCGTTACAACCTGGTGCCCTTCGATCTGCGTACTGATTTTGTGAAACTCACCTCGGACACAGTTCTGGTACCGGTCACGATTCAGATCAAGACAAGGGACATGAGCTTCATTCAGAAGCAAGGCATCCAGCAGGCTTCCGTCAATATCTTCGGACGCATCTCCACCCTCACCGGACGCGTCGCGACCACATTTGAGGACACCGTGACCGTGAACGAGCCGAACGATCTATTTGAAAAAGCGCTGCTTACCTCCCATCTCTACTGGAAGGCGGTCTCTCTCCGTCCGGGCATGTACAAAATCGAGGTTGCCATAAAAGATGTCAATGGCGATCGAGTCGGAACCCTGGCCCGCTCTCTTCGCGTACCGGAATTCGAAGACGAGAAACTTGCATCTTCCTCGCTCATCCTCGCCGACGTCATGGAGCGCCTTCCAGCCAAGTCTATCGGGGCAGGCAGCTTCGTTATCGGCGACGTAAAAGTGCGTCCACGCCTGGATTCTGCCGATGGCAAGCCCGCCAGTTTCAAGCGCTCGCAGCGCCTGAACATTTGGCTCCAAATCTATAACCTACAGCAGGAGCAGAAGACCAAAAAGACGCAGGCCCGCATCAGCTACGACATTATTAACATCCAGACCAACAAATCCGTATTCCACGCAGCGGAATCGTCAGATGCCTACGGGAAAAACAGCGAGCAAATTACGCTTGCAAAGTCCATGTCGCTGGCCAACATGGAACCTGGTTTCTACAGTTTAAAGATAACCGTGAATGACGAGGTATCAAAGCAAACCATCACCCCTTCGGCGCGTTTTCAGGTCGAATAACCAACACCTTGCAATCTCGGGATTTCCTGTACGATCGGCGTCCCGCAGCCGTCAGTTCGCGGATGCTCTTTTGCGCGCCGCTGTCTGATTCATTCTCGGGCGCACCCTTTGTCTTCCGGCACGTACTCACAAGCTTCACGGCATTCCACGCAGTAGTAGTAGCCGTCCTGCACCAGACGCACATCGTGTTCACCCATGCAGAGTAGGCAATATTTATCGCACTTGCATTTCTCTTCAACCTGCTCACAAACGTTGCAATGGAATCTTTGGGCCATGCGCGCACTTTAAATCGCGTTCTCTCCCCAGTGCAACTGTCTTTTCGGCAGGTGGGAGCCATCCTGTGAATGTGACATTTTTAAGTCGCACTTAGCGGCGACATTATTCTGGAGCAACTACCCTGTGGCTCACCTACTTGGCCGACCACAGGGAAAAGGTTTATGATCAGTAGCTAATCTCAACACTGTAACAACGGAATGCGGCCCGATGGGCTAATCGCCGAATATGGTGGCGGCACAACAACGATGAAATTGAATATAGCTGTCCTTCCCGGAGATGGAGTTGGCCCGGAGGTTACGCGCGAAGCCGTGCGCGTCCTTCGTGCTGTAGCTGAACATTGTGGGTATGATTTCCGTTTCGAGGAATCTCCCATTGGTGGCGGAGCCTCGGTTAACTTTGGCTCGCCCTTTCCGCCCCAGTCCAGGGAGCGGTGCCTGGCCTCTGACGCCGTTCTGCTAGGCGCGGTTGGCGGCCCGCAATTTGATACTCTAAGCGCCGAGCTTCGTCCTGAAGCCGGTCTGCTTGCCTTGCGCTACTGCCTTGGCTGCTTCGCAAATTTGCGTCCGGCCATTGCTTATGAGTCCATTGCAGACTGCTCGCCTCTGCGTCGTGAGCGCATCCTTGGAACCAACATTATGATGGTGCGCGAACTCCTCGGTGGTCTCTATTTCAGTGAGCCCCGAGCCCTTGATGCTGCGAGCAAGAGCGCTTGGAACACCATGCGTTACAGCGAGGAGGAGATCGAGCGTGTTGCCCGCGTCGCATTCAAACTGGCCGAAGGCCGCGCGAAAAAGCTGGTTTCCGTAGACAAGGCAAACGTGCTGGAAACCTCGCGCCTGTGGCGTCAGGTAGTCACTCGCGTAGCCACCGAGTTCCCGGCGGTATCGCTTGAGCACGCTCTGGTGGACTCGTTCGCCATGAATGTAATTACTAACCCGACGCGCTACGATGTCGTGCTCACGGAAAATCTCTTCGGAGATATTCTGTCGGACGAAACTTCCGTAATTGCCGGTTCGCTCGGCATGTTGCCCTCGGCCAGCATCGGTGGCAAGGTGGATCTATACGAGCCCATCCACGGCTCTGCCCCTGACATTGCGGGCAAGGGAATTGCAAACCCCATTGGCGCAATTGGCTCTGCGGCCATGTTGTTGCGCTACAGTGCCAAGCTTCCCGTCGAAGCCGACTGCGTTGAGGCTGCAATTGAAGCCGCGCTAAAGTCCGGCATGAGAACCGCCGACCTATTGCCGCCGGCTGAGCGCGCAAAAGCCAGCAGCACTGAACAAATTGGAAAGCGCATCGCCGAGTTGACGGTTGAAGCGTTGAAGTCGCGAGCAGCACACTCTGCCGTTTGAGGATTTTGAATTGACTAAGTCATCTGATTCCGCACCTAAGAGCTTGTTTGATAAGTTGTGGGCCTCGCATGTCGTCTGGCATGAGGAGCCCCAGCCAGCTCTCATTTATATTGACCTGCACCTCGTCCATGAAGTGACCTCGCCGCAGGCCTTCGAAGGTCTTCGTCTGGCTGGCCGCAAGGTGCGCCGCCCCGAACGCACTTTCGGCACCATAGATCACAACGTTCCCACCACCAAGGCCGAGCGGTTTAATATTCTCGATCCCATCGCCGCGCAGCAGATCAACACTCTGCGCAAGAACTGCGCTGATTTCGGCGTTCACCTTGCCGATGTTGGCACAGCCGAGCAGGGAGTCGTTCACGTCATCGGCCCCGAACTTGGCCTCACCTTGCCTGGCAAAACCATCGTCTGCGGAGACAGCCACACCAGCACTCATGGTGCTTTCGGCGCGCTCGCCTTTGGAATTGGCACCAGCGAAGTTGAGCACGTACTTGCCACCCAGACATTGCAGCAGAAGCGTCCTAAATCGATGCTTGTGAATGTAGTAGGCGACTTACCTAAGGGTGTCACCGCAAAGGACCTCGCGCTCGGCATCATCCATCAGATTGGCACCGATGGCGGCACGGGGTATGCCATTGAGTACGCAGGCCCGGCCGTCCGCGCTCTTTCCATGGAAGGCCGCATGACGCTCTGCAATCTCGCCATCGAGAGCGGCGCGCGCTCCGGCATGATCGCCCCCGATGAAACGACGTTTGCATATCTGAAGGGCCGCACCTTCGCACCCAAAGGTGAGCAGTGGGAGAAGGCCGTCGCCTACTGGCGCACCTTGCCCAGCGACCCCGGCGCGAAATTTGACCGTGTTGTGGACTTCAACGCCGCGGCCTTGCAGCCCTGGGTCACCTGGGGCACTTCGCCCGGAATGTCCGCGCCCATCACTGGCTCGGCACCGCGCCCTGAAGATGGGAAAGATGAAATCGAGAAGCTTGCAATCGCGCGTGCTCTTGAGTACATGGGGATAGCTTCCGGCCAGGCGCTCACTGCGCTTTCTGTCGACCGCGTATTCGTCGGCTCTTGCACCAACGGGCGTCTTGAAGATTTGCGCGCCGCAGCGCGTGTCCTCAAGGGACACAAGGTCAACCCCAAGGTTCAGATGATGGTTGTTCCTGGCTCGGAGATCGTAAAGAAGCTCGCCGAGAATGAGGGCCTCGATCGCATCTTCCTCGAAGCGGGAGCCGAGTGGCGTGAGCCTGGCTGTTCCATGTGCCTTGCCATGAACCCTGACGTATTGAAACCTGGCGAGCGCTGCGCCTCCACCAGCAACCGAAACTTCGAAGGCCGTCAGGGACGCGGTGGCCGCACCCACCTCGTCAGCCCTGAAATGGCCGCAGCCGCAGCCGTCGCCGGACACTTTACCGACGTGCGTAACTGGGATTACAAGGAGTAACCGATGCAGCCAATGCGCACTCATCGCGGGCAGGTCATTCCACTCGACCGTGCCAATGTCGATACCGATCAGATTATTCCCAAGCAGTTCCTCAAGCGCATCGAGCGCACCGGATACGGTCCGTTCCTGTTTAACGATTGGCGTTACGATGCGGCGGGCAACCCGACACCTGATTTCGTGCTCAACCAGGAGCCATATAAGCACGGCAGCATTCTGCTGGCCGGCAAGAACTTCGGCTGTGGCTCCTCGCGTGAACACGCCGCCTGGGCGCTCACCAACTACGGCGTCCTCGTAGTGATTGCGCCGTCGTTTGCGGACATCTTCCACGGCAACGCCGCAAACAACGGACTGCTCACCGTCGCTCTGCCGGAATCCGTCATCAACGAGCTCTTCGCCAAGGTGGCTGCAAAGCCGAACTATGAGCTGACCGTGAATGTCGAGAACCTGACCATTTCCGATGACAGCGGCTGGAGCACATCGTTCCCGCTCGACAGCTTCCGCCAGCATTGTCTTCTCAACGGACTCGACCAGATCGGCATCACTTTGCAGAAGCAGCAGTTCATCAGTGACTACGAGGCACGCGTCCCGGCCTACTAGGGCGTGTTAACACTATCGAAGGACTTCGACGATTAGGGCGAAGTTGAGGAACGCAAGGAAGACAACGTCGAGTTTGTCGAAGCGGGAGAAGATACGGCGGAATCCCTTGAGCCGCCTGAAGAGCCGTTCAACCTCGTTGCGCCTGCGGTACATAGCTTTGTCATACTGCCACGGCTCCAAGCGGTTGCTTTTCGGCGGAACTACCGGAATAAAGCCGAAATCCAGCGCCAGTTGACGGGTTTCATTGTCTTCGTAGGCGCGATCCATGAGCAGGTACACGGGCGCGGGCAGCGGTCCGATGCCGCCCAGAAGCTCGCGTCCCTTCTTGGCGTCGGAGGCCTGTCCGGGCGAGAGCGCGAAAGTTATGGCCGTTCGAGCATTCGCGGCAACCATATGAATCTTGGTGGTCCATCCGCCGCGGGATTTACCGATGGCTTGGGGGCCGTTTTTTTTAACGCGCCGGTGCCGTCGGGATGAACTTTGACGATGGTCGAGTCCAAGGATACGGACTCGATGCGGATGCGCACGATCTGCTCACGTTGCAATGTCTCGAAGACTGTATCCAGCACTCCGCTCTTGGACCAGCGGTTCATGCGGGTGTAAATGGTGTGCCAGTTGCCGAAACGCTTGGGAAGTCCGCGCCACTTGCACCCGTGTTCAGCTACATACAAAATCGCGTTCAATACCGCAAGGTTCGTCATGCTCACATTGCCGCGTTGGCGCGGCAAACAGGCCTCAATGTGACGGTACTGCGCTTCGCTGATCTCCACCTACTCACAATATCAGAAAATTACTCGTTAGTGTGAACACGCTCCTAGTTCGACCAAGAACCGCGACCGGAAGCGCGATCCGCAGATGCACCAAACGCGGAAAGGAAAGCAGTGGTACTTCGGCATGAAAGCGCACGTTGGGGTGGACAGTAAGATGAAGATCATCCACTCGGCGGTAGTGACGGCAGCCAACGTCGCCGATTGCACGGTGCTGCCGGAGTTGCTGCATGGCGAGGAAACGAAGGTCTGGGGCGATCAAGCCTATCGCGGACAGACAGAAGCAATCCATGAAGTCGCGCCACGGGCGCAGGACATGACCAACAAACAATACCGCTACAAAGACCACATCGACGAAGTGCAGCGTGCGAAGAACCGCACCAAGTCGCAAGTACGATCGAAGGTAGAGCATGTCTTTGCGGTGATCAAGCTGAAGTTCGGCTACATGAAGGTCCGCTACCGAGGCATCAAGAAGAACGCCAATCAGGTCTTTACGCTGTGCGCCTTGAGCAACCTGTTCGTCTCGCGCGGCAGATTGCTGTCCACCTCGGCGGCGTAGTGTCTCTGGGCACCGCTCAGAACCGCCGGAACAACCCGGCCCATATCGAACTTGTATCCAAAACTCCTGAACTGTACCCGCTTTACCGAAAAATGGCGAATCGCAAGC
>PJLO01000002.1:0-73926 GCA_003010405.1 Acidobacteriota bacterium | reverse complement strand
CAGGTGATGACACCCGACGTTGGTCATCCTGCACTTCAACACCACATCTCCGGCCTGATCTTTTTGGCAAAGGCGTTCAAGGAGTGGGGGCCATTCTATGAAGCCGTTGATAAAGTGGCGCAACGATATAACCGAACCCTGGCATTACCGTTTGACGAGTCGGATACTATTCAGGTCGGGTCCAGCGAGCTTTCGCAGCCTTCTTAGCGATAGCCTTCCGTTTCGCGGGCGAGAGTGCTTCAGCTCTCGCCTTTCCACCCTTAGCGCCACCGAGCTTTCCTAATGCGACCGCAGCGGGGTTCTTTCCCTTGTCTTTGTCTTCCAGTGGAGAGCCGTCTAGCTTCTCGCCTATTGCCTGCTCTACGATGTTGCGGGCTACTGTGGCGAAGTCGTGATCTTTGCTTGAGCGTTTAGGCATGAACAGATGATGCCACGAATCCCGAGCTGCTTCCAGTCTCATGGATTTCAAACTGACCCACTACCGAAATCCAGCGCCAGTTGACGGGTTTCATTGTCTTCGTAGGCGCGATCCATGAGCAGGTACACGGGCGCGGGCAGCGGTCCGATGCCGCCCAGAAGCTCGCGTCCCTTCTTGGCGTCGGAGGCCTGTCCGGGCGAGAGCGCGAAAGTTATGGCCGTTCGAGCATTCGCGGCAACCATATGAATCTTGGTGGTCCATCCGCCGCGGGATTTACCGATGGCTTGGGGGCCGTTTTTTTTAACGCGCCGGTGCCGTCGGGATGAACTTTGACGATGGTCGAGTCCAAGGATACGGACTCGATGCGGATGCGCACGATCTGCTCACGTTGCAATGTCTCGAAGACTGTATCCAGCACTCCGCTCTTGGACCAGCGGTTCATGCGGGTGTAAATGGTGTGCCAGTTGCCGAAACGCTTGGGAAGTCCGCGCCACTTGCACCCGTGTTCAGCCACATACAAAATCGCGTTCAATACCGCAAGGTTCGTCATGCTCACATTGCCGCGTTGGCGCGGCAAACAGGCCTCAATGTGACGGTACTGCGCTTCGCTGATCTCCACCTACTCACAATATCAGAAAATTACTCGTTAGTGTGAACACGCCCTAGGTTGCTTCCGGAATAGAAACCTGTCCACCTTCGGCGCGCACGAAAGGCATGTCGAAGGTGGAATCTTTTTCGTTTCCAGTATCCACGTAATTCAATTCAAAAACATTCACTGCCGATGGGTGTGAATGTGGTTAACGGCCATGCCATGATTGGGGCGATCATCGGCCGGAATCCGGTCTGGGCCATGAGCTCCAGTCCTTGTCAGCGTTGCCTCCCTGCACGTGACGTGTTAACTTCAAAGATTCCGTCGGTCTGCTCGTGACCGTCTGACTGACTTATTCAAGAGGATCTTGCCAGTGTCTTCAAATACCAAATCCGCTGTAGTCCGCAGGACCGCACTCAACTCAGCGCACCGCCAGCTTGGTGCTCGCATGGTGGACTTCAATGGGTGGGATATGCCCGTCGAATATCCGTCCAACGCCACTCGCAAAATCGGCGGTCTCATTGCAGAACACATGGCCGTCCGAACCTCCGTCGGGCTTTTCGACGTCAGCCACATGGGCGATATCCGTCTGCATGGCCCCCAGGCGCTCCAGGCCGTGCAGTACATCACTTTCAACGACGCCTCTCAGCTTGCCGTCGGCCAGGCCCAGTACTCCGCCATGCTCTATCCCACGGGAACCTTCGTCGATGACGTGATTGTCCATTGCCTGGGAGAGAACGACTACCTGCTGGTCATCAACGCCGGAACACGCCAGAAAGATGTCGACTGGGTACGCAACGCAGCGAAAGACTTCGAGTGCGCGGTGGAAGACCTCAGCGACAGCTACACCCAGATCGCCATTCAGGGTCCAAACGGATGGCGCACTCTGCAGAAACTGACCGACGCCGACCTGAGCAAGGTAAAGTTCTACTGGTTCACCCACGGCACCGTCTGCGGACTGCCCAACACCCTCATCGCTCGCACCGGCTACACCGCCGAGGACGGCTTTGAAATCTACATCCCCGGCGATGAAGCAACCAGCACCCGTGTGTGGAATGAACTGCTTGCCGCCGGAGAGGAATTCGGCATCCTTCCCTGCGGTCTCGGTGCGCGCAACACGCTCCGGCTCGAGGGCTCGCTCTCCCTCTACGGACACGAAATTTCGGACACTATCACGCCATTGGAAGCGCATCTCGAACGTTTCCTCAAGATGGATAAAGGCGAATTTATCGGCCGTGCCGCGCTCGTTTCACAAAAAGAGCGAGGCATCCAAAACATCCTCATAGGCCTGGAATCCATGGAGCGCGGCATTCCGCGTGACGGGTACAAGGTCACCGACCCGCAGGGGCGCGGTATCGGCTACGTCACCAGCGGCTCGCCTGCGCCTTTCCTCAAGAAGAACATCGCGCTTGCGTACGTCCCCCTCGAATATGCTTCCGAAGGCACTGTATTGGGGGTAGAGATTCGCAGCCAGATCGTGAAGTGCAAGGTGGTGCCCACGCCGTTTTACAAACGGCCCCGCCCCGCCCGAAACACGCAGTAAAATAGAATTTCAGCATACGTCTGAGCCAGACGGTCACATTGGCCTGACGACACCGCCAGGAATTTGGCAAGCTGACGACGCGACACTTCAGCGCCGGAACTCCCGGCGCACAATCAACATTTGGAGAACACATGGCTTATCCGCCGGAATTTAAATACACAAAAGAGCACGAATGGCTTGCCGTTGACGGCGCCACCGGAACAATTGGCATCACTGACTACGCCCAGAACTCTCTCGGCGACATCGTCTTTGTCGAATTGCCGAAAGTAGGCGCACAACTGGTCGCGGGCAAGACCTTCGGAACAGTCGAGTCGGTCAAAGCCGTCAGCGATCTCTTTGCTCCGGCCTCTGGAACGGTTACCGAAGTGAACGACGGCCTGACCACTTCGCCGGAAAAGGTCAACAGCGATCCCCATTCTGCCTGGATGGTGAAGATCACGCTCGCTAATCCCGCCGAGGTCGATGCGCTTCTCTCCGCCGCCGATTACGAAAAATTCATTGCCGATGAGCAGTAGACAGGCCGTCCGGGATCACACGGACAGCATGCCCAGGAAGCAGGTCGAAGCCGCTTCCTGCGGCCGCATTCAGGACAGATCATCATGCGTTATCTTCCAAAGTCTTCCGCCGAACGCGCGCACATGTTGCGCGAAATCGGCATTGGCTCCATTGACGAACTCTTCGCGCCCATCCCGGCCCAGTTCCGACTCATCCGCGACCTTTGCGTTCCGCGTCAGATGGCAGAAAGCGAGATCGTCGACTGGTTCCGCGCCCGCGCTGCCGAGAATGGCGACGGCTACGACATCCTGCTCGGTGCCGGAGCCTACAACCACTACCGCCCGCTCGTCATCGATGCGCTTATCTCGCGAGGCGAGTGGTTCACGGCTTACACGCCTTATCAGCCCGAAATCGCGCAGGGCACACTCCAAGCCATCTTCGAGTTCCAGACCATGATCTGCGAACTCACGGGCATGGAGGTCGCCAACGCGTCTATGTACGACGGCTCGACCGGCGCAGCAGAAGCCGTCATGATGGCCATGCGCATCACTGGACGCAACTCTGCCATTCTCGCCCGCAGCGTTCACCCCGAATATCGCGAAGTCATCGCCACCTACGCAAAATACCAGGGGCTTCCGCTCACCGAGGTCGCCTTCACTGATAACGGACGCGTAGATCTTGCTGCACTCGATGCAGCCATTACCCCGAACACCGCCTGCGTTCTCATCCAGTCGCCCAATTTCTTCGGCACCATTGAAGACGTTGCCGCTATCGCCGACATAGCACACGCGAAAGGTGCACTGCTCGTAGTCTCCGTCGCTGAAGCGCTCTCGCTCGGCATCGTGCGCCCTCCATCCGAGGCCGATATTGTCACGCTCGAGGCGCAGTCCTTCGGTGTCCCGCTCAGCTACGGCGGTCCCTATGCAGGAGTCATCGCCACCCGCGAGAAGTTCGTCCGTCAGATACCCGGCCGCCTTGTAGGGCAGACCACGGACCGTAACGGCAAGCGCGGCTTCGTGCTCACGCTCGCCACCCGCGAGCAGCACATCCGCCGCGAGAAAGCGACCTCGAACATCTGCACCAACCAGGCTCTCGTCGCTCTCATGACGAACATTTATATGGATGTTTACGGCCGCGAAGGTATCAAGGAGCTGGCGCAGCAGAATCTCGCTAAGGCCGCTTACGCCCGCAAGCAGTTTGGAACAAAAGCGAGGGTGCTCTTCGACGGCGCGCCCCGCTTCAATGAATTCGTTCTTCAGACCAGCGAAGATGCTTACGAAATTTCGCACCGCCTCGCCGCGAAAAACAAAATCATCGGAGGCTTCCCTCTCCGCAAGTTCTATCCCGAACTCGGCAATGCCGCCGTCTGGTGCGCCACCGAACTCACATCCAGGGCCGCTATCGACGCCGCTGCCGGGGAGGTGAAGTAATGAGCAACGAAAACATTCGCAAGGTCACAACGCACATCTCTCAGAACGAAGGTCTCATCTTCGAGCACTCCTCGCCCGGCAAGAAAGCCTATCGCCTCGCGGAGTTAGACGTGCCCGAAATTGATGCTTCTGCCGAGCTGGGTGCCGCACTGCGCACCGAATCCGCCGCACTTCCCGAGGTCAGCGAACCGGAAATCATCCGCCACTTCACCCGCCTCTCCACCTGGAATTACGCGGTCGATCATGGCATGTACCCGCTCGGCTCCTGCACCATGAAGTACAACCCGCGCGTCAATGAAGTTGTCTCCCGTCTCGACGGATTGGCGGGAGCGCATCCCTATCAGCCTGAACAGATCTCGCAGGGCGTGTTGCGCATCATGAAAGCGCTTGCCGATCAGCTCATCGAAATCACTGGCATGGATGCCATCACCTTGCAGCCCGCTGCCGGAGCCCACGGCGAACTCACCGGAATCCTGCTCATGCGCGCCTTTCTTGAGTCCCAGGGCAATGCGCGCAAGAAGATTCTGATTCCTGACTCCGCGCACGGCACAAATCCCGCCACCGCCGCTATGGCCGGCTATGAAGTCGAGAACCTGCGCAGCAACGAAGACGGCATGGTCGATCTCGCCGCGCTCGAAGCGCAGATGAACGAGGACGTAGCGGGCCTCATGCTCACGAATCCAAACACGTTGGGAATCTTCGATGAGCAGATCGCGCAAATCGCGGAGATTCTCCACCGCAAGGGCGGTTTGCTTTACATGGACGGTGCCAACATGAACGCCCTTGTCGCCAAGGCCCGCCCCGGAGACTTCGGCGTGGACATGATGCACCTGAACCTCCACAAGACCTTTTCCACTCCTCACGGAGGAGGCGGCCCAGGCTCCGGTCCAGTCGCATGCACGAAGCATCTTGAGCCGTTTCTGCCCAAGCCCGTCGTAGTGGAAACCGACGAAGGCACCCTGCGCCTGGACTACGATCGTCCGCAATCCATCGGACGCGTACGCGCCTTCTACGGAAACTTCGGAATGCTCATCCGGGCCCTCGCCTATATCATGGCCAATGGTCCCGACGGACTCCGCCAGACCACCGAAGACGCCGTACTGAACGCAAATTACCTGCGCAAGAAGCTCGAAGGCACCTTCGACCTTCCCTACTCAACTCCGACCATGCACGAGGTCGTCTTCAGCGACAAACTCCAGTCGAAGTCCGGACTGAAAACGGGCGATATAGCCAAGCGCCTTATCGACTATGGCTTTCATCCCTACACAGTCAGCTTTCCCATGGTGGTCCACGGCGCGCTTATGATCGAGCCCACCGAGAGCGAGCCGCTCGAAGAACTCGACCTCTTTGTGGACGCCATGAAGTCAATCGCGCAGGAAGCCATCGATTCTCCTGACCTCATCAAAAACGCACCACACTCAACCCGCCTCTCGCGTCTCGATGAAACCGCAGCCGCTCGAAAACCAGTTCTGCGCTGGAAGCTGGAATCGAAATAAACGGACCGGGAATCCCCACCCTCGGCTCGCGTTCTTTCGCGAAACAGGGTGGGGATGGCTGACCTTTCCTGCCATAGGGTTGATCAATCGAATCAGATAGGGCCTTTACCCGGAACGATCGTCACTGGTCCTGGAGGAGAATACTTCTGAGGTCCCGTGTGGGACCAAGGATGTTGTCTATGAATGCTCCTGAAGATTACGTCGGTTATGTTACGGGCTGGAGATGGTGGCTGCTCGATGAAACGTCCAAGAACCCTCACCCTTGCAGTATCGGGGTTCCCTACCGCTGGGAGTGGGCTGGAGAGAACACGACGGCAGAATTGACCTTAGCCAACAAGCAGGGATTTTATGCGTACAAGGCTGCCAGTGTGGAACGAGTCAAGAGCGGCTTGCCCCTACTTTTTGGCCGGGTCGCACTCTACGGCGATGTCGTTGTGCACAAGCACGGCTATCGCGCCCAGAGAGCACGCATCCTCGACGCCTGGTGCGCCCCTGAACTGTGGGGAAAGCTTTCGCGAGTAAAGCAAGTTAAAGGCACGTACAAGATCACGAACATGGGAGATACAGAATGGCTGACATTGGCGACCCTAACAGAATTGAGCGATACCATCCCATCGGATTCCCCGAGGATTCCCCTGCGCACCCGGAAGAAACACCTGTAACTGAGCCGGTATACGAGCCTGCTCACAATAGATAGTTAAAGGGAACGGTCCCGTATTACGGATATTCCATAACACCGGTTGGTAGTGCGCCGCTCCTAGGTGTGGCGCAGGCAGAGTGGATTCAAACATTGCTTTAATCCGCTCTGGATAGCGTGTAACAAGATTGCATATAATCACGTGCAGTCGTACTTCTTCATGTTGATGGAGGGACTACATACCATGGTTAGCGAAGTTTACGTCCGCCTGCGCGAGAAGCTGGATACGCTTGGAGTAGGATACCCAGCGACCGAAACCGGAATTGAATACACATTTTTAACGAAGCTTTTCACCCCGGAAGAAGCTGAGTTATTCATCGCAATGCCGGATGAGTTCCATACGGCAAAAGAGTTTGCCGCAAGCCTTGGTAAAGATCCCCAGGTCCTGGCAGACAAACTCGAGGGTATGGCCCAAAAAGGCCTTCTCTACAGGGTCCGAGAAGAAAGTGGCGTGAAGTATCGCGTTCCCCCCATCATAGTTGGACTGTTCGAGTTCAATGCCGCTGCCAACCGAATCGATCAATCTATGCTTCCCGATTTCTTTGGACATTTTGTAGGCGGTCTAGGGCAGAGATTATTCGACACAGACACACCCATTGTTCGTGCGATACCAGTGAAGACTGACATTGTGGTCGACAACAAGGTTCTTCCCATCGATGATGCGGAATTGATTCTCAGAAAGCACAAGCACCTCGCTGTCAGCGAATGTGTCTGTCGCAAGATGGGAAAACTGCTCAGCAGCCCCTGCACTCATTCGATAAACACCTGTCTCGCCATGGGAGACACGGCTAAATACTACGTAGAAAATGGCTGGGGGAAGTACATCACTGTCGACGAGGCGCTGGCCATTATTAAGGATGGCGATGAAAAAGGCAGAGTGGTTGAGGTTGTTAACTCGCAGGATGCTGAGTTTATGTGCTCATGCTGCAGTTGCTGCTGCGCCAGCCTTAAAGCACTCGAGATAAGCGGAGTTGACGCTGTTGGTCGGCCTCATGTGACAAATTATTCCTGCGTTAGGGACGAGACAATCTGTGTCGGCACTTGCTCCGATACCTGCACTGGCCGTTGTCCGACTCACGCCCAAAAGCTTGTAGATGGGTCTCCTCAAATTGATCCGAAGTTATGCATCGGTTGCGGCTTGTGCGTTACGACCTGTCCGACAGGAGCGCTCTCACTGGTGAAGAAACCCGATGACGCGATCTACAACCCGCCAGCGGCGACTCTGTACGACAGTTGGGATGCGCAGGCGCGATATGTGGCCGCACAAAAACAGGCAGATTCCAAAGCATAGTTGGCTGGCTGCCGGATACCAGTGCTTGGAATTACGAGATCCCGGGAGGAATTATTCACGAGCTGGCCGTTACTCGAGACATCCTGAACATAGTCCTGCAACACGCTGAGCGAAACAACGCGCAGCGTGTTGTTTCCATAGCCATGCAGGTTGGCGAACTGCGGGATATTGAGGAACTATGGATGCAGCGCTACTTCGACTTTGTAAGCCGGGGAACCGTAGCGGAAGGTGCCAAGTTAACTATCAGTCGCTGTCCTGTGACAATGCAATGCGATAGCTGTGGCCGTACCGCTCCCGTCGATATCAGGACAATGAGCAAGTTTGCGTGCTCAAGTTGTGGTGGTGAAACCGCGAAAATCAAATCAGGCAGAGAGCTGTCTGTAGAGCAAATTGGAATAATTTAAAGAATCACTTCGAAAACAGCCGCTGTTTAGAATTGACGGGACCGGCAAGTAATTGTGCACGGAAGAAATGAGGTTATGATGGATGAAATTCGTCTTATTAACATCAAGGAACAGATTCTTACGAAAAACAAGAATCTCGCAAACGAAATTCGCGCGCGATTGCAGTCGGAAAACGTATTCTTATTAAACTTGATGTCCTCGCCCGGCTCTGGAAAAACCAGTTTCATCATCGAAACAATCCGGCGCTGCAAATCGATGCTGCGGATTGGCGTGATTGAGGGTGATATCGATTCCCTGGTCGATTCTGAAAAAGTTGCTGCCGAAGGAGTCCCCGCCGTCCAACTGCGGACCGGAGGTGCGTGCCACCTCGATGCGCCTATGGTTAATGCCGCACTTGAAACCATGGATTTAGGGGCGCTCGATTTGGTATTCATCGAGAATATTGGCAATCTCGTGTGTCCGGCTGAATTTGACACAGGCGCGGCATTGAAGGTCATGCTGCTCAGTGTCCCAGAGGGCGACGACAAGATTCTGAAATATCCGCTCATGTTTTCCATCGTGGATTGCCTTGTGATCAACAAGCTCGACTATCTGCCCTACTCGGATTTCGATATCGCCGCACTGCGCGAGAGAATGCGCGTACTGAATCCCAAAGCACAGATATTTGAGGTTTCCTGCAAGACAGGAGATGGCCTGGACAGCTGGTGCGATTGGCTAAAGGCTCAAATTACTGCTTCACAGGAATGCACCAGTAAGTAGCGCAAATCGAGGTCGCAAGGCCCGCCCTTGCTGTGCCATGGCGACGATTGAAATATCCCCGGCACAGCGGGGCCTCACTTGGGTACTGCCTGGGGCTAGCTCCGCACCATCTGAAAAACGCCCCACCCTCTCGCAAACGTTTGATGGGTAGGGCGCCGGATAGCACAACTTGATCAGCAACTTTACTCGCGATCCGGCCTAACCAATACGCGGTGCAAGCGAGTAAATCTCTTCGATCCGTAAGATAACCGCCCCTTTTGATTTGAGCGGAAGTCCAGTTTTAGTACTCAGTTCATCGATCCATCTGGCCGTACCTTCATAACGTTCGCCGCTGGTTTCGATGGTGACGGTGCCTTTCAGTTGGTACCCTTCCCTCCCTTGCCAAAACGAAATGGACACATGTGGATTGGCTTTCATATTGGCCAGGGTTTTATTAAAAAACTGATCAGACACAAGGATGGTCTCATCATCAATGATTTTTTTTGCCCCAACCGGAACGGCATTAGGGATGCCATCTGCGGTTGCCGTACTAAGAACTACTACAGGAACCTTGTTAAATAATTCTTTCATCCGTTCTGTCATCTGGGCCATTCAAATTTCTCCTTTATATAAAACCAGCTGGGTTCCTTATTTTAACCGTATTTCCTTTTTGAAGTTGAAGCGACTGCCGTTACGATGGGGGCAACACCGGTGTTCATGCGGCTTTGACGCCCAGCTCCCCGCTGCGAACCTGGACGCCCCATCAATCTAACCAGTCTTTATAATAGTTGCCTTTTCCAAGGCGAGTCGCCCTGTTCCCGCTTTGCCGGAGAGTTAACCATTGTTCTCATCACCATCTAGCCGTAACAGCGCGCGAGGAGTTACCCTGAGGAATATGCGAGTCATAAGAACCAGCTTTCGCCTTTTGTTATTACTGAGCCTGCTGTGCGCTCCGTTGCTGGCGCAGTCTGTTCTGAAGGCACTCGCTACTGGTGGCGTTCAGGTCGCGTCGAAGAACCTCGATCCGCTGGGACGAGAAAGCCCGCGCGGCACCCTCACCGGCTTCATGGAAGCTGCGCAAAAAGGCGATACTGAACGCGCCGCCCAGTACCTGCAACTGCCACACCAGGAAAGCGGTATTGACACCGAACGCGTCGTGACAGATCTTAAGAAGCTGCTGGACTACGCTTACGTGGGCCGACTCGCAGCCGTCACCGACAATACCGATCTCACCTTTGATCCGCAGCTCGAAGCCAATCACGAGCGAGTCGGCTTGTTCGTTGTCAACGGCAAGGAGTTGCCTCTGGCAGTTGTCCGCGTTCCAGATGGCAACAACGGACATCTCTGGCTCATCGCCTGGACCACCCTCAGCCGAACTGAAGATTTCGCCAACGATTTGCGTTCACACGAGATGGAGCAGCATCTGCCGAAGATGCTGATGCGCTACAGCTTCTTGTCAGTTCCTTTGTGGGTCTTGGCAGCGTTTTTCATTCTCATTCCGGTTGCGTTGCTTGCCGGCTTGGCTGCCGTAGCTCTGGCACGCTTGCCCGTATGGGTGCTGTCCCGCTTTAATCACCGCGCAGCGAAATCGGAAGTATGGACAAATATCCGCGGCCCCATTCTGCTCTTTGCAACAGCCGCAGCCCACGCCATTGGGATGCGCATGGTTTCTGTCCCTTTGCTCTTCCGCGAGTTCTACCTGAAGGTCCAGGGCGCTGCGCTGCTGTTTGCCGTGGCATGGCTGCTGTGGGATCTGGTTACGGTTTCGACGCGCCGCGTGCGGCGACGCCTCGTCGCGCCTGAGGACAGAGGCACGCTGTCGCTCACGCTGCTGCTGCACCGCATGCTCAAGGTCGGCATAGTCACGGTGGCAATGCTCAGCATCCTGTATCTGGCCGGCGTCAACCTTTCAGCCGCACTCGCCGGAGTCGGGATCGGCGGTATCGCCGTTGCTTTGGCCGCGCAGAAAACCATCGAGAATCTCTTCGGTGGCATCAGCATTCTCAGCGACCGGGTCATGCGCGTCGGCGATCTCTGCCGCGTTGGTGAAACCACCGGCACGGTAGAGGACATAGGCCTTCGTTCCACGCGCATTCGCACCCCCGAGCGCGGACTCATCTCGGTACCAAACGGATCTCTGAATGCCTCGAACATAGAGAACCTCAGCTCGCGCGATAAGATGCGCGTGTTTTGCAAGATCGGCCTGCGATATGAGACCAGCCGGAAACAACTCGAAGAAGTGCTGCGGCAGATAGGAACAATGTTGCGCGATCATCCGCGAGTTGAGTCTGAAACAGCGTGGATACGCCTCGCAAAACTCGCTGACAGTGCGCTTGAACTGGAGATGCAAGCCTACGTCCTGACTCGCGAATATAACGAGTACGCAACCGTGCGGGAAGACCTTCTGCTGCGCGTGATGGATATTGTGGAGAGCTGCGGGACCTCGTTGGCCTTCCCGTCACAAACCGTTTATCTGGCGCGTGAGTCCGAAGTTCCCACACAAAATGCGCAGATGGCCCCGTAAAACATCTGTTCCTAGTGTCTGCGCACGCGATAAAGAACGAGCTGGTCTTCTTCAAAAACACTGTCCGCGACTTCTTCAATACCGCGCTGATATCGATTATCTCCGTAGCTCCAGATGTAATCGTAGTCCGCTGCGACCAACTCCCACTCTGGCTGTACGTCGTAGCAGTGGCCCCAGTAGTCATCTGACATGTACGGCTCATAGGTGATGCGCATCGGCGTCTGTCCGGGAATATCGAACAGGTACGGTGAAATTGCCCCGCGGCGTATTACCGAGTAGGCCCAGTAGTGCACATAGTGGTAATACAGCGGGTCATCCTCCTTGCAGGTGTCCACCAGAGGAAAGACGCTCGCGCTGCGAGCGATCTGCTCAATCCCGCGATCCATTGCCTCGTTGCTCTCCGCCTGCTCGTGAAAGCCCGTGGTGATATTGAACACTCGGACAAGCGTAAGCGCCACGGCAAGTACGGCGATCCAGTTCGCCCGCCGCCCAACGCGAAAGACCGCGAGCATCAGCAGGCAAAGCGGTGGCACCAGGCGCACATCGAGATCGAAGCTGGTTCCCCAGCCATAAGGAAGCAGTAAGAACACTACAAAGAATCCCAGAGCAACTACAAGCCATCGCCGGTTCACTCGCAATTCGCGATTGCGCACAACAGCGACCAGGAAGCAGAGCAAAAGCCCATAAAGAAAGATCTGGTCAAGTCTGTCGTTGTATCCATGGGTAGGCAGGTCGCGCAGCATCTTCAGTTTTTCCACGAAGGGCCGCCACTCCATGGTGTTCTGCTTGGAGAGGCCGGGGCGCGCCCAGAGGAACAGCAGTGACGGAGGAAGGAGAAAACATCCGAGCCTCAGCCACTCGCGCCAGTTGAAGGAAGTTAACTCATACAACACCAGAATGAACGCCGCGGCAGCAAAGCCCAGCAGATGCGCGAAATACGTGAGGAACGTGACGGCGAAAAACATCACCGCACGCCACAGCGAAGGCTCGCGGCGATACCAGAGCCACGTTCCCACCATCAGAAAACAGAATCCCACGCCGAGGTGATAGGCGACGAATCCCCAGAGAAACAGCACGTAATAGGCAAGCGCACACGCAAGCAGTGAAAGCTTCATCTCGCTGCGATTCGCCTGCCACAGAAACCATGCCACTCCGACCGGCACTAGCACAGCGGTCAGCATGAGCAGTAGTTTGCCGGCAGCCTCCACGGGCAAGACCTGCTGAAATGCGACCATCAGAAGGTCCCAGAGAATGTAAGGATATGGCTTCCAATCCGCGCTGTAGTACTCCGAAAAGTGGAATGCCGGATCGTGCAGATGATTCAGAACGAAAGCGCGCGCAAGGTGGTTTGCGTAGTCCAGAAGTGGAGGTTCTTTGACGAAGAGAAACGGAAGCGCCAGCGAGGAAGCCAGGAGAATGAATAGAGCGATCCAGAGGGCGTTACGTTTCTGTTCGAACTGCATTATCGGCGTGAGTTCTCCTTTAACAAAACAAGTGTGCTGTTTCAGAGTACTAGCTGCGCTATCCGAGTTTCAAAAATGAAAGCCATCATAAAGAGTTCTCGCCTCATTCCTGCGCGAACAGAACATAGGAAGATTGCCAGATCGTGGTTGGAATCTGTCCGCGCATGCGAGCCGTAATGATGATGTTGTATTGCCCGGATCCGGGGAGCGTGGATAGAACATCCCCATCCATGCGCGGTTCGGCAAGCGCAAGATACTCGAGGAAGCCGTACACATCCTGACCTTCAGCAAGGATCGGGGCTGCAAAACTGAGTTCTGTGTCCTGCTGAAAAAAATGCCAGGCAATGGAAGCAGCAAGATTAATCGCACGCTCGTAATGCGGGCCGTCTAGCACTCCGGGAGCGGGATTATCGAAGACGATGCAAACGCGACGTTCGTCTTCGCGATTGTATTCGCGAACTTTGAGTTCTCTCGACTTAGCCGTGGCTTTCCAGTCGACGTGGCGAGCGCTGTCCTCCGGCGCGTAGTCGCGGATGCTGTAAAGATCCGAACCGCGGCCGCGCTGGTTCGTCTCCAGCTCGCCGGTGATCATCGGCAATACTTCGAGCATTTCGTCCGTAGGTTCCACCGAGGGAAACACCAGGACCTCCCGTTCGAGCGCAATTGTGCGAGTCTTGGTGAGGAAGGAAAACGGAAAGCGCGTGGAGATCCCAATGCCGTGTTGTGCGTAAAGACCACGCAGAGAAAAACAAAGACTCAGTTCGGCGCTTTGACGATAGTGTCCGGGGAGATAGGGAAAATACACACTCTGCTCAAACACAGGCGGCACTTGGCGCGGGGGAATGAATTTGACGTAAGAGTAATCGGGCCATCGAATGATCGGCCTCTTTCCCGTGCGCGCCGGAGGAAAGACAAATTCCGTGCGCTGCCATCGCCACGCGGCGCGATCTTTTTTCTTAACCGGCGGCACGACTGAAATGGAGAAGGCCGGCAGCCAACGACGATTCTGAAGCAGCACCGCTCCGGCGTAGTTTTGCCTGGCGAAGACGTGGCGTGGGAGGTGCAACTCGATCTCGAGTCCATTGATCATTAGCGCCGAAACGACACCGCTGACCAGCACCGCACCAAGCATGGCAGCAACCACAATGAACAGCAGATTGTTCCCCGTATTCAGTGCGGCCACGCCGATGAGTAAGGTAAGAACCAGATAAATGAGACCTTCGCGAGTGATGTCATAGCTCAAGGCGTCACGCACGCGATTCACCAACACTCGACGAGCTAGATAAGGAACTATCAGTACGGCCACCACTCCGGCAAGCAGCAGAGCGGAGGAGGCAAAAACAGCAGTGGCCAGCACGTCTCCAGCCTCTCGCGAAGCTGTGGAGAGCAAAGCCGATGCGAACGCCAGCGCAAGACCAAAGATAGCAATAAGAGGTCGAACCCAAGCGCCGCGCTTAATGCCAGTGAGGGCTTTCACGAACTGCGGGCGCAAGTCCATTGGGACATTATTACATCTGGCGCTCTAATGGGAGCGGCAAGCCAGATTGCGACGCCGCGCAATCCTTCAATGGCTGGAACACTGCAACTGGAACCAAACTGCGACTGCCGAGGTTTTATCGAATCAAAGTCCCGGACAAAGACACTGTTTCGTCACATCTCTTAGGTGTTTCACTTGCATTTTGGTATAGTCGCTAGGGAGCCGCATACTGAGCAACAGACCCGTTAAGTGGGGTCCCGTACCGGAATGGCATTCTCTCTTGGCCAATACGTGAAGGAAAACTTGCTGGCAGTGCAGGAGTATTCTTTTCTCTCCTGGCGCGCCTTCGCCAATCTCTTCAGCCAGCCCCGGTATCTCGGGGATATGCTGCAGCAAATGGATGTTATCGGTGTGGGATCACTGCCGATTGTCGTCCTCACGGGATTCTTTACCGGAGCCGTGCTGGCGTTGCAGAGCGCAAACTCGCTGGCCCGCTTCGGCGCGCTTTCCTTTACCGGGCAACTGGTTTCCATGTCGATGGTGCGCGAACTGGGACCTGTCCTCACCAGCCTTATGGTGGCCGGACGCAATGCAAGCGGCATGGCCAGCGAACTAGGCTCAATGAGAGTGACCGAACAGATCGACGCGATGCGCGCGCTCGGCACGGACCCCAGCCGCAAACTGGTGACCCCGCGATTGACCGCCACCATGTTCATGCTGTTCTTCCTTACTATCCTCTCGGACCTGGTGGGGCTCGCCGGCGGCGCGGCGATTGCACTGATTCTGCTTCGTCTGGACCTGAACGAATACTGGACATCCGCCTGGCAGACACTGCGCTATGCCGACGTATTCATGGGCTTGACCAAACCGGTGCTCTTCGGCTTCATCATCGCGACGATTGGCTGTTACTACGGACTGAGCGCAAAAGGCGGCACGCAAGGTGTGGGCCGTGCAACCACGCAGGCCGTGGTCGCAGCAAGCGTCCTGATCCTCGCCGTTGATCTGTTCGTAACCCGCCTGCTGATGGTCATGCTGGGGCCTCTATAAACGATGAGCACGGCCAGCCAAAGCGGGACGGAGAAGGCTATAGTCTTTGAAAATGTAAGCCTGCGCTTTGACGAGCAGGTTGTTCTCGATGGCCTCTCCTTCGAACTCGATCATGGCGCCACCAAGGTTCTGCTCGGAGTAGCCGGGGCCGGCAAGACAACCATTCTGAAACTCACACTCGGGTTGGTACGTCCTGATAACGGTCGCATTTTTGTGCTGGGACAGGAAGTGACGGCCATGCGCGAGACAGAACTGTTCGAATTGCGCCGCCGCCTTGGGATCGTGTTTCAGGAATCCGCACTTTTTGATTCGCAAACCGTGGAAGAAAACGTTGCTTTCCGCCTGTTGGAAGAAAGAGTTCCCGAGCACGAGATAGAGCGCCGCGTTTTGGAAGCACTGCGCTTTGTGGAACTGGAGCAAACGCTGAATCTGCTTCCGGCCGAACTCTCCGGCGGCATGAGACGGCGCGTGGCAATTGCACGCGCAATCATTTCAAATCCAGAAATACTGCTCTACGATTCACCCACGGCGGGACTGGACCCGGTAACCTCTACCACGATCATGGAGCTGCTGATGAAGCAGCGTGATGTGTACCACACGAGCGCGCTGCTGGTTACGCATCGCCTGCAGGACGCTTTCATGATGGCGACGCACGTTTTCAGCCGCGAACAGAACAAAATGGTTCCCGTGCCGCCCGGTACAGACTGGGACTCGAAGATGAATTTCATGGTACTGAAAGACGGCAAGATATTCTTCGAAGGTAGCGCCGCTGAAATTGCGAACTCAGACGACCAGTACATCCGCGAGTATTTAACGCTGTAGTTAAGATCGCTTTCGTTAAGATTTTGCCACGCTGAGCGCCATCTCCGCGATGCGCAGGGCAGCATCCTGGTGTGCCAGCGTGCGGGCTTTGGAGCCCATTGCTGTCAGCCTTGCCGGATCGCTGAGCAATGCCGTCACTTCTTTCATAAATCGCTCGGCTGTCAACTCACTCTCCGGAACCAACAACGCGGCATTCTCCTGCGCGAGCAACTCGGCGTTTCGCAATTGATGATCGTCAGCGGCGCCCGGGAAAGGCACAAACAAAGCGCATTTCCCTGCTGCTGCAATCTCGGCAACGGTCGAGGCACCCGAGCGACAGACGACCAGATCTGCATCTGCGAAGCTCTGCGCCATATTGTCGATAAATGCGCTCACTTCCACCTTGATCCGGTGTTCTGCATAAAAGCCGCAAACGTCGGAAAATTCGCGTTCCCCTGTCTGGTGCACGATATTCAGATTTGGAATGCGCTGGAGCAACTCCGCAGCCGATTCGCAAAGAATGCGGTTCAACGCGCGCGCTCCCTGGCTTCCGCCGAAGACAAGCAAGGTGGGCTGTTTGCTTTTCCGTTCGGGCAGAGCGAAGAACGACGGACGCACCGGAACCCCGGTTACCTCGAAGCTGCGGAACCAGCGCCCTGTCGGCGCAAAGTGGACTGCGGCTTTTGCGGCAAAGCGGGCCACCACGCGATTCGCAACGCCGGGAACCACGTTCGGTTCAAAAAGAATGACCGGAATGCGCAACAGCACCGCGGCGATAGTGGCCGGACCGGCGGCATAGCCTCCGACTCCGATGACCGCCTGCGCCCGAAAGCGACGCAAAATACGCATTGCCGCAAAGATTGACAGCGGCAAATCCATCAGGGTACGCAGGCGAGTGCCGAGGCTGACGCGATTGAGCCCACCGATCTTGACCAGCTGAAGCGGAAAGCCAGCCTTGGGAACCAGACGCACTTCAATGCCGCGAGCAGTGCCCACAAACACAGCGCTGTGTCCCTGTTTCCTTAGCTCTTCGGCAATGGCAAGAGCCGGAATAACGTGGCCTCCGGTACCTCCACCGGCAAGAATGATGTTCATATCAGTCCGTCTGCTGCGTAATGTTAAGCAGCACTCCTACGCAGGCCAGCGTGACAATGAGCGACGAACCGCCATAGGAAACGAACGGCAGCGGAATGCCTTTCGTCGGCAACAGCCCGAGCACAACGCTGATATTGAAAAAAGCCTGAATGCCGATCATTGCCGTGATGCCAACGGCAAGAAGGCGAGCAAAATTGTCGCGCGTATTCCAAGCTACGCGGAAACCACGGAAACAGAAGAATGCAAATGCCGCGACGAAGAGTACCGCCCCGATCATCCCCAACTCCTCACAAACCACCGCGAAGATAAAATCGGTCTGCGGCTCAGGCAAGTAGAAGAGCTTCTGTTTGCCCTCCATCAGGCCGAGTCCCGTCAGGCCCCCGGTTCCCACAGCGATGAGCGACTGAATGATATGGAAGCCGGCGCCTTGCGGGTCTGCGAAGGGATTTACGAAGGCAACCATGCGGCGCGCGCGCCAGGCAGTGCGAAAGAGCAGGAAATACATTGGCACCACCGCCAGGGCTAACGCATAACCGAAGTATTTCGTCTCTATCCCTGCAACGTACAGAATGGCCGCAGTGATGAAGGCGCAGGTCATGGCCGTACCAAGATCCGGCTGAGCAACAATCAGCAGACAAAAAACGCCAGTCGGTGCAATCGCAGGCAATATCGTATGGTGCAGGTCGGCGATGGAGCGAAGCCTGCTCTCAAGAAAGTGCGCCATAAAGAGAATGATCGCAGGCTTGGCAAGTTCGGCGGGTTGCAGTGAAAAAAAGCCGAGCTTGATCCAGCGGTGGGTATTATGCGAGCGGTCCAGCAGAAAAACCGCGGCCAGGAGCAGAGAGGTCACGCCCAGAGTAACAAAGACCAGCTGCTGACTGTTGAGTTTGCGGTAGTCCACCTTCATCAGCGCGAACATCGCAGCAAGTCCGATCAGAGCAAACAGGCCCTGTTTCACCAGAAACGAGGACTCCGACCCGAAGCGCTCCTTCGCCATAATGGCCGATGCGCTGAAGACCATCATTAACCCGGCGAAGACCATGAGCATGGTCACGCCAAAGAGCCATCGGTCCACGCTGACGCGCTTAGCCACTAACGTTCTCCTGAGGGTGAAGCTGATTGCAATGCTGCCAGAGATTGCACCAGGTCTTTAAACACCCGTCCTCGATGCTCGTAACTTGAAAACTGATCGAAGCTGGCACAGGCCGGCGCCAAAAGCACAATGTCGCCCTCGCCGGCCAGGTCGGAGGCCTTCCGCACCGCTGACTCCAGGGTCTGTGCACTGATGACTGGAACAGTGTTGCCAATCTGCGATTCGATTTTTTCCGCAGCCGCGCCAATGGTATACACACATTTCACCCGCTCGGCGATCAACCCGTTCAGTTCAGTGTAGTCGCTGTCCTTGTCCTTGCCACCGAGGATAAGGTGGATGTTGCCGGGAAAAGATTCCAGCGCCTTAATAGTCGCGTCGACATTCGTGGCCTTGGAGTCGTTGTAGTACTGCACGCCGCGCAAGGTGGCGACGTATTCAAGACGATGCTCCACGGCCCGGAAATCCTTCACTGCGCGGCGTATCGCCGAAGGCTCAATTCCCGCAGCCATGCCGATTGCCACACCGGCAAGCACGTTCTCCACGTTATGCGCACCCTTCAGCGCAATTTCCGTAACCGGCATAATTTCCACGAGTTCGGGGTCGCGGTAGCAAATGGTGCCACCTTCGACAAATGCGCCGCGATCCACAGGATGCTTTCGACTGAACCACAGCACCTGGGACTTCAGCCCCTCTGCGATCTGAAGGTTCACTTCGCTGTCGGCATTCAAGACCGCATAGTCGTCGGCTGTCTGATTCTCAAAGATTCGCCTTTTCGCCGCAATGTAGTTTTGCATGGAGCCATGGCGGTCGAGGTGATCCGGCGTGACGTTAAGAATAGCCGAGATATGCGGGTGAAAGGATTCAATTGACTCAAGCTGAAAGCTCGAAATCTCCAGCACAACCCAGGTGTCCGGCGAGGACTGCTCAACGAAGGTGATCGCGGGTGTACCGATATTTCCTCCGACCAGCGTCTTGCGCCCGCCAGAAGCGATGATCTCCCCGGTCAGTGTCGTCGTGGTCGTCTTGCCATTCGACCCCGTAATGGCCACGATCTGTCCCTGAAGGAAGCGCGCGGTCAGCTCGATCTCGCCGATCACTGGGATACCAAGACGACGCGCATGCTGAAGCGGAGCAACGTTGTTCGGAACGCCGGGACTGACCACAATCAAGTCCTGATCGCGGAATGTGCGCTCGCCGTGCTTGCCGGTTTCCACCGTAATGCCGCGGTCGAGCAGCGACGGAATCTCATTGCAAAGCTGATCCTCGCTCTTGGCGTCGCTGACGGTAACGCGCGCGCCACGGGATTCGAGGAAGAGCGCGGAGGCCACGCCCGACTTGCCCAACCCGACAACCAGAACTCGTTTGCCTTGAATGTCCATAAGATTCTTTCCTGCCTTCGAGCAGCTCGCCCTCTATCGTAACTTAAGCGTGGTTAGCGCGAACAAAGCGAAAATCAGCGAGGCTATCCAGAATCGCACGATCACCTTTGACTCCGACCACCCGAGCTGCTCAAAATGATGATGCAATGGAGCCATCAAGAAAATACGCTTTCCGCGCAGCTTAAATGAGCCTACCTGCAGAATAACCGACAGCGCTTCCAGCACGAAAATTCCGCCAATAGCGGGCAGCAGCAACTCCTGCTTGATGATGACAGCGACCGTACCAATGGCTCCGCCCAGGGCAAGCGAACCTACATCGCCCATGAATACTTCCGCAGGATGCGTGTTATACCAGAGAAAGCCAATTGAGGCACCGACCATGGCTCCGCAGAAAATCGTCAACTCGCCTACCATGGGCATCTTCTGTAACTCAAGATAGTCCGAGAAAACCGCATGGCCGCTCACGTAGGTAAGCACCGTTAGCGCTCCGGCGGCAATCAACGTACACCCGATGGCAAGCCCGTCGAGTCCATCCGTGAGGTTGACTGCATTGGTGGAGCCGACAAGCACGAAGATTACAAAAACGATAAAAGGGAGAAACGCGAGGGGCCACAGGTGCGGGTTGGCCGCCAGCGCGGTCACGACGAGGTCCGGACGGAATCTCTTGAAAAATGGCACCAGCAGGTGCGTGGAGTATTGCCCCTCTGCCTGCAAAATAATGAGCACCACTGCAATTACAAAAGCAACCAGCGTTTGCAGCAGCAGTTTGCTGCGTCCGTTCAATCCCAGGTTTTGCTTGCGGACAACTTTCAAATAATCATCCGCAAAACCAATCGCTCCAAACGACAGCGTGGAGAGCACAGCAAGCCAGACGAACTTGTTTGCCGGGTCTGCCCAGAGCACCGTGGGCAGAACAATAGAGACCACAATCAGCAGTCCTCCCATGGTCGGCGTGCCCGCTTTCTTCTGGTGCGAGCGCGGCCCCTCTTCGCGAATGTATTGGCCGATCTGGAACTCGCGCAGACGGCGAATCACCGAAGGCCCGATGATGAGCGCCATGAAGAGCGCCGTCAAGCTGGCAAAAGCCGTACGGAAAGTCAGATACCGAAAAATCCGGAACGGTCCCACGTTGAAGTGGCGAAATATGTACTCGTATAAAAGCCAATAAAGCAATGGATCCTCGATCGTTGCGCGGGTCTAGGCCCGCTGTTGAACTTAAGCTTTTTGTTGCGCCTCAAAGGCCGCCAGCGCGCGTTCCAGACCTACCCCCCGCGAACCCTTCAGTAACACTGCATCTCCTTCGCGCAGGTTGCGTGCAAGCCACTCGCCCGCCTGCTCGGGAGTCTCCACAAATTCGGAAGCTACACCGGCCGACGCCGCACCCTCGGCAATGAGCTCGCCATTACCTCGAACTCCCACGACGTAGTCCGCCTTGTTCTGCGCCATTTTCCGGCCACACTCGCGATGCAGCTCCGGCGAACTCGCCCCCAGTTCCAGCATCTCACCGGCAATGACGATCCGCCGCCGGGCCGGCGTCTGCGCCAGAGCGGCAACCATGCTGTCCAGAGCCTGGGGATTAGAGTTGTAGCAGTCATTGATGAGAATTGCCCCGGAAACCTCGCGCACTTCGCCGCGTTTATCACCGGCACTTAGCGAACCCAAGCGGGCCATCGCATCGGATGGTTTCACGCCATGCTCAGCCGCCACCGCGACGGCCACCAGCGCATTCAGCACGTTATGGCGTCCCATCAGGAGCAACCGAGCGTGCTCCCGGAAGCCGGGGCCAACTACATCGAACTCCGCCCCCAGGACCCCGCGCAAAACAAGATTTTCGGCGCGATAGTCAGCCGGATGCTCAATTCCATAAAGCGTAACTTTACCGCGGAAATCGCGGCCGAACTGCGAGGCGTAAGGATCATCGGCATTGAGGAAGCAATGCCCCCCGGCCGGGAGCGCCTCGATCAGTTCATACTTGGCTCGCGCAATGCCGGCTTGCGTTCCGAAGCTCTCCAAATGCGCAAGCCCGATGTTGGTCACCACGCCTTCATCCGGCGCGGCAATTTGCGCCAGTGTGGTGATTTCGCCCGCGTGCGACATGCCCATTTCGATGATCGCGATCTCGTGCTGCGCTTCCAGCCGCAAAAGCTGCATTGGAAGTCCGAAGTGGTTGTTCAGATTTCCCAGCGATTTCAGCACTTGAAATTGCGCACCCAGCACATGCGCGATGCAATCCTTGGTGGTGGTCTTGCCCGCCGATCCGGTTACGGCAATCAGTTTTTTGCCCCACAACCGCCTCGCAGCCGCGCCCAGATGTTGCAGCGCCACGGCGCAATCTTCAACCTCAATCAGCTTCGATCTTTCGGCAAAACGCTCCAGCTGATCATGGGCAACTACGGCAGCCACCGCACCTGCATTCAGAGCAGCTTCTACATAATCATGGCCGTCAAGGCGTTCACCTTTGATTGCAAAGAACAGATCGCCCGGACGCAACGTGCGCGTGTCGATGGAGTAGCCCTCGGCAACCGCGGCGCGGTCAAACGTGCCGCTGCCCTGAGTGAATGCCGCAACCTTGTCCAATGAAAGCTTCATGCGCGTCCTCCTCGCTTGTAGCCAATACGATTGAGTTCCTCACTCGCGACCCGATGATCGTCAAAGGGAAGCTCTCCTTCGCGCGTGATCTGCACGCGTTCGTGGCCCTTGCCTGCAAGCAGAACAATGTCTCCAGCGCGCGCTTCGCTGAGTGCAATCGCAATGGCGTTCCGGCGGTCGGGCTCGGCGATAAAGGGCGTTCTGGTTTCGCGCAGCCCCGGCACGGCATCCTCGATAATTGCCCGCGGGTCTTCGCTACGCGGGTTGTCCGAGGTTATGACGACAAAGTCGCTTCCCTCTCCTGCCACGCGTCCCATCTTGGGCCGCTTGGTACGATCGCGATCGCCACCGCATCCGAAAACCGTAATCACACGGCCATTGCTGCGGGAGGCGAAGTCGCGCGCAAGCCGCGTCAGGTTCTTCAGTGCATCATCCGTGTGCGCGTAGTCCACAACTACCGCAAAGGGCTGCGCTTCGTCCACGCGCTCGAAGCGGCCCGGAACGCGACGCATCCCGTCAATTCCCCGGACGATCTGCTCCGGCGTGCAACCGCGTGCGTAAGCAGCGGCACAGGCGGCAATCACGTTGTAAACATTCACCAACCCAATCAGCGGAGACGTCAGCTCAATTGGTTCCCCCGGCGTGGCAAGCGTGAACTTATTCCCGAGCGGAGTCATCTCCAAGCGCTCGGCGTGAAAATCGCCCTGCTTAATTCCAAACGTGAAAAGCTTTGAGCGGCGGCGCGAGAACTCCGCAAGGCTGCGCCCATACTCATCGTCCACATTCACGATTGCGCAACGCGGAGGCTCGGTACCGCACCCCTCGAACAGAACGCGCTTTGCCGCAAAGTAGTCCTCCATCGTCTTGTGATAGTCGAGATGGTCCTGCGTTAGATTGCTGAAAACCGCAACATCGAAAGGAATGCCGAATACGCGCGCCTGTTTCAGAGCGTGCGAGGAAACCTCCATTACCACTTCCGTCGCTCCATGCGCCACACAGCGGGCAAACATCTGGTTCAGTTCGAGCGATTCAGGCGTGGTGTGGGGCGCGACCAGAACTTCTCCCGGCAAGTGATACTCCACCGTGCCAATCAGCGCGCTCTTGCGTTTCGCGGCCCGCAGAATCGCCTCGACAATAAAGCTCGCGGTCGTCTTGCCGTTCGTGCCAGTGATACCCGTGAAGCAAAGACGTTCGGCGGGGCGCTTGTAGAAATTTGCACTCAAACGGGCCAGCGCGCGCCGTCCATGCGGCACCACGGCCCAGGCCACGCCTTTGCGCGGCGTTTGCTCTGCAGAATCCGTGACTACCGCCACGGCTCCAGCGGCAATGGCGGCGTCAATGTAGCGATTGCCATCCGTGCTTTCGCCGCGCATAGCGACAAACAGCCAAGAGGGTTGCACGCGACGCGAGTCGTAGTCGAGCCCTTTCACCGAGCACGAGCCGCTCTGCGAGAGCACTTCTGCGCCGTCAAGAATTCTAGAAAAATTCATTACCCCTGTATCCGAAGCCTGCGGTGCAGGCAAGTTCTATCGAGAGAAGCGAACAGCAATTCTCGAACCCCGCGGCAAAGAAGCGCCCGGCGGTGGCAGCTGCTCGCGTGCTATTCCGCTGCCCATAATCTGCAATTGAAATCCAGCTTTGTGCGCCGACTCGATGGCGCTGCGCATTGAAAGCCCTAATAATGATGGTACCGTGGAACCGGCCTTCACATCGAGCATTACTGTTCCGCCCTGCGCATCAATCTGCGCGGGCGTGGGTGCGCGCAGAACCCCTGCGGGATCAACCGGCGCAGCGGTTGAGGCCGTTTTTGCCAATGCAGGAAAAGCTGTCGGCGCAGCGTTCTCTAACTCTATCTTGCCGCCCAGCGCATGTGGTTGCATATCTTCAATGTCGCCCTCGGCAGCGCGTGCCACCAGCAAACGACGTGCAGAATTGTTCTTAGGCTCCACGTCGTGAGGCACGCCGTAATATGCCAGCACCTGTTCGGCAACCCGCTTGAAAACAGGCGCGCAGACCTGCCCACCCTGATGCAGCCCGTGCGGCGTATCAAGGATGACCGCTATCGTCAGCGCAGGATTGCTTACAGGGGTGAAACCCGCAAAGGTCGCAACGTAGTCTGTCTTGGAGTAGGCGCGCGTGCGCGGATCGACCTTCTGCGCCGTGCCCGTCTTTCCCGCTGAAGTGTAACCATCGAGGATAGCGCGGCGGGCGGTTCCTCCCAGCACTACATCCTCAGTCAACCGGCGCATGATCGCAGAGGTATAGGAAGTGATGACGCGCCGCTGTGATTGAGGACGAAATTCGATTCGCTGATATCCCTGATTGGGCGGAGTTACGCTAGCCACAATGCGCGGTGGAGAATAAATGCCGTCGTTGGCAATCGCGGACATCATCGAGACTACTTGCAACGGCGTAACGCCGATCTCTTGACCGATTGCAATGGATGCAACGGAAGACCCAGACCAGCGTTCAACTTTCCGCACCAGTCCGCGAGTCTCGCCCGGCAGTTCTATGTTTGTAGACTGTCCGAATCCGAAATCCTGTATGTGCTTGTAGAAGCGTTCAGGCCCCATACGCAGAGCCATCTTCACGGAAGTCGTATTGCTGGACTGCGCAAAAGCCTCCTCCAAAGTCACCGTGCCCATGTGGTGCGAATCGCGAATACGAATTCCGCCAACCACGACAAAACCAGGTGCGCAGTTAATGATCTCTTCTGGCCGCGCCAACTTTTCCTCGAACACAGAAGAAAAGGTCACCGTTTTGAACATCGAGCCCGGTTCATACACATCGCTGACCGCATGGTTCTTCAGTTTTTCCGGCGTGATCTCGCGTGAAACATTCGGATTGAAGGTCGGCGAGTTGGCCAGGGCAAGAATCTCGCCCGTACGTGGATTTTGCACGACGACCGTACCACTGAGAGCCTTGGTGTCCTGCATCGCCTGTTCCAGTTCTTTCTCCGCGATGAACTGAATCTTTTCGTCGATGGTGAGCACGACGTTATCCCCCGGCTCGGGCGGGTGCTCCATATGGCCAAACCACTTGCGCCGCGCGTCCACGCTCACAACCAGGCGGCCTTTCACGCCGTTCAGCTGATCCTGGTAAAGGTGCTCTATCCCGGCCAGGCCCGTGTCTTCCATGCCCACGTAGCCGAGCACCTGCGCGGCCAGCGACCGTTTGGGATAAAAGCGTTTCATTTCCTTTTGAAAATAGATACCGCGAAGATTCAGCAATCGAATCCGGTCGGCAGTTTCAGCGTCTACTTTGCGGGCGACCCAGGCAAAATGTCTCTGCGATTGTATGCGTTGCAGTATGTTGCCAGCAGCCTCGCCGGTCACGGCTGACAGCATGTTGGCCGTGGCGCCTTGATCCGGAATTTCGCTGGGCACCGCAAAGACCGAATCGACTTGCACGGTCATCGCGAGCGCCTGCCCATTGCGGTCATAGATAACGCCGCGCTGCGGAGAGACTTCGACGCTCCGTTGCTGCTGACGCTGCGCTCGCTCAACCCATTCGGAGTGATGCAGCACCTGCAAAATCGCCAACCGCCCGAGAATCAGCAAAGTCCAGACGACGAGGAAGACTCCAAACTTGAGGAGGCGGGATTTCGTATCAGTTGGAGCACTGGCGCCTGCTGCCATCGCTTACACCCGCCCTGCCGGGGAACCCGAGTATTCCCCTGCCCGAGAACTGGAACTACTGGTCAAATCGAAGTTGCTGAAGGTTCGCAAGAGAACTGCAGAAGAGCGCTGAACGCGCCCCAAGAAACTATTAGGACCGTAGCACTGCATTTTCTTAAGGTAATACAGCCGTGAAAGCTCCGCCCAAATAATTGTTGGACAATTCCGCACGAGCTCCGTCATTCGCCAGATTCGCCCCGCACTCAGTACGGAATTGAAACAACTGAAACGTTGCTGGCTCGTGCCATCACCGGAGCACCGTTATCCAGGGCACCAGGTTCGTCCAGTCGCTGCACCTGTCCAACTGCAGGCAAAGACATTCCCATTTCGCGCGCCAAGGCGTCAATTCGGCCCGGCTCCTTAAGCGTGGCCTCTTCGAGCTTCAGCGTCCGATTCAAGTCCGCCGCCTGGTTCCGCTTCGAGCGCAGGTCCTCTATCTTGTAGCCGCACTCAATCGAGTTGCAGTGCTGCCAAAGATAAACCAGCGCCATCAGGAAGCAAGTCACCACGGTGGCAGTAAATACGTGCATCTCACGTTTGCGCACCGGATCTACCGAGCGCACGAGACGGGAATTATCAATCCCCTTCTGGAAGTAAATCTCTGGCGCCCCGGGCATGTAGCGGCGCGGAGCGACCGGAGCTGCATTCTGACTTCTTTCACTCACCCTTTGCGGCAACACAGTTGCCCAGATCGCCATATACCACTCCCGCTTTTCCTAAGTTATTCACAACATGCACAGGTTTTTCCACACGATGTTCAGAAACATTTCAAAAAATTTATCTATTTTTCAGTCGGCTCTGGGACTCCATCCGAACCGCCGCACGCATCTTTGTCGAACGCGCTCGCGGGTTCTCCGCGATTTCGCGCTCAGAAGCAATCACTGGTTTCCTGGTCAATGGCTCCCATATTCCTTCGCGAGCCCCTTCCCGTATGGCGTCCTTCACCATGCGGTCTTCCAGCGAGTGGAAGCTGATAACAACCAGCCTTCCCCCCGGTTTCACTACCTTGGGCGCGCCTTTGAGCAGCGCCCGCAAATCTTCCAGTTCGCGATTCACATAAATTCGGATCGCCTGAAAAGTCAGTGTCGCAGGATGAATGCCTTTTCCTCTTGGTTGATTCATTGGCCGGGCTGCAGCCGATACGACTCGTGCTAGATGAGCAGTCGATTTTATCGGCCGCGCCCGTACAATGGCTCTGGCGATTCTCCGCGACCTCCTCTCCTCACCGAATTCGTAAATCAGATCAGCGAGAGTGCTCTCGTCGAACTGGTTTACCACTTGATCGGCGGATAGCTCGGATTGCGGGTTCATACGCATATCGAGCGGACCTTCCGCCTGAAAACTAAATCCTCGGCTGGCATCGTCAAGCTGCATTGAACTAACACCCAGATCGGCGAGCAGACCATCCGCGCTACCGGGGGCCACGCGCTCCGCTATTTCAGCGTAGGAGGCGTGATGCAGCGTAATCTCAGGCCAGTCCTGCTCGCGCCCTTCCGGGGCATTCAATCGTTTGCGTGCCATCTCAAGCGCCTTGGTGTCCTTATCGAAGCCGATCAGCCTTCCTTCCGGGCCAAGCATTGCTGCAATGGCGGAACTATGTCCGCCGAGCCCCAGAGTGGCATCGATGTAAGTCCCTCCGCGCCTTATGGCCAGGAAGTCGATTGCCTCTTGTAAAAGAACCGGTGCATGGCTGAAACGCCTCCCGCCATGCGCGCTCGTAAGAGCGCTTTCGCTGCCTTCGGACCCTATTTCGTCCACAAACTAAATTCCTTGCCGCATAAGTTCGTCCAGATCTTCCGGCGTCAGAGGGTTCTCTTCCACCTGCTTACCAAAGTCTTCCATCAACCGGATTTCGATATGCTTCAGTTTACCAATGACCGCAACTTCGCCCTTGAGCCCAAACTTGTTCCGAAGCCATTCGGCGATTGTCAACCGGCCCTGGCTATCCAGTGCGACTACCTGACCGTAGTAGCTCGTTACGTCCAAAAACTTTTGAACCTTAACGTTCGAGACGGGCTGGCTTGCCATCCGCTGCTCGACAACTTCCCACTCCGACAAGGGATAGAGCTGGATGACCTTACCGTCGAAGCTGGTAATGTAAAATTGACCGTCATATCTCTCGTCAATTTCACGCTTAAATTCGGCGGGCATTTTCAAGCGGCCCTTGTCATCGAGTCGGGTTGGGCAGTTGCCGCGAAACATTCGCAAGCCCTTTCAATGGGCTAACTCTCAAGCTGGGCGGTCCAGCGAGGAGGTATATGTCATTTAGGAATCGGAAACCGGCGAAATAAATCCTCTAGGCTCCCTTTTGCTCCACTGCACTCCATCCTAGCCCTAATCTTTTGCCTGTCAAGGCTAAATTTATATTTGGGAAAGAAATTTCGTTCATGGCCTTTTGTGTATTCCCAGAGAGAAACTTTCGCTGCGTTACGAGCACTTATGGAGGTTTTGTACGGATTGCAATGGGTCAGCAGCACGCCTGTGATGGCTTAACTTTCGGGAGGAAATCGCGGAGGCAGCAGCGGCTCAGAGGAAATAGAGGCTCTCGTGGGATCGAAAAGGGAAAAAGCTCAAAGTGTGGTGTTTCTTTCCATCTCCTCCAGCGCTTTGGGGCGCTGCTCCTGAATGTCACTGTAGCCCTTGGTCTCAAACGTTGAGATGTAGTAATGATGAGCCCGCTCCCAGGCCTGATCATCGGGAGGACCAAAGAGCTGCAGGTAGAGTGGCGAGCCGGGGAACGGATACATGGGGACTGGTTCGCTGACCCAGACTCCTTCAGCTTTCATTCGTTCCTGCCAGCTGCGAATCTCGTCGCGTTTATCGTGTTCGGTCAGAATAAGGTTGGCCTGCACCCAGGGGATGTGCTGACGGGCACGAACCAGCAGCTCGTAGATGCGCTCGGTATTTATGGAGCAATTCTTGTTCAGCTCATCCCGCCCTGCGGCGGTGATTGATTCGATGCCGAACTCGGCAGAAATCGTGTGAGCCCGGCCCACCAAGTCGAGCTTCTCTTCGTTCCACAGGTCGATACGGCTCTGGAATCCGATGCGGACGTTGCGCTGGGCTATCCCCTCCAGCAGCCGCAACGTATTCTTGCCAACCCCGAAAATTTCGTCGATGAAGTAAATGTAATCGACCCCGCGAGCAATGAGACGATCAATTTCCAGCAGCACGGCATCTACATCGCGCTCGCGGAACTTGTTCCGGAAGAGCTGCTTATTGCAGAAGATGCAGTTCCAGGGGCAGCCGCGGGAGAACTCGATCTCGGCTCCACGCCCATCGCCCTGATTGAAGACGTGATGCCGGTGCCAGTGCTTCTCTACGTTGTAATCGGCAAAATCGAGGGCGGCCAGCGTCTTCATGTCCACCACAGCAAGACCCGGGCTGAAGTGCTCGCGCCCGGAGCTATCGCGGAAGCACACGCCGTCGAGCATTTCCCAGGGCTCGGAGGCGAGCCCGGCGAGCGCGTCCTCGCACTCACCTTTTATGATGACGTCGGCTCCTGTTTTACGTATCGCTGCGCGGGGCGTGGCGGAACCATGCGGCCCGATCAGAACCTTTTTCGCCTGGCCTTCGAGCCCGGCAAACCATTCGCTCGGAACACGAAGCTCCGGCGGCGGGCAACGCCAGAACAGATAAGATGGCGCGGAGGGGATCACCAGAAAGTCAGGATCGTAGCGAGCCACCTGTTCACGCGTCTCCGCCAGAGTCAGGTCTTCGGTCTGAGCATCGAAGACTGCCGCGTGATTCCCCTTGGCACGGATCTTCTGCGCTGCAAAGAGCAACTCAAGCGGGATATGAGGATCACGGCAACCAAAGTACGTCGAACCGGTGAAGCTCCAGTTCGGATTAACCAGCGCAAAGCGGGCGGTCAAGCTGTCCTCCGAGCCGGGGTGAGCACCTGGTTCAGGTGTTCGGCTGGCGAGGAGGCGAACAGTTCGCGATTATTGGTGTACCACTTGTAGATTCCCTTTAGAACGCCGTCCACACCTACTTCTGGTCGCCACCTGGTAAAACGCGAAAACTTGGCGTGATTGGTGACGTATATAAGCTGATCGCCCGCGCGCTGATCATCAAAGTTGTAGCACGGACGCACTCCGGTAAGCTCTTCTATGCGGTCGATGAGCTCCAGCAACGAAACCGTGTTCTTCTGCCCGCCTCCGATATTAAAGATCTGCCCCGCTGTTTTCTCGCGGTTCCGATAAGCAGCCTCGAAGGCACGCAGCAGATCGTCCACGTACAACACATCCCGCACCTGCCTCCCATCGCCATAGATCGTGAGCGGCTTGCCCGCCAGCGCGGAGTACAGAAAATGAGCAACCCAGCCTTGGTCTTCAGTTCCGAACTGACGTGGCCCTGCAATGCAGGACATACGGAAGACCACCGAATTCAGCCCATAGATGCGCGCGTAATCGCGCACATACTGGTCGGCTCCACCCTTGGAGCAGCCATAAGGTGAGTGGAAATCAAGCGGTTGTGACTCATCTGTTCCGCCTGGCGCAACCGGCACGTAGCGGTTGCCTTCCACGCGCACATCCGGATCTCCACAACTGCCATAAACCTTGTTCGTAGAGGTAAACAGCAGGTACGGATTACGCCCGTGCCATCGAGCCGCTTCCAGAATGTTGAAGGTGCCGCCGAGGTTTACCTCGAAATCAAGCCTGGGATCGGTCAGCGAGGTTGTGACTGCAACCTGCGCGGCGAAATTGTAGATCTCGCTTGCGCTTCTAAGCGCCCGTGATACTGTCGCAGCATCACGCACATCTCCGATTGTGATCTGCAATCGTCCGTTCGGACCGGCTATTTTCTGCAGATACTCCAGATTATGTCGTGAGCCCGGTCGCGAGAGGTTGTCGACCACATGCACCTTCGCTTCGGTTCTATTCAGCAGCCGCTCCGTCCAGTTTGAGCCGATAAACCCGGCTCCTCCAAAAATCACGATGGACCGGAACTCTGGCTTCATGATAAGCATTTCCCGTTAATCCCCTGTTCACCCGCTTACTCTCAAATCAGTCTCAGCGTGAATAGATGCGAGCATGCCTACATACGTTTACTTTTTAACTGTATTTACATCGGAACGGACACAAAGGGAGAATCGCTTATACTTGTATTTCTCGCGAGCCTACTTAACCCCCTCGGGACTAAGTGCATCGCATTCAGGAAAAAATTATGACCTTAGGTGCGGCGGCAGCCATGGTGACAGTTGATGATGTCAGAAGAGCCTATGCGAGAATCCGCGACTCCGTCTTCCACTCGCCATGCTCGCGCTCGGATACCTTCTCGCAGCTCTGCGGCAACCAGATTTTTCTTAAGCTGGAGAACCTCCAGATCACCGGAGCCTACAAAGAGCGCGGAGCCCTCAATAAGATTCTGGAACTTACGCCGGAAGAGCTGGGCCACGGATTGATTGCCGCTTCAGCCGGAAATCACGCGCAAGCGGTCTCCTACCATGCCACAAAGCGCGGAATCCCGGCGCAGATCGTCATGCCGCTCGCCACGGCTCTCAACAAGGTTATGGCCACTCGACGCTTCGGCGGAGAGGTCGTGCTGCACGGCGCGAACTACGATGAATCCTGTGACGAGGCCAAGCGCCGCGCCACCGAAATGAACCTCACCTTCATCCACGCTTTCGACGACGACGCTATCATCGCCGGGCAGGGCACGCTCGGAATTGAACTGTTAAGCCAGATCCCCGATGTCGATGTAGTCGTCGTGCCCATCGGAGGCGGAGGACTGATCGGCGGAATGGCCTGCGCGCTTAAGGAGATCAATCCACGCATTCAGGTGATCGGTGTGCAAACATCTCGCCTGCCTTCGATGAAGGCCGCTATTGATGCCGGACACCTGGTCACGCTGCCTATGGCGTCAACCCTGGCCGACGGCATCGCCGTGCGCCGCGCCGGCGAGCGCACCATGCCCATGGTGCAAAAATACGTGGACGAGATCGTCACCGTCGAAGAGGAAGAAATCGCCAGCGCAATTCTGCTTCTATTGGAGCGCGAAAAGACCGTCGCCGAGGGCGCGGGCGCTGCTACTGTCGCCGCCCTGGTTCACGACAAAATCCATTGCAAGGGCAAGCGCATCGCCGCCGTTATTAGTGGCGGCAATATAGATGTCAGCATCCTCTCGCGCATCATTGAGCGCGGACTGGCAAAAGATGGACGCCTCATTCGCCTCCGCATTTACCTGGAGGATTATCCCGGCGCTCTACACACTCTCACCGGAGTACTGGCCGAGCACCGTGCCAACATCGTCGAAACCACCTATGACCGCAAGTTCGGCGTGGATTTCGGCAACACGGCAATTGATCTGACTCTGGAAACAAGGGGCACTGAACACGTAAAAATTCTGCTCGAAGCCCTCGCCAAGTCCGGTTATCACTTCGAGCGCATCCGGTAGCCCGTTCCCTTTTGCGGAGTTCGCGAAGTGTTGCGTTGCCATAGGCGGAGTGAAGCGCCCCTCTGCAGCGCTATCCAACTTGCTTCAGTCTCATCTAAACTTCGGTGCGGCAGATTACGTACCTGTTCAAGGAGGCCCAATGAGTCACCTCATTCATCTCGCGTTCATAGCATTCGGCGCTACTCTCGTTTTCTCTTCTGCTGCGTCCGCGCAGGAAGCCTCGGCAAAACAGACGCATGGTATCGCTCTCAGCCACATTGATCGCTCTGTAAATCCCGGAGACGACTTCTATCGCTTTGCCAATGGCGAGTGGATCAAGAAGTCGGACATTCCAGCCGACCGTGGTTCCATCGGCGCCTTCACCGCCTTGGACGACACTGCCAACAAGCGTACAGCGGGCATCATCGAGGAAGCTGCGAAATCGCAAGCAAAGCCCGGAACCGGCGCGCGGAAAATAGCCGACCTCTACAACTCCTATATGAACGAGAAGGCAATCGAAGCCAAGGGCCTAGCGCCACTCCAACCGCATCTTAAGGCAATCGGCGCAATCAAGAACAAGAAGCAATTGGCGCACGCCCTCGGAGCAACTCTCCGAGCCGACGTCGATCCCCTGAACAACACCAACTTCCATACTTCAAACCTCTTCGGAATCTGGGTCGCTCCCGGCTTCCATGACTCGGCACACTACGGGGCATATCTGCTTCAGGGCGGCATCGTGCTCCCCGATCGCGAGTACTACCTCTCCTCCAGCGATCATATGCGGGATATCCGCGCCAAGTATCAGGCGCACATAGTCGCCATGTTGAAGCTCGCCGGATTCACCGAACCGGAAGAGCGCGCCGCACGCATTATGGAACTGGAGCACGCCATAGCCGAGAAGCATAGTTCTCTCGCAGACAACGAAGATGTGCACAAGGCAGACAACACGTGGAGTAAGACAGATTTCGTAATCAAGGCTCCCGGTCTCGATTGGAGCGAATACTTCCGCGCCGCCGGGCTCGACAAGCAGGCCAGCTTCATCGTCTGGCAGCCCGCCGCGTTCACCGGGGAAGCAGCCCTCGTTTCCTCCGTTTCGCTCGATACCTGGAAAGACTGGCTTGCCTTCCACCTGATAGAACAGTACGCCGGAGTTCTGCCCAAGGCCTTTGCCGAAGAGCGCTTCGCTTTCTTTGGCAAGACGCTTTCCGGCACTCCGCAGCAGCGCCCGCGCTGGCAGCGAGGAGTGCGTGTCGTCAACGGATTGCTAGGCGACGAGGTTGGCAAAATCTACGCGCAGCGATACTTTTCACCGGAGGCCAAGACACAGGCACAAGTCATGGTCGCCAATATCGTTGAAGCATTCCGAAAGCGAATCGAAGCGCTGACCTGGATGGCTCCCACAACCAAGGCTGAAGCCCAGGCCAAGCTCAACACGCTGTATGTAGGGGTGGGCTACCCAGAAACATGGCGCGACTACTCCGCGCTCAAAATCAAAGCTGATGATGTTTTCGGCAATCTCTGGCGAGGCGGTCTCTTCGAGTACCATCGCGAGGTGAAGCGCCTGGGAGCCTCGGTCGACAAGAAAGAATGGTCGATGATGCCGCAGACGGTGAATGCCGTCAACTTGCCATTGCAAAACGCGCTGAACTTCCCGGCCGCGATTCTCCAGCCGCCTTTCTTCGATCCACAGGCACCCGCGGCAGCCAATTATGGCGCCATCGGCTCAGTCATAGGACACGAGATCAGCCATGCCTTCGATACTGCGGGGAGCACATTCGACTCCACGGGTGCTCTGCGCAACTGGTGGACTAAGGACGATCTCGCACACTTTGACACGGCCACAAAGAAACTCGCTGCGCAGTACGATACTTACAAGCCGTTCCCAAATCTTTCCGTTAACGGCGAACAGACACTCGCCGAAAACATCGCCGACGTAGCGGGAATCTCCGCCGCTTACGACGGCTATCGCGCCTCGCTCGGCGGCAACCCCGCACCCGAGCAGGGTGGATTCACGGGCGACCAGCAGTACTTCATCGCCTTCGCCCAGAACTGGGCTAACAAAACTCGCGAAGCCACACTTCGGCGACAGGTGGCGACGGATTCCCATGCACCAGCGGAATTTCGCGCCGCAACCGTGCGCAACATCGATGCCTGGTACTCCGCCTTCCATGTTGAACCGGGAGAGAAACTCTATCTTGCGCCAGCCGAGCGGGTGCGCATCTGGTAAACAAAAAAAAGCCCTGTCATCCCGCCCGGTTTCAGAGGGAGTGCAGGGCACTTTTTGCTGCGTTTCGAGTAACATTCATTTATGGCACTAGTCTGGATGGTTGAATGCAAGATCTGCGCACAGCGCTTCCCCGTGCTCCCGCGCAAAGCCGTAAAGGGAAAGAGCACCGACTCACTTGTCCCGCATTCCGGGGCCGGACGCTTTGAATGCCCTCACTGTCACGAGCTTCAGGACTACTCGACCGACGACTTTATTCCCGGCGAAGGCCACATCGTGCCTTCGCCAAAGCCCGAATAAAACGGAGCGGCTACCGCTTGAGAACCGTGCAGACCGAGGCGCAAATCGCGCCGCCGACATTAAACGTCGCTGCCACCTTCGGATTCTTCATCTGCAAGCCTTCCGGCATCCGTCCCATGAGTTGATTGAAGCATGTACCCACCATGGCAACCCCCGTTGCTCCAATCGGATGCCCTTTGGCGATCAGTCCGCCTGAAAGGTTGATGCCGCACTCGCCATCGACTCTCGCCTTCCCTTCCACCCAGTACTTCGCACCCTCGCCAAACTTTGCTTTACCAAGCACCTCAGCGCCAATCGCGCCCATGACGGAGAAGCAGTCATGCACTTCGGCCACGTTCACGTCCTGCGCCGTGACTCCGGCCATTTCATAAGCGCGATTCATCGCACGGTAAGCCCCGGCCGGACGCAGAATGTCGCGCCCTTCCTTCATCAGCGGATCGGTGGCCTGCGCACAACCGGCGATCTCAACCGCATCGGCCCGACTTACACCCAGCCTCGCCAAACCTTCTTCCGTCGCCAGAATGAGCGCCGCATAGCCGTCCGAAATCTGCGAGCAGTCGTAGGTCTTGAGCGGCAGGCCATCGACGATGTAGCGGTTCCTGTCGCTAATGGTTATCACATCGTCGAGAGTGATCTTCACTTTGTTCATCTGGGCCAAGGGATTTTTGTTGCCGTTGGCATACTCTTCCACCGAAATCGTCGCCAGATCGGCTTCCGTTACCTTGTGGCGCTTGAGATAACATTCCATGATCTCGGCATACAGATGGGGAAAAACATATATTTTGCCCGGGCGCTCATCCGGATGCGAGTATTCTCCCAGCGCCTTGCCAACGAGTTTCCCATCCATTTTCCCCTCGGCGTCGCGCATCTTCTCATAGCCCATCGCAAAGCCAGTTTCTCCCCATCCGGCCTGCAGCTTCAGAATCGTGGAGAGAACGGCTTGCCCTCCGGAGGCACAGGCATTTTCCACGGTTTCAATGGGCTTGCTGGCCAGCCCCGGTACCGAAGCAGCAAGACCAGAAAGCAAACCCTGCTCGTTCAGAGAGATATTGCAGGCAGCTCCGACCGACCCCACATCGAGCAGCGAAGGATCAACGCCAATTTCCCTGCAGACGCCCTGAATTGAGTTATTCACAATTTGCGGGATGGTCATTCCGAGCAGTTTGCCGAACTTGGATTGGTGATAGGCAGCTATATAGACGGGTTTCATCTCGTTCTCCAGTAATTCTCCCCCTCTGCAAGATGCGTTCTGGTATGGCCAGGATTCCATTTGTTCCCTGCTTCTCTCATACACGGAAGAAGGCCGGAGAGAGTTATTCCCCGGCCCGCACACAAAATCTAGATTCTGAATGACGTTAAATGGAAATCAGCTCGCCTGATTTCACCGCAGCCAGTTTTTCCTCCAGCCATTTCATCCACTGCTCCATCCCATCGCCTTTGTTTGAGGTTTCAATAATCTCGATTCCCGGATGAACCATCCTCGCATTGCTCTTAGCCACTTCGGCATCGAAAGGAACGTATGGCAGCAAATCCACCTTGCTCAGAATCATCAGTTCGGATTTAACGAAGATTGATGGATATTTCAGCGGCTTGTCCTCGCCTTCGGTTACGCTCAGCATCACGATCTTGAAATGCTCGCCCAGATCGTAGCCAGTCGGACACACCAGGTTACCCACGTTTTCGATGATCAGTACGTCAATGTTCTCCAGCGGCCAGTCCGCCAAGTGACGCTCGATCATCTTCGCGTCCAGATGGCAGGTTCCTCCGGTAATGATCTGCTTTACCGGAAAGCCCCATTGCGCAAGCCGCCTGGCGTCGTTTTCCGTTTGCAGATCGCCGGTCAGCAGCGCTACGCGCTTGCTCTTGTCCATTCGCTCAAGGGTTTGCTCCAGCAAAGTTGTTTTGCCCGATCCCGGCGAGCTAACGATGTTGATCACTAGAATCTTGTGTGCGCGGAATTTCTCGCGCAGCTCAAGGGCAATCTTCTGATTTTCGTTCAACACCTTTTTTTCAACTACGATCTGGCTCATTCCTCTACCTCGACATAGGCGATCTCGAGCTCTTGCCCGGCAACAACTACGGTTTCCGTCTCGCCGCATTTGGGACAAGTGGTAGCCCAGTTCTCTGCCCTGAATTCTTCGCTGCACGCAGGGCACCGCTGCCGACGCGGAACCTGCTCAATCTCCAGCGCCAGCCGCTCCCAATGCGTGTCTTTCACAACAGCTTCAAAACCAAAACGCAGGCAGTCCACGTCTACGCCCGCCAGCTCGCCCACGCGTAACCCCACCTTCGAGAACACCGCGCCTTCGTGCTGCTTCTTCAGCTCATCAAGCTGGTCAAGGACGGAAGAAACGATGGATAGCTCGTGCAATTTAAACTCCTGAATCCACGGCTCCAGCTAGCGCCGTTACGCGAGGCAATGGCCTATATTCTGCGCTAGCTTGATTCTCGTCTTCAAATGAACATTCGGCTGTGACGGCTCTCACAGTGTCGCCGGGCCCTGCTCCCTGCGGTAAAATTTCTTATACAGGAGCACAAATGTCAGATCATAATCTGCCCGATCCCCAAAACCCTCAAGATTGGGCGCGGTACGTGGAAGATTTCCGTAAATCCGCGCACAACAGCGTGGAATGGATTGCGGAGTACCTCGGCAATATTCGCGACTATCCCGTACTCCCCACTCTGAAACCCGGCGAGCTCATCGATTCCCTTCCGGCGCACGCACCCGAACAGGGCGAGAGCTTTGAATCCATGCTGGAGGACTTCCGCAGCAAGATTGTTCCTGCGGTAACGCAGTGGAATCATCCCGGCTTCATGGCCTACTTCGGCACATCCGCATCCACCCCGGGAATTCTCGCCGAGTTGTTGATTGCTGCCATGAACACCAACGGCCTGCACTGGATGACTTCCCCCGCCGTGGTTGAGCTGGAACAGGTGGCCATGGGGTGGCTTCGCGAATGGCTTGGCCTTCCGCCCGAGTTTTTCGGCATCATTTACGACACGGCGTCCACCAGCACCATGCACGCACTCATCTGCGCCCGCGCCTTTTCCCAGCCCGATACCCGCGTCGAAGGCTATCGCGGCAACCTCGTCGTCTATACCTCCGAACAGGCACACTCCTCGGTCGAGAAGGGCGCCATGGCCGTCGGCATTGGCCAGAAGTTTGTACGCAAGGTTCCGACTGACGCACAATTCCGAATGAAGGCAAGCGCCCTGCGCACGCTCATCGAAACTGACCTGCGCGCGGGCCTCCAGCCTTGCTGCATCGTCGCCACCATCGGCACCACGTCTTCCACCAGCGTGGACCCGGTTGCGGAGTGCGCGAAACTGGCCGAAGAGTTCGGCATGTGGCTCCACGTTGATTGCGCTTACGCTGGGCCATGCGCGCTCCTACCCGAGTGTGCCGAGCACTTTGTTGGACTGGCAGGCGCCCACTCAGTCGTCACGAATCCGCATAAATGGCTGATGACCCAGGCGGACCTCAGCGCCTTCTACACGCGAAAGCCGGAAATTCTGCGCCAGGCGCTCTCGCTTGTACCCGAATACCTGCGCGCCAGCGAAAATCCGCGAGCCATTCACCTGATGGATTACGGAGTCCCGCTTGGCCATCGCTTCCGCGGCCTGAAGCTGTGGTTCATCCTGCGCTACTTCGGACGCGAAGGCATAATGGAATTTCTTCGACGCCATTGTCAGCTCGCGCAAGAATTTTCAAGCTGGGTCGATGCCGACGACCGTTTCGAGCGCATCGCGCCAGTTCCCTTCTCGACCGTTTGTTTCCGCCTGCGCGGCAGCGACGAGTTGAACAAAGCGGTGATCGAGAAAGTGAACGCAAGCAGAAGAATCTTCCTCTCACATACTGCGCTCAACGGTCAGTATGTGATCCGCCTCACCATCGGCAATATCGCCTCCAGTCTTGAGGACGTTAAGCTGGCATGGAAGCTGATTTTGGATGCGACCGAGGAAGTCGGAAAGAAAACGGCGGCGCAGAAAGCCTGAGATTCAGTGCCGGGTTCCCGGTTCTGCCTTGATGCTGGGAACCGCTTCTCTACTGGCCCCGATAGTCGCCAACGTATACGCAGCCCTGCTCAACATAGCGTCATGAAATCACGACTGAGAGCAGGGCTGCGCTTAACGTCTAGACGTCTAGCTGAGACGCCGACCTAATTGGACGGACATCCCGGGACGTTTGAATCGGCGACGGTGAAGGTGGCGGTCGCCACCAGTGTGGCTGAAGATGTCGTGTGCACGCCGCCAATCAGCTTTTTGTCGGCCATCGCAGTAATCGTTGTCGTTCCGCAGGCTGTGCCAGTGGGAGTAGCCAGACCGGTACTGCTGACAGTTGCGATCATCGGAACCGACGAGGTCCACGTCACTTGGCTGGAGATGTCCCGCGTTTCGGTCGGGTGAATGAAGTTACCGTAGGCAGTGTACTGAACGGGGATAACGGCTCCAACGGGGCCCACAGTGGCAGTTGCCGGAGTAACAGACATCGAGACAAGGGTTGTTGGGTGACCGCAGCCAAGTATGAACAACAGTAACCCTAGCGAAAAAATTGAAGACACCAATCCGGCCTTCTTCATATGCGCCACATTCTCCTTCACTGCCAAGAAAACAAGAAACTTCAGAAAAGTAAACTCAATGGTCGCCGAACAGGATCTCTGAATGTGCATTGCGTGTCAAGCAAAAACCCTATGAAAGTTTAGAACGCAACGCGCCACCGAACAGTACGCCCACCGCGCCGGACGAGCCGTACATGGCGGCTGGCTTTCTTGTCCCTAGGCTTGCTAAGGAATCAAGGATTGGTGGCCCATATCAGGCCCGCTGCTGGCCAGATGTGGGAGGCACGCTGATCTTTTCTTGGCCACGGTGGAACGGCAACCATTGTCATTCGAATGAGCTGACACGCGCCGCCGGGACGAGAACTCTATGAAATTGTCGGTAGAATGAGCACCCACATCTGCCAACGGAAGGCAGATATGGGCACCCGATCTGCGCTGCCGCTGACCACCTATGCCCAATACGTCCGATCCAGCGTTCGGTACTGGATTGCTTCCGCGATGTGTTTTACCTCCAACTGTTCGGCCCCTTCCAGGTCGGCGACAGTACGCGAGACTTTCAGGATGCGATCATGGGCGCGGGCGCTGAGTCCCTGTTGCGTCATTGCGCGTTCGAGTAATCGCTCGCAGTCCGGCGAAAGTTCGCAGAAGGTGCGAATCTGTCTTGAGCCCATCTGCGCATTGGCAAAGATCTTTTCTCCTGCCGAGCGAAAACGCTTCAACTGCCGTTCGCGCGCGCTCAATACGCGATCGCGGATCGCAGCCGATGGCTCCGCCTGTGCCTTCGAGCGCAGCTCCTTGTAATTCACCGCCGGGACATCGATGTGAATATCAATTCGGTCTAGCAAAGGCCCGCTGATTTTCGAGATATAGCGCTGGATCATGGGCGGAGTGCATCGGCATTCACGGGCACGGTCGTTGAAAAAGCCACAGGGACAGGGATTCATCGCCGCAGCCAACATGAAACGCGCCGGAAACGTCAGCGACATCGCGGCGCGCGCAATGGAAACCGTTCCGTCTTCGAGCGGCTGCCGCATTACCTCCAGCACATTGCGCGGAAACTCAGGCAGTTCATCGAGAAAGAGCACGCCGTTGTGCGCCAGGGAAACTTCTCCGGGACGCGGCACCGCGCCTCCGCCGATCAGTCCCGCATCGCTGATGGTGTGGTGCGGGGAGCGAAACGGACGCACGCCAACTAATCCGCCATCCGCGTCCAGCACTCCGGCAACGCTGTGAATCTTGGTTGTCTCAAGCGCTTCTTCAAAGGTTAGAGGCGGAAGGATGGTCGGCATTCTCCTGGTCAACATCGTCTTGCCTCCGCCAGGAGGCCCTATCATTAGAATATTGTGCCCGCCCGCGCAGGCTACCTCCATGGCGCGCTTGGCCGTGTGCTGGCCGCGCACATCCTTGAAGTCCACCGGAAAGTGCTCAACCTGGTCGAGCAATGCCTGGCTGTTCACCACCAGCGGCTCGGGGCCCACTCCGGTGTTGACGAGACGCACCACGTCGAGCAGGCTCTTCATCGGAAACACCCTGACGCCGTCGACCACCGCGGCTTCGCGAGCATTCTGCTCCGGCACCAGCAGATTCGGAATCTTACGCTTGCGCGCAGCAACGGCAATTGGCAGCGCACCCCGCACCGGACGCAGTCCACCGTCCAAGGAAAGCTCGCCCACAATCACGAACTCTCCCAGATCCTGCTTCTTCAGTCCGCCGTAGGCCCCCAGAATTCCAAGCGCCATCGGCAGATCGAAACCCGAGCCTTCTTTTTTCAAGTCCGCCGGGGCCAGGTTGATGGTGATGTGAGTAGGAGGAATGTCGTAGCCGCAATTTTTCAGAGCCGCTCGAATGCGCTCACGGCTCTCACGCACGGCAGTGTCGGGCAGGCCAACAGTGGTGAAGTGGTCCTCATTCATCTTGACGCCGGAGACATCCACTTCAACGTCGATCAGGTTCGCGTCGATGCCATATACGGCTGCGCTCAGGGTCTTGAAAAGCATAGGTATGCCGCCTTCGTGCAGGACGCAACCGCCCTGTTTGCAAATGGCTGATCCTTCGGAGATTCGTCTCTAATTCTAAGGTAGGTTCAGCCTGCGGCACCAACTCTCAATAGACTTGTTAACTGACGGCATTTCAGTAAGCGAACCCCGGCTACTTTACGGCTGATTTTCCGGGTGGCACATGGCCGGTTGCTGAATCGACTCTAAGCAGCATTCCACTGCCCCCTCGGATTTTGAGATTTCCTTCCTTGGAAGCGAGCACGATCTTGCCCATTGCCCCCGGTCCGCCGGATTGGGCGATCACTGCGTCATATCCGTAGATTCCACAAGCATCATGAGAGAACACCCAGAGTGCCTGAAGCCTGTTGCTCCCGCCGCGACACTTCTCGTCGATGCTCGGTGCAAGATGGGCCAGTACTCCCCAGTCGCCTGCGTAAACCGGAACGCCAACCACCTCATTTCCGCGGATGACTTTTTCGTCTTCGCGATATACCACGTCGCCGCCGATCTGTAACACGTTTTGCGCCCAGGGAGAACCGTCAAGATCCCCTGATGTTAGCCTGTCCGCGCCGCTCACTTTCAGTGGTGAAGCCAGGGCCCGCAAGTGGGTTGTTATACGTATTGCCTGTCCATCCTCAATCCGATTGAATCGGAGGGAGATCATAGCTGGTGTTTTCCCCGAAGCTGGCGAAACCTCAGCCACCTCGCCTACCACTCGCGTTCCGGCCTTTAGTTTATTGTGTTGATCGAGGGGCACATCCTGCGCGATTTTCGCGGTTAACATCTTTCCTGGTTTGCAACTCTTGGTGTCGATGGACGAGTCCAGCACAACCGGTATAACCGTTCCCAAAGGGATTGTCTGGGCGGTCATCGAGGCCAGAGCAAAAGCTGCGAACGCCAAAATAAGCTTTTTCATCTTCTTTCTCCTTCTGCCCGGTGCCGTCACAGTAAGTTTCCGTGTCGCTCAAAGGCTTACTGAGGCTCGATTTGGGGCATTCAGTTGGGTGAAGATGGCAGGGGAACAGCGGAGGTTTCAATCATGAGAGTTCGTTCCGGTTTTTGATAAATCGCCAAGGTGAAGAAGCACCTCTACTGTATTGCCGATCTTCGCAAACTTGAGCGAACTTTGCTAAACTTGCAATAGTTCCTCCGGACCAGAACGGGGCACAAACCGCTTCGTAAATCAAACTAGGGCATCTAAATTAGCAAGATGACCGGTCCTGTGGAATGGAGCCAGCAGGATGGCGGTGAGGTAATACGCAATGGCTACCATCGGCAAACGTGAGCAAGAAATTCTGACGGCCATCATTGAGACTTACATCTCCACGGGTGAACCGGTGGGCTCGCGCACGCTGGCACGGCGCAACCGTGAAGGACTGAGCGCGGCCACCATTCGAAACGTAATGGCAGATCTGGCCGAAGCTGGATTATTGGCCCAGCCGCATACTTCGGCCGGACGGATGCCGTCAATAGACGGATATCGCTATTATGCGGAGAAGCTCTCTGGCCAGGTAACCCTGAAACCCGATGACGAGCAGATCATCCAACGCTACTTTCATGGCGTGAGTGATGTTCAGGAGTTTATGGAGCGCACCTCGCACGTGCTCTCGCTCATTTCTTCGGGGGTTGGCGTTGCCGTGACTTCAGGGGGGCCTCGCAAGGCACTGGAGCATGTGCATTTCCAGAAACTCAGGGATTATCGGGTGCTGGCCGTCATGGTTACGCGAGGCGGCTTGGTCCGTGATCGCGTGCTGAGGCTGCAACATAACATGACGCAACCCGAGCTCGACCTGGCGGCGCGCTATATTAATGACAACTTTCGCGGCTGGGTGATTGAGGATGTGCGTCGCGAACTGGAACGCCGCATCGAACAGGAGCGCTCCGAGTACGACCAGCTGATGAATTCGGTGGCTCAGCTTTATCAGAGTGGCGCGCTGGCTGCGAACGAGGAAGCTGCCGAGGTCTTCGTCGAAGGCACGGCCAACCTGGTATCGAAAGAGAACAACACTGAGCGTCTGCGCCAGTTACTCAAGACGCTCGAAGAGAAAGCCCGTATTATCGAGTTGCTCTCTTCGTATGTCGATACGCGCCAGGAAGCGGTGCGCGTGATCATCGGCTTGGAAGAGGCAATGCCGGACCTGAGCAGCTTTGTGCTCATCGGGGCTCCTGCCCGCAGCGGCGAAGAAATTCTGGGACGTTTGGCGGTGATAGGTCCTACGCGGATGGACTATCAGCACACCATCAACGCTGTTTCCTATATTGCGCAATTGTTCGACAAGCTACTAAACGATTCGGAATAAGTAAAGATCATGAGAAACGAAGAGAATCAAAACACTCCTGTTGACGTGGAGCACGAACTTTCGGAAGGCACCGCAAACGGCGACACCGTCAGCGCGCAGCCTTCGGAGATTGAAAAACTGAAGTCCGAGAACGCACTTTATCTCGATCGCTTGGCACGGTTGCAGGCGGAGTTTGATAATTTCCGCAAACGCAATCTACGCGAGCAGCAGGACTTCCGTGATTACGCACTAACCGATACGCTGAAGCAACTGCTTCCGATTCTGGACAGTCTGGATCGCGCAATAAAGGCTGAAGGCGTTTCGAGCGAAGATTTGCGCTCAGGCATCGAGTTGATCGATCGCCAGTTCCACGACGTTCTTACGCGTCTGGGCGTGGAGCCGATCGTAGCGGAAGGACAGCCTTTCGATCCGAACCTGCACCAGGCTATCCAGATGGTGGAGACAGACGAGGTGCCGGATCATCAGGTCATTGACGAGTTGCAACGCGGCTACCGCCTTCGCGACCGCGTGCTGCGCGCCTCAATGGTTCGCGTAGCTCAGAATCCGAATAAATAACTGGACCGGCGCGGTATGCGCCACGGAGGACGACCGCCTTTGGCGGTGTTTTGAAAACTGGCTACTAACGTCAAACGCGATTACTACGAAATCCTTGGACTCTCCCGTACGGCGGCAGAATCCGAAATTAAGAGCGCCTATCGAAAGATGGCGCTGCAATATCACCCCGACCGCAACCCCGGCGACAAAGACTCCGAGGAACGATTTAAGGAATGTAGCGAAGCTTACTCGGTGCTGAGCGATCAGCAGAAGCGCGCTGCATATGATCGCTTCGGTCATGACGCTTTCACCAATGGAGGCGGCGGGCAGAACCCGTTCCAGCACATAGACATAAACGACATCTTCGGGGAGATGTTCGGCTTTGGCGATATTTTCGGAGGTGGCGGCCGACGGGGCGGAAGACGCACGCGCGCGCAGCGCGGCGATGACATCCGGGAGGATCTCTCCATCACATTCGAAAACGCTGCGTTTGGCGTCGAGAGGGAAGTCACCATACGACGCCACGAGGTTTGCGAGTCCTGCAAAGGCACCGGTGCAGCGGAAGGAAAAGCACCCAGCCAGTGCCGACAGTGCAATGGCCATGGCCAGGTGCGTTATCAGCAAGCGTTCATCAGCGTAGCGCGCACCTGCCCGGTTTGTCAGGGCACGGGAACGATGATCGAAGATCCATGCACCACGTGCAAAGGTCATCGCGTTGTGACTAAATCCCACACGATGCAGGTGAAAGTACCACCGGGCGTGGAGGATGGAACCCGCATTCTTTACTCAGGACACGGCGATGCCGGACTCGACGGTGGCCCGGCAGGCGATGTGTACGTTGTGCTGCATGTGGCAGAACATCCGTTCTTCGAACGCGACGGCAAGGACCTGCATTGTGCTATCCCCATATCATTCACTCAGGCTGCTCTTGGCGCGACACTGAAAATTCCAACGCTGGAAGGCGAGACGACGCTGGATGTTCCCGCAGGGACACAGACCGGAACGAGCTTCCGGGTGCGCAAACAAGGCATGCCCATTCTTAATGGCAATGGACGCGGTGACCTTTTCGTGCAGGTGAACGTTTCCACTCCGACTAAGCTTACGAAGCAGCAACGCGAATTGATTGAGAAACTGGCGGAGACACTGGGACAGGAAAACCTTCCGGAAAAGCACAGCCTGCTAAACAAAGTGAAGGAAATCTTCAGCTAAGGGTCACGAGCTAACTGAGAAGCGCGGAACAAATTCCGCGCTTTTTCTTTTTGCTGGCTGCTCCGTCAATAATCACCAAATCCAGCAACTCCGTTTCAGAACGTTTTCTCAGCGATCTTCTTTGCCCGACATGAAGCATTCCTTTTTGAAAGCTGAGCCAGCTTGCTTTAGGCTGGAGGAATGACACGCCGACGATGGATTGCCGACGAATTCTCCAATGACCACGCTTCCCTGCTGGGACAAAACGCTGCGCACCTGGCAAGAGTGCTGCGGGCGCGGGTCGGTCAGGAGTTCGACATTGTCTGCGGTGAAACGGTGCGAGTGGGCTCCATTGCATCTGTATCCGACGAGCGCGTGGAGTTTTCCCTGGGCGAAGCGGTCTCCGAAGCGAGCGAGCGCGAGATAGTTCTGGTGGCGGCAATCTACAAATTCGACCGGATGGAGTGGGCGATTGAAAAGTGCACGGAATTGGGAGTCACACGGATCATTCCGGTAATCGCACGGCGAACAGATTCGCATCTGGCAACGGCAGCGGCCAAACGCGTGGAACGCTGGCGACGCATTGTTCACGAGGCAGCGCAGCAATCGCGACGGCTTCGCTCCCCGCAAATTGACGAAGCGGTGAAGCTGAAATCTGCGCTTATGTTGGACGCTCCGACGCGCCTGCTCCTGAATGAAAACGAGCGAAGCGAAAATCTCTGCGAGGCGCTGACCGAAGCGTCGGCACCAATCGCCATTGCGGTCGGTCCCGAAGGTGGGTGGACGGAGGAAGAGTTAACACAGTTTGCCGGAGCCGGCTGGCGCAGCATCACTTTGGGCTCGCAAATTTTGAGGGCGGAAACTGCAGCAATTGCCGCACTGGCAGTTGTGTCGGCGATTTTGGACTGATAGGTTTTACCAGCATAAACACTGAAGGGAGCGCTTGGGCGCTCCCTTCTCATGTAGCCTTTTACCGTTGGGATCTTACTTTTTCTTCGCGACTTTCTTGACGTCTTTCTTGTCGGCCTTCTTCGCTGCCTTCTTGGTTGCCATGACTATTCTCCCTTGTGAACAATCTTGGATTCTAATTACAACTCGAACGTTGCAATTGTTAGTTGTATAAGTTGATTAGAAAACCATGTCAAGAAAAAAACGAAACAAAATCGTATTACTCACTCACTCAGTATCGACTCACTCACGTCTCGAAATTCGCAACACTCGCAACGTCTAACGCAACGTTCTCAGCAGCAATCCTGTGATCGTATCCTGAATCGTGTGAGCCATCATTGCCGGTCGCAGACTCTTTCGGAGCAGACTCATCGCACCAAAGGCGAGGCCCAGGATGGAGACCAGCACCATGCGCTGCGCACCTTCATACCCGTGGCCGAGGCCGAACAGAATGCTGACGGCGACCAGAGCTATCCACCGGTTGCGCAGCAATCGCGTAAACTGCTTTTGAAGGTATCCACGGAAGAGCACCTCCTCGCAGAAGCCCGCCGTGGCGCTGAGGCAAATCCATAAGAACACTTCAGCCGCGCTCTGCGGCGCGAGAAAACCGATCCTCCTACGGACTTCGCCGATACTGCCGGCGTGGTTCATACCCATGGCAACGGCGGCCATGGCAATCACCATGAGAGCACCGATCCAGACACCGGTTGCGAGCAGAACGTCCTGAAAGAAATCTTCAACGCTATTCCAGCGGCCGCCAATCAGCTCGCGCAGACTAAGTCCGGCACGGCGAAGTCCCCACCAGATGTATCCGGTAAAGAGCCACTCGTAAACAATGGTCGCCAAGTAAAGGCGCGTCGGAGGATGACCTGCGCCCGCGACATGACCACCCTTTAGGTTCGGAATGCTGAGCAAGGCGAGCACCAGCACGAGCACGCCGGTGTGCCAGTAAGGGATGGAGCGCTGATTTTCCGCCAGTGTCTCTTCCAGCGCGCTATCGGGCGTGGTGCTCTCCATGCTTCTCCTTGCGCAATTGAGCAGGAATTAATCGATGCTGAGGACGGTTCCGCTTCCGCCTCTGCTGTTCAACTCGTCGATACGCGCCAGTACTTTGCGCGCGAAGGCGAACAAGCTTTTGGCATTGTTAGCGTTCTCACCAGCAAGGACAACAGGCTGACCGGAATCGCCTCCCGAGCAGATCGTCGGATCGAGTTCGATGCGTCCGAGAAATGGCACGCCGAACTGCTTTGCCGTGCGATCGCCGCCGCCGGTGGAGAAGATGTCGATCTCGTGGTTGCAGTGAGGACAGATGAAATAACTCATGTTCTCGGCAATACCCAGAATTTCGACGCGAACCTGGTTGAACATCTCGATGGCCTTACGCGCATCCTGCAAGGAAACGTCGGAAGGAGTGGTGACGACGATGGCTCCAGTCAGGGGCACCGTCTGGCTCAGAGAAATGACCACGTCGCCGGTGCCGGGAGGCAAATCGATGATCAGGAAGTCGAGTTCTCCCCACGCCACTTGTCCCAAGAACTGTTTGATCACGTTATGCAGCATCGGGCCACGCCATACCAGCGGCTTGTCACCAGGACTCAGATAACCTATTGATATGACCCGAATACCGAAACGCTCGATCGGAACAATTCGGTTGCCTTCAGTCAGCTTAGGCTCGCCGCTCGCCCCCAGCATTAGGGGCACGTTTGGCCCATAAATATCTGCGTCCAGCAATCCAACCTTAAAGCCAAGGCCCGCAAGAGCGAGCGCGAGATTCACCGTCAGCGTAGTTTTGCCGACCCCTCCCTTGCCGGAACCGACTGCAATTATTGAGTTGACACCGGGAATCGGCTGCGGCGCCGGGGGCTGCGAACCACGTGAATGTTCAGGCTTGTGCAATGGTATCTTCCTCCAAGGTAATTCGTTGATTATACGGGAATCCCAAAGCGCTAATCTTCACTTCGAAATTGCCTGCAATGCAAGACGATGCCGCGCAAGGCGTGCTCATTGTTTCGACAGCAGCTCCGGGCTTTTTGATGCCACTCATCACCGGAGCGCGCTGCGCATCGCAGCCGGGTGCCCGGGCGCGCATCCGGTGGCAAAACTCTGGATTGGGCTGACGGTACGCAACGCACAGCCTGAGATACCCAAGAAGTGGTTGCAGCGTGCACGCAAAATCGGCGAGGGACTTTAAACGTTCACACCAAAATGCAATGCGCCCGGCCGGAGCCGAGCACATCGCAAGGTCGATTCACAATTTCTTACAGACTGCTCATGTTGGCGAGGAAGTCGCCGTTGGCTCGCGTCTTGCTCAGCTTGTCGATGAGCAACTCCATTGCTTCGACGGGAGAAAGCGGATTGAGAACGCGACGCAGCACCCAGATGCGCTGCAGGTCCTCTTTGGCCTGAAGCAGCTCTTCCTTGCGGGTGCCGGAGCGTTGAATGTCAATGGCCGGAAAGACTCGCTTATCGCTGAGTTTGCGGTCGAGAATGACTTCCATGTTGCCGGTGCCCTTGAACTCTTCGAAGATCACGTCATCCATTCGGCTGCCGGTCTCAATCAGTGCCGTGGCAATGATTGTGAGCGAACCACCCTCTTCAATGTTGCGGGCGGCGCCGAAGAAGCGCTTCGGGCGCTGCAATGCGTTGGAATCGACGCCGCCAGAGAGGACCTTGCCGGAGGGCGGAACGATAGTGTTGTAGGCGCGCGCCAGACGGGTAATCGAATCCAACAGGATGACGACATCGCGCTTGTGCTCCACCAGGCGCTTGGCCTTTTCGATCACCATTTCGGCAACCTGCACGTGGCGTGCGGCGGGTTCATCGAAGGTTGAGCTGATGACTTCTCCCTTGACCGAACGCTGCATGTCCGTGACTTCTTCCGGACGTTCATCGATGAGCAGGACGATTAGAACGACCTCGGGATGGTTGGACGTGACAGAGTTGGCGATGTTCTGCAACAGCATCGTCTTGCCGGTACGGGGCGGAGCGACGATAAGACCACGCTGCCCCTTGCCGATAGGAATCAGCATGTCCATTACGCGCGCGCTCATGTTATCGCGCACGGTTTCGAGTTTGAGACGCTCCTGCGGATAAAGCGGGGTCAGATTATCGAAAAGAATTTTGTTGCGGGCCTCGTCGGGCGATTCGAAGTTAACGGCCTCGACCTTGACCAGCGCAAAGTATTTTTCTCCCTCATGGGGAGGACGCACCTGGCCGCTGACTGTATCACCGGTTTTCAGGTCAAATTTACGAATCTGCGAGGGCGAAACGTAAATGTCGTCGGGGCCGGGAAGGTAGTTGTAGTCCGGGGAGCGGAGAAAACCGTAGCCGTCTGGAAGGATCTCCAAAACGCCTTCGGCAAAGATGTGGCCCTCTTTTTCGCTCTGGGCCTGCAGGATCTTGAAGATAAGGTCCTGTTTGCGCAGGCCGCTCGCACCGGGGAGGTCGAGTTCGCGAGCGATCTTTGTCAGCTCGGTGATGTTTCTTTCTTTTAGTTCAGCGATCGTCATGTTCACCTACGGAACGTTCTATTCGAGAGGAAGGATTCAGGTGCGCCGCCAAGCGCCGGGAATGTGGTTGCGGTTAATCCTGCTTGGCTAACGGACAACCATGTTGGATGGGAACCCGGCCTAAAGCCTCGATGGCCGGATGATTCATGGCTATTATTGAATACTACCTTTTTACTTGATTCAAGTTTAAAGCTGATTCCTTGCAGGCGCCGCAAATGCGGCACACCGCAAGGCAAGTAATTCTAAACTTCTCAGCCGCCTAAGCCGCCCGACGCTGGGCGTCACTTGCATTCACCGGATCGGCCATTACGTTGGCGCGCTCATTTTCGGAGATGCGGTTCAGAACATCATTTGTCGTGTCCTGAATGCGGGTATTCGGTTTATGAAACTTACGAGTTGCTTTGGAGGCAATCTGGCAGAGCATATAACGATTTTGCAATGTATGTAAAGCCTCAAAGACTTTATCTGAACGCATTAAAATTCTCCTTTTGCTTTAACCTCAGCGGTGTTCAAACCGAAGGCCGGCGTGACCGGTCGTCATACCTGAGCACGATTGGAATCGACTGCTCTAATGTCCGAATTTTGGTCTGCTGATCCTCTACGGCTTTGCTCTAAATCTCTAGATGCGACAGATCGCTGCCGAGTCTCTAAAAGCCGTCAATGCTTTTGCTTGGAGGGTCCTGCCATCGCTCCTGCGATCCCGGACCTTAGATGAATAGCTCAGCCACTGTGACATTCGGTTACCCGCTCACATCCTGTACATTAAAACTTTGTCGCATTAAGGTCAACATTCTTTTTTGCGAAGTTAAACTGTTGATTCTTCTGTTTTTTCTACAAGACAGTCCGTTTCTGAGCATCTTCAGCGCGATTCAGATTGCACGAACTCTGAGGCATCAGACTTCGCGAACGTAATCCCGCTCTTGCACAGCAAACCTCCACTGAACACGGTTTTGCGCGATTTCCTGAAGACCGGAAGAGAAGGCGGCACCACACCGGCAGGAAGCCTGTATCGCTGCAGGAACCAGCGCCTGAGGAGTAGCACCGCCTTCACTTTAGAATGCTAGTTGCGAGCGTGCGAGGGATCGGCAACGCGCGCCGAATTCACATCGAGATGCAATTTCAAATCTGCACCTGCGTTCGGCGGATAACAGTTGCCGTCGGGCTTATAGCCTTCTTTGCACCCGGAGGCAAATTGCGGACGCAGAGGCGATTGCGCGAACTGCCAGATCTCCGCAAAGGGTGCTCCACTGGCCTCTGGCCGGGGAGGTTGCTTCGGAAAGACACATCCGGGAGAGGGCGGGCAAGCGTCATTGGCTACCCAAAAGACAAGATCGCCGCCGCCGGGGGAACCATGCAGATCACGTGCCGTGCTGATGAAGCCTCCTCCTTGCTCGGCAATTTCAATACCCGAGCAATAGACTCCGGGGCGGAAACCGGCTCGCCTCACCGCATCAGCCCAGGCGAAAACGTATTGCTTCTGCTCGTACAGCATGCGCCCGCCTTCTTCCTGGTCCAGAAAGATCACGGTTCCACGGTGGAAACCTTCGGCCTTCGCCGCCCGCGCAGCGGCATCGCCATCCGATGAGCCAGGGTTTGGCGCACCTTTCAGCTGCGCGTAGCTGCGTCCGTTGAACAACACGAGAAAACCAAAACCCGCACGCTGCACGGCCTCGCGCTTGCCGTGCCAACTGTTGGCGGTAGCTCCAGGCGGATTGTTCAGCCAGTAGCCCGTGAAGGCAAAGGTTTGGCGCAAAGCTCGCAGGTTCTCATCGCCGGGATACTCGTTACGGTCGAACCCGAGATAGGTTACAGGGCGGCGGGAGTTGCGGTGGGCACGGGCAGTGATGAACGTAACCACAAGCGCCAGTGCCAGAATAGCGACAATCTTTTTCATGTAGACAGTTTAGGGTATCCGGGGCGCGCATTCAGCTCACGAACGCGAACCGCCGGAACCATCAAACGTTGTCATAAGAGCTACAAATTACAACCGATTTGGTTTCAGAACGGCATTCAAGTGTTGCACGGCGGTTCGGTCGGCAATCCGCAGCAGGGTCTTTACTACATGTTCCGGCTGCGATGATAAATCACTTGGTGAGCATGCCGATTCTCCCAGAAGGCAATTGACCGCATCCACTAATCCGCGCTGGAACGGAGTATCCAGAATGGTGCACCCATTGCGGCGAGTTTGGACAATCATGGCTTGCGATGCATTGGCGGGAACATAGGCTTTCGCAACACTGTCCAGCATCGGAATGTCCATCTCCGAATCGCCAATGGCAGCGGTTGCCCCCCTCGGAACCGAGAAGTGCTCCATCACCCACTCGGTTGAAGAACCCTTTCCCGCACTGACGGGAAATATGTATGTGTCAACCGGACTGGAAAAAGACGTGAGTTGCGGAAAATCTCGTAGCGCCTCGGTCACAAGAGCCTGCGGCAAGCAGACGGCCTTACCGTTTTGTAAGCGGTAGGCCCGAATCGCAAATTCGTAGGTCGGGTCCAGAAAAATGTCCTCAGCAGCACTCAATTGCGCTCTGAGGCAAGCCAACCGTTCGCGGCTATCTTCGTCGATCAGGACCGTTTCGCGCTTATTGATGCCGTCGACGAAGACACAACCGTACTCTGCAATGCCTCCGGAGAGAGCGTAGGAAGAGCAATATTTGCGTACGTGAGCTGCTGGTCTGCCCGTGTTGAGCACGACGGAATATCCTTGCCGATTGAGAGACTCAAGTGCGGCAAAGCCGCTAGCTGTTGCGTGCGGAAAGAACAAGTAGGAACGGTCGAATACTCCATCGAGGTCCATGAAAAACAAACGGTCTGACCAATGCGTGGGCCTGGATTGGACGAATTCCGAGGAGCAAAAATCGCTTAAGCTGCAAAAAAGGAAGTTGTGCGCCCGAATATGGCCGGCTTCCAACTGCTTGCGCGATTCAAGGGAAAGAGCGCGAGGTGAATGAAAGCTCGCGTATTCTTTAGCCAGCTGACCAGAGATTATTGTGTGGAGCACGAAACGTTTGCGAACGTTCACATCTCCGGTCAACCCGATGTATTCGTCCAGCAGGCGAGCCTGTGCTTCCGGCGACAGGTTAAGTTGCAGAGTAGCCAGCGCCAGGTCGTACGCCGCGTCGACAATATTGGGCGAAGGGTTCCCGAACCCGTGATGTTCATAGTCGACTTTCAGCAGCTTTTTCCCATCGCTCAGCCATTCCTCCGCATTGAGTTTGCCGTCTATGAATGTGGGTTGAGGGGTGGCAAACGCCGTCAGTGCGGGCCAGAGTGCGTTCATCTTCAGCAGCCGCAGATATGGCGGGTACACGCCGCGCAGAACCTTGGCCGCCGTGTACCACCCCCCTGCTTTGAAAGCAGGCTGATCGGTCGACGGGTGCTCGGCGAGGGGAAGCAACTTCACGCGTGCGGCAATGTAAGCAGCTACTCTGGATGAAAAGGCATTGCTATCAATTTCAGATCCGCCCGGCGGCGGTTCTATCCACTCGCTAAATAACAGGCCATCTCGCAAACCTAAAACCCTGGGAACAAACTCCTGTAATCGAGTTCCGGACAGGAAAGCATGGTATCCCAGCCATCCCCAGCCAACGCCCTTTACCAGAACCTTGCGGACGTTATCACCTGTTTCAGGTGTTTTGAAAGCGTAAACACGTTTTATATGAACCTGGAAATCATCCTGTAAGTGTGATTCGAGCCGCTGGTTGATTGCCGTTGTTTGTTGGTCGTCGACGAACTGAAGATTGGCGCGAAGGGCGCGGGATAAAAACTGTTCCAGCAGCGGCTTCAGTGTATGACCGGCGAGCAAACGGTGGGCGTAGGTTTCCTGGGGTGAAATCGTAACGAGCTCGACGTCGGCATAGCCTCCCGTAAGTACCTGCGGGCTTCTTTGCGCCTCGTGGCCGGGCACCACCACAGTGATGTTCCGGTGTTCCACACCATAGTCACCGAGCAGATCGATCATGAGACGAATGGTTTCGCCTGTGTCCGGGTAGTCATCCACGACCAAAACTCTCGCTGCCCGTTTAGCAGTTTTGCGGAGAAATTTCCTCTCCCACCAACTCACGCCGCCTTTCGGGCGGATAGATATCCATGCTGAATTCCATCCGTCCCGCTGCAACCTCGTGCGCATCAACGCCGCAAAATAGGCTCCCGCAGTTCGCGCCCCAATGATGGCCAGCGTGCCATCACAAACTGGATGAGAGCGTGCGAACGCAGCAGCCAGCGCCAGAACGTCATAGTGCGTCAGATCCTGCGCACGGAAGCCGGAAGGCAGTTGCATTCGCATCGTAAGCAGTTTCTTCGGTAGGGCACGGCCTGCCAACTGGCGGCTGAGAGCAGCCAGGCGGGCTACTTTCGGACTGTTTGGCTCGTCTTCGTTCAGAAGGATTTCACAGGAAAGTTCGACACATTGCTTCCAATCTTCGCTCCAGTGATAAACGGCGGAATCGAACAGGAGACTGCGCAGGCGGAAGCTGCTCGTCGAGACCTTGCCAAGGACCTTTATCGCGAATCGTGCACGACGAAATTGAGATGCCAGCTTCGCAAAGGATGGGAGAGACGGCGCAAGGTAATCCGAGACCGTGCAGTTTATCGCACAAGTCAGAAGGAAGAGGTTGGTACGCGATTCCTTCCGCTGCCAGTCGCTCGTCAGGCGAGGAAACCATGCCAGCTCGTCTTCGAGCCGCACAAACAGTTGGCTCATCGATTGAAAGGGGTTAAGGCACCAAGCGTAGCGCTCGTAAAAACGGCGCTCGGATTCGATCGTGTCCACAGCTTTGGAAGTTGCCGCGCTCACAGTCCCAGTATCCTTTCTTCAGGCATGGAACCTTCAGACATGGAATCTTTAAAAACAGCTACTCACATAGGACGAAGAAAATCGAGCGCGGGATGCTTGAGCTCTGTTTAAGCCAGCTCCTTTCACAGAAGCGTCTTCATTCTGGATTTGAAATAGCCGGAAAATGATTTTCGACACAGCAAGGTTGGTCTTGCAGAGCAGTTCAGAGCTCGGATGCGTAATATTTCTGTCACAACCCGCTCGGCATCCCCAAAGAGAGCGCCGCTGCATTGTACCGGGGCTTCGCTCGATTTAGACTTCAACACATTGCCACATTGCAACTTGGTTGAATCGCCGATTCAGAGGAGACACTTTTGCTGTACCTCCACGCCCTAGGACATTTTCATCCCGAAACAGTTCTCGACAATCATTTTCTGTCCTCCCTTGATATTGGGGTGGATGTGAAATGGATCGAGGATCGGGTCGGCATTATCGAACGACGCACCACGCTGCCATTGGATTATTTGCGCAAGACGTACAACAGGGATCCCCGTGCTGGAGCCGAAGCGGCCCACACGACGCCCACACAAATGTCGGCGCGGGCTGCGGAAATGGCGTTGCGGCGTGCTGGAATTGAGGCTTGTCAACTGGGAATGGTTGTCTCTGGCGGATGCTCGCCTGAGATGCAGATTCCCGCTGACGCGAGCCGTGTTGCCAACGCGCTCGGTATTGACGCTCCATGTCCGTGCTTCGACCTGCAATCGGCGTGCTCAAGCTTTGCGTCGCAGATCCACTTCCTGAACCAGATGCGGCCGGAAGCGCTGCCCGATTACGTTCTGGTGGTGAACAGCGAAATATTTACCCACAGCATCGATTACAGTGACCGGCGACAAGCCATCCTGTTTGGCGACGGCGCCAGTGCTGCCATAGTTTCCTCGCGCATCCCTTCGTCATCGGTGATTTCGGAAACCAGTTTCTACTCCAACCCGACGGGGCAGCACCAAATTACGATTCCAACGGGTGGGCACTTTGCACAGGAAGGGCATGCCGTACAGGCCTTCGCAATTCGTACCACCACCGAACTTGTGAAGCAGTTACAAGCCTCCGTCCCTGCGAGCGAGAATCGTCGCCAAGTCTTCATTGGACACCAGGCAAACCTGCGTATGCTTGAGAACGTCTGCAGACGCACCGATATTGCATTGAAAGATCACTACGCCAACCTCGAGTATTTTGGAAACTGCGGCGCGGCGGGAGCCCCCACCGTGCTGTCGCAGAATTGGGACGAGTTGCGCAACTGCATCGTCCATCTGGTGGTCGTGGGTTCTGGGTTGGCATGGGGCGGAATGCGTATTACACGCGATTGACCAATGCCGGTGCGACACGGCACTGAACTCATAACAAAAAAGTCCCATCGGCATCAACCGTGGGACTTCCTTCAGCTAAAACTCGGCTAACGAGTCAACGGTTCACCAACCGGGGTTGTGGGCAGCTCCTGCGCTTCTTTGCGCAATTCCTCAAAGAGAACCGTGCTTAGATAGCGTTCGCCAAAACTCGGAATGATCGCCACAATCAGTTTGCCAGCATTTTCCGGACGCTTTGCCACCTGCAGAGCCGCATAAACAGCCGCTCCGGCAGAGATTCCGACCAGAAGACCTTCCTCCTGCGGCAAACGGCGCGCATACTCCAGCGCCTGCTCGTTGGAGACCTGAATCACTTCGTCAAGCAAGTTCGTGTCCAGCACGCTGGGCACAAATCCTGCGCCAATCCCCTGAATCTTGTGCGGACCAGGCTTGCCGCCCGAGAGCACCGCGCTGTCCGTCGGCTCCACTGCAATCGCTTTGAATTCCGGCTTCTTCGGCTTGATGTAGCGGCTGATTCCGGTGAGCGTGCCTCCGGTGCCTACGCCGGAAATCAGGATATCCACCTCGCCATCGGTGTCGTTCCAAATCTCTGGTCCTGTAGTCTCGAAATGGATCTGCGGATTCGCTGGGTTGTCGAATTGCTGCGGGATGAAACCGTCGGGAATACTGGCCAGAATTTCTTCGGCCTTGGCAATTGCGCCTTTCATACCGCTGGCACCGGGGGTGAGCACGATCTTGGCTCCGAATGCCAGAAGGAGTACGCGCCTTTCCAGGCTCATCGTATCCGGCATCACGATGATCACTTCGTATCCTTTGACTGCCGCAGCGAAAGCCAGCGCGATCCCCGTGTTTCCGCTGGTGGGCTCGATGAGCACGGTCTTTCCAGGCGTAATCTTTCCTTCGCGTTCGGCGGCCTCAATCAGCGCAATGCCAATGCGGTCTTTGACGCTCGCCAGCGGATTTTGGCTCTCCAGTTTTACCGCCACTCGCGCAACAACTCCCTGGGTAATTTTGTTCAGGTAGAGCAGCGGCGTATTTCCAATCAGCTCAGTGATGGTATTTGCAATTTTCATTTGATCTCCTCTGGCCCGCGACCCGCGAACCGCTAGTGTTCACTTCCCTGGAACCGGCTCTGAATCGTGCCACGCGCCAGGAGATTCATTTGAGAGCCATGATTCATCGGATGCGCCATGACTACGTTTCATTAAAACTAAAAAACCCACCGGCCTGAATCACTGGCGGTGGGTTCGTGAATTCTTTAAAAAGGCTTCTATTTCACGATCGCATTATCGCCAGACGGCCTCTTGTCGCAACAACAACAGGGAGAAACGCGACAGGTCAGGCTGCGGGTGATCATGATGAAATCGTTTATAGTCCCTTCTTTCCCTTGGAGTCAAATGCAACAAGTAGCATTGCCGCATCTTCAAAACTGTCTTCGAAGCGGTATTGGGCTACGCCGCTCTCAGGATTCCTTTGTAACGCGGCACGAATTCACGCTCAACGAACGTCTCGTAGGAGGTTGGCGTCATGTTGCGAGCGCTACGCGGTTCCAGGGCCTTCATGTGGCCGGAGTTCATTGCCTTGGCCATTTCGAGCATCTGCTCTACCAGATCGGGCGACATTCCCATTTCCCGCATCGCATCGCTGACCTGATCATCGGGAGCATGATCGTATTTGAGATCCGGTTTTCCAATCACCTTACCGATGATGCTGACGGCTTCGCTCATTGATAGGTCCCGCGGGCCCTGCAACTCTAAAGTTACATGCGAATTGAAATCGAGCTTGAGCAGGTGTTCCGCCGCGGCAGCTCCGATGTCGGCCGTCGCGATCATTGGGATTTTCAACTCAGGCAGCAGCGGACCAGAGCAAACGCCAAGCGCGTCAATTATTCCCGCCTGAATCAGCGTGTTCTCCATGAAGTATCCGGCGCGCAAATGGAGCACGTTGAGCCCGGGAATTCTCTCCAGTCGCTGCTCCATTCTGTGGAGTCCTGTTACCGGCCCGGTTCCCTCCTCCTTATCCGCGCCAATGCTGCTTAACGAGACAACATGCTTCACATTGGAGCGCTCAAGAGCCGAAGCAATAGCCTCGGCAACCTGATGCTGATGCTCGCGAAAATCGTGAGCCGATGGGTTGGGAGGAATCATGACGTACACTCCCTCGGCACCTGCAAACGCTTCAGCAAGCGCATCTTTGTCGGTCAGGTCTGCTACAAACGGTTCGCCGCCCTTCTGCACGAAGGGTTGCAGCCGCTGTTCGGTTCTGCCAATTCCACGCACCTTCTTGCCCAATGCCAGTAATTGCTTCGCAACCACGCTTCCCGTGTTCCCGGTGACACCTGCAACAACGTACATAAAAGCTCCAAATACTGGATTCGCCGAGTTTAGATGCGCAGGAGTTGTCGAGAGCTACGGCTATCGAGTCTAACCGTCGTGAAACACGACCTCAGTAACTAGGAGAAACCCTGAATCACTGTTGAAGGAAAAGTGAAGGAGTGCCGAAACTTTTTCCTGCCCGGGTGTTTTAAACATTACAGAGCGGCGAGGTCTGGAACATGATGAAGAAAGTGGTATTCGTGTTATTCGGTCTGATCATCGTAGCGATGCTGTGTGCTCCACCCAGTGCCAGCGCGCAGGTCTCAGTTGGGATTGGCGTAGGCGTTCCGGTCTATGGCCCCGGGCCTTACTATGCTCCGGGTTACGTGTGCTCGCCTTATGACTATGCCTGCCTCTACCCTGGTTATTACGGCTACGCCTATCCATACGTCGGCTTCGGCTGGTATGGAGGCGGATATGGCTACGGTCGGGGCTATTATGGCCATGGATACAGAGGCGGCTACTACGGTGGCCGCGGCGGATATTATGGCGGTCGCGGTGGCTACTACGGTGGGCACGGCTACGGTGGTCGAGGTTATTCCGGTGGTTACGGTGGCCACGGTGGTGGCTCAAGAGGCTATAGTGGCGGAGGCGGACATGGCTTCAGCGGCGGACATGGCGGAGGGCACCGCTAAGTCGTATGCTCCCAACCATTTCCTCCTGCTCTTCAACAACCCCTTCGGTCCGTTCGGGCCGAGGGGGTTGTCTTTTCGTCCAAGACTAAAGTAGGCCCCCTGTCTGTATTGTGAGAGCGCTAAGCGCCAATTCCAGCTTCATGATGGCTTCATCTAATTGCGGATGCTTACCCAGCTCTTCCCGCAGATTCTTCAGCAAATGGTGAGCGTCTGCCACATGCTCTGCAGCCTGGTTGCGGGATGGCTGCGGCGTCGATGTGTTTGGCGAATTCATTTGGCACTCTCCTTTCGCCGCCATTATCGCGCCAAAAACCGCTTAAGGCGAGATAAACAATCAACTAGTGCCCCTTCGCTCAGGCATATACATTCAACAGTTGTCCGCACACGGGAATCAGAGCGCTGGTGCAAAAAGCATATTGAGCTATCGCACCGCACGCCTTTAATTGGTCCCAGTCTGCGAGCGGCACGTGCTCCGACAGTAAATCCCGCTGGCCAGTGTCCTTTCTGTACGAGTTTGCCCGTGGCGCTGCATATAAAAGGACAGAACCGTCTTTGTTCGCCGAAGCCGACCAGACGTAACCATCTTCAATGCTGGTGTTGTCGCTGCGCGAAATCGTCCGACTCACTGCCGGGAGGCGGTTCGCAAGAACCAGACTCGTGGAATCGCAATCCGTCCTTGATGCGGGCGGCAAAAGGATCAACGCTGCTGGAGTTCTGAAATTCATGGCGGCTCAGTCACAACGTACTTACAACATCGGCATTTCCCTCTCTAACAATAGGTGCTTCTGCGGAATCAGAACTCCCAGTGGAGCATTGGCCGTGTACACGTGCGTGTAGATGGATTCTGGACGATAATGGGCACCTGAACAAATGTCGACCTCAACCTTTCACAAGGTATTCAAAGCATTTCATTATCGGGATTTTCGCCTGATGTGGTTCGGCGCGTGTGCGTCGAGCATTGGTACCTGGATGCAGATCGTTGCTCAGGGCTGGCTCATCTACCGACTGAGTCATTCAGCATTCCTGCTTGCGCTGGATCAGTTTCTCGGAGGTATTCCTGTCTTCCTTTTTTCTCTGATCGGGGGCGTGGCTGCCGACCGCATTGAGCGGCGAAAGATCCTCCTCGCTTCGCAGTTTGTACAGATGACAGGTGCGACACTGCTCACCATCCTGGTAGCGGCCGGGTTAGTACACGTCTGGCAGATTCTCTGTCTCTCGTTCATCTCCGGGCTGGCACAGGCATTTGGGGGGCCGGCGTACCAGGCCCTGATTCCGACGCTCGTGAAGCGCGAAGATATGTCGAACGCTATTGCGCTGAACTCGATCCAGTTCAACATGGCGGTAATCATCGGACCCGCGCTGGCAGGACTGGCTCTTGCCAAGCTGGGCGAAAAATGGTGCTTTGGCCTGAATGCCATTTCTTTCCTCGCGCCAATCCTTTCGCTCTCAATCATCTCGGCGCGATTTCTGCCGGAGACTACCACCGATTCGGTCTTCAGCAGTTTGAAACAGGGCATCAAGTTCGTTCGCAAGCAGAACTCCATGGAGGCGCTGATCGTGCTGGCGTTCTGCATGACGGCGTTGAGCATGCCCATGCGGACCTACATCCCCGTATTCGTCAAAGACATCTTTCATCGCGGCCCGGAAACTTACGGAAACCTGCTCTCATTCATGGGAGTCGGCTCGATCTGCGGCTCGCTGATTATCGCCGGGATGGGCAATATACATAAGAAGGGGCGGGTCGCTCTCATCATGCTCATCTGCCTCGGAGCCGGAATTACCGGGTTTTCACTGGCAAGATCTCTGGTGGTGAGCTACACCATGCTGGCGATGGTGGGCGGCTCCATGATGGCGGTCTTCGCCACGGTCAATTCGCTGGTGCAGCTGATCACAACCAACGAAATGCGCGGGCGCGTAATGAGCGTATACAACTGCGCCTTCCGGGGAGGCATGCCTATGGGAAACCTGGTTTCAGGCTGGCTCGTTCCTGTGTTCAGCGCTCCCGTTGTGCTGGGCTTGAATGGGATGCTGCTGATTCTCGTGGCTTTGTACTTTCTGTTCGCGCAAAGGCGAGTGGCTTCGCTTTGATTGACGTCAGCTACACAGAAGAAGAAAAGCCCCGGTCGCCCGGGGCTCTGAGTGTGCACTCTTATTCTTGTTCGCAAATCGAAGCCGGATCTTCTTCATCCAGTTCAATTGCACCTGACTCCAGGTGCTGCAAGCCATACTCATAGCCGGCATCAAAAGCTTTCCGGTTCAGTTCCACGGATGCTGCAGGAATCGTATCCTCCACGGCTTTCCACAAGGACTCACGTTTGATCAGCCCAGTGACGGCACCGAAGAATCCGGTCATGACAATGTTTTGTACCATGCGTTTGCCGAGTTCTTCCGCGATGCGGGTTGAGGGAATGCCGTACACCTTGACGTCCGATGCGTCGATTTCCCCAACGCGAACCAAATCCTGCTCGATGATCAGCGTTCCCCCTGGTTTGATGTCCTTGGCAAACTTTACGAACGCTTCCTGGGACGAGAGCACCATCAGGTCCGGCTGTTCAATGTAAGGATAAAGGATCGGCTCGGGCGAAAGAACAAGCTGCGCAGAGCAGGCACCGCCACGCGCCTCAGGACCGAAGTTCTGAGTCATGGTGGCAAAGCCGTCTTCCACAATAGAAGCGGCCCGACCTATGACACTGGCGCACATAATTACGCCCTGGCCACCAAATCCAGCGACACGAATCTCTGTTAGCTGCATACGGCCCCTCCCATTGGAATGAACTCGCTGCCCAGCCGCTGCTCAAGATGCGTTCGCATCATGGTTGCATAATCCGGGCGCTCGCGGTCCACGAACTTGCCCACGACGATTTCGCCGCTCTTTGTGAGTCCCACTTCGCTCGTCGGAGCTCCGTGCTTGATTCTGGAAAATTCCTTGTAATACTTCATAGCGTCCAAACCATCGCCCATTTTGTTGCGACGCTGATAAAGAGTTGGGCAGGGCGAAATGATCTCTATGAACCCGAAGCCCTTCTTCTTGAACATCTCAGCCATGGATTTGGCAAGCTGTGTTACGTGGAAGGTCGTCCAACGCGCTACGTACACCGCGCCCGCAGCATCCACCAGAGAAGGCAGATTGAATGACGGGTCATAGGTGCCGTAAGGCGCAGTCGCGGTGATGACATCCAGCGGCGTGGTAGGCGCGGTCTGGCCACCCGTCATCGCATAATTAAGGTTGTTGACGCAGATAACCTTGATATCAACGTTGCGACGGGCTGCGTGGATCAGGTGATTCCCGCCGATGGCAGTCAGGTCCCCGTCGCCGCTATAAACCACCACATTCATTTCGCTATTCGCTAGCTTCAACCCGGTCGCAAACGGGATGGCGCGGCCATGCGTCGTGTGGAACGAATCCAGATCGACGTAACCGGCAACCCGTCCAGTGCAACCGATACCGCTGACGATGACCAGCTTATCGCGATCGATCTTCGACTCGCCCAGAGCGCGAGTGAAGCAGTTCACCGTGACGCCAATGCCGCATCCCGGACACCAGATGTGCGGCATGCGGTCTGTACGCAGAAACTGTTCTGACGGATTCGCTGGTGCTGATTTGGAAACTGCAGATGCACTCATCGCGCGACCTCCTGGATAGCCTTCAAAATCTCCTCGGGCTTGTGTACGGTGCCGCCGGCGTGATCTACCGGCTTGACGCGACATTTTCCGCCGGCGCAACGCTCCACCTCGCGCACCATCTGGCCGAGGTTGAGCTCGGGGACGACCAGTCCCTTTACCTTTGGCGCGAGTGCACGGATGATGTGCTCGGGGAAGGGCCATGCCGTAATCAGGCGCAAACTGCCAACCTTCAACCCTTCAGCGCGTGCTAAGTCGATTGCGCGTTGCGCTACTCGCGAGGTAATTCCGTAGCTGACAACTACCACATCGGCACCGTCAATATCCTGCTGTTCAGTCATGCAGATTTTTTGGGCGTTGTCGCGAATCTTGCTAACCAGTCGTCTGATCATCCTGTCCTGCACGGGCGCTGTCAGACTCGGGTAACCCCGCTCATCGTGCGTTAACCCCGTGACATGCACACGATATCCGGCTCCAGCCCGTGTCATCTCCGGAGCCTGCTCTTCACCGCAGGGCGCGAAGAGTTTGAATTCACTCTTGTCCTTGGTGGTCCAGCGCCGCGGCTCCACGTAAATCTGGTTAGCAGGAGGAATGACAACCTTCTCCGTCATGTGTCCAACGACTTCGTCCATCATCAGGAAGACCGGCACACGGTATTTCTCAGACAAGTTGAAGGCCTTGATGGTCAGGTCGAAGCATTCCTGCGGAGAATTCGGGCACAGGGCGATGATCTCGTAGTCCCCGTGAGAGCCCCATTTCACCTGCATCATGTCGGCTTGTGCAGGCAATGTGGGCAGTCCGGTGGACGGGCCGCCGCGCTGTACATCGATGAAAACGCAGGGCGTTTCGGTCATAGCCGCGTAGCCAATGTGCTCCATCATCAGAGAAAAACCAGGACCGGATGAGACGGTAAAAGCCTTTGCTCCACCCCAGACCGCGCCGAGAATGGTGATGGAAGCGGCAAGTTCGTCCTCCATCTGAATAAACGTGGCGCCGATCTTCGGAGCTCGGAGTGAAAAGCGCTCTACGATTTCAGTTGAGGGGGTAATGGGATATCCAGCCGAAAAACGAGCACCGGCCGCGATCGCTCCCTCACAGGCGGCATGGTCACCGTCCAGGAAATGTGCGCCTGTAAGGACTCCTATCGGGTCAGCGTGCATCGTCCGACTCCTTTCCCATTTCCTTGATAGTGGTTTCTGCGGAGTTGTCCGTGCGGTACCCATGAATTGCAAAATCTGGGCAATACCTGCCGCAGAGGTCACACCCGGTACATTTTTCGGGGTTTAATACGTGCGGTGGATGGTGTCCTTTGGAGTTGAACGCGGACGAAAGGGCGAGCACCTTAGACGGACAGAACTCGACACAGAAGCCGCACGATTTACATCGCTCAACGAGAATTGAAACTGCCCCACGAGCCATCTTGTCTCCTCACTATTGCTGAGCATTCCCGTGTGCAAATTACCAAGAAGGAAGTGAGCATCTCACTCCGTACAGTGAAGACAAATCTACTCACAAATTCGTCGCGAGCATCACGAAGGGATGCTAATACGCAAGGCCTGTACCTCGCCCCGCCGTACTACAGCGGTGCGACAAACCAGCGTACGTTTGTGACCGCCTCACCGATCACGCAGACACTTTCCCTCTTAAAAAAAAACGAAAGCCCTGCCGGGACGGAAGCTCCGCCTCGAAGGCAATACGTTGTAAATTGCTCACATTATAAAATTAGCACAGAATTCCCGCCGTTCGGCATCATCTCTCTTGCGAATTGCCGATGCCCCGATACCGGGCCACTGCGCACGGACCATCCGCGGTCATCTGACGCGAATTTTGCGGCGTTTCTGGCGTAATCAAATTTGGTGGACAGCGGAACCGACATCCGGTCCATTACGTCTCGACCTTCAACGCGTCCTATCGACCCAGCAATGGCACATCTGTCTAGCCGATACATTAGACCAAATTGCTTGACAACATATATGACCAGTGGTCAACTACGCCGATGGTCAGACGACTGAAAACGACGCGACCTGTCGTCGCGAGGTTTTGCCCAAACCACCACGGGGAAAGAAATCGTCCGGTGCAGCCGCTGCGTGCAAAGGAACATTATTGAATTGGCGATGGTTTTCCAGCAGGCGGCCGCAGTGAAATCTCTGAGTCGCTGCGTTCAGCATGGCGTGGAATGGTGTCTAAGGGCGACAAGCGCAAAGGGGAGACTTGCTGATGCATCGTCTGACAATTTGCTTGAAGCCGGTTTTGCTTTTCGCCATTACGGCTTCCGCCTGGGCGCAGAGCGCTCCGGTTGTTCCCCTCCGCTTGACGCTGGCAGATGCAATTCATCGAGGTCTGCAGGCAAATCTTGGAGTTCTAGTTGCGGGCTCACGCGTGCAGGAGACGGCAGGAACAACCGAGCGGCGGCAATCGCGACTGTTACCGCGTGTGCGGATTGAAACGCCGGTTGCGATTCAGAGCCGCAGTCTGGTCGCGCTAGGAATCAGCTCCCCTCGCGTACCACTGCCCGAAGTCGTTGGTCCTTACAGTACATATGAGACCCGGGCCTATGCAGATCAGGCGATTGTCGATCTGCAAGCGTTGCACCAGTTCCGCGCCACGAAGCAATCGGCGGCAGCAGCCAAATCCGATTATCAGGATGCGCGCGACCTGGTGATCCGCAATGTTGCAGCGCTGTATCTCTCCGCGCAATCGCAGTTTGCAGAGGTCGTGGCTGCTCAGTCGCGCGTGGATACCGCTCAGGCGCTGGCCACGCTTGCCAGGGATCAGCGCGCTGCAGGTGTTGCGACCGGGATCGACGTGTTGCGCGCCCAGGTGCAACTGGCAAATGAGCGGCAGTCGCTGGTGCAATCGCAGAACCGCGCCAAGAGTTCGCTTCTAGTGCTGGCACGCAACATTGGGATGTCTCCGGGAATCGCAATTGAACTGGCCGATCCCCTCGAATATCGAGAAACGCGTTCCATCAGCGTGTCCAGTGTTTTGCCAGAGGCGCTGGCCGCACGTCCGGACTATCAGTCTCTGCTGCGCCAGCGTGATGCGCTGAACGAGCAGCTTCGCGCCGCGCGCGCTCGCTTTTTTCCGCAACTCATTCTGTCTGGGAATTACGGCGGCGTTGGCCGCAATATTGGATCGATACTGCCGACGGGGGCAGCGCAAGTTTCGCTTGTGTTCACCGCCTTCGATCGCGATCGCAATGGTGAAGTACTGGAAACCGAGGCGAAAATCCGGCGCATTGAGGCACAGATCAACGATTCGAAGCTCGGGGTGGAGCAGGAACTTCGGCAGGCGCTGCTCAACATCGATTCCGCGGCTGAGGAAGTAACCGTGGCGGGTGCGGGCCTGGACCTTGCGAAAAAGGAAGTTGATCTTGCACGGTTGCGCTTCAGCGAAGGGGTGACCAACAACATCGAAGTAATCAGTGCACAGGATGCACTCTCGCGGGCGCAGCAGAATTCAATTACGGCGCTCACGCATCACGTGGACGCGCGGATTTCGCTGGCACGCGCGCTGGGCAATACGGAAGCGTCTTATGCCGACTACGTTGGGAGCCGCTGATTGGCAGAAATGGAACGGAAGACGGTTATGAAGCGAATCATTATCCTTTTTCTGCTGGTGGTGGCCATCGGCGCGGGTTTCTTTTATTACCGCGGCTCGCGCAGAGCAAAGGCCACGGCCCCGACTCTTCTGCTCTCTGGAAACGTTGAGGCGCACGAAAGCGTAGTCGCATTTCGCACCCAGGGCAGGATCGTGGCTCTGCCCATAGAAGAAGGCCAAGCGGTGAGAGCCGGACAGTTACTCGCACGTCTTGACGATACCGATTATCAGCAGCAAGTCCGCATTGACGAGGCGTTGCTGAAGACGCGTGGGAAAGAGTTGGACCTGGCAGAGGCTGGCAACCGGACGCAGGATATTCGGGCGGCTGAACAGACGGTGGACGATGCCAAGGCCGACCTCGAACTCAAGCGCGCAGACCTGAAACGATACAGCGCACTGTATGAGCGTGATGCGATTTCCGCGCAGACGCACGACCAGGCCTCTACTGCTTTTAAGCGCGCTCAGGCCTCCTACGAACGGGCCCTGCAGAATCTCTCCGAGATTCGCGAAGGCACACGCAAAGAGCAGATTGCGGTGAGCCGCGCAAGTCTGCACACGGCGAAACAGAACCTGGAACTATCCAGGGTACGGCTCGACTTTACCGTGCTGCACGCGCCCGTAACGGGCGTGATCACGGTAAGACAGGCTGAGCTTGGTGAGTACGTCGTGGCCGGAACTCCAGTGGTGACCATCGCCGACATAGACCATCTCTGGGTGCGTGCCTATGTGAACGAAACCGATCTCGGCCGCGTGCGCTGGGGACAGACAGTGTCGGTTCGCACGGACACCTATCCCGGCAAATCGTACAAAGGCACGATCACGTTCATCTCTCCGGAAGCCGAGTTTACTCCCAAGACTGTGCAGACCAACAAAGAGCGCGTTGCGCTGGTGTATCGAATCAAGGTCGACGTGGAGAATCCTAACCGGGAACTCAAACCGGGAATGCCAGCCGACATCACGATTGAGCTGGGAAAGTAGCAATACGATGCCAGAAAAAGCCGCCATTATCGTCCACGACCTCGTCAGGACTTTTCCTGGCGTGAAGGCGGTGGACGGCCTGAGCTTTTCGGTGAACTACGGCGAAATCTTCGGCCTGGTAGGCCCGGATGGCGCGGGAAAGACCACCACGATGCGCATTCTGGCCGGAGTTCTTCTGCCCAACTCAGGCTGGGCGCGCGTCGCGGGCTGTGACGTGGTGAACGATTCGGAGCAAGTGAAGCAACGGATCAGTTACATGTCGCAGCGCTTCGGACTGTATGAAGATCTCACGGTGGACGAGAACATCCGCTTCTATGCGGAGGTTTTCGCGGTAAAGCGTCCTGTGTATCGCGAACGCAGTGAACGGCTCCTGCAGGCCGCCGGAATGCAGGCTTTTCGCAACAGACTTGCGGGCAAGCTTTCCGGTGGAATGAAGCAGAAGCTGGGGCTTATCTGCGCCCTGATTCACACCCCGCGCGTTCTGCTGCTGGACGAGCCAACCAACGGCGTAGACCCTGTTTCGCGCCGTGACTTCTGGAAGATCCTCTATTCCCTGCTTGAAGAAGGCGTGGCCATTCTGACTTCGACCGCATATCTGGACGAAGCCGAGCGCTGCCATCGGGTTGCGCTCATGCACCAGGGTCGCATTTTGTTCTGCGACGAGCCAGCCGCATTAAAAGCCAAACTTGATAACAATGTGATTGCCATCTCGACATTAGATCCGCGCGGGGTACGCGCGGCGATCGAAAACTTTCCAGGTGTGCACAACGTCGTGCTCGTCGGGGACGGCGTGCACATTCTCGTGAACGACGCGTCGAAAATTACGCCGGGACTTCGCGAAGCAATGAGTGCGGCGCAGGTAAGCCATACCTCGATAGAGGCAGTCACGGCGAGCCTTGAGGACGTGTTCGTGAACGCGGTGGAACGCCAAGGCGAGGTGCCTCATGAACGATGAACTCTCTGTCGTCGTGCAGGATCTCGTAAAGCGCTTTGGCGATTTCTACGCGGTGGACCATATCAGCTTCCAGGCTCGCAAGGGAGAGATCTTCGGGTTTCTCGGTCCCAATGGCGCAGGCAAGTCAACCACGATCCGCATGCTGTGCGGACTGCTGCACCCAACCTCCGGGCGGGCAAGCGTCGCCGGAATCGATGTCGCAAAAGAACCGGAGCGGGTGCGGCAGAACATCGGATACATGTCGCAGAAGTTTTCTCTCTATAACGACCTCACGGTGGAAGAGAACATTCGGTTCTTCGGAGGCATGTACCAGGTTCCACGATCGGAGATGGAGAAGCGTCTCCGATGGGCCGTGCGCATGGCGGGGCTGGAAGGACGCGAAAACGCAATCACCGCGACGCTTGCGGTTGGATGGAAGCAGCGACTTGCGCTCGGTTGCGCCGTTTTACATAAGCCCGCCGTGCTCTTTCTGGATGAACCAACTTCGGGCGTCGATCCGATTTCGCGAAGGCAATTCTGGGAACTGATTCACGAAATGGCAGCCACCGGAGTAACGGTCTTCGTCACCACGCACTACATGGACGAAGCAGAGTACTGCAATCGTCTGGTGCTGATTTACCAAGGCAAAATCGTGGCCTCTGGCTCGCCGACGCAACTGAAGCGCACGGCGATGAAAGGAGAGTTGCTGCTTATCGAATGTGCACCTCTGGGACCAGCGTTGGAGGCGCTTGGAAACAGCGCAATTGTCATCGATGCGGCAGTCTTCGGCAATGCTCTGCACGCCGTGGTTTCCAAGGCAGCAGAGGCGATTCCGGTATTGCGCACCGAACTTGAGAAGAACTCAATTACGGTGACTCGAATCGAAGCGATTCCAGCCTCTCTAGAGGATGTGTTCGTCTCGCTGACCGCGCATGAATCCCGAGGAGCGACACCATGAAGCTTTATCGGATTCGTGCAATCGCCTGGAAGGAAATCCTCCAGATTCGGCGCGATCTGCGCAGCATTCTGATCGTTGTGGCGATGCCGGTGATTCTGATGCTGGCCTTTGGTTACGGGGTCAGCTTTGATATCAAGCATCTGCCGACGTATGTTTTCGACCGCGAGAACAGTCAGCAAAGCCGCGACCTGGTGCAACGCTTCCGCGACTCGGAATACTTCCATGTGCGCAAAAGGGTTGATAACTACAGGGACCTCGTCCACGCCATTGACGCGGGAAATTGCCAACTTGCGATCATCATTCCCTCGGATTTTTCGGAGAGGCTGAGCGACGGTAGACCTGTCTCCGTGCAGGCAATTCTTGATGGCACCGACGGAAATAGCGCAAACGTAGGCATGAACTACGCGGAGTCGGTAGTCCGTGGCTATTCGCAGCAATTTCAAATCGACTGGATGCGTCAGAAGGGTCAGCGCGCGCCTGATCCCCCGCTCGCGGTGGCCGCGCGCACATGGTTTAACGAGGACCTGGAGAGCATGGCAAACATTGTGCCCGGAGTAGTGGTGATTGTAATGGCGGTCGTCGGCACATTCCTCACCTCGCTGACGATCGCGCGCGAGTGGGAGCGCGGCACCATGGAGCAGTTGATCTCCACACCGGTCTCTCCAATGGAATTGATGATTGGGAAGCTCTCGCCTTATCTTGTCATCGGGCTCGCAGACACAGCCCTGTGCGCCGCGATGGGCGTGTGGTGGTTCGGAGTTCCCTTCCGCGGAAGCGTTGCCGTGCTCTTCTTCAGCTCGACTTTGTTTCTCGCCGTGGTGCTCTCGCTCGGATACTTTCTGTCGGTAACGCTCAAATCGCAACTGGCCGCGAGCCAGGCATCAATGGTCGTAACGTTTCTTCCGGCGTTCCTGCTCTCGGGCTTTATTTTTCCTATCGATCAGATGCCGGCCTTTATTCAGTTGGTCACGCACGTTATTCCCGCGCGGTACTTCATGTCAGTCATTCGCGCAGTCTTCCTCAAAGGCTCTCCGCTGCTGTTGCTCTGGGAGGACCTGCTGGCGCTCTTCATTTTCGCGACAGTACTCGTGTTGGTTGCCACTCGTGTATTTGAAAAGCGGTTGAGGTGAGGTGAGTATGTGGCTCAGACTGCGCCAAATGCTGGTGAAAGAGTTCATCCAGGTTTTTCGCGACAAGCGCACGCGCTTCGTTCTCATCGCTCCGCCGCTCATTCAGATGATCATCTTCGGCTATGCCGCGAGTCTTGAAATCGAACATGTGCCAATGGCAATTCTCGATTACGAGAATTCTCAGGTAAGCCGCGATTTCATCTCCCGCTTTCAGGGGAGCCGCTACTTCGACATTCGTGAGCAGACCCTTGACCGTTCAAAGGTCCATCGCATGGTGGATCGAGGCGACGTGCTTGTTGCGGTTCAGGTCAACGCGGGCTTTTCCGAACTGCTGCGCAAAGGGCAGACGGCACCTGTGCAGGTAATCATTGACGCGGGAAACTCAAACACCGCGCTGGTCTCGCTGGGCTACGTGAACCAGGTCGCGGCGAAATTTGCGCAAGATTACCAGACAGAAAGGCTGAACCGCACTTCTCCCTCACTGCTGCGGCAAATGCCTTCGATCGTGCTGGAGCGGCAGCCGTGGTTTAATCCCGACCTGCGCAGCCAGTGGTTCTTTGTGCCGGGAGTGATGGGGAACCTTGTCACGCTGATTACCGTGCTGCTAACCGCATTCGCGGTGGTCCGCGAGCGTGAGATCGGCACTCTCGAACAAATTATGGTCACACCCATAAGTCAGGCGGAATTCATCCTCGGCAAGACCGTTCCGTTTTTCCTGATCGGCCTCTTCGATGCCGTACTAATCACTGGCGTCGGGACGCTCTGGTTTCGGGTTCCGCTGCGAGGAAGTCTGCTGGTGCTTTTGGGCGGAACGGTGCTGTATCTGCTTTGCGTGCTTGGCATTGGGCTGTTGATTTCAACAATTTCGGAAAATCAGCAGCAGGCCATGATCTCGGCTTTCTTCTTTCTAATGCCAGCCATCATCTTTTCCGGATTTGCTTCTCCCATCAGCAGCATGCCCTACGCAATGCAGTTGCTGACCTACGCAAATCCGCTGCGTTATTTCAATGTCATACTGCGCGGAGTTTTTCTGAAGGGCGTTGGCTTTGACGTGCTCTGGCCACAGATGGCCTCTCTTGCGGTCTATTCGCTACTGGTTCTGCTGGCAAGCGTACTGCGCTTCCACAAATCTCTGGACTAGGTATTTGGCGTGTTCTGCATACACAATGGCGTATTTCGCATATCTCACAGATTGCTAAGCATCTAAATTAGGTACATGTACAACGCCAAGGCTTATTCCGCTGCCTCTGCAACATCGCCGCTTGCCTCTACCAAAATCGTGCGGCGCGATCCAACCGAACACGACGTGCAAATCGAAATTCTTTTCTGCGGCATCTGTCACTCGGATCTGCATACAGTCCGTAACGAGTGGAAAGACGCGATTGAAACTGTTTATCCTTGCGTTCCCGGCCATGAGATAGTCGGCCGAGTCACAAAAGTCGGCTCAGCCGTTTCCAAGTTCAAACCCGGCGACCTCGCCGGTGTTGGCTGCATGGTGGACTCGGACGGCGTCTGCCCAGAGTGCCAGGCGGGGCTCGAGCAGTTCTGTCCAAATGTGATCTATACCTACAACTCTCCCGACAAGCATCTGGGAGGTATCACCTACGGCGGATACTCCGACAGTGTCGTCGTCAACGAGAGGTTCGTTTTGCGCGTACCGTCAAACCTCAGCCTCGCCGGAGCCGCGCCTTTGCTCTGTGCCGGAATCACCACGTACTCGCCGATGCGCCATTGGGGCGTTACGAAGGGCCAGAAAGTCGGCGTGGTCGGTCTCGGCGGACTGGGCCACATGGGCGTGAAGTTTGCCCATGCGCTCGGAGCCCACGTAGTTGCATTCACCACTTCGCCCAGCAAGAAGGAAGATGCACTCCGCCTGGGAGCCGACGAGGTAGTTATCTCGAAGAATGCGGACGAAATGGCAAAACACGCCGGTAGTTTCAACTTCATTCTCGATGCGGTCGCTGCCAATCACGACGTCAACGCGTACATCAATCTGCTGCGCCGCGACGGAAACATCACGCTCGTCGGTGCGCCGGAAAAGCCTCATGCCATCGCGGCATTTGGACTTATCATGGGTCGCCGCAGTCTGTCCGGATCCCTTATCGGCGGCATTGCCGAAACGCAGGAGATGCTCGATTTTTGCGGTGCGCATAACATCACTGCCGACGTCGAAGTCATACCGATCAAGAAGGTCAACGAAGCTTATGAAAGACTGCTCAAGTCCGATGTGAAATACCGCTTCTCCATCGATATGGCGTCTCTCAAATCCGAGTAATACGATGAATAAGCACTTTCGCGTTTCCGGGCGCATTTGTCAGAAGCTGGAAGAACTGGGAGTCCGTGTCACCGCGGTGTTGCGCAGCGCCGGACTCCCGCAGACACTCTTCGACCAAATGCGCGTGCTGGTCACTACGGAGGAGCTTTTTGCCTTCTGGCGTGCGATTGGGGAAGTAAGCCCTGATCCCGCGGTCGGACTCCTGCTCGGTGCCGAAGCTAAGATTGAACACTTCAGCCCCAGTGCTCTCGCCGCTCTCTCAACCGAAAATCTTGGCGCCGCCATGCAGCAGTTGGCCCGCTACAAGCGGCTAACCTGTCCCGAAGAAATCGTGCAGGAAAAAGGCGCTGAGGAGTGGAGCATTCATTTTCGGTGGTGCCTTGCCACGAACGTTGAGCCGAAGGTGCTTATTGATACCTGCTTTGCCTGGGTGCTCTCGGTGGCTCGCCACGGCACCGGCACCCGCCTCTCGCCGTTGCGGCTGGAATTCATGGAACCTCGCTCATATTTGAAAGCGATTGAGCGTCATTTTGGCTGCCCCGTTGTTTGCGGAGGCTCACGTAACGCGCTCATATTTCGTGCCGCCGATGCCGGGCGTCAATTCATTACTCGAAACGCCGAGCTTCTGGCCGTGCTTGCGCCTCAACTCGAAGAAGAGCTGAAGCAGCAAAACGGCGAAGAAGATTTCGCCGAGTGCGTGCGCATAGCGATACAGCAAGAACTCACCGGCCGCCGCCCCGGCATCGATGATATTGCTCGCAAGCTACACCTCAGCTCCCGTACGCTCCAGCGACGTTTGCAAGATGCAGGTTCCAGCTTTCAGCGCGTTTTAGAAGAAGCCCGTCACCAGCTTGCTCGCCGTTATCTAAACAACTCCGCCCTTGAGCTAAATGAAGCCGCCTACCTCCTCGGTTATAACGACGCAAACTCGTTTGTTCGCGCTTTCCGTACCTAGGGACGCTCTGCACAGGTTCTGGAGTTCGCTTGCGATTCGCCATTTTTCGGTAAAGCGGGTACAGTTCAGGAGTTTTGGATACAAGTTCGATATGGGCCGGGTTGTTCCGGCGGTTCTGAGCGGTGCCCAGAGACACTACGCCGC
>PJLO01000094.1 GCA_003010405.1 Acidobacteriota bacterium | reverse complement strand
TCTGTCTCGGGGTGACGAAAGATGGTCACCCCCGGCATCCGCTGTACGTGCGCGTGGATAAGGAATTGGAGCCGTTCGGCGTGGCCGGGAAGAGGGAGGGGTAGGGGAGATGGACAAACTTGACCTTTCATGCCTGACCCATGAGGAGCTTGCAAAACTCCTCAGGTTAGAGCCGGACACGGTCAGGAACAACTGGCGAGACTTTCCCCATTTTTTCGTTACCCCGAAAGGCTGGAAGCGCCCAAGGCTTGAGTCCGCGCGGTTCGACTACTATGAAGTGTTGAAGCACTGCAAGGAGCAAAGCCATGGTGGCGTTTCGAGACTATATGGGGCCGGGGGGGAAGTATCGAGCGTACTTCAAGTTTCAGGGGAAGCAATACAGCCAGATCGTCAAAACGAAGGCCGACGGCCGGAAATGGGAAGGCGAGGAAAAAAAACGGCTCGAAGAGGAAGTGAAAAAATCAGAGATTTTGATGTATTCTCGAACCTCAAAGTCGTATCTGGATGATGTTGCTACCTGGATGCAACCAGGAACCGTTCAAGAAAAGTTTTCTCACTACAAGGCATTCGCCGGATTCCTAAAAAAAGACCTTCCTGCGGCTGACGTCACCGTCGAAATGGCCCGAATTTTTATTCGGGCCATTCAGGCCGCCAAGGGCAATAAATCCGCCAATCGCCATCTTCGCAACCTCAAGGCCCTTTGGAACTGGCATCGGAAAGAGGGCCGGCTTTCTGAAAATCCTTGGTCCATGGTGACAAAACTCCCTGAAGAAGACGCCATCAAGCACGTTCCAACCCAGGAGGACGTATTCGCTATCCTGATGGCCGCTAGCCCATGGGAAAAAGACTACCTGCACATGCTGCTCAAGACAGGGGCCAGACCGGGCGAGATCCGACGACTTCGGTGGGATGAAGTGAATCTTGAGCGGCGCGCAATTTTCTTGTGGACCAGGAAACGCAAAGGTGGCCAGAAAACCTACCGGGCCGCTCCCATGAACGATACTCTCCACGAGATCCTTTCACGTCGTTGGAAAGCTCGAGGCCACGATACACACGTCTTCATCAATCCTGAGACGGGGAGCCCTTGGTCTAAGCACAACCATCCCATCAAATATATGATGGAGCGACTTTGTCGGCGGGCTGGGATCGAGTTTTTCGACCTCTATTCGCTGCGGCACTATGCAGCCCAGCGTCTTGTGGACAACGGCAAGGCTTCCCTTTCAGATGTGCAAAAGCTCCTGGGGCACCAACGGACCACGACGACCGACAATTACCTCAAGAGTCTGTCCCCGGACCTGGCCAGGCTCGGGGAGGCCTTGGAAGACGATTTTTCGCAGATCGAAGGCGAAAGTATGCCTAAGCGGTATGCACAAGAGGACCAGAAATGAAAAACCCGGGCCTCTTTCGAAGCCCGGGAATGCAGTCTACTGGCGGAGAGGGAGGGATTTGAACCCTCGAACAGGGTTTAAGCCC
>PJLO01000035.1 GCA_003010405.1 Acidobacteriota bacterium | reverse complement strand
TTCCTCAACTTCGCCCTAATCGTCGAAGTCCTTCGATAGTGTTAACACGCCCTAGTGATTTTTCTGGCAGGCATCATGATCTCCTGTGGTGGCGGTTCCTCAACACCGAAGGCACCCCGTATCTACACCGTGACAGTGACACCTACGGGAACAGGTACAGTGACAAATCCAGCAGCAGTGAACATTATGCTATCGGTTCAGTAGTGCGAACTGGATGTAAAAGCCACGTCTTCGGGCGTGGCTTTCCTTAGATTTCTCTCGGAAACGTTTACAAAAGAGGTGGACGCTCTCACTGATGGCAGCTACCAACTAAAACACGTTAGGTCCCGCTATATGTGGGGCTTTCGTTTTTCCATCACGAAACCTACTCATCCCCCTTTAACGCGTCCAAACGCGAAATCTGTGGCACAGTTCAAGAGCGGTGCTGAGCCTGCGCTGGACGACGCTCGTATACGGCGAGAAAGCACGATGCGGCACGGGGCATTGCTTACTTCCCGCCGCTATAGACTCGTTCGCGTTGGGACTTCCTAGCCTGCGGGTAAGCTCGTTCGGCTTACCAGGAAGCCTCGTTCCACTGCCCCAGCAGAAAGCGCCCGTCACCATTCGCTTCGCGCTCGTAGCCGATGATTGTTAAGCCTTCGGCAAGGAATTTTTGCAACAGGTTGCGAGTTCTCGTCTGCACTTCGGCGGCGCGGGCACGCATGCTTTCCTGTCCCTTCCACTCGTATACTTCCCCGGGGATCTCAACCTTCTCGATGACCGCTGTTTCCGGGCGTTTCCCGTGCTTGAGGGTCTCTTCCACACGCGGGGAACGCAGCCACCACTCGGCCACCAGGCGGTCGCTTGGAAGTCCGCCCTGCAATGTAGACGAGAGGATCCCATAGTGATTTACAAGATAGCGGCGCGCCACGGCGCCGAGCCTTTCCATGTTGAAGAACGCGTTCTTGATCTCCAAAGGATCGAAGGTCCACTCGATCAGATCGAAGCCCTGGCCGATGCAAAGTTCGCGCTGAAACAGCTTCAACTCGCGGCCTATTCCCTTGTCGCGATAAGCTTCCTTTACGCCAAGCATGTGCGAATGAATGTAGGCATGCCCGTCACGGATTCCCGGCAGGCCGAAGAGAAAGCCGACGAGCGTCGAACCGTCGTATGCGCAAAGCACGTGACCGCCAATCTTTTCTCCTACGATGAAGAGCCGCACCGGAAGCAGCTCGATATCTTCGAATCCCCACACTTCCTTCTGTAGCGCAACCACCTGCCGAAACTCGCCCGGCGTGTGGCAGGTGCGCATTATGTATTCACCTAAAGACTTCTCTGCATGTAATGCCAAGCTCTCGCCTCCGCACAAACTTCAGAATTGAATTTTACAATGCAGAGCAACGATCCGGCAGCTTCCGCGAGTTTGTTCAGCGATCATATAGCCTTGTCAGGGTTCGCAACCGCCGAACCATCTTCGGACGCAACTGCTGGCGCTCGTAGCGCCATTTCCAGTTTCCGCCCATACGTCCAGGAAGATTCATGCGAGCTTCGCTGCCAAGTCCCAGCACATCCTGCATGGGAATCAGTACTGTATCGGCGACAGAAGCCATGAGCGCGCGAATCATCGACCACTGTATTTCCTTGCCGCTGCGCAGATTCAGGTACGCGCGGGCAAACTCATGCTCGGAGCGAAGCTCCTCCTCTGTGCGTGTCGAATCGGCAATTCCGCTAGTCCACCAGCCAAGGGTTGTGTCGTTGTCATGTCCGCCGGTGTAGGCCACCAGGTTGCGCGAGTAGTTATGGGGACGAAAGCTCGGTCCCTGTGGATCGGTGCCGAAGGCAAATTGCAGAATAGCCATGCCCGGAAAACCGAAGCGTGCTCGGATAGCCTCAACCTCAGGCGTGATTCTGCCAAGATTTTCAGCAACAATCGGCAGTTCGCCGAACTCTTGCTCCAGTACTTCAAACAGTTCCGTTCCCGGCCCCTTGATCCAGTTGCCGTTGATCGCCGTGGTCTCGCCAGCCGGAATCTCGAAGTACGCTTCAAAGCCTCGGAAGTGGTCGATTCGTATCAGATCGAAGAGAGCCATCACGCCACGGAGTCGCGCAATCCACCAGCGGTAGCCGTCGGCCTTTATCCGCTCCCAGCGATAGGTCGGATTGCCCCACAGTTGGCCAGTCGCGCTGAAATAATCGGGAGGAACTCCTGAGACCTTCAGAGGATTTCCCTGCTCGCCCAGCCAGAACAGCTGCGGAGCAGCCCACACATCGGTGCTATCATGCGCAACATAGATCGGCACGTCTCCCATGATCCGTATGCCACGCCGGTTACATGCCTGGCGCAGCGCGCCCCATTGTCGGAAGAACTCAAATTGCCAAAACTTGTAGGCCGCAATGTCATCAGCCAACCGCTCGCTCCACCTCGCCAGCGCTTCAGGTTCGCGAGCCGCCAGTTCGTGGTCCCATTCCGTCCAGATGATGCCACCGTGCGCATCCTTTGCCGCCATGAAGAGCGCATAATCTTCGAGCCACTCCCGGTGCTCTGCACAAAACGCTTCATACTCTGTTTTTTGGCTGGCACCCGCAGAATCAAAGAAGCGTACCGCCGCCCGGCGCAGCATTTTGAAGCGGAAGGCGATGACCGCTCCATAATCGACGGACGTAGTTGGCAGGGCGGGTACTTCGGCAAGTTCCTCGCGGCTGAGCAAGCCTTGCTCAGCCAGAAGGTCGAGGCTGATCAATAGCGGATTGCCGGCGAACGCGGAAAAACACTGGTAGGGCGAGTCGCCATACCCGGTGGGATTCAGAGGGAGCACTTGCCAGATCTTTTGTCCAGCCGCGGTAAGAAAGTCGATGAAGTGAAAGGCTTCCGGCCCCAAGTCGCCTGAGCCGTATGGCCCCGGAAGCGAGGTCGGATGGAGGAGAACGCCGGAGCTGCGCTGGAATTTCATCGGCCCGCAACACTATCCTGAATGGGGATGAGCATGCAAGGGCTAAGCTCGACAACACACAAACTGCGTCCCCTCCCACATAAGATAGTGAGTCGCACTACTAGCGAAGATTGTCGACGAGGATGTAAACGCTCATCAGGAATATCCATACAGGAAACACCATGGGGACCCATCCAATTATGCCAACGCCCAGTAAAAGGGCCAGCGCCAGCGCGTAGCCGAGGAATGCAAGCCAGCGTGGCGCAATCCCAATTTTCAGCGAGATTGTGCCGGTCGAAATCATGAACACCGCAGCCATTCTTGGTCCGAAAACGTTCGCGACTTCATAAATCTCGGCGCGGGTAAGGGCGTACGTTCCAGACCGGACCAGGTTTTCCATTTCAGAACCTAAGGCTTTGACCAGGCCGCCCGCAAGTGCAGTGAAGACGAACATCATCGCAACGTACAGTAATCCGCTGCCCAGAAAAACGGTGGCGAAGAAGCGATCTTCTTGCTCTCCGAAGCGGTCACGCATCACGCCGATGAACCACAGAAAGGCAATGCCAGCGAAGGGCACGAGGTTCAAAGCAATCGAGATTGTCTTCGATTGATTGAGCACATCCGTCGCCGGCCCCAAGGTATTGTCGGGGAGGGAAATCCTGATAAGCAGCTGGGAAGTAATCAGTAGTACAGCAAAAATGATTCCCGCGATCGCGGCGGCGCGCGGTGCCTTCAGGCTCTTACGAACCGGAGTGGATTCCTGATTCATGCGTTCCTCCCCGAGAACAGACAACTGACCCCAGTTTCCGATTTTGTGGTGCCTATGACGCGATAACCGCACGCCCTGCTATCGCGCCAGATTTGTGACTCAAGATCGCTTTCCTTCTGTCACTACGCCGCGGTGTCAACTTCGATCTTCCCCGCACGTACAGCCTTCATGAGGCTGTCGTGGTCGCGCTCGCCTTGATCGGCGTAGGCGAACGAGAAATCGGCGACAGCCTGGTCAAACGTATCCGACTTGCCCAAATAGCCGACGATCTGGACCGGTTCACCGGAGCGGGCGTGAGCCCGGGCCAAAGTGCGGCCACAGTATTCCGCGTATTGTTCCATAACAGACGGCGTAAAGATTTCGACCATTGGATTAGCCTTCATGTCCTTAAGTTGGCGGACGTAAAGATGACGACCCGAGGGGCCTATGGTCCAACCAAGGAAAAGGTCGCTGGCGGACTGCATAAGCTGGCATCCCGTGACGACACGCTGACCGTGGTTCGGGTACTTGCTCTTGCCGGCATACGGCTCCAGAACCGAGGCTCTTGCTTCCTTGACCTGTAGGAAGAGGGGATCTTTTTCGTTTGCCATCAGGAGCATGACGGAGCAGGCGGTTCCAACGCTGCCGATGCCGACGACTTTAATTGCAACATCCAAAAGCTCGAAACGGTCCAGAAGAATCCGGCGATATTCCGGTAAGCTTTCGCGGTACGAGGCAAAGGCCTTCGGCAATCCCTCGATAAAGCTTTTCTTCTTGTGTATGGCTGCGTGAAAAATCAGCGGAGGACTGTCTTTAATTCTGGGGGTTGCTCCCTCGGCGCTTACGAGTTCAGGGTAGATGTTTTCCAGAACAGTCGTCGCGCGTGTCTTTTCGAGCCGCTTCTGCGCCCGCTGTTTGGCTTCTTTGTCCCTGGTGGCGGCTATCAGTTCTTCAACTTCGGTGCTGGCATACCAGACATCCAGAGCCCTCATCTGACTGAATTCGGACATTCCTTCGCGATAGGAGCGAAGGCAGGCAAGCACGATATCGCGGGTAACGTCGGCGCGGAAGCCGTTGTTGCGAGAGGCCAGGACAAAGCTGGCGGTCAGGCGTTTCACATCCCATTCCCATGGAGCGGGGAGCGTTTCGTCCAAATCGTTGATGTCGAAAATCACACGCCGTTCGGGGGTTGCGTAGACGCCGAAGTTGCAGAGATGGGCGTCGCCGCAAGCCTGAACGCGCAGTCCGCTGACGGGAGTGACGGAGAGATCCGCAGCCATGTTGAGAGCAGCGCCCCGATAGAAGGTGAATGGCGATCGCAACATGCGACCGTAACGAATCGGAATCAGTTCCGGCATGCGTCCCTTGCTTGACTCCTCGAGGAGGAATAGCGGATCGGGCCGGTTCTTGGGGAGCTTCCACTCAGCGTGCGAGGTCCTGGGACATTTGTCGCGTAGGCGCTTTCCTTCGGCATAGAGTTCCGAATATGGGCGAAAAATGGCTGGTTTCGCGGACTCATTATTCTGTTTAGCTTCTTTGCGCATTTCCACTACTGCACTCATTTCATCCTCCTAGGAAAGCGACGTCAGTCTTGTATTAAGGAGTTACTCGGCAGCAACTTAACGGCCCTAGTTACAGCCGCGAAGAGCAAATTGGGCGCACCCCTGTGGTTTGATGTAAGACTCTCACCTAAGGTGGTTTGCAGAGCTTAGGATTAAATGTCGAATTTTGAGCGACCGGCATCAGCAGATGCCCGCATATTTCCGTTATTGAGAACGGAAATGTGTAAGATAAGGCTGGCCATTCGATGCCCGCGGGACAGTCTGCTGGGAAGCTATTCAAGAATTAAAAACGATTGCAAACGGATTGCAAAAGCCAGTTTAGCCAAGCGCGAACTTGAGCAGCCAAATCGCCCTACTCGCTTCTCTTAGCGTTTTGCCAGTGCTTCTCCATCTCCTCGAGAGAGGCGTCTGCTAGTTCCTTCCCTTCCTCCCGCAGGCGCAATTCTACGTGGCCGAAGCGCCGCCGGAACTTGCGGTTCGTCTGCCGCAGTGCCGACTCAGGATCAACCTCCAGATAGCGCGCAAGATTTACGACAGTAAAAAGCAGGTCACCAACTTCATCCTGCAAGCGGCTATGCAGCTCTGGAGAGATTGAGCCACCTCGTGCCCCGGCCAGACCACGTCCTGCCGCCTGCGGCCCTGGTTCGGGAATCCGATCGACCTCTTGACGCAACTCGGCCGCCTCCTCATGAAGCTTGTCGAAGAGACCTTCAATTGAAGGCCAATCGAAACCTACTTGCGCAGCCTTTTTCGAGAGCTTCAATCCCTCCAAAAGCGCGGGCATGGCGCTCGAAACTGACTCCAGCAACGGCTTTGGTCTAACCGAAACGGGCTCGCCTGACGCCGCGGCCTTCTGGGCCTTCTCCTGAGTTTTGATTGCCTCCCAGTTCTTCAACACTTCTCTTGAGGTCTCGGCCTCAACATCGCCAAAAACATGCGGATGCCGCCGGACGAGCTTATTGCTCAATGTCTCCAGTACGTTGTCGATAGAGAAATGTCCTTGTTCTTCCGCCATTTCCGCGTAGAAGAGTACTTGCAGCAGCAGGTCTCCGAGTTCGCCGGGTAATTCGTCCCAGTCGCGATTCTCAATTGCCTCTAAAACTTCGTAAGTCTCTTCGACTGTGTGTTTTTTGATACTGTCGAAGGTCTGTTCGCGATCCCACGGGCACCCCCCCGGGGCACGCAGGCGATGCATTATTTCCACCGCACGTTCAAAGCGCTGGCCAGTTGTCATGAATACCAGTTTCCACGCCACAGCGGTTAACTGGCAAGTCGCGCCCTTGCGTCACCATCATTCAGAGTTTCTCCTGACTAGGTCGACTTCCCTATTCCCGTTTGCATCTAATCTGGACTGATGCGAGCGTTTTTCGTCCGAGGATCATTACCGGAGCGCGTTGAGATCACCATAATTGGTGGCGGAGTCAACGGTGTGGCGCTGGCGCGCGAATGTGCGCAATCCCATAAGTCCGTGCTCCTGCTGGAAAAAGACGACTTTGGTTCCGGCACTACCAGCCGTTGCTCCCGCATTGTGCAGGGCGGCCTTCGTTGTCTCGAGTCTGGTGAGATCGGTATGCTCCGCGAATCGCTTCGCGGGCGTGAGGCGCTGCTTCGCGAGCAGTCCCATCTGGTGCACCCCCTCGATTTCATCATCGCCACCGATGCAAGATCTCGCTATTCCACGCTGGAGACCCGGACGGCCCTTTGGCTCTATCGCAGGCTCGGCAGAGTTCCTCGTACCAGCGCCGAGGGTGAGATTGAATCTCTCCGCCGCTCGCTCGACGTGAGCCAGCGCTGGGCGCTCTATCCCTTTCAGGAGGCGCAGTGCGAATTTCCAGAACGTCTGGTTGCCGACTGGCTGCTGGACGCGTGCGCCACCGGAGTAATAGCCCGTAATCATGCGGAAGTTCGCGCCATCCAAACCTCGGAGGGCCGCGTGCAGGGCGTGCTGGTACGCGACGGCATCACAGGAGAAGACAGCTACGTTGCTACCGAATGGGTCATTAACGCCGCGGGCCCCTGGACGGACGTAGTTCGAGAAATGGCCGACCTCGCCACGTCTTCGCGACTTGTGAGTGGGGTTCGCAGTTCGCATCTCATGCTCCGGCGTTTTTCCGGCGCCCCCACTGGCGGCCTCCTGGTACACTCCCCGGATGGCCGCCCGCTCACTCTCTTTCCCTGGAACGGCATGTTGCAGGTTGGCTCCACGGGAGTGCTTCACCGTGGGGATCTTTCCCTGGCCGAGCCGACAGTGGAGGAAATTGCATACCTGCTGGGTTCGGCGGCCTCACTGTTTCCGAAAGCTCGAATCACTGCGGACGATATGGTGTTCAGCTACGCGGGAGTGCGTCCGCTGGCCTATCGCAAGCGAAAGAGTGAATTAGAACCTGACCTTGATGTCGCAGCATCTCGCTATGTGGTGCACAATCACGCTGATGAAGGCGCGCTTGGCATGTTATCGATGTTTGGGGGAACCCTGACTACAGCCGCATCGCTCGCCCGGAAAACCGCGCTCATTATGGGCTTGCAATCTCGCCGCCAAGCCGGTGCGCCAGTCGATACCGAAGATAAGAGCAAGATGGAAAGTACCTTGCAACAGTGGGCCAGTACCGTTCATTTGGCTACTGGAATCCCTCAGGCGAGTGCGGAAGCCGTAGCTCGATGGCACGGTCGTTACGCCATGAGCGTGATACAGGCCGCCAGGCATGATCCTGTGCTGCGCACGGTCATTGTCGACGGGCAGCCACAGATTGTGGCGCAAGCGGTGGAAGCCGTGGTCTACGAACACGCCGTTACCCTTGGCGACATACTGCTGCGACGCGTGCCGATAGCGCTTAGCCAGGAATGGAATGAGTACCGAACGGCACAGGCGGCAGCTCGCATCGCCCCTGCACTGGGCTGGAATGAACACCGCACCGGTAAGGAAATTGAAGCCTTTGAAAAAGAGCGCAGCCAATTCCTTTTTAAGCCGAAAGATCTGAGAAGAGCCGGGGTTGCCGCCTGAAACTCTGCACTACCTCGCGCCCAACGTCCTGGCCAACATGGCGGGATCGTCTCCAATCATCCCATCCACGCCAGCGTCATGTAGTCTGCGCGCCGCCGAAGCATGATTTATTGTCCAAGTCAGCACTTTTTTCCCATCCGCGTGGAACTGCCGCACCCGCGACGCAGTAATCAGTCTCGCACTGGGTTTGACGAATTGAATCGGCAGGTCGCGCCAAAGGTTTGTCCGAGGCATCCGGTCGAAAATCAGCGCCAACGGCAGTGAAGGATCAATCCGATGAAGTTCCAGAAGGACGGATCGGCGAAACGACGATACTACAAAACCGCGCACAGGCCGGTGACGACGCAGCAACCCTGATACCTGCGCCTCCAGGCCACGCACCTTCAGTTCGATATCCATCCAGCCAACGTGCGCATAGCGTGCGAGCACATCTTCGAGGCAGCAAAAGTCAATCACCGGACGGCGCTGCGCAAGGCCGCCCTTCAAACACCTTTCGCGAATGGTCCTAAAGGGCTGCCGCGAGATGAAGTGTCCTCGCAGCCGGGCATCGTGCCAGATTACCGGAATCGCATCGGACGTCTGGCGCACATCCAGTTCAAAGCCATCGCAGCCGCTTTCAATCGCATGATCGAAAGCGGCAAATGTGTTCTCGGTAAAAGCGCCGCGACAACCCCTGTGTCCTAGCAGCAGCATTCAACCCATTCCGCGATCTGGCTAATCCAGATCAAAGTCGCGAACGAATGGTTTTGAGAGGTCGGGCGCTTCCTTGGCCTTCTTCACGGCCTCCGCAAACTTCTTTTCCAGCAGATCCGCTTTATTCTTTTCGGCCTCCACCGACTGACGGAAAAGCGACTCTTTGCGCACATCCCCTTCGCGCATTGCGCGCGCAGCGGCTTCCATATCCGCAAACGTCCTGGCGACGGGCTTAGGCGTGTGCGAGATAACGGCACGGGTCACTGGGTCCACTCGCAGCGTTGCTTCGCAGCAGGGACACATCACTTCAAAACCAACTTCGGGTGCAGAACTCTTCGGCTTCTTCGACATAGCGCCTTCATGGTAGCACTAGCCGCCCCTTGCCACGAGAGCCGACCGGGCTCAGCCGGAAAAATTCCGTCGGGAACAGCTAGAGCCAGATAATCTGGTGTCCCGGACACTGCGGGGCTGCCGCCTTCTTCAACTGCGTAATCAGTTCCGGCCCGTATCGCGCCAGAAAATATATCCCCGGCAGCACGCGTTCCTGAAGTCCCTTGTGCGGAAACAATTCGGTCAGCACATGATGGGCATCTGTGGTGAGCGACTCGTTCTTCCGCAACTCAGCGTGCGCCGCCCTGCTCCCAATCTTTGAGAGCTGATATAGCATCTTGCGCTCGCTCCTCGCGGCGGCATCCACCAGCGTCGGGTCCAGCCCCTGCAACTCTGCACGCAGTTTCTCCAAATGGATTCGAAGTGATTCCTTCGTTTGGTGCAGCGCATCTTGCAGCGCTGGGGCCAGTACCCTTGAAGCCAGTAGCTCGCAAACGCGATCAGTTCCGTGAAACAGATCGGTGAAGCTCAATTGGTAACGCGCCAGCAGGTCACTCATTGCCGGGCTGATGATGGTTGCCGAAAGCCGCGTCAAGACCGGAGTCGTCCGTCCCAGCAGCTTTTCGTAGACCACCCCCGCCTGCGCGAAATACGCAATTTCGGCCGGCCCGCCAAAGTAAACAGCCGTCGGAAACAGGTAATCCTGAACCACCGGACGCAACAGCACGTTCGGGCTGAACTGCTCCGGGTGCTCGGCAATGCGCTCTAACACCTCACGCCGGGAAACCCGCTGCGCAGATAGCATGAATCCGCCATCGGCCAAATGCAGCACAGTGCGCCGGTTGCCTTCCATCGAGAATAGAAGCGTGGATTCAGGCGTAACCCGCACCTGCTCGTGATATCCCGCTTTATGCAGCGCCTTTCCTCGCTCCAGCAAGCCCAGATCGAGTTCTTCGGCGCGCTCTGCAGCTGCCGTGTACAGAGGTTGTGCTACCGCGTGAAGCTCGTGGTCGAGCGGATCGACCAGCACCATCCCGGTGCCCGCAAAAATTCGGGTAAAAAGCCGTGCAAAGGCCGAGCCGTACGTCTCTCCTGCGCGATAGCTCTCGCGCAGTGCATCGCTCACCCAACCCGGCCCAAGGATGGCTGCCGTTTGCTCCACCATCGCTTCGACCCGCGCTTCCAGCGCAACCCCGCCAACCGGAGCGACCGATCCGGTGCGCTCCGTCGACTTCAGCTTCTCTAGCTCGCACCCGTTCGGGATCGTCACACTGGCAATCTCTTCCAGGTCATGGTCCTCTGTGGCCAGCCAAAACACTGGAACGGCTGGAACGCCCTCAGCCGAGAGTTCCTCAGCCATCTGCAAAGCCGAAGCCGCCTTCAGCACCGAGTAGAACGGCCCGCCAAAGACTCCTACCTGCTGTCCGCTGATGCACGCCACTGCCCCCCGGCGAAACTTCTCAATCGAAGCCATCGTCGCCTCGGAAGCACCCCATCGCTGGTTCTGCTTCTCCAAAACCACGGCCACTCGCGCTCGCCGCTCAGCCGGAAACTCCAGCGTACGCGCATACTCCAGCACGGAAAGCGGATTTGGCGGGTGCGCGTAAAAGCGCTGGACGTTCTCATATTGGAAGAGAAAATCCAGAAACAGCCGCGAACTGTGCGGAATCGATCTGAACGGCAAACACTCGATCTTCAACGGACCACCTCTGTACACAAATCAACCATAAGGCCACTCTCTAGGTTGCAATAATGTCCGTAAACCTAAGAATTGGAGTAGGAACTATCGCAGCCGCAGCAGCTTCAATCTGCATTGGACAGTTACTGATTGTATCGAAACTTGATGTCGCGAGACATAATGCCGCAGGAATAGAAAGCACCAATTGTCATTCGTTCTTAATGAAACTTTTTGCTTCTAAGCTGTGCATGGCCCTATTTTTTTCTGCAACCTTCAGGCAGTTACTGTGGATTCTGTTGCGCAGGTTTGGTGCGTTTGCTTTCTTTCCGCTTGGATTACTCGATATGTCAGTGGTTCCCGCGCCAGGAAGTTTTGATGCTCTGCTCATCCTGCTCACGGCAACGCAACGAGAACTTTGGTGGTATTACGCGCTCATGGCCACGGCTGGCTCTGCTGTGGGTGCATGGCCGACATTCCGATTAGGCCGCAAAGGCGGAGAGAAGGCCCTCGAAAAGAAACTTAGCAGACATCGAGTCCAAAAGATTTTTTCTTCGTTCCAGCGTTGGGGCTTCTGGTCCATTTTTTTAGGCGCCATTGCACCGCCTCCTATGCCGGCTTCCGCTATCATTCTGGCGGCCGGCGCGCTTGAGTATCCGTGGCTAAAGTTCAACCTTGCCTGGATTGCAGGCCGCCTGCTTCGGTTCGGCTTAGCTGCCTGGATCACAGCTCGTTATGGACGCCACATATTCCGATGGCTTCACGGCTTCTACCAGCCTGCGCTGTGGCTTTTTATCGTAATCGGCGTAGCAGCAGGAGCAGTTGCACTCTGGTTTTATGTTCGTCAACGCCGGCGCGCTTCTGCCGATAGACCGCAGCAGCGGGCAGCATAATCTTGCTTATTTACATCAAACAAAAAGACCAAAAGCCGTACAGTCTTGTAAGGAGAATCTTTTATGAAGACGCGGAACCTTGTGCTTAGCACTCTGCTTACTCTCGCACTGGCTGTGCTTCCGGCAGCTGCGCAAGAAAGCACAATGCAATCTCTAGGCGGCCAGGCCAAGAGCGCAGCAAAGGGCGCAGGCAGTTCTACTGCGAACGCGGCCAAAGATGTTGGCTCTGCTGCCAAGACCGGCACCGAGGCTGCTACCGACAAGGTCGCCGGAAAGATCGACATCAACAGCGCAAGCAAGGCGGATCTGATGAAGCTCGAAGGCGTCGGAGACGCCACTTCCGACAAAATCATTGCGGGACGCCCGTATCACAGCAAGCGTGACCTGCTCACCCGCAAGATTGTGAACCAAGCCACCTACAACAAGATCAGCGACAAGATTGTCGCCCACGCACCAGCCAGACCAGGCACCACGCCAGCAAAATAGCGCCTTTTCTTAATTTGGCCGCATGACTTCCCCATCGTGCGGCCTCTTCTAGCCGAAACCTTCAGCATGTCGTTTTTCCTAATGTGGAATTCGTCACTCACTGGCTTTTTGCTTCAAGTATCATGAAGAATGTATGAGCCTCACCCGCGAACAAGCTCTCGAAATGTTCCGCTCCGATGATCTGATCGGTATCGGCATGGAAGCCGATGCAGTCCGCCGCAAACTCCATCCCGACGGCATCGTTACCTACATCATCGACCGCAATATCAACTACACAAACATCTGCACGGAGTGCTGCTCCTTTTGCGCTTTCTACGCATCCGTCAAAGGTCCAGGCCGCGAAAAGGGATACGTTCTCGATTATGAAAAAATTTACGAGAAGATCGCCGAAACGGTCGAGATGGGCGGTACCGGCGTGCTCATGCAGGGCGGCATAAATCCTGATCTAAGAATCGATTGGTTCGAGTCGCTTTTTCGGGGAATCAAGCAGCGCTTTCCTGAAGTTCATCTGCACTGCCTCTCTGCCAGTGAAATTATCGGCATCGCCGAGTACAGCGCGCTATCTATTGAAGAGACGATCCGCCGCCTTATGGACGCAGGACTGCAATCAATACCAGGAGGCGGAGCCGAGATCCTCGACGACGAAGTTCGCTCCAAGGTTGCGCGGCTCAAGTGCACTACCCAGGACTGGCTCGACGTGCACCGCATCGCGCACAAACTCGGCATGAAAACCACGGCCACCATGATGTTCGGAGTTGGCGAGACGGAAGAACACCGCATCAATCATTTCCAGCGCATTTACGACTTGCAGGAAGAGACGGGCGGGTTCACGGCCTTTATTCCCTGGACCTTCCAGCCCAGGAACACTGCCCTCGGGGGCCGTGGCTGGCCGGAAACAACCGCCGTCGAATATCTCAAGACGCTTGCGATCTCGCGCATTTTCCTCACCAATTTTCCTAACGTGCAGGCAAGCTGGGTTACTCAGGGATTGAAGGTCTGCCAAATGGGACTGCACTTTGGCGGTAACGATGTGGGTTCTGTAATGCTGGAAGAAAACGTGGTGAAGGCGGCCGGTACCAGCAACTCAACTACAGAGGAAGAGTTGCGCCGAATAATTCGCAACGCCGGGTTCCGCCCTGTCCGGCGCGACACCCTCTATCGCACGTTCTTCCTAAATTAGAGCTCTCGTTTGCGCGCCGGCTTCGAGATAAGCTGGCGCGTCATTTTATTGACGGCCTATCTACCGGATCTTGAACCGCTGCTAACCTGTAGTTGAAACGGAATTGAATGATCCCATCCGCAGTCTGCATCAGGCACTCGACTATCGATCCGTTGACCAGCGGACGCACTCTGTAGTTTCGCCCGTGAATTAAAGTTGGGACCGATAGAACGGAGGATTGTCCAACTTTGCCCATCTTGTTTTTGAAATTACCGACGACCAGATTGCAGATTTCGCCGAGAGCGTCACAAACATCGGACTGAACCTCATGCGTATCCACGCCAAGCATTCCGGAAGCGATTCCGCATGCTGTATTTTGGTCACAGCGAACTTCGAACACTCCGTTGATCGGACCAGCCACCCCAACGACGGCTGTAAACTCCCCAGCCTGATAACATGTGCCCTCGGCGCATCGGATTAGCGGAATTCCAACCATCATCTGAAAAACTTCCTCCGCGCCCTCGCACAGCAACCTTTCCCATTCGCGAATATGGACAGAGTCCTTTTCCATTAACACGGCATTGTTTTGCATCAGCAGATCACCACCAAAGCTCTCCCTTACACCTTCTAACGGCAGGAGAACCCCAGGGCTTTAATTCCGCTTGGACGGTAAGTCGGTTCCATATTCAACTTTTGGATCAGGAAAACTATTTCAGCTTTTCCGCCTTTTGCAGAGCCGCATCGGCTTCAGCGCTCATGCCCTTGGCACTATAGGCTTCGGCGAGCGAGCGCTCGTTTGCTGGATTATCACCGCTAAGTTCGATCTCTTTGTGGAAGGCGCTGATTGCCTCATCGTACTGTTTCTGCCGCAGGAAGCAGGCTCCCTGTTTGGCGTGAACACCCGGGAGTCGCGGATTCAGCTGCCTGGCTTGTTCATACTCCGTGTTCGCCAAAGTACAATCGCCCTGCTCAAAGGCAACAGCGCCGAGTCCAAGGTGTGCCTCGGCACTCTGCGGATCCAGCGCAAGCAATTGCGCAAAGGTTTGCCGTGCGTCTCCAGTGCGATGCTGATCGAGGCGGATGCTTCCGAGAGTGTAAATTACCTCTGCGTCTCGTGGGTGCACCGCCTGCACTTTCTGCAGTTCCCTTTCCGCCGAAGCAAAGTCCTTCTTCGTCCAGTAAGCGTGTGCCAAGTGATAATGCACCAGGTCGGAACCCGGACGAATCTTCAGCGCTCCTTCGAAAAACGGAATCGCCGCTTCGGTCTTTCCTTCCTCAATTTGCTGGCTAGCGCGAATCAGATAATAGCCATAGGCGCGATTGCGCTGCAGTGCGTACGCCCCCCCGGCGAGCAAGGCCGCCACCAGTGCAAGTACGCCCAAACGGGGCATCAAACGGGGCTCCGGCGAAAGCTTTGCAATCAGCGCCCCAAGGGCTGCGCCCGCCAGCAGGCCTCCGATGTGGCATGCATTGTCGCTGGCTCCAGTAATCACACCGAATATGACGTTGTATCCAACGAAGGCAATCAGGCTCTTCATAACGCCATCAGCCATAGTGCCGGAGGCAAACTCACCCAGTTTTATGGAAGCAATCACCGCCCCAGCAATACCGAAGATCGCCCCGGAAGCACCAACGCTGACCGTGGGGGTACGATGCCAGAGCACGCTGGCCAGGCTTCCCGAGACACCGCAAAGAAGGTATATGCAAGCGTATGTAGCACGCCCGTACAGCCGCTCGGCCAGACCGCCCAGCGACCATAAGCACCACATGTTGAACGCAAGGTGAATGATGCCGCCATGCACGAAGCAGGAGGTAAGCAGTCTCCACCAGTCGCCGGTCAGCGTGTAAAGCCCGCAATTTGCGCCCCACGTCAACAGTGTAGAACTGGATGGCCCCATCACCGAAACGCCAGAGAGCAGCATCCCGATGAACACCGCAACGTTAATACCGAAGATCGCCTGAGTAATCAGCATCGGCATTGCATCGCGACGCTGCCACGGTGTTGCCATAACCGGCTGATACCCGGAATCTTCACCGCGTTTCGCAGCTTCATGCTGCTTGCACCAGACGCAGATTTTCCTGCCCAGAGTGAACCCAGAAAGCGTACGACCACAAAGAATACATTTAGCCATGATTGTTATTAGGAAAGAATCCCATCAATAGTGTGACACGAACAGCCCCATCCGTTTTCGAAGAAGCCGGGAAAAGCGCACAAAGCGGACCGAGTAGAAGCTAAAACGTCTTCTGGGCCGCAATCTCCGCGGCCCAGAAGAAATCACGAAATTTCAATCTCCGGCTACTCCCATTCCGTTGTGCCCAACATGCAGTCTCTTTGTTTTCAGTTACTTACTACAGACCGAATAGCTTTGTGTAACATTTGTGTAGGATTGGGTTTCCCTTGCCAAAAATTACCAGCCAGTGTTTTCACTAACTTAGCAGCTGCGTACTTACACGATGTGTAAGTACGCAGCGCGGGGCCGCTAAGGGCTATCCCAAAATACGCTTGCAGCACTGTGTCCAGACATAGGAACGGCCCTTACAAGAGCATTGTGTCAAGGGCGGAGTAAAAGTAGGCCAGTAGGGCGGAGTAAAAGTGAGCCAGTAG
>PJLO01000093.1 GCA_003010405.1 Acidobacteriota bacterium | reverse complement strand
CCACCAAAACGACTAACGTGGAGTCAGGGCGAGAGCTTGTTCAGAGCGTCCCTAGTTCAATTCCTTGTCGAGGTGAAATATGAGCCGAGAGAGACGGGTTATTATCGTCTCAAACCGTCTGCCAGTTACTGTGCGAACAAGCCACGCTGGTCCAAAGCTTGAGCATAGTTCCGGGGGACTCGTTACGGCAATGTGTCCCGTACTACGACAACATTCCGGGTACTGGATCGGATGGACAGGCACAGAGCGTACTGAGGAGATTGTCCAGCTGTTTGATGATCGTCGGTGCGACAACTACAAGCTAGTGCCCTTATACCTGACCGGCGAGGAAAGAAATAATTTCTATCTTGGATTTTCGAACGAAATTCTCTGGCCGCTATTTCACGATCTGCAGTCGCGATGCAATTTCGATCCTGCTTACTGGAAAACGTATGTTGGAGTGAATGACAAATTTGCGGACACACTCCTTAAAGTGGCGGAACTGCATGATTTCGTGTGGGTCCAAGATTACCACCTCAAGCTTGTGGCGGACTCTGTGCGAAAAGTCGGCGCTAATTTGGAGCTGGCTTACTTTCATTACATTCCGTTTCCTTCACCGGATATATTTGAAAAGCTGCCGTGGCGTGCCAAGATTCTCCACGCGTTGCTGCAATACAACCTGCTCGGTTTTCAGACGAAGCGGGACCTCAAGAACTTTGTGTCATGCGTGAAGCTGTTTGTTCCGGACGCGGAAATCTCGAACGTTGGCGATCAAACCAGTGTGTCCCTTGCGGGGAACCGCTCGCTTCTTGGTGTTTTCCCAATTGGAATCGACTTTTCGGAATTCGCAGATGGTGCGGAAGATGCACAGGTAATAGCGCGAGCTGCACAGATAAAAAAAGACATCTCTGGCTGCTCAATGCTCCTTGGGGTTGACCGGCTCGACTATACGAAAGGCATACCCGAACGACTCCGTGCATTCCGGTACTTGCTGGAGTCGCAGGCGTCCATTTGCGAAAAGATCACGTTGGTGCAGGTCGTTGTACCGAGTCGAATCGACATCCCGAAATACTGCGAACTCCGGCTTGACATCGAGAGGCTCGTTAGCAGCATTAACGGGCAGTTTGGAAGCCCCGGGTGGGTGCCGATTCACTATATCCATCGAGAACTTGATCGGCCTGAGTTGCTGGCGTATTACCGGGCTGCGGATATTGCTGTAGTCACGCCCCTAAAAGATGGCATGAATCTCGTGTGCAAGGAGTACTGCGCTGCACAAGTTGATGAGTCGGGCGTACTCATACTGAGTGAATTTGCCGGAGCTGCCAGCCAGCTGAAAGACGGTGCCCTACTTGTAAACCCAACCGATCTTGAAGGCGTCGGGAAGGCAATTCAGTCTGCCATCCAAATGAGTGTCGTGGAACGACGCCAGAGGATGCAACGTCTGCGAACAAACATCAAGAATGAAGACGTGTACCAATGGGCAAAACGTTTCTTTTTCGAGAGCAGAAATGTGCAGAGGAGTCTAGCGCGTGTTTCAAAAACACCTCCGCAGGATGATCCAGAAGCAAGCAATGTAGAAGAA
>PJLO01000034.1 GCA_003010405.1 Acidobacteriota bacterium | reverse complement strand
TTCTTCTACATTGCTTGCTTCTGGATCATCCTGCGGAGGTGTTTTTGAAACACGCTCTAGACAACACCTGAATTAGGCTACTTATGGCGCGGCCTATTAGCTTTTCAAGGGAGCGTTGCAGCAGATCACCGCTCCCTCATAGCCAAGGTGAATCAAGTTTATCGAACGAGGTCTGGACGGAAAAGCATTGCATCCGCAATTGCCATGCCACCGTAGTGCATCAACTCGGTAATGATCAGAAGCCGCTTTGTTATGACGCTCTGAGCGTTAGACCTGCATTTCTGCCACGGTCTCTGGGATCGTTACGATAGGATGTCTTTGTATTGCTCCTCGGTATATGCACCACAACGATTGCCTTATTTGACCTTAGGCGCCCTGAGATTCCACCCGCTTTATATTTAGAAATCTTCCTTACATCTCATCCTCATATAGAGGTAGTACAGGTTGAGCCCAGTTCCAGTATGCGTTAATCGCGCAAATGCGAGAGTTAACGGTTGCCTCTTTTAGACCCGCCTGACGCATGCGGATAACACAATTTGTGAGGTCAGCTCGTGTAGGGGTGGGTTGCAACCGATTTAAATGTTCATCGGTACCACTCAACTCAAACTTTGCGTCCATTTCTATCTCCAAGACTCGTGGTCGATGGAGCAGAATCAGGAAAATCCAAGTAGAGATAAGTCTAGGTGAATCAGGAGGGTAGGGTGGGGTGGCGCGCCCGACAGGAATCGAACCTGCAACCGCGAGTTTCGAAGACTCGTGCTCTATCCAATTGAGCTACAGGCGCGTGCCACCGTATTTTATTCCACACGGGCGCATTTCGCCGAATTCATTGCCTGTCAGGCTGTGGAAATCTTTTCATGAGGCGGTCTGTAACGTAGGTCTCAGTCCCAGTGTGAAAGGATTTCCATGATTGAGAGCGGAACCACTTTGGCTGATGGTTCGTTGAGACCGCAAAGCTGCCCTCAGGTTAGAATTTAACAGCATGAAAAATTGGATTGTCAGCATCTCAGGTCGTGTGCGCAGGTGCGTCTGTTTGCCGGACGCCTTCGAGGCGCTGAAGAGCTCGGGCATGTGATCCCGGTGATTATGCCGCCATCGGTTTCCGTTGTGGTCTGCACTCGCGATCGCCCTGCGCATCTGGAGAACTGCCTTCGCGCGGCCCAGAAACTTCGCTATCCCAATTTCGAAATTCTTGTCGTAAATAATAGGTCGAGCGAAACACAGATTTTGGAAATGGCCGGCCAGTTTCATGCGCGTTATGTTTATGTTCCGAAGCCCGGCTTAAGCATCGCTCGAAATGCTGGCGCGCGTGCCTCCTCCGCCGAAATCATTGCCTACCTGGATGATGATTCACTTCCGGAACCGCACTGGCTTGACCATTTGGTCCAAGAGTTCAGAAATCCTAATGTGCTAGCTGTTGCGGGGCGGATAGAACCGGTATCTGTTGAAACCGAGGCGGAGCTGTTTTGTGAAGAAATGAGTCCACCAGCCGAGGAACGGCGGCGGCGCTTGAGTGTGGATAGGAATACCGCTGATTGGTTCGCAATTGCGAATTTTGGCGGCATAGGCATCGGCTGCAATATGGCTTTCCGTCGCGAAGCATGGTCGATTTGGCCAGGTTTCGATGAGCGGCTGGGGCGCGGCGCTTGCATTGGCGGTTCTGAGGAGCATTTCGCTTTCTTTTCACTGATTGACAAGGGATATTGCGTGGTTTACTGCCCCGATGCAGTCGTTCAGCATCCTTATTTGCATTCGATGGAGGGTCTTCGAGAGAGATATCTGAAAGACAAAGCGGAAGCGACGGCGTATGCTTCGTTACTGTTCTTCGAATTTCCGCAGTACAGGAAGGCGCTGATACGGATCCTTATCGCCCGATGGAAAAGATCGCCGCGAGCATGGAGGGAAAGGCGGCGGTTGCCAGGGCGAATTGCGCCGAAGTGGAGAGTCTTGATTGCTCTACTGTGGGGGCCAGTGGTGTATTTGAAGACCCGCACGTCCAAAACGTAGATAGGGTTTCCCAGAGTGCAGAATGTTAGGGGCGTCCAGTCAGTGTGGATGGCCGCGTAGTCCGGACTTGGCGAGCGGCGTTGCGCAGTCTTAACGCGGCTGTGCGCAGGGATCGGCGAGCAACAGCAACTGGACTCCAGCCTAGTTTTGTGTGGAACCAGAGATCAAGCCAGGTGTCGTCCTGCGAGATGATGTTTCGGCGTAGGCGATGTGGGGCGTCGCCAATACCATTCAACCCGGCGTCTAGTGAAAATGCCAGTTTGTAGTGATGGGACACGTTTTCGCATACCTGATCGTTGTATTCTCCGTAGGGATAAACAAAGCTACAGATATCTACTCCAGCCAATGCGGCAAGGTTCGTGCGGCTGAGGGCAACTTCACGGGCGAGTTCTGTTTTGGGTAGATCGGGCAGATGAGGATGCGAGAGGCTGTGCGATGCAAATTCCATGTCGCAAGCGTTCCAGGTTCGTATGTCATCAGCATTCATCAGCTGAAATTCCGGCAGTCCGCTGTTGCTATCCCAGTTGTTCGTGCGTCCGAGTTGGTTCGTTACGACAGATGTAAGCGCTACGAAGCCATACTGCTTTAGCAGTGGCAGTGCGTTGATCGTATTCTCGGCAAATCCGTCATCAAAAGTCAGAAGAATGGGCTTATGTGGCAGGGGAGCGCCCGATTCCAGCCAGGCTGACCATTGCGCCGAGGTAATCGAGTTCCACCCATTACGTTTTAGCCACCTTAAGTGACTTTCCAGTCGGCGCTTTGAAATCGTCAGAGCATACCATTCACCGGGTTCCGCCTGGCCTACACGGTGATAAGCGAGCACGGGCAAACGAAGTGCAAATTCACGGTGGAAGGATTTCCATGAGCCACATTCCGCCAGCGCACCGCGGAAGAAGTGGGCAATGAAACGCCAGCTGATTATCCGAAGTCCGGCACGTCGCGCGAAAGGCACGCCACGAAAAATATTTGCGACGAGCGATGCAGGCGCCAGTACGACCTCAGCCAGTTTGCAGGCCGCAACAGTGATGCGGCGTGCCACGATCTTCAACGTCCGGCCATGACTTAGGCCTCCAAGAATAGTGAACTGGCGGTACTCGGGATGTTTACGGCAAAGTCGTACTTCGCCACGCCCCTCTTCGTATGCGTGTTTGCGCACGAGATCCGAGATGCTCTCAACGACAACATGCGATACGGGGGCATCGGGCAGATATACAAAACGCAAACCCTGCTTCCACAGGCGGAAGCCGAACTCCGTGTCGTTGTAGCGCCAGAATGATTCGTCCAGTGCTCCAGCCGAAAGTAGCAGCCTGCGCGGCGCCGACGTGTTGGGATTTGCGAAGCAGAAGCACCATCCAGATGTGGAAATGTCCGGCGTTACCTGTCGAAACCACGAGTCATTACGGTTCCGTATCCACTCGGTGGCGAGGCTTGCGGAGCTCTCCTCGGAAGTAAAAATTGGTCCGAATGCGAGGTGGTCAGGGTGGCTATCATGTGCTTCCACATGCTTGGCCAGCAAATCCGGCGGGCATAGGATGTCGTCATCGAGGAAGAGCACCAGTTCCCCCATTGCGATGCGCAAGCCTGCATTGATGCTCGCCGCCTGGCCGCGCTTGGGCTGCCGCATTACCTGGAAATGACAGCGCGCATTCAGTTGCTCGGCCGCGCACCAGTCAGGCTCATCGCAACCATCGAGGACGAGAATGAGTTCATATTCGCCAGATGTGAAGTTCTGGGCCAGGGCGGTGCGAATTGTACGCTGCGTTATGGCTCTCCGACCGTTGGATGCGATGATAATGGAAGCTTTCACTATGCTTCAGCCTCTCAATCGGAACCCGTGAGGCCCGCACGGTCCCAACGGGTCTTTGGTCATTAATCAATGGATTGCATCATCGGAGTACGCAGTAATGGCATTACGATGCGAAAACCCCATACAGCAACGTACGCCAATCCGCTCGCTACGCCGGCCATCACAACCACCTGCGGGGCAAATCCAAACAAAAGCAAAAGTCGCACGAAGACAATCCCCAGAATCAGCAACAAAGAAGGCCATCCAAGGCGATGAAGCGCCGCGCTGATCAGCATTCTGGGACTGAGCCTCGCCGCCCTGCACGCGGCTGGCGTGTACCAAAATGCATTAATGAGTAAATGGGTCAGTGCAGTTCCGGCAGCCAGCCCTGCGGCTCCATATCTCGAGACCAGCAACAAGCTTACGACAATGTTTGTGAAACTTTCGAATATCGCGATCCGGGCAGCAATCTTGACATGTCCTCGTCCGTAAAGCAGCAAGTCGGAAGGATGTTCAATAGCGAGGCTCAGGGCGGCGAGCAGAAGCCACTGCATTACCGGCGCGGCTCCGAGATAAGCATCACCGGCCCAAACTCGGATTAGCGGCCTTGCACACACACACCCAAGCACTACTATAGGCAAGACGCCGCCCAAAACGAGCGCCAAGGTTTGCGTATAGATGCGTTGCAACTCCGAAGTTCGCTGTTGTCGCCGGGAGAGCGCTGGCAGAACGACGAGTGCTCCGCGAGAGACTGCAGACGAGACGTGCATTGGGAGTTTGCTGCCCACTCCGAACATAGCGACTGCATTCATCGAACTGAACATGCCGAGAATAGCTAGGTCGGAGACGGTGGCCAACTGGCGGCTGATGTTCTCGGCCCAAGCCCAACCGCCGGAGCGGAGAAGAGGCTTCAGGAGGTTCCAGTCGAACATGAGCTTCAGTTGAATTCCTATGCCGCTGGACGGTAGAAACAGCCATAGCATCACTATTCGAGCTATGGCCATCAGTACCTGCAGCCCTGCAAGCGCGACAATTCCATGGCCCGTCGTCAGGATCAGGATGGTGAACGCCACACGAATAGCAGCGGTTAGGAGCTGAATCTGGTTGATTCGATCAAACCGACGAAAAGCTTGATACAACTGCTCTAGCGCTGTGGTAGGAAGTCCTATCTGCACCACCACCCCCATCAGGATGAAGACCACGCGCGTCTCTTTGAGGTATTCCGGAGGAATCTTGAACGGCCCGGGCAAACAGAATGCCACCGCGAGAAAAATTCCCATCCCGATTGATCCCAATCCTGCAAGGCCGAACAAAGTGGTACTTAGCAGAGCTTCCAGCTTGTCCTTGTCCTGGGCTTCCATGATTTCCACATACTTCTGAACCAGGATGTTAAAAAGACCCAAATCAAGCAGGTAAAGCAACATGGAAAGTGCCCCGGCCAATGACAATAGCCCGTACTCCGCAGGAGGTACGCGGCGAACCACATACCCAAGCAAAAGTATCCCCGCGACGATGTCGGCAGCATATCCAACATAGCTCCAGACAACGCTTCGGGCGATGCCGGGCTGTCGGTCGTGCGCGTCGTGGTCAGCCATGAGAAACCTCGGTCAAACGGAACATCGTGCGAAGCATTCGCTTCGCTGCGCCCCGCACGACACGGCTGGCGCCAGCGAGCACGGGATGTCGGTAAGGCCAAGTCAACCGCTTTACAGCAGCCCAAATTTGGTCGTCATGGAAATTCTTGGCACGCAGGTAATGCTTTAGCCAGTTCAGGTAAAACTGACGGGCGAGATCTGCCCGGTTGCTTCGCTCGGCTTGACCGGAACAAGAAAAATTGTGGCAGCGATATCTGTCCCAGCACTCGTTGGCTACAAAGACTGGCGCATGGAGATAGACTTTCGCCAAAAATGCCTGGTCTTCGTAGAGTTGGAAATGGGGATCGAAACTCTCTTCAAAGCCACCAATTTCCTCAAGCAGTTCGTAACGCATCAGGAAATCAGACGGGCATGGCGCGCCAGCCTTACCCAATGGATATGTCAATTTCAGCAATTCTGGCGGGTAATAGAGCTTGCCGGGAGGAGCGAGCGGCGGCACGTGCTCCGCGTCGTGGTCTCCGTCAGCGAAGTATATGCTGTGTCCATAGATCAAACTCGCTTCCGGAGATGCCTGCATCAGTTCGACCTGTTGTTGCAGCTTTTCAGGCAGCCAGATGTCGTCGGCATCCAGAAGTGCGACATATTCACCCCGGCTTTGCCGAACAGCTAGATTGCGCGACGCGCATACGCCGGCATTGCGATGGCCAGGATGTTCCAGACAGGTGATGCGAACCGGATCGGAGCTGGCATACTGTCGAGCGATCATCGGGCTGCCGTCGGTAGAACCGTCGTCCACCAGCAGCAGTTCCCACTGCGTGTAGGTTTGAGCTAGTACGCTATCCACCGTCTCCGCCAAAAACCGCTCTGCGTTGTAAACCGGTGTGATGACCGAAACTAATCCCTTAACTCGCGACTTATTCATTGGCAACTGTCACGGATTTCCGTGCTCGTACGGCAACGGTCAGTTCGTAATCGGGGTCGTGATAGTCGAGTTCCTCGGCGGTTAACTCGGGGACAACCAATCCATGCAGGAAGGCCACCGCTGCGAGCACGTTGCCGTAGGTCACCACCTGCGTGTTCTCAGAGCCAAAACGTTCCGCAAACATGCGCCGCGCCGAATGTCGTGTAAAGCGCCAGTAATCCGCGCCGGCACCGATCATGTTCGTAGGACAGATTTGGGATATTCCGGGAATTGTTACAAGCACAACTCCCCCCGGTCTAAGAATTCGATAAAGCTCATGGACGGCGGCGGTGAAGTTATAAATAAGCAGCAACGTTTGGGTGCAGATAATGCAGTCGAAAGTAGTATCGCCGATTGCATCGCAATGGCTGAGATCGGCGGTTATGGTGCGTGCGGGATTGTTCTCATTAAGATCGAGGACGTCGGATTTTGCGAACTGCTTGCCGCCAAAGCGCTTTGTATATTCGTTATTGCAAACTTCCAGTACGGAGCCGCGTATTGCATCCCGGTTTTCCTGGAGGAATTTCTCAACATAGTAACGGTCAATGCATTTTCCACGATGCCAGCCGAAAGCTGGCCGGTACGGCGTCAGTCGCCGGAGTTTGGAGAAATCCGTTACCCTGTCGAATGGAAGCAACTTGCGCCGGAAATCCTGACGTTGCGTGCTCAGCCATTTGCGCAGGGGGGGGCAGGATGCGTTTCAGTGTTTCCAAGGTGTCCTCGAAAGAGGGTTGCTTTTTTGATTGGATCTGCACTGTATCCTATACTATGCTACTGCCGATGGCCGCAATCGGCACAAAGACTCGCTGCTTCCATCGTTGCGAACACCTCGCGGATCGCCGATATCTGCAATTTAGCCGAATGATTTTGCACCTTGAGGTTTGCCCTTGATGCAGGTGTCGGTCGTAGTGCCTACATTCAACCGCCGCGAAATCGTTCTGCGGACCGTTAAGACCCTTTTCAATCAGGATTTTCCTTCAAGGCAATACGAAATCATCGTCGTGGTGGACGGCTCGACCGACGGCAGTGCAGAGGCGTTGCGCGCTTTAGAGCCATCCTGCCAATTTCGTGTCATCGAGCAGGAGAATCGGGGATTGGCGGGGGCGCGTAATACCGGGTTCCGGGTCTCCGAGAGTGAACTGGTCATATTTCTGGATGACGACATGCTTTGCGATCCAATACTGATCAGCGAGCATTACGCGGCGCATCAGTCCAATGGGGAAGTGATTGGTTTCGGAGCAATATTCCTCAGTGCTGACAGTCCGCCCACGCTTGCCGCGGAGTGTTTCAACCGCGAGGTGGGCGCGTACTACCTTCAACAGAGAGAAAATCCGGGATTACCCTGGCCGCGAACTGCCTGCATTTTCGGGAACACATCCGTCCCAAGAAGATTGCTGATCGAGTCCGGAGGGTTTGATGAGCGCTTTCTCATGCGGGAGGACGCGGAACGGGGTGCTCGACTGTTTGCCGCTGGTGCGGTTGCACGATACTTACCGAAGGCCGTGGCCCACCAGATATACAGAAAAACAGCCGCCGACCTGATTCGGGACGCAGAGAAATTTGCCATCGCAGACCGCCTCTTTGTGCGCGAGCATCCGGAGTCTGTTGCCGAGACGCTTTGGGGCAGGATATCGAGAGAGCCGCTATGGAAGAGAATTGTGCGCCGGAGCGCCGCTGAATGCCCGGCTCTTGCCGATTGCATACTCGTGCCTTTTTGCTGGCTCTGCGAGCAAATTGAATTACTTAGAGCCCCTGGGGCACGGGCTCTACAGGTAAGGCGGATCGTTTATTGGTATCGTAAGACGCTGGAACTGAATTGTGGTGATGCGTCAGTGAACGAGCATCTCTGCGGAGAAGCATAATGCAATTTGCAGATTATTATGAGTTTTTACAAATTAGCCCGAGTGCAGAGACTGCCACAATTCACCGCGTTTATCGGTTTCTGGCGGCACGCTATCACCCAGACAACCGCGAAACGGGAGATGAGAAGCGCTTCTTCCTGTTAACGCAGGCCTATGAAGTTTTATCCGATCCGGAGCGCCGCGCCGCTTACGATGCAGCTCGCGAGGTAGCCACGCCGGTACCGCTGTCGAGCTGGATCGATTTCATGGACGACATAGAGGGCGAGTTGAACCGCCGCTTGGCTGTGATGACGGTATTGTATTCTCAACGTCGCACAAACCCGAGCAAGCCAGAGGTCTCACTTCGGGAAATCGAAAGCCGCCTTGGTTTTCCCCGTGATTATTTGGTATTCACGACATGGTATCTCCGGTCCAAGGGTTACATTACGCACGCGGACAACTCGGAGTTCACGATCACTGCCGACGGCGTGGATTTCGTGGAAACGCAGCGTTTGAAGATACCGATCCTAAACAGACTGCTGACCAACGGCGAGGGCGGGTGTGCGAGTCAGGAAGCGGGGGAAGCTCACAAGGCCACATCCTCCTGATCTGCCCGTGAGGTGGCCGCTGTCTTAGACATTACTACTACCGGCACGAAAATGGGGCTGCTCGGGTGCTCGGTCGTCTTAGGCAAACCGATTTCTTTGACCTTTCAGTTCATCGAACAGGACTAGTGAGCGGTGCACCGCCTGATAGTAGGTTGCTCGCCCCTTCACCCGAAAAGTAATCTCAATTTTGGTAGTAAGGTTCACACTGTTCGAGACAGGCAACCAATTCAGCTTCTCTGAAATCCCATGTGTGTACATTACGTATTCTCTTTGGTGTTTTTGGGGGCCGGGTTCGCACCCGGCTTTTTTGTGTATTAAGCAAGTTGTGGGCTATCGCTGGAACCCTGGGCGCCAGAATTGCACGACTGCAAAGATGATTCCAAAAATTTGAACAGCGAACCCTGTACAGGTTTATACTGCGTGATAGGCCAGTTTAGGGGACGTAATGTTGTGGCCCCTTGCTCTTCATCAAACCGATGTTCTCAGTTTCCGATCCCGAAAGCGTGAACCCCCAGCATCCGGCCCGCCCGGCACCCGAGCGGATTCTTGCCTCCGGTTGCAAATTTGTCCAGCTGACGTCCTCCGACGTAGAAGCCCCGGAACTCTCAGATATTTTGGACGTGCAGCTGATTCGGTCCTTGATGACCGATTTCTATGCGATTTCAAAAATCCCGATGGCGCTTGTAGATATTCACGGCAAGGTTCTTGCCGGTGTGGGCTGGCAAAGAATCTGCACTGACTTTCATCGCGTGAACCCGGAAAGTTGCCGCAATTGCTTTGAGAGTGACACAGAGCTGACGGCGGGAGTGCGCCCCGGCGAATATAGGATGTACAAGTGCAAGAACCAGATGTGGGACGTGGCCACTCCGCTCGTAGTTGGTGAACATCATCTTGGCAATGTCTTCTCCGGGCAGTTCTTTTTCGAAGATGAAGAGCAGGATTTGAAGTCATTCAGGGATCAGGCCGCGAAGTACGGTTTTAATGAGCAGGAATACATGGCTGCATTGGCAGAGATTCCAAGGTTGAGTCGCGAAACCGTCCAAACCAGCATGGCGTTCATGGCCAAACTGGCTCATATCATCTCTGAAATGGGTTTGAGGAACGCTCAGATGGCCCGCTGGATGGAAGAGCGCAAAAAGGCAGAAGAGGCCTTGATTCGGAGCGAAAAGCTGGCATCTGTGGGGCGCATGGCGGCAACCGTTGCTCACGAAATCAACAATCCTCTGGAGGCCGTCACCAACTGTATTTACCTTGCCAAGTCAATTGCTGGTCTGCCGCCGCATGCGCAGGAGCACCTGGAAATCGCCGAACGAGAGCTGTTGCGAGTGGCTCATATAGCGCGACAGACGCTCGGGTTCTACCGTGAAAAGAGCAAGCCTGCCGTCGTAGACCTTGGTAAGCTCGTCCACGAAGTTTTGGGGCTCTATGGTCCGAAGCTGAAACAGAAAGGTCTCAGATGCGAGGTTCGGCACGAAGGAGACATCCACATCGTAGCCGTTGCAGGAGAAATTCGGCAGGTAATTTCAAACCTGCTCACAAACGCCATTGACGCATCCTCGCCGAAGCACAGGATCCGACTGCGGACTAGTCGCGTCACTCTGGACGGTAGCTCGTTTTCCCGGTTGACTGTCGCGGATACTGGATCGGGAATTCCTCGTCGCAATTACGACCAGCTCTTCAAGCCGTTTTTCACGACGAAAGAAGCAGTTGGCACCGGACTCGGTCTTTGGGTGAGCACGCAAATAGTGAAGAATCATGGTGGCCATTTCCGGTTGCGGAGCATCGAGGGGAAAGGTTCAGTGTTCTCGGTTTTCCTGCCTCAAAACAGCAGTCTCGCGAGCGGTGGGTAACCGAAAAGAAGCACCCCGCCCTGTGCTTCCAACCCACGACCCGCTTGCAAAAATAATTCGCAGCAATGAATTGAATGCCGTCGAATCCAGCCCTGGCACCTACGCGCTGATTCTGCGATCACCCACGGAAGGCGTAATCCGAATCGGGCGATTGGGCAACATGCAGATCAAACCGGGTTGGTACGTCTACGTCGGGAGCGCATTCGGGCCAGGTGGCGTACGAGCGCGCCTGGCTCACCACATTCGTCCCGTTCAACGTCCACACTGGCATATCGATTATCTGAAAACTCTGGCTGTGGTAGAGGAGGTCTGGTTCGTTTACGGTCAGACGTCGCAGGAGCATGCCTGGTCAGAATGTTTTGCCGGAATGAGAGGCGCGTCTCTACCGATGGCTGGCTTCGGATCTTCAGACTGTCACTGTGAATCGCATTTGTTCTATTTCAAGAAACGTCCCCCGAAAAAGCTGCTCACCGCACATCGCGCAATCGTTTAGAGTGTCCTAAAGTCGGCGCAGGTCGATACAGGAGAGATGTGTTAACTACGTGGATAACAGCATTGCAGATTATTGCGCGCACTGGAGCGGTGTATCTTCTGGTGCTGGTGGGCGTGCGTTTGACGGGGAAGCGCGAGGTCGGACAGATGACTCCGTTCGATCTTACGCTGTTGCTGCTGCTGAGCAATGCGGTGCAGAACGCGATGACCGGGCCGGACACGTCGCTGATGGGCGGGGCTGTTGCGGCCGGCGTTCTGCTTACTCTGAATTATTTGGTTGCTGAGTTGAGCGGCTTAAATCGCAGGTTTCGCAGAATCGTGCAGGGATCGCCATCGCTGGTGATTCATGATGGCACGCTTGTCATGGAGCATCTCAAGAAAGAACATCTGACAGTGGATGAGGTGATGCGCGCGCTCCGCGAACATGGGATTGGAAGCATCTCCGAAGTCGCACTCGGAGTACTCGAAGTAGACGGTTCACTTAGTTTCTTGAAAATAAATGAACTGCCGGAGAATGTAAGGGCACGTCATCGAAGCCGGTTTTTGAAGAGAAATTGAAGCAATCGTGCCTTTATCCGGCTAGCGCGCGGCGGATGGCCAGGAGTTGCTCAAGGGTTGCTTTAAGATTGCCGAGCGGCAGAGCGTTGGCTCCGTCGCTTTTTGCTTTTTGGGGGTTATCGTGGACTTCCATGAAAATCCCATCGATGCCGGCGGCTACGGCGGCGCGGCTTAGGATCGGGATGAACTGTGGCTGTCCGCCAGACTGCTCGCCCTGGCTGGGAAGTTGGACGGAGTGTGTTGCATCGAAAATTACGGGCGCGTACTCGCGCATGATGGCCAACGAGCGCATGTCGACCACGAGATTGTGGTAACCGAAACTGGTTCCGCGTTCGGTCAGGGAGACGCGCGGATTGCCGCTGTCACGTACCTTGGCAACAGCGTGGCGCATGTCCTGGGGAGCTACGAATTGGCCCTTCTTTATATTGACGGCTTTTCCGGTACGGGCGGCGGCGATGAGCAGGTCGGTTTGGCGGCAGAGGAAGGCGGGGATCTGCAGAATGTCCACGATCTCTCCGGCGGCAGCGGCCTGCGCGGCTTCGTGAACATCGGTCAGGACTGGAATTTTTAGGTCTTCGCTCACTATGCGCAGAATGCGGAGACCTTCAGCTACGCCGGGGCCGCGGTAACTGCCGATCGAAGTTCGATTGGCTTTGTCAAAGCTGGCTTTAAAAATGTAGGGCACGCCAAGTTCGCGGCAGATGGCCGCGATAGAGGTGGCCATGAAAAGCGCGTGCTCCTCGCTTTCGATGACGCATGGTCCGGCTATCAGAAATAACTCCGGCCCGCCGATGGTGACGTTCTGGACGGAAAAGGGCATGGGGAAATTATAACGAGTCCGGAATAACAGCAGGGAAGTGGAACTGAAGTCGCCGCGCGGTGGAGTGAAGAGACTGCGGGCTCAAAGGCCAGACCGTTGTCTACAGAGACGATTGCATCCCAGGTTAGCGCCTAAAGGCTGGCGCGAACCCGGGGCGCCCGGCACCCGGCTATCCGGACGATAATTGAGCGGATTGGTTAAAAAGATGACGGCGGTTTGCATTCAGAAGTGCCAAAACTAAAGGGCATGCTAAACCCGGCGGGTTACTCATGGTGTAATCTAATCTGCTCTCGCAATATGAACCAACACTGGAGGATGACACGCTTATGAAGGGAAACGAGAAGGTGCTTGCCGTGCTGAACGAGGCTCTGCGGGAAGAGCTGTTGGCTATCAACCAGTATTTTCTTCATTCGGAGATGTGTGAGAACTGGAAGTACGAGGCGCTCTCAAAATTCATTAAGAAGCAGTCAATCGACGAGATGAAACACGCCGAAAAGCTGATTGAGCGGATTCTGTTCCTGGATGGGGCTCCGACGGTGGTCGGACCGACGGAATTGAAGATTGGCAAGGATGTAAAAGAGCAGCTTGCAAGCGATCTGGAGTTGGAACTGGGAGCTGTGAAGCTCTACAACGCAGCCATAAAGCTTGCGCGCGACGAGGGCGACAACGCTACCGCTGATTTCCTCGTGGGGATACTGAAAGACGAAGAACACCATACCGACTGGCTGGAATCGCAACTGCATCTGATCAAAGAGATCGGGTACGAGCGGTACCTGTCAATGCAATTGGATGAAGATTAGGCGAGCGGTTTTCGGCTGGTCGTGTCAGAAATATATTCTGTGATTGAAAGGCCCTGATTAACGGGGCCTTTTGAATGCATGGATTTCAGAGTTGTGCGGCAGGCGAAGCAAATCCCAATCATCTCTATTGTACTTGCTGCAGGCGGGCGATGAGCTTTTGTGCCAGATTGTCGTCGCTCTCCGAGCATAACACTCGTCCGGCCGTATTGCAGTTGCGCTCTATCCTGTGGGTGAACTCGATGAGCGTGGCCACATTCGCCTTTACTCGTAGTGCGTCATCGGCATTTAAGTCCACGCCTTCATGCAGGAAGGGAAAATCGTGCCCGAAGTCGATGAGGATGTGCCCGAGCTCGGCGAATGCACCTTCATCGAACTCCGGTCCCAGCGCGGTGAAAGTCACTTTCTCAGGACGCAAGACCCACTGCTTCGTGTCAGTGTCGAGCATCCACAGATCCCAGTATGCCTCCAGGGTAAGCGCAAAGTCAGGCTGCACAAATGGAGAAAGTGCTTCGGCTGCTTCCTCGGTGGCTCCGGGCGGGAAGCTCCCCTCGTAAACAGTGGGCTCGGACCAGTCCACGGGGTGGACCGAGGCATATTGCACGCCGCTGCGGCTCTCGGAGAAAGGGAAGTACCGCAATACTTCCATCAGACGAGGCAGCATCAGCTCCGCGTCAAAACCAGGAAACCAGAGGCTAAGGTTCAATGTGTCCGCCATAAACTTATCTCTTCCTTGAAAATCCTGACAGTTGCGTCAACGTCGATTGAAGATGTTTCGCACCCCGTCTGTTTCTCATGCTAACTTATCGCGGCGCTAAGTCGCGAGTGGGTCGCGTCTACGCTGTTTATCGATATTTCCACAGAAGAATGCATCGGAAGGCGTGTACTTCTTTGACACACCTGTCTTGCGGTTGTTAGTATGAACTTGGTCGTAACACCCTGTCTAGCTGCGTCCCCGTCGTCTAGCCCGGCCTAGGACACCGCCCTTTCACGGCGATAACGCGGGTTCGAATCCCGCCGGGGACGCCAACAAAATCAACAACTTAAGGCAGCCTCTTCTTACTGGTCCCCATTGCCGGGGACGCTGTGGAGACGATAGAACATGAACTGAGTCCTTCTCAGGGCTTTTCGGCGTTTCTGCGGGTTCGCCTTCGGGCTATTCTTTGGGTTCTGCAAAAGCGCCGTCTAGCAGCATGACCGCATCCGAGAGGAAGGCCGGGCTGAGGTGCTGGTACCTTGCCGTCATCCTCAAGTTCTTGTGGCCAGGATGAGCGCACCCGTGTGAATGTCCGCGCCTCGCATCCTCATCCAAGAGGCCGCCGTGTGGCGCAAGTCGTGGAAGCAAAAATCGGAAGTCTTGACCGAACGACCATGATGGGTGGCCAGGGCTACGCGAAGTTCTGAACGTTGCAAGTGTGAGCGGCAGCACAATGTCGGCCTAATCCGAATCTGCGAGAGGCGGAGCAACAGGCACAGCGTGCGCAAAAGGAAGCGGCCTTCCTGGACCTGATTCTGAAGGCACACAGGGCGGATGATGTCCTGCGATGTGGAACGAGGCTTCCACTCGCCCTGCGAAGAGCGAGAGCATTTCTCGCGCAGAGCTTTACCTTGTCTGCGCCGTTCAGTTCTAGACGGACCGCCGGTAGATTTCATACTTGCTTCTTCTCTGGGGACACTTTTTCCTGGTCAGAAGCGCTTGCCTGTCGCGATCTTCTGGCAGATATCCATTACATCGGGGTCGATGTGGTGCCAGAACTTCTGTAACCCATTGCACAGGTAGTTCAATCCGCTTTCACCTGTGCGCGTGCGAATTACGCGGTTCTTTGGACACTCCCCGTTACAAGCGAACAGGAACTTGCAGTCCCGGCACTGCTGCGGTAGAGAGTGAAACTTGTCGAATCCGAAGTTCTTTTGCTGGTCAGAGAAGACCATTCGCGAACTCGACAGTTGTTGTATATTGCCGAGCTTGTATTCCGGATAGACATAGTGGTCGCAGGAGTACATGTTGCCGTCGTGTTCGAGCGCGACGCCTTTGCCGCAAAACTCGTGGTAAACGCACATCTGCGAATCTTTGCCCATCCACACGGCAACGGCGTTCTCGAATTGGTTTACAAACACTTTGCCGATGTCGCGCCGATACCAGTCATCCCACACTTTGCAAAGGAAGTAGCCCCAATCGTCGGGGTCAACAGACCAGTCCGTAACTATGGAGTCCGGATGACCGGGATGAGCGGCGGGGGAATCCTGCAGCGGCAACGCCTCCGGGTCCCAATGCTGGGGAGCCACGCTCTTGAAGTCTTTGGGCTCGACGCAGGGAATGAACTGCATCTGGCGTGGACGGATCTCATTTTTCAGAAATCGGTAAACATCGAGCGGACGCTTTGCATTCACACGATTGACGACGCAAAGTGCGTTAAACGGCACGCCATGCCGACGCAACATCTGGGCGGCGGCGAAAACCTTATCGAAGGTGGGCTTGCCGTCCTTGGCAACGCGATAGTGATCATGAAATTCCTTGGGCCCATCAATGCTAAGGCCGACCAGAAAATTGTGTTTCCTGAGAAAGGCTCCCCATTCCTCGTTCAGTAATGTGCCGTTCGTCTGGAGATCGTTCTCGATACGTTGGTTCGGTTTCTTGTATTTCTGTTCGAGCTCAAGGACTTTTTGGAAGAACCCCAATCCAAGCAGAGTGGGTTCGCCACCCTGCCAGGAGAACACCACTTGATCGCGATCTTGTCCTTCGATGTATTGGCGGATGTGAGTCTCAAGGATGGCATCAGAAATCTGAAACTTGCTTGGACTGCCCAGCAGGTCTTCCTTGTGCAGGTAGTAACAGTAGGTGCAATTCAGATTGCAGATCGCGCCAAGGGGTTTGATCATCGCGTGATAGGCACGCGATGCGCCCGGTAACGACGGGTATGGTGATAAATCCGCGATTTGGACCAGACCTCTCGTTTGGAACCTCCTTTACCGCACCAACACGAAACATTGCCTCAACACCAAACCTGTTGCGCATTCTGCTGCATGTGGACCGGTACGGGCACGCAGCAAGACCCAGGAGCACGAGAGCTTAACACGTGTTTGGTGTGTCGGCAACTGGCAGAACTGCCAGTGCGCATGATCGCCTTATACCTGGTGAGAACAGGCGTAGCTGTACGAAAAACTCGTTCACAGAGAATGCGCCGAAAAACATTCGCCCAATGCGCTATAAACGATTCCCTCCGGCCAATTACTTGTGGCTGAACCCGATCTAAGTCTGCCCCCCGGGACAATTGACGTGTCAAAGGGAGAAATCCCGGTAAAGGGATACGCTGTCTGACTGCGGCGAGGCGCACTGATGAGGTAATTATGAACGAGTGGTCTCGTGGGTTTAGACCGGTTCCTTAAAAGGTATATGCCTGGAAAATGTTGGGAGGTACTCTACTG
>PJLO01000092.1 GCA_003010405.1 Acidobacteriota bacterium | reverse complement strand
CGAGGGACTCAACAGCAAGATCATGGCCATCAAGCGCAGGGCGTGCGGTTACCGGAATCGGGAGCAGTTCAAGACCGCCATCTACTTCTTCTGTGGCGGGTTGGACCGTTATCCCAAACAGGCCTGAGACCGGTTACCCACGGAAAACCCGGAAGGACCTCACGGTGCAGCAACTCGAGCGAATCCAGGCTGTGGCCATGGACATGTGGAAACCATACTTCAAGGCCACGATCAAGCATGTGCCGGGGGGGCGCACAAGATCCTACATCATGCAGCACGTGGACCAGGCGGTGGACAAGGTCCGCCGATAGGAGTATCGGGAGTTACTCTGTCGGGAAGACGAGACGAGCAAAGGGAATAAGTACATCTGGCTTTACCGGGAAGAGAACCTGCCGGGCAAGCACAAGCCGACCTTGGGAGCCATGAAGGTCACGGACCTGAAGATGGATGGCCTGGGCCATGAAGAAAAGCCTATCCGGGTTGTGGAACTACCTCAGCGCCGGCTGGGCCAAGCGGTTCATGAAGCGCTGGTTAACCTAGGTGAGGAAGTCAGACCTGACCCCGATGCGCAAGGTCGGGGAGGTGCTTTCCCGGTATCTGGACAACATCCTGACCTTTGCCAGCATCGGATCACCAGCGGCACGGCCGAGGAACCCAACAATAAGATCATGGCTATCAAGCGCAGGGCATGCGGCTAGGCTACCGGAAGCGAGAGCAATTCCAAGCCGCCATCGGCTTCTTCTGCGGCAGCTTGGTCCTCTATCCGAGACATGCTTGATCGGAGGACCCACGGAAAAGCCGGAAGGACCGTAGTTTGATACTGGCCTTAGTGGTGCGGAACTTGCCCCAGGGGCAACATGGTCAGGCACAGGTTGACAATCGAGGCGTTGAGGTTGGACAGTTTGTTTTTAAAAGAAAAATTGTGGCCAGGAGCTTTGGGAGGGTACCGAATGTAGAGTTCGCCGAACAGGGCTTTGAAAAAGGCGTGCGGTCGCTCGCTGCTGGTAAGCGTCAAAGGTCGACTTGGCCATGGGCGTGACGCCAAGATGGTCGAGGCGGTTGAAGGCGGCGTTCATGCCCATGACCTCGTCTTACAGGCTTTTGCATCCGTCCAACTGGCAATGCAGGAGATGGACAATTGATCCCACCGGGAAAACATCCGTAGCGAGCGCTTTCCTTTGTCCTCCCGAGAGAGCTTAGAGAATTAATAACGTAGTACGACCGATAGAAATTGGGCGAAGACGGTGGTATGGCTTTGCACGTACGGAATCCTTCTGTCGGTCTGTAGGTGCGTATCGCAACTCAACCATACAGCAACAAGAGCAGGTCTGCATAGTTATACCGTATATCAAAATAAATGCCCTGCGCAGAATTTTTGAGCTTGAATTCATAACAACAGTTATTTATCATTCGATAAATAACCTCAGAATATATGAAATATTATATAATTATTAGATACCTTATGATGCCAAATACTTTTTTACAGAACAGAACTGTGCGCTTATAATACAGCGTCCCTAGTGTTGCGTCCTTGAAATAAGTCTATATACTGGTCTCCAGCTAAGGAGGCCA
>PJLO01000033.1 GCA_003010405.1 Acidobacteriota bacterium | reverse complement strand
ATCCGCGAAGGCGGCCGCACCGTGGGTGCCGGTACCATTACGGAAATTCTGTAAGGAATCAAGGCGGGCGTTGACTTTTGGCAGCGCCCGCAACTTTCACTCTGAATAGATAAAGAAGTCGCGGCGACTATAAGACCGCACGATCTTTGAGGGTTAACACTGTGATTGGCAAAGAAAGAATCCGCATCCGGTTGAAAGCTTACGACTATCGCGTTCTGGACCAGTCAACCGGCGAAATTGTTGAAACAGCGCGTCGCACAGGCGCGCAGATTGCTGGCCCGATTCCACTGCCGACGGTCAAGAATAAGTACTGCGTGCTGCGTTCGCCGCACGTTGATAAAAAGTCGCGTGAGCAGTTTGAAATTCGCACACACAAGCGCCTTCTTGATATTCTGGAACCGACGCAGCAGACGGTCGACGCATTGATGAAGCTTGATCTTCCCGCCGGTGTCGACGTTGAAATCAAGGCTTACGGTAAAGAACACAAATAAGGCGGCTTCGCGCAATAGTGCGAGCCCCCTCACAGTGCCGTTGCGCAGCTTTTGCGCGGGCATGATGGAGAGAAGAGATGCCAGTAAACGGAATTCTCGGCAAGAAAATTGGGATGACGCAGCTGTTCGATGACAAAGGCGACGTTCGTCCTGTTACGGTGCTGCAGGCCGGTCCCTGCGTAGTTACTCAGCTCAAGACTGCGCTGGCAGATGGCTACGACGCCGCTCAAATTGGTCTGGTTGAGTTCGTAAAGGACTCGCGGCTGACCAAGGCAATGAAGGGCCACTTCGAAAAGAACAATCTTCCCCCGGTTAAGTTCATTAAGGAAGTTGCGGTGGTGGATGGGGAAGGCGAGGACGGGTCTGTAAAGGTTGGCGACAAAGTTCTGGTCGACCTGTTCGAGGGGGCGAAGTTCGTTGATGTTTCGGGAACCAGCAAGGGGCGCGGTTTTGCGGGTGTTGTAAAACGTCACAAGTTCGGTGGCGGTCCTGCTGCCCACGGACACATGTTCCAGGTTCAGGGTTCGATCGGCGCATCGTCGTATCCTTCGCGCGTTTTCCCTGGTACCCGTATGAGCGGCCACATGGGCGACGTCGCTAAGACCGTGCGCAATCTGCGTGTTCTTGGGATTGATCGCGAAGAGAATCTGCTGGTTGTTGAGGGTGCTGTACCGGGTGCAAAGAATGGCTATCTGATGATTACCAAAGCCAAAAAACCGCCCAGAGAGCGCCGTGGATTCAGTGGCGAGGGTGCGGCCATCAACCCGTTGAAGGCTTCCAAGCGCGCTGCCAAGGGTAAATAGGATTGCTTTGCCGGTGAATGATTGTCGCCGGGGAGCGCTCGTTTTAATTGAAAAAAAATCCTTCCGCGGCACCATATTGACGGAAGGAAGTTTAGGTCTGCCGAAGATGCGGACCAGATAAAGGAAAAAAAGAGAATGGCTACCATTGATGTGCTGAACTTGGCGGGCCAGAAAGTTGGATCGCTCGAACTCGCCGACGAAGTATTTGGCGCGGTGAACGAGGACCTGCTTTGGGAATCCGTCCAGCATTACCGTTCCGCGCTGCGCGCAGGAACGCACGCCACAAAGAACCGAAAGCTTGTCTCTGGTTCTGGCAAGAAGCTTTGGCGACAGAAGGGATCGGGCCGCGCTCGTGTAGGCAGTGTTCGTTCCCCCATTTGGCGTCATGGCGGCACGGTTCACGGGCCACAACCGCGTTCCTATGACTTTGCTTTCCCGCGCAAGAAGGTGCTGGGAGCGTTGCGCTCGGCTCTTGCTGCGAAGCTGCAGGATGGCAATCTGGTCGTGATCGATTCGCTTGAGTTGAAGGAAGCCAAAACTAAGGCATTTCGGCAGGCGCTCGCAGGGCTGAATTTCAAGAAAACTGCGCTGGTTGTGGAAGCTGGTTCGAACCTGAATCCTAACCTAGAGCTTTCAACCCGCAACATCGCCGGAGTTGAAATGCTGTATGGTCCCGAGGTTCATCCTTATCACCTGCTGCGTTATGAGCTGGCTGTATTTTCGCAGGCGGCATTGGAAAAACTGCAGAGTTCGCTGAAGGCCTCGGCGCCGAAGCGTAAGGCGGAGGTGGAGAATGTCTAAGTCCCCTTACCAGATCGTTCGTAAGCCGGTTATCACGGAAAAGGGATTGGGCGTCAAGGAGACCGAGAGCACACTGGTGTTCCAGGTCGCCGCAGATGCAACCAAGACGGAAATCAAGGAAGCCGTTCAGAAGGCCTTCAATGTGAAGGTCGCCGGCGTCCGAACTGCCAACTTCTTCGGGAAGGAGCGCCGCCGCGGAAAGTTTGTCGGTTTCCGCCCGGACTGGAAGAAGGCCTATGTACGGCTTGCGGCGGGCGAGAAGATGCCCGAATACGCGCAGAATCTGTAGTTGCTGCGTGGCATAAGCCGAAGCGGTCGCGAAGAAAAGCGCGACACCGCCGGGCGGGAGAAAGAAACCCTATCTGCCCGGCCAGAACGGTCCCGCCAAAAAGAAGGCTGGGACTTGGAAGAGAAGAACTATGGCGATCAAGACTTACAGACCGATCACTCCGACGCAGCGTTTCAAGACCTCGCAGGTCAACAACGACCTGACGACGAATCGGCCGCATAAGCCGCTGACTGAACCGAAGAAGCGCACGGGTGGACGTCGCAATTCTGGAGATTTGACCATCTGGCATCGCGCTGGCGGTCACAAGCGCAGGATCCGCGTGATCGATTTCAAACGCGACAAGCAGGGTGTTCCTGCCACTGTTGCCACGATTGAGTACGATCCGAACCGTTCGGCGCGCATTGCGTTACTCCACTACGCCGATGGCGAAAAGCGCTATATCCTGCAACCTGTGGGCTTGAAGGTTGGCGCCAAGATCATTAGCGGCCCCGAAGCCGATATTCTGGTGGGGAATGCTCTTCCTCTGAAGAACATTCCGGCGGGCACGGTCGTGCATAACATCGAACTGAAGCCCGGTAAGGGTGCCCAGATGGCGCGTTCGGCCGGAGCTCAGGCGCAGTTGGTGGCCAAGGAGGGTGAGTACGCTCTTTTGAAGCTGCCTTCCGGCGAGACCCGCAAGGTTCTTGTGGATTGCATGGCGACTGTTGGCCAGGTTGGCAATACCGATCACGAGAACATTTCGCTTGGTAAAGCGGGCCGCAGCCGTTGGCTCGGCATCAAGCCAACGAACCGCGGCGTTGTTATGAACCCGGTTGATCACCCGCACGGCGGCGGTGAGGGTAAGACCTCTGGCGGACGTCACCCGGTTACTCCGTGGGGCCAGCCTACGCGCGGTTTCAAGACCCGTAACAACAAACGGACCGACAAATTTATCGTGTCGCGTCGCGGTAAATAGGGAAGGGAATCATGGCACGTTCTACGAAGAAAGGGCCGTTTGTAGATTTGCACCTGATCGAAAAGATCGAGGGGATGAACGCGCGCAACGAAAAGAAGGTGCTGCGCACTTGGTCGCGGCGTTCCACCATTACTCCCGTGATGCTGGGGCACACCATTGCGGTACACAACGGGCGCAAGTTTATTCCAGTGTATGTATCGGAAAACATGGTTGGGCATAAGCTCGGCGAATTCAGCTTTACCCGCACCTTCAAGGGGCATGCGGTGAAGTCTGCCGCGGAGACCTCGGCCAAGGGTGGGAGATAGTCGCGGGATCGATCTGTTTTACGGCTTTGAAAGTATGGGCGTCCGAGTGGGGCGTCCGGGATGAGATCTGAAGGGAAGAGAACATGGAATTCACAGCGAAAGCCCGATACATGCGGGTATCCCCGCAGAAGGTGCGCCTGGTGCTGGACCTGATCAAGGGCAAGCGCGTTGAAGCGGCGCTGAACACGCTGGCGTTCACCAATAAAGGCGTTGCGCCTTCGATCCTGAAGTTGCTGCGCTCGGCGGTGGAAAACGCCAATTACCTGAGCGCCGAAAAGGGTCTCGATGTCGATCTGGATAATTTGTATGTCAAGAGCGCCATCGCCAATGAAGGCCCCCGCCTTAAGCGTATTCGTCCTGCTCCGATGGGTCGTGCGTATCGTTATCACCGTCGCATGTCGCACATCGAAATTCTGTTGGCCGAGAAGTCGAAGGCTGGCAAAGCTGATACCGAGGCTGTGTCTGAGGAGCGGCTAACAGAGTTGCTCAAACGCGCTGAGAAAGTGGCTGCGAGAAGAGCGCCGAAGGCGAGCAAATAGGTACACGCTTCAACGGAGCCGGCTAAGCGATGGTATGGGGAGGATTTTCTCCGGTCGCAGACGTCGGGTTCAGGTTCACTGGATCGCGATGATCCAATTCAGCGGCGGCGCCAGGATCACCGAGTAAGCTGCCGCAGAGAGACGAATCAATTATGGGACAAAAAGTCCATCCTTACGGATTTCGGCTCGGCTACACCAAGCCGTGGAAGTCGCGCTGGTACATGGATCGCGACTATGACAAGTTCCTTGTCGAAGACATTAAGCTGAGGGGCGAGCTGAAAGATAAGCTCAAATCGGCGGGTGTCAGTTCGGTTGAGATTGAGCGGCCGGGCAACAAATTGCGTATCATTATTCGCACCGCTCGTCCCGGCATCATCATTGGCCGCAAGGGCGCAGAAATCGATAAGCTTAAGGCTGACCTGCAAAAGCGGACCAACCGCGACGTGTTTGTCGATATTCTGGAAGTGCACAAGCCAGAGCTCGATGCTCAGCTGGTGGCAGAGTCGATTGCGCTGCAGTTAGAAAAGCGCGTTGGATTCCGTCGGGCCATGCGCAAGAGCGTCGATAGCGCGCTACGGTTTGGCTGCAAGGGAATCAAGGTTCGCGTTTCGGGTCGCCTGAACGGTAACGAGATTGCGCGATCTGAGTGGTACCTGCAGGGCCGTTTGCCGCTGCATACCCTCCGCGCGGACATCGACTATGGTTTCGCCGAGGCTCACACGACCTACGGGCTTATTGGCGTGAAGACTTGGGTGTATAAGGGAGAAATTCTTCCCCAGAAACGCCGCGAACCGCAGACCGCGACCGCTGGACTCTAAGCAAGCGAGCCGGCTAACTTCTCCAGACGCCAGTTCCTGGAGGGGGAAGAAGTCGGCGGGCCCGCCTCGTACTCAGGGCGGCCAGAACTTGAAACTGGCGACTGGAAACTGCTTATGTTAATGCCGAAGAAAGTCAAGTACCGCAAGCAGCAACGCGGTCGTATGTGCGGCAAAGCCTGGCGCGGCTCCGAGCTTGCGTTCGGCGATTTTGGATTGAAGGTTATGGAGCCGGGTTGGATCACTGACCGTCAGATTGAAGCGGCGCGTGTGGCGATGACCCGTTTTATTAAGCGCGGCGGCAAGATCTGGATTCGCGTTTTTCCCGACAAGCCTGTCACCAAGAAGCCAGCTGAAACCCGTATGGGTAAGGGTAAGGGCGCTCCGGACCACTGGGTCGCTGTTGTCCGCCCGGGCAAGCTGCTGTTTGAGATGGAGGGTGTGTCGATTGCCGATGCACAGGAAGCAATGCGCCTGGCTTCGCACAAACTGCCCTTGATTACGAAGTTCATAAAACGCGAAGCCCTGGCGCAGTAAGTGCGGATTCGCGGCTGGTTCGTGGCACACGAGGCCTTCCAGTCGCTAACGTCGTCCAGGCCGTGTTCCACAATTTATTCCGACGCCGGCGGCGAAGTCCGCCGGGGGTGAAGAGAAGAGAGCAATGAATTCGGAAAAGATCCGCAACTTTACAGATGCCGAGCTGGTCCAGCAGAGGACCGAGCTCAGCGATGAACTTTTCAAGCTGAAGTTCCAGCTTCGGATGGGGCAGAGTGAGAGCTTGAGAAAAATGCGAGGGTTGAAAAAGGACATCGCCCGCGTGCTGACCATTCAGCGCGAAAAGCAACTGGCCGCAATCAAAACCGGAACGGAGAAGAAGTAGCCATGGCAGAAGAGACGAAAACAGAGAAAACCGCCGGACAGCGAAAAGTCCTGGTTGGCCTGGTCGTTTCGACCAAAATGGCAAAGACGATCGTCGTCGAGGTGAATCGCCAGAAGGCTCACCCTCTTTATCGGCGGGTTGTCAAGCGCTCGAAAAAATTCTATGCACACGACGAGAATCAGACGGCTCGCACCGGCGATTTTGTTCGCATCGAAGAGACGCGGCCGCTGTCTCGCCTGAAGCGCTGGACACTGAAGGAAATCGTGAAGCGTTCCGCTCTCGTCACGGCCGCTGTTGCGGCAGAGAACGCCGCTGCTTCCGCTGAGGGAACGCCGGATCAGGCTAGCTAGACGCCGTCATCAGTCTTGGCCAGGACAGCTCCCGTCGCAGGCCGACGACGATGATAGACGACTGAAGGAGATTGCACCATGGCAGTTTTTATGAGGTCCATCTTAGATGTGGCCGATAACAGCGGAGCCCGCAAGTTGCAGATGATCCTCCCAATCGGCGGATCGACCGGTGTTCGCGCTCGGATCGGCGACGTTGTGACCGCTGCGGTGAAGGAAGCTTCGCCCGACGGTAGCGTCAAGAAGGGTTCGGTGGTGAAGTGCGTCATCGTCCGCACCCGTAAGGAAACTCGCCGTCGCGACGGTTCCTATATTCGTTTTGATACGAATGCCGCAGTTCTGATCAGCGCCGATGGCGAACCGGTTGGAACACGCGTGTTTGGTCCCGTTGCCCGCGAACTTCGCGAGAAGAAGTTCCTAAAGATCGTTTCTCTGGCCCCGGAAGTTATCTAGTCCTTGGGGCGGCTTCAGCGGCCGCCCTTTGGAGCTCCCTTGCTAGGGGAGCGGTCACTGAGCGCTGAAGGTTTGAGAGGAAGATATGGCAACCGTTGATATTCGCCATAACGATACCGTCAAGGTAATTGCTGGCCGTGACAAGGGCAAGGAAGGCCGCGTTCTGCGCGTGTTTCCTGGAACTGGCAAAGTGCTGGTCGAACACGTTAGTATTGTCAAGAAGAACGTGCGTCCAAATCCGCAGAAGCAGATTAAAGGTGGCATCGCCGAGCAGGAGTCGCCGATTGCGATCAGTAACGTTCTGCTTGTCTGCGGGACTTGCGGCGCGGTGCGGGTTCGTCACGAAGTGCGTGGCGACAAGAAAGTGCGTGTGTGCTCGAAATGCGGCAACACGCTCGACAAAGAGAAGTAATCATCCGAACGGCCTCGTGCCGTTCAATTGACCGCCTCACGTAACGGTAACCACTCCGGGGGCCGTGAGAGAAAGCGAACTGAAACATGGCAGCAAAGGAAGTTAAGAAGGACGCGAAGGCTAAGCAGCCAGTTAAGCAGCCGGCCAAGAAGGCCAAGGCTGAGGTTGCCGAAGCGCCAGAGCCTGGCGCGAAGCCATCTCGACCAAAGCTGAACAACTCGGCGTCGGCCCGGCTGCGCACGAAGTATTTCGGAGAGATGCGTCCTGCTTTGATGAAAGAGCTGGGGCTGACGAATCCGATGGCCGCTCCGAAATTGGAGAAAGTCGTCATCAACATGGGCGTCGGCGAAGCTACCCAGAATGCGAAGGTGCTGGATCCAGCCGTAGCGGAACTGGCGCAAATCACCGGACAGAAGCCGGTTGTCACTCGCGCCAAGAAATCCATCGCCGCCTTCAAGGTGCGCGAAGGGATGCCGATCGGTTGCATGGTGACGCTTCGTGGCGACCGCATGTATGAGTTTCTAGATCGCCTGATGAACGTTGCGCTGCCGCGCGTTCGCGACTTCCGTGGCGTTCCAACACGCTCATTTGACGGGCGCGGAAATTACACGCTAGGCTTGCGCGACCAGTTGATTTTTCCGGAAATCGACTATTCCAAGGTGGAGCATCAGAAGGGCATGAACATCACAATTGTCACCACGGCCACGAACGATGAACACGCGCGTGCGCTGTTGAAGATAATAGGGATGCCTTTCCGTAAGCCGGAAGCCAGTTAAGTTTTGTCTACCGGGGCGGTAACGCCTCGGGGAAGATCATGCAAGGGAAAGCAGTAAAACGCGGCTCTCGGGCGAAAGCCCAGGGTGTGAGAGATAAAGGAAACGATGGCCAGAACATCTAGCATCGCAAAGGACAACAAGAAACCCAAGTTCTCTTCACGTGAGCACAATCGCTGTAAATTGTGCGGACGTCCACGAGCTTACCTGCGCAAGTTTGGCGTGTGCAGACTTTGCTTCCGTGGACTGGCGTTGCGCGGAGAGATTCCTGGGGTGATGAAGTCGTCCTGGTAGGCGCAGTCTACCCTGACCCGCGGGGGTGAGCCCCGCAATGGCTGGCACGTGGTCCGCATCAGGGACCGTCCCGCACAGGCGGGAAGAAGACGTCGCCGCAGGTTCTTTCTATTGCAGCCCTGCTTTAAGGGCAGCCGGTGTAAACCGGTGCAGTATTGCGCCAAGCCAGCGCGCGCAAGAAAGAGAACGGGCGAACGAATTCAGGAGAACTATACATGAGCTTTACTGATCCGGTGGCAGACTTTCTGACAAGGATCCGCAATGGCATCAAGGCCCGGCACCAGAAGGTCGATGCGCCCGCCTCCAAGCTGAAGCTGGAGATCGCTCGGGTTCTGAAGGAAGAAGGTTACATCTCGAACTTCAAGGCAACCGAGGAAGACGGCAAGAAGATTGTCCGCGTTTACATCAAGTACAACGCCGATAATGTCGCCGCAATTGCTAATATCCGGCGTGTTTCACGTCCCGGGTGCCGTGTGTACGTCAACCGCAATGAAATTCCCCGCGTTCTCGGTGGCTTGGGTATTACCATCTTGACCACTCCGAAGGGTGTTTGTAGCGGCAAGCAGGCCCGCAAAGAAGGCGTGGGCGGCGAAGTGATCTGCGAAGTTTACTAACCATCGCAGCGTGACCGAAATAGATCGCGCGAGCAGACGAGGCCGGTGAAAAGACCGGTCCGGAAGCCCACCGTGGCAGGTCTCACGGCGGTGCAGGAGAAATCAATGTCAAGAATCGGCAAAAAGCCAATCCCGCTGCCCAAGGGTGTTTCGTACACTGTGGAAGGCAACCTCATTACCGTTAAGGGACCAAAAGGAACCGTGACGAATCATCTTCCAGGCGGCGTTACGCTGGTCACGGAAGATGGCATTCTTCTGGTTAAGCGCGAAGACGATTCGAAAGCTGCAGTTCACGGCTTGGTTCGCGCGCTGGTGAACAACGCGGTTGTTGGCGTCACCAACGGCTGGACGCGTGACTTGGAAATCGTCGGTATCGGTTACCGTGCGGAGATGAAGGGGAAGGGAATTGTGGTCTTCAGCCTGGGCTATTCACACCCAATCGAATACCCGCTGCCTACTGGTGTCGACGTCACGATCGATCCGAAAATGACCAAGCTGACGCTCAGTGGTATCGACCGCCAAAAACTTGGTCAGGTTGCTGCCGAGATGCGCTCGTTGCGCCCGCCCGATCCTTACAAGCAGAAGGGTGTTCGATACGTCGGCGAAAAACTGAAGAAGAAGGTCGGTAAGACTGGCGCGAAATAGTTAAAAGTGATTAGCGCTTGGCGTACTCAAGCGGAATCGGCGGGGCGATAGCTCAGCCAACAATGCAAGGGACCCATCGGACGAGAATCCGGTGGGTGTCCGCACAACCTAGGCGAAATAATTCGCTGGGACAAACCGGTCCCCGGCACTGCAACCCGGGAGAGAGGCCGGAGCGAAGGACAAAAAAGAATGCAAACGAAGGTTTCCAAGAATGCGACGCGCGAGAAGATCCACAGAAGGATTCGCAAGAAACTCGCCGGAACTACTGAGCGCCCACGCCTGAACGTGTACCGTTCGGTCAACCATATCTATGTGCAGCTTATTGATGACTCCAAGCACGCCACGATCGTTTCGGCCAGTTCACTCGAACAGGGTAAAGATGGCAAAAAGCACATCTCAGGCGGCAACATCGCCTCGGCCAAGCAGGTTGGCAAGTTGATTGCCGAACGAGCAAAAGCAAAGGGCATCGAGTCGGTGGTTTTTGACCGCGGCGGCTATCTTTACCACGGCCGTATTAAGGCCGTCGCTGACGCTGCCCGTGAAGGCGGTTTGAAGTTTTAGTCCCGGCGGTTGCTGCAGGGGCGCGACAGAGTGTGAGCGGGCGAGGTGCAAACCGTTAGTCCGCATGATTTCGGAGATCGCATTTGCGATTTCCAGGAGAGTCGATAGCAAATGGCAATCGTCAAGAAAAAGCTCGATGCCGGTCAGTACAATCTGAAGGATCAGGTTGTCAACATCAACCGTGTGACCAAGGTGGTCAAGGGCGGCAAGAACATGTCGTTCGCGGCGTTGGTTGTCATCGGTGACCCGGCCACTGGCGTGGTTGGCTACGGTTCTGGTAAGGCCAAGGAAGTTCCTCAGGCGATCCGCAAGGGGATTGAGTCGGCCAAGAAGAACCTGATCAAGGTGAATCTCACCCAAACCTCGATTCCGCACATTTCACTGGGGCGTTACGGCTCCGGTCGTGTGCTGCTGAAGCCCGCGCCGGAAGGTACTGGCGTCATTGCCGGCGGAGCAGTCCGCGCGGTCATGACTTCAGCAGGTATTCAGAATGTGCTGACCAAGTCGATCGGCACCACTAATCCGCATAACGTCATCAAGGCAACTTTTGACGCGCTAAAGAAATTGCGCGACCGTGCCGAGGTGGCGGCCAATCGCGGCAAGGCTGTGGAGGAACTCTAAACCATGCCACGTACACGCACAAAGACTCCGAAGGTAGAGGCCCCCGCTGGCACCCGGTTGAAACTGAAATGGGTGGTCTCCCAGAACTGCACGCCGACTAAACAGCGGCTCGTAATCAAGGGGCTGGGTTTCACTCGCCTGAACCAGGTGATCGAACGCGAGGACACTCTCTCGATTCGTGGCATGGTGGCCAAGGTGCCGCATCTGGTTCAGATTGTCGGGGAATAAGCCGGTCTGATCGCAAACCGAGTCGCCGATTGAGTCGGCGGCGCTAGGAAACAGCCCGCTCGCCACGGGGAACGCTGCGCTGTTCGCGTGCAAGTGTTCGGTTGTCTTCGACAGCCCATCGGCATGGGTGGCACCGCGCCAAGGATACGAACAAAATGAATCTGACAACGATTCGCAAGCCAGCCAAGGCGAATGAAAATCGCAAGCGCGTGGGTCGTGGTATGGGCTCCGGCATGGGTAAGACTTCGACCCGTGGACATAAGGGGCAGCGCTCGCGCTCTGGTTCGCGCAGTATGCGTGGATTTGAAGGCGGCCAGATGCCGCTTCACCGTCGCTTGCCAAAGCGCGGCTTCGTCAATATTTTCAAAAAGGAATTTCAGGTCGTGAACGTTTCGCGACTGGCTGAACTGGGAGTGGCTGAGGTTACTCCGGAAGTGCTTTATGATTTGCGCGTCATCAGCAAGAAGGATGGGCTCGTCAAAGTGTTGGGAGTTGGGGATCTGACCTCCGCTCTTACGGTGCGCGCCCATAAGTTCAGTGAAACGGCACAGCAGAAAATCACTGCCGCCGGTGGTAAGGCTGAGGTCATAGAAGTTAAACAGCCTGCTCCGATTAAGCGCGGTCAAAAGTAAGTTCACCCGAGCCCGCCTGCAGCGAACAGGCGGGCTGGGTCCGGTTCCGTGAGCCGTGGCCCTAACAGCGTAGTCATAGAGGCATCATGTTCGAGAAGCTGGCGAACATCTTTAAAATCCCGGACCTGCGCAAGCGCGTTCTGTTTACGCTTGCGCTGCTTGCAGTTTACCGTATCGGCGGTCACATGCCGACGCCAGGTATTGATCCTGCGGCGCTGGCGCGCTTGTTTGCCAATGCTGGGGGTGGCCTGCTTGGTTTCGTCGATCTGTTCAGCGGCGGCAACCTGCGTCGGTTGACGATTTTCGCGCTGGGCATCATGCCCTACATTACTGCCTCTATTATCCTGCAGTTGCTGACTGTGGTTTACGAGCCGCTGGCCCGATTGCAAAAAGAAGGGGAGCTCGGACGCAAAAAGATTACTCAGTGGACGCGATATTTGACCGTTATTCTGAGCGCTCTGCAGTCGTTTGGTATCGCCCTGACGCTACAACGCGGAATTGGCGGCGAGCAACTTGTCCGCAATCCCGGCATCGGATTTGTACTGATGACCATGCTCACCCTCACCACTGGCACCACATTTATAATGTGGCTCGGCGAGCAGATTACGCAGCGCGGTATTGGTAATGGAATGTCGTTGATCATCTTTACTGGTATCGTTGTTGGGCTTCCCCGCGCCGTTGTCGAACTCTATCAGAAGGCAACAAGCGGCGGCGCTTTAGGGCCAATTGGTATTGTCGTTCTGCTGGCCGTCATGGTCGCAGTGGTCGCGTTCATCGTCTTCGTGGAGCGATCCGAGCGCCGTATTCCAGTACAGTACGCGAAGCGGGTTGTTGGGCGTAAGGTGATGGGAGGCCAGTCCACCCATCTTCCGCTGCGAGTCAACTCCGGGGGCGTGATGCCGGTTATTTTTGCCAGTTCGGTGTTGACTCTCCCGCAGACGATCGGGTACGCGCTACAGAACAACCGCTACTTTGGAAAGTTTTTCGCAGGACTCAGCAAGGCTTTAGGTTGGGGGGAGCCACTGCACACCTTCCTCTATGCCTTCGGAATCTTGTTCTTCGCTTACTTCTATGTGTCTATCGTCTTCAATCCAAAAGACGTAAGCGACAACATGCAGAAGTACGGCGGATTTATTCCGGGTATACGTCCCGGCGTCCGCACAAGCAACTACATCAACGAGGTTCTGACTCGCATCACTTTGGTTGGTGCATTGTACCTAATTGTCATATCATTGATTCCGGAGTGGATGATTGCGGGTATCCACCTCAACAATCTTCCGATTTGGCTGGGTGGTGGTATTTTCGACCATCTGCCCAACTGGGTGTTGCACGGTTTGAACGTGAACTTCTATTTTGGCGGAACTTCACTGCTGATTGTCGTTGGTGTTGCGATGGACACGGTTAACCAGATCGAGTCGCAGCTCATTATGCGTCACTACGAAGGATTCACTCCGAAAAGTGGACGCATCAGAGGACGCAGAGCTTGGTAAAGCTCCATATAGCCAGCGATCTGTTTTAGGTATCCATCATAATTCTGTTCGGAGGCGAGGCGATGGAGACGGGGACCAGTCGGGGAATGGCTGTGAAACAAGAGGCGAGGCTTGTCGGTCCGGTGGTACTTTTAGGGCCGCCAGGAGCCGGCAAGGGGACGCAAGCAAAGCGAATCTGCCAGATTTTTCAGATTCCTCAGGTTTCCACCGGGGATATTCTGCGCGACAACATCGCTCGGGGTACAGAGTTCGGTAAGCAAGCCGAAGCACATATGAATCGCGGAGAGCTTGTCTCCGATGAGTTAGTGCAACGGATGGTGGCTGATCGCCTCGCGCAACCGGATTGTGCACGGGGGTTTATTTTGGACGGGTTTCCGCGGACAGTAAATCAGGCGGAGTGGCTCGACAAGCATCTTGCTGAGCACGGTTTCTTTGTAACGGAAAAGGGTTGTAAGCGGTTGCTTGTAATCCAATTAGAGGTGGCGTATACTCTGTTGCTGGGTAGGCTGACCGGGCGGCGTACGTGTCCCACCTGCGGGCGGATCTACAATACAAATACTGCGCAGCAGGGCTCGCGTGTCGAGGGAGTTTGTGATGTCGATGGCGCGTCACTAGTCACGCGCAAGGACGACCGCGAAGATGTAATCAAAGAACGGCTAAAGAACTACCAGACGCAGACGCTTCCTTTGGTTGATTACTACGCGCGAACGAACCACGTAATCGAGATCGATGGTTCAGCGGAGCCGGATGTCATTACGTCTGCGGTCGTCAAGGCAATAGAAAATGGCAATCGTTTGTAAATCTGTCGGCGAGATAGAGAAAATGCGACGAAGCGGTCGCGTTGTCCGCCAGGTATTAGAGAGTGTGATAGCCTTGGTCGCGCCCGGTGTGAGCACGATGGACTTGGAGAGAGCAGCGGAGAAGAAGATTCGCGATTTGGGCGCGAAGCCCGCATTTAAAGGGTATTACGATTACCCGTGCGTGCTGTGTACGTCGATCAATCAGGAAGTCGTGCATGGTATCCCGTCGGAAAAGCGGAAGCTCGTCGCAGGCGACATCGTGTCCATCGACTGTGGCGTCGTGCTGGATGGGTTTTACGGCGACTCTGCTGTGACTGTGCCGGTAGGTGTAATTAGCAATGATGTGCGTCGGTTGGTCGAAGTTACGGAGCAGTCGCTTTACAAAGGAATCGAGGCTGCCCGCGTTGGAAACCGCTTAGGGGACATCGGCGCTGCGGTGCAGGAATTTGTAGAGGCAGCGGGGTTCACCGTGGTTCGGGAGTTTGTGGGACACGGAATTGGTACCAGGTTGCACGAGGATCCGCAAGTACCGAACTATGGTGTGCGTGATCGCGGGCTTAAACTGCATGAAGGTATGGTTCTCGCAATTGAACCAATGGTAAACGCTGGCGCCGCGGCGGTCCGGGTGCTGGAAGATAAATGGACGGCAGTTACGCAGGACGGAAAACCAAGCGCACATTTTGAGCACTGTGTTGCCATCACAAAGGACGGTCCGTTTATTTTGACCGACTAGCTCCGTTTCGAGGCTGACTCGAATCTGGAAACTGAAATTGAGGTTGGATGAGTAAGGAAGACGCAATTGAAGTTATGGCAATGGTCATTGAGCCGCTGCCTAATGCGATGTTCAGGGTTAAGCTGGAGAACGATCACGAGGTGCTTGCGCACGTATCAGGGAAAATGCGCAAAAATTTCATCCGGATTCTTCCAGGCGACCGGGTCGCCGTGGAGCTGTCTCCTTACGACTTGAACCGTGGACGGATCGTTTATCGCTACAAGTAGCGGAAGGGTGTGCGCAATCCCGCAACGGATTCAAAGGAGCGGGTCTTGCGTCTGTAAAAGGCTGCGGCGCTGTGTCTCACGGCTTTCTCTGGCGTGAGACCCGTGACGGCTCGGCAGCAGCGCCTGGCTCCGAAAATGATGCCAGGTGAGTTTAACAAGGAAGTGGTCAATGAAGGTTCGGGCTTCAGTAAAGAAGATCTGTGACAAGTGCAAGGTCATTCACCGCCACGGTGTGGTGCGCGTGATCTGCGAAAACTCGAAACACAAGCAGCGCCAGGGTTAATCCCAGGTCTGCTCAACCAGGAGTAGGACACACATGGCCCGTATTGCAGGCGTCGATCTGCCCCGTAACAAACAGGCTCGCATCGCGCTCACTTACATTTACGGAATCGGTCAGCCCCGCGCCATCAAGATTCTCGGCGCAGCTTCGGTCGATCCGCTCAAGAAGATTCAAGACCTGAGCGAAGAAGAAGTGAATCGCATTCGTCAGGTGATTGAGAACGAAGGCCAGGTCGAAGGCGACCTGCGCAAGGAAATATCTCTTCACATCAAGCGGCTCATTGAAATCGGCTCTTATCGTGGCAATCGTCACCGTCGTAGCTTGCCTGTCCGCGGACAGCGCACGCACACTAACGCTCGCACCCGCAAAGGTCCGCGCAAGGGAACAGTGGCCGGCAAGAAGAAGGCGACCAAGTAGTTCCGTTGGTCGGCAAGGTGGCGTCTTTTCGCAGGGTGCCTCCGTCGGCCCGAATGGAAAGCGCTTACTGGTAACTTCAGAACAGGAATTGAGAACGGAATATGGCAAAAGCAGCTGGCGCCTCCGCGTCGGATAAAAAGGGCAAGACTAAGAAATTTAAAAAGAAAGAGCGCAAGCACATTCCTCACGGGCTTGTGATGATCAGCGCCTCTTTCAATAACACCATCGTGACCATCAGCGACCCTTCGGGCAATGTGATTTCGTGGAAAAGCTCCGGATCTCTCGGCTTTAGAGGGTCTCGGAAGGGGACGCCATTTGCCGCGCAGCAAGCCGCAATGAATGCGGCCAACACGGCGCGCGATCACGGTTTGCGCTCCGTGGATGTTCGCGTCTCGGGACCCGGCTCGGGTCGTGAGTCCGCGATTCGTGCGTTGGCCGCAGCTGGGATCGAGGTTCGTACCATTAAGGACGTTACGCCGGTTCCTCACAACGGTTGCCGTCCGCCGAAAAAGCGTCGCGTCTGATTACAGTTTCGTAGCCGCCCAAGACGGCGGCGCCCGGCTGAGAAGGTTAAAAGACCAGTGCCGGTCGACAAAGATTCGAGCGGGATGGAAAGGATTCCAACTCCCGTAAACCGCTCCCAGACTGAAGGAGATATAAGTTGGCTCGCTACAAAGATGCAGTATGTCGGCTTTGCCGCCGGGAAGGAACGAAGTTGTTTCTCAAGGGCGCTAAGTGCTTCCTGGAGAAGTGCCCCGTTGAGAAACGGAATTTTGCCCCTGGCCAGCATGGCAAAGATCGCAAAGCAAAGATCGTTGGTTACGGCCTCCAGCTTCGGGAGAAGCAGAAAGCAAAGCGTATGTACTTTGCGCAGGAGGGCCAGTTCCGTAATTACTTCGAGAAGGCCGCTCGCTCTAAAGGCGTCACAGGCGAACTGTTGCTTCAGCAGCTTGAGCGCCGGCTCGATTCTGTCGTTTATCGCCTTGGCTTTGCTGTTGCGCGCCGACAGGCCCGGCAGCTCGTGCGCCATGGTCACATTGCGGTGAACGGTCGCAAGGTGAACATCCCTTCGTTCCAGGTTAGCGTCGGCGAGGAGATTGCCGTCCGCGAGGGCAGCCGTAAACTTGCCATTTTGGAAGCCGCAAAGGAATTTGCCTCGCATCAAACGGCACCGACCTGGCTTGAGATCGATCGCGACAACTATAAGGGGCGCGTGCTCTCTCTGCCGCGGCGCGAGGACATCAACCTGCCCGTCAACGAGCAGCTCATCGTCGAACTATACAGCAAGTAGCGGAGAGGGGCGTTTCGCGCTCCAGTTTCGCTTGTTCTGTCCCTTCACGTGAGCCGACGCTGCCGGAAAGTTTTCGGAGTTGTCGCGCAACCCAATTACACGGCACGGTCTTCGGGCCGTGTCGTATCACCCTGTCTCGGGCCAGATCCGCCTGTCGGCAAGCTAAGCCGTCGTGCCAAATGGCCCGAAGAAAGAGGAGAAACGAATGCTCTGGAAGGGTTTTCAAAAGCCTAAGCGCCTGGCGATGGATTCCGAATCGCTGACAGACAAGTATGGGCACTTCTGGGCGCAGCCGTTCGAGCGCGGATTCGGCACTACGATCGGAAATGCTTTGCGGCGGGTTCTGCTTTCCTCAATTGAAGGAGCGGCCATTACCGCCGTGAAGATCGAGGGAGTACTGCACGAATTCCAGTCGATCCCCGGTGTGGTCGAGGATGCCACGGACATCATTCTCAATCTCAAGCAGATCCCGTTCAGGCTTGCCAGCGACGCGCCCAAGATGATTTATCTGCGCGCCGATCAGCCGGGTGTCATCACGAGTGGCATGATCGAAGCTGATGGCGATGTAGAAGTTCTGGATAAAGACGTTTATATCGCAACGGTGAGCGAAGGCGGCAAGCTTGAGATGGAACTTCGTCTGAAGAAGGGCCGCGGTTATGTTTCAGCGGACAAGAATTTCGACGAGGACCTCGGACTAGGCTTTATTCCCATCGATTCGGTGCACTCGCCAGTGCGGAAGGTGAATTATTCTGTTGAGGCGGCCCGTCTTGGTCAGATTACTGACTACGACAAGCTCGCCCTCGAAGTGTGGACAAACGGCTCTGTCACGCCTCCGGATGCAATCGGATTAGCTGCCAAGCTGCTCAAAGACCACATGAACATCTTTATCAACTTCGAGGAAGAAGTCGAGCCCACCGGAGTTTCGGCCGACAACAAGCCGGAGATTCGCAACGAGAATCTCAACCGCTCGGTCGAGGAGCTGGAGCTAAGCGTTCGCAGTTACAATTGCCTGAAGAACGCGAACATCCAGACGATTGGCGAACTGGTGTGCAAGACGGAAGCTGAGATGTTGAAGACCAAGAATTTTGGTCGCAAGTCGCTCAACGAGATCAAGGAAATCCTTGCCTCGATGGGTCTCGGACTCGGAATGAAGATTGACGAGCACGGTAACGCCGTTGCCACAAGCCAGTCGACGATGGGCAGCGGTTTGCCTACTTCGTACGGCTCTGGAGACGGTAACCCGGGCTACTAGTTTTCTTTTTGGGGCACGTTTTAAAGCGCTCCCCAATCCTCCCGGCCACGCCGAGGAGTCAAGTTCAGCCGGATCGTAAACTATACCGGCAATATCAAGGATTGAGTTATGCGTCATCGTGTAGCAGGTTGGAAATTAGGCCGGAACACTTCTCATCGGCGTGCTTTGCTGCGGAACCTCGTCACCTCTTTGATCATCGAGGAGCGCATTGAGACCACTGTCACCAAAGCCAAGGCAATGAAATCCCACGTCGAGAAAATGATCACGCTCGGCAAAAAGGGTGGAGTCGCGGAGCGTAGGTTAGCAGCATCGTACCTTATGACTCCGGAAGCTGTGGACAAGCTATTCGGCACCATCGGACCCCGCTTCGGAGACCGGAACGGCGGTTATACGCGCATCATTCTCACTGGCTTCCGTAAGGGAGACGGTGGGGAAAAGGCTTTCATCGAGATTCTCGGCAGCGAGAAGATTGTTGATGCAAAGCGGGAAAAGCGGGCGGAACTCCGGGCCAAGCGTGCTGAAGAAACGCGCAAGGCACTGGAGGAGTCCCAAGCCCAGACGGGCGAGGGTGGCGAAGAGCCACAGGCATAGTTCATAAATTCACCGTCTGTCTTCCTGCCCTAGCGGTCAGGAAGCGGACGCGCAAGTCTGCGCGCCCTCGGGCGCGCATTTTCATTTTAGTGAACGTTCTGTTTTGTTGAGATGTTTCAATGAAGTTTCGGACGCAACGGCCGTGATCTTCCAGTTGCTCCGATTTGCCGAGTACATCAAAGTGCACTCTGCCGGTAAGCTCGCCGCCAGTGCGCATACACGAGAAGCCCGCTGAAATGCTCGTTACAAGAGCTGAGAGCCTTTCGTGGCTAGCGATCTAACTCGGCGCATGATCGCTCTGCTGATGCCCTCAGGTGATGGAAT
>PJLO01000010.1 GCA_003010405.1 Acidobacteriota bacterium | reverse complement strand
GCAGCCTGGTTCAAGCACTGCGGCTATGGAATATAGCTTCATGCAAACCGGTCTAATATCGCATATTCAATTAACCCCGCCTCCGGATAATGCGGAAGCAGTACGGTGTTTGTGCGGTGTCGTTCTAGTGCTAGAGGCGCAGTAAACGCCGACACAAGCTAGTAGCTGATTCTCGATCTCCTGCCAAGGTAGTGCCAAGTTGACGGTCGCGACATCTATCCGATGGCCCTGCACGAGCATGGCATCGCGCACGTCATACCCATTTGTCGGATATATAAGCAGACCGGCCGCGCAGCGGTGCGCGTAACTCAGATGCTCTTGGGTTCGTAGATATGAATAAATCTGGTAAAGATTCTGTGATTTGAACCTCTGCCCGCCATGGAGTGTTTTGGGCCAGCGCCGAAACGGAATACTTGGTGTCCACTATCGTGCGCTTGAACGGCAGCGTCTTCTGCACAATTGTCATATCCGTATACATTGCCGGCACGAGCCCACTGCCGAGTTCGTCGAACCACTCCAGCTTTTCCGAGTCAACGTGGCAGTTCGAGAGATGTAGCCGATAGAAATTGCGGACGAAGCGCTCGAACAGCTTATGAAACAAGATTTCGTCGCGCAGTAACGCGACGAGAGCCTCATCGCCCGCAGTTTCGGTCGGCAATCGCAGCGTGTGAATGAGACGGCAGATTGCAATAGGTACTGCATAATCCCTGTCGTTGCGGCCGAGTTGCAGGCTCGCAAAATCCCGCGGCGAGACGGGGATCATCGTTACACCATCCATCTGCCTCACGAGGCTGCGCAACTCGTGGCGCAGTGCCGCTTCGGCTTCAGCCCGGTCAGACTTAAGCGCGGGCTCCGAGGCCAGACGCGACAATGTGGACCGGATGATCCGGTTTCGCAGTGTATCAATGCTCAGCTCAGGGAAGACACAATCCACGACACCACGCTGAAACGACTGGCGCTTCAGGCTGACTGCAAAATCTATCCGACCACGAATTCCGCGCACAGGCGCAGCGGTTCGTGCGAACGACCTTCGAAGTTGGTGTCGTAGCAGTTGGCGCGACCCATGCGCCAGGAGTTTTGCAAGCAGTCCGAGTAAGTGGGGCGCGTCTTGCGATTCTGCATTCCAGCGGTCGCGCCATGACGCCATATCCCAGGCATACAGCAGCAGGTACCACGCATTTTGCACAGGTATGCCGCTTGCGATAGTTGTCGCGGATGGCGTCATCGCCATCATGCCAACAGGTCAGCTGTTGCTGCCTCGGCTTTCTGAGGCGCGTCGTACCAGTATTCGAGCAGCAGCGGCTTGATTTCAGTCTCCACCACCTCTAGGTACCACTGGTCGTCCACGTGTGAGAAGTCGGTGCCCAATGGGCAAAAGAAACTGTGACCGACCTGGTACGCAGGGCCGAGAAGTGAGTCCTCACGAATCTTCGCGTTCGAAGCAGTGACGCGATTGACGATCTTCGTCGCCAATGTATCGTTCATCCTGCCCGACAACGACGAACCAGGACGGAAGCATGCAGAACAAGTTGCACGCTCCGTCTACCCTTATGCGGCCGGCGTAAAGATCATCACGCTGCCGGACTTGCCGGAGAAGGGTGACGTCAGCGACTTTCTGAAGACGCACACAGCGCAGGAGCTCCTGGCCGAGATCAGCAAAACACCCGCATAGCATCCGGCTCAGAGCGATAGCAGACTGCTCGTGACGGCGCCTGCCTTCGTGAATGCATCTCCACTCGAAGTAAATTGGCTGGTTGAACAGGTCATCGAACGCGGTGCCAATGGGTTCTTCTGTGCAGTTCCGAAGGGCGGCAAGAGTTGGGCTGCAATCGATCTTTGCATCTCGCTCGCATTGGGTTGCGACTGGCTCGATTTCCAGATTCCGCGTCAAGTGCGCTGCGCCTTGATCTAGAGAGAAGACAATCCAGCACTCACTGGGTGGAGGCTCCGCCATCTGTTCCTCGGCAAGAATGCGAGTAATCCTAACCTGCTGGAGCAGAACCTGTACGTGAATAGCCGTGCTCAGTCTCCCGAGTTTCTGTTGGACAATCCTGAGCACGTTTCGGAGTTGGTCGAAGCTTTCAAGGAACGCCAAATAGAATTCGCGATCTTTGATGTCTTCAATGTAATGCATAGCGCCGACGAGAACGACAACACCCAAATGCGAACGGTACTCCGTCAGCTATCGGCAATTCAGACCCAAGCCGGCTGTGGCATCGGTGTAGTTCACCACTTCACAAGGCAGAGAACGGCTCAATGACGCAGAGATTGAGAGGCTCCAGCGCGATAGCAGGATGGGCGGAATGGCTGATTGGAATTACCCTGGCCGACGAAGAAAAGAAGATTCGCCGCATGGAGTTCGAACTGAAAGCTGGACAGCCGCCTGACCCGGTGTATTACCGGATCGAGAGTGGAGGAGACGGTACTCCGTGCAGGCTCGTTTGTGCGGGCTACCAAGCTCCCCAACCGGCAAGGGGCGCGGGCAGAGCTGCCGCGTTAATGCAATGAGGAGCGGAGCGATGTTCTTATTCGGCGCACTACAAGCTGTAGATTTGGCGTCGGCGAGTGGAGCCGATGGTGCGTGTCCAAAACCAGATGAGACTGTTGAAAAACTCCTGAAACGTTAGAAGTTGTGGGTGGTGAGGTTTTTGACCCGGTGCGATCTGGCCTACTGAGGTCCTGTTGCCGTTGTCTACTACTACCGTTCTACTGCTACCGTTTCTTGCCGGATGTTTGGGTCTATCGTTACACTGACTCGGCGGGCAAGAAACGCTCTATCGAGATCGGTGACTTAGACCGTTACCCAAGGAAGGCGCAGGCTGCTCAGGAATGCCAGAAGCTCCTGGCACATCTCCAGACCGAGCCGTACCGGGCGATGCTAATGGTCGCGATGTGCTTGGGACTTCGGTGTTCAGAGTGGGCTGCATTGCAGTGGCAGGATGTGGACTTCGATGCTGGGACGATCTCCATCAGCCGAGCCATCGTGGTCAATCATGGGGACGATGTGAAGACCGTCGCCTCGGGCAAGACCCTACCGTTACATCCGATGCTGGCTCGCACCCTGAGGGAGCTGCGCAATCGGTCTCAATGGAGGAGTCCGAGTGATTGGGTGTTCGCAAATCCACACACACAAGGGCTGAAGCCGTATCAGCCTTGGAAGTACGCAGCCCTGGAAGCGGGCCTAGCAGGCTGCTGAAAAAGGGTTTTGGAGTGCCGAGAATCACCAAAATCTATTCGCGGCTCAACGCAGAATCAACGACTTGCAAGTGTTAGTAAGTGCGATTTGGACGCTGCAAAAGAGTTTTTCAGCAACCTGCTAGGGGAGGGAATTGGTTGGCATACTTTCCGGCACAGCTATTCCTCGATGCTCCGCGACCTTCAGGTTGACGTGAAAGTACAGCAAGAACTTTTGCGGCACGCAGATATTCGCACGACGCTGAACGTGTATACGTAGGGCGTCGCGGAGAATCTAAGAACCGCGAATGATTTGATTGTTTCGGAAGTGCTTACCGGGCCATCCAGTAGGCGGGACCCTTAACGGACCCCCGGGTTAGCTAAGACGATATAAATCAAGAGGTTGCTGGGGTGGGTAGTGGGACTCGAACCCACACCATCCGGTGCCACAGACCGGCGTTCCACCATTGAACTATACCCACCGTGCAACCAAGAGAATTATATCAGAGCGCACTGCTTCTCGCCGATGCTCCGTTACCTTGCGCTTGTGGAAATTGGTCGGGGAGCACTCCTTGAAACGCAGCAGCCGTTGTCAGGCTGGAATTCTCCCAACTCCATAATACTCAAAACCCATACTGCGAAGCCGTTCGCAATCGAAAAGGTTTTTCGTGTCCACAATCACCGGACGTCGTAGCAGAGATTTCATTCTGGCAAAATCCAGACTTCGGAACTCCGGCCACGCCGTCGCCAGGATCAGTGCGTCGACTCCGTCCGCGGCGGTGTAAGCCGAATCGCAGAAGGATACGACCTGATCGAGTTCCGTCCGCGCCTGGGGCATAGCAAACGGGTCGTAAGCACGAACCACTGCGCCTCTCTCGGCAAGTTGCCTAGCCAGCTGAACCGAAGCCGATCCTGCTACTGAGCTGGTATGTGGCTTCACGGCTAATCCCAGCAGCCCCACCTGCTTATTTTCTATAGTCGGCATGGCCTCGGCGACCTTCCGCATTGTGCGTTCTGCATGTTGCTGACTCACAGCCCGTGCGGCATCCAGCATTTGCAACTGCACCCCGTTGCGCTGTGCCAGCGCGGCCAGGCTCGCAATATTCGATTCCACAAAACTGCCGCCCATACCTACTCCTGCCTGCAAGCAGCGCGGCGCGATACGCTTGTCCAAGCCGAGCGCGAGCGAAAGATTTAGTGCATCGGCATTCACGCGCTCGCAAAGCGTGGCCATCTCGTTGATAAAAGAGATCTTAGTTGCTATAAAAGCCGTAGCTGCCTCGCGCACCAGTTCGGCCGTTTCGGCATTGGTCACAATCACGGGAGTGCCGCGCATGACCACGGGACGATAGACGAGCTTCAGCGTCGATATTGCCTCGGTACTGCTGGTGCCGAATAGAAGCCGGTCGGGCCAGTTAAAGTCCTCCACCGCGCAGCCCTCCGTTAGCGAGAGTGGATGTGACACAACCGCCAGGTCGCGGCCCTGCTCATGTAGTTTCTGTGCGATCCGCGTTACTGTTCCAACCGGCGTTGGAGTGCAGATCAGGAGCGGGATTCCTGGGGCTGCGGTCTTTGCCATCCGCAATGCAACGGCTTCGGTCTCGTCGGGGTCATCCTGCGCGAGATAGATTACCTGCGATTTGGCGGCCTGCGTTTCGATCTCGGTCGAATAGGTCAGCCTTCCCGCCCGCACGTTGCGATGGACAATCTCTTCCAGGTTTTTTTCGTAGAAAGGAATGTGCCCTTTTGCGAGGCTCCAAACCTTCTCAGTTACGGAATCGCAGCACACGACTGGTGTGCCGAAATCCGCAAGACAGGCAGAAACGATAGTCCCCAAATATCCTGCGCCATACACGGAGATTTGCATCGTGACCTCATCGCGGCACTCTCCCAGACACCTGCGAGGCGCTCCAATCAATTTGGGAGGTTCGACGCACGGAAGCAAACGCCACGCTAAACCTATTTAGCTTGGGAACCTTCTGATTTGCAACGTGAGAGAAGGTCATGTCCATTCGTGTTCAGTGGAACACATTAGAAGAAAGGTTCAGCAGTTACCGGGGAGGAGCGGAAAGGACAATTTCGGCCAGGTCGGTCCAGGTGTGATTGCTCCCGCGCACAAAGCTCAGGCGCTCAATCATGATGCTGTGCGATCCTTTATATTCCCGCCAGCGAATCTTGCTCGTCTGGAGTGCTTCTGCGGCCTGCTCATTGGTGTCCAGTTTGGCTACCGTTACGTGCGGCATATAAGGAAGCTTTTCCGTGTAGGTCAGTCCATTGCAGTTCATCAGGTCGTGCAGCTCGCGCATTTTGTATCCCGCAAAGCTGATTCGGATAAACACCGTCGGAGTAGTGGGCAGAAAACTTTCCACTTCTCCCAATTCCACTCGGAACGGGGTGACCAGTTTGCCCATTTCGCGCAGCACTGCCACTGCTTCTTCTTCGGTTCCTTGCAATGGACGTGGTGGCAATACCGTGACATGCGTCGGCAGGTGCGCGTGCGCTGGATGGACTTCGCGGCGCAGGTCCTCCACGAACTCTCCAAGCGCATTCCTTACATACGAAACCAGCGCGTACTGCTCGCAACCATATTCGGTAGACATGGCAAACCTAGCAATTATAAGCGCGAAATCCAGGTCAAAACGGACAATCTGACTCTCTGCTTAGATCTGCGAATGTTTGTAATCGTGGTGCCGACATCCCAGGTCTCCGATCCTGGGATCATGACCTCCGAACCGGATGTGGGGCCATAGGTTCTTGGCGGTTAGCAGCACTCATCGCACTCTTCAGAAATGTCGCGAGTGGTTCGCGCAGATCGCTGCACTGCACCTGGAGTTGCCTGGGTAGCGGTTTTTATAACGAAAAACTAAGTTTGCACAAGCACCCTACTGTGCGATTTGCACATCGATACCTTTTGCGTTCGCCTGCATCTAACGTGACGTGGAGGGATGGGGTGCAGGCTAGATTTAAATACAGACGGGGCTGTCAAGGTGATACAACGTTGCCCCTCTTTCCTAAATCTCACAATGTGCCTCCTGAGGTGGAGGATGGTCCCGGAAGGCCAACAGGGTCAGAAATATGAAAATCGGCTTGAATGTGTCTCTTGACCCGTCCCGCCGCTCGAGCGATGCGCAGGATTTTGACAGTGCAATCCGGCGCAAGATTGTGGGGCAGGAGGATGCGATCGAGAAAGTTACTGAAATCTTCCAGATGTTCTCGGCGGGACTGAATGCTCCCGGACGTCCGGTTGGTAATCTTCTCTTTTTAGGGCCAACCGGCTCGGGCAAAACCCGGGTTGTGGAAGCGGTCGCTGAAGCGCTCTTCGGCGATCCTCGTGCTGTCGTCAAGATTGATTGTGCCGAATTCCAGCACTCCCACGAAATCGCCAAGCTTATCGGCTCTCCCCCGGGATATCTCGGTCACCGCGAGACCCACCCCTTGCTTACCCAGGAAGCGCTGAATCAGTGGCACACCGACCGTTTCAAGCTTTCGTTGGTGCTCTTTGATGAAATCGAGAAAGCCAGCGACGCACTGTGGCAACTCCTGCTCGGAATCCTCGATAAAGCGACTCTGACCCTGGGCGACAACCGGCGTGTTGATCTGTCCCGGTGTCTCATCTTTCTTACCTCCAACCTTGGGGCTGGAGAGATGAATGAGGTGCTGAATGGAACGATGGGTTTTGCCAGGCCCAACGGAAAGATCGACAGCAAGATTGACAAGAAGATGAGCAATGCCGCCATTGAAGCGGCTCGCCGGAAATTCTCTCCAGAGTTCATGAATCGTCTTGACAAGATTGTAGTATTCAAGACCTTGCGTCCTGAGCATCTTGAGAAGATTCTGGAGATTGAACTTGGACTGGTTCAGCAGCGCATATTGCACGCCACCGGAAATAATCAGTTTGTCTTCAGTTGTACTCCCCGCGTTAAGGCGCTCCTGCTGAGAGAGGGGACGGATTTCAAGTACGGCGCCCGCCACCTCAAGCGCGCCATCGAGAAAAACCTCGTGTTTCCGTTGGCAAACTTGGTGGCAACCGCGCAGGTCAAGCTGGGGGACTATATCCGCATCGACCTCAACGAGGAAGGCATTATGACTTTCGTCAAGGAAGCCGAGGGTGCGTTGGTTCCGGTGCTGCTTGAGAAATACGGTCCTGAGTTCGCGTCTCAGGGCGCCGCCAAGGCGGGCCGCCATGTCGGACGCGATGCTGCTGCTTCCGGCGGTCCGCTGATCGATCACAAATAGAACTAGATTGTTCACGCACGGTTGACTTAAGCACAAGGGGGCGGTTTCCTTGCCGCTGTTTTGCGTTATCATTCCTTGCTTCATCTTCTAAAATATTGTGACTGGACAATAAGAGTGAACGAAATGAAGCTCCGTAATTCAAACTTCATCAGAGTGATGATTCTGGTCCTCGTTTCCACCATTTCTGTCCCTTCTCCTCTTGCAGCGCAGCACATTCGTCAGGATGCCAGTGGGCGCGTGGTTCCGGATTTCGGTGACGTTCGGATGAGCGAAGAAGACCAGATCAAGCTTGGTCAGCGGGTCTCGGCGGAAGTTTACAAACAGATGCCTGTGCTCCCCGCTTCCAGTCAGATCACTCGTTACGTGCAGCACATGGGAGAGCGCCTCGCTGCCAAGGCTCCCGGCACTCGATGGCCATTTGAATTTCGCGTCATCGCACAGAAAGAAATCAACGCCTTTGCGCTTCCGGGCGGTCCCATTTTCGTCAATCTTGGAACTATTCAGGCCGCCGACGAAGGTGAACTTGCCGGTGTAATGGCTCACGAAATCGCTCACGTTGTCATGCAGCACACTGCTCGCGACGCCAGGAAGCAGCAGACCACTCGGACCATCGGTGCCATAGGCTCCATGATTGCCGGAGCTGTTCTCGGCAGTGGTATCGGCGGCACTCTTGCTTCCGGAGCCATCCAGATCGGTGCCGGAGCGATCTCTATGAAGTACACTCGCGCAGATGAAAATGAGGCTGATCTGTTAGGCGCGCAGATCATGTACGATGCCGGTTATAACCCTTACTCCATGGCCGAATTCTTCCAGAAGCTGGCGCAGCAGAATGGAGGAGGTATTCAGTTCCTCAGCGATCATCCCAATCCCGGCAATCGCGCAGAAGCCGTCCGCAACGTAATTCAGAAATTTCCTCAGAAGAGTTATCCGCGCTCAGACAGTCAGGAGTTTGTCGCAATGAAGCGCGTTGCCGGTGAGACCAAGGCCTACACTGCGCAGGAAATTGCGAATCACAAAGGCTCCTGGAATTTGTCCGATGCCGCTCCGGGAGAGAAACCCAATCCGGGTTCTGGCTCGATTGAAACCGTGAGCTACGCGCAGGTTCGCCCCTCTGGCGCCTGGAACCATTTCGACCAGGGAGGTCTCGCCTTCGATCATCCTGCTAACTGGCGTCTTTCGAATAAAAACGATGAAATCATCGTTGCTCCTCCTGCGGGGATTTCGTCCAATGGAGCAATCGCGTATGGGCTTTCCATCTATTCGGTCAAAAGTGGAGTGTCCTCTGCCGAGATCGCCGGGGGCATTGTAGAGGGAAATCCCGGCATGAAGATTCTTGTCGGCCCCAATCGGCTCCGCGTAAATGGCGTAGAGGCAACATCTTACGATCTGATAGGTAATAGCCCCATTGTTGAAGCTGGAAGCCAGGCGCGTGAACACGATTGGCTCGTGACCATTCCCCGCGGTGATGGCTCAACCATTGTCCTGATCTTCACTACTCCTGAACGCGACTACGCCGAAATGAAGCGCACCTTTCAAACCATGCTGCGCAGCTTCCGCGTTCACTGAGTTTAACGACAGCGGGCCCACTCACTCCCGTGAATGGGCCCACTGTGCACATTTCTTTTTTTGTTCTTATCCCACCGTGATACCGAGGTGCTGCCGGATGTGGGCGAGAGCAGCTTCAGCAGTCAGGCCATATTTCTCGCGCAGTCCTTCGGGTTTTCCATGTTCAATGAACTGGTCAGGCCAACCAATACGGCAGACTGGCGTGCTGAGGTCCTGGCTGTTCAGTTCTTCGAGTACAGCGCTGCCAAATCCTCCAGCTAGTGCGTGATCTTCCAGTGTCAGCAGTACGTCAGCGCTGCGGGCATAATGCGCAATCATTTCGCTATCGAGCGGCTTGGCAAAGCGCGCATTGATGATTGCGGCGGAAACCCCTTCGGAGGCGAGTGTTTCGGCAATCTCACGGGCTACAGGGAGCATGGCTCCGAGTGTGAAGATGGCGACGCGTGCGTTGCCAGGATCTTCCAGCAACTCGGCTTTGCCGATCGGGATGGGGATGGGCTGCTCTTTGACTGCCACACCGGGCCCAATACCTCGCGGATAACGCACCGCAACGGGGCCGTCATACAGCGTTGCCGTGTGCAGCATATCGGCGAGTTCGTCCTCGTCTTTGGGGTTCATGTGGACGATATTGGGAATTCCCCGCAGATAGCTGATATCGAAGAGTCCATGGTGCGTGGGACCATCGTCCCCGCTCAGTCCACCGCGATCCATGCAGAAAACAACAGGCAGATTCTGCAGGCATACGTCGTGAACAATCTGGTCAAAGCTGCGTTGTAAAAACGTTGAGTAAATTGCGACAAATGGTTTTAGGCCCTTGGTGGCCATTCCGGCGGCAAACAGGACGGCGTGTTCCTCTGCGATGCCTACATCGTAATACTTGTCGGGATGCACGACGCGGAAGCGGTCAAGCGCGGTGCCGTTGGGCATAGCCGCAGTGATGGCTACGAGGCGGTCATTGCTGCTCGCAAGCTTTGCGAGCGTGTCGGCGAAAACCTCCGAGTAGGTGCGCTGGCCGAGCGGCTTGGTCTCACCAGTTTCTGGATTGTAGGGGCCAAGGCCATGGAACTTTTTCGTCTTCTCCTCGGCTGGCTCAAAGCCGCGGCCCTTCTGGGTTATTACGTGCAGAATTACAGGGCGATCCAGCGTCTTAAGGAACTGGAAGGTGCGGATCAGTGAAGCTATATCGTGCCCGTCGGTAGGCCCATAGTACTTCAGGCCGAACTCCTCGAATATGACCGAGGGCCAGAGCATGCTCTTGGCGGCCTCTTCGGCCTTGCGCGCCACGTGTGCCGCGGACTTGCCGCCGACTTTTTCAACCAGCTTGGCCGCGCGTTCGTACAGACGATGGTACTGCGGAGTGGTAACGATCTTGTTGAAGTAGTTGGCAATCGCTCCGACGTTCTTATCGATTGACCACTTGTTGTCATTCAGCACGATTATGAGTCGCTTGGCATGCGAGGCAATGTTGTTGAGCGCCTCGAAGGTGATGCCGCAAGTGAAGGCGCCATCACCGGCAAGAGCGACAACATGTTCTTTGCCACCTAGTTTGTCGCGAGCGGCGGCGATGCCCAGGGCTGCTGAAAGCGCGGTACCGGCGTGACCCGCGCCGTAGCAGTCGTGTTCGCTCTCCGTGCGCAGCATGAAGCCGTTCAGTCCGCCAGCAGTACGAATCGTCGAGAAGCGGTCGCGGCGGCCGGTCAGCAACTTGTGGACGTAAGCCTGATGGCTCACATCGAAGAGGAAGTGGTCCTTTGGCGTATCGAAAACGTAATGCATGGCGATAGTCAACTCGACCACGCCGAGGTTGGGGCCAAGATGGCCGCCGGTAACGGCAAGAGCCGTGATCAATTCCTCGCGAATCTCCCCAGCAAGCTGAGTGAGCTCTGGAATTGTTAAGCGCTTCACGTCGGCGGGAGAGCAAATCGTGTCAAGAATAGGTGTCATGCTGATTGACTATGTTACAGCCTAATCCCGCTTTGCACAGTTGTTTTTTGTACTTACAAAAGTGAAGTATGCACAGTCGGGCGCGCCTCAAAATCAATTGAAAAGCGCCCTGACTGGGCCTGTTCCCCGCTCGCCGCCTTGGTGGTAGACCTTACATCGGGAAAACACGATTGAAAATTTTATCTACGTTGCGAAGCTGGCGGTTAAGGTCGAAGGCACGATCCAGAGTTTCTTTCTTCACGCGGGAAGTGATCTCGGGATCAGCGCGTACGAGCTCTTGGAAGTTCTTTTCTTCGCGCCATGCTTGCATGGCGTTCCGCTGGACGATGCGGTAGGCGTCTTCGCGAAGCACTCCGGCTTCCACCAGGTCGAGCAAAAGTTGGCCGCTGAAGACCAGGCCTCCGGTAGAGTTCAAGTTGCGAAGCATACGCTCGGGATAAACGAGCATGGTATCCACGAGGTTGGTGGTTCGAGCAAGAAGATAGTCCAGCAGAATTGTGGAATCCGGCAGGATGACGCGCTCTACAGATGAGTGCGAGATGTCGCGCTCGTGCCAGAGGGCGACATTTTCGAACGCCGCTTGCACGTTGCTGCGAATCACCCGAGACAGGCCGGAGATTTGCTCGCAGGTGATGGGGTTGCGTTTGTGGGGCATTGCGGATGAGCCCTTCTGTTTTTCGCTGAAGAACTCTTCGGCTTCGCGCACTTCGGTTTTCTGGAGGTGGCGGATTTCCGTTGCAATCTTGTCCAGCGTGCAGCCGATGACAGCGAGCGTGGCCACATAGAAAGCGTGGCGGTCCCGTTGTATAACCTGCGAGGAAACTGCAGCAGGAGCAAGGCCGAGTCGCTTGCAGATTAACTCCTCATACTCCGGGTCGAGATGTGCACCGTTGCCGACTGCACCGCTGAGCTTGCCGACCCGCATCTGTTCGGTGGCAATGTCAAAGCGCTCGAGGTTGCGCTGCATTTCGCTGAACCAGTTCGCGATTTTAAGACCGAAGGTGATGGGTTCGGCGTGAACGCCGTGGGTGCGTCCGATCTGCGGTGTGTGCTGAAACTCCAAAGCGCGACGCTTCAGGACCTCCAGAAATTTTTCGATGTCGGCCCTCAGCAGAACGGAGGCTTGTTGCACAAGCAGTGCCTGTGCGGTGTCCACCACATCGTTCGAGGTAAGCCCGTAGTGCAACCATCGCGACTCGGGACCGACCTTCTCCGCAACGGCCGTTGTGAAGGCTATAACGTCATGTTTAACTTCGGCCTCGATCTGGTGAATACGCGCGACTTCAAAATCCGCTCCTTTTATGCGTATTTCACGGGCTGCGGATTCGGGGACGATGCCCGCTTCGGCTAGTGTTTCGCTGGCGGCAACCTCCACCTGCAGCCACGCGCGAAATTTATTTTCGTCACTCCAAATCTGGCCCATCTGGGGGCGGGTATAACGAGCAATCAAGGCGAACTCCTTACGATACTCTTGGCGAGGTCTGAATTCCTTATTGTACCAACGTACGCACAGAGAGTCGGAGACTGCCGCTCGTAAAACGGATAAGGCCAGGATCAACCCGGCCCTGACAGAGGTTTCCTTCACTTGTTCACTGGTTGGTTCCGGCGGAAAGAAGGCCAGACGCGCCACACTGAGCTTGCAAGGCTGCGCGTATCTCAGTCTTCGGAGACACCAAGCAGTCTGCTCATTTCGTCGTAGAGAAATCCCTCACCGGGGCGATAGGGTTGCACCCATTTGCCATCGATCACAAACTGCGGAATAGCGCGCTTGCCAGTCTGGCGAATCACCTCATCGGCAGCACCAGGCGTGGCCTCGATATTGATCTCCTGGTAAGGGATAGAGTTCTTGTCAAGGAAGCGTTTTGCTTCGCGGCAGTCGGGACACCATGGCGCCGAATAGACGTAGAGTCGCATGTCTTATACATAACAGAGCAGCAGGCCAGGTTTCAATTTTCAGCGCGATGCGGCTGCCAAGAAAAAACAGAAAAGCGCCGCCGTGACCGGCGGCGCTTCGTGTGCCTGTAATCGTTAATTGTAGAGGAGCGCTCCGTCCGTTTTTTCTTCGCCAACTTCGCGATAGAAAAGCTGGTTGTTGTCGAGATAAACCTCGACAAACGCGGGGCGGGATTTGATGCTGCCCTGAATCAGCGCTTCTGAAAGCGGATCTTCCACGTACTTCTGGAGCGCGCGACGCAGCGGACGAGCTCCATAGCTGCGGTCAGTGAGCGTTTTGCCCAGAATCCATTTGCGTGCCTCTTCGGTCACGGTGATTGTGATCGACCGCTGCGCCAGGTTCTGGTTCATTTGCGACACCATCAACTCCACAATCTGGTTGAGGTCGCGTTCGGTGAGCGCGTTGAAGATCACAATCTCGTCGACGCGGTTGAGGAACTCCGGATTGAAGGTCCTCTTGACCTCGCTCCGCACCATCTCTTCAACCTTATCGCTGATCTTCTCTTCGTTACCAGAAGAGAAGCCCAGACCCTCGCGCTTGATCATATGACGCGCGCCGATGTTCGAGGTCATGATAAGGATGACGTTCTTGAAATCCACCGTGTTTCCGAGGCCGTCAGTCAGCTGTCCGTCCTCAAAAACCTGCAGCAGAATGTTGAACACATCCGGGTGCGCTTTCTCAATCTCATCCAGCAGCACTACAGAATACGGCGCCCGCTTCACGCGCTCGGTCAGCTGTCCGCCTTCTTCATAACCGACATAGCCCGGAGGCGAACCAATCAGCTTGCTGACCGAATGTTTCTCCATATACTCCGACATGTCGAAGCGAATGAGGCTCTTCTCGCTGCCAAACATAAACTGGGCAAGCGTGCGCGCTGCTTCGGTTTTACCTACGCCCGTCGGCCCAAGGAAGAGGAACGATCCGATCGGACGCGATGGACTCTTCAGGCCTGCGCGCGAGCGCCTGATCGCACGGGCCAGGGCGCTGATGGCCGGGTCCTGCGAGATCACGCGTTTATGCAGTTCCTCTTCAATGCGCAGTAACTTCTGTGTCTCTTCTTCCTTAATGGACGCCACCGGAACTCCGGTCCAGCGAGAGACCACCTCTTCGATGTCCTCGCGCTGCACGATTCCCGTGACACTATCATCGAGATGGTGCTTTTCTCTCAATTGGCGCAGATTTTCGCGTTCTTTGCGCTCCTCGTCCGAGTAGAAACGCGCCTTCTCGAACTCATGATTCGCAATGGCGCTTTCCATACGGTGAACAATGAACTTGATGCGCTTCTGGACTTCGCTAATTTCTTCCGGCAGGGCGGACTGACGAAGTTTCACGCGCGCGCCTGCTTCGTCGATCAGATCGATTGCCTTGTCGGGCAGGAAGCGATCCGGAATATAGCGATTGGAGTGAGAGACCGCGAAGTTGATGGCCTCGTCGGTGTAGCTGACCGCGTGGAACTTCTCGTAACGATCCTTGATGCCCATCAGTATTTTGACCGAATCTGCCTCACTCGGCGGCGCCACTTTGACGGACTGGAAACGGCGCTCGAGCGAGCGGTCTTTTTCGATCGACTTACGATACTCTCCGGGCGTGGTCGCGCCGATGCACTGGATTTCACCACGCGAGAGAGCGGGTTTCAGAATGTTTGCCGCGTCGAGCGAACCCTCCGCCGATCCGGCCCCGACCAGGGTATGCAACTCATCAATGAAAATAATGGCGTTCTGGTTCTCAATCAGTTCCTTCATGATCGTTTTCAGCCGTTCTTCGAACTGACCGCGATATTTTGTACCGGCAACGATCAAGGACAAATCCAGAGCAAGCACACGCTTATCGGCCAGGAACGAAGGCACTTCACCGTCCGTAATGCGTTGCGCCAACCCTTCCACAATGGCGGTTTTGCCCACGCCGGGCTCGCCGATCAGCACCGGATTGTTCTTGGTGCGGCGGCACAGAATCTGAATGGTGCGGTCCACTTCGCCTTCACGACCGACAAGCGGGTCAAGCTGGTTTTCCATCGCGGCTTGGGTGAGGTCGCGGGAGAACTCCGAGAGAAGAGAAGACTCACGATTACCGGCGCGCTGCTGTTGCTGCTGCTGCGGGACTTTTTCCGGTGTTGTGCGCTGCAGTTCCTCGCGTATTACTGTGAGCTTGAGTCCACGTTCGGCGAGAATCTCCGCGGCAAAGCACTTTTCCTCTCGAAGAATCCCGAGCAGAAGATGCTCTGTGCCAATGTGCTTGTGGCTGAGCCGCTCGGCCTCTTCGGAAGCGTATGCCAACACCCGCTTGCACTCATTGCTCAGAGGCAAATCCACGCTTGTAGACACCTTTTCGCGTACCGTCGTCTGGGCTTCAATCTGCTTTCTGATAGAGTCCACCGATGAATGCTGGCGAAGGAAGCGATTGGTCAGTGCCTTGTCTTCGCGCAAAAGACCTAGCAGAAGGTGCTCCGTCTCAATAAACGGAGAGCCAAACTGACTGGCTTCATAGCGTGCGAAGAAAATCACGCGCCTTGCTTTTTCGGTGTACCGTTCGAACATTGCGTTTCTCCCAGCCTCTCCGCCCGATCGTTTAGCTAGGACGGGAGGCATTCTCCCTGCTTCACTCATGGCTCCATCGGAAAAACCACCTTTCCGAGGACCCCGAAAGGACCCGAATCCGGATCCTCGCCAGCTGACCTCAGCAGCCAACTGGATCAAATCATACGCCCTGTCTTTCACTCCACGTGAAAGGGAACCTGTTTAGAGTATTCAACTCTCTGTTTGGTCGCTCAAAATTCTACACTCGACCGCGTTACACTCAATATGCCACCAAAAAGCCCAGGATGCTAAAAGAATCAACCCTGAGAAGGCAATAAAGACTCGGGGAGAACCTCCCTCATCATGCCGCCTTCCAAGGAAAGTATTCGGCTACAACGTCGTGCAAACGAAAGGTTATGAGTCACAATTATCGACGTGAGGCGATGTTCGACATGAAGCCTGGAAATCAACCCGAAAACCGATTCTGCCGTGCGGTTGTCGAGATCCCCGGTTGGCTCGTCCGCTAGTAACACGCGAGGAGCAGTTATCAGAGCCCTTGCCAGCGAAATTCGCTGCTGTTCACCTCCGGAAAGCTCGCCCGAACGATGTTGCCCGCGATCGGCTAATCCGACTTCCTCCAGCCATCTTGAAGCAACGGCGTCGGCCTTGCGGCGGTCTTCACCTCGCAAATACAACGGCATAGCCACATTCTCGAGCGCGGTGAATTCAGGAAGTAAATAATGAAACTGCCAAACGTACCCGATCTGACGGTTTCGAAATTCGGCTGCATCTTGCTCCGACAACGCATTCAAACGCATGCCAGTGAAGAACACATCCCCCGCAGTCGCACTGTCCAACGCCCCCAGGATATGGAGCAAAGTGGACTTTCCAGCGCCACTCTGGCCCACAATCGCCAGCATTTCACCTTCACATACCCGGAAAGACAGGTTGTCAAAGAGCACTAGGTCCGTGGTTCCAGATCGATAGACCTTGCGGAGAGCCTTAATTCTAAAAATCTCTTCCGTATCCATTTGATGCAGCGTGCGCTCTCCCAGGTGCAAATTTGGGCGGCCAAAGCGGAAAGTCCCGAAAACACCCAGTGGCCTCCACTCTAGACGGCATCTTACACCTTAATTCGGTCGCTCTCTATGCTGTCCCCGAGACGCCGGAATTTAACTTCCAGCACCAAACAGGGGCAGCCATTATTTCTTCATAATGTTAATCCCGTTACAGCGCTGATCGGGATTCTTGGAAGCAGAAACCATCGTGAACGAGTTTTCGCCCTGTTGAAGCTGAAAATACATTGGATCGCCAGGATTCTTCTGAAGTTCTACCTGGAAGTGCTTCGCGTCGTCTGAGCAGCCCCGCACGGCCATGTAGCGGATCGCAGGAGGGTGCTCCGATTGCATCTGCTGGTCCATCTTTGCGTGCTCCTGCTTGAGAGCTTCCAGTGCGGCGGGGGCACACCACTGCCCGGCTTCGTCCCAGGATGCCGCAAGCCATTCCTCCACAAATCCTCGTCCGTTTGTCGCAATCGGTTGGACCCGCTGCACGCTGTCACGATTTACCTGGTAGCGAAAGATGCCTGCGTATGTGACCAGATTGGCGTCCGAAGAGTTTCTCTGCAGTCGCAGCTCAAATCCTTTACCGTCGCTGGTCCGCTTCAGCACCGGGTTTACGTCCATGCGCGAGTAATCGCTTTCATAATTAAAGATAGCCCGCTGTCCCGCGCCTTCAGGCCGGATCACGTCAATTTGGAAGTTGCTTATGCGCGAGCTGCACCATGGGGTGCCATGAGCCACTGCCACCGCCCAATGCCCCTCGGAACCGGCATTTGGTATGAGCGCGTATTGAAAAAAATCTCCGAATGCGCCCGAAATCTCCTTATATTCAGGGCTTTGCCAACGTATTACCCGATGCCACGCGCCCCCGCTCCATTCGTAAACCAATAACAGGGAATCTTCCCCACACTCGATTCGAAAGCTGGCCTCGATCGTGAGCAGGTTCGGCGTGTTTGATGATCGCTCGACGGAAATTCGGAGGCGCCCCCCATAGATGTGATCAGAGATCGTTATAGCTTGCGAGTCCAGTGACGGATGGTGGGTCACTCGCTCTTCGAGTGCGTCCTGCCGGTTGGCGAACAGTAGTCTCGCCAGACCGCTCTCCAGCGCCCTGGCGTCTACTGCATTCTTTGTCTCGCACTGCATTGCCGCGTCCGCCGTTGCCACCAAGGCTTCTTTAAAAGCCAAAATCTTGGGTCGTGCCGATTTTGGTACGGTCGTACTCATATCTTCGATACCGACTGCCAGCAGTGCCGCCTGGATGGTCTGCGCTTTCTCTGCGCTCTTGCCCGCTTTTGCCTCCCAGCAAGCTTCGTCAGCCCGTAACGCGGGTACGATCGTCAGTAATAGAAAAACGCAAATCAGTTGGCAACGCATGTCTTTCTCCTCGTCATCTTCCGACCGAAAATCGGGAAACTAAAAAGTCGTTTCGTTTCTAACTATTCGTATCTGAGGGCCTCGGCTGGCAGTACGCGTGCAGCGGACTGCGACGGATAAAGCGTGGCAACGAAACTGATGCCCAGGGAAACAGCAGCAACCAGGACTCCGTCAATAGCACGCGGCGCAAAAGGAACATAATCGATGGCATAGACCTCGGCTGAAAGCGATATCCAATGATAATGTCCAGCGAGAATGGCCATCGTATAGCCGATTATTAGCCCGAGCGCCGTTCCGATGACTCCGATCAGCAGTCCCTGCCACATGAAAATGCGTCGTACCTGCTGGCGGCGCACGCCCATCGAGACCAGTACTGCGATGTCGCGGGTCTTCTCCATAACCATCATGATGAGCGAAATAAGGATGTTGAGTGCCGCGACAAAAACGATCAGCCCGATGGTGATGAACGTGACCACCCGCTCCAGCCGCAGGGCGCGGAAAAGTGCGCGGTTTTGCTCCATCCAGCTCGTCGTCTGGAAGCCTTTTCCTGCCGCCGCCTCGATTTCTCTGCCGATGGCCGAGGCTTTGTAGATGTCGTCCACCTTGAACTCAAGCACGCTGGCGATGTTGCCGAGGCTGAACAGTCGCTGAGAATCGCCCAATGCGCAGAGCGCCCAGGTCGAGTCGTAGTCGTAAAAGCCGGATTGAAAGATCCCCACAACCTTGAATCGCATGTAGCGCGGCACCATGCCGAAGGGTGTCAGCTCTCCCTGTGGACTTGTAACCAGCACGACGGAGCCAACCGTGGCTCCAAGGGTCTGCGCGAGATCTTTTCCCAGCACAATAGGCGGCATTGCGGCATTGCGGTCCGCTGCTGTCTGGGGAGACGAGGAGTCGGCATCCTGGGCGCCCGGCTGATTTTCAGACTGATTTTCGGATTGAGCCGCCAACCGCTGTGCTCGCTCCTGAGCCTCCGCGAGCGGCTGCGCGGTGCCGTCGTGAACCGTGTCGAGCAGCGCCGTGACGCGACGCTCGTCTGCGGGCAGGATGCCCTTCAAGATGGCACCGCCGGCGCGGGCTCCACGAGAAATCAGAACCTGTTCATAAATCGCCGGGGCGGCCGCTGTGACATGGGGAAGTTTTTCAAGGCGCTGCTGGAGCGCCGGCCAGTCGTGAATGCCATCGTTTTCGATACGCATCAGATTGACGTGCGAAGTGGAGCCAAGCAGACGTTGCTGCATGTCCTGGCGGAAGCCATTATTGATTGCCAGCGCGATGATCAGCGATGCAACTCCGGCAGCGACTCCAATAATCGAAATCGCGGTGATGACCCCAATGACCGCCTGACGCCGCTTGGCGCGAAGATAGCGGGCCGCGATGAAAAGCTCAAAGCGCATACAAGAATTATAGAGGCACGCTCAAGAGCGGGCAGTCAGAACCTGAGATTCCCGTCGCGACATCCCCAGACTGGATAGTGCGGACACATGGCGATGTGCCGCCAGCTAAGCGGTTGAGGTTTGCTTTCAGCTTTTCCGTATCGGGATGATCGCAGGCGTGCATTTGCAATACTCTTCCCATGCAGAGCCGAAGCGGGCATGGAGTTCGCGCTCTTCGAAAACGATCATGACTGCGCCGGTTACGATGCCGAACGCGAAAAGCGCAAAGCACGCGGCACTTCCCGAGCCCACGGCGAAGCCGAGCATGGTGCAGATGTGGCCGAGGTAAACGGGATGGCGCACTATCCGGTGGATTCCGGAGGTGACGAGCACATTTGGATACCGGTCTGGCTCCAGCTCATGCATGCCGAGCACGCACGGAACCGATAACCCGTGTGTCCCTCTGACGTAGGTGAAGACAGTGATGGTCCAGAGCAATGGCGCTGCAACCCAGGCGCCCAATGTGCGATAGAGCAGCACATCTTTCAAAGGGTAGGAGATAGCCAAGGCGGCAATCCAGAGCAGAATCCAGAGCGGGCCCATGATCGTGCGCTGTTTGCGAGCCGAGCGCCAATGCCGCACGAACGGATGCACCATCATCCAGTACGCAGGAATTGTTGCATAGACGCCGCAGACGAGCCACGCAATGTCGCGCAGTTCATTCATTCTGCGGCTCCAATGTGGACGATGAATATGATGATTGCGAGCTTTTCTGTCATGACGGCGCGAGGGAAAGTGTACCAGAACTGAGCAGAGGAAAATGGCCGGGCGCTTTTGCGGAAGGTTAGTCAGTAAAATTTTGAATGTGTGCTTCTATACTAGCGAGGACTCTGCCGGAGTCCTCGCGGTGACATCCCATGCCAGAAGTAGAGAGCTATTCCGAAGCCGTACACCGTAATCCGCTCTGGTGGGTGCCAGTATTGGGCTTCTGCATTGCGCTTGCGCCCGCAGTTTTATCCGCTCAGTCGACTCCAGCAGCGCATAACATAACCAACCAGCAGAAATCGAACGGACAGATTCAACAGGCTCCGCCCGAGGCCGGTGGACCGCAGATCGATAGCGGGCCGTATGCTATCCCGAAGGTAAGCACGAATACGCAGGAGAAACCCGCTCCACCTCCGGCTCCGAGGCCGACGGAGGGGATGCCGAGTTATGCAATCACTGTGGATGTTCCTCTGGTCACGGTCGACGCGCTCGTACTGACCAAAGATGGCCAGTTTATTCCGGGACTGGAAAAACAATATTTCCGCGTTCTTGAGGACAATGTTGTTCAGCCCATCCAGAGCTTTGGCTTGACGAAGGCGGGCTTTACGGCGGTGCTGTTGGTGGAGTTCGCATCCACTCCGGCGTTTCAGGCCAGTCGCAGACAGTTTCTGTATGACGCCTTGCGCGCTTCGTACGCGTTTACCGACCAGATGCAGAAGAACGATTATGTCGCATTGGTCCAGTACGATATCAAGCCGAGTATTCTGGTGGACTTCACTTCAAATAAAGAAGCGGTTCGCAGCGCGCTGGATACGATGCGCATTCCAGGTTTTAGCGAGACGAACATGTATGACGCGCTTTACGACACGCTGGACCGCTTGGATCGTGTTGAGGGTCGCAAAGAAGTAATCCTGATCGGCAGTGGTCTTGATTCATTCAGCCGCATCAGCTACGACAAGCTTCTGAAGAAGATCAAAGCGACGCAGAATGTGACGATCTACACGATCAGCACCGGATTCCTGTGGCGGACATTCATGGAATCACGAATGAGCATGTCGGCGAGTTTGCGCAATATGGATTTCCTGCAGGGCGACAACCAGATGAGCACATTCGCCAGGATGACCGGCGGACGCTGGTTCAGCCCGCGTTTTGAGGCCGAATTACCCGAAGACTATCGCGAGATTGCAGCGGCCGTGCGCAACCAGTACACAATAGCCTATCGTCCAACCAACGCCAAACGGGATGGCACCTACCGCAAGTTGAAAGTGGAGCTGGTGCAGCCGGGAACTGACAAGCCGCTGATCATTAGAAATCAGAAGGGAAAGGAACTGAAGTACCAGGTGCTTACGCGTGACGGCTACACGGCCAGGCACGAGGTCGAGTAGAACATTTGAAAAGCGTGCCGGTCGGGAAATCGGGTAAATCGGACTTAACGATCGCATTGGCCGCTCAGCAGCGGTGAATTGCTGAATAGCGTGTGCCGTCAACCCTTCCACCCTGGGTCAATCCGGAAATCAAATCCCTCACCTCGTTACTGGATTCAATTTCGGCCAGTTCCTGCGTCGGAGCGAAGCCCCACGACACTAGCTCGTCGGGGTTGTTTTCGCGGCAAATGATCCAGTAATAGCGCGTTTTTTTGCGGAAGGGTTGCGCTTGAATCGATATAACAAACTGACGACGCTCATGACTCATCGATGGTGTCCCCTTCTTCCCGGAGCCGTGCGAATGCCCGTGTGAGCAGCGCGGCACTTCCGGTTTTGATCAATTTAGCTCTCTTTATCATACGTAATTTTTGTCTTTAGCGGTGAGGTCGGTCACAATTACCTTCGATAAAGGTCTTCTCGTGGCACTTTGGTGTACAGGTTGCGATTCAGGCCCGCGTCAACCGGCCGTCTTTCAGATGGAATTTTTCACCGCGCCACATGATCGTGTCCCCGCCAAAGCTGGCGAACCAGATCGCAACACCGACAATGTCGCGCACCGGAATCAGCCAGAGGTCGCGCAATGTCTGCCGGTCGTTCAGGATCGGACCGCATAGCAGCCAGCCCGAGGCGAAGCGAGCCAGCGCAACCGCTGCCAGCAGCGCCAGAGACCAGTTGGCGAACCCAGCGCATATCGCTGACGCCATCGCCCACGGTAGTCCGAAGGTCAGCAGAACTCCAATGTAGCCGCGCTTGCGCAGATCGCGCACTGTTCGCGCCCAGCGCAACTGGTGCTCGAACATTGCGCCAAAATTGTACTCCGGCAAGAAGGTTTCCACCACAACGTCGGAGAGCACAACCTCGTATCCCGCATCGGAAATCATCTTCCCCAGTTCGTGATCGTCGGCAAGATACTCAAGCAGCGTTTCAAGTCCGCCGATTGCCTCGGCAGCCGCACGCGGGAAGGCTAATGTCGAGCCCAGTCCAAAGTGCAGCCCGCCTTCCAATTCCGTGGCGCACAGCACGCCTCCCGCAAAATCGGTTGCAATCGTGACGGCCTCGATGCGCGAAGCGATGCTGCATCCGGCCTCGGCCCGATACAGTGTTGTAACCATTCCGACTTTTGCGTTCTGCATCGGTGCAACGATTCGCCGCAGGTAGTCGCGTTCAACCCGAATGTCGCTGTCGTTGATCAGAATGTGGCCGTACTTCGCCACACGCATCATCTGTGTGAGATTGCTGACCTTGCGGTTGCTTCCCAGAACTTCGGGGCAAACGACGAGTTGAATGTCGTGCGCGGGAAACTCGCTCCGCAAGCGTTCCACTTCTGCCACCGCTTCGTCGCTCTCGTCGTTCACGCCGAAGATGATCTCGTACTGCGGATAATCCTGAAGACAGTGCGAGCGAAAACTCTCATACATCTGCCGGTCGCTGCCGCGCAGCGGCTTTAGAATGCTGACCGGAGGCGTGTATTTGCCTGCCTCGTTCTGGCACGCCTTTCGTCTGCGCGCCAGGAAGCGCATTTCGCTCCATAAAGACAGAGCCAGGTATCCCAGCCCGCACAGGGCCAGCAGCGCAAATAAACATGCGGGAACAAGAAAAATAGTTTTCAGCATGATGGACGCATAGAGCTTATCGGAAGAAGTCGTGCTCCGTCATCCCTTGTAGCTTCAAGGCGAAGATTATCTAATTGAGGCTTCGCTGTGCCTTTTTTCGACTTTGCGCAGAGCAATCGAACCCGAGTCTTCGCCTTAGTTGTAACGTTTTTTGCACGTTGATTCACAATTTTCAGAAGTTTGTCACAACATACCCACAGGGGCCACCGTTTTTCCGTTTCTATTCTCTGCGCGCATGTTGCACTCTCCAGTTAACGCAACGGTGCGTATCATTGCTGCGTGGTGCTTCCCGGCTCGGGCGCGAGCAATGCAGAACCCTGATGGCGTACGGTGGTCCAGAGTGCGGCAACGCAATCATGCAATCGGCGCGGCGCGTGAGAAATCGCAGCCGACGAAAGCAGTGGAAACCGAAAGCCGGATCGATACTGCATCGCTCCCTAGGCAACAAGGAAGGGAAGTCGGAAAATGAGCTTGCGGCAACGACGAAGCCGTGGAGTTCATTCGGCGCTCAGGCTTCCACTTTCCGCAAGACGGGGAGCGAGTCACCACACGCGGCATCTACGTACCATCAAAGGCCCGGAGAGGCGGCTGGCCTCCCCGGGCCTAATTTGGTTAGCATGGAAAGATAGTTCCGCATTTTTGTTCTTCTTGGTGTGATTTTGACCTTATCCCGGCCCTATGCCTGCTACTGATTTCAGTCTCGATCGCGGTCTTCCTGCCAGTCCTGAGGCCGAGCGCTCCATTCTGGGCGCAATTCTGCTTGATAACAGCTTGCAGAATGAGGCCCTCTCGACGCTGAAGCCGGAACACTTTTTTCTCGACGCCCATCGCCGCATCTACCAGCGCATTTCCGATCTCTCCGAGAGCAACCGCCCCATAGATCTCGTCACCCTCACCGAGGAACTCCTGCGTTACAAGGAACTCGAAGCCGTTGGTGGAGCCGGATATCTCGCTTCGCTGACCGATGGCGTGCCGCGCCGTTCTTCCGTTGAGCACTACGTCCGCATCGTGCGTGATAAGGCGATGCTGCGCAATCTCATTCATGCCGCCAATGGGGTCATCGCCCAGGCCCTCGAACAGACCTCCACCGCCGCCGAGGTCGTCGATGCTGCTGAAACCAGCATCTTCAACATCTCCGAAGAGCGTAGCGGGCAGCAGCTTACCGACATCAAGTCCATCGCCATGGAGTCTTTTGGCGGCGATCTCGATAAGCTCTTCCAGCGCGGTGGACGCATCACGGGGCTGGAAACCTTCTATACCGATCTGGACGACATGACCAGCGGTCTGCAGAAATCCGACCTGATCATCATTGCCGCCCGTCCCTCCATGGGTAAAACAGCCTTCGCCATCAACATTGCGGAAAACGCTGCCGTCCTGGGAGGCAAAAGCGTCGCCGTTTTCTCGCTCGAAATGTCGAAGGAAGCCCTGCTGAACCGTATGTTGTGTTCGCAGGCTCGCGTGGATGCTCACAAAATGCGCACTGGTTTTCTTGCCCGCGAAGACATCGGCAAGCTCCGCACCGCGCTCGATAAACTGATTCAGGCACCCATTTACATCGATGACACGCCGGGCATCTCGCTCACGGAAATGCGCGCCAAGGCCCGTCGCAAGGCAATGGATAAAGATGGTCTGGATCTCATCGTGGTGGACTATCTGCAACTAATGTCGGCCACTGCCCCTGGCGGACGCCGTTACGAGAACCGTACGCAGGAAGTTTCGGCCATCTCGCGGGGCTTAAAAGCCATCGCCAAAGAGCTGAAGGTCCCCGTCATTGCCCTGTCTCAGTTAAGCCGCGCCCCGGAAACCCGTGGCGGCAAGGATGCCGAACCGAAATTGAGCGATTTGCGCGAATCCGGCTCCATCGAGCAGGACGCCGATATCGTAATGTTCCTTTATCGCCCCGAGTACTACGACCGCAACAATCCGGAACTCGAAGGCAAAGCCAAAATCATCATTGCAAAGCAGCGTAATGGTCCCACTGATGCCATCCAACTGGCGTTCATCAAAGGGTCTACCCGCTTTGAAACCCTGTTGCGAGAGGAGTGGCTGCGCGACTGATCCGCTCCTCTGCCGCCCGGTGCCATCTTCTCGGAGGCAAATAAATCCTGAGTAGGTTAGAATCTCTCAATCCGAGATAGGAAGATTTCCCTGACCTCTAGCATAACTTTAGGGCAAATTGTACTCTGCCCGAATTATGATTGGTTGGGATCGATTTCGAGAAATGGGCGGAACAAGCTTTTCGCCCCGGGAGCTTGCATGAAGCGCTTGATCGGCTATATGGCCGCCCTTTGCCTTTTGGCAATCACAGTTGGCTGCGGTGGAATTTCAAGCACCGGAACGCTGGCTTACATCAGTAATTCCAATGGTACAGGTTTTACCGTTTATAAGATAAACACGGACGGCACCCTGACCTTATCCAGCGTTTCACCGCAGAACACGCCGGCTGCACCCAAAGTCATTCAGTTTTCTGCCAACGGGAGATGGGCCTATTTTCTGGATGCCGCTGGCGCCAACCTCTATGCCTACACCCGCTCCGGCAATGGCGAGTTGGCGACCAAAATCGATGTCTATCCTGTTACTGGCAAGGCCAGTTCGCTGGTCATTTCTCCGAACAGTCAATTTGTTTACGTTGCGCAACCGGATATCAAGAAGCTCGCGATCTTTTCAATTGATCAGGCTACCGGCATCCTGACGCAGGTGGGAAGCTCTGTTCAGATCGGCTATGCGATTACCCAACTGGTAATGAGTCCGAGCGGTTCCACGGTGTATGGACTTGCGGGCGAATACCCTGCGGGTTCTGGCACCAGCCAGCAGGCCGTTGTGGCGTGGGGCATCAGCACCACGGCCGGAAACCTTCTTTCCACGACCGTGACTTCCGTTGGTGTCCTGCCCAGCTTCCTAGTGTTGTCTGTGAACGGATCTTATATGTATGTGCTGGATCACACCGCAGCGGATCCTGTTCTTGGCCCCAATATTTACGCATTCACCGTGAATGGAGCCACTTTGACCCCGATCGCAGGTCAAGGAAACGCGGCAGGGATATTCCACGAAAACCCCGCCATCACGACGAATCAGGATGGTTCCACCAGCAGCACTCTGCCCAGCAATCCCGTTGCTGGTGTAACTACGAATGACAATCGGTATCTTTATGTCATCAACCAGGGCACGCACAATATAACCACCTTCAAAATAGGAACAGGCTCAGGCAGTACGGCCACTGGCAATTATTTGGCGCCAGGTGGGCTGAGCGAGATTCTCGGCAGCACAACCGACGGTACCTCGACCTTCGCGGCTTCTCCTCTCGATTGCGGCAGCGGTTGCACCACGCCGTCGTTTGCCGCCGTAGCGCCGCAGAACAATGCCTTGTACGTGCTTGATACGTTCGCCGGGAAAATATTCCAGTACCGGATCAACCAGAGTACCGGCAAGCTGAGGGCACTGAGCCCTGCATCGGTCTCCGCTGAAAGCGCAACAAGCGATCCGACTTGGATCACGACCCGATAGGTGCACATGAATCGGTTGCTAACTCTAGTTCTCATCGGGCTTGCCGGATTGCTGGCCAGCTGTGGCAGTTCGATCACCAGTAGCACTAAGCCCGCCGAAAAAGACGAATACCTGGTCTCGGTGTCGCCGGATCGCTTTACTTTGAATTCCGGCGACTGGGCCACGGTCACGGCCCTGGTGGAAAAGACGCATGAGAATGGAACCCCGACAACGGTTTCTCCGCAGCCGACTATTAAGTTCTATGCCTCCGATCCCCATGTGACGGTTTCTTCTTCAGGAGAAGTTTGCGCCGGAGTCTGGGACTCCAAGTATCTGAATTGCACGCCGGCAAGCACGCTGCCCACGGGGCTGGTGACGATCACGGCCTATGATGCCAAGCACAATGTCAGCGGAACGGCGTTTGTCAGTGTCCACCCGCGGGTTGCAAGCATTTCCCTGAGTGCTCCCGCCTGGGGAGCGCGCAAATGCATTTCGCAGAATAATCAGGTGCAGTACGTTGCGTCGCCCTTCGATAGCAGCGGCAACGCGATTCCCACTTGCTCGACGACTGTTGTTGCTGGCTGCGTCTATGACAATGACTACACCTGGTCTGTTGACGACACCAATGTAGCCACTGTCAGCCAGTACGGAAATGTGGTCGCGGTCAATCCGGGCGTGACCAACCTGACCGCCAGGCTGAACGGAACTGTGAGCGTGCCTCTGGCATTTGCTACCTGCCCGCCCAGTTCGATCCTGCTGCAATCGTCTGCATACACGAACGCGCCGCCAACTCCTCCCTACTCTACAGCCGACCTCACTTTGCAGATAGGTAATCAGAAATACCTCTCTGCAACTTTGGTCGACAGCAACGGCAACAGCCTGACCACGTCGCCGATTCAATTCATCACCTCGAATCCTTTGACGAGCAGTTTCAGCACTCTCCTGCCTTTGGTCTCGACCGTAACGGCAAACAACGCCGGGCGCGTTACTGTGACGGCAGCCTGCGAGCCGTCCACCTGCAATCCCTCAGTATCCGACTTCACCTCGCCTGCTGGGGCGACCACAGGGAAAGCGGCTGGCTTCGGTTATCCGATTTACAGCAATGTGATCGGTATGACAGTGCAGGGCGCCGCCGGTAGTCCCGTGCTGGTCACTGGCACCACCTTCACCGACGGTGTCACTCCCGCTCATAAGCTGCTGGTCTATGACAGCACTTCGCTGGCAATTTCGCATGACCCGATCGAATTGGCCAACCTGCCGAACTCTCTAGTAGTTGCGCCGAATGGAGCCAAGGCCTACGTCGGCAGCGATACCGGACTCATTGTGGTGGATCTGACCTCCTACCAGTCGTCGATTCGAACCTACCCGATCACTGGCGGAATCAGCGACGATGTAATCACCGGCAAAGTGCTCGGTGTCTCGCCGGACAGCCGCTATGTACTCATCTCCGACATAGCAAACGGCATCGTTTTCCTGATCGATACGACCGGAACCAAAGCCGCCATACGCTATGCCATTCCCGGTATAACCGCCGTCGCATTCGCTGCCGACAGTTCAAACATTTGGATCGGTGGGAATACAGGCGTGTATTCGTACCAGGCAGATACCTTTGTGCCCATCGCCACCAACGCCAGCACTCACGTGAGCGCGTTGACATGGCTGCCGGACGGCCAATCTTACTTTGCCACCGGCGACCAGTTGGTCAAGTACTCCACCTGCGATGACCAGAATCCTCAGTTGCTTGAGGGCGCGCCTGTAAGCCTTTCCACAACAGCTTTGAACGGCGTGCCTCATGTTCTCGGACTGTCTGGAAGCACTTGGTACGACTATTCCGTGACCACCAGTGCACAGGCCGGAGCTACACCGGCGGTTGGAAACGTCTGCCTGTCGACTGTGACGGTCAACACGCCGGTCAAGGTGGCGTCAACCCTGAATTGCACTGCTAATCAGGTTAGCTTTTCTCCGACCCTGCAACGCGAATTCGTTACTGGAGTGAATTCCTCCTGTGCTACTCCGGACCTGGGCATTCACGGTTACGACGTGAACACTAACTCGGAATTCACGCTATCAACTTTAAGTACGGTTGTACCTCTCAGTGGTGGTGTACTGAGCGATGCCAGCAAATTGTTCTTCGGAACCTATGACAGCACGGCAAAGACCGCGCAACTGCATCGCATCGACCTGTCAACAGGTACGGAAGACACCGCGACTGATTCGACCACGGGGCAAGTTACTATCCCGGCTCCGGTTCAACTAGTTCCCAGCTTCGTCGCCGTCGTCCCTAAGTAAAAGGAGAGACTTTTGAAACTCAAACTGATTATCGCTACCATACTGTTTTTTGGCAGCCTGGCGCATGCACAGGGCGCAAAGTCTAATTTTTCGATTGGTGCAGGCATCGAAGGAGTCTTCCCGGCGGCAAGCTTTAACAGGAATCCTTCGGCGCCAGAGAACTCAACGGTGCAGAAGGGTACAAATGCGGTGGGTTATATCGGCGATTTACGTTATGACTTTGGCCGCCATAGCGCTGTCGGCATTGCTGTAACCTGGAATCGTAATACTGAAGTTTTTTTCGATGGTTTCACCACCGCCACCAACCATGTCCAGACGAACAATGCCGAGATAATCGCATCGTATATAATCCGTCTTCCTGCGCGTGAGCGCGTGAAACCGTATTTCATGATCGGCGGTGGCGTGGTACATTTTTCGCCGACTAACGATTTCTCGACCGCCGATAATCCGTCATCGCAGTCGAAGCCTACCTTTGCCTACGGTTTTGGAACCGATCTGAACTTCAACGCCAATTGGGCCCTCCGTCTTCAATACCGCGGCTTGGTGCTCGCAAGTCCTGATTTTGGGCTGATGGATAAAACGGACTATAACAATTTTGGAAGCGGTGTGAAAAGGCACGTGCCAGAGCCTTCAGTCCAGATTGTTTATCACTTCTAAAAGCTCAATGAAAAAGAATGGCCGGAGCGAGTTGCTCCGGCCATTTCCTTTGTCAAATGGAGGTGAGATCAGTGCAATTGGTATTCCGAGTAGAGAATGTTCAGTATCGCCGAGCCGCCCAGCCGAACATTGGTAACGGTCTGGTTTGAGGCCGGGAGCCAGAATTGTCCGATTTTTTGGTACCGATGCTCGATACGGGTATGCTTGATCCAGAACGAGGGGTTCTTAGCGGGCTCGGCGTCAATACTCTCCACCGCAAAATCCGCGGCATTCACGCAAATCTCTCCGCGATACAGGAACTTGTTATCGCGCCGTGGTTGCACTCCAAGCCGATAGCACCCGCCATAAATACTTGGCCGCGAGCCCAGCAGCGTAAATTTGTAATTCTCGGCAGTGAGTGCAGTCTCGCGCTGATTTGCGGGGTGCGCGGCCTCACGCTCGCTTTCCAATAGCTTTGAGAACACTTTCTTCTGAATCGTCTTCGAGCCGCTTTCGGATACTATGTCGAAGCTCTTACTTTCCGGCGCCTGGTAATGGGCGATGACATCGAGTGCTGCTTCCCGCTCCGAGGGAAATCCATGGTATTTGAGCGTGTAAGAGCGTTTTCCATCAAACCCGTGTAGCGCGGCGGCGCGTTGCTCGTTGTTCTTCTCGAGTCGGCCCACAATTTCTTCAACGGTCATTCCCGCTGTTATTGCTCGGTCTGTCGCAACTGATGCCGAATCTGCCGCAAACGAATGCGGGATAACCAAAACGAAGGACAACGCGATTACAGTGCGAACAAAAAAGTTCATTCTAAAATCGACCTCTCCCAATAATAAACTTGCAGGAACTCGCTCGAATCGGCATCAGGTTACTTTTCTGCCGCTTCAATGAAGTTTGGTGCGCCCCGCACAAGCTTCTTCGACAATCCCGAGCTTGGATGCAGAAATATGTCAACGTGGTACCTTTCGCGCAGATTCCATTTCGTCGAAAATTTACTCAAGGGCGGCAATGGCGCGGACCTTAGATGAGCGACCGTTTCTTCTCTTGTTACAATCACCCCATGGCAGAGTTGGGAAAAACCATTATAGGTCTGGGGTTCATCCTGGTGGCCTTGGGTGTCGTGATACTTGTTGCCGGGCGTTTCGGTCTTCCCTTTGGACGCCTTCCCGGAGACATTCAATGGCGAAGCCGCAGCGGCAACACCCAGTTTTATTTTCCCCTGGCGACTTCTATTATCCTGAGCATCTTGTTTTCGCTGGTTATGTGGCTTCTGCGCAATTTTCGACGGTAGGCCTGCATAGCCGGAGCTGAACAGCCGGGCCTGCATTCTCTTTTAGTGCCTGCTAAACTTTCTGCGTGGACGATTCTCAGTTTTCTTTCGAGTTCACGGCTGAAACGCCTTCGCGCCATATCTATGGGGTGCGCGAGCTGGTGGCCACGGTCCGCACCCATCTGGAGAATGGCTTTCCCGACGTGTGGGTCCTAGGCGAGATTTCCAACTATCGCCCAGCCGAAAGCGGCCACCTCTATTTCACTCTCAAGGACGGCGATTCCCAGCTGCGCGTCGTAATATTTCGCGCCCAGGCGCGCCTGCTCCGCTTCCGCCCGCAGAACGGCATGCAGATAACAGCTCGCGGCCGCGTCACCATGTACGAGGCTCGCGGCGAGGTGCAGTTGCTCGCCGAATACATGGAACCGATGGGTGCCGGGGCCTTGCAGGTAGCATTCGAGCAGCTCAAGCAAAAACTTGCCGCCGAAGGCCTCTTCGCCCCTGAGCGCAAGAAGGCTCTGCCCTCACTCCCCCGACGCATTGGAGTCGTTACCTCGCCGCGAGGCGCTGTCATACAAGACATCCTCAATGTTCTGCGCCGCCGCCACGAGTCGCTCAACGTGCTGATCTACCCTGCACAGGTACAAGGAGAAAGCGCTGTCGGCGAGGTTTCCGCCGGGGTCCGGTATTTTAACGAGCGCCATCGCGAGGGCGAAACCGCTGTTGATGTGATCATCGTGGCGCGTGGCGGTGGTAGCGTCGAGGACCTTGCGGCATTTAACAGTGAGTCTCTGGCGCGCACCATCGCTGCCAGCCGCATTCCTGTCATCTCGGCCGTAGGCCATGAAACCGATTTCACCATCTGTGATTTTGTAGCGGACCTCCGCGCTCCCACGCCCTCAGCTGCTGCTGAAATCGTAATCCGCTCGAAGCAAGAGCTGCAGGAGAGCGTTTTCGCCCTGAGCGGACGGCTTCGGCGCGCGATCGAGTACAAATTGCTTTCTGCCCGCCAGAGCCTGATGCCGCTCGAAAAAAATCGTGTTTTTGCCCGGATGGAGGACGCCATTGCCCGTCGCCAGCAGCGCGTTGATGATCTCCATTACCGCCTGGAGAGTCTCACGCGCGCACGCCTTGGCGACTCCGCGCGCCGTTTCGAGCTGGCAGCTTCTCGGCTCCGCCAGCAGGACTTGCGACGGCAGCTCAAAATGCGTGAGCGCGAACTACTCTCCTGTCTTAACACCCTCTTCGCGGCTGCCCAGCGAACCCTGACCCGTCACCGTTCCCGCCTTGAGCAGGCTTACGGGAAGTTGGCGGCGCTTTCTCCTGTGGCAATATTAGAGAGGGGGTATTCGCTAATCTTCGACGCGAATGGTGTTCTCATAAAAGACGCGTCGCAGCTAGCGCCCGGAGATTCAATTCGAGCTCGTTTGGCCCGAGGCGAGCTGAAGGCGCGTGTCGAAGCCCTGAGTAAAGCAAGACGTTCGTAACGCAAAGCGAAGCGCTGATAATGAGTAAGACGGGTGCGCTGCTTTAAAATAGTTTCATATCCAACGCGTGGCGACGCGCCCTGACCATAGCCCTTTTCGGAAGGAGACCATGCCGACGTTAACGAACTTATCTGGATACTCACCGCATCTGACTTCCGGATCCGTTCTGGACATTCTGCTCGTCTCGTTTTTCATCTACCAGTTTCTGCTGTTGGTGAGGGGAACTCGCGCTGTGCCCATGCTCACCGGCGTGGGCGCGATGATTATCGCTTTCTACATCGCTCACCTCAGCAATCTGCGTACTCTAGACTGGCTTGTCGGCACGATCTTGCCCTATGGCATTTTTGCTCTCATCGTTATCTTTCAGACAGAAATCCGCCAGGCTCTGGCCCGGCTTGGCCGCAACCTCACCTTTACCCGCGGCTCGCAGAGTGGTTCCAGCGATGCCTACGACGATATCGTTATGGCGGCCACCACGTTTTCGCAAGACCAAACCGGAGCGCTCATTGTGGTTGAACGCGAGATTGGCTTGCGTACTTACATCGAGAGCGGAATCGCGCTCGATGCGCAGCTCTCGTATGAACTGCTGGCAACAATCTTCCGTCCCAGTGCGCCGCTGCATGACGGTGCTGTGATTCTGCAGAAGGACCGCATTGCTGCTGCTGCCTGCTTCCTACCTCTCTCCATGAACCCGCTATTGTCCACGCAACTCGGTACCCGGCATCGCGCCGGAATCGGCATTACCGAGGAAACTGACGCCGTCTCGGTCATAGTTTCGGAGGAAAGCGGAAGCATCAGCATTGCCGTTGGAGGTCAGGTGGAACGTGATATCACTCCGGAGCGCCTGCGCCAGCGTCTCGGAGAATTGCTCATGCGTTATGCGACCCCGTCCGCGCTCCCGTACTCCACGGCCGGTTCCGCCGATACTCAGCGGGCCCAAGTCGAAGATAGTGTATTGCGCTCGCAAGAGGGCAACGAACGGGGAGACCAGCCGTGATCGCACGCATCCGTCATCTCATTTTCGATCATGCTCTGCTGAAACTGGCCTCGCTCCTGATCGCCATTCTCATGTGGTATGGAGTGGCACACGATCCCGTTTCCGAGGTTTCCGTTCGCGTTCCGGTCGAATTCTCCCGGCCCCCGAAGGGGCTCGATTACACTTCAGACGTGATTCCGCAGGCGCAGGTTCGCCTTCGCGGGCCCGCACGCCTGGTTCGCGAACTCTCGCCCGATAGCGTGCATGCCGTCATCGACCTTCAAAACGCGACTCCCGGCGAACATACCTATGATCTGACCACCAGTCAGATTCAGGTTCCTCACGATATCGAAGTCGTGCAGGTCACGCCCACTCGCCTTCGCATGGTCTTCGATCAGCGTATCACCCGCCAGGTTCCGGTTAAGGCGCGTGTCGTAGGCACGTTGCCTGCTGGATACCGGATCGAATCGATAACCCTCGACCCTGCGACGGTTACCATTACCGGCCCGGCGCGTCATGTGAACGCCATTGAGACTGCTGTAACGGATACTGTAGACGTGACCGGTGTCACCGGAACGGCCGGTTTTGAGACTAGAGCCTTTCCGCCCGATCCCCTCGTGCATCTTTCCGACACCGGCCCAATTCACGTAATGGTCAAAACACAAAAATCATCTTCAAAAGCTGGAGTTCCATAGCTTTGCAGCTTTCTTACGGCCAATCCATGAGAAGACTTTTCGGAACCGATGGAATTCGTGGTGTCGCAAGCGAATACCCACTCGACCCTGCAATGGTTTATGCCATCGGGCGCGCCCTCGGCGCGCGTCTCAAACGTTTTGACGAAGGTTCAAAGGTCGTACTCGGGCAGGACACCCGCGAATCCAGCGCCTGGATCGCTGAAACCCTGGCCCGCGGACTCAGCCATGCCGGTTGCGGTTTTGAAAGCGCCGGGGTAATCACCACTCCCGGCGTGGCCTACCTGACGCGCACTCATGGCTTCGCTGCCGGGGTCGTCATCTCCGCCTCGCACAATCCCTGGCAGGACAACGGCATCAAGCTCTTCGGCAGCAACGGCATGAAGCTGGCAGACGAGATCGAGCACGAAATCGAAGTCGAAATCTTCGAACACGCCGATCAGCTGCTCGCTCATGATGAAGAAGAAGGCTGCCTGATGGCTGACGTTCTTCCCGGTAACGCGGATCTTCGCGCTGACTACGAAGCGTGGCTCGCCTCCAGCGTTGAAGCCGCGAAGCTCTCAGGTCTCAGAGTCCTCATCGACTGCGCGAATGGGGCCGCCAGCGCCATAGCTCCCGAACTCTTTGCCCGCATCGGCGTCTTCGCCGAAATCCTTCACACCGAGCCGGATGGCCGCAACATCAATGAAGGCTGCGGAGCTCTTCATCCCGAGCACGTAGCGGCGGAAATGAGCCGCCGTCCCGGCCATTTCGACCTCGGCATCACTCTCGACGGCGATGCCGACCGCGCGCTCTTCTCCGATGCCCAGGGCCACGTGGTCAACGGCGATGCCGTTCTCCTCATTTCAGCACGCGATATGAAATCACGCGGCGTCCTCGCTCAGGACACCGTGGTCGCCACCACAATGAGCAACATGGGGCTCGAAAAGGCTCTCCGCACCAGTGGCCTGCAAATGCTCCGCGCCGACGTAGGCGACAAATATGTCCTGGAACAGATGATGAAAACCGGGGCCACTCTTGGAGGCGAACAGTCCGGCCACATACTCTTCATGGACGGCGACTCGACCACCGGAGACGGCCTTCTGACCGCCCTGCGCGTGCTCGAAGTCGTAGCCCGTTCCGGCAAATCCCTGCACGAGCTGACCTCCGACCTCAAGGTCTTCCCCCAGGTCATTCGCAACGTAAAAGTGCGTGAAAAGATCCCCATGCGCGATCTCCCCACTGTGGCTGCCGCAATAAAAGCGGCCGAAGAAGAACTGAATGGCAACGGCCGCGTGGTGGTTCGCTACTCCGGTACCGAGAAACTGGCCCGAGTCATGATCGAAGCCGAAAGCGAAGCCCTCATGCGGAAACACGTAGACGCCGTCGCAAGTGCCTTGCACGCCGCCATCGGAATTTAATAAAGCAGCTTATAAGAAAGTAAACGGGTGCCCCATGTTAGCCATCTTTGGGCTAACGTGGGTGTAGTTGATTTTGTTTTTGCAGGTGCCCTGCTGGCTCACTCCATATCCCGCCAGTTCTTCCCCACACTGAGCTCCACTTCCAACGGAACGCTCAGCTCGTGTGCGCCTTCCATGCACTCTTTCACCAGAGCCTTCATTGTCTGCACTTCCGGCTCCGGAACTTCCAGCACCAGTTCGTCATGCACCTGCAGCAGCATCTTTGAACTGAGTCCGCGCTCGCTGATTTCGCGGTCCAGACGTATCATGGCAATCTTGATCAGGTCGGCGGCCGTACCTTGCAACGGAGTATTCACCGCCGTCCGTTCGGCGAATCCGCGCTGGTTCGGATTCTTGCTCAGCAGATCAGGAATGGGACGTTTGCGCCCAAACAGATTACGCACGAAACCATCCTTGCGCGCCTGCTCCAGCGTGCTGTCAATGAATCCGCGCACTCCCGAGTAGCGTTCGAAATACGCTTCGATGAATCGCTTTGCTTCCTTCTGCTCGATCCCCAACTGCTGCGCCAGACCGAATGGCGACAGCCCATAAACAATTCCGAAATTCACCGCTTTTGCCCTGCGCCGATGCTCCGCATCAATGAGCAGCGGAGGTATTCCAAAGACCTTTGCCGCAGTGAGCGTGTGAATGTCCTGTCCCGTGCGGTAGGCTTCCATCAGCAGCGGGTCCTGCGAGTAATGAGCCAGCAGCCGCAACTCGATTTGCGAGTAATCGGCCGCAATCAGCAATTGTCCCGGCCCAGAAACAAACGCGGCACGAATCCCTCTGCCAAGTTCCGTGCGGATCGGGATGTTCTGCAAATTCGGATTCGTAGAGCTCAGTCGTCCTGTCGCGGTCGCCGCCTGATTGAAGCTGGTATGCAGGCGGCCATTGCGGCAGAGAGCTGGTAGAGAATCGATATATGTCGATTTGAGCTTTGTAAGCTGCCTGTACTCCAGCACCAACCGCGCAATCTCATGCTCTCCGGCCAGTCCTTCCAGCACATCCTGCGCCGTCGAAATCGTCTTCCCCTTGCCGTACTTGAACGGTTTGGGCAGCGCCATCCGGTTAAACAGCACGTCTCCAAGCTGCTTCGGCGAATTCACATTGAACTCCACCCCTGCCATCTCGTGAATCGTGCGCTCCAGCCGCCGAATGTCCCCCTCCATCTTTCCGGACATCTCCGCCAGCACATCGCAATCCAGCTGTACGCCGTTCTGTTCCATGCGGTGCAGTACAGAAGTCAGCGGCAGGTCGATCTCGCGATACAACCGCGCCAGCTCTTCTTCCGCTTCCACCTCGGCGCGCAAACTTCCGGCCAGCCGAAGCGTCATGTCGGCTGCCTCGGCCAGCGAACCGCTGAGCTTCAGTCCCAGTCGCCGCAGTGCAACCTCGGGCAGAGTGTGCGCGCTGTACGTTGGGTCCAGCAGATACGAGTAAAGCATCGTGTCGTGCTCCACCCCGGCCAGGGGCAGCCCCGTATCGCTCAGCGCGTGTAGCGTTGACTTCGCATCGTGCACGGCCTTCATCACCGCGCTGTCCGCCAGCAGCTCCGCAATGCGCGCGCGGTGCTCGCCCGTAAGCTCTGCCGTGTAGCTCTCCGACTCCGTCATGGAAAACGCAATCTGCTGCCGCTCTGCACACAGCGCTGAAACCGTGGCTCCTGTCTTCCCGGAGTGTGGAGCTTTTGACTCCTGGGCGGCCTCACCCAAAGCCAGCGATCCCTGTTCCGGCAATTCCTGCTCGACCGACTCCGCCGCCTCGGCCTCGGTCAGCAGCACTGCCGCAGACAGCGCTATGGCCATCGACTTCGCTTTGCTCAGCTTTTCCAGTGCCGCTTTCGTTAGCTCCGCATACTTTGTCTCGCCAACTGCGTTTCCCGCCGCGAGAAACTCTTTCTGCAGCGCCGTGAACTCCAGTTCAGTAAACAGCTCCCGCGCGGCCGGAATGTCCGGTTCCTGCGCTCGCATTGCCTCAGGCTCGAACGGAATGTCGACATTGCAGTCGATCGTGACCAGCTCTTTGCTCAGCAGAATCATCTCGCGATTCTGTTGCAGCGATTCGCGATAGGTCTTCCTTGGCACTTCGTCTGCCCGTGACAACAGAGCGTCCAGAGTCCCAAACTGCTGGATCAGCTCCACTGAACCCTTGTCGCCGATCCCCGGCGCGCCCGGCACATTGTCCACCGAGTCGCCGCGCAGCGCCATAAGGTCGATTACCTGCTCCGGCTTCACTCCGAGCAGTTCTTCTACCTTGGCGCTGTCGCAGATCAGGTTGTCCTTGGGAGGGTTCAGCACGCAGATGTTTCCGTCCACCAGTTGCAGCATGTCCTTGTCACTGCTCACCACGTAAACCGCGTATCCTGCCTGCGCTGCCTTGCGAGCCAGTGTGCCGATCACGTCGTCGGCCTCAAAGCCCTCGCGCGCGAGAATCGGAATCCGGTACACATCCAGCGCGCGATGAATATAGGGAATCTGTTGCCGCAGGTCTTCGGGCATCGCGGCCCGATTTGCCTTGTAGCCCGCGTACGCCACCTCCACCATTTCGCCCGTTTCCTTGTCGCGCTTCATCGTCGAAGGCATTGCCAGCGCATGAGCTTCGCGGAAACTAGGCCCGATGTCGAAAACTGCGGCAATGTATTCGGGCGCAAAATCCTTGCGCAGCTTGTTCAGCATGTTGACGAACACGAAGGTCGCCGCTGTCGGCAGCCCCGTGCGCGTGGACATAGGACGCATACGCGCCATGGCATGATACGCGCGGAAAACAAAGGAGTATGCGTCGATCAGGAAGACACGTCCCTTGCCGTGAGGAGGAAGAACAGCAGCCCGAGGTTCTGCTGTGGGCTTGGAATCGGCGGATTTTTTCTTTACAGGCACAATCAGATGCTAACAAATACAAGCCGGTCCGGCTTGAAACAGCACAAGAACCAGCAAGCTTACTCGATGAACATACAGTCTCCATAGCTGAAAAACCGGTACCGCTCGCGTACGGCATGGTTGTATGCCGACAGTACGTTCTCGCGTCCGGCAAAGGCCGACACGAGCATCAGCAGCGTGCTCTTGGGCAGATGGAAGTTCGTCAGCATCGCATCCACCACCCGGAATCGATATCCCGGGTAGATGAAAATGTCGGCCTCGCCGCTCTGCTCGGTCATGAAGTCCTGTGGGTGCCCCAAGCTAGTCTGGTGGCCCACATTCGCCTTCTGTTGGCGAATGTGGGGATCTTCCCCAATCGTGTACCCAAGCGGGTGCCCCATGTTAGCCATCTTCTGGCTAACGCGGGGCTGTTGCTCTTGCCTTTGCCCCTGCTCGAAACACCGCTCTGCGGCGTACTCCAGCGTTCGCACCGTAGTGGTGCCGATGGCCACTACCCGCCGGTCTTCGCGCTTGGCTCGCGTAATCTGTTCCGCAGTTTTCTCTGAAATCTGGTACCACTCGGTGTGAATCTTGTGTTCTTCCACCACGTCGGTCCGGATCGGCGCAAAGGTTCCGAGTCCCACATGCAGCGTGACTGAAGCCGTTTCCACGCCCTTTTCCTTCATCTGCGCCAGAATCTCTTCGGTAAAGTGCAGGCCTGCCGTAGGAGCGGCCACCGAACCCGGATCGCGCGCAAAAACCGTCTGGTAGCGTCTGCGATCTTCGTCCGTGTCCTCGCGATCTATGTAGGGCGGCAGGGGAATATGCCCAAGCGACTCCAGCCGCGCGAAAAAATCGGGGACCGGCATGAACCGCAGAGTTCGCTCACCGAACTCTCCCCGCGTGAGCACCTCGGCCTCCAAAGACGGAGCATCAGCGCCTTCCGGACCAAAGTACAGCCGTTCCCCCGGCATGATCTTTCTTCCCGGACGAACCAGCGCCTCCCATAGCTGCTCAGAGCCCGGTAGCCGCCGAGTCAGCAGCACCTCAACCCGTCCCTTCAGAAAGTCTCTGGAGGCCGGATTTGCCGGGCTGAGCTTCTGCGCCCGGCTCCCGCTGCGATGCCCGAACAGGCGTGCCGGAAGAACCCGCGTGTCGTTAAAGACCACCAGGTCGGATGGACGTAGAAGTTGGGGAAACTCACTGAAAAACCTGTCTATTATGACGCTGCCATTCAGATGCAACATTCGTGAGGTCGCGCGTTCCGCTGGCGGATGCTGCGCGATCAGCTCCGGGGGTAATAGGAAGTCAAAGTCGGAAACTAACACGAAAACAATTATATTGAGATAAGAAGGTCTAGCCGAACCTCTGAGAAAATTGTGGCCAAGTCCCTGAGGCTACGGTACTATGCGGATAGGGCGGAATTTGTGGGTTGGACTATGAATGATCAAGAATCCCGGATGGAAATCATACGATTCGGCAAATTGTTGCATGAGCGCGGGCTGACCGCTGCCACGGACGGTAACATTTCGGTCCGTCTGAATGGAGACTCGGTTTTAACCACGCCGACCTGCATCAGCAAAGGCATGATGGCCCCCGACGATCTAGTCGTAGTTGACATGAACGGGCGTAAGATCTCCGGCTACCGCGATGTCACCAGCGAAATCGTCATGCACATGACGGTTTACCGCATGCGCCCGGACATTAATGCCGTCGTGCACGCGCATCCGCCCACGGCCACCGGTTTTGCTGCCTGTGGGCTCGCTTTAGATCAGGCGCTTGTCAGTGAAGTTCTGCTCTCGCTCGGCAGCATCCCTTTGGCGAGCTACGCAACTCCCGGCACCTCGGAACTTTCAGAGGCGCTCGAGCCTTTTATACCGGATCACGATGCCATTCTCATGGCCAACCACGGCGTCGTAACGTATGGCCGCGACCTGACGCAAGCTTACATGAATATGGAGACCGTCGAGCACTTCGCACGGATCGCGCTTGTAGTAAGGCAGATAGGGTGTGAGCACCCCTTGGCGGCCGAGCAGGTCAGCAAGCTGCATGAAATTCGCCAGCGCATTCAGCATTACAAGGCCGAACTGCCCAGACGAGCATAAAATTAGACTTCCGCTAGGCGTCAGGATCTCAACAATCGTGCCTCAGAGGTTGGAAACGGCTTTTCCTGCCGATCTGTTGTAATTTGCCCAGCTTTGCGCGGCGATTTCGAGAAACCCAAAGCTTACCCCGGCAGTTCTGAAATGCGCTCAGGACTGCGGGGTAAGCTCGCTTTTTGAACCCTCTACTCCCGCCGATGAACAAACTCTTCGAGTGTCCGCCGCGTGCTTTGTTCTGGAATTTCGTTCGCGTAGCCAAATGGCATTACCGCCATGGGTACGTGCCCTTCTGTTGCGGCGAGAAGTCCGGCGATTTTTGCGGGAATGAACGCTCCCAACCAGCAGCTGGCTAATCCCAGATCCGCAATTGCCAGATGCGCCAGGGTCGCCGCGATACTCGCATCCTGAAGCGCCCAGTAATCTTTGTTGTCGTACTCGCAGCGTGCGGAATTAGTGCATACCACCAGCGCCATTGGAGCCTGCGCGACCCATTCGTGGTTAAATGTAGCTGCCGCCAAGGCCTGCATGCGCTCCGCGCCGCTCACAACGTAAATCTCGTATGACTGAAAATTTCCAGCCGTCGGTGCCGTCCGCACCGCTTCCAGAATCTTGGTGACCAATTTCTCCGGCACCGGCTCCGCGCGAAACCGCCGCACCGAATGTCGTGCCTCTAACAGCTCAAAAAATTCCATAAATTCTCTCCGATTCCAGCATACCTTTCCGAAATCGGCAGAACAAGAAACGCCACCCATGCCCAATCTCAGGGACTACTCGTGGTGGCCCATTCAAGCCCTCTTTTGGCTTGAGTGGGGCGTTTCGGAGAGCTAAGCTGCTCTCGTGCCCTGGGGACTGAAGCGCTTCCACGAATCCAGACAAAGTCATTTTGTGACGTTCACCACCTGTCCTCGCCGCCTATCTTTTACCACCTCCGCCGCTCGGCAGACATTTGAGTTTGCCCTGGAGCGCGTGCGGCGCAATTTCGAATTGCGTGTAAACGGATATGTGGTCATGCCGGAACACGCGCACTTGTTGCTCAGCGAGCCTGATAAGGACACGCTTTCAGACGCGCTGAAATCACTGAAGCAGGGAGCGTCAAGACGCCCGATTGCTGGCGCGGAGGACTTTTAGCGAAGCGGTACTACGATCTCAATATCCGCGATTATGAGCAGTTCGTTGAGAACGTCGCTATACTCATCGCAATCCGGCGACGCGCGGATTGTGTAAGCGTGCGGAGGATTGGGAATGGAACAGTTTTCGCTACTGCGCAACCGGCTGCGAAGAGCGAGCAGAAATCGAGTCACAGTGGACGGCTCGGAAGCGTGAACGACTTCCAACTCTTTCCAATGCGAATCCTGCCATCAATGGTCCACGATAAAGATTATGATTACGACCCAAGTCGTCCCAGTGAATGCCGAGCCAAGTTAGCGGTTTAGCAGTTTCACGTTCTGAATTAGTATCTATGCGTGCCAAATACATCTTTGCTGTGGATCCTGACCTACCTGTCTGGAGTGTTGACTGTCCCTTTGGCTCAGCGCCTTCTGGGCAGCATCGTCTCCGAGTTACGCAGGAAATGGGAGGCTTCGATTGCCGCTCGCCGGATCATCGATACACAACTTGACCCCCTCCTTAAGGCCGCTGATGAATTGCAGGGAAAGCTCCGATCTCTGGCAGAGGAGGACTTCGGCGAGTTCCGGGCACTTCCGAGTCCGATAACACATCGTTCCGACTCCGTAAATCTGTGTAGCACGATTTACCTCTTTGCGCAGTTTTGGGGAAGACTTGAAATACTACGGAGACAGAGCTTCCATGCTGATTTGGCTCGAAACAAGAGTGGAAAGATATTGCTGTGTTTCCTCCGAAGCCTGGAGTCCCGCCGCGTACGCCTTGTAGATCGAGCCTGGCAGCGCGCCATAGGGGAATCGGTCATTTGCGACGGAACCGATATCATGCAGTTCAAGTTGTTCGTGGAGCAGTATGAAGCATCGCCGCAGTTAAGAACATGGATCGATCCGCTGGAGCAACTCCTTCGGGACTGCCGCTTCCGGCGGACTCGACAGCACGTTCTTCAGTACGGCGTGATCGTTCACGCGCTAATCGATACACTCGATCCCAAGCACCTCACAACGAGGGAGCGGCCCGCGTATCCTAATAAGCTGTCAGAGCGTGCGAAGCGGGACCTAGTTGGGCGTGCATTTGGCGTTTATCTTCCAGACGTCAAGAACAAGGAGAAGTACGTCGGGACTCGCAAGCGCAAAACCTGAGGGCCGTCGCAACAGCGACGGCCCTCGGATACCGTTGGCCCGCCGGGATCTGGCCCTCGACAAGTCGAAGGGTGTCACCCATTGGGCCGTTGGTTAGATCGCTGCCGTTACTCTGGCATGTACTCAATATAACACACGCCCCTGATAGAGTGAAGATGCCGTTGCTGAAGTCCCGTCAAAGCTTTGGTCATCGCAACTGGCTCATCTACACTAGAAGAATATGGTGCGTTTTATCGCAATTCTCCTGTTGGTCGCAATTTTGTGGCTTGCCTGGGCGCTGGCGATTCCGATTGCCCCTAAAGCGCCTCAGGTTCTGCTTTTTCCGCCCGGATCTTCTTCCAGATTGATAGCCGCTGAGCTTGAGCGCGCCGGTGTTATCCGCAACAAGTTCGCATTTGAATTTCTGCACTATGCCATGCCGAAGAAGAAGCTCAAAGCTGGCGAATATCGTTTCGTACGCGCCGCCAACGGCCTTGAGATTTTCGAGCGCATCGCTCGCGGAGATGTGGTGGTGCACACGGTTGTCGTCCCCGAAGGCTTCAACATGTTTGAGATAGCAGCGGCCGTTGAGGCCGCAGGCCTCGGAAAAAAGCAGGACTTCCTGGCCGTTGCGATTCACGAAACTGCGCTGATCCACAACGTCGATCCGCAGGCGAAGTCACTCGAAGGTTATCTCTTTCCGGACACTTATCAGTTCACCCGCACCATGACCATGCGGGACATGGCGACGGCCATGGTCAGGCGTTTCCAGAAAGAAGCGCAAACACTGGGCTTGCAACATGATGCGCATCGCCTTGTAACTCTGGCCTCCATCGTGGAGAAAGAAACCGCTGCTCCCGATGAGCGTCCTGAAGTTGCGAGCGTCTACGTAAACCGGCTTGCAAAGAACATGGCCCTCGCCGCCGATCCTACGGTGGTCTATGCGGCAATGCTCAAAGGCAACTATCGCGGCACCATCTATCAAGGTGATCTGCAATCGGACTCGCCTTACAACACTTACAAATTTGCCGGACTTCCGCCGGGGCCAATCGCGAATCCTGGGGCTGCTTCGTTGCGAGCCGCAATGAAACCCGCAAACACCAATTACCTGTTCTTTGTTGCAGTCGGTGATGGCTCCGGACGCCACCATTTCTCGGCTAGGTTTGAGCAGCACCAGCGCAACGTGGTCGCCTACCGCAAGGCGATGAAAGCCCGCTGATGCAACTTCCACCGGCATTGCGGAAGGCCATCGAGCAGGAATTGAAGGGTTGTGACGGAGCCCGGCTTCGAGCAGCTTCGGCGCGTCTGACCGAGTGCTATCGTGAAGGCACTGCATCCGGCGCGCTCTCAAATATTGCGCTTTCGAATGACATCGAACGCGCTGCCTACCTTGCCGTGCGCCTTCCCGCAACTTTTGCCGCCACAGTCGCCGCGCTCACCTGGGCGCGTGAAGCTTGCGGCAGTGAATTCCGCACCGTGCTCGATCTGGGCAGCGGCCCGGGAACGGCCCTCTGGGCGGCTTTGCAGGTGTTTCCCTCGCTCGAACGCGTAACTGCATTCGAGCGCGATCCCAGTCTGATCGAAATAGCTCGCCGCCTCAGCGCCTGCGCTGAAAACCCTGCGCTGCGCGAAACCAATTGGCTGCAGGGTGATCTGACAGCGGCCATTCCCGAAGGCACATGGGATCTCGTCATCTGCTCCTATGCGCTGAACGAACTTCGCGAAACACGGCGCGCCGATTTCATTTCCAAAGCCTGGGTGCGAACAGGGAAACTTCTGGTCGTAATTGAGCCGGGTACGAAGATGGGCTTTGCCAACATTCTCGACTTGCGCGCCCGTTTACTGGCTGAAGGCGCAACGATTGCGGCACCCTGTCCGAACTCGCCCTCCTGTCCCATGTCCGGCAGCAACGACTGGTGCCACTTCGCAGCGCGCGTTGAGCGCACTACCGAGCACCGCCGCCTGAAAAACGCGACCCTCGGACATGAAGACGAAAAATTTTCCTACCTCGCGTTCTCACGCAGGGAACTGTCGGCGCCAAATGCTCGCATCGTGCGACATCCGAAAATTTTCAGCGGATACACGCATCTCACTCTATGCCGCGAAGGTGAAATTGCAAACACCACGGTGACCCGTTCGAAAAAAGATGACTGGCGCAGATTGAAGCGCCTGGGCTGGGGGGATGGCTGGTAGCGTTTAATCGTGTTCGGGGAGAAAGCGATATCCGATTCCGCGAACCGTGATCAGGTACTTCGGAGTTGCGGGCGAGTCCTCGATATAGCGGCGCAAACGCACAATGAAGTTATCGATTGCGCGAGTGTCGGTATCCTCGTGCAATCCCCATACATCTTCGAGAATTTGTTTGCGGCTCAAATTCTGGTTGCGGTGCTCGATAAAGTAACGCAGCAGCGAGGACTCCATCAACGTGAGCTGAAATTTTCCTGCAGGCGTCGTGAGTTCCAGCGTGCTGAAATCGAGGGTGCGTCCGTCAAAGGTGAAGACATCGTGGGGTGCGGGCGGCGGTATAGAGCTCGCGATAGCTTCCTGAACAGACTCGAGTTTGTCGTACTGCTGCGCGGCAGTGACGGTGCCGGGATTGGCAATATCAGGATCTGACGTAAATCGGCGATCCTGGGCGAGCTTTTCCCGCTGCCACTCCGTGCGGCGCAGGAGTCCATGTACGCGGGCGATAAGAATGCTGAGTTCAAAGGGCTTGGGCAGATAATCGTCGGCGCCGGATGCGAATCCTTTGAGTACGTCTTCAGGGCGCGAACGAGCAGTCAGCATGAGAATGGGAACGTAGTTGCGCACTGCACGGAGGCGGTTTGAAACCTCGAAGCCATCGATTCCCGGCAACATGACGTCGAGCACAACGATGTCAAAGAATTCGTTGCGGTCGATCAGGATTTCAAGAGCAGCTTCTCCGCTCTCGACAGCTGATACTTCGTGGCCTTCGGCCTCAAAATTAAACAGCAGGCCCTGCGCCAAATGGAGTTCATCTTCGACGATCAATATTCGGGACATCGCGTTTGATGGTAGCGCACGAGGCGGTCGGAATGCGAGAGCAGGGAACACGCGAAATCATGCGACCGAAAGAAAGATGGTTGTGTCTGCGCGGCTATGCTTTGATGGTCTCTGACTCGCGTGCCAGGGCGGCCATGTGCTTGGCGGCTTCCTTGCCGGTGCGGATGCAATCCGGCACGCCGATGCCTCGATAAAAATTCCCGGCAATCGAGAGATTCTTCATTTGTTTTAAAGCCGTTCCGATGCGTTCAATGCGCTCCAGGTGACCTGGCGTGTACTGTGCCATGGCGCGGTCCCATCGATACACCTTCACGAACCACGGATCGGCTTCGAGCCCGGTAATCTGTCTGAGCTCCTTGCGCACGATAGCCGTGATCTCTTCGTCGCTGAGTTTGAGCGCATCCGGGTCATTCGCGCCGCCGAGAAAGCAGCGCACCAGTGCCTTGCTGTCAGGCGCGCGGAAAGGGAACTTGGTGTGCACGAATGTCGCGGCGAGCATACGCTTGCCTTCGCTGCGCGGCACAAGGAAGCCGAATCCCGGCGGACAGGATTTCAATTGCTCTCGCTGGTAGCCAAGGGTCACGGTGACGGAAGAACTGTACTCAACCTTGCCGAGATCGCCGGAGAGCTGAGCGTCAGTAGTAGCGAGCATCTTCGACGCAATTCGCGCGGGTGTGGCGAAGATGACTGCATCGAACTGTTCAGGGCCGCGCGGGGTGATAAGCTCCCAGTCTTTATTGCGGCGCGTGAGCTGGCTGACCTCGGTTGATGTGCGCAGACTCTGCGGATTGAGGTGCGCAACAATGGCATCAATCATCTGTTGCATGCCACCCTTGAGCGAGCTGAACAGCGGCCTGGGCGCGTTGCCTGTTGCTTTCTGCATGTCGGCAATCTTCTTGCGAGCGGCCAGCATGGCGCGGCAGAGCGAGCCGTAGTGCTCCTCCATCTCCACAAACCTGGGCAGCACGGCGCGGACGCTGAGCGAAGAGGCGTCACCGCCGTAAACGCCGGAGAGCAAGGGGTTGGCAAGACGATCAACAACCTCGGCTCCGAAATGGCGCTCGACCAGTTGCGCCACGGTTTCGTCTATGTCCGCGGAACTTGGAGGATGCATCAGTTCGCCGAGCATTCTGAACTTTGTTTTCCACGAGAACAGGGAAGTCAGAGCGGTGGGAATGAGCTTGGTTGGCACCATGAACATCAGGCCATCGGGCAGTGGAACCAAACGTCCCTTGACCAGGATGTAAGTGACGCGCTGCGAATCGTTGGAGCCGATTAGATCGCCGGCGATGCCGAGTTCGGCGCAGAGTTGATGAGCCCATGGCTTTTCAGTGAGGAATGAGTCGGGGCCGCCTTCCACGACGCAGTCGCCAATCTTATCGCTGAACATGACGCCGCCGAGCCGGGAGTTCGATTCAAAAAGCGAGTATTCGATAGGCGCGCCCGCAGCGCGCTCCTGTTCGAGATAATAGGCGGCACTGAGACCAGAAATACCGCCGCCGATAATTGCGATGCGCATGAAGCAACTCCCGATCCCCAAACCATGGTCTTTCAACAACCCCACTCAAGCAACTGAAGCTTGAGTGGGCCACCCGCCTGTTTTCCCTGCATTTGCCACTCATCGCTGCGCTAAGATGACGATTGAGCCCAGGCTGCAAGGCGCGTTCGCGCCAGTTGCGCGACGGCTCGAATAAAGAGCACGGAATCGTTGAGCGATTCGGCCCGCGTGAGCGTAATACCGCGTTCTGCGGCGCACTTCTTGAACGCGATATCGACGTCATAAAGAATCTCGACGTGATCGCATACAAAGCCAATTGGCTGAACGAAAAGATACTTCTGATCGGCGGCAGCAAGCTCTTCAATAACGCTCTCAACGCTTGGCCCCAGCCATTCTCCGCAGCTCATGCCCTGGCTCTGAAAGGCAAAGAGCCACCGTCCGGAAACTTCCGGGACCGTGGCGGCGACCAACTCAGCGGTTTCACGCGTCTGTCGCTCGTAGTCATCACCCGCTTCAATGGTTCGCACCGGTACACTATGCGCGGTGAAGAGAACGGGCACGGGCGCATTGGCTTCAAGACAGGCGCTTGACCATCCATCACGCAGCCTCTCCGAGAAGGCGCGGATGAGCAAAGGCTCGGCGTGCCACTCGGGAACGAAATCGACTGTAAAGGGAGCTTTGCCCGTTTCACCGATAACGGCGCGGCGATACAGACCAACGCTGGTGCGCGAGTTCTGCGGCGCAAGACAGATGCAGACAGCGTGGGTGATGCCGTCAGCCGTCATCTGTAAAACAGTATCGCAGATGTACGGCTTCCAGTTGCGCATGCCGACGTATACAGGCAAGCCAAGTTCCCGGGAGACAAGCGCGGCCTGCTGCATTGTAATTTCCGTGAGGGGGGAGCGGCCTATGAGCGAGTAGCGCCGCTTGATTTCCTCGACGACCTCCGGAGAGAGTGTACGCCCGCTGGTCACGTTGGCCAGATACTCCGGAACGTCCTCAATGCTATTCGGCGTTCCGTGTGCAAGCAGCAGGATGGCTGGCTTCGTCATGGTTATCGGCTCCCGGCGGCGATGGCGCGACGCTGTGCCGAATACTCCTGAACAAACTTGACGAGACTTTTCACGTTCTCCACCGGTGTCTGCGGCAGGATGCCATGTCCGAGATTGAAGATGTGTCCTGGGCGGTCGCCAGCAAGATCCAGAACGTTCCTGGCGCGCTGTTTCAACTCATCCCATTCCGCAAAGAGCAGGACGGGATCGAGGTTGCCCTGAACGGCGGGCCGATTATTCAGTAGTTTCCAGCCCTCGTCCAATGGAATGCGCCAATCCAGACCAATGACATCGGCTCCTGTTTCGTTCATCGAGGGCAGTAGTGTTGCGCTGTCAGTTCCGAAGTAGATGATCGGTACTCCATTTTTCTTCAGCGCAGAGATGAGCTCCTTCGTGCGCGGCAGAACGTACCTGCGATAGTCCTCAACACTCAGGCAGCCGACCCAGCTATCGAATACCTGGATAACATCTGCCCCAGCCCTGACCTGATCCCCAATGTAGGCTGCGAGCACTGCATTGATCTTGCGCAGCAATTCATCCCATGCTTCGGGCTGGCGGTACATAAATTTCTTGACTTCGATGTAGTTGCGCGAACCAGCGCCCTCGATCATGTAGCTGGCAAGAGTAAAGGGCGCTCCGCAGAAGCCGATCATTGGGAGCTTGTCGCCCCAGTGTTTGACGCACTCGGCAACAGCCTCGGAGACGTACATCAATTCGGCTGCACCATCGGTGGTGAGGATTTTGATGTCATCGGCCGTGCGTATCGGTCTCTCAATGACTGGGCCTTCTCCGGGTGAGAAGTGGAAGGGCAGACCCATGACCTCCAGGGGAAGCAGCAGGTCGGCAAAGATAATAGCAGCGTCGACTCCCAGAGCCTCGGCAGCAGTGACTGTGACTTCGGCGGCCAATGCAGGCTTCTTGCAGATCTCGATGAGCGAATGGTGCTTCCGGACCTCGCGGTATTCGGCCATGTAACGGCCCGCCTGACGCATAAACCAAACCGGAGTTGAATCCGTTGCAAGACCCTTACATGCTCGGACGAAGATGGAATTCGGGGAGGACATTTGAGGTAAAGCTTAACAGAGCCGAGAAGGTGATACGAGTCACAGGCCCAGTTTCCGCCGCTCCGATCCGGGGATATCGCACTCAGCACAGCAAGAATCGCGCGAGTCAGAAAGCTGCCTGGTGATTCTTCAGCGCTTTTTTGATCTTATTGGTCTGCTCTTTTTGGACCTTCTTCGGAGATTTCTTTTGTGCTTTCAGATTCTCTTTCCAGTATTTGTTCGCATTCTTCTGCTGCGCCTCTCGTTGCTCGGAATACGCCTGCGTGTCGGCAAAAAGTGGCAGGGAGGATGCCAGACCGAGAAGAACAAAAAGAACGCAAGCGGCAGCCTTCTTCACACGATCCTCCTTTTTCGGATCTGAATCGCTTCGAATTGTACTCCGCTCAGCTGGTTCTGCAAGATGCTTTGGTTTGCTTGTTGCACCTAGCCCTGGCAGGGGGTTTGCGAACTGTTCGAGGCTCCGGATCTGCTGTATCGCACGAAATAACCTGGGATATTCTCTCCAACAATTCAGAGGGAGGAACCGGTTTGTTCAGAACCTCAAAATCAAATCCTTGTGCCTTTGCCTGTGCTTGAAGTTCTCGCCAAGCGGGGTGACCGGAGATGAACAGCACCTTGCAGTGTGGCAGAAACTCGAGGATTTCTATGGCCGCATCAATGCCGTTCAATTCTCCCATATCGATATCGCTTAGTAGAAAATCGGGCTGAAATGTGCTGGCCCTCCCGACGGCTTCTTCTCCGCTGTAGGTTGTAGCGGTTTCGTAGCCTTCATGTTCAAGAATTATGGCCAGTGTGGATGCAACTGCACGCTCGTCATCAACCACCAGAATCTTTGTCCTCTGCCGCATAAGCGATTCCTCTTTGTTTTCCCAAACGGCAACGACTATCATCCCTGCAATCGAAAATTCTAGGGCCATTCTGACTGCTTGGGCCGTCAGCATACATCCCAGTATCGATTCCCGTACAGTGATAAAAATGGCGGCAGTCAAACTCTGTGCCATTTTGGGTAAAAATAAGAATACCCGCTTTTTTTCTGAAAACACGAATTAAAGTACGTGATTTATTAATTCGCTCTGGTTTACTGTCACTAGCAATTTGGGACAAATTTTCTGCTTGCAATGGGCTTGAAAAAGCGTTACAAGAGGTGTTCCACGGTACGCTCTCGTACCGAGGCAAGGTTGAGAGTAGTGTCGAGGTACGAGGACTTTTTTCGAAACCCGGTTGGGTGAAGGAGGGTATCGTAGCGACGACAAAAATAGCCTTCCGAGGATGTTCAGCCTAGGTGCCGTGGATCAAACGGCACAAGATATTTTCGAAATTCATACCGGGCCGGGTGTGGTCAATGACCGCACCCGGCCTCACGGTTTGTGTGCTGAGCGTAGTTAGGGAATTCCTCACTGAGCAGCATCGATCACGCTGCCAGTTCCGGAACCCTGGACGGCTTGGATATAGGCACTCGCGACAACTTCAGCCGGAATACCCTCCTCCGTGTCCATTCCCAGACCGGCCAGAGTCTCTGTTACCCAACCCGGACTGACGACATTTACGCGAATATTCCGCGGCGCTTCCAGGGCAGCCGCACGCGCGAATCCTTCAAGTCCGGCGTTCACAAGTGAAATTGCAGCACTGCCCACCATCGGTCTCCGACCCAGAATTCCGCTGGTCAGCGTGAACGATCCACCGTTCGTCACGTGGTCGAAACCGAAACGCACAAGATTCACTTGTCCCATCAGCTTGTTCAAAATGCTGATTTTGAAGTCTTCATCCGTGAGATAGCTGAGAGGCGCAAACTTGGCAATGCCTGCCGCGCTGATGACCGCGTCGACACTTCCCGTTTTTCGATACATCTCGTGTATTGAGCCGGGATCAGCCAGATCAACGCGTAGGTCGCCCACGCTGTGAGAAACCGGAATGACCTCGCAGCGAGGGGGAAGAGCAGCCGCAATCGCACTTCCGATGGTTCCGGTTGCACCGATTAGAAGAACTCTCATGATGCCCTCCGATGATGAAAGTTGAGCCACACCTTATCAGAAGCAGAGATGAATCTACTTGCCCTGAAACTCCGGATCGCGCTTTTCCTTAAAGGCTCTGATCCCTTCCTGATAATCGCTGCTGTCGTAAACCTCACGGCGAAGCGACTGAATTCTTTCGTATGCCTCAGGATTCAAAGGTGACGCGCTGGACAGCACCCGAAGCTCCTCCTTCAAAATACATTGCACCAGCGGTGAGGTTCGCTTGATCTGTTGCGCGAGATTCATTGTGGCTGTTTCCAGCTGATCACGCGTGGCTATTCGATTCACAACGCCACACTCGGCCAGGCGCTGTGCCGTCACAGGCTGTGCGCCAAAAAGCATTTCCTTCAGCAGATGTATGTCGAGCACCTTAATGAAGTTGAGCATGCCGTAGATGTCGTAAGGAACACCCAGCTTGGCCGGTGTGATTGCGAATGTCGAATCCTCGGCCGCGACGATTAGATCACAGCACATCACCAGTTCACATGCACCGCCCCAAACAGAGCCTTCGATCATTGCGATGATCGGGACAGGATATTTTTCGATGGCGCGTATCAGTTGACGCAGCGGGTCATTGTAAGTCAGCGGATCACGGCCGTTGGTTGGTAGTTCTGTTACATCGTGCCCAGCGGAAAATACCTTCACTCCCTTCTCTGCGCGCAGGACTACGACACGAACAGAGCGGGACTTCATGTGTTCCAACTCCAGTTGGATCTCATCGATCAAGGCTTTGCTGAGCGGATTGACCTTGCCATTCTTCAGGGTGATTGTTCCGACTTGTTCGGCTATCGTGCTCAGAATCGTCCCCATACTCTTCACTTTCTCGTTAGCAGAATAGTGAGTGTCCGTTGGCCGAATACGAACGGAAATCGCTCGCACCTATATTATTCGCAGTCTGCATTTCTGTCTGTAGACTGCTCTTCGATTGAGATCTCAGGAGAGTTGAAATTTAGGTAAATGCCGGGAAAATTGCCTCAAGCGCCTGCGCTTTCTTTAAATTCGCTTAGCTCTAAGGCATGACGGAGAGCGATGAGCACGCGGTCACGGGCGAGTTCAAACGGACCGGAGATGGTAAGGCCGCTCGCGCATTTGTGGCCGCCTCCGCCGAAAATTTCAGCAATGCGCGCCACGTCGACGCGGCCCTTACTGCGAAGGCTTACGCGATAACGTGAGCCGGAGATTTCACGAAAAAAAGCAGCCGCCTCGATACCCTCAATTCCTATGGCCCAGTTGGCGAGACCCTCGCAATCCTGCTCGGTGGCGCCAGTGGAGCGCATGTCTGCTTCGGAAACATGCATCCAGGAAATGGCCCCTTCATGCTCCAGGTTTGCGAGAGCCCGGCCTAAGAGACGCATTTTCGAGGCAGGATTGGAAAAATAAACCTGCTGCGCAACAGTTACCGGATCGGCTCCGGCCTGCACCATGTCATGAGCAAAAGCGAAGGTCTGTGCGCTGGTAGTGGAATAGCAGAACGATCCGGTGTCGGTAAGTACCGCGGTGTAAAGGCAGGTGGCAATGTCCGGAGTGATGACGACCCCAGCAGCCTGCGCGAGGTTGTAGACAAGCTCAGCGGCTGCTGCGGCAGAAGAGACCACGTAATTGACGTCTGCATACTCCAAGAAGGTGTCATGGTGGTCGATGTTGACAGAGAATAGCTTTTCGATGCCCTTCAGGCCGGCGCGCTCCAGACAATCACATTCCAGGATGACCACGCCATCGTAGCGCGAGCCATCGACGGGGCCGACACGAATTTCGGCCGCTCCGGGAAGCCCCCTGTAGATGAAAGGCACGCCGTCGCTAAGAAATCCGTCGGCTTGCTTACCCATGGCGCGAAGTATATGAACACAGGCGAGAACGCTGCCCACAGCATCGCCATCGGGACCGGCATGGGATGTAATGACCCAGCGCTGGCGAGACCGCATTGCATTCAGTACCTCGGCAAGAGTGTTCATTTCTTGATTTTTTTGTTTTGCTTTTCGATCCGATCAAGAAGTTCGTCAATGCGCTCGCCGTATTTTCCGGAGCTGTCGTGAACGAAATGAAGATCGGGTGCAACTCGCAGACTGAGCGTTTCGGAGAGTTGATGGCGGATGTACCCGACTGCATCATTAAGCGCGGCGACAGCAGCTTTCTGTTCGCGTTCATCGCCTTCGACGGCGACATAGATGCGAGCAGATTTCCCGCCTGGCGCCATTAAGACTTCGTTGATGGTTACGAGCCCGATACGCGGATCGGAAAGCTCACCGGCAATAATGGTAACCAGTTCTTCCTTGATTGCTTCGGTCAGACGTTCCTTGTGATGCTGTGCACTGCGGTTTTCCAAGAACAATACTCCTGTATTTCGAGAGGGCGTGGATCTAAACCTAACCCCAAATAAACTATTCAATTTACCACAGCAGACGTGTGAGAAGCGAAAATCTCCGCCTAATCGAGGAAGTGCAGAAAGCTGTCTGTGATGTCAGCGCCCTGGTTGTTGGCTGTGCGAGCCGCTGTCGCTTCCACCTGCTTCATCAGGCCATCGAGGTAATGGCGCGAGGATGATATGGCTACAATGCCAAGTGTAGCCGATTGCCAGAGATCTGTCGGGTCAATCTCGGCTACGGAAACATTGAAACTGGAGCGGAGGCGGTCCTTGATGCTGCGAAGGACCTGGCGGCGATCCTTGAGCGAGTGTGCGCCTTCAATGCGAAGTTCGAGCGTAAGGTGGGCAATGGGCATAACAGCAATCAAATATAGCGAAATAAAGCCAACCGCAAAGGTAAAAGCAAGAGCAACACTGCGGTTCGAAAATCACTCATCCTTGAGGCGCCTCCAACAGTTCAGGCTGAGAAGGCTTCGTTCGCAACGAAGCCCAGCGCCTTGCAGAGGAAAAAGTTATTTACGTACGTTCCTGCCAAAATTGAAGGTGGGACCAATTGAAAAACGGATACTGTTGCGAGAATCTTTCAGCAGATCGCTGTACAAGAATACATGCACAAACTCAGCGTCGGCGCGAATGTGAAGGTGCTTACTGGCGTTGTATTCAATGCCGCCACCGAACCCATAGAAGTAAGTCGTGTCGTCCGGGCTCTTTGTATGCAGCACCCCTCGTGTGAGCAGAGCATTCACAATTCCAGTAGTGATTGCATCATGGGGCTTGAGTGTGATGCTTTCATGGATGACACCGATTGAGGGATGCACAAAAAGGGTAAATTTCTTGAAGTGACGATACTCCAACTGAGGCCCAAGGGCAAACGTCTGAGTGGTCGCATCAAAAGGCACATACAACTTGTAGCCGGGGATTGTCGGCAGTAATGCCTGATACCTGGGTTTGAGCTCTCCCGGCACCAGTATGGTGTCACCGCTCTGAATACTGTAATCGAAGCCGAAGGCCAACCAGCGTCTGAGATTGACGCCAATCTGAGTGTTAAATCCCGCTTGTTGCAAGTCCAGTTTGGGCGACTCCAAATAGCTGAAACCACCGAAAACGTCGTAACGCCCGACATAGTTTTGTTGCCCGAAGGCGCCGACAGCAAAGAAAAAGATTAGAGCTACTCCGAAAAGTCTCTTCATCTTTCAGCTCCAAAGTTCCCGATCAGGACTCTCTGTCCAGAGCCGGATCTCTGTTCTTGATCGAAATTTAGCTATTTTTAGATTTCGGCAAAGATTCAACGGAACGGAACGGTTTCGCGAGTTGTATTCCCGCTTTGCCGAAAGATCTTTTCACTTCGCAAAATCGAGAGCGCCTATCTGTTTTGAAATGCCATGCAGAATCCAGAGTCGCTGGATCAGCGCATGGAATAGTACACCAATCAGAGTGGAGATCGAAAAAAATGCTGGATTTTTTCACGCTGCCGGAATTGTCATTGAGAGCGATAGAAGGCTCTCTGCGTAGTGAAACAAGGAAGACAAAAAACAAAAACAGAGTTCCGATGGAGTGTTGGCTCCATCGGAACGTGAACAGCTAGACCAACTGGGTCGCTACCTTTTCGGTGACGAATGCCTCGATAACATCGCCCGTCTTCACATCGTTATAGTTGTGAATTCCGATACCGCACTCCATGCCATTGCGGACCTCGCTGGCGTCGTCTTTGAAGCGCTTCAGTGAAGAGACTTTGCCCGTAAAGACAACAACATTGTCGCGAAGCAGTCGGACTTCAGAGTCGCGTTTAACAATGCCATCGACAACCTGGCAACCGGCAATGGTGCCGACCTTCGGTATGCGGAAGGTATCGCGTACTTCGGCGCGTCCCATGTAGGTTTCCTTGATGGTTGGCTCGAGGAGGCCGGTCATGGCCTTCCTTATCTCGTCCTGAAGCTCGTAGATGATGGAGTGGAGACGGATATCAACCTTCTCCTGTTCGGCCATCTCTTGCGCTTTGCGTTCTGGACGGACGTTGAAGCCGATGATGATCGCGTTTGAGGCTGCGGCGAGGAGCACGTCGCTTTCCGTGATAGCGCCGACTGAGTAACGCAGCACCTTGATTCGCACCTGTTCGTTGGAGAGCTTCGTGAGCAGATCGTTAATGACTTCGACCGAGCCCTGGACATCGCCCTTGAGGATGATGTCGAGCTGCTTGCTGCCTTCGTTCTTGATCTGACGGGCGAGGCCTTCAAGCGAAACGCGCGTTGTCTTCGCGAGAATGGCTTCGCGGGCTTTGGCTTCTCGATAATCGGCGATTTCGCGGGCCTTTTCGCGCTCGGCCACAACAACGAACTGATCGCCAGCTTGTGGCAGACCTTCGAGACCAAGAATCTCCACCGGAGTGGACGGGCCAGCTTCATCGAGGTTGCGTCCGCGATCATCGAACATGGCGCGGACCTTGCCGAAGATGTTTCCGACCACAAAATTTTCCCCGGCACGCAGGGTTCCGTTATCGATCAGGACGGTGGCAACGGGACCGCGTCCACGATCGAGTTTGGCCTCCAGGACGGTACCGGTGGCCAGGCGTTCAGGCGTCGCTTTGAGCTCCTTCATGTCCGCCACGAGGCAGATCATTTCCAGAAGCTGGTTGAGATTCGTGTGCTTCTTGGCCGAAACGTCGACGTAAATGGTATCGCCACCCCAGTCCTCAGGGAGGAGTCCGCGGTCGGCAAGCTGTTTCTTCACCCGGTCAGGCATCGCATCGGGCTTGTCGATTTTATTTACGGCAACGATTAGCGGAACCTTGGCGGCTTTGGCGTGATCGATGGCCTCTAGCGTTTGAGGCATTACGCCGTCATCGGCGGCAACAACGAGAATAACGATATCCGTGACCTTGGCGCCGCGGGCACGCATACGAGTGAAGGCCTCGTGACCCGGGGTATCAAGGAAGACGATCTCGCGCCCAAAGGCAGGCGAGTTGGAATCGGTGATCTTCACCTTATAGGCGCCGATGTGCTGCGTGATGCCGCCTGCTTCGCCTTCGGCCACACTGGTGGAGCGAATGGCATCGAGAAGGCTGGTCTTGCCGTGATCGACGTGACCCATGATGGTGACTACGGGTGGTCGTGTGACGGTATTGAAGACCGCTTCGTTATCCTGTTCGATGGCCTGAGCGTCGTAATCCTGCTGAATCTGATCCTCAAAGCTGATGACCGAGCTCTCGGCTCCGAAGTGGCGGGCCATGTCTCGGGCAAGATCCTCGCTCAGCGTCTGGTTGATGGTGGCAAAAACACCACGAGCCAGCAACCGTGCAATCAGATCTTTGGCGCGAATTTCAAGTTTTTCGGCAAGGTCTTTTACGCTCACGCCTTCAGAAATTGTGATCGTGCGCGTGATCGGCATCGGCTCATTGCTGAGCGAAAGCCGGGGCGGCGGCGTAAACCCTTTCATCGGCCCTTCCTGCTTACCGCGTGGGCCCTGATAACGCTGGCCGGGGCGGCGCGCAGGCGCACCTGTACGGGCACCCGGTCTGGGTGCGGCTCCCGGGGGAGGAGCACCAGCGGCCGCGCCTAGCAGACCTCCCGGACGAGGTGGCCCACCGGGACGCGGTCCCATACCAGGGCGACCACCCATGGGGGGCCGTCCACCTGGTGTAGGCGTGCTGCGGGTGGGGTGCATGGGACGACGCTCTCCAGTAAACGGAGGACGTGAGCCGGGAGCGCCGGAGGGGCCAGAGAATGACTGTCCGGGCCGCGGACGCTGGAATATGGGCTGGCCACGCACAGGTAAACCCGTGCGATTGCCCAGCGCCGAAGGTGGCGGAGTTGGGCGAGGTGGCGGCGGCGGTGGCGCAGTGTAAACAGGGCGCGGGCCCGTCTGCGGCACAATCATGCGGCGGGCCGGGGCAGGTGGCTGTCCGGGGAGCGGCGGGCGGGCAGAGCCGGTTTGCGGCTGTTTGCGGGCAGCTTGCTTGCCTTGCGCAGCGGGTGAATGCGGCGTAACGGCAGAGCCGGGAGCAGACTCGCCTTGGGCGGCCGGAACAACCGGCGCAGCCGGAGTGGATGCAGTTTCAACTGGAGCCGTTTCCGGAGTCGCGACCGGGGTAGGTGCCTCAGTAGCAGGAGTGGGCCCAACCGGAGCTTCAGTTGGCGGAGCCGACGGCGTGACATTAGCCGGCGCGGCGGCCACTGGTGGCTCGGCAGACTGTGCGGAGGTCGCTGGCCCTGTGGGCTGTTCCGCTTTAACTATGGGCGCGGTGGCCATAGGAGGCTTCGGCGGCTCGACACGAGCCACCTGCGACCGCTGGGCAACAGATTCCGGTGTAACGAGCCGTGGAACCCGCTCTGGAACAACAGGAGGGGCGGGCCGGGGATCTGCAGGCTTATTGACAATAACCTTGGGCTGCGTGGGCGGCAGAGTCACGTTTGGACGTGCGGTTTTGGCTGTCTCGGCTGATGATTCCTTGCGCGCGAGGATGGCCTTCATCGCATCGCCGGGCTTGGATATTTTAGAAAGGTCGATCCTGGGACGGAACTCTTCGCTGCCACTGCGATAACGAGCAGGCGATCCGCTTATCTCGCGGAAATAGTTGCGTACTTTCTCGGCTTCCTCGGGCTCGACGGAGCTGGAGTGGGTCTTCTTCTCCGTGACGCCAACTTTGATGAGCACGTCGAGGATCTGTTTACTTTTAACTTCCAGCTCTCGAGCCAAATCGTTAATTCGAATCTTCATCCGCCGTTCATATCCTTATGTCCGAACCGTTTCCACCTACTTTGATCGGTACGGTTGCGCATCAGCGCGGTGCTTCTCTACTGGAGAAGCTTTCGTTGTGAAGACCTCTCCAGGCTGTGTTTGCCCTGGGCATTCGCCGAGGCGGCCCAGAAACCGGCTTTCGGAACAAAAATCTTGTGCGTGCGGACATATCGGTGAGGACACGTCCGCGCGCGTTACTTGTTGCCCGGGTCGATAAATTGCTCGTCCGGGTGCTCACCCAGTGTGTCGATTTCGTCTTCATCCGTGGGTGTTGCTTTTTCGGTTTCGCTATCGACAGCGGAACCGCAATCCTGTTTAATTTCGATCTGCTGTTCCGGTTGCTCTTCCGACGGAGCCTCTTCCGGGGCTAGGTCGGGCTCGGTGGTCAGCAACGAATCAGAAGGATACTCAACTTCGACCGGATCGGCAGAGGTAACCTCCGGGGCCGAATCCAACGTCGAGAAATAATTATTGACTGCGACAGAAATCTTTTCGACCGTTTCCGGTCCGATACCCGGAATAGCCTCAAGCTCTTCGGGAGTCATATCGGCAAGCGATTCCACGCTGCTGATACCCGCTGCAGTCAGTTTTTCCAAAACCGGATCACCGACTGCGGCAGCAATGTTCTCCAGGGAAGTCGCAGAGTTGCCAACCAGCGAATTCATCTGCTGCTCTACTTCCTGACGCTTCTCCTCTTCGCTCTTGATATCGATCTTCCAGCCGAGGAGTTTTGCGGCAAGTCGGACGTTCTGGCCCTTCTTGCCAATTGCAAGCGACAGTTGCGTGTCGTCTACGATGACTTCGAGATGCTTTTCGCGGCTATCCACGATGGAGACGCGGGAGACCTTGGCCGGCTGCAGAGCTTTTTCCGCAAAGGTTACGGGGTCTTCGTGGTACGCAATAATATCGATCTTTTCGCCGCGTAGCTCACGAATGATGGACTGCACGCGCATGCCTTTCATGCCCACGCATGCGCCGACGGCATCCACATCCTTGTCACACGACATAACGGCAATCTTGGTTCGTTCGCCAGCTTCGCGGGCAATTGCGCGGATGACCACAGTGTTGTCGTAAATCTCTGGCACCTCGGTTTGAAAGAGGTTGGAAACGAGTTCCGGAGCGGCGCGGGAGACGATAACACCGGGGCCCTTTGTGGCCTTCTCAACGCGAATGATGACGACCCGGACCCGCTCACCGACGGCAAAGGATTCAAGCTTGGACTGCTCCTTCCGAGGCATACGAGCCTCGGTTTTGCCAAGGTCGAAGATATAATCCGGTCCCTCGATGCGCTTAACGGTGGCGTTCACAACCTCGTTGACGCGGTTATGATACTCATTGAAAACGGTATCGCGCTCGGCTTCACGCACCTTTTGAAAGATGACCTGCTTCGCAAGTTGAGCGGCAATGCGTCCGAGTCCTTCAATGGACTTTTCCTGCAGCAGCTCACCGCCTACTACGGCGTCTTCACTGATCTTGAGCGCCTCTTCGAGCGAGATCTGAATCTGCGGGTCCTCGATGTCATCCTCGCTGGGGAGGATTTCCTTGACGGAGTAAGCATGAATCGCTCCTGTTTCACGATCCAGGGCGGCGCGCAGAATTTCCTGCGTCTTGTAGAACTTGCGCGTGGCGACGACAATGGCGTCCTCAATGGCCGAAACGACGATGTCCGGGTTAATTCCTTTCTCTCGGCTCAATGCGTCGATCACGTTATACAGTTCGCTTGCCATATTCCTTGCCACCTTACGGGGCCAAGCCCCGATTGAAATCTTCTCTATTCGGGAATCGTTCCCGAATTAGCATGATTGGATGTTGCATGCGGCACAAAAGCCGCGCAGAACTAAACTTGCGAAAACTAGAACTCGGGTACCAGGCTGGCCTTCTCAACGTTCGAGAAGCTTACGACAATAACACCGGTTCCCTGAGTCTTTGCCTTTTTACGACTGGTTGCCTGGTCGAGATCGACCGTAAGTTGGCCATCGGAAAAGCTGACGAGACGGCCTTCGAAATGGCGGTTGCCGTTGACCAGGTCGCGCGTGCTGAACTTGACGAGACTGCCGGTGAACTGCTCGAAGTGCTCTGGCTTGAAAAGTTTGCGGTCAAGCCCCGGAGAAGAAATCTCCAGTACGTAAGCACCGCCGGGGACCGCGTCTTCGACGTCGAAAATGGTAGCAACCTCACGGCTGTAAGTGGAACAATCCTCGTGGCTGATTCCCTCAGGTTTATCAATAAAAATGCGCAGAGTCCTGCTCGCGCCGCTCCCCTTCATCTCAAGGTCCCACAGGACGAGCCCATTGGACTGAGCGACCCTTTCTGAGATCTCACGGACTTTATCGAGCGCAAATGCCATTTTTAAGAATCCGAACTCCAAGGCACCATAAGGCCGATGCCGGTAACAGTCGTAACTCCCCTTCTCAGGCCTGACGGTTGCCTGCCTTCGCCAAAAACGCAAATGGACAAGGGACGAATCAGAAGGCGGATCGCACTGAACCCCCGCTGCTCTCATCCGGGTTCAACCCTAGGCACGGATGGAAACAGTACCGCAGCTGGCATCAGCAAGTATAGCGCCGGTCCTTAGGGAATACAACCAAGACACACTCGCCCAGTTACCGGCGACACTTGGAAGAGAAGAAAGCTTCCCCTGTCAGCTGAAATCTTCAATGTGCTAAAATCAAGGCCGGCCTGACACGCCACAATCGATGATAGCATACAGTGAAAAGAATTTTTTGACGCCGGTTGATCCTGGCGTGACGGAGTATTTTTGAAAACCGTGCGTATCCGGCTGCTGATCTTTGCCTTTATTTCGTTCGCTCTCGTGTTGCCCCTGCTGGCGCAGGTCGATGCCCCCCAACCTCAGACAGGAAGCATTATCGGAACTGTAACCGACGCAAATGACGCGGTCGTTCCCGGTGCTGCCGTTGTCCTCGAAGGCCCTGGTCCGGGCGACCGCCGCACGATAGTGACAAACGACATGGGGTTTTACAACTTTGGCGATTTGAAGCCGAGTGTACCCTACCATATCACGGTCAGCGCCAAAGGATTTGCAGACTGGACTTCCCCGGAAATTGTTCTTCGGCCCAGCCAGGTTCAAATCATAACCGGCAGCAAACTTCGAGTGGCCGAGACAAAAACGGCAATCGACGTGACTTACTCAGCTGAGGAAATTGCCACCCAGCAGGTAAAGGTAGCGGAAACACAGCGAATTTTAGGGTTCTTTCCGAATTTTTACGCTGTCTATGAACCCAATGCCGCGCCGCTCACGCCGAAGCTGAAGTTCAGACTTGCAATGAAGGTTGCCATGGATCCTGTTACCCTCGCCGCAACAACGGTGATGGCTGGCCTCAATCAGGCGTCTGACAGGCCCAATTACGTTCAAGGCGCAAAGGGGTTCGGCCAGAGATGGGGGGCTATTGAAGCCGACAGCGTTTCTCAGATCCTGATCGCCGGTGCCGTTCTGCCAACGATTTTGCATCAGGATCCGCGTTATTTCTATAAGGGTACTGGTACCACAAAGTCTCGCTTCTGGTATGCGGTTGGCCACCCGTTTTTTTGTAAGGGAGATAATGGACGATGGCAGCCGAATTACTCTAGTCTGGGTGGCGACTTGGCTTCAGCTTCCCTTTCGAACCTTTACTATCCGGATTCAAACCGCGGCGCAGGGCTGGTATTCTCAAGTTTTGCTGTCAACACTGCCGTACGCGCAGTCAGCAGTCTTGCCCAGGAGTTTATCTTCCGCAGGATTTCGTCCAGCAGCAAAAAGCCAAAGTAGTCGCAACGGTCGCACGACAAGCGAAGCAACACGCAGCCTTTAGTCGTGACTAAAGGCTGCACCCCGGCAAGTGTCGTGAATGAGGGCAGGAATGCTGGCGACACTTCGGAACCTGCGTGTCACTCCGAATACAATACATTGTTTGGTTTGCAAGAGTAAGGGCGGAATTCATACAATGCTGTATGACCTTCCTTTTGGACAAGCCCAATGATTAGTTTCCCGGTTCCAGAGGCTCTGACCTTCGATGATGTGCTGCTATTGCCAGCAAAATCAGACGTTGTTCCTGCCGAAGTCAACACTCAGGTTCAGCTGACCCGAAACATCCGACTGAATATTCCAGTGATTAGCGCCGCAATGGACACGGTGACTGAATCAAGGATGGCGATTGCTCTGGCGCAACAGGGCGGGCTGGGAATTATCCACCGTAATCTCACGATTGAGCAGCAAGCCGGCGAAATCGACAAGGTGAAACGCTCGGAGAGCGGTATGATTGTCGACCCGATCACAATCGGGCCGGAACGCAATATCAGCGATGCATTGGAAGTAATGAAGCGCTACCGCATCAGCGGTGTGCCCGTCACAAAGAACAAAAAGCTCGTGGGTATCCTGACCAACCGCGATCTGCGATTCGAAACGCGCACCGATATTCCTATCTCGCAGGTCATGACCAAGGAAAATCTGATCACGGTTCCGGTGGGAACTACACTGGAGCAGGCAGAACTGATCCTGCACCAGCATCGTGTTGAGAAATTGCTGGTAGTCGATGACCATTACGAGCTTAAAGGTCTCATCACAGTCAAGGATATCCAGAAGAAACTGAAATATCCGAACGCAGCGAAAGACGAGCAGGGACGGTTAAGAGTCGGCGCAGCGATTGGCGCGACTGGAGACTTTCTCGAACGCGCGCAGGAAATGGTTCGACTGAAGTGCGACGTGCTGGCAATCGACAGCGCCCATGGTCATTCGACGCGCGTGATGGATGCGGTAAAACAAATCAAGCACTCTCTGCCAAACGTGAACTTGCTGGCCGGCAACGTTGCCACCTACGAGGGAGCGGCAGACTTGATTGCGTGCGGCGCGGACGGTGTGAAGGTGGGGATTGGACCAGGCTCGATCTGTACCACGCGAATCGTGACCGGAGCTGGCGTTCCGCAGATTACCGCGATTGCCGAAGCTTCGCGCGCGGCACATGAAGCAGGAGTGCCAGTTATCGCTGACGGCGGAATAAAGTACTCAGGCGACGTATCAAAGGCAATTGCGGCGGGAGCGAGCGTAGTGATGGTGGGCTCACTGCTTGCTGGAACCGAAGAGAGTCCGGGCGAGACAATCCTGTACCAGGGCCGCACCTTCAAGGCTTATCGCGGCATGGGTTCGCTGAGTGCGATGGCGCAGGGTTCCAGTGAGCGATACTTCCAGAAGCTGGATGATTCCGGTGAACTGCTCGGACGGTTAGGTTCGGGAATAGAAGAAGGTAACCGGCTGGCAAAATTGGTTCCCGAAGGCATAGAGGGACGCGTTCCCTACCGTGGCACCGTCGCCATGATGATTCATCAGCTGGTAGGTGGATTGCGCAGCGGAATGGGCTACGTGGGTTGCGCCACGATTGAAGAAATGCAACAGAAAGCAAGGTTCATCCGCATCAGTGGCGCCGGATTGAAAGAGAGCCACGTACATGACGTGACGATCACGCGTGAAGCTCCAAATTATCGAGCCGAGTAAAACTACTGAAAGCAGAATCGAACAGGAGCGCCCGCTCCTGTTCGATTTGCTCAGCATCAGAACAGGGTGAGTGGCGGAGCAGATCCAAGAGAAGAAATGAGCGAAGACTATTGAAGCACGCACGAGAACTGTTCTGGCACTACTGGCTTCCCGTGCTGGTCATGCTTGCGCTGATCTTTCTGGAATCAACGGACAGGATGTCCAGCGCCCATACCGGCGAGCGTCTGCGGACATTGCTGCTATGGGCTGGAGTGCATCTCGGGGATGCTCAACTGGACACTCTGAACCTGGTATTGCGCAAGGCGGGGCACATGGTGGGTTACGGAACGCTGTGCTTCTGCTGGCTGGTTCTGCTGCGGGGGACCTACTGGCTGCAACATGACTACGGCCGGCCATTGAGAGGCCGCATACATGTGCTGCATATGTGGTGGCGGATAGAATGGGCCGGACTGGCGGTACTTTGCACATTCCTCGTAGCGGCCTCCGACGAGCTGCACCAGATGAGTCTTCCGAGTCGCACTGGAAACTGGTGGGATGTAGCCCTGGATACGAGCGCTGGTTTGGTTGTGGTGGCTTTGATAGGGGCAAAAGCTGCGTGGATCTGCCACAAATCGGAGGAAAAAAGCATTGTGCATTAGCCCATTTCCTGTCTGAAACACGAATCCAAACATCCGCGGTATGCCGACCAACTCCCGAAAATTTTTGCCCTTCCCCGGCTTAAAGCCACTGAATTAGGTTCAGCGGCATCTGTTTGAATGGCTCCACAGAAGCCTTACGAGGAGGGTCGAATGGAAAAGGATCGAAAGATACCAAGCGACGTGCTTCATTCGGAGCATCACAGTACGCTTACCCCCGAGGAAATTGCGAAGGCAGTACAACGCCACAACCGCGAGCATAAGGGCGACGCACAGAAAGCCATGCGACAGGCAAAAGCCTCCGGCAAGAAACACTAGGCCGGATTCGCGAACCCGTCGTATTGGGAAACGTTTTGCATCCAGCCGGGTGAGCAATGTTCCCGTTCACACCGCGCAATTTGCAGCATTGGCGAAATAATTCTTAAAACTCTCCCGAGCACAACGATTCGCGATGCTCGGGAGAGTTTTCAATTTCTAAATACAAAAGCGAGCTCGTCACTGCGCGGCTCAGGGACGGCCAATGTTTATCCAGGCACGAGTCTGGTCGTCATTAGTGCGTCCAATGCCCAGGGTGATAACACCGAGCGGGGAATTGAGCAACACGCCGACCGAGCCGCTCTGCACGCTTTGCCACGATTGAAGGGGCTGCGTGAGTCCGGCTACGTCGTACCAAGCCCCGAACTGCGGACGCTGGCCGAAGAGCTTGAAATGACCAAAAGGCTTGCGATAGGCGAGCGCTCCATAAGCATAGGACGAGGCATGGAACTGCTGATACCGGAAAGCACGGAGGTCGGCGGGGCCGCCAAGGGGAAAGAGATCGAAATAGTTAACTGGCACGCCAAAGCTGGAACCCGCATTGAGCGAAGCCGTGATGGTGCCGGACAGAGCAGGGAAGTGATGGGCGAGCGAGGCCTGTGCGAGAGGTACGGTGCCGGATTCAGAGCTGCGATAGCGCCCCGCAACGGATGCCGTGAATAACGTGCCGTGAGTGGGCAAAGATGCGTTATCGAGAGTATTCCAATCGGCCTTGAAGCGGGGGGCGACAAAGGCTCCGTTGCTGACAGGGAGCGCGCCCAGGAGCTGTTGACTGGAGACCTTCTCATATCCTGCTTCTATCCCGGCGCGAAGGCGAAGACGTTGACCCCGGCCATAGCCTAAATCGAGGGAGCCGGAGTAAGTGTCCTGCCAATGAGTGAGGTTCTCGGTGCCGTTGTAAGTTGAGCTGTTCTGGCGCTGGATGTGGAGCGACGGAGACCAGAACCACGGAGTACCGCTGAAGGGCCGTTCATATTCGGCTGCAAGCATAGGACTGTAGCCGATGGAAAACTGTACACGATAAGGGGCCTGAAAAGCGCCCTTTGGTAAGTATGTAACGAATCCGCGAAGTGACCCGCGTGTAGGCTCGCCGTTGGCAACCGCAAACTCCAGCGCAGGTCGTATAAAGAGCTGACTGCCGGAGCGCTGCTCGACCTCCGCAACCAGGGTGTCGGGCTTCGCTGGCGAGAGGCGATAAAAGGCTCCGGGCAGGGCAGAAGAGATGACCAGAGTGGAGAGCTCGTGCTCGATCTGCGCGAGAGACAACGGGGCCTGGAGGCGGTTGAGTTCGGCCTGTGCGTTGCGGGTCAACGAGGGATCGGCGGACTGCACGATCACGCGGTTGGCCTGCGTGGGAGCCTGCTTCATGCGGCTGCGGCGCTCGGCTTGATAGGCGGCCCACTCGGAGTTGCTAAGAGCGAGTGTGGCGAGAAAGCGCTCCTTCTGTTGGGCGGCCTGGTAGCCGCGCTCGATGAGTTCGCGGGCGTGCTTGTAATCGATTCCTCCGATGCCGGTAAGCGATGGGGCCAGCACGAGATCGGCGGTGCGCAGGTTCTCGCGTTCGGTGACGGATACGGCAACGGAAATGGCCTGGGTCAGCACGTTTGGCAGAGACTGAAGCGCGCGTGTGGGCGGAACGGGGGTGTTGAAGTGTACGGCGATAACTACGTCGGCCCCCATATCACGGGCGACATCGGTCGGGAGATTATTTACGAGCCCGCCATCCACAAGAACGTAGCCATTCCATTCGACAGGAGTAAATATTCCGGGAACTGACATGGTGGCGCGAAGAGCGCGGGCAAGATTGCCCCGGCGAAGGACAAACATCTCGCCGGTCTCCAGTCGTGTCGCGACGCAACGGAAAGGTATTGGAAGCTGTGCGAAGTCCTCCACGTTCGAGTAAGCAAGCACCTGCCGGGAGAGGAAAAGGTCGAGAGGCTCGGCCGTGCTGAGCCCGGAAGGCAGCGAGAGGTTATGACCAAGGCGCAGGGCGTATTCTCCGGGATATTTCGCGCGATCCTGCCGCGCCTGGATAGGCAGGTTTTCATAGCGCGGTTGAATGCGCAGCAGTCTGTCCCAACTCGCCTGCTCAAATGAGGCCTCTATCTCAGCAGGGCTGTGCCCGGTAGCGTAGAGACCTCCAATGATGCCGCCCATGCTGGTTCCGGCGATGGCGTCGACCGGAATATGGTGCTCGTCAAAATATTGCAGAACTCCAAGGTGGGCGAGGCCGAGACTTCCGCCGCCGGAAAGGGCAAGCGCTACGCGGGCGCGATGCGCGGGTACGGGCTGCGCTCGCAGCGAGGGCGCCAGGAAAAGCATCACGATGAGTAAGACACGAGGAAGTTTCACGAGGCTAACCGGTAACAAGGATAACGCCAGCATTCAGAGTTAGATAAGAGAGTTGCTGAATTCCGCACGAGCTTCCCCTGAACCCGATTCGGGTTGAACACACGATTTCGAGAAAAACCGAAGTCAGAGCGCGATCACAATTCGAGTTCCGCAAGGACCAGATTGTCTTCCAAATCGGGTGTGCTGAGGTGGAAACCCAGCTTCTTGCACAGGTGCTGCATCTCCCTGTTTTCGCCCATCATGTCGGAGTGAACCTTCTTCAAGCGCTGGTCGCGGGCCACACGGATGAGGCGGGTGTAAAGTTCGACGCCGAGGCCCTTGCCCTGGAATTCATCTTGCACCAGTGCGGCCATTTCGGCCTCAGCGCGTCCATGGATCTTGCTGAGGCGGCCCACTGCGATGATTTCGTTCGTGCCATCGGGTTTTCGGCGCTCCACTACCAGGGCCGTTTCGCGGTCATAGTCGATGAAGCAGATGCGCGTGAGACGCTCGTGCGCGGTTCTCTGCGTTAATTTCAATGGCTGGAAATAACGCAGGTAGACGGAGCGCTCACTGAGCTTCTTATGAAACTCGATCATCATCGGTTCGTCTTCAGGACGGATGGGACGAATCGTGACCTGCTCGCCATTCTTCATTGTCCAGTCGGAGACATACCGGGACGGGTACGGACGGATGGCGGAGCGTGGCATCTGATCGTCGGACACGCTCTGATCGTGAACAACGACGCGTGCATCGAGCGCAAGAAGCCTTTCGGGTGAAGCGAGAACGGGATTAATGTCGATTTCCTTGATCACCGGATGCTCGATTACGAGATCGCTGAAGCGGACCATCAGTTCTTCCAGTGCGGTCAGGTCCACTGACTTGCGGCCACGGATGCCTTTCAGAGCTTTGTATATGCGGGTCTGTTCCATCATGCGGCGGGCCAGTGTGGTATTGAGTGGCGGCAGGGCCAGGGAGCGGTCCTCGAAGACTTCTACAAGCTGGCCTCCGGTACCGAAAAGAAGCACGGGGCCGAATTGCGGATCGATCGAGGAGCCGAGGATAAGTTCGTAGCCTTCTTGCTTGGCGAACGGCTGGACGGTGACCCCCTGGAAATGCCCCGGACCCGCTGCGGCCTCAACGCTGCCGCGGATTTGCGCGAAGGCGCGCCGCACACTGGCGGCATCGGGAAGATTGAGGATGACTCCGCCAACATCTGTTTTGTGTGTGATCGTAAACGAGTGGAGTTTGAGGACGACAGGATAACCGATACTGTTTGCGGACTCGATGGCAGCATCTTCGGTCTCGGCTATCCTGGTAGGGATGCTGGGAATGCCGTAGGACTCGAGCAGTTTCTTCGATTCGTACTCGGTCAGAATAGTGCGGCCGCTGTTGCGCACGGTGGAGAGAATTTCCGAGGCGCCATCATGATCGGGACGGAGTGACGTGGAGCTGAGTGAAGGGGTCTCGTAAAGGCCGCGAAGATTGTAGGCGTAGCGCCACATGTAGTTGAAAGCCTGAACGGCCGTATCGGGATAATTGAAAATGGGTATTCCCGCCTGATTGAGAATGTCTGCACCGTGAGTGACAGACTCGCCCCCCATCCAACTGGCAAGCACAGGCTTTCCGAGTCCGTGAGCGTAGGGCTTAAGCTGTTCGGCGATCTGGGTGGGATTGGTCATGCCCTGGGGTGTCATGATGACCAGCATGCCGTCGATGTTCGGGTCTTTGGCGGCAATATCGAGGGATTTGGCGTAGCGTTCCGGTTCCGCGTCACCCAGAATGTCAACCGGATTGCCGTGGCTCCATGCGGCGGGAAGTATCGCATTGAAGGCGTTTATGCTCTCCTGCGAAATCTCTGCAAGCTCGCCTCCTCCCTGAATAAGTGCATCCGTAGCGAGAACGCCCGGGCCTCCCGCATTGGTCACGATGCAGAGGCGCTTTCCCTTGGGCCGCGGCTGCTTTGAGAGCACTTCGGTCATGAAAAAAACTTCCGCAATGCGGTTTACGCGGAGCACTCCGACACGGCGGAAGGCAGCTTCCAGAACAGCATCGGAACCGGTAAGCGAGCCCGTATGAGAGGCGGCGGCCTTGGCCGCAGCGGCAGTGCGTCCGGCCTTGATGACGATGATGGGCTTTGTTAGCGAGACTTCGCGGGCAGCAGAGAGAAACGAGCTCGCGTCACCAACGGACTCCATGTAAATGACAATGGCATGGGTGCCCGGATCATTTCCGAAGTAGTCGATGAGATCGCCCCAATTGACATCCAGCATGGAGCCGATTGAGACGAAGCCGCTGAAGCCGACGTTCTCGCGTATCGCCCAGTCCAGGACGGCCGTACACAGAGCGCCACTTTGACTGATGAACGCGACGTTGCCGGGGCGGGCTATGGAGTTGGCAAAAGTCGCATTGAGACCCTGAACCGGGTTCATCACCCCGAGACAGTTGGGGCCGATGATTCGCATCCTGCCCTGAATAGTTTGCATGATCTCGGCTTCAAGCCGTTCGCCGGATGTGCCTGTTTCCTTGAATCCAGCAGAGATGACGATGCCACCAGGGATACCGAGTTCGACACATTCGCGGAGCAGTCCCGGGACTGTATCTGCCGGGGTGCAAATGATAACGGTGTCAGGGAGCTCCGGGAGCGCCTGGAGCGAAGCGTAAGTGCGAATCCCAAGGATATTGGAGTGCTTAGGATTCACCGGATAAACGGCACCGCCGAAAGGGCTGCTGATAAGGTTCCAGAGCACGGTACGTCCCACGGAACCGGTACGCTCGCTTGCGCCGATCAGCGCCACGCCAGTTGGCCTGAAGATAGAATCGAGAGGGTGACGCTCTGCTCTCAATACGTCGTGCGCAGGGCTGAAACCGCTAGCTGGAACTTTACCAATCGGATTCATGAGGCTCGCCTTTCGACAAGCATCCTACAACGCACCGCGCGTTCGGTGAATGGGAATTGCGGATTGCGGATTGAATTCTCTGAGGCAAAGCAGCAGGTTTTGGTTGGCGCTCGGCTTTTAGCGGAGCTCGGGAACTTTCTGAGGCAGAGAGGATCGCTCAACGCAGCGGCAATTTTTTTGCTGCTGCTGGCGTCGGATTTTGATTTTTGTCCAAACTGTAGCGGCAATTGCAGCGATGAAACCGCCGATTGAGCCGATCCACCAGGGGAGTCCAATGAGGTTGATTGTCATCTGGAGCGCGAAAAAGGCTCCCATAAATAGAATAGAGGCGCCGAGAAGCCGAATCTGGGCGAGCTGATATGGTTCGAGACGCCAGCCCTGCACTCGTGCCTCACGTGGAAAGACGAGTTCGGGATGAAGCTGAATCCAGCTTCCAGCGAGCGCTATGGCAATACCGAAGATGACTAGAATCCAATCGAAGATAGCCATATTCCTGATTCAGTTCCTTAGCAAAAGCTGCGCGGCGATGTACGTAATGCGATCCGGTATTAAGTATCAGCGCAAAACTGAATCTGGACAATCGACGAAAGTGGCTACCCTGCTGGCGAAAAGGCGCAAACGCCTGCGTGTCACACATTCGCAGCCTGTAAATGCTACAATTTTAGTTCGCGGGTTCCCCGAAAAATTCCTCCACGGACGTGATTACATTGGCCGAAGAAATTGAACAGAAAAGCCTGACCTACGCTGACGCTGGCGTGGACATTGAACAGGCAAATCGCACAAAGCAGCGCATCAAGTACCTGGCGCACCGAACTTTTAATAAGTGTGTCCTGAGCGAGATCGGTGGCTTTGGCGGGCTATTTCAGGTCGATAAGAAGAAATTTTCCGATCCGGTACTGGTCAGCAGCGTCGATGGCGTAGGCACCAAGTTGAAACTTGCCTTCGAACTCGGCATACACCACACCGTAGGCGGCGACCTGGTAAATCACTGCGTGAATGACATTGCCGTGCAAGGCGCGACGCCACTGTTCTTTATGGACTACCTTGCGGTAGGAAAACTTGAGTTGGAAATAGCCGAGAAGGTGATCAGCGGATTGGCCGAGGCATGCAAACACAATGGCTGCGCGCTGATTGGCGGTGAGACGGCCGAGATGCCGGGCTTCTATCCTGAGGGCGAATACGATCTTGCGGGATTCATTGTAGGCGCAGTGGATCGCGAAAAAATTATTACCGGCAAGAACGTAGAAGTGGGCGACGTGTTAGTGGGACTGCCCTCGACCGGTCTGCACACGAACGGTTATTCGCTGGCGCGCAAGCTGCTGTTCTCGGTGGCGGGCTACACACCGGATACCTACGTGAACGAACTGAAGGGTAAGGTCGGCTCCGAGCTGATGAAGCAGCACAAGAGCTACTGGCCGATCATGCGTAGAGTTGTGGACGCCGAAGCCGTTAACGCAATGGCTCACATTACCGGAGGCGGTATCACCGAGAATCTGCCGCGTGTGTTGCCTAAAGGAGCGGGCGCGCTGATAGAACTGGGAAGCTGGCCCGTACTGCCGATCTTCGAGCACATGCAGAAAATCGGGAACATTGAGCAGGCCGAGATGATGCGGACGTTCAATATGGGTATCGGCATGATCCTGGTAGTTCCGGCTAAGAAGTTCAAGAAGGTGCAGTCAATTCTGGAGCGCGCTGGCGAAAAAAGCTATGTGATTGGCCGCATTGTCAAAGGCGAGCGGAAAGTGCAGTACACATAAAATTCAGCGTCATTGACCGAATTAAATCGCGGGCGAAACTGCCCGCGATTTCCTTTTGCGAAGAGTTATCCTGCCGGCCAGATACCAAGCATCCGGCGCAGGGTCAGCAGCTCCCCAACGTGATATGACGTGTGATCGACGATCAGGATAGCTTCCCGGATAAGGTTTTGTCCGTCTCCCCAGGGAAATGCGTCTGTAAGGCTGTACCGCTGATCCACAAGAAGCTGAACCATCTCGTCACGATCCGAGAGTACCGAAGCCACGGATCTGTTCCAGGCAAGGGCGCTGGGCGGGGCCGAATCCTTGGGCCAGTAGTCGTCCGGGAAGTTCAACTCCTTGTATTTTCCGTCCTCATATTTGCTGAAGCGCAGAATGTCATTTTGCGCTATGCGAATGTGCTCAAGTAATTGCCATGCCGAGTAGGGCAGGCCTGCTTTTTCAGCACGCAAATGGGCGGGGAAATCTGCCACGACTTCTTCAAAACTGACGTGGGCGTTACCGCCTCTGAGCGCCACGATCAACTCCTGACGCAGCACGGCATCGAGGTTAGCTGCCATCGGAAAAGTCTCCTGAAGAGTAGATTGGTTCACTGCGCCATGCGATGCCTTGCCCGAGGCGGCTTTCGGGCATCGGGAGCGGGCGCAAATTGCACCGGTTTCCTTGAGAGGCAGCGGCTCTGGGCTATATCCTGAAAATCAATGACTCGACTAGGCGTAATTCTTTCAGGACGCGGTTCCAACTTTTTGGCCATCGCCGACAATATTGCGAGCGGCAAGCTCAAGGCGGAGATCGCCATTGTTATCAGCAATTGCGGTGACGCCCCCGGTGTTGCGACCGCAAAACTTCGCGGCTTTAAAACCGCTGTGCTTCCCAGCAAGGGGCGAAAGCGCGAGGAACACGACCGTGCCATGCTCGCAGCGCTGCGCGAGGCCGACGTGGACCTGGTCATACTGGCCGGATATATGCGTCTGCTCTCACCGTGGTTCATCCAGCAGTTTCCGGGGAAAATTCTGAATATTCATCCATCCCTGCTGCCTGCGTTTCCGGGACTGGAAGCCCAGAAACAGGCGCTCGAATATGGCGTGCAGGTCACTGGCTGCACCGTTCACATCGTGGACGAGCATCTGGACCACGGGCCGATTCTGCTGCAAAAGGCGGTTCCAGTGCTGCCAACTGATGACGAGCATACGCTTGCCGACCGCATTCTGGCGCAGGAGCACCGGGCTTACAGCGAGGCGATTGCGCTGGTGACCGAAGGCAACTACCGGATTGTGGGCAGGCGAGTTCTGCTGGACCAGGGCAACGCACAGGAGAAAAGCTCGTTCTAAGACGGTAGCTTTGCTGAAAGGACCTTTTATCCATGGCAGACTTTCGTTTTGGAGATTATGAATTATCGAATCGGCGGAAAAGAAACTTCGCAACCGCGCTGGGCTTTTTAGCGATTGGGCTCGGAATAGGTGCGCTAACCGCACTGTTTGTCACGCCAAAAACAGGCAAACAGATGCGCAAGGATGTACGTCGCAGGTATGAGGACGCTCGCGACGTAATTGGTGGTTGGGGCGATCGCGCCGGCGAAATCTGGGAGCGGGGAGAGGAGTGGGCCGAGACGGCGCGGCGGAAAGTTGAGCCGATGGCGCGCCGCTTACGCGTAGGTTGAGTGCAAACAGCAGTTTGCGCAAAAATCGGGCTCCCAGACTGTGGGTATGCTAGCGATGCAGGAAGAACGCGTCGCTAGCAATGAAGAGTGTGTCAGCTCAGTAAAGATGGAAGCTGATTTCCATGCTGACTTCGACCGGTACAGGTCTGCCATCCTTCTTGCCGGGTTCGAAGCGCCATTGGCGGGCTGCTGCCATCGCTTTCTCGTCCAACCCCATTCCGAGTGGACGCTGGACTTTGATGTCGTGGATCCTGCCGTCCGTTCCAATGACGACGCGGAGGACGACTACTCCCTGAAACTTGTTCCTGCGAGCCTCGTCGCTGAACTCAGGGTCGACTTTGTAGATGACCCTGGGTGCGCTGACTCCGCCTCCCACTCGATAGGGTCCGGTTCCGCCCTGATTTGCTCCGCCGCCAAAGCCGCCACCCCATCCAGGACCCACGCCGGGGCCGCGTCCCGATCCAACTCCGCCGCCACTGCCGCTGCCGATACCGCCACCTAAGCCGGGACCGTTCGAGGCAGGGCCCAAAACCTTTGAAAAGGGATCACCCAGAGGTCCGGACTGCGGCAATTTGATGTCTGGCGGAGCCACCACCGTCGGCGCAACCGGCAATTTCGGTTTATCCAGTGGATGCACCGTAGGAGGAGCTATTTGGGTCTTCGCAAGCTTTGGAAGCGCACCCTTGGATGCTGGGCGGATATCGTGCGATCCGCCACCGCCGCCACCACCGCTGCGACCGTTTCCACCACTATGGCCGCTGCCACCGGCAGAAGTAATCTTTGAATTCGAGACTACGTAGGGGCTTACGTCTACTGGCAATGTAAGGCCGATTGACTGCTTGAGTTGCGGAGCGTGAGAAGCCGTCCAGCTTCCAAGCCAGATTAGCAGGGCAAGGAGCGACGAATTCAGGATAAAGGAAAAGACAAACGAACCCTTGCGGACTTTGTAGAGTCCGTATCCATCACCAAAGAGGGTTGGCAGGACATCGCGCCTTTGCTCAGGGAAAAGCGAAGAGGGTTTCGGATTCTTAGGTTTGGCGCTGGACATCAGTACACCAAGTATAAATCGGCGGAATACGGAACTGGTCTAGAAAAACGCTAGGGGAGGAACTTGGAGCAGCTTTAACGGGGTAGTCATCAATTTAGGCAATTTGGAATCGGTCAGCGGTTGACAGGCACCGCTTCCAGCGTTAGCTTTGTATGGCGAAGAAAAGGCGAATATGGGCAGCGCGGCAGAGCTTCGAAAACAGATTGAATCGGCACTGGCCGACCGCATTCCCGCGGCCTTGTCGTTTCGTCCTCCTGCAGCACCTGAACTACTTCCGTGCGGCTTGGCCGAAGTAGATGCTGTGCTCGGTGGTGGGCTGCCGCTGGGTGGTATCACGGAATTGACGGGAGATCATTCTTCCGGCCGCACGACTCTGGTGCTGGCTACTCTGGCGGAGGTCACGCGGAGAGGCGAAAGCTGCGCGTATGTGGATGTCTCCGACGCGCTGGATCCAATTTCGGCCTCGGCCCTGGGAGTGGATTTGCGCCGCTTGCTCTGGGTGCGTGCCGGAGAGGCCAGTGGGGTGGCAGCAGGTTCTCCTTTTTGTTTTGCTGCTCCGGCCCAGGCCTCTGAGCGCGAGGAATCACGTGAGAAGTTTGGCCCCCGCCCTGGATGGCGTCATCCGCGCAATGAGGCCGTTGGCATGAACGTCGCCGTCAGGGAGCTGTTTCACGGAAAGCACGAGGGACGCGTGGATTTTATGCCGCGCCGTTCTGAAACGGTGTGTCATGAGCCAGTGGTCTTTAATTCCGTGAATTTTGATCCGAAGCAGCTTTCAAAAAGCCATTCGGAGAAACGCCCGCGCAGCGCATACCGCCAGACATCGTGGACTCGGCTTGACCATGCGCTACGCGCTACCGATCTGTTGCTCAGCACTGGAGGTTTTCGTGCCGTTGTGCTTGACATGGGAGACGTTCCGCCGGAACAGGCCAGCCGCATACCGCTGGCGACGTGGTTTCGATTTCGCCTCCAGGTGGAGAAGTCCCAGACGCTGTTTCTGCTGATGACCCGGGTGGCCTGCGCCAATAGCTGCGCTGCGGTTTCTTTGCAGTGCAGGCAAGCATCGATTGACTGGCAGCAGGCTGCGGATAGCGGTCCATTGCTGTTGGCAGGACTGTGTTACTGCGTCAACGTGAAACGCAGCCGTCTGGCTGACCCTGTTCGCAAAAAGCCGGTGGCTTCGGCAACCGCTTGCGGGGAAGCGGTCTGGAGCAGCACCAGCACGTGGTCGAGATGAGCCATGACTTCCTTGCTTTATCTCTGTGTGCATCTACGCGACTTCGCCGCGCAGTCCCTCGCCTGTTCGCATCCTGAGCTTTGCTCGCGCGCCGTAGCAGTGCTGAGTGGCGATCCGCCACTGGAGCGCGTTTTTGCTATGAACAGGCCTGCGCGTCTTCTAGGGTTGGAATCCGGTATGAGCCGCGTGCAGGCGGAGTCATTTCCGGTTGAGGTGCTTTGCCGCGACCGTCGGCAGGAAGACGCCGCGTTTGCGGAATTGATGAGCTGCGCACAGCAGTTCTCCCCCAAGGTTGAGATGATTGCCTCACCGCAGGAAGAGACTTGCGGAGCCACCATCGTGCTTGATGTCTCCGGTTCGGAGCGACTGCTGGGCAGTGCGCGGCAGATCGCCACAAAGCTGCAGAAATCCATGCATGCTCTCGGATTCGAAACAAGTGTGGCGGCTTCTCAGAATGCATATGCAGCCGTGCTGGCGGCCCGCGGCATACAGGGAATCACAACGATTGAGCCGGGAAACGAGAAGAAAACACTGGCACCGCTGCCACTCTCGATCCTTGGACTTGACGATGCTCAGGCGCATACCTTCGAGACCTGGGGCATACACACCCTGGGGCAATTGGCTGCACTCCCTGCGAAGTCCCTGGTGGCGCGCGTGGGGCAGAGCGGCCTTCGTCTGCAGGCGCTGGCGCGTGGAGAGTACAACCATTTTTTAGTTCCCGCGGAAGAACCCGCAGATGCGGCGCTCTGCGAGAGCAGGGAATTGGAGCATCCTGTGGAGTTGCTGGCGCCGCTGCTCTTTCTGCTGAGCCAAATGTTGGAGCAGGTGCTGCAACGCGCGGCACAGCGTGCACAGGCCATCGCTTCGTTGGAAACCTGCCTGATACTCGATAGCAACGTGTCGGGCGGGGACACCAGTTATACGAAGCGCCCCGAACATCGCCGCACAGTCCGGCCTGCTCTGCCCGAGCGGGATCGCCACACGCTGCTCAAACTCATTCAGCTTGATTTGGAATTGCACCCGCCGGAAGCTGCCGTCATTGGGTTGCGCATTGAGGCGCGCCCGGCGCGGCCACAGACGATGCAACAGGGACTGTTCGCGGCGCACGCTCCCGAAGCCGGACGGCTGGAGATTCTGCTGGCGCGTCTGCGCAAGCTGGTGGGCGAAAGTCGCGTGGGCTCGCCGGAATTGCTCGACAGTCACGCGCCCGAGGCATTTCGCGTTGGCAGCTTCGAGGTTGGCAGGGCAGCAATACAGCCTGACGTTCACAGCACAAAGCAGTCGGCAAACGCCTCGGCTCTGCGCATGGTGCGTCCGCCACGCATGGTGGCAATCGAACTGCGCGGAAACACGCCCTCGGCGATGCACTACGAAGGACAGCGGCTCAGGCTGCAAGCGGGTTCCGGGCCGTGGCGCACGAGCGGAGCTTGGTGGACGCATCCTGCGTGGTGCCGCGAAGAGTGGGATGTAGTGCTCCAGGAGCAATCGCCGCGCTGCCTACGGCTGGCACACGATCCCGGCGCGAACTGCTGGTACGTGATTGGGATTTATGACTGAGTGGTGAAATGTACGTAGAACTTCATGCACGCTCGGCATTCAGCTTTCTCGAAGGCGCATCCTTGCCCGAGTTGCTGATAGCACGCTGCGCGCAGCTTGATATGCCAGCGATGGCGCTGCTCGATCGCAATGGTTTATATGGTGCGCCGCGCTTTCATATAGCTGCTCAGCGTGCAGGAACCCGCGCGCACATTGGAGCCGAGATTGCCGTGCGTGATGCGGGCGAGCGAGCGCGTCCTCAGCAGTGGCTGCCGCATCGCGTTCCGGCGGAGCCCGTGCGCTGGGCCCTGCTGGCTGAAACGCAGACCGGCTATCAGAACCTGTGTCGTCTGATTACGCGCTACAAATTGCGTGAGGCACACAAGGCAGAGGGCGCGGCGTTACTGGCTGATTTTGCGGATTGTTCCGAGGGCCTCGTATGCCTGACCGGCGGTGACGAAGGGCCTTTGGCTGCGGCACTGGCTCGTGGTGGATATGGCGAGGCTTTGCGTGAGATAGAGCGGCTGGTGCGAATCTTTGGTCCGCGCAACGTGTACGTCGAGTTGCAGCGCCACTTCGATCGCGAGCAGGAGTCTTGCAACCAGGCGGCGGTACGCATTGCGCGTGCGTTGCAGCTTCCTCTGCTTGCGACAAACGGTGTGAACTACGCCAATGCCTCCGAGCGCGAAGTACTCGACGTACTCACCACTGTTCGTCACCACTGCACGCTGGAAACCGCTGGCCGCCTGCTCGCACCCAACGCCGAGCGCTACCTGCGCTCACCGCGCGAAATGGAGGAGTTGTTTCGCGATCTCCCGGAGGCTATCGCCAACACCCGCGAGCTTTCCGCACGACTCACCTACCAGATGAGCGATCTCGGCTATCGCTTTCCGGATTATCCCGTGCCGGAGGGCGAAACTATGCAGTCGTTTCTGGAAAAGCGTACTGGGGAAGGAATTCGCAACCGCTATCTGCCGAAGCATGATGACAAACTCTTCGCCCGTGCGCAGAAGCAGGCGCAGCGCGAGCTTGCGCTCATCGGCAAACTTGGCCTTGCCGGTTACTTCCTCATCGTGTGGGACATCGTGCAGTTCTGCAATCGCGAAGGCATTCTGGTGCAGGGGCGTGGCTCAGCGGCCAACAGCGTGGTGTGCTACGCGCTCGGCATCACGGCCATTGACCCTGTCGGCATGGACCTGCTTTTCGAGCGCTTCCTCTCCGAAGAGCGCGGGGAATGGCCGGACATTGATCTTGACCTTCCCAGCGGCGAGCAGCGCGAGCGCGCCATTCAATATGTTTACCAGCGCTACGGCGAGCTTGGCGCGGCGATGACCGCCAACGTCATCACCTATCGTGGACGCTCCGCCGCACGTGAAGCCGGGAAGGCTCTCGGTTTCGATGCAGAGACGCTGAACCGCCTGACTAAACTCGTCAGCGCCTGGGAGTGGAGAGACAAAGACGATTCGTTAGGACGCAATTTTCAAGATGCCGGGTTCGACATTCGCCATCGCCGCATTGCCAAGTACGTGGAACTTTGCCAGCGCATGCAGGACCTGCCGCGCCATCTCGGACAGCACTCGGGAGGCATGGTGATCTGCGGAGGCCAGCTTAATGCCGTGGTGCCAATCGAGCCTGCATCCATGCCAGGCCGCACGGTGATTCAGTGGGATAAGGAAGATTGCGCCGACATGAAGATCATCAAGGTGGACCTGCTCGGGTTGGGAATGATGGCCGTGCTCAAGGATTGCCTGACGCTTGTGCCCGAGCATTACGGCGAACCGCTCGATCTTGCGCAGCTTCCGCAAAATGATCCCCAAACTTATCGCGCCCTGCAGCGGGCCGATACCGTCGGCATGTTTCAGGTGGAAAGCCGCGCGCAGATGGCCGCACTGCCACGCAACTATCCAACATGTTTTTACGATCTGGTTGTGCAGGTGGCAATCATCCGCCCTGGTCCCATCGTGGGCAACATGATGAACCCATACATGAGGCGGCGGCGCGGCAGGGAAGAGGTGACGTACTACCATCCGCTTCTGGAGCCGGTGCTGAAGCGCACGCTGGGCATTCCGCTCTTTCAAGAACAACTGATACGAATGGCGATGATCGTTGCCAATTTCAGCGGCGGCGAGGCCGAGGAATTGCGTCGAGCCGTGGGCATGCGGCGCTCAATGGCGCGCATGAAGGATCTGGATGAAAAACTGCGCCGCGGTATGACCGCCAACGGCATTCGTCCAGACGTGCAGGAGCAGATCATTCAATCGATCTCCTCGTTTGCGCTCTACGGTTTTCCTGAATCGCACGCAGCCAGCTTCGCCCTTATCGCTTACGCAAGCGCGTACATCAAGTGCAACTATCTCGCGGCTTTCACCGCTGCACTGCTGAACAATCAGCCTATGGGGTTTTACGCGCCTTCCACAATTGTGAAGGATGCGCAGCGCCACGGATTACGCGTGAAGCCGCTCGACGTACAGTCCTCTGCCTGGCCATGCACGCTGGAACCCGAGCCCGGCAATGCTCATCGTTTCGCTCTGCGACTCGGCCTCTGCTATGCGCGCGGACTGCGGCGGGATATGGCGGAATCTCTGGTCGTTGCAAGAGAGCAGCACGCGTTTGCTTCCATTCAGGATCTGGCGTTGCGCGTCCCTGAACTGCGTAAGAGCGATCTCGCGCTGCTGGCCAAAATCGGTGCGCTCAACTCGCTCGGAGAGGTCGCGCATCGTCGTGACGCACTCTGGCAGGTGGAGTACGCGGGGTGCCCCGCAGGACCGCTGTTAGAAAAACTTTCCGAGCAGGAATCGGAGTCCTCGCCGCTACGGCAGATGACAACGGAAGAACGGCTCGTTGCCGATTTCTCCGGCACCGGAGTCACCGTGGGCAGACATCCAATGGCTTTCCATCGAGCGCAGTTAAAGGGCATGGGGATACTCGCGGCCCGTGATCTTGCGTCGATTCCTCAGGGACAGGACGTGCGCGTTGCCGGATGCGTTATCGCCCGTCAGCGCCCCGGCACGGCAAAAGGCTTCGTCTTTCTCAGCATCGAAGATGAAACGGGCATTGCCAACGCAATCATCACGCCCGCCGTGTATGAGCAGTTCAAGCAGGTGGTGGTGTACGAAAATTTCCTATTGATTGAGGGCAACCTGCAAAATCAAGAAAATGTGATCTCGGTGAAGGCCCGCGAAATCCGGTCGCTTCAGATCAGCCGGGCTGAAATGCGTTCGCACGACTTTCATTAATTCCGACCTTAACTCCGAGATTTCTGTTTTTTCGGACATCTTCAAAAACAATGGGGGCATCGTATGTAGCAGGATAAGTATTTTTGCCGGAGCCGTTGCGGCGGAATGAGGTTAGGAATGCTCTCAAAGTGTCTGAACGCAAAGTGCTCCGCGGTTTTCCGATACTGGGGACAAGGACGTCTCTTCCGGTTTAACTTCACCGAAGTGGAAAAGAAATGTGCTAGGGCTGGCAAGAAAAACATCATTCCGATGCACAGCGAGACTTATCCAATTGAACATTTCTGGATCTGCGATGAATGTGCAAGAGCTATGACCGTCGAACTGAGCGAGCTGGGCGAAGTACGCTTAGTCTTGCTAGAGCCCTCCCGACGGCCTTCCGAGACAATTGCTGTTCGAACTATCAGGGAAATGGCGTCCAAAGCATGCCAAGCTACTGCATCCTGACGGGCAGACCTTGCTTTTGACGTAGGTCAGTTACCTTAAGCCGGGTGCTTTCCGTCAAACAAGTCGGGTTCGTGCGTGGATGCCGGGAAGTGAAACGTGGGACGGTCATACTGGCCCGCAATGCTCGACATTCGAATGGTCAACAACTCGCAAAACATCTTGATGCCATCAATTAACGGATTAATTTTGGACCGGTCATCGTTTGCCCACTCCACCGGAACTTCAGTCAATTTCAACCCAAATTTGCGGGCAATGAAGAGCAGTTCTGGATCGAAGCCCCAGCCTTCAATCTGCTGGCGAGTAAATATGATCTCAGCAGCCCGACGACTGAAAGCCTTGAATCCGCACTGTGTGTCTTTATAAGGCAGTCCAAGAGTAAGGCGTAGTAACAGATTGTAGGCGCGCCCTACGAATTGGCGTAACAGGGACTGGCGTTGAGTTTGCATCTCTGCAAGTAGCCAGCGCGATCCGAAAGCAACGTCTGCGCCCTGCTCGATAGCATTGATCAGCTTGATGGATTCAGGAATGGGTGAAGAAAAATCACTGTCGCTGAATAGCAGTATGTCGCCGAGTGCATTCAACATACCGTTGCGAACGCTGTAACCTTTGCCGCGATTTCCCGGATTTTCCAAGAGCCGGATTTCCGGCGCTTCGAGCATAAAGCGCCTTACAACGTCGGCGGTGTCGTCCCGCGAACCGTCGTTGACGACAATAATTTCAACGTCCCAGCGCTGTTCACGCACGAATGCCAGTGCCTTTTCAAGGCTCGGACCGATACGCTCGCTCTCGTTGAAGGCAGGCAGAATAATGGAATAGCGCAATGACATGAGAGGTTCGACGCATTCAAATTGTAATGTAGTTGTTAGCCCCGTCCTAGAAAAAACGTCTGCTTCTATGCTGCGTCTTTGCGGAGGGCCAACATGGCGAGGAACTCGCGAACGATTACTTCGTCCCACAATCCGCTCTTGGATTCAGCCTTCATCGTCTCAACTGCTGTCTCGTGCGATTGTGCGGGCTTATAAGGGCGCTCCGTGCGCAGCGCATCATACACGTCAACAATCTGGATTATGCGGGCGAGCAGCGGAATCTCTCTACCAACCAGATGATCCGGATAGCCGCTGCCGTCCCAGTGCTCGTGATGATGGCGGATGATGGGCAGTACCATGCGCAGCGAGTGCAGTGGCTTGCAAATGTTTTCCCCGATGACCGGATGCTGCTGCATCAAGGTCCACTCTTCGGGGGAAAGCATTCCGTGCTTTTTCAGAATCTCGTCGGGAATGGCGATTTTTCCAAGGTCGTGCAAAAAACCTCCGCGACGAAGCGCGAGTTGTTCTTCCTGACCAAGGCCTATGAAGCGACCGAGCGAGCTGGCGTACTCAGCCAGACGTTCGCAATGACCTTCAGTGTAGGGATCGCGGGATTCAACGCTAAGGGCCAGAGTCCGGAGTACTGTGTCAACGTTTTCCAATTCGTCGGTGTATTCCTTCACGCGCAACAGCGAGGTGACCCGTGCGAATAACTCGACGGGGAATATTGGCTTGTTGAGAAAATCATCCGCCCCGGCCTCAATTCCGCGAATTTTGTCCTCCAGGTCGGTTAGCCCGGTGATCATGACAACGGGAATCAGACGGGTTTCGGGTGCATCCTTCCACTCACGGCAAAGCTCGTATCCGCTTTTTCCGGGCATGACTACGTCGAGCAACACCAGATCGGGCTGTTCGGCGCGCATGATCTCTTCCGCATTCGCCGCGTTGTCGGCTGTCATGACTTCGTAGCCTCTGCGGGTCAGGAGTTCACGCATGATCAGCGTGTTGTCCAGACGATCGTCGACGACGAGAATCCGCTGGCTACGGGTGTGAGCAGGCTCGGCCATGTACATGTCTATGATGCTGATTTAGTGGAGCTTGGTTGCCAAAAGTAACCAAAGAGAATTGCGGAATAAGCAAAGCAGCGCTAGGCTGCAATTGCCATGCTAATCAAAAAATTGCGCTCAACTCTGTTGCTCCTCCTCGTAGTTACACCGCTGGCCGCGATGGCGGCCGGTAAGCCGAAGGTGCATGTAATCAGTTTCGGAAAGCCCATCGTGGTCAAACTTTATCTCGGTCCAGATGAAGAACACACCACGCCAATGAAGGTGCGGGCTCTTTATGCGGATTCAAAGCTGAAGGAATTTGTCACCGGAGAAATTCATGAGGTGACCGATCGCCTGTTTGTCGTGCGGCGCGCGTACAAGCTGAACAATAGTCTTCCTGAAGAAGATGGCGCGAAGGTGACAAACTGGATTTGGGAGCGCGGTGGTTGGCTGATGGTGGATCGCCTGACGGCGAGGGTGTCGCCGGTACCGCTTTATGAGTTCGACCCGTTCTACTCGCACGCCAGTTGGTTTCGGGACTACATGGCTTACTGCGGAGTAAGTGACAACGGCGAGAGATTGAGTGCAGTTGTGATGCAGCTGGGACGGAAAAAACCGGTACTCAAAAAAGAAATTGGACAGGCCAGCCAGGGTGAAATGCCGGATTCGGACTGCAGTGCGCCCGAGTGGGCGAAGAAGCCGACACGGGTGACTTTCTTGCCGAAACATGGAGGGAAACTGACTTTTTCGATCTTTGGGCATGCCTGGGACGCGGCGCCGGGGTCGGATGAAGATTAGCTCGCGCGAGCAGGTTTAGCATTTTGCAGAACGGAAAGGGAAGTAAAGCGATCCGCGATGGTCCGCTTTACTTCCCTTTGATTAGTTTGTTGGAACCGGAAGTGGAAGAGACATGGCTTGACCATTCAGGGTGAGTTCAAGACTGTAGTGTTTCGCCTTCCCTTTCAGCGGGAAGTAGAGGTATCCGGCAACGGGGCGAGTTACGCTTCCGCTGGGGAGCGATTTATCGCGGAGTTCGTCCTCCATGACCTCACGGTCTTCCTCTGCCGCGCCGCGAGGATAGCTATTAGGACCGGGGCCTACTCCGACGCCGACTCCAACTGTAGGACCCCACGGGCCATACCCGACTCCGACGCCGGGATGAGCTCCAGTCCTGTGTGGTCCTGAGCCAGGAGAGAGTGCACTGGCAATGTCGTCGGGTGCGGCAGGGAAGAACGCCTGATTGTCACCATCGGCACGCAGAGTGAAATCGCTTGGGCGCAGCAGAACGGTTTGCGCTGCGGCGGGAAAAACTCCAACCTCGACGACAAGATACTTTTTGCCGAGCGGTGTGGCAAATTTCCTCCCGACCTCTTTAGCTGACAGCAGCCTGGCACCGACAGAAAACCCTCGCCCTTGGCAATAAACTGGGTAGGCGGCGGCCTCAGCCCGGGGGACGATTACGACAGCAGGGGGCCGCCGGTAATCGCGCGGCTGAGGGAATTGCTGCGGAACGGGAGCTGGGGCTTGTGGCTCCGCAGCACCTCGCGGGTACTGTGGCGGCTGTTCTGAAACCTGGGGTGGAGGACCGGACGGCTGCTCTCCCTGAGGCCACTGTGCGTTCTGCGCAAAAGCCGGAAGGCAAAGAAACAGCGCGGCTGTAACGGCGATGCGATTCGTGTTCATCTTGGCCCCGCTTGAGGATTGGGTTCCGGAGCCGGTTCCGTTGGCGGCGGAACATTGGTCTGTGGCACCGTCTGCGTCTGTCCCGGAGCTGCGCCATATTTGGAAAATTCAACGTTCACCGTGCGGTCGGTTAGAACATAGACGCGTTGGCCTTGTACGCCAGCACTGCTGCGCTGCTCAATATCATAAGTCCCGGGAGCAAGATAGATGGTCTTCAGATCATGAGCACGTCCGGCAAACGCGCCGTTGATGAATATCTGCGCGTCGGCGTCGGGACTCTTGATGTGTACCTCGCCCATAGGTGGGCCGGGGTAGTAATCAGGCGCGTAGCCGTAAGGCCCGTAGCCATAATACGGATAGTAGTAGGGGTAGTAATAGGGGTAATACGGTCCCCAGTACGGCCCCCAGTATCCGCCGTAAAAGCCTCCACCCCAACGTCCTCTGGCTAAAGCCGTGGCTGGAAGTATCAATGAGATGGCGAGTATGGTGAAAACAAATGCTCGGAAAAACTTAGTGTGCGGCATACATACTCCCTCTGCAGAACACCGAATTTGGGAGATTGGCAGAGAGCATGGTTCCTGTTCTGCTGCGAACCACTCTAAGCCAACACCAACGCGCTGCGCTGGCGGGACACCTGGTTTGGTTGTCCGCCGTCAGCGTAGCGCGAAACCGGAAGTGATGCCCGGCCGCTGGGGGCCTGGCCCTGGAAGCTGTTTCAGGACGTTGCCCGGGGGCGTTACCTGAGACATCACTTCGAATTCGGTGATTTAAACCCGCAACGGGCAATCTAGTTGCGTGGGTGAGGGAAGATTCACACAAACGTGGTTATCAGCCGATGCGTCTTTCCTGAGAGCGGCATTCTGAAGAGAGAATCTCATCGAGAGCCGAATCCAGAGCGCGACCCAGGTCGTTTCCGATCCCTTCGTACTTGCGCTTGAGTTGGTGATAATCGTCGGCGAGGTTGAGGGCGGCGAGCACGGCCACTCGAAGCGGGTCAACGGTGCTGGTGTGCTGGGCTATGGCGCGCATCTTGGCATCGACGATCTCGGCCAGACGCTGGATGTAAACCGGATCAGAGCCACGCAGTTTGTAGCATTCATCGTAGATCTCAACGCGAATGCTTTCATTCTCTTCCGCCATCTGGTTGCCTCTCGATTTCCTACAGGCTCCCGGACCGGTCCCCGGTTCATGCCCGCCTTGTCCTCGGATTCTTTAAAGATAAAGCTGTCGGCTTTTGCTCCGCTCAAGCCAGAGAAGGCTTGAACGGATCACATTTGGCTTCAGCTTTCGAGAATTGCGTCCACGTCGCCGAGAAGCTTCTCCACCCGGCTACGAACTTCGGCGCGCTCCCGCTGCAAAGCCTGAACATCCTTCCGCAAAGCCTCGGTTTCGGCCGTCTGCGTCTCAAGGAGATTATTTAATGTTGCTATTTCCTGCTCGGCCGCGGCCTTTTCGGCGCGCGCGGTCTTGAGCAGTTCGATGGTGCGATGAATTTTTTGCTCCAGCAAATGAAAATCGCCGGCGGAGCCTTCAGAAATGAACTGGCCTTCAGCCATTGAAGCCATGAGTACCTCGAAGAAGGTTTCGAAATTCGAAACTGTAAAGCTTGAACTTCAGGGCAGTATAACGCAGAAATGCGCCCTCAATCAGAGACAAATGTGGAGAACTCGCAGTAGGTGGGGCGCAGGTTTCCCCCCGGAGAGAGCACCAGCCAAAGATTTAGCGATCGAAAAAGAAGAGTTTTTGTACAACCCTTGCTCTGGGTGTAGTTCTAATATGGTTAGGGGACAGGTACGCCTGGGTAACTAGCATGAAACTGAGAATCGCGCTGTCGCTCATCCTGAGCTTGTCGCTAGCCACCTATGGGGTGGCAGCGGATAAAGCTGACAAGACCAATAAAACGGAGAAGCAAAAGGGTGAACTGGACTTTCCGCACGACGGTAAAATTGACGATGTGAGCGCGATTGGAAATCGCAACGTGGGTTGCAGCAAAGGCTTGGGCAACTGGTACTCGCTTGAGAGCCAGGTGTCGATGGGTAAGAATTTTGCGATGCAGGTCGAGCAGAGCGCGAAGCTTGTCAACGATCCTGTGATCAACGAGTACATCAACCGGTTGGCACAGAACATTGTTCGCAACTCGGACGCGAAGGTTCCATTTACGGTAAAGGTGCTGGACGACGACTCGGTAAATGCGTTTGCACTGCCGGGTGGGTACTTCTATGTGCAGAGCGGTTTGATTCTGGCAGCGGACAGCGAGGCGGAACTGGCCGGGGTGATGGCTCACGAGATTGCGCACGTGGCAGCCTGTCACGCGGCGCGGCAACAAAGTCGCAGCAACCTGGCTAGCTTAGCCTCGATTCCGCTGATCTTTGTGGGGGGCGGACTCGGCTACGGTCTTTACGAAGCAATGGGACTTGGCGTGCCGCTGACGTTCATGAGGTTCCAACGCAATTTTGAGGCACAGGCAGACTACCTGGGGGTGCAGTATTTGTATGCTGCCGGGTACGACCCGCAGGCTTTCCCTCAGTTCTTCGAGAAGATACAGGCGATGGAGAAGAAGAAGCCTGGATTCGTGTCAAAGGCGTTTGAGACGCATCCGCCGACGCCGGCGCGCATGGAACACACCCAGCATGAGATCGCCACAATTCTGCCGCCAAAGCCGCAGTACGTAGAAGACACATCGGAGTTTCAGGACGTGAAAGCCCGGCTGGCAGCCTTGGAAAATCGCCGCAGGTTGGATCAAGGGAAAGATAAAGGACCGAGTCTGAGAAGGGCTTCGAGCAGTCAGGGGGATACAAATGCGGATGACAGAAAGACTCCGGATGATCGTCCCACGCTGAAGCGCCGGGATTAGCAGGATTCAAATCAGAGCATAGAAGCCTTGCTGCATGCGAGGCTTTTTTATTGCACAAACAAAATGCGATTAAGCGCACCATTGGAATAAGGCGAGCGCAGCTAGTATTCAGATGGTCACCCTGCAGTTGCTATGCCGCGAACAAGCGCTATCATATGGTGGAACCAATGGCAGGCCTGTTTCTTGCAATATCGAACAATCAGGAGATTGCAGATGACCAAAGCAAAAACGCCTTCAGTTGAATCCACTGCAAAGAACAACGCAAAGAAGACCGCGAAAAAAGCTGCTCCGAAGAAAACTGCTGGCGTGAAGGCCTTCAAACCCGCCTCAGTATCCCTCGCCAAACCCTCAGTCGTTCTTCCGGGTGTAACTCAAAATTCTCCCATCGAGTTGCACGAAGAGATTCGTATTCGTGCTTACGAATTCTTTGTGGAGCGAGGCGCGGGGCATGGCAGAGACTTGGAAGACTGGCATCGCGCAGAGTTGGAAGTACGATCTAAGTACAGGACGTAGGTGGCCATGCTTCAGGTATTACTTGTTGACGACGATCCTCTGCAGCTTCGCGTGAGGAATTCGATTCTGCACGGAGCGGGGGTGGTTGTACACACTGCAACCAATGCGGAGAGCGCGCTCGCCTTGCTCCGGTCAATGAAAGACAAGATCGGCGTGGTTGTGACAGATCATCACCTGTCCGGGCACACGGGGACCGACCTGGTTCGTGAAATGCGAGTGTTCGCGCCCTCTTTGCCAGTCGTGGTACTCAGTGGCATGCCGGAGATCGAGGACGAATATGAGGGGCTGAATGTGATCTTCCGATTTAAACCCTTCCCTCCCGACGAATTGATAAAGGTCGTACAGGATCTGCTGTCCCAATGAGAAAGAGTTCGTGCCCGCGAACTCTGATAAGCGGGCTCAATTTCGGGGTTGGGAGAACGCCGCTTATCCCGGGTTGCCTGCCGCGTGTCGCATTGGCGAGTCTTCGCGCTCTGAGTTAGCATCTACATGGGTGGGTTATGGGAAACAATATCAAGACCGCATTCCTGCTGACCGTGATGACCGTCTTTCTGGTGCTTGTGGGACAAGCGCTGGGAGGCCGCAACGGCGCTGTTATGGCCTTCTTCATGGCGGCTGCAATGAACTTCTTCTCCTACTTCTTCAGCGACAAGCTGGCGATAATGTCGAGCGGGGCGCGCCCTGTTTCGCGCGAAGAACTGCCACGCGTGTACCAGATTGTGGAGCGGCTTTGTTCTAAGAGCGGCTTACCGATGCCGAAAATCTACGTCATCCCGACTGGTTCGCCGAATGCATTTGCCACTGGACGGAACCCGAATCATGCCTCGGTTGCAGTGACCGGAGGGATTCTGGATCTGCTCAGTGACGACGAATTGGAAGGAGTGCTGGCGCACGAGTTGGGGCACGTTCGCAATCGCGATATTCTCATCAGCTCCATTGCCGCAACCTTTGCAGGCGCAGTTACGATTCTGGCGCGCATGGCCGGATACGCTGCAATGTTCGGTGGAGGCGGGCGGGATCGGGATCGCGAAGGCGGTGGCGGTGCATTCGGAGCGCTGGCCATGATGATCCTTGCTCCGATTGCCGCAATGCTCATACAGATGGCCGTTTCGCGCTCGCGCGAATATCAGGCAGATGCCACCGGAGCGCGCTTTACGGGTAATCCCGGCGCATTGGCCAGTGCGCTGAGCAAGATCGAGAGTTATGCGCGTCGGATTCCGATGCAGGTTTCGCCTGCTACAGCGCATATGTACATCATTAAGCCTCTGCTTAGCGGCATGAGCTTTGGCAACCTTTTCTCTACGCATCCGCCTACGGCTGAGCGCATTGCACGGCTTATGGGGATGCATCCGGGCAGTTACTGATTTGCCCTTTGGAGTATAGAGAGACAAGCAGGCCAATGTCGCAAGCATCCATTTCAAATTTGCAACGCGCTGCCGAGTTGGAATGCGCGTTGCGGTCCATTATCCGCGGCAAAGACGAAGTTGTTCGACTGGCCCTGGTGGCGATTCTCGCCCGTGGGCACCTGCTGATCGAAGGCGTTCCGGGCGTAGGCAAGACTACGCTTGCCCGTGCCTTGGCTTGCGCTATTAGCTGCGATTTCCGGCGGGTGCAGTTTACTAGCGACATGCTGCCCAGCGATGTTCTCGGGATTTCTGTCTATTCAATTTCCGAGGAACGTTTCGAATTCAAACGCGGCCCTGTTTTTACCAACATTCTGCTTGCGGACGAGATCAACCGCACGACACCCAAGACGCAATCCGCGTTGCTGGAGGCGATGAACGAACGCCAGGTGACGGTGGATGGGCATTCGCACGGGCTGCCCAATCCATTTTTGGTCATCGCCACACAGAATCCAGTGGAGCACCACGGGACTTATCCTCTGCCTGAGTCGCAGCTGGATCGCTTTCTGATTCGCGCCCGCATGGGCTATCCAGAGGGACGCAGCGAACGGGAGATTTTGCTTGGGAAAGCTGGCGCGGCGCGCCTGGAAGAGTTGCAGCCAGTGCTCTCCGCCGAGGATGTGATCGCGCTGCAAAACGAGGTTTCCAACGTGCGCGTGGAAGACGCGCTTATCGATTACGGATTGGCGATTGTGGAGCGTACCCGTCATCACGAGCAGCTGTCGCTGGGAGTCTCTCCGCGCGGTTCTCTGATGCTTTATCACGCGGCCCAGGCGATGGCTTTTCTTGAGGGCCGCAATTTCTGCATTCCTGATGATTTTAAGAAATTGATCGTGCCGACGTTTGCGCATCGCCTTGTCATCAACGCCCGATATACCTCGACTCTTAAGCGCGCGGAGCAATCCGAGCAGATTCTTCGCGAAGTGGCGGACAGCGTGCCGGTGCCAGTTTAGGTTTTCTGCTTCAGTTTTCAGGAGGCAAAGTTCTGTCGTTTTTGCGTTTTTTAAAGTCGCTCTCGTCGTCATTTGGCTGTGAGCGACCGTCTATTGTGCTGGAGAGAAAATGTCATTGGATGTAAGCAAGAATTCCAATTGTTATGTGTGTGGTGCGGATAATCCACTTGGGCTGCAAGTGCCATTCAGCCCGGATGGCACTCAAGGGAGTCAGGGGCGCTATACGGCTCGGGCTGAGCATGCGGGGTGGAATGGAATCTTGCATGGCGGTGTTACCTTCGCGCTGATGGATGAAGCTTTCGGCTATTCACTTTATTTTCAGGATCTGCACGCCGTGACCGCTCGTGCGGAAACGCGATTTCATAAACCGATTTCGGTCGGGACAAAACTGATTGTGAAGGCATGGGTTGTCAAGCAGCGGCGGCGTCTGTTTGACCTGCACTCGGAAATTCGCGTTGATGGGCCGGAAAGTACACTGCTGGCGGAGGCTGATGCAACCATGTTTCTGCTTGATAAAGCTGAAGTCACTGAAGTTACCGACGCTTGTAGCGTCTCAGCTTGAAGATCAGCCGCTCGGATTGCAGCTATTACGACTTATCTGCCGTTCGCTATCTCTTAGTTGCTGCCTTGAGCGCTTCGACCTCTCCCGTCGTTTATGATGGAAGGGAACGCGTTCATTCGAGCTGCAAGCTTCTGAGGCCCTGTCGGGCGTGAACCGTAAACGGAATCGATAAAGATCAATATATGAAAACTGGAATCATCGGCCTGCCCCAGGTGGGCAAGACCTCCCTGTTCAAGATACTTACTCGTGCGGATATCTCCCACCGCAGCGCCAACCCGCGCGAGGCCCACATCGGTATTGCCACGGTGCCGGACACCCGTCTGGACCGGCTTGCCGCTCAGTGTAATCCGCGCAAATTGATTCATGCCCAGGTGGAGTTCGCCGATATGGGCGCGATTGGGCAGGAGGCTCTTAAGGAGAGCGCCTATCTGGCGAGTCTGCGCGGTGTGGATGAGCTGGTCCACGTGGTGCGTGTCTTCGAGGACGAATCGATTGCCCACGTTGGCTCGATCGATCCGATCCGCGATATCTCCAATGTCGAGTTCGATCTGATGGTCAGCGACCTGGGACAGGTGGAAGCTCGCCTGGAGCGCATGAAGAAGGATCTGCTCAAGCGCAAGACTCCTGAGCTGGAAAAAGAAAACGAGCTCCTGCACCGCGCCAAAGCTTTTCTCGAAACGGAAAAACCTCTGCGCGAGATGGAGATGACGAAAGAGGAAAAGAAGATCGTTCGCGGATTCATGTTCCTCTCCGAGAAGCCAATTCTTTACGTCCTCAACATCAGCGAGAGCGCAACACTCGGGACAGATCTGGAAGCTGCAGTTGAAAAGTACGGACTCACTGCGTATGCCGGCAAGCCGAATACCGGCGTCAGCGCCATCTGCGGCAAAGTGGAAGCGGAACTGGCAGATATGAGTGACGAGGAAGCCGCTGAATTTCTGGGGAGCTATGGGCTGACCGAGAGCGGACTTTCGCGCCTGATTCGGAAGAGCTACGAACTGCTCGGCCTGATTTCGTTCTTCACCGTGGGTGAGGACGAGTGTCGCGCCTGGACCATTGAAAAGCACACGCGCGCACAGGACGCCGCCGGGGCGATTCACACCGACTTGCAGAAGCATTTCATTCGCGCTGAAACGATTCGCTGGGATACCTTGCTCGAACTGGGCTCGGAGGCCGCCGCGCGCGCGGCCGGCAAGCTGAGACTCGAAGGCAAGGAATACATCGTGCAGGATGGCGATATTCTTCACATCAGGCACAGCGGCTAGGCGATGAACGCGACTACTGTCAGCATTCTTCTAGGCATTACCGCAGGCGCCGCGAACACTATCGGCGGTGCCCTGCTTATTCATCGCGAGTGGGAACAACGCTATTTGAAGTACTTCATGGCCTTGGGCGCGGGGTTCATGCTGGCCACCGCAATTACGGAGATGGTGCCGGCCAGCGTCAGCATCGAGGGCGGCAATGGTGGGCGCGCCGGATTCCTTGTGCTGCTCGGTTATCTGATCATTCATTTCTTCGAACACGTGATCTCCGGCCATTTCCATTTTGGCGAGGAAACTCACAAAGACGAGTTTGTGGATCATCATAAGAGCACGACAGTGCTGATGGGGCTCGTCATTCATGCCTTTTTTGACGGCATTGCGATTGCGTCCGGCTTCATTGTCTCCAACTGGCTGGGATGGATGGTCTTTATTGCCATATTCCTGCACAAGGTTCCGGAGGGCTTCACCATCTCCTCGGTGATGCTGGCGAGCGGACGCAGTGCGCTGAAATCTTTCGCCGCGTCGGTCGTGCTCGCGATTGGAACAGTGGCGGGAGTACTCACGATGGTGATGATTCGTCAGGGTGTCGCGGTCGGTCTGCCGATTTCTGCGGGAGTCACCATTTACGTGGCAGCGTCGGACATTGTTCCCGAAGTCAACCGAGAGAAGGGTATTCGCATGCCGCTGCTGCTCTTCGTCGGTGTTGCCATGCTGTTTGTGCTGGATCTTCTATTCCACGTGGAAGTTTAGACGGCTGAGCGAAGTTCAGAGAGTTTACCGCTCCATTGATTCTTGGAGCTTAGGCCTGCAGAATGCTCACTGCTTCCCACCTTAGCCGCAAAAGCAGCGGCGAAGGTGGGGCACCCGGCTCCATTGCCCCTTGGAGCTTGAACCAGCAAAATGCCCGATCATGCTGAGTCGACTCAGCATGATCGGGCCGCGTTTTTCACAGGTTAGTTATTGAAGCCGGGCAGTTCTACGCGTTTGGCGACGTGATCCTTGATCCAGTGGCTGTCAAACCACTCGTTGGGGTTGATCTGGACGCCATCCAGTTGCATGCTGAAGTGGATGTGGTCGCCTCCAGCCATGCCGGTCATACCGCTGGCTCCCATGATCTGGCCTCGCTTCACCATATCGCCTTCGTGTACGTCGATCCGGCTGAGGTGGCCATAGATTGTCTGGAGACCGTAACCGTGGTCTACGACAATGCAATTGCCATAAATGCCCAGCGGAGCGGCATAGACCACGCGGCCGTCATTGGAAGCTTCCACGCCCACATGCTGCGTGACAGCGAGATCCAAGCCCAGGTGCACCTGCTGATCGATCTTCTTGCCCTGATACATATAGCTGCGCAGGTCGGCGAATGAAGCTTCAGATTGCGAACGAGACTGCCTCTGGAATGGCTGCGACCATAAGAATTTGTCCGCGGTCTTAAAGCGGAGGTCCGAAAGGGTCTTGTTATTGGCACGCCGCATATCATTGTTGATCTTTAAGAATCGCGCGACGGGGTCACCCGAGCCATTCGGGTCGAGTTCTCCGACCACCTTTTGAATGAAGCGGTCGTCCAGTTTCAGATCGTGCGCGGTGTACTTCGGTTGCTCCTTCTTGGGAAACTGGACTGCGATGGGACTGGTCACATCGTTTCCGGCTCCGTTCGAGGCGAAAACCACCGGGACCGTTTCGAGGGGCATATTCCAGGAAAAAGCGAAGAGCGAGAAGAAACCGGGTTTGCCGCCGGGCATGGGCCAGGCGCGGAAGCTTTGATCGCCGACACGCACGCCTGCTGTAGTAAAGTTACCTGACACATTAAAAGTGGCCAGATCGGCCATGCCCAGGTAAAGATAGTGCTGGTCCGAGTCAACGCTGACGGTTGGCGGCTGGGTAACTACCATCACGTCGTGCTCAATCCGGGTTGCCTTTCTGGAAAAGCCGTTGGAAACGGCTTCGACGATCAGTTTTGCTTTGCCGTCCTTGAGCTGCGGCATAGAGCCTGTGCCGGCCGTGAAGTTCCATGTTCCATCGGCCGCGCGCGAAGGTTGCGCGAATTCCCAGGCGGGGTACTTGACGCCATTTTGCTCTATAGAGGCTGTGACCTTACGAACACCATGGGTGTCGTGCACATGGACAGTGATGGGAGTGGCCCGGCCGAGCGTGGCTACTGGAGACGGCAAGTCCACAACAGGCGCCGCTGAGAACGCAACTTTAAAGCCGACCAGCAACGCGACGATGATGAGAACGATTATGACGAAGAGAGCTTTTTTCACAGACGCATTATAAACGCTCGAATCGGCGATCAGCCTAAGGGAAAAAAGTCAGGGCTGATGCAGGTTGTGAAGCGTCTGTAATATTTCCGTACCAGCCCGGTAATAATTCAGTACTGTCACAGCCTTCCCCGCTCGAGCCTCGTAGTGTCAGACTCAGGAGATTATTAATGGTGCAAGTGCAATCGCCTACCCACCCGAAGGGGACTCAGGCTCGCGTTCTTTTGACCGGTGTTTTCGGCCCATATGCGCAGGACGATGACTACGGTTCGCGCGCGATCAATCCCATGGAGCTGTATCACAATCAGGTTACGCGCGCGCAGGGATCATACTCTCTGCGCATGTTCCACCGCTCCTGGGGAATTCTGTTGATTCAGCACAACATCTCCGCTCCTTGTGCATTACTGGATTTCCCGACGCTGCCGCGCTTCGAACAGGAGCTGCGCGACAATGAATACGACATCGTTGGCATCTCTTCGATCATCGCCAATGTCGGCAAGGTTCGTGAGATGTGCAAGCGAATTCGTAGCATCCAGCCCAAGGCCACGATTGTCGTTGGGGGCCACGTGGCTTCCATACCCGGCCTGCAGCAAATGGTGGATGCCGACCACGTGGTAAAGGGCGAAGGCATCCGCTGGATGCGCGAATATCTTGGCGAAGATCCCAATCGCCCGATTGTGCACCCTGCCTTGCTCTCTGCTTTCGACATGCGCGTGATGGGAATGAAGATGGAAGAGAAGGGCGATGATACTGCCGCCACCATCATTCCTTCCGTAGGCTGCCCCATGGGATGCAACTTCTGCACCACCTCTGCTTTCTTCGGAGGAAAGGGCAAATGGACCGAGTTCTTTCACACTGGAGATGAAATCTTCCAGCAGATGCTTAATGCCGAACGGGAGTTAGGCGTTCGTTCCTTCTTCATCATGGACGAGAATTTCCTGCTCAACCGTCCGCGGGCTTTGCAACTGCTCGAGCTAATGAAGAAGAACAACAAGGCGTGGGTGCTGTATGTGTTTTCGTCCATGAATGCCATCCGCAAGTACACGATTGATGAACTCGTGCAACTCGGGGTTTCATGGATCTGGATGGGACTCGAATCGCCTAAATCCGGTTACGAGAAGCTGAAGGATGCAGACACGCTTCGCATCACCGAAGCCCTTCGACAGAACGGCATCAAGCTTCTGGGATCGACGATCGTTGGTCTGGAGCATCATACGCCGGAGAACATTCGCGCCGAAATCGACTACGCTGTTTCACATCGTACGGACTTCCATCAGTTCATGCTCTACACGCCGATACCAGGGACTCCGCTCCATGCGCAAATGACGGCAGAGGGACGCATGCTTGAAGGAATCGATCTAGCCGATATTCATGGCCAGTTCAAATTCAACTTCAATCAGGGCGCTATATCCCGCGATCAGTCAAAGGAATTTCTCGATTGGGCTTTCCAGCACGATTTTGAGCAGAATGGCCCGAGTATCTTCCGTATCTGCGAAACCACGTTTAGTGGATGGCTTCGTCACAAGAATCATCCCGATCCACGTGTCCGCGCCCGCTTTGCCTGGGAGACAAAATCGCTCAGGAGCACCTATTCGGCTGCGCTTTGGGCGATGGAGAAACGTTTCACGCCTGTCAACGCGGCTGTGGCAGGAAAGATCCGTCGGCTCCGGTGTCAGATTAGAGATGAATTTGGACTGAGCTCCATGCTCTGGGCTCACGTAGCAGGCCCGTTGCTTCTTTGGACTTCCAAGCGCGAAGACAAACGCCTGGCGCACGGTGTCACTTATGAGCCGCGTACCTTCTTTGTCCGTCGAAACTGGGCATCCTGAGACTCCCAAATCTCAGGATACCTGGGGAAAACATGTACTCTAGTTAATGGTGGTTTGCGAATCCAGAACGGGGTGGGCGTGTGGTGGGGATGCGCCCTACTACTCTTTAGGCCCATCCTCTTTATTTTCAGCGGGTTTTCCCTCACGAGCGCTGTCATGGGCTGGTTTGAGCCAGTCCAGTCTCAGGTCCAGGCGAAGAGCATATTCCACCACTTCGTCTGCACTTACCCAGCGATGTTCTCCGTTTCCCTCCAGATAGATCGCTACTCCATAGTGTGAATTGGAATCGTCTACAAGCTTCTGTTCCCGGAAACTATAGACTTCCAGGGTTATTCCACAGCTGCAGTAATAAGACGCAAAGGTACAAGTGGTAGTCCATTGCGTCGTATATAGTTGAAAGTGATGTCTGTGAACCTGGGCAGACGCCCCTTGTTTATAAACCATGCCACACACTCCTCAAACAGGCCGGATTATGAAAGTGCTGTTCATGCCACCATTTCCGGCTTGCAACGACAGATCAGCTTCGGCTACAAGAAGCGGACGACAAACATCCCGACATCCACTTCCTTAGTCCCGGCGTATGACCCCCGTCGGGGAGTTGCTTCAAGGAGGAAGCGACGTGCCTAGATTGACGCTTGCACACTAAGATTCCCGCAGTTCTGAACAATTTGCAAACTTTTTTTCCGGACGAATGGCAACTAAAGTTGTTCGATGCATCCGTTCGGTTAATTACTCGACTGTCACGGATTTTGCGAGATTTCGCGGTTGATCCACGTCGCATCCCCGGCGCACAGCTATGTGATAGGCGAGCAACTGTAACGGCACGATTTCGAGTATGGGCAACAGTATTTCCGGCGCGGGGGGAACGAAGATCACGTGGTCGGCAGACTCGCGAATGTCCTCATCTCCTTCAGTTGCAAGGGCAATAACGCGGCCGGAGCGGGCCTTGACTTCTTTCAGGTTCGAGATCGTCTTTTCATAGCGCAGCACGGAGCTGGGATCGTTCTTGTCCTGCGTGGCAATGATTACAACCGGCAGGTCTTCGTCGATGAGTGCATTGGGACCATGCTTCATTTCGCCTGCGGCATAGCCTTCGGCGTGAATGTAGGAGATTTCCTTCAATTTGAGCGCGCCTTCAAGCGCAATCGGGAAGTGTATGCCGCGGCCAAGGAAGAGGAAGTCCTGCACGCGCTGATAGATGCGCGCGAGTTCCTCGATTTCCTCATCGAGGGCGAGGACGGCTTCGAGACGTCCGGGGAGCTTCGAAAGCTCCTGGGTAAGATTGATCGATTCTTCCTCGCTGACGGTGCCCCGTATCTGCGCGAGGTGCAGCGCAAAAAGAAACAACGCGACCAGTTGCGCGGTGAAAGCCTTGGTGGATGCCACGCCAATTTCCGGGCCGGCGTGAGTGTAGATCGTGCCATCTGCATCGCGCGCGATCATGGCTCCGACCACATTGCAGATGGCGATTGTCTTGGCGCCACGCGCCTTGGATTCGCGCTGTGCGGCGATGGTGTCTGCAGTCTCGCCGGACTGAGTGATGACCATCGTCATGTCGTTCTTGTCGATCAGGGGATTGCGGTAGCGGAATTCGCTGGCGTAGTCCACTTCCACGGGGACGCGCGCCAGACGCTCGATCATGTACTTTCCCGCGAGCCCGGAGTGCCAGCTTGTGCCGCAGGCTGCGATGTTCAGCTTTGACAGATTGCGGAATTCCTCGTCGGAGACATCCATGTGTTCCAGGAACACTTTTCCGGTGTCGAACGAGACGCGTCCCATCGCAGTATCACGAACGGCGCGCGGCTGCTCATAGATCTCCTTAAGCATGAAATGCTTGAAGCCGCCTTTTTCCGCCATGATGGGGTCCCAGGTGATGTGCTGCACTTCACGCTGAACGGGCTTGCCGTCAAAGTCGGTGAGAGTGACGCCCTCGGGAGTAAGAACGGCCAGATCGCCGTCGCCCAGGAAGAACAAGTCACGTGTGTGGTAAAGAATTGCGGGAACGTCGCTCGCGACAAAATACTCGTCCTTGCCCAATCCAATCACGGCTGGTGGGCCGTTGCGCGCGGCAATGATCTTGTTTGGCTCGGAGCTGGAGATGACAGAAAGCGCAAAGACGCCGCGCAACCGCTTGACGGTCATGCGCACGGCTTCTTCGAGAGAGATCTTCTTATCCGGATTTTCCAGAATGAAGTATTTCTCGATGAGGTGCGCGATGACTTCGGTATCGGTCTCCGTCTTGTAGCTGTGTCCCTCTTCACGAAGCTGCTTCTTGAGAGCGAGGTAGTTCTCGACGATTCCGTTGTGAACTACGACGATGGTTCCCGTGCAATCGCGATGAGGGTGAGCGTTTTCTTCGCTGGGGCGTCCGTGGGTGGCCCAGCGGGTGTGGCCTATGCCGTAGGTGCCGTCGATGGAATTGTGGCGAACTACATCTTCCAGATTGCGGAGTTTCCCTTCGGCACGGCGAACCTGCAGGCCGTGCTCGCCTCCGGCAACGGCGATTCCGGCCGAGTCGTAGCCGCGATACTCAAGACGGCGCAAACCGTCGATGATTACCGGAACAACCTGCTTCTTACCCACATAGCCAACAATTCCGCACATGAACGACTCCCTGCAAAAACTAACTTTATGAAACCCGCCGTGGCGGGAGATGTTGCGAAAGTGAGGACCCGGTGCTAGTCCTCGAAGGTGTAATGGAACTCTTCGATCACCGGATTGGTAAGGACTTCGCGGGCCATGCGCTCAACCTCAGCGCGGGCGGCGTCGCGATCCAAGCTTCCGTCGAGCGAAAGCTCAAAGTACTTGCCCTGGCGGACGTCGGCAACGCCCTTGTAACCCATCTTGGTCAACGCGCGCTGAACGGTCTTGCCCTGTGGGTCAAGGACACTCTTCTTCATCGAAACATAAACGTAGGCTTTCATGGAACCTCAATTATACCGCGCTGCTGGATAACTCCGTGCCTGCAAGAAGCTTACAAACCGAAGAGATCGCGAAGGCGGCGGGTCTGAGCGCGGCTTACGGGAATCTCGGTCTGCTTCTTGTCATCCATGCGAATCTGATAGCTGCTCTTAAACCACGGTACGACTTCCTTGATCCGGTTGATATTCACCAGATAGGAACGGTGAGCGCGCCAGAAGATGTTTGCGTCCAGCGATAACAACAGTTCATCCAGCGTGCGGCAGTTCGATTGCCCCTCCATGTTCTGGGCTACGACGGTGATCACGCCATCCTCGATGGAGGCGAAGCAGATCTCTTTCTGATCGACGAGAAAAAGACGATTATTGGCTTTGAGCAGAACCTTGGTGGCTGCGTGGGGCTTCTGCTGTTCCAACAACTTGACCAGAGTGTCCAGCTTTTCACTGGGCGCTGAATCAGACTCTTGAGCCTTGCGGGCTTTCTCGACTGCCTGGAGAACACGCTTCTTTTCAAATGGCTTCAGAAGGTAGTCGAGCGCGCTGACCTCAAAGGCCTTTACCGCGTACTGGTCAAAAGCGGTGGAGAAGACGATGTTGGGCAGCGGAATATTTTTTTCCAGCAGCTTTTTGATCACTCCAAAGCCGTCCAAGCCCGGCATCTGCACATCGAGAAAGACGAGATTTGGAGAGGTTTCCTTGATCAGGTTAACGGCTTCTATGCCATTTTTGGCCTGACCGACGATCTCGAGGTCTTCAACCTCCCGCAGAAGGTATGAGAGTTCATCACGCGCAAGCTGTTCATCGTCCACGATGATGATGGATAACGACATTTTGAGTCCTCAATAAGTACAGACGAGTATAGAACGTCGAGCAGGCCTAGAAAACCCGGTGTGTCATTTTTGCAACTGGAGCTAAGCGCGCGTGCCGTACACTGTAGATATGAGTGAAGTTATTTACGGCATTCATGCCATTGGCGAAGCGCTGAAGCGCGGTGGCCGCCGCTTTGATTATGTGGCAGTCTCGCGAGACCGAACCGACAAGCGTTTGCAGCATATTCTGGATGACTGCCGGGGGCAGGGCATCAGCGTGCGGTTTGTGCCGCGCGAAGACATCGACCGCGAGACGCGGACCAATACCCATCAGGGAATTATGGCGGTCACGTCCCGCAAGGAATACACCGGGGTGGAAGAACTGCTGGAGAATAAGCACGGTCAGTACAGCTTTCTGCTGGTTTTGGATGGGGTGGAAGACCCGCACAATCTGGGCGCGCTGATACGTTCCGCCGATGGAGCGGGCGTGGACGGCGTGGTCATTCCGGAGCGCCGTGCGGCAGGCATTACCGGGACCGTGGTCAAAGCATCGGCGGGAGCGAGCGAGCACCTGCCAGTGGCACGCGTGGTCAATATTGCGCGGACAATTGAAGAGTTGAAGGACAAGAACGTGTGGGTGGTCGGCCTTGACGAGCGTGGCGACCAGACTTACGACGAGCTGGATTACAACATGAACTGCGCCATTGTGATGGGCGCCGAGGGCAAGGGGCTGCACGATCTTGTGCGCCGCAAGTGCGACATGCTGGTTTCCATCCCGATGATGGGCGCAGTTTCGTCACTGAACGTCTCGGTGGCGGGCGGCATTGTGATGTATGAAGTGCAGCGGCAGCGGCGACAGGCTCAGAAATCCGCGGTGAAGAAACCTGCAAAGAGGCGGAAAGAGGAGTAACCTTGCGCCGTTTTGTGCTTGCAGTCGTGGTGTTTGTGGTTCTGGCATTGCCAGCGGTGGCGCTGGACCGCAATGCCTTCAGCTTTGCTCGCTACGATTTGCAAGTCACGCTCTACCCGCATCAGCATGGCCTGGCCGCCGAGTGTGCGCTCGAATTGCGGAATGTTTCGAAGGCGCCGCAGCGTGAAGCCGTACTGCAGATTTCGAGTTCGCTGCGCTGGTTGTCGATCGTAAGCGAGGACGGGGAACAGGTGGAGTGGCTGGAGCAGAGTTACACCAGTGATATCGACCACACCGGACTGCTGAATGAAGCTATCGTAAAACTCGATGAACCGGTCGCTCCCGGAGAGAGCCTGCGGCTGAAAGTACGCTATTCGGGCACAGTAAAAAAAGACGCTACGCGGATGGAACGGATCGGTACTCCGCACAACGTTGCACGCCGCAGCGACTGGGACGAGATCAGCGACAGCTTCACGGCGCTGCGTGGCGCGGGATTTGTAACGTGGTATCCGGTGTCGATGGACGCGGCAAATCTGAGCCAGGGCAACGAACTTTTTGAAACATTGCGGGAGTGGCGCGAGCGCGAGGCTTCCGCGGTACTGCATCTGCATATCTCAAGAGCGTCCCAGCCGGAAGGCGACAACTCAAAATTTATCTTTGTAGCCAACGGCTCCCAAGGTAGGACGGGAGCTGAGATTACAGACGATTTTCCTGGAGTGGCCCCGGTTATCGTCCTGCTCGACGATGCTGCGGAGACAACCGATCGGCCTAAGGTGACGGCCCATTACACGGCAGCACACACCAGCTATGCCCGTGACTACATGGCTGCGGCCGAAAACGTGATTCCGCCGTTGGAAGAATGGTTTGGCACGGCGCGGCGCAAGATTGTTCTGGTGGAGCTTACCGATCCCAACGCGCTGCCGTATGAAACCGGAGTTTATTACTTTGTGCCGCTGCGAAGTGTTCAGCGCGCTGGTGCCGAGGTGGCAATGGCGCGGCTGGCGGCCCACGCCATGTTCGATTCGCCGCGTCCCTGGATTCGCGAGGGGATTGCCAATTTTGCGCAGGCGATTATTCGAGAAAGGCAAGCGGGGCGGCGCGCGGCTATTGCCTATCTTGGGCAATTCAGCTCGGCGCTGGCGGTCGGAGAGGCACAGTCACAGAGGACGCCTGCTCCCGGCGAGACCAGTTCCACGCAGCTATCCAGCATTGGGCCGCAGCCGCTGATCACTACGGCGGATGAGTTGTTCTTTCGTACGAAGGCTGCTTATGTCTGGTGGATGCTGCGCGACATGGTGGGCGAGCGCGCGATGCGATCGGCGCTGGCGAAGTACAACGCTGCGGATGATCGCGACACGGCTTATGTGCAGAGACTAATCGAAACGCAGTTTTCGCCGAAGCGCGATCTGGAAACATTTTTCGACGAATGGGTGTATCGCGACCGGGGTTTGCCGAAGTTGCGTGTCGAGTCCGCTCACGCGCGACAGACGCTTGGCAAAATGACGGTGACGGCTGTAACGATTGAAAACCTCGGCGAGGTCGGATGTGAGGTTCCGGTGTTCGCGCGTTCTGGTCAGGGAGAGAATTCCGCGCGGGTGTTTGTGCCCGCCAAAGGTAAGGCCATTGTGCGGGTGCCTCTTGATAGCGTTCCGAACGAAGTACAGGTGAACGACGGAAGCGTGCCCGAAGCGGAACGCCGCGACAATGTGATTTCGGTGACGACTTCGTATCCGGGGACCACTGACCGGTGAGATTGTGGTTTTTTTGAGTGCAGCCTAGCGTTTATCCTTACGCTATAGGGTCTGTTTTAAGATTGAGGGGGCCGCGTGAGTTACGTTCAATTCCTCGGTGCTGCGGGTACCGTTACAGGTTCCAAGCACCTCATCAACACAACACCCAAGAAAACGGGTAAAGAAAGTAACGCCGGTTACAAACTGCTGGTCGATTGCGGGCTTTTCCAGGGACAAAAAGAATGGCGGCTGAAGAACTGGACGGAACTTCCCGTTCCGGCGCATGAGATTCAGGCTGTTATCCTGACCCACGCCCACCTGGACCACTGCGGGTGGATTCCGCGTTTATACAAGGAAGGCTTCACGGGAACGGTCTATGCCACCCCGGCGACGGTGGATCTGTGCGGCATCATCCTGCCCGACTCCGGCTATCTGCAGGAAGAAGACGCGGCATTTCACAATAAATGGAAAAGTTCGAAGCACATACCGGCCCTGCCTCTATACACGATGGAAGAGGCGCAGGAGTGTTTATCGCGCTTCCGCGCAGTTCCTTTCGGAGAGACTGTGGAACTGGGCGGGGAGGTGAGCTTCCGCTTTATACCCGCCGCCCACATCCTGGGTTCGGCAATGGCCGAGATCACGCTGGCGAACAACGGCAAGCGCCGCACGATGTTGTTTACCGGCGACATTGGACGGGTTCGTAATAACCACACGGCGCCAGGCAAGGTCGTTCACTCCGGACCGACAGGAGGAGAGGCCCCCGACGTACTAGTGATGGAATCCACTTACGGCAATCGCCATCATCCTCACGAAGACGTGATGCCGGAGATGGCCGCGCTGATCCGCGCGGCGGTGAAGCGAGGCGGCAGCATCGTGGTGCCTTCTTTTGCCGTGGAGCGCACGCAGAAGTTCCTGTTCATGATTAAGGAATTGATGGAGCAGAAGGAAATTCCCCGCATTCCCGTCTATGCCGATTCGCCGATGGGAATTCATGCGGTGAAGATTTTTCTGAACCACAGCGAGGAGTTTACCCCGGAAACAAAGGATCTGATCGCCAGGCATGGTTCGCCCCTGACGTGGCCGGGTTTCCACTTTGCAAGCACTGTGCCGGAATCGAAGGAGATCAACGCGAGTCATTTTCCGACGATCATCGTCTCATCGAACGGGATGTGCATGGGTGGGCGTATTCAGCATCACCTTATTCAGCGCCTTCCGGACCCGCGAAATCTGATACTGTTTATCGGCTATCAGGCGGTGGGGACACGAGGTCGCCAGATCAAGGATGGTGCGCCTCAGGTGAAGATCTTTGGCGAGATTGTTCAGGTACGGGCACAAATTGAGTCGCTGGAACAATTCAGCGATCATGCCGACATTGATGAGTTGATAGAGTGGCTTCGGAGCTTCAAGAAAACTCCGCTGAACACGCACATTGTGCACGGTGAACCGGATTCAGCGGAAGCCTTGCGGGAAGAGATTGAGAAGCAACTGGGCTGGGAAGTGGATACGGCACATTACATGGAAAAGGCGGAAATACCCTAACAGGAGCGGATCCACGATCACAGGGAAGGAGCGCTGATAGGGATGAAGAAGCGGAATTGGTTTTTGCTGGGAGCGGCGATTGCCTCTGCCGCTATCTGTGCAGCCGCTGCCAGCAGGCCTGTTTTGACAACGGTGCCGCGTGTTGAGCTATCGCGATACCTGGGGCGCTGGTACGAAATCGCACGTTATCCCAATCGTTTTGAAAAGCAATGCGACCGCGACGTGGAAGCGACTTACGCGCTTCGCAAAGATGGACGGATCAGCGTGCTGAATACATGCGTGAAGAAGGACGGCAGCCGCAGCGAGGCGAAGGGCTGGGCGAAGATCGCCGACACTAGCACAAACGCCAAACTGAGAGTCACATTCTTCTGGCCGTTTTTCGGGAATTACTGGGTGCTCGATCTGGGCTCCGACTATGAGTATGCAGTGGTGGGCGAACCCAGTCGCAAATATCTCTGGATACTGAGCCGCACGCCGCAGATGAACGACGCGCTATATCAGCAAATACTCAGTCGCCTTGCGGCAAGGGGCTACGATGCAAATAAACTGTTGCGCGTAACGCAAACGGCTCGGTGATGACGCTAGGATTTTCATACACCTGTATAGCGGTGAAAAAGTAAGACGATAATGTAGAAGCGAAAGCTTCTCAGACAGTTTTAGGCGTTCAGTGCGCACGAAACTTAACGCGAATAGTTTTTGTGCTTTTCTAATGCGCCCCATATAATAGCTCAACCCTATTCCCGGTTGGCGCGAGGCGCTGACGGTATCGTCCGAAAGGCAGAGTACGCCGCCGGAGCGGCCTTTGTTTGGTTTTCATCAAACAGATAAGGTCTTTTTCGCTTCAGTCGGCCTAACGCAGGTTCACCTATGAAAATTCACGAGTATCAAGCGAAAGCAATCTTGTCGAAATATGGAGTGGCGGTGCCGCGCGGCACAATGGTTGAAACCCGCGAAGCAGCCGAGCGCGCCGCTAAGGATTTGTTCGACGCAGGATCCCCGGTGGTTGTGGTGAAGGCCCAGATTCATGCAGGTGGCCGCGGTAAAGGCGGCGGCGTGAAACTGGCCAAGAACCTGGAGCAGGCCAGCCAGTTGGCGGATCAGATCCTTGGCATGCAACTGGTTACACACCAGACTGGACCAGAGGGCAAGAAGGTTCAGCGACTCCTGATCGAAGAGGGTCTGCCGATTGCCAGCGAACTGTATCTTGGCATCGTTCTGGACCGCGCGGTGTCGCGTTCGGTGTTCATGGCTTCCAAGGCTGGCGGCATGGAAATCGAAGAAGTCGCAGCGAAGGACCCTGATGCGATCATCAAGGAGTACATCGATCCTGCAATTGGCTTCCAGCCTTTTCAAGCCCGCAAGATCGCCTTTAAGCTTGGGTTGACCAAGGAATTCATTGCCCCCGCAGTGAAGTTCATGATGGCGCTCTACAAGGCTTACGAAGAATCGGATGCTTCACTATTCGAGATCAATCCTTTCATCACTACTACTGACGGCCGCGTGTTCGCGCTTGACGCCAAGGTGAACATCGACGATAACGCGCTCTATCGCCACCCCGATTTCAAGGAACTGCGCGACATCACCGAAGAAGATCCGCTCGAAGTTGAAGCCAGCAAATACAGCCTGAACTACATTAAGCTGGACGGAACGGTGGGCTGCATGGTGAATGGCGCGGGCTTGGCCATGGCGACGATGGACATCATCAAGTTTGCAGGCGGCGAGCCCGCAAATTTCCTGGATGTGGGCGGCGGCGCCACTTCTGAGCAGGTCACCCAGGCCTTCCAGATCCTACTGGCAGATAAGAACGTGAAGGCCGTGCTAATCAACATCTTCGGCGGAATTCTCCGCGTGGATACGCTGGCGACCGGCGTGATCGAGGCGGCCCGGAAGACAAAGATTCAGTTGCCGATCGTGCTGCGCCTGGAAGGCACGAACGTCGAAGAAGGACGCAAGATTCTTCAGGAAAGCGGCTTGAACTTTATTGTGGCAAAAACCATGAAGGACGCGGCGGAAAAAGTTGTTGCCGCGGCGGCGGGGAGGTAAGCGATGAGCATACTTGTTGATCAGAACACACGATTGATTGTGCAGGGGCTCACCGGCCGTGAAGGTACGTTCCATGCGAAGGCCTGTGCGGCATATGGAACCAAGGTTGTGGGCGGAGTAACACCCGGTAAGGGCGGCACAGTACATGAGGGCTGGCCGGTATTCAACACCGTCAGCGATGCGGTGCAGGCGACCGGCGCGAATGTCAGCCTGATTTTTGTCCCCCCGTCAGCTGCCGCCGATTCGGTCATGGAGGCCGTGGACGCAGAGATTCCGTTGGCGGTCTGCATCACTGAAGGCATTCCGACCCGCGATATGGTCAGCGTCTGGCGCTACATGGAAGGCAAGAATACCCGCCTAATCGGACCAAACTGCCCAGGAATCATCTCGCCGGGAAAGTGCAAGATCGGCATTATGCCGGGCCATATTCACCGTCCAGGTAACGTCGGGATCGTTTCCCGCTCTGGCACGCTGACCTATGAAGCAGTTCACCAACTGTCTCAACTTGGCATTGGCCAGTCGACCGCAATTGGTATCGGTGGCGATCCCATCATCGGCACGAACTTTGTGGACGCACTGACGCTGTTCAATGCTGACCCGGAGACCGAAGCCATCATCATGATCGGCGAAATCGGCGGCAGCGCCGAAGAGACGGCGGCAGATTACATCAAGGCCAATGTCAAAAAGCCGGTCGTGAGCTTCATCGCTGGACAGACCGCACCTCCGGGGCGCCGCATGGGTCATGCTGGCGCGATCATCAGCGGAGGCAAGGGAACGGCGGAAGAGAAGTTCAAAGCACTGAAGGCAGCTGGCGTACACATCGTCAAAACACCTGCGCTGTTGGGTCAGACGCTTGTGGAGGCACTGGCTGCAAAGAAGTAAAAAGAAAACTGTGGTGCTGTTAAGCTGCCGCCAGCCGTGTGGCTGGCCAGCTTAGCGGCATTACACTTTATCCCCCGAGTAAGAAATCATTTATGGAAACTTTACAACGCACTCTTGCAATCGTTAAGCCCGACGCTGTGTCGAAGGGCGCTGCAGGCGATATCATCGCCACCATCGAGAACAATGGCTTTCGCATCATTGGACTCAAAATGCTTCACCTGAAAAAGGCTCAAGCAGCCGCTTTCTATGCGGTTCACGCGGGCAAGCCGTTCTTTGATTCGCTGGTGACTTTCATGACCTGCGGTCCGGTGGTCGTGATGGCGCTGGAAAAGGCGAACGCAATTGCCGACTGGCGTCAGTTGATGGGCGCAACCAATCCGGCGAACGCAGCCGAAGGCACAATTCGCAAGAAGCATGCCGCGGACATAGAGCGCAACGCCGTCCATGGATCGGATGCAGAAGACACCGCGCGCTTCGAACTGAGCTTTTTCTTCGCTGGTTACGAACTGGCGAAGTAGATCGCGATCATTGAAGGAAAAGGTGCGGGCGATAAGCCTGCGCCTTTTCCTTTTTGAAAACCTTCTATTTCCCGGCGAAAGAGTTCACTGAGGCAATGAAGAAACCCGGCCGAAACCGGGTTTTTCTGAACCTTGGTTGCGCAAGGTTCTTAACCCAGTGGTAAATACTTTTCAATATCGCGGCTTACGGAAAAGGCATCAACGCCGCCCTTGATGTACCGGGCAAAGTGCGGAGAGTTCAGGTGCGCCTGCAGCGCCGCCTCGTCCTCGTACTGCTCATAAAAAGTGAATTTCAGCGGATTCTCTGTGGATTGGTTTGCCACATACTGAAGGCAGCCGGGTTCCTTACGGGTTTCCTCGACCAGAGCACGGAAGAGTTGTTTGCACTCTTCTTCCGTTCCAGGTTTCACAGTGATTTGAGCGATCAGCGCAATCATTTCTGTTTTCTCCTATCTCTCCAACATAGCAGCGAATTCGTCAATAAAGATGGTTTGGTTGCGATCCGGTCCGGTAGAGACCATGCCGAGTTTCGCGCCAGACTGCTTCTGTACAAAGCGGAGAAAGTCCTGAGCTTTCTTTGGCAGGTTCTCGTACTCAGAGGTGCCGAAAGTGTTCACCTGCCATCCGGGAAGCGTCTTGATAATGGGCTCGATCTTGCGATAATCCTCATCTTTTGCGGGGATCTCCTCGGTGGTTTTACCATCGATCTTGTAGCCGACCACGATGGGAATCTCAGCAAGTTCATCAAGCACATCAAGCTTGGTGACAACCAGCCATTTGGTGCCGTTGATCATGTTGGAGTAGCGCAGAAGCGGCAGATCCACCCATCCGCAGCGGCGCGGACGGCCTGTGACGGCTCCGTACTCACTGCCTTTCTTGCGGATTACATCGCCGAGTTCGCTGTGAATTTCAGAAGGGAAGGGGCCTTCGCCGACGCGCGTGCAGTAAGCCTTGGTCACGCCAATGACGGTAGAAATAGCGGTAGGCGGCACGCCCGTACCGATCGATGCGCCGCCAGAGGTTGCGCTGGAGGAAGTGACAAACGGATATGTTCCATGATCGATGTCGAGCATCGTGCCCTGCGCGCCTTCAAACATCAAGCTCTTACCGGCTTTGACGGCATTATTCAGCATCAAGGCGGTGTCGGTGACAAAAGGTGCGATCTGGTCGGAGATTTTGGCGTATTGCTCGTACATCTCGCGGGGATCGACACCCTCGCCGTTGAAGAGCGCGCGTGCGATGGTGTTCTTTTCCTGGCAGGCGTTTTGGATGTGCTTCTTGAGCAGTTGCTTGTCGAGCAAGTCCGCCACGCGGAGGCCGCGACGCGCCATCTTGTCCTCGTAAGCTGGTCCGATACCGCGCGAAGTGGTGCCTATCTTAATGCGTCCAGGGGCGTTTTCCGCGCCGAGTTCGATCATGCGATGGTAGGGAAGAATGACGTGTGCGCGGTTGCTAATGAAGAAGTTGGCCGCCGCACCCTTGTCTGCCGGACCCCAAACATCAAGTCCTGCGCAGCGCAGAGTGTTCACCTCGGTCATCAGTGCGAATGGATCGAGCACGACGCCGTTGCCAATGACCGCCTGTGACTCCTGCCGCAGGATTCCGCACGGGATTAGCTGCAACACAAACTTTTTGCCAGAGATGGTGACGGTATGTCCCGCGTTGTGTCCACCGGCATAACGTGCAACAACGTCGAAATTGTCCGACAGTACATCGACAATCTTGCCCTTGCCCTCGTCGCCCCACTGCGCGCCGAGAACTACCGCGGTCTTTGCTTTGCTCACTCTTGTCTCCAAACACACGCAGACAGGCTGCGGAGAAAATCGTACACAGGCGTAGCTCTGAAAGTTCAGGCGGTGTGCCGGAAGGAATCCTGGTTTGCCGTGTACAAGAAATTTTAACTGTATTCGTGGCTCAGAGCAAAGTGGCACGCGAGTTCGGGACAGGACAACTATGGTCAGGTCTAAAAAGGATGAGCAGCACACCTAGGGATTTATCAGGAAGCGGCTAAGTCGCGAGAATGCACCTTCACCGCGGCGCTCCCCAGTCGTATTCGCGCCTTCGGAAAGCTATCACTTCCAGTTGGGATCTGGCGGGAGTTCGTTTTCATTCAAAGGTCTGGGATCCTGGTGACTGCGAACCGGACGCTCCGGGTGATCACCCGCGTCCTCGACGCCCTTCACCACTTCGGCTTCATAAGGCTGATCGTTTTCGGCGAGTTCTTCAACGCTTTCAGGTGCAGCCTCGGTGTCATCCGTCAGGTCCTGAGTGTCTCCGCACTGCCCGGCACTCCTCGGACCCGCCCGTCTTGGGTGCAAGTCACGTTCGTCCAGGGTCACCTCATAATCCTCTTTGCGTTTAAGCGGTTTACGACCCATCGCGTGCCTCTTTTCATCCTGCCTTCATATTATGAGATGCTCTCGGCGAGCGCTTGGAGCTGTTTTATGATTCACGTTCTTACTGCTCCAAAGGTAAGGTAGGCTTAGAAGAATCGCTGAATTGCAGTTTTCGTTTTCTGCATCCTACAATTAGGTTTTTGGGTCTCAGTCATCGCATGAAGATCGTCCTCTATCTCCTCCTTGTCTGCTCTGTAGCTCAGGCACAGTTGTCTAGCAACTCAGCTGTCGCGCCAAGTTCTGCGACCGGAAGCGCTTCAGACGCGCAGGTTGTGAATGAACTGCTGAAGCGGGTGCAGGTATCGGCTGAAGCATGCAACCAAGATCTGGCTTTGTTGCGGACCGATAAGTGGAAGACCGATGCAGCTCAGAAGCAAAGAGCTGAGTCCGCAGCGACTTCCATTCGCAGGAATCTGACGAATGCAGTGCCGGAGTTGTTGCAACATCTGCAGGCTGCGCCTGGTTCCCTGAACGCGAACTTCAAGCTCTACCGGAACTTAAACGCACTTTGCGACACGTTTTCCACGTTGGTGGAATCCGCCGGAGCTTTCGGACCAAGGTACCAGTATGATCAGTTGTCCACCGACTTTGGTCACTTGGATCAACTTCGCCGCGAAATGGCCGACCGAATAGAACTGCTCACTGGAGCCAGCGACGCTGAATTGGCCCGCCTTCGATCTAAGGTTGCGGCGGCGGCAAAACCCGCCCCTCCTGCTTCCAAAATTGTGGTGAACGATCATCATCCGAAGCCCAAGAAGAAGAAACCAGCCAACCCGCCCCAAAAACCTCAGTCGTAGGAATTCCTGGAACAAATTTGTTCTTTTTTTGTTTGTTCAGGGAACATTTCCGTTTCGACCGGAGTCTATAGGCAGTGACGGAAAGCCTCGCTGGAGACTAGAGCCGTTTCGGGTTGCAAATTCAGGTACTTACGGCCTGCGTAGGTTGTTGGCAGGTATAAACGGGATTAGCATTGAAGTTGTAGTTTGAGTACGCAGGAGTGCAGTCGTGGGCGAACTGCCCAGAGTGTGGGAGATGCAGCCGGAAGTTGCTTCGATCATCGCTGAATTAAAAGCGGGAAGCGAAGATGCCTACGCGCAACTCATTGCACAATATCATCAGACGATCTACAACTTGGTGTACCGAATACTGGACGATCCCGCCGACGCCCCGGACACTACCCAGGAAGTCTTTATCAAAGTTTTTCGGGGAATGGCAAATTTCAACTGTGAAAGCAGTCTGAAAACCTGGATTTACCGTATTGCCATTCACGAGGCCAGCAACCGTCGCCGCTGGTTTTTCCGCCACAAGGTGCAGGAGTTTTCTATTGAGCCTGCGTGCGATGGGCGCGAAGGGCACTCTGCGTTGCGTGACTGCCTGGTGGATGATGCCGAGTCGCCTTTTGATATGGTTGCACGCGGACAGGTTCGGGCAAGACTGGAACAGGCGTTGCAGGAACTTCCCGAACATTATCGTACTGCGGTAGTGCTGCGCGACATTGAAGACTTGTCCTACGAAGAAATTGCGGAGATGACCGAAACGTCGCTGGGGACCGTCAAATCGAGACTGGTCCGCGGACGCGAAGCGCTGCGAAAACGGCTGGAACGCTGCGCCCAGGATATAGTTCCGGAAACAGGAACCTCCCCGGAGGCGAATGGAAGAATTCGCTCACGGAAGCTCGCACGGGAGCCCCGGGAAATCGAGGTCACACCATGAAGTGCAAGGATGCAAAGCGCTCATTTTCTCCGATTCTGGATTCCAGGCAGGACGGCACGGTGATGCACTCGCTCGATAAGCACTTGGCCGAGTGTGAAAATTGTTGTTCGGAATTTGCCGCGCTGCGCCGGACAAAGTGGCTGATGACCACCCTGGCACCGCACACAGCGCCGCCGGAACTCGCACTTCGCATTAAGGTTGCAATCTCTCAGGAGTTGGCAGTTCGCCAGCATGGTCCTTGGAATGGGCTTGGGCCTGAGGTGCGGTGGGAAGATGCGCTGAATGCCTTCATGCTCCCGGCTACGGGAGGATTGATTTCAGCAATCCTAATCTTCGGATTGCTGATCGGCACATTGGTACCCGCACACTTAGTCTATGCAGATGACGTGCCGACGAGGCTATATACACCACCTGAAATGAAGCTCGCACCCTTCGGTGTGGGCAGCACAAACAGCGATGCCGTCCTGGTGGAGCTTGTAATCGATCCACACGGACGAGTGCAGGATTACCGGGTATTGAATGCGCCCGAGCATGCTGAATTGAGTCCGGAGATGAAGAACGCACTGCTCTTCGCTCAGTTCCGGCCAGCAACCAGCTTTGGAGTTCCAACCAGCGGCCGACTAGTGGTTTCGTTTGCGAATGTCAACGTCGGCGGCTGAAATTGGCCTTAAAGGTCATGGCTCGACAAGTAAGCAATGAGGCTTTTGTCAAAGGCAGCCTTATTAGAAGATGAGGAATCACGCCTTCGTCATCTTTCATCTCGCAGACTAATTGCTTCACCGCTCTGCAACTCTTACACTGACTCCATAGACGTTCGTCTGCAAATGAAACACACGATGCTAATTGAGGAGTAACGGAAGAGTGCGCTGCAATTCGTCTTCTAGCGAGCAGCACGCCTGAACTGAGATTAGAAACGGAGAACGACCTTGAAGATATCCAATCGGTTGAGCATGGCTGTGATCCTGCTGTCGGCCACCTTCGCAATGGCGGCGCAGTCTTCCGCGCAGAATGCAGCGGCACCCCCGAAGCAGACCACGGCGGCGGCGCAGCAGCCTTCCGCGCAGAATGCGGCGGCACCTGCGAAGCAGACCGCGCCCAGCACGAAACAAACTCTGGTGCCGAAGACGCAAGCTGAATACGACGCCTACAAGGCCGCAGCCGCGCAGACAGACCCGGCCAAGATGGAAGCAGCGGCAACGGACTTTGCACAGAAATTCCCGGACAGCGACCTGCGTCCATTCCTCTTCCAGCAAGCTATGGGAATGTACCAACAGGCGGATAATCAGGAAAAATCCCTGGAGATGGCCCGTGTCGTTCTGAAATACGATCCCTCGAACGCGGTGGCTCTTCTCACCGCGGCCCAGTTGCTTGCCGAGCGTACCACTGATAACGATCTGGACAAGAACGAACGATTGGCCGAAGCAAAAACCGACGCGCAAAGCGCTCTGCAAAACGCGGGCAGCATAGCACAGCCAGCCAATATGTCGCCGGAGCAGTTTGCCGGAGCCATTGCGCAACTCCGCGGGACCGCCCACGAGGTGCTTGGAACCGTGGCTTTCAAGAAGCTCGACTACACGACGGCTATCAATGAATACAAAGCCGCTGCTGAACTAGAGAAAGAGCACACTGAAGCGGTAGTTTGGCTGCGCCTTTCCATCGCATACGACAAGAGCAACGACTTCAACTCTGCGCTGGACGCGGCAAAGAAGGCAATTGCAGCGTCGGAACCCAACAGTTCGGTTCGCAAACTGGCGGAGCAGGAGAAATCGCGATTGGATAGGCTCGTACCCGCCACGGTCCAACCGGCCAGCAAGTGACAAGTAATCTGGATTGTGCCGCGCGCTTCAGTTTGGGTGCGCGGGATTTTATCTTATGAGACATCTTCCGCTCGAGAATCTCGAAAAAGCCCTCGGGCATCAGTTCGCGAATCGCGAATTGTTGCAGCAGGCGCTTACCCATAGCTCCTTTGCCCGCGAGAGCCATGAACCCGCAGAGGACAATGAGCAGTTGGAGTTTCTGGGTGATGCCGTGCTGCAACTGCTGGCCAGCCAGGAACTCTACCAGCGCTTTCCGTCATACAAGGAAGGTAAGCTTTCAAAGCTGCGCGCCCACTTGGTCAATACAAATCACCTGGTTCACTGTGCGACGGAATTGCACCTGGGCAACTACCTGAGATTGGGCCGCGGCGAAGAGAAAACCGGGGGCCGCCGCAAGACCGCCCTGCTTGCTGATGCCGTGGAAGCCCTTCTGGCGGCCTTGTACCTGGATGGGGGCTTGTTCGTAGCACGCGCATTTGTGCTTTCGCACATTTTAGAACCGGAACTGGATCGTCTTTCCAGCTCCGAAGACGAAGTCCTGGTGGCCGACCACAAATCCCGGTTGCAGGAAATGCTGCGGGCGAGCGGCCGACCCGAGCCGCGTTATGAGATGGTCGGAGAAGAAGGCCCTGACCATCTGAAGACGTTTACTATACAGGTCGTCGTGCTTAATCCTGATAACGAAACCGAGTTCACCAGCGCAGGCAGCGGCAAGAGCAAGAAAGCTGCCAGCCAGTTGGCTGCTCAAAAGGCGCTTGAGCTTTTGCAGGGCAGCAGTAATGGGTAATCGAGAACTGGGCCAGCCATCCTTCAGAGAATCCGGCTGCCGGGAGTCGGTTTTGCTTGAGTTAGACGCAAACTCAGGCAGCAACGAAGCGGACCCGCCCTCGCATCACGAAGCTCCCCGTGTGCCTCCCAGCCGAAAGCGCGCTGTTTCAAACATGCTTTCACACGTGCAATTTGCAATGCTGGCGCTTACCATCGCGATGTTCATCATCACCTTCGTCGCGCAGGCTTTCCGCATTCCTTCCGGTTCCATGGAAGACACCTTGCTCGTGGGCGACTATCTTCTAGTTGATAAGACGCGCTTCGGCCCCGGCGGACTGTGGCAGTCATTTCTTCCTTACCGCAACATTCATCGCGGCGACGTGGTTATCTTCCGTTATCCGGTTGATCCTGCCGAGCACTTCATCAAGCGCGTGATCGGACTCCCCGGGGACCGGATATATTTGTCGCAACGCCGCGTGTACGTAAACGGGCGCGCCCTCCAGGAGCCGTACGCCGTTTTCAAAGAACGTTACTCTGACAAGTTTCGCGACAATTTTCCGCGCTGTAACCGGTTCAATGAAAACGTGGAAGCGGATTGGGCTTCGCGTCTGCGTAATGTGGTTAAAGACGGAGAGCTCATCGTGCCACGCGGCCAGTATTTCGTACTTGGAGATAATCGCGACCAGAGCCTGGATAGCCGCTACTGGGGATTTGTGCCCCGGGATAACATCATCGGAAGGCCATTCCTGATCTATTTCAGCCTTGTGGAAGCTGATGACGAAGAGGATCAGGTGGAAAGCAATGCTGTAGAAGATGGTAAACTTTTTACTTTACGTGCCCGCATTTCCCATGTAATCGACCGTTTGCGCTGGCCACGGATTCTGCGCCTGGTGCCTTGACGCCGGCCAAGTCAGGACTGGACTAAGTTGGCAAAAGAAAAAGAAATAGAAGAGAAGCACAAACCAGAGCAACCACAGGAAACGATGCCGGAATTCGTCTCCTCCATCGCTTCGGTGCTTGTCATCGGCCTGTTTATCATCACCTTCTGCATGCAGGCTTTCGAGATTCCAACCTCGTCAATGGTGAAAACACTGCTGATTGGCGACCACGTGTTTGTGGATCGCGTGCGACTGGCTCCCAAATCCAGTTTCGTGGATAAACTTATTCCCTACCGGGACCCCAAGCGCGGCGATATCGTAGTCTTCATTTCACCCTCTGAACCGGGATTATTCGTAGTTAAGCGCGTGGTTGGCGTTCCGGGCGACCGTCTTCACCTGGCCAATGGCAAGCTGTATCTCAACGGAAAGTTGCAGGACGAGCAATACGCAATCCACTCCATCGGCGACTACCGCCCCTATCGGGACGATTTTCCTGCCGTGCCTCCCTCCCGCGAGGACCAGCTCGCTCCGGAATGGCAGCTAACCATGCCGGATCATATTGTGGACGGGGACATCGTAGTGCCGCCGAACAAATACTTCGGCATGGGTGACAACCGCGACGTCAGTTATGACAGCCGCTACTGGGGTTTTATTCCGCGCGAAAATGTAGTGGGGCGGCCCATGTTCATCTATTGGTCGTTCCAAACACCAGACGACCAATACACAAAAACCGATATACCTAGCCGCATTGGATTCTTTTTCCATATCCTGACTCACTTCTTTAACGAAACCCGCTGGTCGCGGATGTTGCGAGTGGTGGATTGATGAAGCGCAAAGCGATTCGCAGGGCGATTTTTATAGCCGTTGGGCTCGCGATACTCGCGTTTGTGCTGCCGCCGTTCATCAACGTGGAGCGCTACAAGGGGCGAGTGGTGACCACGATGAGTACTGTTCTGGGACGGCCCGTGACTGTGGACGCAATCAAGTTGCGCCTGCTGCCTCAGCCTGGCTTCGATCTGAGCGATGTCGCAGTGGGCGATGACCCCGCCTATAGCGCGGAATCGATCTTGCGTGCGGATGAAGTTACGGCTTACCTGAGTCTCAGTTCTCTGTGGCGCGGTCAGCTTGAAATTGCCCGGCTTGATCTGAAATATCCCAGCCTCAACCTGGTGGAGCGGGAGAGCGACTCGAGCTGGAACCTGGAGTCGCTTCTCTGGAAAGCCTCGCGCACCCAGGCGGCTCCAACCGCTGCGCCTGCCTCAGGTTCGCGGCCGCGTTTTCCATACATTGTGGCCTCCGAGGGCCGCATCAATCTCAAGTATGGGTTAGAGAAGAGCGTATTCTCCGTCACTGAGGCGAACTTCACCCTCTGGAGTCCCGCTGAGAACCAGTGGCGAATGAAGCTGGATGCTCGACCAGTACGCACCGATTTGCCGGTGACCGACACTGGCACGCTCAAAGTAGAGGCCACAATGCAGCGCGCCGAACTCCTGCGTGATGCGCCATTGAATGCAAGCGTGACTTGGGAACGCGTCCAGCTTGGAAACCTTACTCGTCTTATTTATGCGGAAGATCGCGGCTGGCGCGGCACATTGGAGTCGAGCGCGCAATTCAACGGCACCCCTGGCGCACTCAAGTTCACCGCTGCCACAAAACTTCGCGATTTCCGGCGCTTTGATATTTCCAGCAACGAAGAGGCAAACCTCAGCGCAACCTGCACTGGGGAGCTGAATGTCGGGACTCGCCAGTTCCAGAACACCGATTGCCGTCTTCCTATCGAGAAAGGATTAGTCTCGATACAGGGACTGCTGCACGGTCTCCGGAACCCCCGCTACGACCTGGTGATTAAAGCCGAGGATCTCCCGGCCAACGCTCTGTTAAATTTCGCAAAGCGGGCCAAGCGAGACCTCCCTCCAGACTTAACCGCCAACGGCACGGTCTCAGCTTCGTTTCACGCCCACAGAACGCTTAACGCGCCTCCTGACTGGGTTGGTCAACTCCAGGTCAACCGTCTGCTGATTCATTCCGCAGTGCTGGGAAAAGACTTGGTTGTAAACAAAGCGGTAGCGACGGTCAATACGACAGAATCTTTGAAAGCCAAGCATCGAGGGCACCTTTCAAAAACCGAGCCTCCAGTGCGGGCCTTGATCCTGCATAACTTTGATCTCCCGTTAGGAGGAAACACTCCTGCCACCGTCGATGGACGGTTCGACGGCGAGCAAATCGCGTTTCACATAAAGGGCGATGCCTCACTCGAACGCCTGCAGCAATTTGCACGGACCGTTGGAGTGGGCGCGCCTAAAATCGCGCTGGCAGGCCAGGCAGCGATCGACCTGGTGATCGGAGGAAAATGGGCGAATTTTTCTTCCCCCGAGGTCACGGGTACGGCGCAGTTGAAGAATGTTCGAGCTGAAGTTCCCGGATTCTCCGTGCCGGTCGAGATCGGCGCCGCACAAGTTGAAATGGACGGCAATCGCTTTGAATTGCGCGATGCCTCCGCAGTCTTAGGCAAGATCGCGCTGAAAGGCAGCGCCAGTTTCCCACGTTACTGTGATAGTGACTTGCCCTGTCAGTCCACCTTTGACATCAGCACTGATGATCTCAACCCGGAACGATGGAACGCCGTGCTGAATTCACGATTAAAGAAGAAGCCTTGGTATCGCCTCTTCGGCGCAGGCGAGGCTGAGCGTAACGTGATTGCAAATCTTCATTCCACGGGACGACTCACCTCGCGGCATCTGACGCTAGGCACAGCGACGGGTTCAGCCTTCGAGACGGATTTTTCGCTTTCCAGTGGTTTACTGGAATTGAAGAACACGCGAACGGATTTTCTGGGTGGCAAGGTTTCCGGCGAATGGAAGATCGATTTTAACGGCAGCGAGCCGAAGTACGAGAGCGCAGGAACAGCCGAGCGAGTTCAGATCGAGAAACTTGGGACTCTGGCAAAGGCTTCCCTGGGCAGTGGCACTTTAGCTCTCAAGTACAAACTGGAGATGAGCGGTTGGAATGGCGACGATCTCGCAAAATCGGCTAGATCGGAGGCAGAATTCACTTGGACCGGTGGAGTCTTGAAGCTTTCTCCGCATGCCAAGGCGCCGCTGCGCGTAACGGACGGCACGGGGAAAGCCACGCTGGGCAGCCAGGGATGGACAATCTCCGCTAGCAAATGGAATACGCCGACCGGAACCTACAGTCTCACGGGCACAGCCTCGCGCGATAAAGCGATCGCAATGGAGTTTGCACAGGAAAAGGGATCCGTCTGGAAATTGACGGGAACGCTTTTAAATCCGCAATCTTCCACGCTAGCATTGCAGTCTGCTCAAGCCAAGCGTAGATGAATGTATTTCGGCCCATAATTATCGTCCTGATCCTGAGCAGCATTCTGCTTGCGGTCTCCTCTGGCGACGGAAAACATTCCGCCGCCTATCTCAGCGCCGAGAACAAGTTTCAATTCATAGGCGAGAACGGACGCCGCCCGAATCCATCTACGCGCCCCACGGTATTGGCCGCCCCAGAGTGGAACGCCTATCTGAACGAAGGCGGCGTGAAGTTGCCCCCGGGTGTCTCGCAGGTTCGAATCACAAGCCAGCCTGCGGTTGTGCACGGAGATGCCGAGGTAGATTTCGATCGCCTGACCGCCAACCGCACACGCAGCAATCCTCTGCTTGTGTTGTTTACTGGCAAACACCACGTCACTGTAAAAGCTCAGGCTGCCGCCGCCAACGGAATTGCAACAGTACGGGTCGATTCGGTCGCGCTCGATGGCGTGCGGGTTCCGAATTTCCTTCTGGAGTATCTCTGCAAGCGCTATTTGAGCCCTAAATATGGCCCTGCCGTTGGCATGAACTCTACCTTCCGTTTGCATAACCGCATTGACACGGCGATCGTAGGGACGGACCAGGTCACGATAACGCAACGCTAAGTCCTTAACCTACTGCGGCCAAATGACTTACACGAGGGAGAAAACTGCGCTGTTCAGCATGTTAAAATTAAGGTTTCGGGGCATGGTGCACAGCTTTTCCGCAAAACGGCCGAATTGCGCCTGCTGCCCGTAGGCTTGGCTTGAAGGCCAGCCGCCACTTTTCCCAGGAATTTTCCGAAAGAGATACGGATGTCGGCAGAACCAAAACCAGCTGTGAATCGCCGCGTGTTAAGCGGCATGAGACCAACGGGCAAGTTGCACATTGGCCATTACGTGGGCGCGCTACAAAACTGGACCCGGCTCCAGAACGACTACGATTGTTTTTTCTTCGTCGCCGACTGGCACGCCCTCACCACCGATTACGCTGATACTTCGCGCGTAAAGTCGAACATTCTTGAGATGGCGTTCGACATGCTCGCCGCCGGTCTCGATCCGGAAAAGGCGACGTTCTTCATTCAGTCGCACGTTCCGCAGCATGCCGAACTGCACCTGCTGCTCTCGATGATGACCCCTCTCGGTTGGCTTGAACGCGTGCCAACCTACAAGGAGCAGAAGGAGAATCTGAAGGAAAAGGACCTCAATACCTATGGATTCTTGGGTTATCCGGTTCTGATGACCTCGGACATTCTGATGTACCAGGCATCCTACGTTCCGGTGGGCGAAGACCAGGTCCCGCACGTCGAGATCACGCGCGAAATTGCACGCCGCTTCAATCAGTTTTATTGGCTCGATCAGCAGCGCAAATTCTCTCATGACCGCGCCCTGCCGGAAGAAAAGCGCGTCTGGGTTTTCCCCGAGCCGCAGCCTCTTCTCACCCCGGCGGCAAAGCTTCCTGGTACTGATGGTCGCAAGATGTCCAAGAGCTACGGAAACTCCATCCTGCTCAGCGAACCCGAAGCCGAGGTCCGCAAGAAGCTCAAGACCATGGTGACTGATCCGGCCCGCGTGCGCCGCACCGATCCCGGCAATCCGGACGTCTGTCCCGTGGGCGACCTGCACAAGATCTTCAGCACCCCGGAGACTATGGCCGAAGTGCGTCAGGGCTGCACTACCGCGGGCATCGGATGTATCCAGTGCAAGGGTTGGGTTGCGGATAGCATCGTCTCGGTTCTGAACCCGATTCAGGAGCGCCGCCGCAAGTACGAGCAAGATCCAAAGCTTGCCTGGGATATCCTCGAAGCCGGTTCGGTTAAGGCGCGAGCCGCAGCCGAAGCGACACTCGTTGAGGTACGCGAATCCATGGACATGTCGCTGAGCTACCAGGCACCGGAGAAAAACGGGGAGTAATGAGCGAGCAGCCCACCACGCCGCAGACTCCGGTTGCTCCGAAAAATCCGGGGACGGCAAAGGACGCGAAGAAAGACGCAAGAAAAGGCGCGCATGAAATTGCCGATATTTTTCCGTTCTCGGTCAGTGTGGGCAGTGTGTATGACGGGCCGCTCGATCTGTTGCTTGATCTCATTCGCAAGCAGGATATAGACATTTACGACATTCCGATCGCGCAGATCACCGCGCAGTATCTGGCTTATGTGGAGCACATCCGTAACTTCGACATTGATCTTGCGGCAGAATTCATATATGTGGCTTCGCTGTTGATTCAGATCAAGTCCAAGATGTTGTTGCCGAAGGATCCTTGCGCTCCGCCGGATGAGCAGGATCCGCGACTGGAGCTGGTCAATCGTCTGCTGGAGCACGAACGCTACAGGCAGGCGGCGCAGATGCTCCTGCAGAAGCAGCAGTTGGAAGAAGCCGTGCTTACCAACCCTGCGCTCAAGGAATTTCGCGATGCCGAGGGCACGGAGCCGGAGATGGCCGCCGACGTCATCGACCTGGTAAAAACCTTCCAGAAAATTCTGGAGCGGCTGAAGAATCGGCCCACGCTCCAGTTCAACGAGGATGCTGTCACCGTCGGACAGATGATCGACTACATACGGCGACGGTTGATGGTGGAGGATCGGCCCATTCGCCTGAGACGATTGCTGCACCATCTGCGTTCGCGTCAGGCGTTGATCTGCGCCTTTCTCGCAATTCTTGAAATGATCCGCTTGCAGGCCGTTGTCTGTCGGCAGGATAGTGTATTCGGCGAGGTCGTGTTGAAAAAATCCACCGGTTTTGATCGGTTGGTGGATGAGGGCGGCTCAGCCGTGCGCGACGACTGGCAATAAATCAATAAATTAAGCTGTTTCATAGCAAGCGAGTCATTGATGAGTTTGAAAGCAAAAATCGAGGCCATTATTTACGCGGCCGAAGAGCCGGTAACGCTCGAGCAGATATCGCTGCTTTTGAAGCAGGTTGTGCTGGCCGATTTGGCTGCGGCAAAGGAGAACGCCGCCATCGAGCAGACCAACTCCGAAGCCGAAGCTGCTACGGAGAACACGGAAAGCGTGTCATCCTCACCGGAAGCTGGCTTAAATGAAACGTTGGACACCGCAGATGAAATTTCTGTCCCTTCAAGCTGCGAGGTCGAACCTGCTGTCGAATTGCCGGATGTGCCTGCCGAAGATCCGGCGCCCGCCGACTCAGCCAGCGTGAACGCGACTGAAATCAGTTCCCGCAAGCGCCAGCCGAAGAAGACCGAGCAGGAAATCGCCGAAGAAAAAACAGTACGAGCAAGGGTTCGCGAAGTTCTGGCCGAGCTTGTAACCGACTACGCCAGCGAAGACCGTGGCATGGAAATACGCCAAGTCGCCGGTGGATTTCGCATCGCAACTAAACCTGAGCATCATGATGTAGTGCGCGCCTTCGCCAAAAGCCTGAAGCCTCCGATTCGCCTCTCGCTCGCTGCCCTGGAAACACTGGCCGTCGTCGCCTATAAGCAGCCCATCACCGCGCCCGAGATCTCTGAAATTCGCGGTGTCGAGTCATCCAGCGTGCTGGGAACTCTGTTAGATCGTAAGCTCATCACCACCGCCGGACGAAAGCAGGTCATCGGACGGCCAATGCAGTACAAGACCAGCAAGGACTTCCTGCTCCGCTTCGGCTTGAATAGTGTGAACGAGCTGCCGAGCATGGAGGAATTTACTCAGCTAGCCTCAGATGCAACAATTGACGTTGTGCCCTCTGAACAGCAGAAGACTCCATCACTCTTCGAAACGTCCGAATCCGGGGCGGGAGTAAGCGAGCCTGGAGCAACTTCCAGCGAAACCGGAGAGTGTAACAGTTCGTCCGAATTAGCGCCGGACCCAACGCCAGAAGATCTGGAAGCGCCCGATCCGGTTTCAGAAATTCCGGAACCACAACAACAAGATCGAGCAGAAGCGGCAGACGGCCAGCCGCAATCAGAAACTGAGGCCAGCAATGCACCCGAAACCGAGCACCCCCTCGGCCAGTAATAGTTAAATCTGGGAGAGCCGCCAAGTGTCCGATGACCCTGGCTTTTATCATGTTCTACCTTCTTCGATCGCCTGATGGCGAGCGGATTCAGCGGAAAGGCTGTGCGTACCATGGAAGCAAAACCTGAAAGATTACAAAAAATTCTCGCTGCGGCGGGCCTGGCTTCTCGCCGGAAGGCCGAGCAGTTGATCGCAGCGGGCCTGGTGTCCGTCAACGGACACACCATTACCGAACCCGGGACCAAAGCCGATCCGCGCTTCGATGAGATTCGCATCGATGGCAAGTTACTCCGTGGGCCTGAGCGCCACGTCTATATTGCAATGTACAAACCCAAGGGATGTATGACCACCGTCAGCGATCCCGAAGGTCGTCCCACCGTAATGGATCTGCTCAAAGGGGTGGATGAGCGCGTCTTCCCCGTGGGCCGTCTCGACTACATGAGCGAAGGCCTGTTGCTGCTCACGAATGACGGCGACCTCATGGCGCAACTGACGCGCGCCGGTTCTCATCTGGCCAAGACCTATATGGTGAAGGTGAGCGGCAAGCCGACCGACGAGGAAATTCAGAAACTGCGCGATGGGATCATGCTGCCGCCCGAGCCCGGATTGACCGGTGCGCGCGGCAGGAAGCAGCCCGGCGTGGAGCGCCGCTCCTTCGCCGTTCTAACCCAGCCTGCCGATATTCAGCTCGCCGTCGATCAGGAGAACCCCTGGTTCGAAGTGACCCTCACCGAAGGCCGCAACCGCCAGATCCGCCGGATGTTCGAGCAGATCGGCTACCACATTGAAAAGATCAAGCGCGTCCGGTACGGATCGCTGACGCTGGACCTTGAACCGGGAGAATTCCGGCATCTCACGCCCAAAGAGGTTAACCAGCTCCGCAAATCCCTCGATAAGCCTTTCGCGCCAAAACCGGTCAAGGTGAAGCGCAAGGATGATCGCTCCGAGCGCCGCCCTCTGGTCGATGCAGCGCGTTTCGTAAAGGGTCGTCGCGGCAAGCCCAGCGCAGACGCTCCGACATCGGTTCCAACAGACCGCCGCACGAGTGCGTCACGTACTGAAGCATCACCGCGCCGTGACTTTGTCCCCCGCCAAAGCAGCGGCGAACGCAGAGGCCCCATGCAGCCGAGAGGTCCGGAGTTTGGCCGAGATTCGATGCGTCGGGATGATGGATTCTCAGCCAAGCGCCCCTTCCCGCGCAAGCCAGCCGGCGAATTCGGCGGTAAGCCCAGCGGCGGCTTCGAAGATCGTCCAAAACGCGCCTATCCCCGCAAGCCGGAAGGCAGCTTCGCCCGCGAGTCAGGAGATTTCGCCCGCAAGCCAAAGGGTGGATTCGACCGTAAGCCAGCAGGTGATTTTGCCAAGCGTGAAGGCGGATTCGACGAAGCCGCAAAGAAACGTGGCCCGGCATCTGGCGGTTTCGGGTTCGGCAAGTTCACCAAGCCTAAGTTCGTCAAACCCAGCAAGCACCGCGACCTTGGCAGCGACCGAACCGAGGGCTCCGAGCGCAAGGCTTTCTCGTCCGACCGTCCCTACCCCAAACGTGACGGAGTTGCCGGTGATCGCGGCTACGGAAAGAAGCCCGGCGGATTTACCAGCGACCGTAAGTATTCGAGGGGACCAGGCAAGCCCAGCAGCCAGCGTGAGGATGGCGGTTTCAAACCTCGCTCCACGGGCGGTGACTTCAAGCGCTCCGGCACCGGGGATTTCAAACGTCCGGGCGGAGACTTCAAGCGCGGTGGCGAAGGGCGCACTGGCGGTTTCGGCAAGAGTTTCGGCGGAGATCGCCCTCGCAAATCTCCTGGGGGAGCGCGTGGCTCCGGCGGTGCGGGGTTTGGACCGAAACGTACCGGATTCGGTGGACCGCCTCGCGGAGGCGGCAGTGCAACACGCCGTCCTTCGTCGCGTCCTCCCCGCCGTCGTCCCGACGAGGAGTAACAGAGGTCGAATTAGCTTAGGGTAGTAGTTTGCAGAAGTGGCACCAGGGAGCACCCGCGCTCTGGTGCCATCTTTTTGAGTTGAGGTGTCGCTTCAAATTCTATGTTGGCTTGAATGCGGCTGAAAGCATCAACGGCAGCCGCGCCGCGCCATACAGTCCGCCGTTGCCGCCCAGCAACGCTGGTTTAATGACTGTACTCCGCTTTCTACCGTCGATCCCCTGTCCGTCCTTCGCGGTCGTCGCCGCATATATGAAAGAACGCTTACGCACTTCGTCGAAGAGCGCGGGGGAGAACGCATCCCAGGCGCCGGAGACACCGCCCCCGATCACGTAAATCGGAAGGTTTACCGCATTCACCATGTTCCCAATAGCCAGCCCAAGGCTCCGCCCCACTCGCTCAAAAATCCGCTTCGCAACCGTGTCACCCCGCATTGCGCTCAGGAATACAACGCGTGCGCTCAACCCCTGTTCCGCAAATTTGCGCAACGCTGTCTCTTCGCCGCGCGCAAGTGCCTCCCGGGCCATACGCACCACGGCCGTCGCCGAAGCATATTGCTCGAGGCAGCCCCAGCTTCCGCATTTGCAGGGATGACCGTTGGGCTCCACGTTGCAATGGCCTATCTCTCCTGCCATGCCGTTCCATCCGCGCCATATTTTCCCGTTCAACACCAACCCGCCGCCAACGCCCGTGCCCAGCGTGTACATGCACAAGCTCTCGTAATTGCGGCCTGCGCCCAGCCACTGTTCCCCCAGTGCCGCAACGTTGGCGTCATTTTCTAGAATCACCGGTGTCCCAAGCCGCCGCTCGATATCTCCCTTAACGTCATAGTCGATCCAGCCCGGAAGGTTTGGCGACTCGACCAGGTATCCACTTTCAATGTCGATCAGCCCGGCAACTCCCACGCCGATGCCGCACAATTCAGCGCTTCCCGCGTACCTGAGTCTCAATTCCTCGGTCGCGCGGCAAAGCTCTCCTATGACGTGTTCACGTCCCAGCCAGACCTGAGTCTTGAGACCAGTTTTAGAGAGCAACTTACCGTCTTCACCCACGGCGGCAATGCGCAGGTTGGTGCCGCCCAGGTCAATGCCAATCGCATAGGAGCGCATAATCGAGCCGTCCCTTTCCGAATCGCCCTGTAATCACTACGTCCTCAGGATAAAAATCCGTTGTATATCACTACCGCTGACATCGCGGGCAGTAATGGCTGCTGCGTCCTGCCAGAACGACTCGTTTGATGCCGGTGCCGCAAACAACGCAGGGCTGGCCTGTGCGTTGATACACCCGGTGCTCCAGTTGGAACAATCCGCTTTGGCCGGTTGCATCTACATAGTCAGAGATCGACGATCCTCCGGCCCTGATCGCCTCGGCCAGCACCTGTTGAATCGCACTGTAGAGCTTCAGCAGATCGATGCGAGTCAGCGAAGCGGCGCGGCGTCGCGGACGAATTCCGGCGCGGAATAAGCTCTCATCCGCATAAATATTACCAATACCCGAGAGCAGCGATTGATTGAGCAGCGCGCTCTTAATCGGCGTCTTCCGCCCCCTGAACATTTGCACGAACCGCTCCGCTCTTACCGTTATGGGATCTTCTCCCGGCGCGGCGAATTCCCGGCCTTCGAGCACCTCCAGCCTTCCGAATCTTCTCGGGTCCACGAAACGCAGTTCCCGTCCCGAAGCAAGGGTCGCAATCACATGAGTGTGTTTTGCGTGCTCTTCCGACGGTTTGCACACCAGGCAGCGCCCCGTCATGCCAAGATGTATCACCCACTGTGCCGGTCCATTTGCCGAGGCCAGGTCCCCAACGATATGCTTGCCCACACGACGGAACCGTTCGATCTGCGCCCCGCGAAGCACGCGGGCGATTTCGTACGCAGGCGATTTCAGCAGCTCTGATTTATCGGCGATCCACACTTCGTCGATCCGGTCCCCGGCGAGGCGCTTGTGCAAGCCGCGTGCTATGGTTTCCACCTCAGGCAGTTCGGGCATGGCTCTCAGTGTAAACCTGCGAAACAGCCCGCGATGTAGAGAAGGGACTCTATGCGTTTTCGTTTCGTCGCGATCGTCTTACTGGTTTTCGCGCTTGCGCTTTCCTGTTCAGCTCAATCAGCGAAACATCGTGTGGTGCTCGATGTCAGCACCGTTCTGTCGGACGGCTGGGCGCAAGCCATTGTCAACACGCAAAACCTGCTCACAATTTTTGGACGCGACAATGTACAGATTGAAGTTGTTGTGCGCGGGCCCGGCTTGGCCATGTTGATGAAGAGCAACACTGATTTCAGCGAGAAGCTTGCTGCGCTCGCAGGTCAGGGAGTGCAGTTTTCCGCCTGCGGACAGACTCTTGCCTCCAGCCGTTCCGATCGGCGTGAGCTCCTTTCCTTTGCAGTGGTAGTAGATTCCGGCGTTGCCGAGTTGGTGCGCCGACAGGAATCAGGCTGGAGCTACATCAAAAGCGGATTCTGAGGTCGGACGAGTGTTTCCTGCGTGCTCTGGCCTGCCTCGGTCGTTTCCCGCCGAATCATTCCGCTTTTGGCCCTGAAAATGCCGATATCGCACAACTGATTGGGAATACGAAAGCAATGCAGCCAGTAAATCTTGCATTTCACCGTTGAAACAGGCAGAGTGTCAGAAATTGCTGCAATCCACGGTTCTTCAGCGTGGGTCACGCCAGGTTCGTCTTGGAACTTAAACGGAGGATAGGCCATGCGAGGCGATGGCGCGGAGAAGATATCGCTGTTCTATGCGGTTGCGCGGTCGACTGGCAAGAAGTTGGTCATCGTTTTGGGGCTGGTTCTGCTTGGCGTGACGTTAACAACTGCCCAAACATCCGGGCGCTCAAATCGGATCTCGCAAGGTTCTTCAGCAAAATCTTTCGTGCAGCTTTCGGGAACAGTGCATCCGCTGACCTCGAAGGCGACCGATCTGGGCCCGGTGAATCCCAATCTTCAGTTGAATTCGCTGACGCTGAACATCGTCCCAAGCGCAACACAAAAGAAAGAAATTGCAGCGCTGCAATTGGAACTGCAGAATCCGAAATCACCGCACTATCACAAATGGCTTACCCAAGCCGAATATGGTGCGCTTTTTGGTCTGACCGAAGCTGATCTGAATCAGTTGACCTCGTGGCTGAAATCGCAAGGTTTCGCGGTGAAGGCAGTTTCGACATCGCGCAATGCGATTTCGTTCAGCGGCGCCGTCGGGCAGGTGGAGTCGGTCTTCCGTACACAGCTACGCCATTACAAACTGAATGGAGAGGATCATTTTGCAAATGCGACCGCGCTGAGCATACCGGCACAGTTCGCTGGTGTGGTGCTGAACGTGCGTGGTGTGGACAATTTTCGTCCGAAGCCCAGCCGGAAGCGGATTGCAGTCAGTCCGGATTACACCTACTACAACGGTTCGTCTTATTACCATTTTTTATCGCCGGCAGACTGGGCGACGATCTACAACGTGAATGCCATCTACAGCGCAGGTTTCGATGGCACGGGGATTCACGTGGGCGTTGTGGGACAGACTTATGCGCCACAGTCGGACATTGATAACTTTCGCAGCGCCGCGGGACTGCCAGCGACCAAGCTGACCTATTACTGCATTAGCGCGGCGGACTGTACCGATGAAGCAGGCATTAAGTCGGGCGACTGGGCCGAAGCCGATCTGGACATCGAGTGGGCGGGCGGTATTGCTAGGAATGCAACCGTGGACTACATCTATGCCTCAGGGGCGGACCAGAATCTCGGAGTTTTCGACGCACTGCAATATGCAATTCAGAGCTACAGGACGGGAGACGGTTCAGTGCTGCCTGTTATCAGCATGAGCTACGTAACTTGCGAAACGCAATTTCCTGTCTCCTACTTTTCCTGGGTTGACGCACTGGTACAGCAGGCGAGCCTGCAGGGGCAGACATTGCTGGTCTCCTCGGGAGATTCCGGCGCTGCGGGATGCGATGATCACAGCTCTTCAAGCCATCTGACTGCGACTGGCGGACTGTCGGTAGAGGTTCCGGCGGATTCTCCCAACTTCACCGCCGTCGGCGGAACTACCTTATCCGGCGACTCGTACAGCCCGGCCCTGTACTGGACTCAGCAAAGCGGATTAGTGAACTCGGCAAAGCAGTACATTCCCGAGACCGCCTGGAATGAGACAAACTCTTCCGGTATTGCAGCAAGCGGGGGCGGCCAGAGCGCAATCCCAAGCGGCCATACACAGCCCGCGTTCCCGCAGCCAACCTGGCAAAACGGTCTGATAGCGGGCACGACGGGCCGGTTGGTCCCGGACATAGCTTTTGCCGGTGCAGCTGCGCACGACGGGTACCTGAACTGCACTTCTGACTTCAACTCCACAGCTTATGGCGCAATGTGCACCAATGGTTTTTTCAGCAGTGGCGGGACGAGCGGATCGGTGTTCTATTCGCTGGGCGGGACCTCTGCGGCAGCACCTTCCTTTGCCGGGATGCTGGGACTGCTCGTTCAGCGCTACGGCCCGCTGGGTAACATAAATCCAGTTCTCTACTCTTCAGCGGCTAACTCCACGACCTACGCAACTGTCTTTCATGACATTACCGCAGGCAATAGCAATATCACTTGCCTGGCGGGCACCACGGGTTGCGTAAACGGTGTCATCGGCTATTCGGCGGGGACAGGTTACGACATGGTGACAGGTCTGGGTTCGATAAACGGCAATGGGCTTTATAACGCGATTGCTGCTTACTACCCACACGCGACCACCACGACAGCGGTTACCGTCCTGCCCAATCCCGCAACCATCGGAGGTACGGTGACCGTTAAGGCTACGGTCAGCTCCCAGATCTCAGGAACAGTGACGGGAACAGTTACGTTCTCAACCGCCAGTGCAACCCTGGGTTCAGCCACAGTTACGGGCGGCGTGGCGACCCTGAACAACGTACCGATTACATCCGCCAACGGTTTGGGGCCGGGTTCGGACAGGATTACCGCAGCCTACAGCGGAGATTCGAATTATCTTGCATCGACCGGTGCGGTGGCATTGACGGTTTCAAGGCTCTCACCGATTGTCACAGTGACGGGAGGACCGACTGCCGCAGGCAGCACGGTTTCATTGGTGGCCACGGTAAGCGCGGTAGCTGGAGGGACTCCGACTGGGAGCGTGACGTTTACAACGGGTAGCGCAACGCTAGGCACGGCTCAGGTGGTCGCCGGCGTGGCAACACTGACCAACGTGGCAGCAAGCGCGGACAATGGATTGGGCAAAGGCACCGACCTGGTGACGGCCAGCTACAGCGGCGATACGAACTTTCTGCCTGCGAGTGGCAGTCTCCAACTGCTGGTATTTGATCCTGCATTACCGCTTCTGCTTTCGCTCTCTTCCGAGAGCGCAACGGTTGGCGGCACCGGCTTTGCGATTGCGCTGAATGGGCTCAATTTCAATACGAGTTCGATAGTGTTGTGGAATGGCGCAGTGCGCACGACCACCTATCTCAGCAGCACGCAGTTGTTGGCTGCGATCAGCGCTCAGGATATTTCGGTGCGGGGAACGAGCAAGATTGCGGTTGCAAACCTCTGGCCGAACCCGGGCACGTGTTCGGCACTGCCGTTTACGGTGACGGGCGCTAATACGGTGGCCACCCTCTCAGGCGCTTCCATTTTCAGTGCGTCCGATGGCAGCGGCAACCATGTTCTGGCCGTTCGGGGGACGAATTTTACTGCGGGATCGGCTGTGATGTGGAACGGAAGCGCCCGCACAAGTACTTATGTTCGCCCCGAGATAATCTCGGCCACAATTACGGCCACGGATTTCTTGACTCGGCCAGCCTCGGTGACGGTCGGCAATCAGGCGGGCACATCTCCGGGGTTTCAGCTGCACTGAGCAATGAACTTGCTTTCTCAGCTTGTTGAATTTCACAGCCGAGAGTGTGCCGGTCAAAACGGAGCGATTCGGTAACGGAGAAATGATATGAAGAAGTTCCTGGTAGCAACTCTTGTCGCGGTTATGCCATTAGCCACGGGCTTCGCGCAGATTTCCACTTCGGCAGAAACAACCGGCTCGCCATTTGTGAACCAGGCTGGAGTACAGAAAGCGGTTTCTAACATCACTGCTAGTTCTGCGATTTCGGTTTCTGGAGCTGCTGCGGGATATCTTCCCGTGTTTACGGACACCTCTGGCAATCTGGGAAATTCAGTGGTTTCTCAGTCGGGCTCAAACGTTGCCGTCGCAGGAACCCTCTCTACTACGGACGTTGCAGGCATTGGAATCGCTCCGCTGTCGAATGTTCGGCTGAACGTAGGCGGAACGCTACCCAGTGCTGACAATTCCTTTGGCTTATACATGGGGCAGCTCACGCTTAAGCCGTCCAGCGGCTGGGACGCGTATTTTCATTACGGCGGCGGCGGGACAGTCGATACTGGCTCTGGCAATGTCATTCGCAAGGCGGTTGGATTGTACAGCGAATACATACAGAAGGCGGGCACGGGGCAAATCAGCAATACCTACGGTTTGTGGATCAATCCTTCCACCTCGGGAGTCAACAATTACGGCGCCTACATAGGCGGCAACGTAGGCATCGGAACCACCATGCCAGCCTATCCGCTAACGGTCAATGGCGCGGTACAGAGCGTTACAGGCGGATTCGTTTTCCCGGACAATTCAGTGCAGATCTCAGCCGCAGTTTCTGGGGTTGCGCTGACGTCGCCAGACAGTTCGGTTGTGGTTGGTGGCAACGCGGTAGCTCCGACGGTTGCAGTGAACACTGCGACGATTCAGAGACGTGTGAGTGGCTCGTGCGCGGCAGGCTCGGCTCTGACTGCGGTAAATATTGATGGCACGGTTACGTGCGGCACGGCTGGCAGCGGCACAACCGGAAGCGTGCCGGTCATTGTGGCGCAGACCAGTTTCACCGGAAGCTACGGGCTGGGAGCGGCTCAGAATATTTTTACTGCCGATGAAGACGCATTCTACCGCGTATCGGTCTATATGAACACGGCGACAGCAGGCACATGCGCCAGTACGCCGTGTGCCAGCGAAGCAGTGACGTTGCAATGGAATGATGGTATTTCGACCTCGGCGCTGGCAGTGGCAAACTGCAATCTCGTGACACCCTGCGGTTCCTCGGCGACGACCCCGATCTGGGTGAAGAGCGGACAGGTTATCAGTGCATACGGACAAAGTTACGGTTCGGGTTCGGCTCCAACGGGCGGTACGTATAACGCTTATGTGCTGGTGGAAAAGCTTAAAAAGTAACGACCCAATAAGGCCGAGCCACAACTCTCTGGATTAGGTTTTTCACGTTCCACGGGCCATGTTTCTTAAATGTCAGAGAGATGGCTCGGATACTCCGCAATACAAAAAAGAAATTATTAGAGCGTGTTTCAAAAATAGGTAAGGCCTCAAGTCAGGTACTTACGTCTGAGGCAGCTTAGCTGGTGAGCTTCTGTCATGAAGAATCGGCAGAAGCTGATGACGGATGCGCAATGGGAACTGATCGAGCCGTTGCTCCCTAGGGAAGCTCTGATTAACTTCTCTGCATTCCACAGGGCCAGTGTGTAAAGTTAATCC
>PJLO01000005.1:181809-283729 GCA_003010405.1 Acidobacteriota bacterium | reverse complement strand
CACTGCTGCCTCCCGTAGGAGTCTGGACCGTGTTTCAGTTCCAGTGTGTCCGTGCGCCCTCTCAGGCCGGATACTGATCATCGCCTTGGTAGGCCATTACCCTACCAACTAGCTAATCAGCCGCGACCCCCTCCTTAAGCGAATTGCTCCTTTGACCCGAAGGTGTTATGCGGTATTAGCCTCGGTTTCCCGAAGTTATTCCCCACTCAAGGGTAGGTTAGTCACGTGTTACTCACCCGTACGCCACTTTACTCATGGATTGCTCCACTTTCTCGTTCGACTTGCATGTGTTAGGCACGCCGCCAGCGTTGATTCTGAGCCAGGATCAAACTCTCGTTTGTAACCTGTTGTTTCCGACGGAGGTCGGAAACCGTTTATCGACAGAATCTATCGACAAACCTTATCTTGTGAGATCACTCGAAATAAATCTCAAGCATCTTCTCACGACTGGCACGTTCAACCTGTTGTCAAAGATCCGATTGCGTACTCCGCACTAGGCGGCGCTCTCGGCGAACAACGATCCGGCTCTACGCCACGATCGCTTGCCCTCGAAACCTTTTTACAATATCGCGCTGCAACTTTCAAGCTGATTGCAGCTCTACGCTTAACGATCTGCGGAGCGCGCGATACCGCTGACTTTTACATCTGCCGCGACTCTGCGCGCATCGACAAAAGTCATTCTATCAAACTAAAGATCATTTTGAGGCATTCTGCGTTACCGCTGAACCCTGACGGAAAGCTCACTTCCCGTTAGCCCGAGGCAACCCTTCCTCGCTGCCTAAGCTTATCAGAACCACGTTGCTCCGTCAAGCTCACTCGCACATATTCAAAGCTTTTTGAGCGTACCAGACCGACTCACCTGTTGGCAAGCTGCCCGCCTCATTCGACGACACCCGACTGTGATACCCGCCTTCGACAGCTGCTCGGCGATCATTTCGCGGCGGCTCATCGACTTTTTATTTATAACAAACTTTGTTGCTTCGTGCAACTCGCCGCCAGCAGTTTTCGCAGCCACGCTGCCGTCGCTGGTCGGCTTCTTAAGCTTGAATCAAATTGGTCAAAAGCTTTGTGAGTTCTCAGTAGATAGGTCTATGAGGGACTGAAGTTCCTGAAATATCAACTCGCGACTTCCGTCGCGCCGGCGCCTCTAGCGCCACCTGAGCTATTCCAACAAACTCCCGTGTAATTTGCAAGCCTTTCCGCGCCGTCGCGGCGTGGAAATCGACTTAACCCCGCGTAATTAAAGGACAAAACTCGCGTGTTTTTTTTGCGCGACGCAGCTCGCATTAAGGGATTTTGGGTAGGTCGCGGTTTAGTTCGCGATTGATTTTCTTCTCGTGCCTCAGACGAAACGGCTTGGAATACGCAATCAGGCCAAAGGCTCCGATCGATAGCTGCAGAAGAAAGCAGCTCATTCCGAGAAGCACCGTGGACGCTTTTGTTCGTGCAATACGAGTCAGAATCGCAATGTTTCCTGGCGTAAATGCCAAGGCTAAAGCCAGACTGAGAATACCCAAAGAGGCTAGCAGTGACGTAACGTTCTTTGCCCAGCGACCACGAGATTGGTAATCAGCAAACAGCGTCATGCCATAAATCACAAGTCCAATCATCAGCGTAAGATTGGCGGACTCCCTCACTAGAGCCAGTAGTTTCATTTCGAGCCCGATTAGAAGCGATTCATTGGCGACGAGTTGCACTACGAATTCTCCCGGAGCGCGGTGTTGCGTCAAGTCCTGTCATGAACCTGCAATCCAGTTACTCTTGCCCTTCTCGAACCACTATGCTCTGCTTAGAGGGATCTTTGCCGAGCTTTGGGCTCAAACATGTTGCAAACATTGCCCGACATTTTCTCTAGCGACCGGAGATCCATCGGAGCACCGTTCTAGTAAGCGACACACTCAATTTTCCAGCGTTCGTAAACCTTAGCTCGCACGAACAGGGAGTAAAGATGCGCATCGATCTCTCCTTCCTGCGCCATTTGCCCAAGAATCTCCAAAGCCCGTTCAACCGAAACGGATTCCTTGTAGGGGCGATCCGCAGCAGCCAAAGCGTCGAAGACGTCGGCGATCGTCATGAGCCGCGCCTGCAGCGGAATTTCATCAGAAGCCAGTTTTGCGGGATAGCCGTGGCCATTCATTTTTTCGTGGTGGCCACGCGCGATTTCCGGAATCTTGCGAATCTCTTTAGTCCAGGGAATCTGTTTTAGGAAGTTGTAGGTATGTTCTACGTGCGATTCAACTTCTTCGCGTTCACTCTCGTCAAGCGAACCCTTGCGAATCGAGAGCAGACGAACTTCTTCCGGTGTCAGCAAGTGGCACATTGTCCCGTCGCAGCCGCGGAACTTCTTTTCCCCAATTTCATTCAACATTCCGAACGTTCCTTCCGGCAACACGGAAGGCTCGTTCGCAGCGCGAATGAGTTCCAAAATATGATCCAATCCTTTCAGCTGCTTATCCAGCTCTGCATTGAACTCAGGCAGCATCTTCAGAAACTCTTCGCTCCCCTTTTGCAAAAGAAATTGGAGTTTCCGCTCTCCTGCTTCAGCTTCCATCGTGCGATGCACAAAATCAAAGCGGCTGCGGATCACGTCCATCTGCGCCGGATATAGTTTGCGGGCCTTGACCAGCACTTCTTCGCGTACACCGACCTTGCCAAAATCGTGCAGCAGCGAAGCATAACGAATCTCCTTCATCTCTGAACGGCTAAACTTCACGTCGCGAAAAACCGTGTGATCGCGGTCGACTTCCTCTGCCAGTGCAACGGTAAGATTCGCCACTCGAAAGGAGTGGCCGGAGGTTGTCGGATCTCGCTGTTCAATTGCCTTGATCGATGCCTTTACGAAGCCCTCAAACAGGCGATGAATGTTTTTGTAAAGATCACTGTTCTCGTACGCAACCGCTGCCTGGCTGGTCAGCGAAGAAACAATTTCCATTTGTCGTGTTGAAAATGGAATAACCTCTCTATCAAAGTCCTGGGGGGTGTTGAGACGAGCGCGCCAGTTGCGCTTGGCGTTGATGAGTTGCAGAACTCCAACGATTTCGTTTTTCGCATTCATCATTGCCACGGCAAGAATTGACTTCGTACGGTATCCCGAATCGATATCAAACTGCTTGTTGATCGAGTAGGGAACCCAGCTCTCCATTTCGTAGGCGTCCTCGATCATCACCACGGTTCCGTGCTGCGCGACGTAGCCAGCAATCGAGGATTCACTAACCGGCAGCACGACTTCGCGGAAAGGAATACGGACGCTGTCGTTCTGCGTCATCTTGAAGCGGAGATTCTTCTTAGGCCAATCATTATCGCGAACCGAGCACTCCCCTTCTTCTTCGACAAGGTAGAGTGAACCTGCGTCGGCACGGGTGATTTCACGGCATTTCGTTAGGATTAGTTGCAGCAATTCATGTGTGTCATGCTCCGCGCTAAGGGCAGCCCCAATGTGATTCAGTTCACATATCTCCGAGTTTGCGACAGCAAGCTTCTCGTTGGCTTCGCGTCGGGTCTGCACCAGGTGTATGTGATCGATTGCGTTGTCGAACATGCGCTCCAGCAGAGATATGGGAGTACTCCTTGGGAGGTACGCGTAAACCGTGCCGTCCAGGTGAGCATCGCGAAAGCGCTCGTCGGCAAGAGCTATGACACGCACATTTGGCGCGCGCATCTCTTTCAGATGTTTCGCAAAAAGCCTTTCATCCGAGAGGACGACGACTCTTTCGTCGTCCGCGCAACTCGAGGCCAGCGACTCAAAGCTCTTGTATTGAATGCGCACACATCGGGTTACGGCCGCGCGCGCCACGTCATCGCTTTCGAAGTAAACTGCGGACGGAAGCTTACGGCTCCGGGTTGGCATCTGAGCGGTTTTTGTACTCGACATACGGACGGAATCCTCGGGGCGCGGTTAGCTTCAAAGCGCGAATCAGGGCGAATGATATCGCATGGAAAGAGCCGGCACCAGAGCACAAAAGGGTACCTGCGAAAGGCGGACAAACAATTATCCGAAAGGTTAATCGTTGAAAAAGTCCAGGTTATTTTCCGGGTCAACTACCACTTATTTTTCCTGTTGCGACAAATAATTTTCAGAAGAAGAGAGCGGTCACGGCAGTAACCGTGCGACGCCGAGGACGATGGCAGCGAAACCCAGTGCGATTGCCATGCGAAGCCAGTCCGGGCGAGGGATTTGCGACTGCGGAGGCAACCTTGGCCGTACAAATCCGTTCCTACGAGCAGCAATTCGGGTTAATCGGCCTGAAAAAGGAAATCCCGGATGAATTCTCTTAAAGAAACTCAAGGCCTGCGCAATGGAAAAGCTCGAAGTGTCCCACTCTGAAAGCGTAAAGAGTTCGGAAGAGGCGCCGCCAGATTCGGCCAGGTGGGTGAACAAGCCCAATCCTTGGCGCAGCGGATGTGCAGGTAAACGACTCCGAGGAGTCTCAATCCATGGACGAAGTACAAATCGGATGCGGTTTAGTCATAGGGTTATGCCGAGAGACGTCAGGCTTCCTGCGGTATTGCTGACCGCAAAAAGAGGTGGGGGCCAGCAGGCGCAAGGACAGCGACAGGGCTAACAACCATCACCTCTAGAGAAGGAATGGCCTTATGGAAAACACCCTAAGCAACTTGGGCAACTCGGTTAGCGCTTATGTGCCAAACATCGTCGCAGGACTTGTCATTCTGGTTGTTGCCTGGCTACTGGCAACCCTTGCCAGCATGATTGTGCGGCGGCTGGCACGCGCTTCAAAAATCGATGAACGTTTGAATGAGCGCAAAATCCCTGATGCATTGGGGCAAGGAACATTCTGGCTGATCATGCTTGTGTCGCTTCCCGCAGTTCTGTCCGCGCTCGGGGTGCAAAGCGCTCTCCAGCCGATCCAGGGCATGTTGAGCAGACTCCTGGGCTTCCTGCCCAATCTGTTCGGCGCAACTTTGATTTTTGTAATCGGCTGGTTTGTCGCGCGTCTGGTCCGGAATATCGTTACCAGCCTTCTCAAGACTACGGGCATCGATGCGTTTGGAGAGAGGCTGGGATTACGCGAAAGCGAGCATTATCAGCTGTCAGGATTCGTTGGCATGATTGCCTACCTCCTGATTCTCCTTCCAGTCAGTGTTGCTACTCTGAACGCCCTGTCGCTCGACGCCGTGACTGGTCCGTTGAGCGCGATGCTGAATACCTTCCTGGCAGCGATTCCCCAAATCTTTGCAGCAGCACTGATCATTGGCTTGTCTATTGTGATCGGCCGCGTTGTCTCCGGTTTGGTTGCGAGCGTACTTGCAGGGGTTGGGTTCGACAGCGTTCCGCTCAAACTTGGATTCGGAAATCTGGCAAGTGCAGAGGAAGGTTTTGCTTCCAAAACAATCGGTAGGCTAGCGTTCGTTACCATCCTCTTTCTGGGTGGTATGGAAGCATCGCGCGTGCTTGGGTTCGTAGCCTTGACTACACTGATGAGCAATCTGATTGTGTTCGGCGGCCATTTGCTTATGGGCGCTGTGATATTTTGCGTCGGACTGTTTCTGGCGAACCTAGCTGCCTCGTCAATCATGGCGAGCGATGTGGAGAATCCGAAGCTATTGGCGGGCATTGCCCGGTTCGCGATCCTCTTCGTTGTCGGGGCGATGGCGCTTGGGCAGATGGGCCTGGCAAAAGACATCGTCAACTTAGGATTTGGATTGCTGCTGGGCGCATTTGCAGTTGCCGGGGCTCTGGCTTTCGGACTTGGCGGTCGAGAAACGGCGGGCCGCATCGTTGCACAGATGTTCTCGGAAGTTCGAGCGCCGTCGTTAGTAAAGCCGGTTGAACCTACAAAGCGGGACGTGGCGTAACCAACCCGCTCCAACCTGGGAGCCGTACACGTGACTGATGTATTCTTCCGGTCACAAAGAGCCTCCAGTCTGGAGCCTTGAAACGACCATGACGAAACTCGTTTTGAGCAACCCGGTTAGTGAACAGGCTAAGGGGATCAAAATAAATAGCAAAGGAGGAGGTTAAAGTGAAGAGATACGTATCAAAGCATTCCCCCCTATTTGTTTCGGTAGCTCTGATGATTGCCTTGACTCTCATTTTTTTCGGAGTGACGGCGGCGGCGCAAATGCCTGACTTTTCGCAACTCCCAGGTGGGGTCAAGATCCCTGGCGCGAATGCAGGGTTTGCCGGAATGGGGGCACTTAGTGCAGCAAAGGAATTAACTGGGCAGCAGAATAAAACAACCTATCCGACTCCAAACATTGCGGTGAGTGGTAACCATATAGTCATTGCCTGGCCGAATGGCGTGGTGACTATAGAGACTATTGCCGCTGATGGAACCCTTACACGCACAGTCCTAGGCCCTCCGACGGAAAACAATATATCTAAAAAATAGAAAGTAGCCGGGTGTCCCACCTTAGCGCCGTGTTTTCAGGCGCTAAGGTGGGAAGCGATGCAGTCCATTTCTGCAGGACTCTCTGACTCGTCTTTCAATGTCCAAGGCAGGTGGCCCAGAGGCGGTCGGTGGCAGAGAACCAATCCGGCCTCGCGTCAGGCTCCGCTCGCAAATCGACGCCCCATTTCAAATGCTTTCTGGCAATCCTGCGGAAAACGCTCCTTGCGGCTGGCAAATTTCTTTTCAGGGTCGAAAAGACTCTGGTCGATTTTTGAGAAATCATCAACCTGGCATGTATCGGTGCAAACGAGTGATTCCGTTGTTCCGAAAGTTCTCCGCAGGAACATTTCGTTCACCTCGATATGCTTGTCCCAACACCAGCCTGGTTGCTTCATAACAGACTCTTCAACATTCATCGTGTATATGAAGCCATTCTTAAGTTTCTTCGGGAACAGGCTCACGACGGGGTCGTCGCTTTTCACGCAGCGAAAGTATGGGTACAGCAAACGTTCCATGAACGCTTTCATTGAGGCAGACACAGCACCGAAGTAAATAGGAGATCCAAGCAGAATGGCATCGGCCTTCTCGACTTCTTTCAAAATAGGCGTCAGGGCGTCGTTTATCGCACACTTACCGTAGCTTTCCCCACCCTTCATCTTGCAGCTCAAACAGCTCTTGCAGCCCTTGAAGTCGAGATCGTACAGATGAACGAGCTTTGTCTTCGCTCCCTGCGAAGCGGCTCCGTCGAGAGCTTTTTGCAGCAAGGTTGCGGTGTTCCATGTCTTTCGCGGACTCCCATTAAAAGCAATCACTTCCATCGCGAATTCTCCTGATTCGGGTAGCTACTGATTCGGTGTAGTTCAGCCGCCAAAATATTAACCGAATCCCCCGCGAATTCAACCAAAGAATCATATGCGGGATAAAGGACGCATATCGCACGGTACTGAAGCCGGGTGCCCGGCAGCGAGGTTGGCGTGCAAACCGAATCCAAGTGGACAGCCTCTGTCAAAAACGCTCGCGCTCAATGATGCATTTATCACGCTTCGGAGTTGGAAAAGCGCCAACTCTGGGCCACTCACCACCCGCGTAACAATCAGTTATATTCTGAGAATTAAATCTATTTAGTTTTCAGGAGGTAACCGATGACAGAAGAAGAACGAATTTTTGCAGGTAGGTTGTTTGATGCTCGTACAAAAGAACTTCGAGATATCAAACACAAGGCGCATGTTCTTTGCCAACAATTTAATACACTTGATGAATATGATGAACACCGCTTATCGATAATCAAAGAATTTATCGGGAATATAGGGGAGAAATATTATTTTCAAGGCCCGATCCAGTTTAATTACGGGTGCCATACTTTTATTGGTGACAATTTCTTTGCTAACTTTAATCTTGTGGTTATGGACGATGCAAGAATTTACATAGGCAATAATGTCATGTTTGGTCCAAATGTATCTTTAATGGCTACCAATCATCCGCTGATCGCTGAAGAACGAACGGCTATGAAATATCCGGATGGTCATATTTCAATGTCCGAATATGCCGAAGAGATTCATATAGGAAATAATGTTTGGATTGCCGCAAATGTTGTAATTATCGGTGGTGTTCATATTGGAGATAATGCTGTTCTTGGAGCAGGCAGTGTAGTGACAAAGGATATTCCTGCCAGCTATATCGCGTATGGCGTTCCTTGCAAACCTGTGCGAATGATTACTGAAGAAGATTCAAAGTTAGACTTACTGTAATTATTAAAACCAGGTGACGGGTGCCCGCTGTAAAATTCGGCAGAGGCAGAGCTGAAAAACAAATTTTAGTTGTTACGATAAGACCATGCCAGAGCAGAATCCATCACGGAGCGCGCGCGAAACACTTTCGGTTGCCATGGTGGCCTGCAACGAGGAAGCGAATGTCGCTCGCACGCTCTCCAGTGTGATCAACCTGGCAGACGAAATAATCTTCGTTGACAGCGGCTCCACCGACCGCACGTTGGAAATAGCCTCGTCGTTTGGCCCGAAAGTTAAAATTTTCCATGAGCCATGGAAGGGTTTCCCGCGCCAGAAGAACTCGGCCATCGACAAGGCAACCGGGGACTGGATTCTACTGCTCGATGCCGACGAGAGCCTCACCCCGGAACTGCAGGCAGAGATCGCCGCCATCCTCAGCGGCCAGGCCGAAACACCCCGTCCCGCTCCTGTCGCATATCGCATCGCGCGCCGAAACTATCAATTCGGTCGCTGGATCAGGCACGGCGGCCACTACCCCGACCCGAAGCGCCGCCTCATGCGCAAGGGGGCCGGACGGGTTGAAGATTGCCCAGTGAACGAAGAGCTTCAGATTCCGGGCCTGGTGGGAGACTTGCACAGCGATCTGATCCATCACGCCCATTCGTCAATCGCCGACTACATCGAGCACGCAAACCGATACTCTTCGCTCGGAGCCGAGATGAAAGCTCCCCGAGGCTTCAGTTTGCTTAATATCGTCCTTAACCCATTCTTTACCTTCATCTACAACTATTTCTTCCGGCTCGGCTTTCTGGATGGTGCCGAGGGATTGCTGCTCCACCTTTACCACTCAACGTACGTCAGCCTGAAGTACGCGAAGGCATGGGAGCTTACCCGCAACTCGAAAAAACTTGAAAATTAGGAATTTCCTGGTGGAATCCGATGTACTAACCCGAAAACTTTGGGCACCAGCCCTAAGGCCCCGCAGTCAAAACCGCTCACCTTACAAATTCGCTTAAGACCCGGTTACGGGTTCTCCGTCAAGCGCCTCCGAACAAATCGGATCGGCACCACAACAGAATGCGCCCACGCAGCATCCAACTTAGTGGAAGTGAGCGCAAGTGCTTTCAACAACGGCGAACCTGGCGGGGCTGAAGCAAATTGGCTTCAGCGGGTACGAGAGGAGCGTAGCTCAGATGATTAAAGCGAAGAACCGAAGCGGAATGGAAATTGTGGCGACTAGCGATCGAAGCGATCTAGCCCCGGCCGGCACTGCACGGCGTGAGGATTTCAAGCTATTCCTGTTCCCGAGCTGTTTCACTCGCAGTTGCATGGGTTTCGATATGTCAACTGCGGTGAGTCGGTGCGGGATGGGTTCCGGTATAGTGGATGCCATGAATCGGGGCAGGGTATACAGAGAACGAAAGATGCAGGAAATCCGGCTCCGTGCGTATGAACTCTTCGAGCAGCGCGGAAGAATCGATGGATATGACCTGGATGACTGGCTCCAGGCAGAGGCTGATTTTAAAGCTTCCAGAATGTCTCTAATGTCATTACAGGAACAAGAAAAGGCTGCCTGAGCGCAGGAATTCCGCCCGTGCCGCCTTTACCTTACTCGGGCTTATCAGGAGCGGGTGATTGCAGCGGCCAAGTGCATTATAGAAACGGAAACCGGTACGCAGAGCCAGCATCATGCTTTGCCCTGCGTACCAACAGCGCGCCCCCGAAACGTCCAGGTGTGCCGCCAATCAAAGATAAAAGTTGGCTAGATGTGAAAGCTGACATCGCGCATTGTCGCTTTTCCGGGCTCCACTCGGACCGCTACAAAGCCGAGGCGTTCTCCGTCTACGTACTAGAATGAGTCCGCGACGCTCCTCCGCTCAACAGGGGCTTTCGACTAGGAATTCAGCTTTTCATGGTTCCCTACTCGCCCCCTGAAAAGCGGAGGTATCACGTACAACTGACAAACGGATCACTCCACTCTGGCGCGTGGCGTCTAGTCGAGATAGAATCGCGTCGATTTTATTCCGAGGCAAACATGAAAAAAACCTTGATAGTAGTCGGCATTGTGCTGGTGGTGGTGCTTGCGATAGTGGCAATTTTGCCGGGGATGCTGGACGTGAACCATTATCACGACCGCATCCAGGCGGAGTTGCAGAAACAACTAGGACGGCAGGTGCAACTAGGACAGATGAACCTCAAGTTGCTGCCACCTACTTTCAAAGTACAGAACGCAGTCATCGGAGAAGATCCGAAGTACAACTCCGGAAAGCCGTTTGCGCTGGCGCAGGAACTCGACGTTGAAGTGAAGCTGATGCCGCTCTTGCACAAAGAGGTACAGGTGACGAGTTTGCACATGGTGCACCCGCAGTTAGAGCTGATTCGCGGAGTCGATGGAAGCTGGAATTTCTCGAGCATCGGAAGGCAGGAGCATCCAAAGAAAGAAAAGCCAGAAGAAGAGAAGCACGCTATAAAACTTGACCGCTTCGTAATCGACGACGGAGCCGTGGCAATTACTGACCAGCAGAAGCACCAACCGCGCATGGAATATAACCATATCGACATGGTGCTGAAGAACTTTGCACCGGATAAGCCATTCGATGTCACCGTAAGCGCGCATCTTCCGGGAGCGGGCAAGGAACTTGCGAAACTCGACTGGCACGGTGGACCAATCAACGATGCGACAATGGTGAGCACTCCCTTTGAGGGGACTCTGGAACTGGATCAAGTTGGACTGAGCGGAGCGCAGCAGTATCTAAATTCAAAGGCGCTGGCTGGGACCGACGCGAGCATCAGTGGGAACCTGAAGTTCAAGAATGAGGCAGGAAAGGTTTCCACCACGGGGACAGTGCGCATGGAAAACGTAGTAGCGCACGGCAAAAAACTTGGTTTTCCAATTGAGCTGGACTACAACGCGACCAACGATCTGAAGACCGAGTTGCTGCAAGTCAGCAACACTCTGGTCAAGATCGGCTCCGCGCCATTCGTAATCAACGGTACGGTGAATGAGAGCACTGTTCCGGCAGTGGCCAACCTAAACGTGACTACGCAAAACGCTTCGCTGACCGAACTGGTGAAGCTGGGCGAAGCGCTTGGAATGACACTGAGCCCAGGTATGGAACCGAGCGGAAGACTGAGCGCAAACCTGACGGCTCGCGGGCCGCTGAGCGGACCGGCGGTGGCGGGAACGCTCAGCACATCTCAACTGAAAGTAAAGGGTGTGGAAGCCAACTCCGTGCTGATCACGCTAAATATGGTTCCTCCGGGAGAGGACGTGGTGAAGACCCTGACGGGCCGCATTACGGTGAAGATGGATAACGGCAAGCTGACCGGCGTCGACATGGCGCAGAAACTCGGCGAAATCGGAAAGTTTACGGGCACAACCAAGGTCGCCGACGGAGCTACGCACGTTTCCCAATTGACCGGAACTTTTGATCTGAAGAACGGAGTGGCTAATACGAACGATTTGAAGGCCGTAACCGATGCCGGAACTATTGGGGCCAGCGGGGCGGCCTCGCTGGTGGATCAAGGGCTGAACATGAGAGCCACGGCAGTCTTGTCAAAACAAAGTTCACAGCAAGTGGGCGGAAACTCAATCGGCGGATTGATGACGACGGCGATGGCTAATAGGAACGGCGAGATCGTGGTGCCGGTGCTGGTAACAGGAACTATTCCGAGTCCGAAGGTGACGCCGGATCTAACCGCGATGGCAGAGATGCGAATGAACAATCTGCTGCCGAGCTTCAGTAATCCAAGTCAATTTACCGAGGGCCTACTGGGCAAAGGAGGTGCTGGTGGGATACTCGGACTCGGCGGAAACAAACAGCCGGAGGCAGCTGCAAGCCCGCAGCAGAAGGGCAGCAATGCAGCCTCCGAGGCTGTGAGCGGAATTTCGGGACTGTTTGGGAAAAAGAAGAAATAGCAGCAGAGAAGCTGAAGAAAAGAGACTGTTCAAGGCCCCAGGCGAGCCATGTGCAAACCTGGGAGTTCCTTGCTAGTCTCTTCTTTTTTGTCATTCAGACATAGTGAATCCACTTGAAGATTTCCGAGAGTGTGGGACGCTTGCCGTACATCAGAATCCCTACGCGGTAGATGCGCGATGTGAGCCATACAAGACCGTAAAGCGAGGCGAGGCTGATAGCAATAGAATACGCAATCTGCCATAGCGGCGGCGTGGAAACCGAGATTCGCACAAACATAATTATGGGCGATGTCAAAGGAAACATGGAGAGCACGAAGGCCAACGTCGTGTCAGGGTCGCGCATGATAGCCGTTGCAAGAACAATGCACAAAATCAGAGGAAGAGTGACGGGAAACTGAAATTGCTGCGCTTCTTCGTCGCTGTTGACCATGGCTCCGATGGCCGCGTACAGGCAAGCATAAGTCGCATAGCCGAGGATAAAAAACACTAAAAAAGCGATGATGACGGCCACCGATAAGTGAGCGTCCTTCATGGACTCGCCAACCGCATGGGAAGCATTTGTAAATTTTCCGAGAATAATTCCGGCAGCAGCCCAGATGCTGACTTGGGTCAGGCCGACGGCTCCAACCCCTATGATCTTTCCTGCCATGAGCTGCATGGGGGTAACGCTGGAGAGCAAGACCTCGACAACGCGGGAGGCTTTTTCTTCCAGTACAGAGCGCATCACGTAAAGACCGTAAATGAGAACGGTCATGTAGATCGCCATGAGCAGAAGAAATGGCAGGAGGAACGCTCCCATGCCATTGGACTCACGGGTCCCCTGCTTGTCTATGTGCACAGTATTGAGATTCACCTGGCCGAGCACTTCTTTGGCCTGCGCAGGCGACAAGCCCTGGCCTGCTAACAGGCGCTCGCTGAGCGCTAAACGCAGGGCGCGACTGACAATCGAGGATTCAATAATGTCGCTGGCGTTCCGCGAATAGTAGGTTCCTTTCCGGGTGGTGACTGCGTCGGCGTCGATCCAGAGAAAGCCGTCTAGACTGCCATCGCGAACCCGCGTGCTGAGCTGCCGGCGCAACGCTTCGGTGGGAGCGGTTTCAACGCTGACATTGAACCGGGGCCGATCTGTTTTTCCGTCACCCGTTTGTGTCGGAATCTCTTCGCCGGAGGCATGGAAGGGTGCAAGTTCGGATTTCACCGAATTGGCAAGCGATCCGTCAGCGGCGACAATCACGATATGCCTGACGTCCGTGCCATCCAGCATAAGTAAGTTGGGAATCACTACCGCGCATCCCAGCAAGAGCGGCATGAGCAGCGTAACGAAAATGAACGATTTGGTGCGGACCCGGACAAGGTATTCGCGACCGATGATGAGCAGAATGTTACGCACGGTTGGTGTCCACCCGGCTGGAATCAACCGTGTCGATGAAGATTTCCTCCAGCGAAGGCTCAACCATTTCAAATCGGTGGATCTTCGCGGTACGCAGGGCTAGTTCCAGAACACGCTGAGGATCGGCCCCCGGCGCGAGCCGCAGTTCCACATAGTTTCCAAAGTCATTGGAGCCAGCGACCAGCGCGGGATCATTGAGTAATGGAAGCTCGCCTTCATACTCAAGCTGAATGCTGCTGCGGCCGTAGCTGGCCTTTATGTCGCGCAGGACTCCAAGAAGAACGCTGCGGCCCTGGTTCACGAGGCAGATTGAATCGCAAAGGCGCTCAACGGTGTCCATGCGATGCGTGGAGAACAGAATCGTTTTGCCCTGCTTTTTGAGATCGAGCAACGCATCCTTAAGGACCACTGAGCTCGCCGGGTCGAGACCGCTGAAAGGCTCATCGAGGATCAAAAAGTCCGGGTTATGAATGATCGCCGCAATGAACTGCGTCTTCTGCTGCATTCCCTTCGAGAGTTCTTCCACTCGGGAGTTGGCCCACCGTCCCAGATCGAAGCGCTCCAGCCATTCCATCGAACGGTGAGCGCCTTCGGAAGCGCTAAGCCCTCTGAGCCGGGCCAAAAAGACGAGGTTCTCGATTATTTTCATCTTCTTGTAGAGTCCGCGCTCTTCGGGAAGGTATCCGATGCGGTCGAGAAGCCGTCGGGCGAGTGGCTGTCCAAAGACCCGGACCGCGCCTGAGTCAGGAACCGTGATGCCAATCATCATGCGGATTGTGCTGGTCTTGCCTGCGCCGTTGGGACCGAGCAAGCCGAAGACTTCACCCTCGGAAATATTGAAGGAGAGATGATCGACGGCGACAAATCCGTCGAAAGCCTTAGTGACACGATCCAGTTCCAGCGTGTAAGCCATTCATGTCCTGTGGCGAAACGTGAATCCGAGCAAGCTCGGGAAGTGCAGCTATTGTGCTGAATGCGAGTGAGTTTTTCAATGCCGGTCTTGCAGTCCGAAAAGCAGGTTCAGGCGGGTGGGTCAGCCCATTAATCCAATAATTTGCCAAAATGGATTTCTGGCTGAGAGCGAATGCAAATTTTCAGGTATTCCGGATCATTGCAGCTGAGCCGGGGATTCATTGACCTTCACGTTGGGGGCTGATAGCATCAAGTTTTTCAGACAGTTCACCAGTTCAGCGAAGGAAATTCCCGTGCGTTATACCCGTCATGATTTGAAGCAGGACAAGTTTGCAACGACCGCCGTGGGAGCCGTACAAGAAGTTGTGGAGCATCGCTCCCTGGTCGTGAAGGTCGTCTCCGCAGTTGTAGTCCTGCTGCTGCTGGGAAGCGGCATTTATTTCTACATGAATTCACGCGAAGAGCAGGCAAGCAATGCGCTTGGGAAAGCTCTGGTGATCTACAGCACCCCGGTATTGCCTCCGGGCACGCCGAAAGAAGAATCTATCACCACCTTCAATAGCGACCAGGACCGCTTGATTGCCGCCAAGAATGCCTTTTACGGCGTTAGCGATCAGTTCGGCTGGACGAAGTCGGGTCAGTACTCCCGCTATCTTGCCGGAGTGACCGAGAGAGAGTTGGGCAACTACAAGGTTGCCGAAGACCAACTGCGCGCAATCAGCAACACCCGCCGCAAAGAACTGGCGTCGCTTGCAAAATATGCATTAGCGGGGGTATATCGCGACGAGCAGCGCGATCAGGACGCGATCAATTTGCTTCAGATGCTGATTGAGAAACCCACCGTCGCCGTTCCCAAAGCCAGTGCCCAGCTTGCGTTGGCCGACACCTATCTCGCCGAACATCAGCCCGATAAGGCTAAGGTGATCTACGAGCAGATTGCCAAGGACAATCCTAAGAATGCAGTGGGACAGATTGCAAAAATTCGTCAGGAAGATTTGAAATAGTTCAGGCGATCAGAGTGCAAGAAACATCAAAGGACCCCGGATCAATTTCGGGGTTTTTCTTTTGCACTTGAGTACTCAACGTGCAACATACTCTCGAGCGCATCGAAAATTGATTCCGCGTGGCAACATCAGACGCGGCAAACCTTTCATGAGCAAGCGCATCAGTTCAATCTGCCTTTAAAACGTTTGTGGCAAATCCAAATACGAACAGAAACCCGGCGCAATTCGCGTCGATATTGGCACAAAAGGGCAGAGCGCCCGACTTTCAGCAGGAGGGAAAATGAGGAACTTTTGGATTGGCCTGGGGATTGGAATCGGATTAGGAATGCTGTTTGCCCCCAGGAGCGGAGAACAGACACGCGAAAATCTGAGCGAACGTGCCAGTGACCTGGCGCGTTCTGCAAAAGAGAGCTATGAACAGGGCCGCGAACGTGTCCGGAGCGGAATGGAGGAAGTGAAGTCCACCGCGGAACGTGCGGTGAATGAGATGCGAACCGGAACCGAGGGGAGAATGTAACAACCAAGGCCGGGCGGAAAGGTTCACCGCCAGGCCTCGGTCTTCTGTTAAAAAGCTTCGCTGTTTTTAGAAATCCGCTTTTTCAGTTCTGAATCCGGCGATGAATGCTGATATCAATACACTGTGCGTGAGTTGACATTTGCTCTTCGGGTTTTTAGCTTGTAGTTGCGCATGTCCACCACACTTTTTAACGCCCAGCCTTACGACGCGGCCAAGGTACGCCGTCGGCGCATCTGGATTGCGAGCGCGATTCTTGCGGTCATCGTACTTTCCACCCTGGCGTGGTTGAACCGCTACTGGCCCGAAGAGCGGCGAGTGAACGGATTTTTTGCTCAGTTACAAGCCAAAAACTATGAGAGCGCTTACAGCATCTGGATGAATGATCCCAACTGGAAGCAGCATCCGGATCAATACAAGCGCTACACTTTCCACGCCTTTTACTTAGATTGGGGACCCGGCGGAGAGTGGGGAACAGTAAAAAGCTATAAGATAGTGGCCGCACAGAAGCCCCGTCCCAATGCCACTGGAGTTGTCGTTGGCGTCCGGGTTAACGAACGTAAGAAGCTGTGCTCGGTACGGGTGGAGTTCAAAGACAAAACGCTTGGATTTTCCCCAGACGAAATGGTGGAATGATTCTGAGTTGAGGATTCACGGAACAGCCTGCCGCCCGGCAGGCTGTTCCGTTTTCGCTGGAATCTTTATTACTTTGCGAATAGCGCTTTCGCCTTTTGCAAAGTCGCTTCATTCTCTACGTTCACGCAGGACTGCGATTTGTCGATCTGGCGCAGGAGTCCGGTCAGGACAGAACCGGGACCAGCTTCGAGGAAACGGGTGGCGCCCTGGGCCACCAGCACCTGCATGGATGTTTCCCACTGCACTGCGCCGGTAACCTGGCGAATCAATGTATCGCGCGATTTCGCAGCGTCGGTGACGAACGCAGCCTCAACATTGCAAAGTACTGGGACCTCCGGATTGTTGAAGGTGAGCGCGTGGAGATCAGCCGCGAGACGGTCCTGTGCTGGTTGCATGAGCGAGCAATGAAAAGGCGCACTCACGGGAAGCATAATGGCCCGCTTGGCGCCAGCGCCCTTGCAAAGCTCGGCGGCACGTTCAACTGCGGCCTTGGAGCCGCTAATTACAACCTGCCCCGGAGAATTGATGTTGGCAGGTTCGCAGATTTGGCCGGGAAACTCGAAAAGGGCTTCGCTGCAGGCAGAGCGGATCTGAACAAGCCCCAGCGCCAAAATGGCGGCCATAGCCCCGATCCCGACAGGAACGGCCTCCTGCATATACTTGCCGCGATTGCGCACAGTACGGACGGCATCGGCAAACGAGATAGTACCGGCTGCGACGTGCGCGGAATATTCCCCAAGGGAGTGTCCGGCGACAAAGCTGGGAAGGATCCCGGCTTCGGCAAGCACGCGTGTGGCGGCGACAGATACGGTTAGAATCGCGGGCTGGGTTATCTCAGTCAGTCGAAGCTGGTCGTCAGGCCCTTCAAAACAAAGCTTGCTCAGAGAGTACCCGAGAGCCTCGTCGGCTTCCTCGAAGGTGTGGCGGGCGACGGCGTGATTGAAGGCAAGTTCCTTGCCCATTCCGGTGATTTGAGAACCTTGGCCGGGGAACAAGAATGCGAGTCCGGCAATGCGATCTGCCATTGGTAGCTCCGTGTACGACATCTGGTAACGGGAGAGCGCTTCGACGATGCAGATTCGCGCTCCTTTTACCGCGGACTTTGCGGCCCCGATAATACCGAAGATTCCACGGTCGAAACCGTGCTTTACTGCTGAAAACGAGTCCGCCGTTGAAGTTTGCGGCGCTCCCTAAGAAAACCAACCCTTTACAGCGGCGCCAGTCCGGCCGGAAGCATGGATCTGCTCCTCAATTCTTTGAATGAGGCCAGCCCGCGCAAATTCAGCGGCGACGCGGATGGCGTTCTTAATAGCCGTGCCGTTGGAAGATCCGTGACTGACAATGGCTACGCCCTTGAGTCCTAGAAGAGGGGCTCCGCCGTACTCGGAATAATCAAGGCGCTTCTTGAAATCCTTGAAAGCATCACGCGAGAGCAGGTAACCCATCTGGCGCGTAATGGTGGATTGTAAGGACTCCTTGAGAATGGCGCGGACCGCCTCAACAAGACCCTCGCTGACTTTGAGCGCCACGTTCCCAACAAACCCGTCGCAGACGATCACGTCGGCGTGCCCGTTGTAGAGATCGCGGCCTTCAACATTTCCGAGAAAGTTCAGCGGCAGGTTCTTGATGAGCTGGAATGCATCACGGGTGAGGTCGTTTCCTTTGGTCTCTTCCTCGCCAACAGAGAGCAGACCAACGCGCGGATTGCTCGCGTTGGGAAACCGCCCGCTGAAGATGGTGCGGAAGTACACGTCGCCCATGATCGCGAACTGCTGAAGATTATGCGGCTTGCAATCGACATTCGCTCCGACGTCCAGCATGACGGTGGCGGTGTTGGCGGCCGTAGGAAAGACGGTGGCAAGAGCAGGACGATCCACGCCGGGAATGACGCCCAAGACCATTTTGGCTGTGACCATGGCTGCGCCGGTGTTTCCGGCGGAGACAAAGCCCGAAGCTGTACCGTCCTTCACCAGGCGAAGGCCGACGCGCATGGATGAGTCCCGCTTCTGTTTGACGGCCTGTGCGGCCTTTTCGTCCATGCCGATAAACTCGGAGGCATGGACGACTTCAATTGGCAAACTGCGGGCTTCTGGGTGATGAGCTAGTTCAGCACTCACCACATCCTTTTGCCCTACCAGAAGAACTCGAACATCACAATGCTGCGCGGCGAGAATCGCGCCCTCTACTTCCGGCTTCGGGGCGCGGTCCGCACCCATGGCATCGACCGCAATGGTAATTGACATCGCTTGCGAAAGAAGTCCTAAGCCTTTTCGACCTGATTAATTTCCCGGCCCTTGTAATGACCGCACTTGGCGCAGGCGCGGTGCGGAAGCTTGGCTTCGTGACAATTGGGGCACTCGCTCAGAGAGCGCGCGGTAAGGTGATCGTGAGCGCGACGGAGGGCCGTGCGCTGCTTGGAGTGTCGCCGTTTAGGATTTGCCATAACTTACTACCTTTCAATTTCCCTGCGGCCGCAAACGAGACCGCGAACTCAAAGTCGCCCGGAGGCGTTACTGCAATTTGCTTTTCAAGTCGCCGAGCGTAGCCCAGCGTGGATCCGGAACACTCTGTTTACAGTCGCAGAGTTGCTCGTTGCGATTCACACCGCAAACAGGACACAGGCCCTTGCAATCATAGCGGCAGAGAGCCTTGATCGGCACGGCAAGAAGAATCTGCTCACGAAGCGAATCTTCCAGTTCCATGCCCCCGCCTGAGTAATAGCCGATTTCCGTATCGGCCTCATTGATCGCCACCTCATCGGTGCGTTCCGCAGACTCCGAAGGGCGATACAAAAGATCAAAAGAACGTGAAACCGGAATTACGACCGGCTCAAGACAACGGGCACAACTGACTTCGATCTGGCCAGCGAATTTACCCACCAGCCGAATATCGTCAATTGTTTCCCGCCCGCCGTGGTGTTCACGAATCAGTTCGGCGCGCCCATCGGTCGCAAGCAAACCAACCTGCCGCACTTCAGAGCCTAAATCAATTTCTCCGGGTTGGAACTGGTGTTCAAATTCCAGCTTCCGGATTTCCAGATCTTGAACGCGAATTTTCATGATGCTACATGCTCCCGAAGCCGAACCCAGCCGGCGACCAACAACCGCTTCGCTTGTAAGCGAATGAGACGCAAGGAATTCGGCAGCTCTAATAGGAACTGTCACGAGACCTTACTCCTGGCGGGAAACACTCCTCAGGACAGATTATAAGGATAAGGGCGTAGGGTGGGCGGTGTCAAACACAGGCTAACGGCGATGAACCGCCGATTTCGGCCATGAGGGCAGGTCTGGGACTCAGTTTTTCGGCTCGCTTACCACAATGGTTTCGGCAATTCGGTCATGCACGCACTGGCAGTTGTGGTGAATGAAGTACTGGAAGAATCCGAAGCCGCCTTCGAGCGCCGAGGCGCCGTACCCGAGGGCACGCTCCAGCGCCTGCCAGAGCATAATTTTCTCACGCTTGAGCGAGACGACGCGGATACGCAACAGGCGCTTGCCCAGAGTGAGGCCATTGGTCCACCACACCGAGAGTCCCGCGTATGCAATGAGCCAAGCCAAGTCCTGCAGATCACGCAGTCTGAAGCGCATAGCTATGTGTAGCGGGCGATGCGCGACCTGCGCTTGCAAATATTGGTAGAGCATAATAGCGGGAATATAGATCGCCAGAGTAAGGAAAAGATCAATCATAAAAGCCGCAGCCCGCTGCCAGAATGCGGCGAGCAGCACGCCTTCCAGTGATTGGGCCCGGGCACTCTCGTGCGAGTCGAAATGACGAACGATTATGGAGGACCTCTTGGGGGCTGTTGATGATTTCATGCCACACCCCATCCACAGAGTTGATTGACGTATTGCCGAACACAACACCACTCATTAATAGATGCAATTCACAATAATCGGCGGAACGGTTCTTTCTTCCCTCGACGCCAGGCCCGTTCAGGACAGGACGGCGCTTGCACGAAAATCTCCCATACCTGAGACTGTCAGCATGCTTAAAGTTGGATTGACGGGAGGGATCGCTTGCGGAAAATCAACCGTACTCGCGATGTTTGCCGAGTTGGGAGCCCACACCCTCCGGGCCGACGAGGTGGCGCACCGATTGATGGCTCCAGGAGAGCTTGTTTATGAGCGCATTGTGAAGGCTTTTGGGGAACAGATTCTGGCCCGGGACGGAACAATTGCAAGGGCCAAACTAGCGGAAGCCGCCTTCCCTGCCCGCATCAAGGAGTTGAACAAGATTGTGCATCCGGCGGTGCTGGCCTTTATGGACGACTGGGCTCGCGAGGCAGCTGAAAGCGATCCGGCTGGCGTGGCGATTTGCGAGGCCGCACTGATCCTTGAGGCTGGTGCAGTCTATGACAAGCTGATCGTGGTGACATGTACGCCCGAGCAAAAGGTTTCGCGCTTTGCCCAGCGCACGGGAATGAGTATCGAGGCAGCACGCGAAGAGGTGCAACGGCGCATGGCGGCACAGATATCCGAAGAGGAGAAGGTAAGACTCGCGGATTATGTAGTAGACAATAGCGGCTCCAAAGAAAATGCAGAAAAGAAAGTGCGCGAAGTTTGGCGGCAACTGGAAATCGAAAGCCAGAGGCAGACCTGCAGCAACACTGCTGGGATTTAAGACAAGCGGCTCTGCAAGACTGGTGACTTAGCTGCTTCTCAGACACTTCGGGATGACTCTGCCCTCCGCTTACAGTGTCCTCTTGAAAAGCGGTACCGATATGACCAAACTGACGAGGCCGAAAACTGTGAGATAGAGGAGGTCCTGAGAGACCGCTACCCATGAGGCTTCCTTGAGCAAGGTCGCCTTGAGTCCATGGACGGCATAGCTGAACGGATCAACGTAGGAGATGACACGCAACCACTTCGGAAAGGCCTGCACGGGATAAATTGCGCCGCTGGGGAAATAAAGCAGGGTGTTCAAAATGCCGAACATTGCGCGCGGAACAAGTGGATCTTCCACGCGAACCATGAGCAGAAACATCAGGCCATTGAAGGCGAATGAGGTGGCGCAGATGAGCAGAAACCATTGCAGGACATGCGCCGGCTGAAACGACGATCCAAGACCAGCTATCAGCGAACCCAGAATGGTCAGGGCACAACCGGCCATTATGGCTTTCAGCGCACCTGCAAGGTTCAGGCCAAGAACCATTTCCATGGAAGTGATGGGCGTGACGAGATAGCCCTCATGAACTCCGCGGGCTTTGTCGTCGATATACAACATGCCGCCACCGATCATTACGGAGACAAACATTGCCAGAGAGATGGAGCCGGGTAGGAGGTACTTGAGATATTCGATGTAGGGGTAGAGCTCGACGATCTCAAGCGCTACATCGCTGGGAATGCGTTTGGCTGTGGCCGCAGGCGAGTTGAGCGAATTTACAAGTTCCTGCATTTTCGTTTGCAAGGAATTCGCCATGAACTGGTCGCTGTTGTCGACCACCATGCCAAGTCGCGGATTTTCTCCTTCATAAAACCTGCGAGAAAACTGTGGCGGAATAATGAGCGCGCCTTCGAGACGGCCCTGGCGGACATCTTCTCGGGCACGTACTTCGTCGCTGTAATCCACCGCAACAAAGGTGCGAACATTGGATTCAACCGAGCTGAACGCTTCACGAATGCGCACGGCCTGGTTGCCGTGGTCCTCGTCAACAATGGCCACGCGGGCATCGCGAATCTTTCCGCCGAAAGCGTTCCCAAGGATGATGAGCTGAACGAGCGGGAAAATCATGGCCGTAATCATGAGGGTCGGCGAGCGGAAAAATTTCCGCATCTCGCGCTCGATAATCGCAAGCATTCTGTTCATGAACGCATTCCTGGGCGCGGCGGCATTACGAAGCCAAAGGCCTTTACCTGCTCATCGCGAAGCTGACGACCGGTGTAGTGGACGAATACATCGTCAAGCGAAGTGTTCTGCACTGTCAAAGTTTTGATCTCAACTCCGGCGCGAACGGATAACTCGACCAGCGCGGTGGTGGTTTGCGAACCTGTGGAGGTCAACAGGCGAAACATGCTGCTGCCCTCATCCTGTACGCTTTGAACGCCAGAGAGATCGTGAAGGCGTTCGGCCCATCCCGATGGCGCTTTGAGAAATTGAACTTCGACCACATTATTGCCAGGAACGCTGGTCTTTAGTGCCATAGGCGTATCGAGGGCGACGAGTTGGCCGTGATCGACGATTGCGATGCGGTCGCAGAGGCGGTCGGCTTCATCCATGTAATGCGTGGTGATGAGGATGGTGAGTTGGCGGTGGCTTTTGAGCTTGTTCAGCATCTCCCAGACCGCTACGCGCGAGACGGGATCGAGCCCGGTGGTGGGCTCATCGAGAAAAAAGATGCGCGGATTGTGGACTAGACCACGCGCAATTTCAGCGCGGCGGCGCATTCCGCCAGAGAGGGTTTTTACCTGTGCATCACGCCACTTGGTCAGATCAACGGCTTCGAGCAATTCATCGATGTTGCGTTCGCGCTCAGCGCGTGGAACACCATAGAGCTTGGCATAGATACTCATATTCTCGGTGATCGTCAGGTCGATGTCGCTGGTCATCGCCTGCGGAATCACGCCTATTACACGGCGGGCTGCATCGGGGTTTTCGCTGACGTCGTATCCATCGATAAAAGCCTTGCCGCTGGTGATAGGAATGAGCGTGGTCATCATGCGTATGAGCGTGCTCTTGCCTGCTCCATTGGGACCGAGGAGGCCGAAGATTTCGCCGTCTTTCACGTCGAATGTGACACCCTTGACGGCCTCGAAGTCGCCGTACTTCTTGACGATGTTTTCGACCGAGATGGCCTGGCCTTGATGTCCGGAATGTAGGCCCTTGCGCGTACGAATGCTCATGGCGGGCTCCTCTACTTCCCGCCAAAAAGGTGCCGCGGGAGAAGAACCTCGGCGGTCATGCCAGGAACGTAAGTCTCACGCGGATTGTTGATGATCATTTTGAGGCGCACGGTTCGAATGTCGCGCTTAGTGCGGCTGAAATCGCGCTCCGTAGCAAAATCGGCTTCGGTAGCTTTGGCTATCACCTTGCCGGGAACGCGTTCCCCTCCCGGCATGCGCACATCCAGAGTGTCGCCGAGTTTAACAAGCTGCGCCTGAGTTTCCGGGATCGCCGCATAAACCCAGGTTTGCGTGAGATCGACGATAGTGACAATGGGAGTGCCGACGTTGACCACTTCACCTTCGCGCGCGGCGCGGACGCTGATGATGCCAGTGACGGGCGAGGTGACACGTGTGTAGCCAATGCGAACTTCCGCTTCGGCAAGCTTGGCGTTAGCGGAATCCATCTGACTTTGTGTTACGGCAATGTTGCTGCGGGCAGCGGCGGCCTGATTGATTCGCGCTTGCATGGTGTTCAAGGTGGCCTGTGCGGCGGCCACGAGCTTGCGATTCGCTCGCACGCGGGCCTGATCCGCTGCCAATGTCTGCACGGCACGGTCGCGGTCCTGCTGGCTGGCCACGCCCTGATCGGCAAGCGCGACGGTGCGCCTGGTATCGAGCGCCTGCTGGCGCTCATTGGCCTCGCTCTCTTCGAGAGATGCCTGGGCCGCCTCCAGCGAGGCGGCGGCATTCTTCACCTGCGCATCGGTTTCGCCGTGAGTGCTGGCATAAGTTTCGTTGGTCTGGCGCACCTGCGAGCGCAGACTGGCAAGAGTCGCGCGGGCGGAATCACGTTCGGCGGCGAGGTCCTCATTGTCGATTTGCGCGATAAGCTCTCCCTGCTTGACGCTCTGGCCTTCGTCCACGAGCAGGCGTTCGATACGCCCCGGAACCTTGCTGCTGACAATCACCTGATTGGCATCGACTGTGCCAATAAGAACTACATCGGAGGTTCCGTAAGTGGAGTAGAAGTAAAAGCCAAGCGAAAGCAGGAAAACAATTCCCAGAATCGCGAACACACGATATTTGGCACTCATAAGCTTGTTCGTTTTCCTTCCCTACTCTGCGAAAAGCACATCTGCGTACCTAAGACCTGAACCGAACGTTTTTGTTGCTGCAAACCTTGCTGTTCTTACTGCTGGAAGGCTGTTTACGCGGCAGAGCCGGAGCGGCGGCAATTTTCCTGGCCAGCGCAATTCCGTGCTTGCGATCATTGAAAAGCGAAGCGCCAATAAAGTCCAGTGCTGTGGCGACGTGGTCGCGAATGCACACCGGAGAAAATGGGTCGATGCCGCGAACGATGCGCGCAATGGGCGCGGAGACGAAGTAAAAAACGTTCATTCCGACAATGTTCGTGAGAACACTAGCCCCTTCAATTTTGCGGAATTCACCAGAGGCAATGCCATCCTGAACAGCTTTTAATCCAGCGCGCTGCAAAGGCACGAAGTGCGACGCGCTGATTGCACGAAAGTCGCTGGAGGGCTCGCCAGTAATGCAGGCCCGTGAGAGTTCCTGATGAATGAGACGCGGATAGTCCGGATGATTGACGAGGTATTCAAAGTGAACGCGGGCGAAGCGGAGGACTTTTTCACCCGGAGAAAGCTCGCTCTGCAACATGGGCAGAGCGTCCTCGACAAGTCCGCTGAAGACCTCGCGCAGAGCCGCGGAGTAGAGACTCTCTTTGTTCTTGAAATAGTAGTAGAGCAGAGCCTTGTTGACTCCGGCCGCGTCGGCGATTGCAGCCGTGCGAGCTCCGGCTATGCCCTGCTTCGCAAACTCGGCAATGGCGTGATCAAGAATGGCGCTGCGGCTGGCCGTGGCATTGCGGGCACGTGAAGCCAACGGTTTGGATTTGGGCGCAGCCATAATTAACTAACTGGTTAGTTAGTTTAGAAACCCATACAGACAAATGCAAGTTGCAAAAAACACGGGAGTCCTGGTGAGCATCGCTCGCCCGAACTCCCTTCATTCACTCGCGTTTTTTTGCCCTGTTTAGTCTTTCACGTACTGATTGCGTTTCTTGTCTGCATGGCGCTCAAGCGCCAGCTTTATCAGGCGATCAATAAGATCGGGGTACTCTATTCCGCTGGCGGCCCAGAGCTTGGGATACATGCTGATAGCCGTGAAGCCGGGGAGAGTGTTGACCTCATTGATATAAAAATGTTCGGTCGTCGGGTCCATCAGGAAATCGACGCGGGCGAGACCCGAACATTCACAGCTCTGAAAAGCGCGAATTGCCATGTCCTGAACTTGCCGAACCTGAGTGTGGTCAAGGCGGGCAGGTATGAGCAACTCCGAGCCGGCGTCGTGGTATTTGGCGTTGTAATCGTAAAACTCCTTGGCGGGGACGATTTCGCCGCAGATGGAGGCAATCGGTTCGTCATTGCCAAGAATCGCGCACTCGATCTCGCGAGCCTTGTGGCGTTTGCCGCCGACTCCCTGCTCAATCACGATCTTGCGGTCGTAACGGGCGGCCTCATTGATCGCGCCCGGAAGTTCGCTGGCATCGTGAACCTTGCTGATACCTACCGAGCTGCCAAGGTTTGCCGGTTTCACGAAAATTGGATATCTGAGGGCGGATTCCACCGCCTTCTCGATCTTCTTGGGATTTTTCTCCCAGTCGGAGCGAAGAACGGTGAGGTGCTTGATCAGCGGGAGGCGGGAGTCGCAGAAGAGGCGCTTCATCACGTCTTTGTCCATTCCGGCGGCGGAGCCGAGAACGCCAGAGCCGACGTAGGGAATGTCCGCAAGTTCAAGCAGGCCCTGCATGGTGCCGTCTTCGCCGAAGGTGCCGTGGAGCACGGGAAAGATTACATCGACCGCAATGGGTAGCGGGCCATTGTGACTGCGCGCTGTCTCGAAAGGCATGATGGACTCCGCAACGGGCGCGGGCGGTGCCAGCACTGCGTCCTCGCCCTTGGCCAGCAGGGCTGCGTGATTTCCGCCACGCGAATTCTTACCGCGAGGCGCATCGACATACTCACCTTTCAGCAACTGCTCAGCTTGCTGGCCGGTGAGCCAGAGCCCCTGCTTGGTAATGCCGATAGGAACAACATCATATTTCGTGCGATCAATGGCCTGTATAACCGACGCAGCAGACAAAAGCGAGACTTCATGCTCGCCGCTGCGGCCGCCAAAAAGTACACCTACGCGGAGTTTCTTTGCTGTCATAGGGATGAAGCTTCCTTCTGCTACTCGATAACAACATTATAAGGTTTTGCGGGAAATGCGTTCAGACAGGAGACGCAGAAAGAGCGAAGATTCAAGAAGAAGAGGCGCTGAGCGCCCAACATCCGGCTAAAGCATGCGGATGCGGGGCGCTAAAACCTTAGAGAATCTTCTTTCCAAAGGCCGAGCTTGCCAGCTCGACCGCGAGTTCGGCGGTGCGGTTATACTCGTCGATTACCGGATTGACCTCGACGATGTCCATGGAGGTCATGCGCCCGTGGTCGGCGATAATCTCCATCGCGAGATGCGCCTCGCGATACGTCGCGCCGCCTGGGACGCGCGTGCCAACTCCCGGAGCGTCTTCGGGATCTACCCAATCCATGTCCAGAGAAATATGGTAGCCGAAGGTGCCGCGTCCAGCCGTTCGCAGCGCCTCTTCCATGACGGCGCGCATGCCGCGCTCGTCGATGTCGCGCATGGTGAAGACTTCGATTCCGGTGCGGCGAATGTTGTCCTTCTCCGCCATATCGACGTTGCGGAGTCCTACGATAACGCAATTTTCCGGGCGTACCTTCGGCGACCAACCATAAAGATTTGCGAGCGGGTCCAGTCCGTCGAGGCCCATGATGGCGCCCAGCGGCATTCCGTGAACGTTGCCGGAAGGAGAGGTTTCCGGGGTGTTGATGTCCGAGTGAGCGTCAATCCAGATGAGGCCCACGTGCTGCTCGCCCTCGCGCCGGTAATATTCGGCGACTCCGCTGACCGAACCAGCCGCAATGGAATGATCTCCGCCAATAGAGAGCGGAGTCTTTCCTTCCTCGAGCGCGTGCAAAACTTCATCGGCAAGATTGGTGCATGTGGCCGTGATTTCGCGCAGATAACGCGCCTGAGGATCACCGAAATTTTTCTGCTCGGGCAGTGTGACACTGACGTTGCCGATGTCTTCCACACTGTGGCCGAGCGACTCCAGCTTAGCAGCCAGGCCAGCGACGCGTACCGCCGAGGGGCCCATATCGACACCGCGGCGCTGCTGGCCGAGATCGAGCGGAATCCCAATGACACGGATATTCTTCTTGATTATGTCCGGGAACGAAGCGGGAATGCTAACTACCCGAAGATCCGATTTTTGAGACATGGGCCTCATTCCTTTTTATTTCTCTAAGCGGAGTGGCCAGAGCCGCTCCCGGTTCAACTGCTGTTTATGTTGATGCAGCAGTGCAGTTTACGGATACATACGATTCAACGTGCGAGGGAACGGAATAGTTTCGCGCACGTGATCGAGCTTGCAAATCCAGGCCACGGCGCGCTCCAATCCCATGCCAAAGCCCGCATGAGGTACGCCACCAAACTTGCGCAGGTCCAGGTACCACTGGAAGGCTTCCTCGGGAAGCTCGTGCTGCTTGATGCGCTCCAGTAGGCGTTCGTAGGACCCCATGCGCTGCGAGCCGCCAATGATCTCGCCGTAACCTTCCGGGGCAAGCACGTCTACGCAGAGAGCCTTGGAAAGATCTGCCGGGTCGGGTTCCATGTAAAAAGCCTTCACTGCCGCTGGATAACGGTGGATCATGACGGGACGATCAAATTTGGATGAAATATAGGTCTCGTCCGGAGAGCCAAAGTCATTGCCATATTCGAACTTCAACTCCAGTTCGCCCTTCGCAAAACCTTCGTCCAGCATCTTAACGGCTTCGTCGTAGGAGACACGAGGGAACGGCGGTTCGATCTTTTCGAGCGGCGCAATGTCGCGGCCAATGACTTCGAGTTCGTGGCGACGCTTCTCCAAAACTCGCTTAACAATGAACGTGATGAAGTCCTCGGCAAGCGTCATGACGTCATCGAGTGTGGCGTAGGCAATTTCGGGCTCGATCATCCAGAACTCTGTAAGATGGCGGCGCGTCTTGGACTTTTCAGCACGGAAGGTCGGTCCGAAGCTGTAAACCTTGCCCAGCGCCATGGCCGTGGCTTCGATGTAAAGCTGTCCGGATTGCGTAAGGTAGGCCTGCTCTTCGAAGTAGTCCACCGGAAACAGAGTGCTGGTGCCTTCACACGCCGCCGGAGTGAGGATGGGCGGATCGGTGCGGATGAAGTCGCGCGAGTAGAAGAAGTCCTGCATGGCGCGTTCAATCTCCGAGCGAATGCGAAGAATGGCAACCTGACGCGGCGAACGCAGCCAGAGGTGGCGATGCTCCATCAGGAACTCAACGCCGTGATCCTTGAGCGAGATGGGATAAGGCGTCTCCTCTGGAACCTTCTGAACAACCTCGATGCCAGCGAGATCGAGTTCGTAGCCGCCAGGAGCGCGCTGGTCGGCACGAACCTTGCCGTGAATAATGACGCTGGACTCCTGTGTAAGCCCTTTCAGGGTCTCGAACATTTCCGGGGCAACGGCTTTTTTGAACATAACGCCCTGCACCAGTCCGGTGCCGTCGCGGAAAATCGGAAACAGCAACTTACCGCTCTCGCGCAGATTGTAGAGCCATCCGCGCAAAGTGACATCCTGACCTTCAAACTGGCCGAGGTGTTCGATCGTGGTAATTGGCGCCATGAATTCTCCCTGCGAGCCTTCGCGAAAAATTGCACGGCACAGAGCCGGGCGCGCGAAGCGTAAATAGGGATTGTAAGCTCTGACGCTGGAAGAGGGGTAGAGTGAAGACTAGACTGCAACTCCAGATTCAAAATTCAGGAAATCACTGGGATCAGAGCCACAGCAAAGGCAGGAGACCTGCCGCAGCCAAACCGATTAAAAAAAACAGGCTCTGACGGCCAGTTTTCCGATCTGCCAGCTTATAGGAATAAACGCCCTTGACCAGGTTGTTGCTGGCCGCCGCAATCAGGACGGCGGTAGCTGCAACCTTAAGTGGAGTGAGAGTTCCCGCGGCCTGCGTCATTCCCATGATGAAGGGGTCTACGTCCGTAACTCCCATAATGGCGGCAAGAGTTTGAACTCCGGCTCTGCCAAGGTATGTAGCCGCCAATTGAGTCGCCACCAGCATCACCAAGAACAAGAAAGCGAACAAAAACGCGGCCATCAGTTCAAGCGGATTCTTCGGTTCACTTTCCCGCTTTAGCTCTGAAACCAGCACGTCGGGCCTGCGCGACCAGAACCATCCGATTGCAATGGCCGCAGCCGCAAGAACGAGAAATGGCACCGCCAACATCGCCGCCAGTTGACGGTTGAAAAGCGCCAACAGCGCCACAAGACGAACGTACATCATGCCGGAAGCGATCAAAATGCTGCCGGAGAATAAATATGGACGCTCCTCGTGAGATGCCCTGCGTGACATAGCCACGGTCGTTACAGTCGAAGAATACGCTCCGCCAAGGAACGCCGCGAGCACAATTCCATCGTGCTTCTTCGTCAGTTTCTGCAATACGTAGCTGCCGTATGAGATCGCACTTACGGCGACAACTACAAGCCACGTTTTGAAGGGATTGATGTGAAAGGGGCCAAATTGCTGGTTGGGCAGCGCGGGCAGAATCACAACCGACAGAAACAGGAACTTGCTGAACGTTAGAATTTCTTCCGGGGCGGTCCGGCTGGCAAGCTTTTCGAGAGCTGACTTCAGTTCCAGCAGCAAAAGGCCAGCCACGCTTAATGTGGTGGCTATCCACCAGTGGTCGTAATATACGAGCGCGCCAACCAGATAAGTCGCCAACCCGGACATTTCCGACGTGACACCTGCAGGCTCGGGAGCTGAAAGCTTGTGCCAGTACGACAACAGCAGAAAGCTGCCGACTACTGCAAAGCCAATGATTACCGGGAGGAGGAGAGTGCCGGAGAGAAGAGAAACCGAGTAGCCAATCAGCCCAATAATGGGGAAAGTACGCACTCCTCCAAACGCGTAAGTACCGAGAGCGAATTTGTGCTCCTCACGCTCCAGTCCGATGAGAAACGATAGGCAGAGAACAAGAGGGATTCTTAAAGCGTCAGTTGGCAGTAAACGGTAGAGTTCCACCAGCGTTTATGCCTCATCAACTTTCGGGTTTATGTTTATGTATCGGAGCATTTGTTATCGCTTTCCCGGATCGCTGGTTGCATTCTGCCACAAGAGCAGTAAATTCCGAAAACTCCAACTCTCGTATGGCAACCGCTCCCCTAAATTGGCCATCTACCGCCCTAGCGCCGGAGGTGTGTATGATTCGCGATATGCTGCTGCCCGAATTCGATCAGGAGATGGCTAACACCCGAAAGATCCTGGAGATGGTTCCGGAAGGTCGGTTCGACTACCAGCCGCACCCGAAGTCCTGGACACTAAGCCGGCTCGCGGGTCATGTTGTTGATCTTCCGAACTGGGTTGTTCACACGTTGCGGGTGGAAGTTCTTGATCTCTATCCCGGTCAGTATGTGCCATTCAAACCGACCTCCCGAAGCGCAATGCTGGATCGGTTTGATGAACACGTACTGGAGGCGCACGCGGCAATTGCGGGAGCCACGGACGAACAACTCAGCAAGATCTGGAGACTGATTTGGGAAGGTAAGACGGTCGTAATCATGCCACGACTCAATGTCCTGCGCAGTTTGGTGTTGAACCATTTAATCCATCATCGCGCTCAGCTCGGCATGTATCTTCGGATGCTGGACGTTGCAGTGCCGGGCATGTATGGACCGTCTGCCGACGAAACACCGGTTAAGGGAGAAAAGGCAGCGTGATTCGCAGCCCAGAGCGGCGGCTAATACAAAAGGTTTGTCACTTCAGAAAATGAGTCCACGATGAACTCCGGCGAGAGCTCGCGGAGCTCTGCTTTTGGAAAAGACGTGGTGAGCGCGACAACAATGCATCCGGCCGCTTTGGCAGCGGCGAGGCCGTTGAGCGAATCTTCTATCGCCAGGCAGTCACAGGGCGCGGAGCCAATCCCAGCAGCAGCCTTCAGATACACTTCCGGGTGCGGCTTGGGATGGGTGACTGCCCCCCGATCGACAATGCACTGGAATGCATCCTGAAGGCCAAGCATCTGCAGAGCTGATTTGCAATTGCGCGGGGAACAGGAGGTAGCAAGCGCAATTTTGTAATGCTCCCGAGCCCACAGCACGAAATCCACCGCGCCCGGAATAGGGGCGGCCAGATGCTCCGATGCCGCGTAGTGGGCGTCCTTGAGTCGAAGCAGTTCTTGCACGCTGGGCCGAGGCTCGGAAATCAAGTTGACTAGTCCAGCCATGATTAGGGTGTCGGGTTGGCCGCGGTAAGGACCATATTGCTCGTCGGTCACGATGACACCGAACTGGGCGAGAGTTTGCAGCGTTCCGAGCTTATGGATCGACTCGGTGTCGATGAGAACTCCGTCCATATCGAAAATGATGCTGCTGATCTTCATCGTTTCCTGCTCATTCTAAATGGTCGCAGCCAGAGGTTGGCTTGCGGGCAACGATGACGCGAGGGATTCCGGCAAGGTCGGAGACGGCGTGGACATCGTCCCAGGTAGCGAGCAACGCCATAACGGACTCCGCCTGCGTGTAGCCGATTTCCATCAGCAACCAACCGCCGGGACGCAAGGCTTCGCGGGCCTGCGGGATGAGCCTGCGGATCACGTCGAGCCCTTCCTCTCCTGCAAAGACAGCCATGTGCGGCTCATAGTGCTTTACAACTTCCTGCACTTTGTCGGCCTCGTTCAGGCCGACGTAAGGAGGATTGGAGACTACGAAGTCATAGCTGGAATCGCGCTCGATGCTCGCCAGGACGTCGCTTTGAGTGAAGAACACTCTGGCCGCAAGGCGCTGGGCGTTGGTGCGAGCTATTTCAAGCGCGGCAGGAGAGAGATCGACGGCGTGAACTTCCGCCTGCGGGAGTTCGCGCGCCAGGCTGATGGCAATGGCTCCCGACCCGGTGCCCACATCGACAAGCTTGAGCCGGGGGCCGAGCGCATGATGATGCACGAGATCAAGAACTGCCTCTATGACATGCTCGGTTTCCGGACGCGGAATGAGCACGGCAGGTGTGACGAGAAAATCCGCTTTCCAGAACTCCTGATGCCCGGTGACGTACTGCAACGGCTCGCCAGAGGCGCGGCGGGAAACGAGCGACTCGTACTGCAGTTGCTCCTCGGCATTGAGTTCACGCTCCGGGTGAGCGAAAAGATACGCACGGTCGCAGTTAATCACCTGAAAGACGAGAACCTCCGCACTGATGCGCGGCTCATCGATTTCTGCGGCTTCGAGTTGGGCAACGGCTGCGTGAAGCGCCTGACGGAGTTGCACAACTTTATTGTACGGCGCGGCGAGTCACCGCGCCTTATGCATTGGTTGTATCCGCCTTCAATTTTTCCGCCTGGAAGTGGGTTACGAGCGCATCGACAAAGGGCTGAAGCTTGCCCTCCATAACCTGATCCAACTGGTGGACCGTCAGGCCGATACGATGATCGCTGACACGATTCTGCGGGAAATTGTAGGTGCGGATCTTTTCGCTCCGGTCTCCGCTACCGACCATGGAGCGGCGCTCCTTGGCGAGAGCCTCCTGCTGCTTGGCCTGCTCAAGTTCATAGAGGCGTGAGCGCAGGACGCGCATTCCCTTTTCGCGATTCTTGATCTGCGATTTTTCATCCTGGCAACTCACCACGGTATTCGTGGGCAGGTGCGTGATGCGCACCGCGGAATACGTGGTGTTCACAGACTGGCCACCAGGACCGGAGGAGCAGAACGTATCGATGCGGATGTCCTTGGCCTCGATCTTGATGTCCACGTCCTCAGCTTCCGGCAGGACAGCCACAGTTACGGCCGAGGTGTGGACTCGGCCCTGCGTTTCCGTATCTGGAACGCGCTGAACGCGATGCACGCCGCTCTCATACTTAAGCTGCGAGTAGACGCGCTTTCCTTCGATGATGGCGATGACTTCCTTCAGGCCGCCTACGGAAGAGTCCGAGCTGGAGAGGACTTCCACCTTCCAGTGGCGCGACTCGGCGTAGCGCATGTACATGCGGAAGATTTCGGCGGCAAACAGTGTTGCTTCGTCACCTCCGGTTCCGGCGCGGATTTCGAGGATAATGTTCTTCTCGTCGTTGGGATCCTTGGGCAGCAGGAGAATCTTGAGCTCTTCTTCAACCGCGACAAGCTTCTGTTCCAGCGATTGCAGTTCTTCCTGCGCATAGGAGAGCATGTCGGGATCGGTTTCGCCCTCAAGCATGACGCGCGAGTCCGCAATGCCCTGCTTGACTTGCTTGTACTCCTGGTATTTCTCCACGATGGGAGCAAGCTCGCCCTGGGCCTTGGCAGTCTTCTGGAAAGTGGCCGAGTCGTTCATGATCTCGGGAGCAGATAGCGCTTCGTTGAGTTCCTTCCAGCGCGCTTCGATCTGATCTAAACGGTCAAACATGTTGTTCCTGAGCTTTCAGGCCGCGCGGAAAAAACGCGCTGCGGCCGGAGAATTCTGAATTTGTATGGAGCGAATACGGAAAAAGCGAAGCAGCGGTAGGCGCTGCTAAAGGTGCAGCTGCGAGGCAACAGGCGAATTTTGTCTGGCACAAATCATGAAATTACCAACTCTCCGCCTTGCTGCCGCTCCAATTCCATGGCGTGGTTGAGCGCGACAATAGCACATTCCACCTGGCTGTCGTCCGGCTGCCGGGTGGTGATCCGTTGCAGCCACAGCCCCGGAGCAGTCATCAGCGCAAACAGCGACGAACGCCTCTTCGCCGCAAACCGAATGATCTCATAAGAGCTGCCGGCAATCACAGGCAGTAACAAAATGCGCGAGCCAAAACCAGCCCAGAAGCCATGCACCGGAACCAGCGCATAGATGGCGATGGATATGACCATGACCGTCATCAAGAAGCTGGTGCCGCAGCGCGGATGCAACGTAGAGTAACGCTGCACGGCTTCCGCAGTGAGCGGATCGTGATTCTCGAAGGCAAATACCGTTTTGTGCTCGGCGCCGTGGTACTCATAAACCCGCTGCATGTCTTTCCAACGTGAGGTGAGCCAGAGAAAACCCAAGAAGATGGCCAGGCGTATGAGGCCCTCCACCAGGGCGAAAAACACGCTGTTTCCAGTTTGCGGAGCCCATTGCCGCAGCGAACGCGCAGCCGCGAAGGGCAGAAACTTATACATAAAAATGAAAAAAACGAGGGAGATCGCAATGTTGAGGGCGACGACCCAGCCATTCATTTCCAGCTTCTCTCCGCTGGCGGTCTTCTCATCTTCCATAGCCACGTCGGCTGAATAACGCAGGGCTTTGAATCCGAGCATCATCGCCGATCCGAGCGTAATAATGCCGCGGATGAAAGGCCACGCCTTCCACGGACTCTTGTCACTGGGCTTGGCGAGCGGCTCTGAATGGGTTGCCAACCCACCGTCGGGCCTGCGAATAGCAATGCCCCAAGCATGGGGAGCGCGCATCATGACGCCTTCAAGAACGGCTTGACCGCCAACAAGGGTTTCCTCGGGGCTCTCAAGCGCAACTGAAAGCTGCAAGGCGGTGTGAAAACGCAGATACGAGCGGAAAGACATAGGCCAATTAGACGCGGAAGTCAGAACAGGTGGTGAAAATAGTAACTTCCTCGTTAAGGGTAAGACTTCGGGACTGGCGCTGTCAAACGCTTCCCGTGATTGCCACGAGGCCGTTCAAGGCTTTAGCAGCATATCTGCTGAAATAGCCCTGAGCGGAAGCAATCCCGAAACGTCCCACTCCGACACTAATTTCCTGTTGAGGGGTCCGGGGACAGAGTTTCCGTTGGCGGCTCTTGCCGTCTCTCAACGTCGATAGTGAGTCCCTGTTCGCGGCTCTGGCCGTCCTTGGTCCCCACCAGGTTCACATCCCATCTGCCCGCCTCATCCAGGACCAACCAGCCCTGGTAATCACCCCTCCCTCTGCCTTCCAGAACCAACTGCTGCGCTCCGCTGGACAGGGAGCCTAGGGAAACATTTGCCCTGAGCATCGCTCCGTCAACGGGCTGGCCGGATGCATCAGAGATATGGACCTTGAGCAGAATGGGACTGCTGACGGTCGGCGACGCGGGTTCGGTCATCATGCTAAAACGAAAGGACGCGCTCTGGACGCGGGCGCTGTTGAAAGAAGACGACTCGGGAGGCATGGAAGACCTGGACTTGCATCCGACAGAGATTAACATGGCAAGCCCGGCGACAGCGGCGATTACGGAAGTATGAAAGTGCATAGACGTCTCCTCAATGCGGGTGCCCAGATTGCAAACCCTGGGATTGCCCGAGAGAGACGTCGTGGCGGTGCACGTGAGAGACAGGCAGAATGCAGCCGTTTGCTAGATCGCAGTTGGCACTCTCAAACTGAATTGTAGTGTGGTGGATGTGGTGATGGCAAGCCAACATGTGACGCACGTCGTCAAGAATCTTTGCGCTTTCCGATGGTGGGATATCGGCAATCATGATGTGCGAAGAGAGCGCGTGCGTGTCGCTGCCGATGCTCCAGATGTGCAGGTCGTGAACATCCAGAACACCGGGGACATCCTTCAATTCGGCGACGATGCTCTCGATTTCCATGCCGCTGGGTGCGCCTTCAAGCAGAATATTCAGACTCTCACGGACAATACTGAGCGAAGACCAGAGGATCATGCCGGAAATGGCGATGGAGAGCACGGGATCGACCCAGCTATGGCCGAAGGCGAGGATAGCCCAGCCGCCCACAATCACCGCCGCCGTTGAAAGCGTGTCGCCAACTTCGTGGACAATTACCGATCGCACATTGAGGTCGCGTCCGCCCCGAAGGAGCATCAGCGTGATGGCTCCGTTGAGCAGTACTCCAGCCCCGGCAACCCACATCATCAGCCCGGCTTGCACTGGCTCAGGGTGATAAAGGCGATAAATGGCCCAGTAAAGAATAAGAACGGAAATGACAATTAGAGAAATGGCATTAATAAATGCAGCCAGGACGCCAGCCCGACGCCACCCATAAGTCTTAACTGCGGTTGCCGGGCGCTCGCTGAGATAGGCCGCAACCCAGGAGAGCAGGAGGGCGAAGAAGTCCGAAGCGTTATGTCCGGCTTCCGATAGTAGCGCCAGGCTGTGTGCCCTGATTCCCGCTACCAGCAGCAGAACGATATAAACCAAGGTTATCCCAAGGGCAAGACGGAGCATCCGGGCTGTGAGCTGGGGATGCGCGTGTCCATGGGTGTGACCGGCGTGTACGTGCATGGAAGGAGTTTACGGCGACATGAGTTCTGTATCAAGGCTGTAGAAATAAAACGAGGCTGCGATTGTAGAAGAAGGCAGCGGCAAGGGACCAGCAGGCATCTCAGCTACCGTGAAGTTTCAGTCGAGCTACACCTGTTCGGGGAAGCGGTCCATGCGTGAGGGATTTGTACTTTGTACTCTGGTGGCGGCGCTCACCGCCCAGGCAGTCTCGCAGCAAATTGTGATTGAGCCAACCAATGGCCGTCCACAGAGCGCGACTCGCGTGGTGCGTCCTCCAGCAGCGGAATCGGCTCCGGCGCAGGCAAAAAAGCGCGCCGGTAAGGAACAGGTTGCAAAGCCCCCAAAGCCACAGAAAGTTTCTGTGAAGCAGATTGCCAGCAAGCCGAAACCGGCTCCGGTCGAAATGAAAAAAGAAGTGATTTCGGAGAAAACTGAGGAAGTTAAGCACGAGGCTCCCAAGGCAATCTCGGCTGGCAGAAAGATGGCGGAACGCCCCGAGTGGGCAATGACCGATACCCGTGATCCACATAGCCTTCAGATTGAGATTGCCGGCGCACTGGCTCGCGATCCGAAACTGGCGCGTTCATCAATTCAGGTAAGCGTGAACGACGAGGCGGTGATACTGGAAGGCCGAGCCGCCGGCCCCGAGGAACGCCTGCAGGCGGTACGGTTGGCGCACAGTTATGCGTGGAATCGCAAGGTCGTGACATACATTGGCGTCATGCGCGAAACATCGGCGCAGAAGGCGCAAAGATAAAAGCAAACTCTCCTTATCGAGCTGCCCCGGATTCCCGGGGCGTTTTTTGCGCTAAATAGCGTATTCGCCAAAAAGATTGCCCTGGTCAGAGACAGATGAACGGAAGCATGCGCCTTCCAGTTTCAGGAGGAACTCCTTTACGACAACTCCGCCGCCAAACCCGGCCAGTGAGCCATCGGAGGCGATGACTCGGTGACAAGGAACGATTATCGCAACCGGATTACGATGGTTCGCCTGGCCGACGGCACGCGACGCGAGCGGCGATCCAACGTCGGCAGCCAGTTGCGCGTAAGACCGAGTCTGTCCGTAGGGGATGCGCAAGAGAGCCTGCCAGCAACGCTGATGAAAGACGGGGCCGCGCAGGTCGAGCGGGAGATCAAACTCCCGGCGGACTCCGGCGAAATATTCATCCAACTGCCTGATCACCACCCGAAAACGCTTAGGCTCCTCAATCCAGCGTGCATTCTTACTGCCGTGCGGCGTAATCCGCCGGCCTTGGAATGCGACCATGGAAAGCCCTAGCTCGCTCATGGCTAGATCGAGATGGCCGATCGGAGAATCATAACCGGCGGTGAAGAAAAACTCGGATGGCTCGGGGAATAGCATCTTCTCGGGGAAAGATAGCATGAAAAGCGCCGAATTAGTCAGTCTTTGCCGACTTCTCCCGGGCTTCGTGACTGCGCCAGCGCTGATCCTGAACAAAAGAAAAGGCGCAAGCCCGAAGGCCCACGCCTTTTAACCTTGCGCTTCGCCAACTACTGAGGCTGTGACATCGACGGCGATGACGGCGTGGGTTGCTGCGCCAGATCCCCGACGTTATTCCTCAGCAACGTGACCTCTACGCGGCTGCCATGTGAGGACTCGGAAGCCGCCTGCAATTTGGCGTTGCCCAACCCAAGCTCATGGATACGGTAAACCGGAATCTGATGATTGAGGACCAGGTATCGTACGACCGCGTCAGCCATATGCTGCGATTGTTCGATTGAGGCCGAGCCACGGCCTGGCGCAAAGCCCTGAACTTCCACGATGTAGCCCTTCTGATCCTTTAAGGTCTCGGCAAGACCGTCAAGCGCTTCCTTGGCTTTCCTGCTCAGGACCGTGGAGCCGGGCCGGGTGCGAATTTCAAGCTGACTGATGCTCTGGTACTGATCGATATTGCCCACTGCCTGCGAAACGGACTGCAGGCGGGTGCTGGCCTGTTGCGCGGTCTGATTAGCCAGCTGGGCACGATTCCCGGCTTCGACTGCGTGCTGATCGGCCAGGGATGCATGAGCATCGGCGCGCTGGATTCCAGCCGAAGTGCGGGCATCAAGATCTTTCAACATCCGAGAGTTATTCACCGTCAGTTCATCGAGTTCGTTGGTGCGGTTGCGAATCGGTTCAAGCTGACGCTGCACATACTTCTTGCGCGCAAACGGATTCATTTTGCCCCAGAAGCCCTGGTGAGTTTGCGGCTGGAGTGGTTCAAGCTGCTTGTCAGGATAGGTCACCGGTGTGTTGGCATCGGTGGTCTGCTGCGGCTGTGTAGCATACTGCTGATCCGTTGCGGTGCTTGTTTGCTGCGCGGTGTTTTGCTGTGCAACAACCGGTAGGGCAAGCATGGCAGCCACTGGCAAAGCTAATAGAAAACTCTTCTTCATAACATTCCTCCGGCGGGAAACCCCGCTCTCAGGCTACGTACCACCTTGGGGGTAGCGCGACAGCCTTCGTAGTACAGTTCGAATGCCAAACTCGAAAATGGGGTAAGTCCTTTTTTTTCAGCCAAAACAAGGAAGCAGAGCAGACGGCGCGAGCGGTAGGAATGGGCAGGGTGGGTAGGAATTACAGGGTTTATAGAGTTCAACTCTGAACTGGGTAGAGTCTATGCGCCGCTTCGCACACCGTTGCCCACGATCTTCTTGTGCAGATCAATAATGTAGTTATCCGTCATTCCGGCCAGGTAGTCGCAGACCACCCGGGCGCGGGTCTCCGATTCCAATTGGCGCTGATAGCTCGTCGGGAGGTCGTACGGATTACTCATCCAGTACTGGAAGAGATCAGTGACGATCTTTTCTCCATCGGCCTTCTGAGGACGCAGCGATTCGCTGTGATAAAGGTTCCGGTTCAGAAATTCTTTGGCTTGGGCGCGCTCTCCGTTAGTAGTGGGACTGAAAGCCGCAAGCCGCTCGGGATAATGGCGGATGTCCTCGACCGTCTGTACGCCAGAGGACTGCAGGCGACGGCTGGTGTTTTCTATGAGGTCGGTCACGAGATGGTTCAACATGAGCTTGAGCGCCTCGTTGAACTTGAGCTTCTCGCGAACGGCGGAGAATTCCCTCTCGACCTGGCGGAAGTAACGATCGAAAATCGCAACGTCGCGACGAATCTGATCGAGAGTGAGCAGATGTGCTTCATACCCGTCATCGAGATCAGCGGTATTGTAGGCGATCTCGTCGGTGTGGTCGATCAGCTGAGCCTCAATAGGCGGGCGCTGATCAAGCAGGTATTCGGCCAATTGGGGATAAGCTTCGGGGGCATAGTCGTGCGAGTGCTTGATGATCCCTTCGCGCACTTCGAAGGTGAGATTCAAACCGGGATGCGAGGCGTAACGCTGCTCAAAAGATTCGACAATACGCAGCGCATGGAGATTGTGGTCGAAGCTCTCGCCAGATTCGTGCATGGCCAGGTCGAGGGCGCGCTCGCCGGCGTGTCCGAAGGGCGGGTGACCAATGTCATGTACCAGTGCGAGGGTTTCGACGAGGCTTTCGTTGAGATGAAGCGCGCCGGCGATGGTACGTGAGATCTGTGCGACCTCAATCGTGTGAGTAAGGCGAGTGCGAAAGTGGTCCGAGATTCGGTGGGTAAAGACCTGCGTTTTGTTCTCAAGACGACGGAAGGCGCGAGCGTGAATGATGCGGTCGCGGTCGCGCTGGAAGTCGTCGCGATAAGGATGCGGCGGCTCAGGATAACGGCGTCCGAGAGAGGAATCAACACGGACTGCGTAGGAAGCCAGCATGGGGGAAGTGTAGCACTTGGCAGCGAAATTTATTCACACCAGCAGAAAGACTTCCAGGTTAACGCCCAGCTAAAAGCGTCAACCTGGATCGGCAGCTATCTTTTGTGTTCTTCCTGCTTTGCGATCTTTACTTTGGCTCCGTCGAGTTTCTTCTGAACCTTAGCTACCTCGGTACTGTCGACTTCGGCGGGAATCGTTTTTTTCCATTCCTGTAACGAGCGCTCCCACTGGGCCGCTGCCAGTTTCAGGCGGTTTGTCTTCTGATAGACGTCGCCGAGATGCTCGTGAACCGTGGGGTCAGTGTCAATTCGATCAATAGCTTTGCGCAACTCGGCTTCAGCGAGGTCGTATTTGCCCATCTTGAAGTAAACCCAGCCGAGCGAGTCAAGATAGGCGCCGTTTTGCGGATCGAGCGCGACTGCCCTGCGAATCAGCGAGAGCGCTTCCTCGAGGCGGGTGCCTCGGTCGGCAAGCATATAGCCCAGGTAGTTGAGCGCCATTGGATTCTTTGGATCGGAAGCAATCACCTTGCGGAAGCAGGCTTCAGCTTCGTCGTACTTCTTCTGACGCTCGTAAATTGAACCCGTAATGAAAACTACGTAGCTTTTATCTTCCGGCTTGGTGGAAAGCTCCAGAGCATTTGCTGCGGCCTTTTCCGCCTCGGCATAGCGGCGCAGACGGCTGTTCATCTGAGCCAGCGCAATCCAGACCTCGCGGTCTTCGGCAGGCTTGCCGTTAAGCATCGCCTTCACCCGGTCAATTGCCGCATCGGCATCTCCAGTATCGGCTTCCTGTCCAGCGAGCACCATTTGAAGGCTGCGATCATTGGGAAGCCGCTCAACAGCTTCCTGCGCCGTTGCCGTGGCGGCTGGCCAGTTCTTCGCATCGCGGTAGGTCTCGATGACCTGCTGATAGCCGCGGGCAGCCAATTCGTCGCCGAAGCTGGTCATTTTACGGAACGTGTCCACGGCAAGCTGAGTCTTGTTCGCTTCGCGATAGACAGTACCGAGCCGTTCTAGAAAGATGGAGCGATTGTTTCGTTCAGAGGCCGAGTAGATGCCGTTGGATTTCTCGGTGCGCTTGAGCAGTTCTTCGAGTATTTTGGCGGCTTCGTCGAATCTGCCGAACCCCTCCTCGATGACCGCGCGATTATACTGAACTTCCATGGAGTCAGGCGCGATCGCTTGTGCTTTATCCAGTGCTTCCTTCGCCTTATCGAATTGTCCATCGCGACGATGAATCTCCGAGATACGCAGCAGGGTCTGAACATCCTGGGGATCAGCTGCGGCAATCGCGTTGTACTGTTCGAGAGCGGCATCATTCTGGTTGTCGCTGAGCAGATTCTGCGCCAAGCCACGCCTGGCATCCAGATTGTCCTGATCGAGATCGACCGCCTTCCGATAGGCAGCTACCGCTGATTTGTAATCCTTCTTCTGCTCGTAGGTGTAACCGAGGCCCGCATAGATACGTGGTGAGCGGTTAACTTCCGGCACCGACTGCAAAATATCCAGGGCGCGGTTGAAATTGCCCTCTTCGTTGTACAAAAGAGCAAGTGTAGTCACCGCGTCTTCCGAGGACGGCTGCAATTTGACCGCCGCGCGAAACTCACTTTCTGCTTTGCCTGTTTCATTATTCAGTCGGTAAAGGCGGCCAAGCAAAAGATGGTCTTCAATGCTCTTGGGATCCAGGCGGACAATCTGCTCGTATTGCTCGATGGCCATGCGAACAATGGCCTCAGCCTCAGCCTGAGTGCCGCCCTGCAAATCGCCGATGGCACGCAGATAGATACGCCCCAGCAAACGGCGGGCATCAAGATTGTCGGGGTCGCGGGCGATGACCTCCTGAGCCTGAGCCACAGCATCGCGGATATTGCCCGTGCGGGCGTAAAGCTCGGCCAGGGAGGCGGCAAGATAAGACGAAGACGGATCGGCCTCCAGCGCAGCCTTATACTCATTCACGGCTTTGGAAACATAATCGGCGCGACCGCTTGTTGACACCATCTCCTCGTATATGTGACCAAGCTGGAAGTGGTAGTACGCTTCAGCCCGGTCAGGCTGCTTCGTAGCAGCCGTCGGAGCGGATGCAGCCGAAGGCTTCGCGGCGGTTTGAGCGTCCTTACCTGTCGCCGCGGCGAGAGCCGCAACACCGGTGTCGGTCCCATTCTGCTGCACAGTGCTCGCGGGCTGCTGTGCCATTGCGGCAAGCGAAGCCGCCAGAAGAGCGGGAACGAGCAAGCTGGAAAAATTCTTCATGTTCACCAAGCCAATACTTTGATGCACCGGGACTTAATACCGGAGCAACTCTATTTTAGGCTATATCCAGAGCTCGATGGCGGGGCCAAAATTCAAAGAGAAGAATTAGGCGTTCCCACATTGCGAATCTCGGAACGCCCCATATTAATCCCCCGTAACACTCAGCTGGCAGGGACCTCCTGCAAGATCCTTAATTTCCAGCTATTCTCGCCTGGCGTGAGCAGGACGAGGTAGCGCGTCCGTACATGCTCAGAAAAGAGAATCCGGGTGCCCTCATAGTACTGAATGTCAAAATCGGCGGTATCAGTGGCTTCCATTGCAGACCCATCGGGAGAATAGAAGGTAACCCGTACGTGGTGCCCGTGGTCCTCAATGCGACGGCTGAGCCTGTTCCGCTGCTGTAAGCTAATCGCCTCCGCCCACTGCTGGCGTGCGCCTCCCGTAAAATCTTCATTCAGCAAATCGGCTCGATTGGATTCCAAAGCTGAGATCAGCGACTGCCATGCGTGGGCGTAGTCTCGCTGAACGGAGAGGGCCGTGGTCTCCTCGACAGGTCGCGGCACGGCGGAAGCGATGTCAAATGAGCTGAGCTGCACAGGCGGTCTGGCAGCCGCTACGTGAGCCCCAGGAAGCCCTGCCGGTGAAACCGAGGCAAGGCCGAGTATTACGATCAAAGACACAGGAAACAGCCAAAAATTTGGCCGGATGCCGATTCTACCGATCACTGGCCACCTCCCCAGTGAATTTCATTTCCCAGCACTACGCCCGCAGCCACCGAAAGCGTGGCCGAGCGCGAAGCTGGTAATTCGGCCCGGGCGATGCCGCGTTTGATCCTTGCGTCCACTGCGCTGCGTCCGGCCGCATCCACAGAAGTGAATGTGACTATGGTGCCGTCCGGCACTGCGTTGCCGGAGCAGTCCTGGACGGGCGCGGTCTCAACCAGAATGTTGCCGTCGGGAGCGCGTAAGGCGCTCATGCGAATGGAACAGGGATCGGCCGCAACCTGTTGCACGATGCGCCGCACCTGGATTGCGCCGGACGTGACGACGAAGTGCGCGGGGCCGCTGCGGCGTCCTGAGTTCAGTTGCACCCACGCAACCCCATCTCTGCTGCTCGTGCGCCGCTCCTCGCCGTTATCTCCCTCGACAGCAAGCCGGAAAGTGACCGGAATAGGAGTGAGGACAAGGTTCTGGAAACCATCAAAGAGAAAGGCCGAGCCCTGCACTGCTCGACTGGCAGCGGCGGGCACGCGAGAAGGATGCGCCACGAAGGCAATTTTTTGCAGGGGTGCGGCAGTCACAAAAAACGATGCGCTGTCGCCGTCAACAATCACCGTGTAGCGTCCGGCAACCTTCAGCTCCTGACCTGAAATTTCAATGTTGCCGCGCTGCACCTCGCGCTTGAGTGCGCCGCCGGGACCAAACAGATACAGCATGGTTGAGCCGGAACCGGAAGCCTGCACCGTCGTTCCCGAGCCGGCTTGGACCGTTGCCGGAACGCGCACCTGAGCTGCGCAGGTCAGCACGGTCGCACAAACAATTCCGAGAATAAGAGAGCGTCTGAGCGGAAACATGAAGAGCTCCCGTCACTGCACCCGGTCGCGGGTGTACTGATTCACCGTGACGCGATAGCTATGAATCTGGGATGCCAGATCATCGCGCACACCAATGCTGAAGGCCACCGGCGTCATCGGCGCGAGAGACTGGTCAACGTAGCCGTCCGACACCCAGATCACCTTGCCCGCGCTGTCATAAAAAGTGGCAAGCACATGCGGAATGTTTACCGTCTGTCCGCTCTGGTTCATCAGTTCGCCTTTGAGCACGGAGTGTCCGCGCGCATCTTTATTAAGTGCCTGATGCATCACCCCCATAACGGGATCAGCCGAGGCAGGAACCAGCATCGCATTGGGCTGCATGTGCACACTCTTAATGCGATCGCGGCTCACATTTGGGAAGTCAATACGGAAGGGTGAAATCTCTTTGGGCAGCAGAACGTGGCTAATCTTGTCGAAGCTTTCTTCTTGTGCGATTACTTGTCCGTCCTTTCCGATGAGAGTGGCAGCAACAGAAACAAAACCTGGCACCGTATCCTCGTTTTCAATTTCGCCAAGAAGTATGAAGTCGCCATCCTTCTCAACCGGGTTCATAGAAATTATGCGAACCCTCGGCGCGTCTACATTCTGCGCACCCCAGTCGTCGTCGAGGCCGCGGGTGACGATGTCCCAGCGCAGGTAATTGACGGGAATTACTTGCGGCGGAACTTTCGGGCGCGATTGCACGGGCCAAATCACTTTCCAACTGTTGTCCTCGCGCACAACCTTCAGGTCTCGCGTGTCGCGGACGGCTCCGACTGCCGAGGCCCATTCCAGATTGGCGCGTACCGAGGCTTCCTGATCGTCTTCGCGCAGCACCTTGGTGTCAAAGAGTTGTAGTGAGGAGTAGGTTCGTAGATTGCTCTCCTGCCCAAACACATCTCGCTTGAAGTCATCCGGAGCTGTGTTGCTGGCAGTGGCAACATATTGGTAGGCGCCAACAGCATCGCGGGCCTTGACCTGATTAAGCAATGCTCGCACTGCGCCCTCGGGCGTTGTCGCCGGAACAAGCGACGAAGAGTGAATGGTGGCGGCGGCGATGAGCGCGGCAGCAAGAATAATAAGCAGCACCGGAAGCAATTTGTTCATGGCTAGTTCGCCTCCCGCAAAGGAAGCTCGTTTGTTTCGGGCAACGGAAACTCTAGTGTCTCCGAGTAGCGTCGACGGTCCGGAAGTAAAACAACAAGGATCGCAAGCAGGCTGGCCCCAATGGGAACCAGCCCCCACATCACACCCTGCCAGGGAGGAGGGACAGCGTTACCGAAATCAATGTGTTTTGCCGGAGGCACGTCATCCTTTGTCCATAGTTCGGTTGCGCCGTTGTCATAAACCTCCGTCGGCCGCCAACCGGCAAAAGCCAGCAGGGGCTCGTAGTAGCGGTCATGAACAAAGATGTAGCGCAATCCGTACTGGTCCGCATGCTTCAGAACCGCGCGCAGGGCTTCCATTCCCGCGGTGCCGAAATACTTGGAGTTGTAAAGTTGAGCCGCACCGTATGTGGTCATTTCAGGCAGCAGGCGCGCGGAATTGTAATCGCCATCGAGGCTCCCTGCTTTCGCATAAGTGGAGAGCTTTGCGAACTGATTGCTGAAGCCCAGTGTGATGTAACGATATTTCGAGTGCTCCTCCCGATTGAGGAAATCGATCATCGGTTTCAAATTGAGAGTTCCAGTGTTGATCGGATTAAAAACCACCCAGGAAACGGCCATTGCGCAACTGAAAGCGGCAGCGACGCCAAGCAGCACCGCTCCTCGGCGTGCCCACCGGTCAATAACACGCGCTGCCAGGAGGCCGACAAAAGGTAATGCCATCAACGTCGCCCAGAAGGTGAAGCGCTCGTAGGTCAGCACTTCATAAGCGCGGCCAAGCAGCAGGCGGCCGATCGGCGTAGTTCCGCCGAGTCCAAGCAGAGTAGTGACGTACCAGCCAAAAAGCAGCGGCCGCAGGCGGCGCTCCGCCGATCCCTTGAACAGAATGTAAGGGATGGCAAGAATCAGAGAGCCCATCGGAATAATCCAGAAGTTCATTCCGCTGTGCGGACTCAGGATGTAGTTGTCGCGCGAGCCGTGCGGAATAGGTAATTGCGTAATCGGGTTCTGGCGCAGAGAAACGAAATAGGGCAGAAGAACCACGACAACGGAGGCCACAACGACGATTCCAAACATGACGGCTCGCACCAGCATGGCGCCGGAGGAAGACTTCTGCTCACTTTCCTCACGATCGAGAAGGCTGAGCCATAGCACCGGCAACGCAAACAGGACGGCGCCAAAGAGAAAGGTTACGTGGTGGGCCGCAGCGCCCGCCATGGAAATCACCACGCCCTTCAGCAGTGACAGCATGCTTCCGTCGCGCGTCCACGAATAGAAGAACGGCAGAGCATTCAGCGTAAGCGCCGCTGCGGCCGTTGTTGGTAACTGGCCGGACTGATAAACCAGCATCGCCAGCGATCCCAGGAAGGCCGTCCCCAACGCGGCATAACTTGCCTCGCGCTCAGGAACCCACAAAAGCGCGTACCGGTACATACCGACCGGCAAGAGAAGAATCACGATCAGTTGCACAAACATATACCCGCCGGTCAACCCGAAGACGTGCGAGAACAACGCAATCCATTGGTGGACAAGCGGCGGATATGTTGTCTGCGACATTCCGCCGAACCATTTTTCATTCCATGGCGAAAACCAATGGTTCGCATAATGGCCGGCGAAGAACATGTGCGTGTTCGCGTCATACGAATTGGAGGGCAGTTGCATCAGCAGCAACGGACCGTGCACAGCGAGTGTCACCAGCAGGATTACGAACAGAGGGATTGAACGACTTGGAGCGGTTAATCGTGGCTTCGACATCAAGGGAGTTCCCACCTTCCGCATTTGAGATTCCCTGACCTGTTTACAGGTTGACTGCAAACCACGAGATTCCTGAAATCGCATGAGCGCCGAATTTACACAGGCACATCCTTACCCACACTTCGCAAATCGGAACACACCGAACATGCCCAGTGAAGCAGGACACCCCAACGTGATCCTCCGCATCGAAAGCACGGATGATGTTCCGCTACTTCCGACTTCCAGAGTTGCAAAGTGATTAGAACAGTAATACTCGCCGGTTCGTTTTGCCTTCTGCTATCGTCGTCACCGCTCCTACACGCGCAGGACATTGATCTAGGAGGCGGCGCAAAGAACAGTACGAAAAGTCAAAAGAAGCCCGCCGGGGAAGCGCTGGGCTGGGGCTCCAGCATTGAAGTTGGACGCAATGCCCGCGCCGCCGAATCCTCTCTTAAGCATGGAAATTCCTCCGGTGCTATGGCGGCAGCGGAACGCGCTGTAAAAGCTGCGCCTCAAAATGCGCGCCTCTGGTTTCTGCTTGGCTATGCAGCACGCCTATCCGGCCAGTACGGAAAGTCCGTGGAAGCATACCAGCAAGGACTGAGGCTTGATCGCAGCAACCTGGACGGCCTCAGCGGATTGGCGCAGACCTATCAGCGAATGGGCCGCCTCAACGAGGCGAAACGACTGCTGATGCAGGTAGTGAACGCCGCTCCCAAACGTGAGAACGACCTTCTGATGGCAGGTGAGCTCTTTCTGCAGAGCGGAGAGACGCAGCAAGGCGTTGCTTTGCTCTCGCGCGCGGAGGCGCTCCGTCCTTCAGCTCACGCCGAAGTTATGCTGGCAGTGGCTTACCTTAAGATGAAGCAACCGGAACGCGCCAGGCAGATGCTGGATCAGGCACGACGACGCGATCCGAGGAACCCCTCTGTGTTTCGCGCTGTCGCCAACTACTATCGTGAGCAGCACGATTACAAATCCGCCATTACGGCATTGAAGAACGCTCCAGTGCAAAACGTAGAGGTGCTGGCTGACCTCGGCTATTCTTACGAACTCGATGGAGATCGACGACTAGCGAAGGAAGCTTACTCCAAGGCCGCGAATCTCGCGCCACGGCAAATAGGATTACAGTTAAGCGCGGCACAGGCCGCGTTGCGCATCGGGGAATTCGACCGTAGCCGGACGTTCCTTGCTCGCGCCGAACAACTCGACCCGAATCACTATCGGTTGCACGCGCTAAAGGCACAGCTTGCCCGTTCAGAGAATCGCAACGCGGATGCCATCCGCGAGTATCAAGTGGCTATCGCTCGCCTGCCCAATGGCGCCGTCCCTGAAGGCCAACTCTACCCTATTCAGCTTCGCTTAAATCTCGCGGAAATCTATCGCGTAACCGGCGAGGACGCAGCCGCGCATCAGCAGATTGCCGCAGCAGAAGCGTTGGTCACTCAAATGCGCATTGAAGGGGTGGCACGGGCTGAATTCCTGCGCGTTCGCTCTTCAGTACGGCTTGGAAGCAACGACCTGGCGGGAGCAGAAAAGGACCTGAAGGAAGCCATGCAGTTGGACCCGAACAGCACTGTCATTGCACTTCAGTATGCCAACCTGCTCTGGCACGCCAAGCGGATGAACGAGGCGCACAAGGTTTACAGCGGCGTATTGAAGAACGATCCGAAGAACCGCTATGCGCTGGAAGCAATGGGCTACATGGCGAGAGAGCAAAATGATAACGCCACCGCCGAGCGCTGCTTCAGGGAATTTGCTTCGGATTATCCCGACGACTATGTGCCGTATCTTGCCCTGGGTGATCTGTATACGGCTATGGCACAGTTCGACCGCGCTAACACTGAATATGAAGAGGCATTCAAGCGCGCACCGCAGAACACGGTTGTGGTTGCAAACGCCTCCAGTGCCGCCATCCAGGTAGGTCATTTCGCTGTCGCTGCCGATTGGGTTGGGCGCGCTACCGGCAAAATGCTCGACGACCCGCGCGTAATGCGCGAACGTGAGCGCGTTTTATTCCATCAAGGTAAGTACGGTGAATCGGCGCGGCTGGGTTACCAGGTTTTGGAGCAATTGGAAAACGACCGCAACGCCTCGGTGTATCTGGCCTACGACCTATACAACCTGGGACGTTTTGACGAAACTCTCACCATTACCGAGCGTTACTCCCGGCTGTTGCCGAAGGAAGCTAATTTCCCGCTGCTCAGTGGCCACGTTCATAAGCAGCACCAATTGCTTCAGCAGGCGGTTGAGAACTACACCGAAGCTCTGGCTCGCGATCCGAAAATGGTGGAAGCCTACGTGAATCGCGGGTATGTACTTAATGATCTGCAGAACGCCGAAGCCGCGAAACAGGATTTTCAAGCTGCGCTCCAGTTGCAGCCTTCCAACGGCGTCGCCCACCTCGGATTGGCATTCTCCGAGCTCCAATTTCGCCACGGGCGCGCTGCCCTGGAAGAAGCCGACAAAGCCGAAAAATTGCTCGGCCAATCAGGCGCAATTCACCTGGCGCGTGCCACCGCGTATCGCGATCAGAGACTTCTGGACAAGGCGGAGCAGGAGTACATTTCCGCGCTGAAGTATGAGCCTAACGACTTAAAGCTTCATCTCGCACTTGCCGAAACTCAGTTTCATGCACGGCACTACGCCGCGGAAATCCAGACACTGAACGCAACTCTCGCGATTTCTCCTGAAGATCCGGAGGTTTACGCGATGCTGGCCAACGCGCACGCCGAATTGCGTCACCGCGAACAGACCTTTAGCTACGTCAATGCGGCAGAGAAACAGAGTCCAAACTCATCCCCTGTTTTACTCAACACCGGCAATGCACTGCTGACGCTAGGCGATCAGAATGCAGCACTGCAACGCTTCACCCGCGCAATGGAAGCCCCGGATGCAAATCGTGTGGAGGCCCGCCTGCTTTTCGCGCGGGTATTAGTGAAGCAGCAAAAGTTTGAAGCTGCGCGGCAGCAGGTCGCTCTTGCTTTCGCCGAGTCGCGTGTCGGTGAAGCCTCTCCAGTCACTGCCGATGACTTCATCGAAGCTGCGAATCTGTTTCTCGCCATGTCTGATTTTGATCTGGCGCATCGCTACTTTGAACGCGCACGCCAGGCGGGTGCGGCCGATGAGGTTGTAACCATCGGTCTCGCCAACTCCGCAATCGCCGAAGGACGCACAAAGGACGCGCAAGAGCAGCTTGCAAAATTGGGCAACCCGGCAGATTTCATAAACAACTTTGATTACAAGATGGCGGAGGGAAACATTTACCGGCAGGAGCATCAGCAGTTTAATGCTATGACCAGCTTTGCGCGCGCAAACATGCTTGCCGGTGAAGATGACACAGCGGAATTTGCTATGAGGCGCGCCGCCGAGGAACAGGGCATGCAGGTGAACCGGCGGTTCAGCTTCGATTCGGACGTCCTGGTGCACGGCATCTATGATGACGCCACCATCCTCGGCCTCGACAGTCAGATCTTTCATAATGAGCAGGGCGGTGCCATTCCTCCACCGCGCTCGTCACTCGAAACACTGTGGACCAATGGATACCGCGCGGATCTGGGCAAATACCCGATGCTGAGCGGATTTCTCCAGCTACGGAATGCCCGGGGCGAAACGTCGTTACCTAGCGAGGCCCTTATCATCGATCGCAACACATGGGATTACTCGTTGAACAGCGCGCTAAACCCAGTGCTCAGGCTGGGCTCGGCGGCGGTCAGGTTCAGCACCGGGCTGCAATTCACTTTAAGACGTGACACACTGAGCCCGGTTGAGATGGATCAGAATCTTTTCCGCCAATTTGTCTATTTCTCTTCCAGCCCGCTGGGGAATTGGCTGAGGGTGCAGGGCGCATTAATCCATGAGGCCGGCCCATACACCAGGCAGAACCAGAGCTCAAGCGAGTTTGGATCAAGTTTGCAATTTACCGTCGGGCGCCCCTGGGGCCATACGCAGTTCATTACGAGATACGTCAGGCGCGATCTGACCTTTAGTCCACAGATCGCCCAGTTTTTCTCGACCACAACATCGGCGGGACTGCAACATGAATTCAGCAAGAAGTGGCGCGTCGCTGTCCTGGGCGATTACATCCGCTCATGGCGTATTCAGGGCACAGGCTCATGGATTGCACAGGCGATACGTCCCGCAACAGAAGTTGAATGGCAACCATCGCGCCGCTGGGTCGTCAACGGAAGTTTTGCTTATTCGCGAGGCGAAGGACTTCACTTCTATGACAACATGCTCAGCAGTTTCTTCATCTCTTACAACAGCCAACTACGGCGCAATGTAAAAGACGGTCTGGGGCCAGTCCCAGTGGAATATCCAATCCGTTTTTCGGTGGGTTTTGAAAACGCAAGTTACTTTAACTTTCCTGGTCAAAGCCAAGCGATCCTGCGTCCTGTCGTTCGTTTGACTTTATTTTAAGCCAGAGGGCCTTATGAAGATTTGCCTGGTTAGCGCGTTCCCGCCTTCGCGGCGGGGGCTCAACGAATACGGATTTCACATCGCCCGTGAATTACAGAAGCATCCGTCGTTGAGCCTTACGATTCTTGGTGACCTCCTGGATACTCCGCAACCAGAACTGGATGAGTTTCATGTAATACGTTGCTGGGATCTCAACGACCTCGCAAATCCTATTCGATTGCTGTTCGCAATTCACCAGCTGAAGCCCGACGTGGTGTGGTTCAATCTGCTGTTCTCCACCTTTGGTTCGCATCCGGTTCCGGCTTTTGCCGGCCTTACGACACCTGTGCTTGCTCGACTTCTGGGAACATACACCCACATCACCTTGCATCATTTAATGGATAACGTCGATCTGACCGATGCAGGCGTGCGCTTTCAGCGAACGTATCGTGCAGGAGGCTATCTCGCGACGCGTCTGCTGCTGATGGCCAACTCGGTCTCCGTGCTGCTGCCCACCTATCGCCGAACGCTGATGCAAAAGTACAAGGGTAGCGATATTCATATCCGCGCTCATGGTGTTCTCACGGCGCGTCCGGAGCCCCCCGCGTTTGAAAGGCGCGGTAATCCCGAGCACCGCATACTCGCTTTCGGTAAATGGGGCACCTACAAGCGGCTGGAATTGCTGATTGAAGCCTTCTCGAAAATCGTAGAGCGCTTTCAACAAGCTCGCCTGGTAATTGCCGGGGGCAATCATCCTGCCACTCCGGGCTATGTCGAACAAGTTGTCGAACGTCTCGCCGACAATCCATATATCCGGTTTACCGGCTACGTTAACGAAGAGAGCATTCCCGAACTTTTTTCAACGTCAAGCCTGCTGGTGATGCCTTACACCTCCGCCGCTGGCTCCAGCGGAGTGGCACACATGGCATGCGAATACGGCTTGCCCATCGTCTGCGCGGATATAGACGATTTCCGCCAGATGGCCGCCGATGAGCAGCTCGCGATTGCTTTTTTCAAAACGGGCGACGCAAACAGCATGGCCGACGTAATAGTGAAGCTGCTGAAGAATCCGGCGCTACAACGTGAGATGGGAGAAGCGAACTTTTTCGCCGCGCTGCGCCAAACCATGCCGATGATCATGAATCAATATCTGCGCTCCTTTAACGTACAGCACCTTCACAGCAAACTGCGGCCATACTCTCGTTTTCGAAGGCTGCCACGATGGGTGCCTCTTAGATCGGCGATCTTTAGCGCTGCTGCGCCCAAGTGGTCACCATGGCTCTAGGCGCTCCAGAATTCTCGAATGCATCCGATCTGCGCGGAGTCCGTGCCCTGGTCTTGGTTGGCGGCAGACAGGACGCGGAGCGCTTCGGCGAAATTCCCTTGGCGCTGCTCGATGTACTGGGGCGCAGCGTGCTTATGCGCACGGTCGATCGGATTCGAACCGCTGGCATCGGCGAGATTGTCGTGCTTAGTGACACAGATCCGCTTTCATCCGATCCGGCTTCTGACTCATGTAAATCCATCGTGGCGACACCTGCCTGCTTTTGGGAAGACGCACTGCAACAGTTTCGCAGCTTGGCCGAGGGTGCGGAATCTGTTTTGGTGCTGCGCCTGGGGGCCTGGACCGAGGTGAATTTTGCGGCGCTGATGGCCGATCATCGCCGCTCAGGATCGGTCACGATGCGAGCCTTTTCGCACTCTGGAAAAGCCCTGGATGTTTTCATGATTTCCTCCAGTGGGCACTCCGAGGCCGCGGCTCTGTTGCTTGGAGAACTGCGCGACAAACGCATCGCCGTCGCCGAGCACAGGATGAACGGCTACATGAATCTGCTGGCCACACCGGCAGACCTTCGCACCCTTTCCCTGGACGCCTTCGCGGGCGAGGCCGACATTCATCCCTGCGGAAACGAATTGCGCCCCGGGGTTTGGGTGGGAGCAAAGGCGCTGATTCATCGAAATGCCCATATCGTTGCGCCTGCCTATATCGGCGCTTTCTGCAAGGTGCATAGCGGTGCCGTAGTCACGCGCGGCAGTTGTCTCGAACACCACTCGGAAATTGATTGCGGAACGGTGATCGAAAACTCAAGTGTATTGCCTCACACGCGCCTCGGCGCGGGTCTGGAAGTGGAGTACTCAGTCGCGGGTTTCCATCAGATAACGAGTCTGCGCGCTAACGCAACAGTAAGAATTGACGACCCACTGCTGATTGAATCGACCGCTGCTCGCCCTTCCGCACGCAGGCTTTTTGCCGCAGCTTGGCTCTTAGCGTTGCTACCTGACGCGCTGTGGAAATGGCTCTTTGAAAGTGGCGCTAGGCAGACGGATCAGCCCGCACCGACACCTCTCGCTTCATCCACCCCGCCCCTTGGCGCGCCGCCTCTAGCGACTGCTGAGAGCCGGACAGATTCTTATCAGGGGAATGTTAGTACCGAGGAGTTATGGAAACGAGTAGACCTGTGATCGTAAAGCATGTACCGGAAGTCCTGACCCGGAAACAGGCTGACGCCTTTCTGAGTGAAGTACGTCCGCTGCTGGAACATGATCGTCCTCAGCTCGTTTTCGATCTTTCACAAGTACGCAGGCTCGATGCCGCCGGTGTCGATTTGCTGCTTTTGTGCATGAGAGAAGCGGTGCGGCGCGATGGAGACCTTAAGCTTGCATCGCTCAGTGCTCACGCTCAGATTGTGCTGGATTTAACACGAGCTGGCAGGCTCTTCGAGATATTTGCGACCGTAGCCGATGCTGCGCGCAGCTTCAGCGGATACCTGCCCAATATGGTTCGCCAATTCCACCCCAAGTCCGATCCTGACGAAGACGTGATCGAGAGGAAGGCTGCATGAGCGGACAGGCGCTGAGTTCCTGGCCTCAGTCCCGAATGCGTGCTGTATTCAGGAGCCTGGGAAAAGAGAGAAGCTCAGAGGGCAAGGTGTTTACCGGAAGCGTAGTCATGCTGTCCGGCTCGGTACTGGTGTCGTTGGCTAATTTCGGTTTCAACATCGGAATCGCGCGCCTGTTGGGTCCTGAAGATTTCAGCCAGGCCGCAGCAGCCGTCACGCTATTGATGCTGGCTTCCTGTATCCACCTTGCATGCCAACTTGTCACCGCTAAGCTGATCGCCAAGTCTCCCGCTCCTCGCGAGCGCGCTGCCGTTTACCAGCACCTCATGCGCCGCGCGTGGCTTGTGGGCTTTGTGCTCTCTGCTCTAGGTATTGGAAGCAGCCGCTGGGTTGCTGTCTATTTGCGAATGCCGTCACCAGTTCTCATCGTGCTGCTCGGCCTGGGAATGCTTTTTTATATTCCGCTGGGAGTACGACGAGGCGGGATGCAGGGCACATGCCAATTTCTTCGCCTCAGCCTGAATCTGTCCTGCGAGGCAGTTGTAAAGCTGGTTATGGCCATGGTTCTCGTGCTCAGTGGCGCGGGCGTTCCTGGCGCGGTCGGCGCAATTTCGCTATCGGTTTTTGCGGCGTTCCTGCTTCCTGCTGGCGACAGAGAGCTGCGCCAAACTACCACACGTTGCCTGCCGATTTCCTTTGAAGAAAGCATTCAGGCAATCATCTTCTTCGTTGGACAGGTGATTATCAACAACGCTGACATTCTGATGGTGAAGCATTATTTCTCGCCCAACGATGCAGGTATTTACGCTGCGATTTCGCTTGTAGGACGGCTACTGTACTTCGCTACCTGGTCGGTGACTAGCGCCATGTTCCCCGTCTCTGCCGGGAGCGCCGCTGAGAGCGATAGCCGCCGTGTACTGGCCGTCCCGCTATTGTTTGTCGCCGGCCTATCCACGATTTTTGTGCTGTTTCTCGCCAGTTTTCCCGGACTCGTACTCCGCACTTTATTCGGCAGTGGCTTCCATCGCCCCGGTGCGGGGGTAGAGGAGTTGCTGGCGATGAATGCCGTTGCAACCGGTGTCTATGCAATTTGCGTCGTGTTGATCACCTACGAGATGTCCCGCAGGATTGCCAATGCGGGATGGGTCCAACTTGTGGCGAGTCTGCTGATCATTGTTTCTATCGGTGCGTTTCATTCCACTCTGATGCAGGTAATTATGGTCCAACAGGTGCTTCGTGGGCTATTGCTCCTGGCTGTTGCCATTCCATTTTTCCGGCGTCGTCCGGATCTGGCCGAGGAGGCAGCATGAAGAGATTACGCCGATCCACAGAGACCGAGGTCATCGCCGAATTTCTCAAGAACGAGTTTTATCAGGAAGAGTTTCATGCCGACCGCCACAGTTTCAAAGAACTGGTGATCGATGCTGATCTCACCGATGAAGCTGCTAATGCGTTGAGACGTGCTCTGCTGTTTCGCCGCCGGGGCCATATGTGGCGCGAACTTCCGCCCGACACCCAATGGTACGAAGTGGAGCTTGAACCCGACGATCTCAAAATGGTGAGAGTTTTTCCCCGCGCGCCATGGCGCAAGCTTGCCGGGAATAATTTATTGCTTCGCGACATTGTTCACCGTATTCGCACCGTGCGCTTCTCGGGCAGCACGCGCGAATTCGTTGCCGACATACAAGCTCTGAGCAGCCGTCTGAATTCCGAACACAACCGCAGCGCCATACTGCTCATCGGAGTGGATGAGGAAAAACCGCTCACCATACTGGAAGGCAACCATCGACTTACTGCGGCCCTGCTCGCGGGACCAGCAATGTTCAGTCACCACTTTCGAGTTTTCTGCGGATTCTCACCCCTCATGAACAATTCCTGCTGGTATGCGACGAATCTGCCAAATCTTTGGCGTTATGGACAGAATCGGCTTCGCAATCTGTTTTACGACCGCGACGCCGACATCAGTCGCGTGCTACGCAACCTGACCGGCATCGCTAAGACACCGGAGCTGGACGGAGCCGTCAAATCCATATGCACGACAGAGAGCGGATCAAGCCCGTCCACCGCCACGAGCAAGAACTAACAAACGTTTGCACGTTTCAGGAGGTCTTCAGATGTACGCAAGACAACATTTCCGGAAAGTGGCAGCCCGGCTCGTAATTGCCGCGATGCTGGCTTCGTTGAACGTTGGCGTTGCCCAGCAGACTCCGCAGGACACCTCGCAAGCGCCGGCCCAAACGAAGCCGCCATCGCAACCCAGCGGAGTTATGATCGACCCCTCTAAAGGTCCTCTGAAACCAAATGAGCCATCACCTGCCAGCACAACTTCCTTGCCGGAGGCGCCACAACCTCAGCCAGCTCCCGCGGAGCAATCACAAACTTCGCGGCAACCACAGCCCCCTCAGGAACCGCTCGGCGTTGCTGCGGCAGAACAAGTGAAAACCGCCGGAGGTGGAGCATCGCGCCCCGCCGGGAACGCCATTGCTCCCGCCAAACAGCGTCAGTATCGCTCGCTCCTGATTAAGCTGGGCGCGGTGGCCGCCGGTGCAATCGCCGTGGGCAGCGTTTACGGACTCAGCCGCGGCACCTCCGCCAGACCTTCACCATCCGCAGCAGCGGCCCGCAAATAACTATGGAAGTACGGAAAGATCTAAGTCGGCCGATCGTAATCAGCTTCTCCGGACTGGACGGCTCCGGAAAAACAACTCAGGTGGCCTTACTGCAGGAGGCCATCGCTAACCTCGGAATGCGCAGCCAACTCATCACCTTCTGGAATGACGTGGTGGTGGGCACGCGATACCGCGAGGGTTTCGTGCACAAGGTGCTCGGCAGCGAACGCGGCGTGGGCGAGCCGGGACGCCCCGTCGAGCGGCGCGATAAGAACGTGCGAGCAGGCTACTTGACGTTAATGCGCCACCTGCTCTATCTTGCCGACGCGATACACCTGCGCATTGTTCTAAGCCGCGCCCGGCGTGGCGACGCCCAGGTGATCATCATGGACCGTTACATTTATGACGAACTGGCGAATCTGCCGCTGAAGAATCGTTTTAGCGTGGCCTACGCAAAACTGCTTGCATTGATTGCCACGCGACCGGCACTCGCCATTCTGTTAGACACCGATCCCGTGAGCGCGCGAGCGCGCAAGCCAGAGTACTCAGTGAGCTTTATGCACATTTCGCGGCAGTCTTACTACCGCCTCGCTGAGATTCTGGGATGCCTCACGGTCATACCGCCGCTCGCACTTGAAGATATCCAGCGCTCGATATTAAGCGGGTTTTTGCGGATCATTAAACAGCAGGAAGAACGTAACCTCGATAAAAGCGTTCCCGCCGCGTAGAGACCGAACACTAAAAAAAAAGAAGAAGGCCATTGCGCTCAATGGCCTTGCACATAAAAAGAACTATTTCACCGCAACTGCCGGACGAATCTGCTGCACATCCACAAAATCAGTGGGATAGACTCCCGTGTAACAGGATGTGCAATAGCTGGACTCGCCCTCCAGATCGCCGCAGGAGGCCCGTAATCCTTCGAGAGAAAGATACGCCAGCGAATCAGCGCCGATAAACTCTCGCACCTCCTCCACCGACTTGCGCGCCGCAATCAGATGGCGACGCTCCGGCGTGTCCACACCGTAGTAGCACGGTGAAGTTGTGGGTGGACACGAGATCCGCATATGGACTTCGGTTGCGCCCGCGTCGCGCACCAACCGCACGATCTTCTGGCTGGTCGTACCTCGCACAATCGAGTCGTCAATCAGGATGACGCGCTTGCCCACCAGCAGCCGACGCACGGGATTCAGCTTCAGCTTCACTCCAAAATCGCGCACACGCTGTTCCGGTTCGATGAAGGTGCGGCCCACGTAGTGATTGCGAACCAACCCAAACTGCATCGGAATGCCGCTCTCACGCGCATATCCCAAGGCCGCCGTCAATCCGCTGTCCGGAACTCCGACCACCAGATCGGCATCAACAGGCGCTTCGCGCGCAAGATAGCGTCCCATCTGCTCGCGAGCTTGCTGCACGCTCATACCGAAGACGAGAGAATCGGGGCGCGCAAAATACACTTGCTCGAAGATGCATTGCGACTGTGCGAGCGCCGGTGCATAAAAATGCGACTGCATCCCTTCAGGCCCTACTACCACCAATTCTCCCGGCTTCACGTCGCGATCGTAATCCGCACCCAGCAGATCGAAAACACAGGTTTCGGAAGCAAACACAATCGAGTCCGGCAATCCGTCCTTCCCCGGAATATGTCCTATTGCCAGCGGACGAAATCCGCGCGGATCGCGCGCGGCGAAAATATGATCCCTGGTCGCCATTACAAACGAGAACGCACCCTCGATGCGGCGCAGTGCATCGGCCATCGCGTCCGGCAGCGTCTTTTCACGCGACTGCGCGACCAGATGCAGGACAATCTCAGTATCGCTCGATGTCTGGAAGATCGATCCAGCCTGCTCAAAGCGCGCGCGGAGATCGGCGGCGTTTACTAGGTTGCCGTTGTGTGCAATCGCAATCTGGCCCTTGTTGCAGTCCACCTGAATCGGCTGCGCGTTCAGCAGGGCCGAATCTCCCGCAGTCGAGTAGCGCGTGTGCCCAATGGCATGGCTTCCCGGCAGCTTCTGCAGCACTGCCTGGTCGAAAATATCCGCCACCAGCCCCATGGATTTGTACGCCGTCAGACGGCGGCCATCACTCGTCGCAATCCCCGCCGACTCCTGCCCGCGATGCTGCAAAGCATGGAGTCCCAAATAGCAGAGCTTGGCCGCTTCGGGGTTTCCGTATACCGCAACCACGCCGCACTCTTCGTGAAGTTTGTCCAGTCCGATTTCGATCATTGCTGCCTACCTTATACGTCGATGCGCTGGGGGCGCGACGGAACGCAACGGCACGGCCGAAGCCGTGCCCAGTGGTACTTTGAATAACTCAACGCCAGCTCTGAAGATTTCAACCATTCTCGCTTTTCGCGACTACTTCAGGCTCTCTGCAACCTCTACCTCGCTCTGGAGAGCTTGCTCTAAAGCTTCCCGCCAGCTCGTCTTGAATTCGGAAACCTGCCCTTCGATGACAGGCACATTGTCAATGCGAATTGTGAGTTTCTCGTTGGTAGTGGCGCCAATAACCTGTGCGTTCAACCCATATTTTACCGCAGTCTCTTCTACCGCAGCTGCCTTTGCGGGATCGCAGGTCACCAAGGCACGCGAAGCATCCTCGGCAAAGAGCACGCATTCCGCCGGAAGCCCTGCCGAAATCAGGTTAATTTCCGCGCCCAGGTCTTTCGGGAAGGCGATCTTTGCCACTGCCACAGCGATTCCGCCCTCAGCCACGTCGCGCGCGGATTCCACCAGTCCCTGAGCCGACAGCGCCTGCAAAACATCCTGCAAAACCTTTTCGGCTTTCAGATCTAATAGCGGAGGAGCGCCCCAAAGCTCGCCCAATACATGCAGAGCGTATTCTGAGGAGCCAAACTCATTCTGTTCCTCGCCGCTATGTGCCCTCTGTCCTGGCGTGAGCAGCACAATCGACCGCCCTGCCGCCTTAGCGTTGGCCGGAACGGCCTTTGTCACATCCTGCAAAATTCCCACAATGCCAAGCACCGGAGTCGGGTAAATGCCCTCGCCCAGCGTTTCGTTGTAGAAACTCACATTTCCGCCAGTGATCGGAGTCTCCAGCGCAGTGCAAGCCTCCGCGAGCCCGTCGACCACCTGCGAGAACTGCGCCATAATCGGCGGCTTCTCCGGGTTGCCAAAATTCAGGCAATCAGTCGTCGCAACCGGCTTTGCGCCCGTACAGGCCACCATCCTCGCCGCGCGGGCCACATTATGCTCAGCGCCCAGCTTCGGGTCCAGATAGCACCAGCGCCCATTTCCATAGAGTGCCATCGCCAGTCCGGTCTGAGTACCCTTAACGCGGACCAGCCCGGCCAGCTCTCCCGGCCCCTGCGCCGTGTTCGTCTGTACCATCGAGTCATATTGCTCATAGACCCAGTGCTTCGAACAAATGTTCGGGCTTGCGAGCAGCTTGTGGAAGTCACGTACAAAGTTGCTCTTAATGCCCAGTTGCAACGCCCCGGGCTTCTGCTTCGGCACCGGAGCCGTCCACTCGCCCACCTCGCGATGGTAAAGTGGCGCATCGTCGGTCAAAGCCTCGTTCGGAATCTCGGCCACTGTCACGCCGTGGTGCAGCACGCGCATGGTGTTTTCGGGAATCACGTGGCCTACCCTAACCGCATCCAGTCCCCACTTGCGGAAGACCGCGAACACTTCCTCTTCGCGACCTTTTTCGGCCACCAGCAACATGCGTTCCTGGGATTCGCTGAGCATGATTTCGTAGCTGCTCATGCCCGTCTCCCGCTGCGGCACCAAGTCGAGTTCGATCTCCAGTCCAACGCCGCCGCGTCCGCCAAGTTCGCAGGTCGAGCAGGTAAGCCCCGCCGCGCCCATGTCCTGAATCCCGACAATCGCGCCGGTCTTCATTGCTTCAAGACAAGCTTCCAGCAGCAGCTTTTCCATGAACGGGTCGCCCACCTGCACGTTGGGGCGCTTGGCATCGCTCTCTTCGCTGAATTCCTCGCTCGCCATCGTAGCGCCGTGAATCCCGTCCTTGCCGGTCTTGGAGCCGACGTAGATCACCGAATTTCCCGCGCCGGAAGCCGACGCGTAAAAAATTTCGTTCTTTTTCACCAGCCCCAGCGCAAAGGCGTTCACCAGCGGATTGCCCGCATAACACTTCTCGAATCGAACTTCTCCGCCCACGTTGGGCACGCCAAAGCAGTTGCCATAGTTGGCCACGCCGCCCACCACGCCATCCAGCACCGAATGATTTTTGTGCAGGCTCGCACGATCCAACTCAGGATCGTGATCCTTGGAAACTGGCCCAAAGCGCAGCGAATCCATCACCGCAACCGGGCGCGCGCCCATCGTAAAAATGTCGCGCAGAATCCCGCCCACGCCGGTCGTGGCACCCTGGAAAGGCTCAATGTACGAGGGATGATTGTGCGATTCGATCTTGAAGGCGCAGGCCCACTCGCCGCCAATGTCAATAATCCCAGCGTTTTCGCCCGGCCCCTGCATTACCAGTTTGCTCTTGGTCGGCAGCCTCTTCAGATGCACACGCGACGATTTATAGGAGCAGTGCTCGCTCCACATCACGGAAAAAATGCCAAGTTCCGTCATGGTAGGCACGCGGCCAAGCCATTTCAGAATGCGTTCGTATTCGTCCGGGGTCAGTCCATGACTGCGGAGGACCTCCGGCGTGATATTCGGCTGTTTTTCAGGGGAAGTCATATGCGGAACTCTTATTTTCGCATGTTCAGCGTCGGCAGCGAAAGCAAACCGGGACATTGAAGGCAGATTGCAGGAAATCAGTGCCGTTTCAGGCGACCAGCGGGCCGAACTCCGCCAGAAGTCGGGTTCTTGCGACACAGTATTGCCCGCGCTATTGTTACTGCACTTTCACCGGAACCAGTTCCCGCTCCGGCTTTCTATCCACAAAACGTATGCACGGGATCTCCAGCGCCAGAGCGTGGTCCAGCAAATTCGAGTTCAGGCGAAAGATTCCCTGCTCGAACGAAAACCGTGCCCGCCTCCCGTTGATCACCTGCGGTAATTCCACGGGGGCTGCTGGATTGGCACAAAGATACAAGGAAGCCAAATCGCAGAACTGCAACACCGTAACAAGCTTTTCGATCTCCTCAAGGGGCAGCCCTGCCGCCGGCAACAGGCGATACATTCGCGCTGCTTCACGGTACTGAAACTGTTCAACCTGCTCGCGCTGCTCTGGCGTGCCCGCGCCTCTTTCCAGATACATCCGCGCGAGCCGTGCGAAATGCCCGCTCACAATCATTCCTCCCAGCGGCCCGGTACTCTGCGCTGCCTGGATCGATCCCATCCAGGCGCGCAAAAACCTCTCGGGTTGTGCGTTGATGAATGAAAGCGGCTGGCCGAATTCGAGCTTTCCTGGAGCTATCGGCGAATTCGCGTCCCCGTCGTATGGCATCCAGCCGACATCGTGCATGGCGATTGCGCGCACGACTGGCTCCCGCAAATTCAACCTCTTACAATCGAGTGCCGCCGCCAGTTCGCCGGAAATGCGGCAATGGTCAGGCTGGGGCACGTACCAGTCAGTCACCGCCGCTTTCTGTTGTACCTCGGAAATAGCCTCAAACGCCGGACGAACGTCACCACGGGATTCCAGCGGTTTCAGTTCAGTTCGGAAGATCAAGCGTTCCTCCCGCTTCGCGCTACGCTCAGTAGCAGCCCCCTCGCGAGCCCTAAGTTTCCGTGCTCGACCAAAGAGTTGCCTGCCGACGCGTACCGGAAGTGATTCTCTGAGGGCGCGCAAAGATGCCCACCTTCGGGAAAAGCTGAAAATCGCAGTCCTCGTCCGGTGTGCAGGCATCGTAGACTAGAGGTAACAATGACAGCCTCCGAGTTAGTTCAGATCCAGACCGTTTCCGCCAAACCGGCTCCCAAGCCGCACTGGCTGCGCACCAAGGCGCCAATGGGCGAACAGTACCATGAGCTCAAAAAGCTGGCCCGTGGGCTCAATTTGCATACCGTTTGCGAATCCGCCCAATGCCCGAATATAGGCGAGTGCTGGAATCATCACACCGCAACCTTCATGCTTCTTGGCGACGTCTGTACTCGGCGCTGCGGCTTTTGTGCCGTACCCAAAGGACGCCCTGGGCCGATCGACTTCGACGAGCCACGCCGAGTTGCCGAAGCTGTCGCGCGGCTTAGGCTCAAGTTTGCCGTCGTCACCAGCGTGAATCGCGACGACGACAACATCGGTGGGGCCAGGGTCTTTGCAGAAACCATCCGTGAAATTCGCCGATTGCAACCCGACTGCTCGGTCGAAGTGCTCATCCCCGACTTCCAGGGCCGTGAGGACTGCCTGCAGATGGTGCTCGACGCAAAGCCCGACATCCTGAACCATAACACCGAGACTGTGCCGCGCCTCTATCGAGTGGCTCGCAGCGGGGCGCGCTACGAGCGCACGCTGAACTTGCTCTCCCGCGCCAAGGAACTCTCGCCCGGCACGATCACGAAGACCGGGATCATGGTCGGACTCGGCGAAGACATGGAAGAGTTGCTGCAGGTCTGCCGCGATCTCGCGGCTCGCAAAGTGGATATTCTCACTATCGGACAGTATCTTGCGCCTTCGCGCAATCATCTGCCAATCAAACGCATGTACCCGCCGGAAGATTTCGCATTTTTGAAACAGGAAGCTCTCAAAATGGGCTTTCGGCATGTGGAGTCCGGCCCGCTCGTGCGCTCCAGCTATCACGCCCATGAGCAGGCGGAGAGCTCGAAGAAAACACCGTAGCACGATTCCATATCTACCCGATCTTACCCCCGCCATCCGGTTGAATTGAACCGCAGCACTCTCCACCGCGACTGACGCGGCGCAGCACTACGGTAATTTTCCATCAGCTCAGTTCAATCAGCAGCAACTTAGCTCAGCCCCGCTTCGCGGTAAACACACCGAAATTCTCGGCGCAACCGGCATTTGAATTTCGGCATCCTGATGGGGATGGTTCAACACCACATCTTCACTCAGGCACGCCATGCGGCGAGCGCCGCAGCAACTTTCAAAACTAACATGGCCGTCTAGAGCGGACATGTGCCACGAGGAGAAAAGCATGAGATCTCTGTTGATCAGAGTGGTTCTTGGATCGGCCCTTCTGCTGGCCAGCGCGGGCTTCGTTTCGGCGCAACAGCAATACGGCGCAATGGATTCAGAAGGAAGACTGACAGGAGCGGAGGTGAAAGAGCTTTCCAGGTCGCAAAACCCGCAAGACCATTTGAGACTAGCCGCCTATTTCAGGCACGAGGCCCGAGAACAAGAGAAAATGGCGGCAATTCACGAAGAAATGTTAGCCGCGACGCCAGGCTCAGTAGCTGGCCCAGTTTCTGGCACGGGGACCGAGCTGCAAATGCAGAGTCGTGACTTTGCTTACAATGCTCGGAGGGCTGCGAGATCTGCTATTGAAATGGCGAAGGAGCAGGAAGCAATAGCCTCGCGATTGCAACAAACCCAAACCGCACCAAGATAAGCAAGGCACCCTTTGTAAGCGACAGGGTTAGTGCGCGTAGTTTATGAGGCTCGCAAACAATGCGGGCCTCACGTTGTCAACAGCTATCACGCCCACGAGCAGGCAGAGAGCTCAAAAAAAACACCGTCGCACGGTTCTATTTCTACCCGATCTTGAACACGCCATCCGGTTGAATTGAACCGCAGCTCTCTCCACAGCGACTAACGCGGGGCAGCACAACGGCTCACTTTCCAGCAGCATTGTTTGGTTCGATGGACAGCAACTTAGCTCAGCCACTTCGCGGCAAGCACACCGAAGTTTTCGGCGCAACCGGCATTTCAGTTTCGGCATCCATCTAAAACAGCCATTCTCGTCAGGCACGCCATGCGGCGAGCGCTGGAGCAACTTTCAAAACTAACATGGCCGTCTAAAGCGGACATGTGCCACGAGGAGAAAAGCATGAGATCTCAGTTGATCAGAGTGGTTATTGGATCGGCCCTTCTGCTGGCCAGCGCATTGTTCGTTTCGGCGCAACAGCAATACGGTGCAAAGGATTCAGAAGAAAAACTCACAAAAGCGGAAGCGAAGGAGCTTTCCAGGTCGCAAAAACCGCAAGATCATCTAAGGCTAGCCGCCTATTTCAGGCACGAGGCCCGCGAACAAGAGAAAATGGCGGAAATTCACGAAGAAATGTTAATCGCGACGCCAGGCTCAATGGCCGGCCCAGTGGCAGTTCGGACCGAATTGCAAATGCAGAGTCGTGACTTTGCTGACAATGCTCGGAGGGCTGCGAGATCTGCTCTTGACATGGCGAGGGAGCAGGAAGCAATAGCCGCGCGATTGCAACAATACGGGACAAAACCAAGATGAGCAAGGTGGCGCTTTGCAAGTAGTACAGAAGGCCCGCAAATAATGCGGGCCTCACGTTGCCAAGGTGTTCTGGAATGATGTTAGAAGATGTGCAGCTTTATGCTTAGGTATTGCTTCGGATTCTGACGGACGGCGGCTATCAGGTTGCGGCCCTCTACCAGAAGCAGATTCGCGTTGTTGTAGAGCACCGGATCCTTCAGGAATTTACCCGCCGTGCCCTGTCCCGCTTGCAAGTCCGAAGAAATTGCCGAAAGATTCGTCACCAACAGGTCAACTTTCTTTGCAAACTCAGGGTCCCTGGCAAATTTGCCGAGCGCGCCTTCACCACGATTAATCCCGTCCATCAACTGATTTGCCTTCGCCAGCGTCTCGTTGGCGTTGTTATAGAGCGACGGGTCACTCATCAATCTCCCGACCGTTCCCTTGCCGCTATTTACGTTGTCGGCAATCAGATTCACCTTGTCGATGGTTTCGTTTACCCGGTTGTATAGCGCATCGTCACTGATCAGCTTACCCAGGCTGCCGCGGCCATTGTTGATGTCCGTTATCATTCCCTTGACCTGGGACACCGAACTATTCAAGTTGTTATAAAGCTCTCTGTCGTAGATGAGCTCTCCTACCGTGCCTTTCTGGTCTTCCACCGCGGCCACGATACGATCCAAACGCTTAACCAGAATGCTCACATTCTGCAGAGTGGTTTGCGAGGTGCGCACTACGTCCTGGATATCCGGCACTGCCTCCGATGGAAGCTCCGCGTGATTGGCAGCCACTGGGCCCTTCGCATGCGTCGAATCGAGATCGATGTACGTTTCGCCCAGCACTCCAGCGGTGGATAGCAGCACCCGCGTGTCGGTGTGGATGAACGGGTGATACTTTGCGTTCACCTTCATGATAATTTGTACCGGAGTGCTCGCGCCGTTCACATCGTGATGGTTCACGATGCGGATGCCCGCGACGTTACCGATATCGACGCTCTGCAACCGCACCGGCGCGCCAGTGCGCAGCCCACCCGCATTGTCCACGTACGAGACAAAACGCATTGTCGGTGAAAACAACCCTGTCGTACCGCTCATCAAAAAGATGAGAAACGCCAGAATGACCGCGGCGAACACAACGGTTATCCCTACCCGAAGCTGAGACCAGCGAAGTTGCTTTTGACTAGGCACCTTTTCTCCAATCGCAACTGTTTTGGAATCATAACAAACTTGACGGAACTTTAACCGTCACGATGGTGACTCTTCACTCAGATTCCAGTAGCACTTGCGCCATGGCCATGCTTCTGGTGTGCGTGATGGAAACCAGTGCCCGCTTTACTCCAAGTTCTTCGGCTATTTTGCGTGCCGCGCCGTCAAAGACGATAATCGGCTGTCCGCTCGCCGCACGCTTTACCTCGAAGTCCCGCCACGCGACGCCGCGACGCCATCCCGTACCGATTGCTTTCATAGCCGCTTCCTTGGCCGCAAACCGCCCCGCAAAGCGTTCCATGCGATTAGGCTTGGATTCGCAATAAGCACGTTCCGCTTCCGTATAGATGCGCGCAAGGAAACGTTCGCCGTGCCGCGCAATAGCCGCTTCCATTCGATCCACTTCGCACAGATCCACGCCAATGCCGACAATCATGCTCTTAGCCTATACGAACCTTCCGCTCCGCGCCTGCCCACAAATCCGATGCTCCCGAACTGTATATGGATCCATTCTTACCCAACTTCCACCAAGCCATACCGCCGGTTCCAGTGCATCTTGAGATACTGCACGGCCATGCGCTTTTCCTCCGGCGTAACATTCTTCGTTGTCCCATCCAGCAGCTGCCTCGCTTCGCGTTTTGCCAATTCAAGCAGCTTACGGTCGCGTATCAGATTCGCAACGCACAGCTTCGGCATGCCCGCCTGTTTGGTGCCAAAAAATTCACCGGGGCCGCGCAATTCGAGATCTTTTTCCGCAATTTCAAAGCCATCGCTCGTACGCACCATTGTGTCGAGCCGCTGCCGTGCTTCTTCGCTGATCTTGCCGCCGGTCATCAGCACGCAGTACGACTTTGCGCAGCCGCGACCGATGCGTCCACGCAACTGATGCATCTGCGAAAGTCCGAAGCGTTCGGCGTGCTCGATGACCATGACCGATGCGTTCGGAACGTCCACGCCCACTTCAATTACCGTGGTCGCAACCAGAATCTTCAGCTCTCCCGCCTTGAACTTGCGCATGATTTCATCTTTCTCATCGGCACTCATGCGGCCATGCAGCAATCCAACTTTCAACTCCGGAAATACTTCTTTGCGCAGTTGGTCATACATCTTGATTGCTGCCTTCAGTTCGGAATCCTTTTCGCTTTCCTCGATCACGGGATAGACGACGTAGGCCTGCTGTCCGGCGGAAACAATCTTTCGCACAAACTCCCAGACTTCTTCGGCGCGCTCACCGGGAACAACCCTGGTGCTCACCGGGGTGCGTCCCGGCGGTAGTTCATCGATCACGCTCACATCGAGGTCGCCGTAAAGAGTTAACGCCAAAGTGCGCGGAATCGGAGTTGCAGTCATGACCAGAACATCGGGCTGAACGTCGCTGTTCTTGCGCATTAGTTTCATGCGCTGCATCACCCCAAAGCGATGCTGCTCATCGACAATCACCAGGCCCAGGCGCTCGAATTCCACGTTGTCCTCAAGCAGGGCGTGCGTGCCGATCACCATCTGCGCGTGGCCCCGGGCGACATGACTGCGAATGTTGCGTTTGCGGTCTTGTTCAAGCGATCCGGTCAACAACACGATGCGGTAACCGGCTGGCTCCAGAATCCGGCGCGCCGAAAGATAGTGCTGAGTTGCGAGGATCTCGGTCGGCGCCATCATCGCCACCTGATAACCGTTTTGCATGGCGACGGTTGCGGCTTCAAACGCGACAATCGTTTTGCCCGAACCGACATCGCCCTGCAACAGACGCCGCATCGGCGAAGAGTGGGCCATGTCTATCGCAATTTCCTTCAGCACCTGTTTCTGCGATCTTGTGGGGTGGAAGGGAAGCACCTGTTTCAGTGCATCGCGCACCCGGTCGCCGATCTCGAAGGCAACTCCCGGCTGCAAGCGTGCCTTGCGGCGCTTCAACTCCAGTCCCAACTCCAGGAAAAACAGTTCCTCAAATATCAGCCGTTGGTGCGCGGGGGTTCGTGCCGATAGCAGGTCGGCAAAGCTCTCGCCCGCATCCGGCCAGTGAACCTGCCAGAAAGCTTCCGTGCGCGGAATCAGTCCGACTCGAGTGCGAATTTCCGCCGGAATCGCATCGGAAATCTCCTCCGGCATCTGCTCCAGCGCCTTGCGGATGGTGCGTCGGAACCAGCGTGCGTTGAGTTTTCCCGCCGCTTCATAGATGGGCACAATGCGTCCGATTTCCAGCGACTCGAAGTGTTTCTGCTCTTCGCTCTCCAGGGCGGCTACGCCATTCTCTTCGTCAGGCGGCTCATGCAGAATCTCGAACTGCGGCTGCAGCATCTGCAACCCACCACGTCCAAAGGTCGAATACTCAACTTTTCCGTAAAGCGCGACCAGTGCGCCCGGCTTGAACTTCCCTTCCAGGTAGCCGCCGCGAAACCACAAACATTTCAGCCTGTTGCGCCCCTGTCCGGCCGTCATCTCGAAGATGGGAAAGCGCTTTGTTTTGAAGAGCCCGCTCGTCCGTACCTCAGCAATAACCGAAGCCATCTCCCCCGGCTGCAACTGTTCGATGGTGCGGGGATTAATGCGGTCTTCATAGCGGAACGGCAGGTAATAGAGCAGGTCTTCCAGGGTGTGAATCCCCTTGGTCGCCAGGGTTTCGGCTACGCGCGGGCCTACGCCCTTCAAAAACTGAATTTCTGTGTGCAGTTCCGGCATTTCTCGCATACTACCGCATTTCGGAATGGGGAGCCCTGCCCCGGCTACGAACCGCTGCCAACTTTTCCTTTGCAGGCTGTGTCCAAGTATCGGTGGCCGGAAATTTCTGGAGGGCGCTGGCAGCAGTGTTGATCGGCAATGCCCTCTACTTTGCCTGCTCAGGCTTTCTTCCTGTAGCCGCTCGACATAACACCGCCGGCCTGGATCTGGGACTGGTAGTGGACTTCTGGTTTTGCCTCGTCGTATTGGGTGTTTTGAAATTTTGGTACCGCCGCAAAAAACCATCGCGCGACCCGCGCTAATCCGGACAGTCATGTACTAATGTAATATTGGGTAGTTTTTTTGCCCTACATCACTGTTCATGGGTTCGTCATGCAGCGGGTTGCCATCCTTTACGACGCCAGTCAGGCGGTACTGTCCACCTTCGATTTGGACGAGGTCCTGAATCACGTTCTCGCCATCGTAAAGGACTATTTCCACCTGCAAAATGGGAGCATTCTGCTGCTGAACGAAGTCTCTCGAGAGTTGTTTGTCCGGGCTCATTTCGGCCATGCCTCTGTACTTGAAAACTTTTCCATACCATTTGGAAAGGGCATTACGGGAACCGCCGCCAAGGCGCGGCGTCCGATCTATTCCCCTGACGTGACCATCGATCCGCGTTATATCGCCCGGTCCGGCAGCACTCGCTCGGAACTGGCGATTCCGCTCATGGTGCGCGATGAAGTGGTCGGTGTTCTCGACTGCCAGAGCGATGTCCTGGATTTTTTTGACAACGAGACGGTAGACCTGCTCACTCTCTTTGCGACCCAGGCCTCCATCGGTTTGCAGAATGCCAAGCTCTACTCCATGCTGCAGCGGCGTGCCGCGCAACTAGAGGCTATAAACGCAATCGCCAAGCGCACAACGGTAGAACTCGATTTCAGGGAACTGCTCGACCACCTCTGCGTTCAGCTTCCGCAGTCGTTTCCGGTTGAACATGTTTTCATCTATCTTTCCGATGAAAATGGCGCTTTCGTTTTGCGTGCCCATCAGGGCACTCTGGAGACGAAGCTCAAGGTGGGCGACGTTTTGCCAGCGGGGCACGTGTGCATTAGTGGAGGACAAAATCCGCAGGCTTGCAACCCTTTTCAGTGCGAGGCGGCCTGCTTCCCTTCGGCACACGAGGAGGTCTGTCTCCCGTTGGTTTCCCTTGGTAGAACAATTGGACTGCTGATCTGCGCCACAAGACACAAAAAGTCGCTGCTGCCCAATGATATTCAGGCGCTCGAGTCTGTGGCCGACATTATTGCCACGGCTACGCAGAATGCGCGCTATGTGGATCGGGTTCGCCAACTGGCATACAGTGACGGATTGACCGGAATTTTCAATCGGCGCTACTTCGATTCGCGCCTTGTCGAGGAGGTTATCCGCGCGGCCCGCTTCGGCGGAGGCGTTAGTGTCCTCATGATTGACATCGATCACTTCAAGTACATCAACGACAAATTCGGACACATGCTGGGTGATGACGTGCTGCGAACAACTTCCTCGATCTTTACCCACCAGCTCCGCAAGATTGATGTCGTATGCCGCTACGGCGGCGAAGAGTTCTCCATAATTTTGCCCGCCACTCAGGGAGCCAGCGCCGCCTCAGTAGCCGACAAGCTTCGCCGTGCGGTGGCAAACACTGAGTTTCCCGGACTCTCTCACCCGGTGACCGTCAGCATCGGCGTAGCCGAGTTTCCAGCCAATGGCGTCACCCGTGATGATATTGTGCGCGCTGCCGACATCGCACTCTACAATGCAAAGGCCTCCGGTCGAAACCAGGTCTGTCTCGCTAAGCCCACTGCAATCGACGGCTAGCTTCTTCTGTCAGGGTACGAACCTCAAGCTCGATATTGCCTCCGGCTGTGCGCATCACCAGTTTCCGGGTAGCGCTCAACCTCCGTGTTTCCAACGTCAGATTGCCACATCCCGGATAGCTGTCTGAACGCAGAAGGGCCAGCGCCCCTTGGACGCCGGCCCCTGCATAGCGGATCGCTTACAACTTACGCGGTGGCTTCTTCCTGCTTTGTCACCGTAACCTTTATCTGCACGGTAACTTCTTTGTGCAGTTTGATCGGAACGTTGAACTCACCGAGCGACTTAATCGGCTGCTCAAGTTCGATCTTGCGGCGATCAATGTTGAAACCGCGCCCTTCAAGTTCATGCGCAATGTCTGCCGAAGTAACCGAGCCGAACAGCGCGTCGTTCTCTCCAGCTTTGCGGCTAACGTGCAGGCTCACGCCCTCGAACTGCTTTGCCAACAGTTCTGCATCGCATTTTTCCTTAGCCAGCTTGCGTACTGCTGCGGCCTTCATCTGCTCGATTACGGCCTTGTTCGCACTGGTCGCTTCCACTGCGAGCTTCTTCGGCAACAGGTAGTTGCGGCCGTAGCCTTCAGCGACATTCACCACTTCGCCACGTGCGCCCAGCTTGGCTACATCTTCTTTCAGAATGACTTCCATAACTCAATCCCTCTCTAATCTCAGCCTTGCATCTCACCGCAGCGTCCCGCACTCCAGTGCGGCTCCAACGCGAAGTTTAGTGGCCGGCCGCGAACGGCAGCAGAGCAATATTGCGTGCCTGCTTGATAGCCTCGGTGACGCGCCGCTGGTGAGGCGTGCAAACGCCCGTCAGGCGGCGAGGAACGATCTTGCCGCTTTCGGCCACAAAGCCTGAAAGCAACCGCACGTCCTTATAATTAATGCTGTCGATCTTCTCGGTGCAGAACTTGCAGACCTTCTTGCGCCGGAAGAATTTGCGGCCACTGTCGCGGCCGCCGCCGGGCCGTCCGCCCTGGCCCTGGCGCGGTCCCGATGGACGGGCACCCGAAGGACGTCCGCCCTCTGGTGCCGCTGCTTCGGATTTGTCCGGAGCTGCCTGCTTGGTGCTCTCGTCTGCCATAACTCTCCTTGTTAGCGCCGGAGGCGCCTCTCACACTTTTTGCTATAAATATTTCGCGCAAACTACACATTCGCGCGGCCCGGCCCAGAACGAACTGCCTGATTAAGCCGTTGCCGGAGGATTTTCCGCCGCATTCGCCGGAGCTTCAGCCTCGGCCACCGGAGCTGTTTCGGCTTCCTGCCCTGCCGCTGCAATCTCTGCCTGAGCGGCTGCGGCGCGGCCCTGTGTACCCTGACCTCTGACTTTTGAGTCGCGCAGCTTCTTGACCTTTGCCAAACGATTTTCTTCCTCGTCCGTGCGCACGGTAATGAACTTGATCACAAGCTCCTGCACGCGCAAACGGCGCTCGAGCTCTTTCAGCACCGAGCCTGGACCTTCTACAAAAGCCAGAACGTAGATGCCTTCCTGGAACTTTTTTACCGTGTAAGCCAAGCGACGCTTGCCCATGCGCTCAAAGCCGGTAACCTTACCGCCGGTCGCGGCAACGTTGGTCTCCATCGTCTGAAGGAGGCGCTCCATATCCTCCTCGGCTGTATCTGGACGAAGGATGAACATCACTTCATATTTGCGATCCATCTGTTCTCTCCTGGGGCTGCGCTGGCGCCTGCCCTCAATCCTTACTCCGCTTTCCCGGCCTCGTTCACCTTCTGATTGAACCGGTTCATCGCGGCTGACGCACCAAGCGTCAAAATCATTCGAACCGCTTCACTGCTCGCTTCCAGGGCCTCATCGGCTAATGGCAGCTGCGCTTTGCGCATCGGCGACAGCAGATAATCCTTACCATTCGTCACCTTATACCCCGGCCCTACCCCAAGGCGCACTCGCAAAAACTCCTTGGAACCGCCGAGGCAGGCAATGATCGACTTCAATCCATTATGCCCGCCCGCGCTTCCGCGTTCACGAACCCGGATGGTGCCGAATGGGAGTGCCAGCTCATCACATAGCACAATCAAGTCTCTGGCCGGATCCGCTTCGTAGCGCTCCAACAACTCCCTGACTGATTCGCCGCTAAGGTTCATGTAGGTTTCAGGCTTGGCTAGTAGAACCAGCTCTCCCTCAACGACCGCCCTTGCCGTTACTGCCTTGCAGTGGCGGTTCGCTATTTTTACTCCGCACTGCCCGGCAATGCGATCGATTGCCAGAAACCCCATGTTGTGCGGTGTGAACTGGTATTCGATGCCCGGATTTCCGAGCCCGACAATCAGTTTCACCGTGCAACCTCTCCCCTCGTCATGGACTCATTCGGCTAATCCGGATGGCCCAATATGGCAGCTACTTCTTCTTTGCTTCCTTCGTCTCAGGCTCAGCCTCTGCCTTGCCCTTCTTAATCACTTCAGGCTCGGCTGCTGCTGCCGCACCCTCAGCCGGTGCAGCGGCCTCTTCTCTCACATACGTGATATGCACAACTACCGAATCCGGATCATTCAGGTATTTCACGGCGTCGTTCTGCGGCAATTCGGAGATACGAATCGCCTGGCCCTGGCGCAGGTTCGTCACATCCACGGAAATGTGACTCGGAATGTCCGTAGGTAAGCACTCAATCTGGATTTCACGCAGCACGACATCCAGCAGGCCGCCGTCTTCCTTAATGCCCTTGGCTTCGCCTTCAACGTGCACAGGGACCGAAACACGCATCTTCTGATCCATTGCGATGCGCTTCAGATCGACGTGCAAAAGGCTTCCCTTCAGCGGCTCATATTGCCAATCCACCACCATGGCCTTGGTCTGCTCGCCTTCGAGAGTGACGTCGAAAATCGTGTTGTGACCCGAGGCCGAGTGCAGAATTCTCAAAATCTGCTTCGGATCCACGGCAATTGCACGCGGGTCTTTCTTGGCACCGTACAGCACTGCCGGAATCATTCCGGTGGTGCGCAGACGGCGCGCGGCATTTTTGTCGGAAGCTTCACGAAGCGTTGCTTCCACTGTGTTTGTTACAGTTGCGGTTGCCATCAGTCCGTTCCTTCTACGTCTGGGTTCACATCGAAGCTCGGGCGCACTCTGCGTGCGCCCCAAGCCTTAGCTAAAAAGCTTACTCACCGAGGTCTCTTCGTGGATCGACTGAATCGCACGTGCGATGAGACCGGCGATCGAAAGCACCTTGATCTTCGGTTCCTTCTGTCCCGCCTCGCTCAGCGGAATTGTGTTGGTAACAATCAGCTCTTTCAGATTCGAATTGGAAATACGCTCCAATGCCGGGCCGGAAAGTACCGCGTGGGAAGCGCAGGCCGAGACCGATGTCGCGCCGTTGTCCAGCAGCGCTTGTGCGGTCTTCACCAGCGTTCCAGCCGTATCCACAATGTCGTCAAGGATCAGACAACTGCGTCCGCGCACATCGCCGATCACATTCATCACTTCAGTTACGTTGATCTCCGTGCGGCGCTTGTCCACAATCGCCATTGGAGCACCCATCTTTTTTGCAAAGAAGCGAGCCCGCTCCACTCCGCCTGCATCAGGTGATACCACAGTCAGGTTTGGCAGGTTCAGCTTGCGGAAGTGATCCACCAGCACGGGAGAAGCAAACAGGTGATCCACCGGAATATTGAAGAAGCCCTGGATCTGCGGTGCGTGCAAATCAACCATCAGCGCACGATTTGCACCCGCGGTGGTCAAGATATCTGCAACCAGCTTGGAGCTGATCGGCACTCGCGGCTTGTCCTTGCGGTCCTGCCGGGCATATCCAAAATACGGAATCACCACGGTAATGCGCCGAGCCGACGCGCGCTTAAGCGCATCGATAATCAGCAGTAACTGCATCAAGTTGTGCGAAACCGGATCGCACGTCGGCTGAATGAGAAATACATCCGCGCCGCGCACGTTCTCAAGGACCTGCGCATAAATCTCGCCGTCGGAAAACTGAGTCAGAAAAATCTGACCCATCGGAAGTCCGAGAAAGTCGCAAACCTCTTTGGCAAGCGCAGGATTCGCTGTACCGCAAAAAATCCGCAACTTGTCTTCGTCCCGGCGGCTTGGCACCGGCTTCTTGTCGCTCTTGGGCTGCTCAACTGCTTTTGCGCCGCTCACGTCCGGGGCGGCCTGCACCGTCTCGGCTACTGTAGCTTCCGTACTCAATTTCGCTGCTGCGTCCATCGCTATCTCCGCTATGGGGACTGGTTGATCCCCGCTTGAATCGCGTGAAGGTGAAAATTCGTGATGACTCTGGTGACGAAGTTCACGGCATTACCTTCCGGAACCACGCATTGCCAAAGACATTACCTGACCTGAAAGTCTGGCTGGGCGGCCAGGATTCGAACCTGGACGAAGTGCTCCAAAGGCACTTGACCTACCATTAGTCTACCGCCCACTAGGCAAGGAATCGCCGAATCATTACTTCACAAACATCTGCTCGTGATACTGACGACGCGGCAGTGTTTCAGTCAGGACGGATGCAAGTCCTTCTGCACTCATCCTTTCAGCCGCCTGCGCCGCGCGCTCACGAGTACGGAACAAACCGTACATCGCAGAGCCTGATCCAGAAAGCGAAGCAAAATCGGCGCCTTCGCGTTCCAAGACTCGCTTCACTTCGCGCAATTCGGGATATTGAGGAAACACGACCGTTTCAAAGTCGTTTTCTATCCCGGCTCGGACGAAGTCGAGAAGCGGAGTCTCGGCCCGGTCCCCGTCGCTCTCGGCGGGAACACCGGATACTTCCAGGTGACTCAACCACTCAAATGCAGAGCGGCTGAACTTAGATAGTTTAAAGGAGCCGTTGGCGTGCGTCAAATTCCCGATCTCGGTCTCACTCTCTTTAAAGGTGTCCCAATCACGAAAAGCCTGCGGCGTGGACACCGCCACCGGGGGCGTGACCAGCACACAGGGGATCGGCGGCAGGTCCGCAAGTGGATACACCTGTTCGCCCCGACCAATTCCGAGCACGGTTCCGCCCAGCAAAAACAGGGGCAGGTCCGAACCGACCTCGGCAGCAATACGAAGGCGATCTTCTGCAGGAAGCAGCTCTTTCAATTCGCGCTCCAGCCCAATCATCGCAGCGACTGCATTCGATGACCCGGCGCCGAGGCCGCCTTGCACGGGCAGATTTTTTTCAATCGTAATCGTGACTTTGGCGCGCAACTTCCAGTGGCGCAACATGCGGTCAGCAACTCGAAAGCAGGTATTGCTCTCATCGCAAGGAACAGCGGGATTTTTGCACCGAATCTCGATGCCGCTACCGCGCCCGGCTTCGACCCGGATGAAATCGTGAACGGCGAGCGTCTGGTAAATCGTTTCAAGAGCATGGAAACGATCGGATCGCAGCGCGCCAATCGCCAATCCGATATTAATTTTTGCAAACGAGCGAAGAGTAACAGCCATGTTCTGATTTTACCCGTACGCTCGGTTTCGCAAACGCAGACTTTGCTACGGGTGGCGTCGGGCGAAAAGATTTCTGTGACGCTGTTTTTCCGGAAATGCTTAATTACTTTTGCTTGAGAGCTCGTTCGAAATCAGGTGCGGCACCGCGAGCTCATCTGCGCGGCAAAAGCAGGACGGAATACGCAGTGGAGTGCGTGGTGTAAGGGCTTCGTCTATCATGGAAGGCCAGAAGCAAAACTGTCGATTGCATGCGCCAGAGAGCTGCTGTGGAGTTGCAATTGCGATGCGCCGGAAGTGGCGCGCACAACGCTGTTCGAGACGAGCAAGGAGTGGCAGGGCGCTAGTGAGCGCAAGCGTGCGCGGGAGCACACGGACACAACCAAGGACGTGAAGACGATGAAGACAAAGATGTTTGCGCTGTTTGCATTGGCAGTAACGATGATTTCGGCAGCATGGGCGGCAGATATGAGCGCGCTGCGCCCCCCGGCGGGCGCACGAATGGCGATCGTGATTTTTGAAGATCTGCAGTGCCCCTCGTGCGCGCACATTGATCCGCTGCTGCTTCAGGCAGAGCGCAACTACCACATTCCGCTGATACGCCACGACTTCCCAATTCTGGGTCACAGCTGGAGCATGGAAGCGCACATCATGGCGCGGTACTTTGATACGATTTCGCCAGCCCTGGGCGAGGAGTTCCGCCAATACATCTTGGCCAACCACAGTTCGATTTATAGGACGAACCTGCGTCAATACGCGGACAGGTTTGCCGCTGAACACCATACCGCAGTGCCCTCCTTTTACGATCCCACTGGAGCACTGAGGAGCAAGGTTATGGCCGACGCTGAAATCGGAAAGGGGCTGGGTGTCCACCAGACTCCGACGATCTACATTGTGAGCGATTCAAAACAGAAGCCTTATGTGGAACTGCAGGATCAGAGCAAGCTCTTCGAAACCATTGAACAAGTGCAGTCCACGCTGGGACCAGCTCCCGTCAGGGCAAAATCGAAATCTAGAAAATAATTTTCAGGTGTACGCAGGCAGGCGCAGCTATGGCTGCGCCTTTCTTTTGCGGAAAAATATTGGATCAGTTTTGAGCGGCTCGCCGCTCCGTGCTCAGGATTTGCGTTTGGGGCGCCCGTTGATGTGTGCAGTCGCACGGGTAAAGTGCTGCCAACCGTCGGCCGGGAGCTCCGTGGTGTAGCCGTTCTCGTGCTCAATGGAAACTTCGCTACCCTCGGTGATGTAGCCGATGAGAGAGAGCTGTATGCCTTTATATTCGGCGGGAAGCCTGCGACCCTGAGGAACGGTGAACAGTAGCTGGTACTCATCGCCTCCATGAAGGGCGTGGCGCAACTCGACATCGTGGCGATTGAGCGAGGCCACGGGGATTGCGTTCTCCTGCAGGACAGCACCGACATTGGAGGCGCGGCAGAGTCGAGCAAGGTCGATGGACAAGCCATCGCTGATATCTATCATTGCGCTTGGAATCTGTTTTTCGCGAAGGAATTTAGCTAGCGCAAGCTGGGCCTGAGGATAGAAGTGCGCAGGATAGGACGAGGCCCGGAAGCGGCGCTCGGGTGCTGCGTACATCTGCTCCAACAGTGCGAATGGCGCGCCTAGTTCTCCTGAGACAAAGATCCGGTCGCCAGGCTTCGCGGTGCTTCGCCGAATCGCCTTGCTATCGGGCACTGTTCCAATGACAGTAATATCGGCCATGACTCCCGCGGGGGATTGCGCGACATCACCGCCAGCGAGCGTCACGCCAACCTTATTCGCCGTGGTCAGCAGGCCATCAAAAAACTGGTCGGCCCAGCGCTGCGGGAGTTCTTTGGGGAGAGCAAGAGAGAGAAATGCCGTGGAAGGCTCGCCGCCCATGGCAGCAATATCAGAGAGTCCGCGAACCAGGCAGCGGTGACCAACCGAGTCGGCGGGATGCCACTCGCGGCGAAAGTGCACACCCTCCAGCGAGAAATCGGTAGTGACAAGAATTTCGTTGCCAGCCAGCATGGAGAGCACGGCGCAATCGTCGCCAATGGATTGCAGGACACGCGCCGGAGCGGCGCGACGTACACAGGGGCGGGCGGCCTCGCTGGCCCGGGCAATACGTTCAATGAGGCGATTCTCTGGAATAGGCATGGACTGCAGAGTACCCCGAAAGGCCGATCAGGGAAAGGGGCCTGTCAGGTTGGTGCTGCCGGGCACGTGATGGAACCTCACGAGAGCGACTGGTAGTAGATCAGTTTGATTTGTCGAAAAGTGAATCCAGCTTCAACTCTCAAAACGCCCTTCTCAACTCCCGCTTTCATCGCGGGCGTAACCCGCAACGCCTGAGAGTTGCAGTAAATATTAAATGATTCAATAATACATATTGAATCATTTAATATTATAATTGCGCTAGGGATCTAGGAGTAGGAGGGTGACGACAATGTTGTTTACTGCGCCGAAGCAGCTTGATCGAAAAGAGCTTGAAGTGATTGACAAGATAGACGAACTACGGAAGTCGCTCAAATACGCAATTAGCACTCCGGCGCGTTGGCATGGAGTTTTGCGTCGAGCGACGCTGGCTCGTAATATCCGACATTCCAATAGTATAGAGGGAATCAATGTAACAAAAGACGATGCAATGGCGGCAGTTGAAAACCAAGAACCGACTGATGCCAGTAGGGGTGACTGGCAGGCTACCACTGGTTACAGAGATGCCATGACATACGTGCTACAACTAGCGTCAGATCCACATTTCTCATACGACGAGTCACTGATTCGCAGCTTGCACTTCATGATTACACAACACGATCTCACGAAGCATCCCGGACGTTGGCGGCCCGGAATGATATTTGTTAGAGATGAGAAGAAACAGACAACGGTGTATGAAGGACCGGATGCGGATCTGGTTCCATCTTTAATGCATGAATTGGTTCAGGAGTTGAATGAATCATCTAAGATGCCGGTAAAAGTACGCGCCGCAATGGCCCACTTGAATCTGGTGATGATTCATCCATTTTCAGATGGAAACGGACGGATGGCGCGCTGTTTGCAGACGTTGGTGCTCGCAAGGGAACAATTTATAGAACCACCTTTTTGCAGCATAGAAGAATATTTGGGGCGGTTCACGCAGGAGTATTATGACGTTCTTGGAGATGTTGGTCGTGGATCATGGCACCCGGAAAACAATTGCAAACCCTGGATTCGATTTAATTTGGTCGCCCATTACAGGCAGGGAATGTGGCTAATGCAACGCATCCGAATGACTCAGCGCGTATGGGACGAATTAGAGTGCGTATTGAATTCAAACCGTTTACCGTCTCGCGCAATAGCGGCTCTTACCGATGCCGCTTTTGGTTATCGGGTACGAAATTCCTCATATAGTTCTGTGGCTGAAATCTCTGAGCAGGTTGGTAATCAAGACCTGAAGGCGCTTGCGAAAGCCGGACTGCTGGTTGCATCGGGAGAAACCCGTGGAAGGTATTACGTCGCATCTCCCTCAGTGAAAGATGTTTACAGGAAGCACTATGAGCCCAAGTCCTACGAAGACCCATTTGTCCAAATGGATTTGCCCTTGATAGACACAACATCGCTGAGCTAACCCTTATCTTGTTAACGAGCTGCTGCGGCTTTTTGCGGGAGAGAGTGATTCGGATCTCGCCTTTGCACCTTTAGCTCCGCCAATTCCCCAATGCGACCGCAGCGAAATTCATGCCCGTGTCTTGATCTTCGAGCAGAGAACTCGCCAACGGCCTGCTCTACGATGTTCCTGGCCACCGTGGCGAAGCTGTGATCTTTGCTTGAGCGTTTAGGCATAGACAAACGGTGCCAAATCCCGAGCTGTGAATTCCACAGAAAACAGCGCACACATAGGCCGTCCGTTGTTTTTCTTTTTCCGGTGCCGCGTTACATGTTGGCCGATGCCGCGATCTGGGCAGTGAGTTCGTCCACTTTGCGCTCCAACACGTGACGGATAGAAAGGATCCCTATCAAACGGCCGTCATCTTCAGTTATCGGCAGGTGTCGTCTCTGGTAATTGATCATCACGGAAGTGGCCTCTGCAAGCGAGGTGGAACGAGTGGCCAGCACCACTGGCGTGGTCATCACGTCCGTAATGGGAATTTCATGCGGGTCCCGGCCACTCAGCGCGACACGGGTCATGACATCTCGTTCCGTGAAAATTCCGGCAACGATGCCATGCTCATCAACAATCGCAGCGGCACCCATACCGCGGCGGATCATGGCCTCAATCGCATCAGCTGCGGTTGCCGTAACGTTAATGATGATCGGATTCGGGGGCAGGTAGTCAACAATACTCATAACTCGGAATCTCTTTCGGAACAGAAAGCATACCTCTAAAGCTATACCGAAGAATAGAAAAAGTTTCCGCGAAAATGATCTGAGATTTGGAAATCCTGTTTCTGGCGCGGAACTAGCTGTCGCCCCGCCCGCCGAGCTGTGCCATCGTGGTTCGCAGATATTTGTGCGGATTCACGGGAACATTCTGGACGCGAACTTCGTAGTGCAAATGCGACGAGGTAGCACGCCCCGTGGTGCCCGCATAACCGATAACCTGGCCTCGACGGACATGCTGTCCGGGTGCGATTGCGATTCCCGAAAGATGGCCATAGCGGGTGGCAAGGCCGTGGCCATGGTCGATACTAATCAGACGTCCGTAGCCGCTCATGAACTCGGCGAGAGTGACTACGCCATCGGCGGCAGCGTGAACCGGCGTTCCATAGGGAACTGAAATATCCACGCCGCTATGGAAAGCGCCTTCTCCATTAAAGGGATCGACGCGAGAACCGAAGGAACTGGTCAGGCGTCCTTCGACAGGCCACAGCGAAGGCGCATCAGCCGCGCGAGTCCAGTCGGAAAGGGAGGCGAGACGCTCCGTGCCCTCCTGCAACCCGGCAGTGGCGGCTCCACTGAGAGCCGATCCCCTGAGCGCGTAAAGCGTTTCGAGCGAAGCCTGGTACTGTTCAGGCCGGACGTCGTCATTTGTCGGAATCAGGTGTGAATTGGTCTTCAGTCCATAAATGACCGAAACCTCGCCAGCGATTGAGCCGAGCGACGCCACCTGTACATCTTTCTCCTTGGAGACCTGCTCAAGCTGCGAATAGTTGCGCTTGATCTGATCCTTCTCCGCGCGGAGTTCGTTAAAGCGCTCAACCTTCCAAAGCATGCGGGCGTACGAGCCGGCCATACCCGTGATGGTGAACATCCCGATGAGAGCTCCGGCGAGGAAAACATAGAGATAATGAATCGGGATGGGAATCTTGCGGAGTTGTCCTTCTGCGTCGCGAGCAACGAAAAGGATGTACCAACGTTTCCGCAATGTATTCTCCCGAAAATTGCAAAGGTGCGGGGAGGCAGTTTGACGATGCCTCGATGGAGCGCACGCACGCTCCTCCCTTGCATGCTTTTTTAAGTCGAAGCGACCCACAAAGCCTAACAACCGGATGTTCACACGTCAAACGGGAACCTCGTATGGATTCCAAAACGGACCCAAAGAATCGATTACTGGAACAAAGTAATCGGAAAAGGCGATGAAATTACGAAACTCATCGGCGAAATAAGCACGCAGGGCGACACTGTTATAATCAAGCACTACGCCAATGCCGATGAAATCTATGAATGGCCCTCTTTCTTCCGAAGCATCAACCCACAATAGCCGCATTCGCTCAACAACCGTGCTTTGCGTACGCCGCAACGGACGGGTGGTGATGGCGGGCGATGGGCAGGTGACGCTCGGCGACCATGTAATCAAACAGAGCGCGCGGAAAATCCGGCGCTTGTACCAAGGCAAGATCCTGGCTGGCTTTGCGGGCTCCACGGCCGACGCGTTCTCGCTGTTTGCGCGCTTTGAGACAAAGCTGGAGCAGTATGCGGGAAACCTTGGGCGCTCAGCAGTGGAACTGGCCAAGGACTGGCGCACGGACAAGAGTCTGCGTCAGTTGGAAGCGCTTTTACTGGTGGCCGACCAGAACCAGACGTATTTGCTGAGCGGCAACGGTGACGTGATTGAACCGGATGACGACATTGCCGCTATCGGCAGCGGGGGGCCGTATGCATTGAGCGCGGCACGCGCGCTGTTGCAGTTTACGGACATGGACGCGCTGAAAATTGCGGAAGCGTCGATGACTATTGCAGGACAGACCTGCATTTATACAAACGAAAAGTTCACGATCGAAGAACTCTGAGAAGCACTGAGCGACTCGGCCTAGAGCGAAAAGCGCCGGGCGGAGTTGCGGAAGTAACAGGCGTCCTCACAAAAAAGGGGCTAGTGCCCGGGCGCCGAAAGGAATTGGAATGGCGATTTACTTGCCACAGACCGTGGAAGAAGATTTGATCGCGTTGGACGAATTGACGCCGCGCGAGATTGTGGCCGAGTTGGACAAGCACGTGGTGGGTCAGCACGATGCCAAGCGAGCCGTGGCAATCGCGCTGAGAAACCGGATGAGACGGCAGAAGCTTTCGCCGGAGATGGCCGAAGAGGTGATGCCGAAAAACATCATCATGATCGGGCCAACCGGTGTGGGAAAAACCGAAATTGCACGGCGACTGGCAAAGCTGGCGAACTCGCCTTTTCTGAAGGTTGAGGCTTCGAAATTCACGGAAGTCGGATACGTGGGCCGCGACGTGGAATCGATGATTCGCGACCTGATCGAAATTGCCATAGACATGGTGCGCGAAGAAAAGCTGGAGGACGTTGCGGAAAAAGCCGAGATGAATGCGGAAGAGCGCATTCTGGATCTGCTGCTACCGCCATCGCCAACGGCAACGACCACCACTCCGTCCGATGGCACTGCAACATCGGGCGAATCCGCGGGACCCAGGACCATTCCGGGCGAACCCACGGCGATTATGGCGCTGACCGAGAGCACCTCACGGACTCGCGAGAAGCTGCGCCAGCAGTTGCGCGAAGGCAAGCTGGACGAGCGCATGGTGGAATTGGATGTGCGCGAGAAGAATATGCCGGCCTTCGAGATCATCAGCAATCAGGGCATTGAAGACATGGACATCAACTTCAAGGACATGTTGCCCAACATCTTTGGCCAGCGCACGAAAAAGCGGAAGATGAAGGTAAGCGAAGCCTTCGAATACCTGATTGCAGAAGAAGAGCAGCGGCTGATCGACATGGACCAGGTGACCAAGACGGCTCTGGACCGCGTAGAGCAGAGCGGCATCATCTTCCTCGACGAGATCGACAAGATCGCCGGGCGCGAAAGCGGCCACGGTCCCGACGTTTCACGTGAAGGCGTGCAGCGCGACATTCTGCCGATTGTTGAAGGCACAACGATCAACACTCGTTACGGAATGCTACGCACGGATCACATTCTGTTCATCGCCGCCGGAGCCTTCCACGTCTCAAAACCGAGCGATCTGATTCCTGAACTGCAGGGCCGCTTCCCCATTCGCGTCGAGTTGAAATCGCTAACCGTGGAAGACTTCGTGAAGATCCTGTCAGAGCCGAAATCATCCCTGACCAAGCAGTACGTAGCGCTGCTGGATACGGAAGGGCTGAAGCTGGAGTTCACGCCTGACGCTCTGGAGGAGATCGCAATCTTCGCGGCCAAGGTGAACGAAACCACGGAGAATATCGGTGCGCGCCGGCTGCATACGATCATGGAGAGAGTGCTGGATAAAATCAGCTTCGAAGCTCCAGAGATGAAGGAAAAGGAAATCAAGATCGATCGCGAATACGTTGGCAAGATGCTGGCCGATATCGTCAAGGACCAGGACCTTAGCCGCTATATTCTGTAAATCTCATTTGGATATTTTTGGAGCGCCGCCTGCACAGGGCGGCGCTTTTGCTTTGGAGCCCGCTTAACGCACGTCGATACCTTCAGGATTGGTTGGATACTAGGCGATTCATCGCTGCAATCTTTGGTTCTCAACTTCCTGTTTGCCGACGATCCACCCACGGATTGGGGAGGAAACCGGCAAGACTACTGAACATCGTGAATGATCCACATACGCCAAAGGCGCGGCTACAAGGGGACTACACCTGACCATCAGTACCATTACAAGCAGGGTTCAGGAGCCGCGACCATGATGAAGGTTTGATTCTTTTAGAAGATCACCTTTACAAGGCGCATCAGTATCTCTTCAGGCGAAAAGATTATCAGCCCCAAAGGCATGAGCGGCGCCGCGGTCACCACGGCGAGTCGGGCCATGTCTTGGAGTCCGAAGGGGACGAGAATCATCTCTCGCACGATGGCGTAGTCATTGCCGAGATCGGCCAACGACTGAATGTCGCCGGTGCCTAGAAGTCCATCGTAGTGCGATGTGCCTCTTAATACCCACTTCTCCTCGAACTGCTCTACGTAGCGATTAGGGAAACTCTGATTAAGTCCTTCTCTGCTTTCCACAGTGTCATTGTGTAGATTGAGTCAAGAGACTCTGAAGACAATGAGACAGCGGACACTGGCAATGACGACGGGATTTGAGCGGTACAGCAAGAAGACGCGGCGTGCGGCATTTCTGGAAGAGATGGAGCAGGTAGTTCCGTGGAGCTCATTGTGTTCACTGGTGGAACCGCACTATCCCAAAGCTGGCAACGGACGGCGCCCGGTTGGTATCGAGCGCATGCTGCGCATTTATTTCCTTCAACAGTGGTTCAATCTCTCCGACCCGGCGGTGGAGGAAGCACTGTATGACTCGCCGCTCATGCGCAACTTCACCGGGATCGATCTCGGCAACGAACCCGTGCCCGACGAGACCACGGTCTGCAAGTTCCGCCATCTTTTGGAAGAGCATAACCTGGGCGGGGCCATCCTGGAGACGGTGAACGTTCATTTGCAGAGTCGTGGCATCAAGATTACAACCGGCACGATTGTCGATGCGACGATCATTCATGCCCCCAGTTCGACGAAGAACCGCGAGCAGAAACGCGATCCCGAGATGCATCAGACCCGCAAGGGCAAGCAGTGGTACTTCGGGATGAAGGCGCATATCGGTGTGGACAGTAAACATAAGATCGTCCACTCGGCGGTGGTGACCCCGGCCCACGTGGCCGATTGCACCCTCTTGCCGGAGTTGCTGCATGGCGAAGAGACAAAGGTCTGGGGCGATCAGGCCTATCGCGGACAAACCGAAGCGATCCGCGAAGCTGCGCCGCTGGCGCAGGACCTGACCAACCAACGCTATCGCTTTAAGAATCGCATCGATGAAGTACAGAAGGCGAAGAACCGCAACAAGTCACGCGTTCGGTCAAAGGTGGAGCATGTCTTTGGGGTGATCAAACGCAAGTTCGGCTACGTGAAAGTGCGCTACCGGGGAATCCGCAAGAACGCCAATCAGGTATTTACCCTGTGTGCGTTGAGCAATCTGTTTGTCTCGCGCCGCAGATTGTTGTCCACCCACATGGCGTAGTGTCTCCAGACACCGTCTGGAAGCGCGATCAAAGCTCCGGTCACTTAATATTCGGCCCCAATGGCCTGAAAAACCGCCCGCGAAAACCAAGAAATGCCGACAATGGAGTTTCCAACTACCTGTTCAGAGATTCCTTAGCAAGCAATCCGTAATCAAATAACCCCTTTCGTTTCGCGCTCGCGAGCTGCGGCGTAAACATGGTGAGCGGGCCGAAGCCGCACAGCAACATGAAACCTATAAAACCAATTACGTCCATTTTGAAGGACAGTAGGTTCCGGCCATCGTATATTACGCGGTTCGCAATAAAACCAGAGAGCAGGGTACCCTGGGCGAAAAGGATGGGCGCGAAAGCGTAGGAGCTTCTGACCAGAAAGGCCAGTCCTGCCGCCCGATCGGGGTGAGTGGGAATGAGGTGCAGGTTCAGCCTCGAAACTTGCCATAGGAATCGGGACCAAATAAGTAGCCGCAGATACCACCGCATCAAGATGAACTGGAAGATGGGAATACTGACGTAGGCGTTCCAATACCCAGCGGGAGTAAGACGCCAATGCGCACCCTCTAGTATGGCGTACCAACTGGAAAAGCCCAACGACAAAAACCGGCTTTGCCAGAGCCAATGCCCGGTTGTAAAGACGAGAATCAGCAATCCCAACTCTAACGGGATGGAATTGCGCAAGCGTACCGCTGAGTCAATGGCGGCGTTGAATTTCGGCCTTTCTTCCGCTACGACAGTGTTGCTCTTGACGAATTGCTGCACCACCGGCCGGATGAGCACATGAACAATCAACTCGGTGCCAATGAGCACCGGCAATGCTATCAGGAATCGAACCTGGGTCACGATATCGTGAAGGAATGGGACCGTGCAGCTACCACCGAGTGCGTGCCCGCTCAGGGATGACAAGATCAGGAGCGGCAGCCACGCAATCAGCGTGATCACGACGATACGGCGGTGAAGCAGTTCCAACCCACTGCCGCTTAAATGTGCCCGTCGGAAAAACTGAAAGATTGGACCGCCTAAAACCAAGGAGAAGTCGGGTTCTTCCTGGGGTAGTCCGGGTTGGCTCATAGTATCTCCTGATTCAGTCGAGAACGTAAGTCATCAGCGTAGCTCGAATCCCAGCCATGAGTGCGGCCGAGTGCGACCGGGGTGGAACTTCGCCAAGTCTGTTCGGTTGTAAGCCAGATTTACCTGGGTGTGCCGAGCGCTTGATGATCTCCCGCCTTATTTGGTCAGCTGCCCCTTGCCGATTCGTTCAATGCCATTAGCCCTGCCCTCCTCTCGGCCAGAGATTGTCGCAGGAAATCGTGTAAGCAGCGGTGATGTTCGACGTAGGCCTAAGTGACGACAGCTCAGGAAAGCTTTTGCTTTAGAGCCTGCTGAACGCACGTCGATGCCCCATTCAGAATTGTTGGACAGATGAATAGGTATCAGGGTTCCTTTTTGTCATCGTACTTCAACACAGGATGAGTGTCCTTGGTGCAGCGACGATAGGTCTTCCAGCCATCCGTGCTCTGCTCCTTGAGTTCATCCTCGCTGATTACTTGAAAGTGCGGATCCTTCGTTATGAATGTTTTGCGTCCGTCCTTTTCAGGATCGCCGCATCCGCCGGGACCACAGAAGACAATAGAATACTTTCCGTCTGTACCAAAATGCTTGATCTGCAAACCAAAAGGATCGTCACACTTCTCTTTCCAGAACCCGGTGAAATCCTTCGCAGGGTCAGCTTTACCAGCATACTTGTCAGCCTCGATCTGCTTGCGAACATCAGCGACTGTCTTGTATGTCATGGACGTTGGAGCCGCGCCGAAGTCTATAACAGTGGCGCCCTGCTGCTTGCGGGATTGAGGTCCAACCTCGAATACATTCCACTTCTCTAAACTCAACTGGTCGTCAATCCTTGTATTGGCGCTGTTGAAAAGAGTTCCGGCAAACATGACGATGCTCTCATGTTGTCCCTTGCTAGCTTCGTCTCCGCTCCTCGATGTGAGTGTCAGCGTGTATTGAATGCCATCAGTTGGAAGACGCTTGAGTTCGCCAATGATGTGCCAAGGTGGTTGAATCATCCCTCCCGCACTTAGGGTTGCAATCTCAACTCCAGTCTTGCTGTCAGCGAAGTCGATACTTTGTGCGGACTTTACCGAAGCAGGTCCATCCGGGAGAGCGCGGCCAAGCAGTTTCATCACCAGCTGCAACTGTAAAGCTGCCGCATCCAGCGCGTCGATTTCATAGCCTGCCTCTGCGATCGGTCCTTTGATCGCCATAACACGACCGCCAATCATCAGGATCTTTCCCACGACAACCCTGTCAGGCACTGACTGTTCGACATCGATCCGAATATCGTTGGATTTGTTGTCGAATTGCCCCTGCCAGTGCGAGTACGCGGCCTGGCCCGGAGAGGCTTACCTTTAGCGTAAAACTATTGAAGTCTTGCCACGCGGTCGGTTTCCCGCACGGGTCCTCGCAGCCTTGTTGTTGCGACGCGCTGCTTGAAGTCACTAAAGCAAAACAAATAAAGATCAAAGTCAGGATTAAATTACGAGGGGTGCTCATGCGATCACAATCTACGCGAAAAGCTGATGCAATTCCAGAGTCTTGCGACAATTGGCGCGAACAAACCACGTCGCTCAATACCGCCAGACGGCTCTCTATAATCTGCGGTCTTCTCGATGAGTAAAATAGAAATATGAACAACATTGGGGGAGTTCCCGTTAATTCCGAACTGGCTGCCAAGCGCGAGGGTCTGTATGCTCGGCTGCGGGAACTTGGGCGGGTGCTTATAGCTTATTCGGGCGGAGTGGATTCGGCTTACCTGGCGTGGGCGGCGCACGAAATTCTAGGCAGCAATATGCTGGCGGTAATGGCGGATTCGCCTTCGCTGGCACGGGCGCAAATGCGCGACGCCGTGATATTTGCCGAGGAGTGCGGGATTCCTCTGGAAATAGTGCGTACGGATGAACTGGAGAACGCCGACTATCAGCGCAATGACTCGATGCGATGCTTCCACTGCAAGGATGAGCTGTTCGGAATGATGGAACGCTTCGCTGCCGACAATGGCTGGGCGGCGGTCGCCTACGGTGTAAACCTGGACGACCAGGGAGACTGGCGTCCGGGACAAAAGGCGGCTTCAAAACACGGAGTTGCGGCTCCTCTGCTGGAAGCGGGACTGACCAAGGCGGATATCCGCGCGCTGGCTGCCGAGGCAGGATTGCGAGTTTGGGATAAACCGGCGTCGGCCTGCTTGTCCTCGCGGATTGAGTATGGCCGCAAGGTCACGCGCGAAGCCCTGGAGCAGGTGGAGCGCGGAGAAGACGCACTGCGCGGAATGGGTTTCCGTCAGTTCCGCCTGCGGCACCACGGCGATATTGCACGCATCGAAATTGCGCGCGACGAGATGGAGCGGGCACTGTCGCTGGAAATGTTTGCGCGGATGAGCGCGGAGATCAAGGCGTGCGGTTTCAAGTACGTGACGCTGGACGTGGAAGGGTTCCGCTCGGGGTCAATGAACGCGGTGCTGGCGGTGGACAGTTTGAAGTAGCACGCGGAGACAAAACGGAAGAATGGATACTCCAGACACGAAAGCCGCCTTTGTGCGGCTTCGCTATTTGAAGCACGCGCCCGCCGCTGAAACTACAGGGGAATCTGCCCATGAGATAATTCAATTTCAATGGAACGGAATCTGAAAACGGTCGGGGAATGGCTTATGCGCCGTATATTTCTGTGTTTGTTATTGTTGGCAATCGGTTGCAAGGCCCAGAGCCCGATTAGCGCGGAACTGGATCGAAAAATTGAGCGGCAGGTTCGCGCCACCTTCAACCTGCCGGCATTCGTGAACGTGAGCATAGGCGAACGGAAGCCGAGCACAGAATTTCCCGCTTTTGATCAGCTGACGCTGAATCTTTCCTTCAATGGACAGTCGCAGAAACGTGAGCTGCTGCTGAGCAAGGACGGAAAGACTCTGATTTCACTCGTGAAGATGGACCTGACGCGCGACCCACTGGCGGAAGTGATGGCGAAGATCAACCAGCAGGGGAGACCGGTTCGCGGCAATAAGAATGCAAGGGTTTCGGTTGTGGTCTATGACGATTTCCAGTGCCCATACTGCTCACGCGTCCACGAGACTCTGAAAGAGGTACTGAAGAGCTACGGCGACCGGATCCGGGTTGTATATAAGGATTTCCCGCTGGTTCAGATTCATCCTTGGGCCGAGCGCGCAGCGATTGACTCGGGGTGCCTGGCAAAGCAGAACGATGACGCATACTGGGAGTTTGCCGACTTCGTGCATGCCAATCCAAAACAGATCCAAGGCGAGCAACGCGCCGTTAGCGCTCAAGTAGCCGAGGTAGACCGCATCACGCTGGACATAGGCAGGCGCCATTCGACGAATACGGCAGCTCTGGAGAGCTGCGTGAAAGAGCAGTCGAAAACCAACCTGAGCGCCAGCGTAAAGGAAGCGGAGAGCGTGGGAGTGGAATCCACTCCAGTGCTATTCATCAATGGAATGAAACTGGACGGCGCAATACCCGCGACTGAACTGAAGTTGATATTGGACAAGGAACTGAAGAGTGTAGGCGCAGAGCCTTCGGCAAAAGGCTCTGCGCCATCCCAAAAGAAATCCATGTAAGTTTGAGTTGCACAAGGAAGCTCGCGCCGGGGCTGGGTGAGTTGCGCCTTTGCAGAGCTGGAGGAATCTCTATTGAATCGCAAAATACACGTATCGGGCTTGGCGCTGGGCGCGGCTTGCACGCTGGTTCTGTTCTTCGCTGCGGGATGCAAAGGACGGCAGGACGACGGTGATGTGCTGGCCCGGGTCAACAAACACAAGATCATGCGCAGCGAGGTCGAGAAATATTATCGCCATCAGACGGAAGGACAGCAGCCGCCTTCGAATGAACAAGCGCAGAGCTTGCGCCTGAGCATATTGCGTGAACTGATTGACAATGAAATTCTGATGAAACAGGCAGAAAAGCTGGGGTTGATGGCGACTGATGAAGAGGTGGACACCAAGCTTGCCGAAATCCAGGCGCCGTTCACAAAAGAAGAATTTGACCGGCGGATGAAGGAACGCGGCATTACCTTGGACGATTTCAAACGCGACCTGCGCCGCTCCATTACCGTTGAGAAGGTGCTGAAGAAAGAGATCACGTCGAAGGTCAACATCAGCGACAGCGACATCTCAAACTTCTATAACCAGCACAAGGCGGAATTCAACCTGATCGCGCCGCAATATCATCTGGCGCAGATTCTGGTTACAACCCAGCCCAACCCGCAAGTCCACAACCTGAAGAACGACAAAGCACAGAATGAGGCTGAGGCGAAAAAGAAAGTTTTGATGCTGCTGAACAGTTTGGAGAGAGGCGAGGACTTTGCCACCCTTGCAAAGAATTACAGCGAACATCCTGACACCGCCGCAACCGGTGGCGACCTCGGCTTCATTGCTGAAAATTCGCTACAAAACGACAAGCAGGCCTATGAAGCTATCAGCCGCCTCAAACCAGGGCAGATCACTCCGCCACTTCCGGCGGCAGACGGCGGGGGAACCCGGTTGTTCGGCTTCCGTATCCTCAAGCTCATCTCGAAAGAGCCCGCAGGACAGCGCGAGCTGAACGATCCCCAAGTACAAAAGGCGATTAGCGAACAACTGCGCGACCGCCGGGAACAACTGCTGAAGGCTGCGTACTACGAGTCCCTGCACAACAGCGCTTCAATTGAAAACTATCTTGCCAACGAGATTCTGAAAAACAACGGACAGTAGATATCTCTCGCAATCATCTGCGCCCGGCTCCGGCTGGGCGTTTTGCTTTGCCGTAGCCACAAAAAGGTTCCTGACTAGTCGCACGCAGTCTATTGATCGCAAACCCTCAAGCGCACTAATATCTGGTCCATGACAGGGACAGCGAGCATGAGAGAAAGTCGAATTGTGGTCCGCATCGCGTCGAAAGAAGATGTGCACGGCATCGTAGAACTTCAGAAAGCGAATCAGATTGCGCAAGGTGGCACGCTGGCCACCAAATTGGAGCCTCATCAGGTCGAAGAAATGATGGAAGACATGCCCCAGATTGTGGCATGCCGCGATGACAAAGTTGTCGGATTCCTGCTGACGACTTCACTCGCAGTGCATAAGAAGCAACCCGTCCCCATACTTGAAGAGATGCTCCAGGCCTATCCCCATGCCGAGTCCGATGCCTACATCTACGGACCAATCTGCGTCAGCAAGCAGGAACGCGGTAAAGGCTTGGCCAAACTCATGTTCGAGCGGCTGCTGGAAGAAGAGCCTGGCCGCCAGGGCGTGCTCTTTATCCGAGGCGATAACGATTCATCGTTACGAGCTCATAAAAAGATGGGCATGAACAAAGTGGCGGAATTCAAATTCAACGAAACCGTTTTCTTCGTTTTCGCCTACACAGCCAAATCCCAGCCTCGCCCGTCGTGAGCCCCGAAGACGCGTGGCTCTTCAATTTATGAGGGGCGTCACCAGGCTACAGCCGCTGTCCTCACTTTTTTCAGCATGAACTCTGAATAAACAAAGCCCTCGTAAATACGAGAGCTTTCTGGGTACTTTGTTCAACAGTCCAGAGCGCAGCTCAAGGCTGCGCCGGGAAAATTGAACTTTATTCGACTACTGCCAGTAAGTCTCCCGCGTTGACGGCAACGCCTTCCTGGACGGCCAGGTTCGTCACCTTGCCCTTCTTTGTGGACTTAATTTCATTCTGCATTTTCATAGCTTCCACAACCACGAGACCCTGTCCGATTTCGACGTCATCGCCCTCGGCAGCAATGACACGAACGATTCTTCCCGGCATGGGAGCCGTGATTTTCGCAGGACCCGCTGCGGCTGTGGTAACGGTGCGGCTGCGAAGGGAGCGGGGATCGCGGACCTCGGTGCCGAAACGTTCAGAACCTACGATTATGTGAGTTTCTCTCTGAAGTGAATATTCGCGCTTGGCTTCGTATTGGCGGCCCTGGTGGACGATGGAGAGCACGTCACGGGCAGTCATGACGACGTTAAGGTCGAAAAGCTCGTGGTCGACCTTGCACTGGTATCCGTTTTCGGCACGCTCAAGTTCGACCTCGTGCAGGTGACCATCGACTAGTACTTCGTATTTCATCTGCCGACCCCCTCGGAGAGTGCAGCGGCTTTCCAACCGCTCCGCCTGTTGGCGCTACTATGCAGAACAGTAGCAGTTTGAGCCGCATGTAATCCGTCCAGATTGCGGGCTGGCTGCGCTCCGGGCGGCGGTTGCTGCGCAAAAATTGCCGCGGCCAGTGCAACAATCGGAACTCGGCGAGCCGTGCGCTCATCAGCAACAGCAGGTTCATTCAGAAGGCGATCAAGGAAACCGGTATCGACCCGTCCGGCCTGGAAATCCGGATCAAGGAGGATCCGGCGGAAGAGCGAGATATTGGTTTTAATGCCCCCGATGAAGTATTCGAGAAGTGCGCGGCGCAGGCGATTAATAACCTGCGTGCGGTTCTCGCCATAGGCGATCAGTTTTGCGAGGAGCGGGTCGTAATCAAGCGGCACAACCCAGCCTTCGTACACGCCGGTATCACGGCGGATTCCCGGCCCGGAGGGCGCGATCAGACGGGTAATACGTCCCGGCGATGGGAAGAAGTTGTTGTCCGGGTCTTCCGCATAGACGCGAAGTTCGATCGAGTGTCCGCGCAAAACAATGTCCTGCTGCTTGATTGGCAGCGGTTCACCGGCGGCTACACGAATTTGCAACTGCACAAGGTCGATTCCGGTGACCATTTCCGTGACCGGATGCTCAACCTGGAGTCGGGTGTTCATCTCAAGGAAGTAGAAGTTTTTCTCGGAATCGACAAGGAATTCAACGGTGCCGGCATTAGAGTAGTTGGCGGTCTTACCAACCTTTACGGCTACCTCACCCATTCGTCGGCGCATATCGGGATCAACGAAAGAACAGGGAGCCTCTTCGAGAACCTTTTGGTGACGGCGCTGCACACTGCACTCGCGTTCGGCGAGATAGATGACATTGCCATGCGTATCGCCGAAAATCTGCATCTCAACGTGACGCGGATTTTGAATGAATTTCTCGATATAAACCTCAGGGTCGCCAAAAGCGCGCTGAGCCTCACTCGTTGCGGCTTCAAAGGCGCTGGCCAGTTCCGCGGAACTGCTCACCAGTCTCATGCCTTTGCCGCCGCCACCGGCCGAGGCTTTAAGCATCACAGGATAGCCAATAGATTCGGCAACGCTCAGAGCTTCCTCGACGCTCTTCATACCGTGATCGGTTCCGGGGACAAAAGGCACTTCGGCCTTTTTCATCTGCTGGCGCGCCTTGATCTTGGAGCCCATCATCTCCATCGACTCCGGCGAGGGGCCGATAAAAACGATTCCGGCCTCCCGGCACGCACGCGCAAAACCGGCGTTTTCCGAAAGGAACCCGTAACCCGGGTGAATTGCTTCCGCTCCGCTCCGACGTGCCGCCTCGAGAATCTTCGGCACGTTTAGATAGGACTCGGAGGCTTGGGCCGGGCCGAGATATTCACAAAAATCGGCCATGCGCACATGGAGCGCACGCCGGTCTACGTCGGAATAAACTGCAACCGATTCGATGCCCATCTCTCGACAGGCACGAATCACGCGAACCGCGATCTCGCCGCGATTGGCGACCAAAATTCGCTTAAACATTAGTCTGCGTTCCTTTTGGAAACTAACTTCGAGTGGAGACTTGGGGGGATGTTAACAGAAATGGTTCACGAGTGAAACAATAAATCTAAAACGGGCTCCGAACCGGCGTTATTTCGTGAGAAACGCCATGGCCTCTCCGCAGAGAGGCCATGAACAAGAAAGCACAAGGGCAGCTATCTCTGCTGCTGGTCCATTACAATTCCACCTGGCCCTTGTCTGTTCGCCTTTTCTTTCTTGGTAGCGATAGTCTTGTCCACCCAGTTGTCGGCAGCCTTGAGATCTGCGACACGGGCCTCTGGGTTGTCACACTCGTAGTCGGCACGCTCACGATACATCAGATTCAGGTAAGCCATGGCATCGTCATAATCTTGACGAAGCTGGAGAGCCTTTGTCAGAAGGTTAATGCCTTCTTCCACTGCGGGGGCGTTATGCGCCTTTACCACGCTGCAAACACCCTTGTCCTTCAGGGGATCCGTGACCTTCATACCTAGCTTGTTGCGTTGTTCCTGGCGAAACTTGTAAGCCTCGGTCCAGTCGATGAAGGCGACCGAGTAATAGGATTCCGGATCATTGGGATCGATCTGAATAGCCTTGTTGTAGTACTGCTTTGCATCCGCGAACTGTTTCTGCTGGAGCAAGAGATAGGCTATTCCCTTCACTGCATTCACGTTTGCAGGATCGACAGTGAGGACCTTCTTGTATTCCCCAATGGCCTGCTCGGCGTAGCGTTTGTTTTCCGGAGTCTCAGCCCCGGGAACATACTGCTGGGCATAAGCCGTGGCGAGATAAATGCGAGCGTTGAGCAGGCTGGGATCAAGGCTGACCGCAGTCTTAAAATGTTCAATCGCCTCTTCATAACGAGCGTTCTTGTAAGATTGCACACCCTTGTTCAGGTGGTCGCGAGCCTGGAGCTTGGTACACCCGGCAGACGCCAATACGGCGAGAGCGAGGAATAAACCGGCCAGCACGCGTACGATTCTGTTCATTTAGTATCACCTTCCGTTGCCAATTTTTTGAGCCGGGTCTGAAGTCTCGGGAAAAGCTTCACTGCCAGGTACATACGTGCACCGTCGCCTCGGTACGGGCGCTTCAGAGGCCCGCTCCGTGCTTTATCGGAAGGGAGAGGAGGCGGGAGCGCGGCTTGCTGCGCAACGCTCCCGTTCACTCGATTCTTGCAATCCGGCTACTGTCCGGCTTCGATCTTGGCAGTGATGAGACCAACCTTGTCCACGCCGGCGGCGTGAACCTTGTCGATCACAGAGGCTACGTCGGCAAAAGTGAGATCTTCATCGCCTTTGACGAACGCGACCTTTTCAGCACGCGTCTTGAAGATGTCTTCCAGACGGCCCTGCAACTTATCTATCGGCACGTCATCCTGGTTGATCTTGATTGCACCATTCTTGTGCACCTGTACGACGATTGTGCGCTGATCGGGTTCGCTCTGCTTCTGAGGCTGCTTCGGAGGCTGAGGTACCAGCGCGTCAAGCCCTTTGGGCGTGAATGGTGTGATGACCATGAAGATGATCAGCAGCACCAGCAACACATCGATCAGCGGCGTTACGTTAATGTTTGCCTGAGGACCATTGCCCCCGCCACCCGCTTGCATTGCCATAACGGTCGCTCCCTACTTCTTCTTATTCTTAGTCTCGGCAGCTGCCGGTGACTTGAACGAGTCCCGCTTGCGTTCTTCGGTGAGGAGGCCGAGTTGATCCACACCCGCGGACCGGACATCATCGACCACTGAGACGACGTCGCCGTACTTGGCGCCGGCGTCTGCCTTGACGAAGATACGCTTTTCAGTCTTGTTCGCCAGTTTGTCCTTCACTTTATCGGTCAACTGTTCAGGCGAGACGGCATCGGAGTTGAAGTAAATCTTCCCATCGCGCATGACGGCCACGATGAGGGAATCTTCCTTGTCGGCCTCCGGCATCTGAATCGGATTATCCGTCTTTGCCAGGGTCACGCTGACGCCTTTCTGGAGCATCGGCGTGACCACCATGAAGATGATCAACAACACGAGCATCACGTCAACCATCGGAGTAACGTTAATCTCCGAGTTGACGTCGCCCATTCGCTTCTTCTTTCCGTTTGCCATTGCTTCCCTATCTCCCGGTATCAGTGTTACCGGCGGGTGTTGCGACGCTTTAAGAAGTAGTCGATCAACTCGCTGGAGCTGTTGTCCATTTCCACATCGAATGCTTCGACGCGACCGGTAAAGTAGTTGAACATCCACACGGCCGGGATTGCGACAAACAGACCGATAGCAGTGGTCACAAGAGCTTCAGAAATACCGCCCGCGACGGCAGCCAGACCAGTTGCCTTAGCGCCCGAGATTCCCTTGAAAGCATTCAAAATTCCAACGACGGTTCCGAACAGACCGACGAACGGAGCCGTGGAGCCGATCGTGGCCAGACCGCCAAGGCCGCGCTTCAGCTCGGCATGAACGATGGCTACGGAGCGTTCAAGGGCGCGGCGGGAAGCTTCAAGCCCTTCGCCCTGCTCTGCGGATTCACCGTGAGCCTTGAATTCCTGTAGACCGGCGGCTACGACCTTCGCTAGATGGCTCTTCTTGTTGCGGTCGGCAACCTTGATGGCTTCTTCAATCTTTCCATCCTTCAGGGCACCAGCCACAGCCGGAGCGAAAGCGCGCGACTGGCTGCGGGCAGCCGAGAAGGCGAGTGCGCGATCGATCATGATGCCGATCGACCAGCCGGACATCAGGAACAGGACGACCACGACGATCTTCGCCAGGAAGCCCATCTGCTTCCAAAGCGAAATTGGGTCCCAGCCGATGCCACCTTCGGGCTCCTGGAAAAGCAGGACCGCGGCTTGGTGCAGATTGCACAGAACCAACGTTGCGATGTTTGCGAGAACCATGAGTTGAATTTCCTCCTCAGAACTGTTTCAAGCTCTGATCTTAAAGTTTGTGCGCAGCCACTCGGGATACACGGCCTTCGTTTTTTGAACCTCCGGGCCGCACAGTTGAACGGTTGCCCTGCCACGAATTGAGAGCTTTTCCCGACGCGACAGTTGGATGCTGGTCTAGCGCTTGAGATGGACCTAAATCCGCAGAAACGGCCAAAGTTGACCCCGGCTTCAAGGGTTTATCCACCCGCCAAGGTGAAATTTACGGTTATCTGAGTATCCACTTCGACCGGTTCGCCGTTAAGGTAATAAGGCTTGTACCTCCACTGCCGAACTGCCTCGATGGCACTCTGAATGAGCATCGGCGGACCGCTGACGGCGCGCAGGTTCTGAATCGAGCCATCCTTGCCGATCACGGCCTGAAGGATAACCGAACCGGAGATACGCGCCTGCTTTGCCAATTGCGGATACGTCGGCTGAACCTTGTGAATCAAAAGCCCCGTGGTAACACCCCCAGATACCTTGACGCGCTGAGGGGTTGCTACCTTGGGGACGGGAACAGCCACCGGTACGGCCGACGCGATCGTTCCAAGCACGCCGCCTATCACACCGCCCTGGGATCCACCAGGTACGCCACCTACGACTCCGCCGGGTACGCCACCGGGTACGCCACCCACCACGCCGCCGACCTGCGGTGGTGCCACGTCTTCTCTGACCATCGCAATCTTTTTGGGAATCGCAGTGGGAGCTTTAAGTTTTCCGTTGTCAATCTCTATCATACTCTTAGACGCCTTGATCACCTGCCCTGCTGCAGGCGCTGCGGCAGGCGGAGGAGGCGGAGGAGGCGGGGGTGGGGCAACCAAATACCCCATCAACTGCTGTTTAGGGAGATTATCTGTATAAATCAGGGGAATCAATACCAGTACGCCAATCAGCGCGATCTGAATAGCGAAGGAAACCAGAGTCGCCCACGGGCCGCGCCTCTTTAGCTTCGAGTTTCTTCCGCCAGATTCCAGAAGGCTGTCTTCGAACATAAACCAGTTCTCCGTCTTACTATTTGAATAGACACCAGCGGCGATGAAATTGCTCCCAAAATCGACTGACCGCCGAAAAAACAACACTTCAGATAGCGCAAACCGTGGAGCATAAACCGCAAACCTGGAACTCACCTTTGTATGCGGCAAGGCGGGCGACCACTCTGGTCAACCCGCCGCCGGAATCGCGTTTTGAAAACTGGCTACGCCTTTGCCGGTGACTTATAACGGCGCCCCTTGCCGCCCGACGAAGCAGATGGCGCTCCAGGCACGGCTTTCTGTCCTCGCCACTCCTGATAAGCAACCAACATAGGCGCCGCGATGAAAATCGACGAATATGTGCCAATAAGAATGCCAATCACGAGAGCCAGAGAGAAGCCGTGCAGGACTTCTCCGCCAAACAGGAACAACGCAAGCACGGTGAGGAACGTGAGGCCGGAGGTCAGAACTGTTCTGCTCAGCGTTTGGTTGATGCTCTTGTTTACGATCTCGGCCAGCGAATCCCTACGCTGCAGCTTGATATTCTCGCGAATACGGTCGAAGACGACGATGGTGTCATTCATCGAGTAGCCGACGAGGGTAAGTATCGCCGCGATCACCGTCAGCGAGATCTCGGTATTGAGCAGCGAGAACGCGCCAACAGTAATGAGCGTGTCATGGAAGCAGGCGATAACCGCGGCCACGCCATAGATTAACTCGAAGCGGAACCAGAGGTAGAGCAGCATTCCGAGCAGTGAGTACAGCGTCGCAAGAAGAGCCTGCTTCCGGAGCTGGGCGCCAACCTGCGGACCAACAATCTCGACGTTACGCACACCGAAATTCGAGGTGAAGAAATCCTGCTGCAGAGCCTGAACCACGCCGGCCGGAGCGACCGCGCTGACATCTGCTACGGAGTTCAGAACCCCGCTATGAGTCTTGTCGCGGAAGTTCACAATCGAGCGCGCGATCTGGGCGTACTGAGCCGGGGCATCGGTGCCGAGGTGCAGCGGATCCGCCTTGAGCAGATAGTCCTGCAAAGACGTGTAGCCGATGTTGTTGAGATCGGTTTTCCCTGCTTCGGCGTTAGTCTCCAGGGCCTTGATGATCTGCTCCTTACCCTGATCAAGCGCCTGTTCGCTGGTTTCGCGAATATCAAGCTTAATGAGCAGCTCATTGCTGCCAGGGCGGGTGTCGGCCTGGAGCGTGGTGTTTTTCAGCCCGGCGCGATCCAGTTCCGCTCGAATTTTGTCTACGTTGGGTGTCTGCGTGAACTTCACGTCCACGACAGTCCCGCCACGGAAATCGATTCCGAGCGGGATGTGGTGCCAAAACAGCATGGAAGCGACACCGGCAACGGAGAAGATCAACGAGAAGGCAAGGAAATACCACTTCTTGCTGAGAAAGTCGATATTTGTGTTACGAAACAGTTCCACTTTAGAAGCCTTCTTGAGAAGCGCGGGCTCCTCTAAATTTCTTGTGCGTTTCGAACGCAGCTGAACTTCACATCTGACTTGCTACGGCCGGAACCGGAAAATCTTCCCGGTCCGGCCGTCGAACTTAGATCGAGAGCGCCTCGCCGTGCTGATGGCGGTTGAGGATGCTGTCAAAGATCGTGCGCGATACGAAGACCGCGGTGAACAGGTTCGCCAGCAAACCGAAAGTAAGGGTCACAGCAAATCCCTTGACCGGACCGGTTCCAAACAGGAACAGGATGGCCGCCGAAACAATCGTAGTGACGTGGGTATCGACAATCGTTACCCAGGCCTGCTTAAAGCCCTGCTCCACAGCCGAGGGCGGGGTCTTTCCATTGCGCAGCTCTTCGCGAATACGCTCGAAGATCAGCACGTTGGAATCCACACCCATACCAACCGTGAGGATGAGACCCGCGATTCCGGGCAAGGTAAGCGTGGCGCCTGTGAAGCCAAGGAAGCCGAGCAGAATCACCAGATTCAGGATCAGCGCGAAATCCGCGTTGATTCCAGCGAAACGGTAATAGATCAGCATGAAGGCCATAACGGCGATCAGACCGACCAGCGCCGCGCGCACGCCCTTCTCAATCGAGTCGGCGCCTAGCGATGGGCCGACGGTACGTTCTTCAAGGTACTTGATCGACGCCGGCAGCGCACCGGAACGCAGAACCATCGAAAGATCCTTCGTCTGCTGTTCGGTGAATGAACCGGAGATGCGGCCAGTGTCGCGAATCGGTTCCTTGATGTTGGCGATTTCCTGCACCTTCCCGTCCAGCACAATTGCCAGAGGTTCTCCGACGTGGGCGGAGGTGAAATTGTAGAACCGGTCGCCGCCGTCACGGGTCAGGGTGAAGATCACATCGGGACGTCCATTCTCTTCGCGTCCAGCTTCTGCCGACCGAAGGTCGCGTCCGCTGACCGCCGAGACGCGGCTGATCAGGTAGTAGACCTCGCCGCTGTCAGTGCCGGCTTTAGGCTTGCCCTTGATGATGACCGCATCCGGGGGAAGAATGCCGCCGTGAGCAGCTAAAGCCTCCTGCTCGCTTCTGTAGGCGCGTCCATTATCCAGACCAAGCCGGATTTCCAGCATCGCGGTGGACTGCATCACTTCCTTAACGCGGGCAGGATCATCCACGCCGGGAAGCTGCACAAGGATTTGGTGCTCGCCCAGGCTGTGTTCCTGAATAATAGGCTCGGAAACGCCAAGCTGGTCTATTCGGTTGCGAATGGTTTCGACCGCCTGCTCCACGGCGCGTTTCTTAATCGTTTCGAGGACGGCCGGCTTCAGAACAACATTCCAGGAATTATCGGAGCCGGAAACGAGATCGTATTCGGCAAACTGATCCTGAATGAGCGAGCGCAGATCACCGGCGGCACCGATATCAACACCGCGCAAAACAATCTTCTGCGGAGCCGCTGCGGGATCGAGTTTGACGATGTCCCCGAAAGCGATATTCTTCTTCTTAAGCGCATCCTTGAGCCGCTCAATGGTCTGATCGGTTTCGGCATTCACAGCGTCGTTTACCTGCACCTGGAGAATCAGGTGGGTGCCGCCGCGAAGGTCAAGACCAAGATGGATGTTCTGCTGAATGCCGGCAACGATGCCACGCGTCTTGATGGCTTCAATGCTCTTCTGTGGATCGGTTCCGAGGAAAATTCCCCAGACAAACACGACCAAAGTAGCAACAATGAATAAAACTTTCCAGAGCAGGTTCTTCTTCATGGAAACCGCGATCGTTTAAGATTTTGTCCCGCTATCGCTGACGGAGACCGACGCGATAGCATTGCGAGAAACTTCAAGTTTCAAGTTGTCCGGAGCTACGCGGAGGATGATGCTGCCGACGTCTGCGCCTTCGCCTTGCTTAATCGAAAGAATGATACCGACTATCCCTCCGGTGGTAACGACACGGTCGCCGGACTTGAGGCCGTCAATCATCGCCTGCCATTTTTTCTGCCTCTTCTGCTGCGGCAGGATTAGGAGGACATAGAAGACAGCAAAGACTGCCACCATCATCAGGATGGAATTCATCCCGGAAGCGGGTTGAAATTGAAAAAAGACGACAGATGCGAGTTGAGCAATCATTCTTAGAGTCCCGGCCGCTCACACATACCAGCATTGGCAGGCAGCGGCGTAGAAAATTTGAATTTCTAACATGCAACAGGCCTGCTCACCCAAAGCACACATCCAGCGACGCACAGAACCCACTGCCATCTTCAATTATATTCTGCTATCCAGAGCTTCGGATTAGCTCGAATCTCCAGGCACCAGCATTGAAATTGGGGACACGTCGCTGAGAGGCGCGAAATAGGTGAACGCCACAGCT
>PJLO01000005.1:59964-179908 GCA_003010405.1 Acidobacteriota bacterium | reverse complement strand
ATCATTCTTAGAGTCCCGGCCGCTCACACATACCAGCATTGGCAGGCAGCGGCGTAGAAAATTTGAATTTCTAACATGCAACAGGCCTGCTCACCCAAAGCACACATCCAGCGACGCACAGAACCCACTGCCATCTTCAATTATATTCTGCTATCCAGAGCTTCGGATTAGCTCGAATCTCCAGGCACCAGCATTGAAATTGGGGACACGTCGCTGAGAGGCGCGAAATAGGTGAACGCCACAGCTGCACCCGCCGTTAAACGGCAGAACGGCTGGCCGCAAACTTTCCCAAAATGATAGTCTCTCGGACCCGCCTCATGATGTCAAGGTAGTATGCCAGATTGTGAACCGTGTTCAATACCTGCGCGAGCACCTCCTGTGACGAGTAGATGTGGCGCAGATAGGCGCGGGAGTAGCGCGAGCACACCTTGCAGCGGCAATTCGGGTCGATCGGGTTCTCGTCGCGGGCGTATCGTGCATTCTTAATGTTCACTTTTCCTTCGCTCGTGAACAGCAAACCGTGACGAGCGGCGCGAGTAGGCATCACGCAGTCCATCATGTCCACGCCCAGGCGAACATACTCCACAATCTCCCCCGGCGTTCCTACTCCCATGACATAGCGAGGCTTATCGGCAGGGAGCAGTGGAATCGTCTCGTTGACTATCTCCCAGGTTTTTTCCCGCGGCTCTCCGACGGACAAACCGCCGATGGCGTGACCTGAAAAACCCATCTCCACCGTGCGCTCGGCGGATTCACGCCGGAGATCCGGGTACATACCTCCCTGCACAATTCCAAAGAGAGCCTGCGTTTGCTCGGTGCCGAACTGGCAGGTCTTCTCCTCGAACCAGGGAACTTCGTACTTGTGAGCCTCAAAGTAATCCTTGCTGCGGCGAAGCCAGCGTGCGGTCATCTCCATGGACTTTCGTGCGCGTTCATGAGTAGCGGGAAACTCCGTGCACTCGTCAAAAGCCATAACAATGTTAGCGCCGAGACCGATTTCCGCTGCGAGCGAGGTTTCCGGCGAAAAAAAGTGCAATGAGCCATCAATATGCGACCGGAACTGCACGCCATCCTCGGTCAACTTGCGCAGATCGCTGAGGCTGAATACCTGGAACCCGCCTGAGTCGGTGAGAATGGGTTTGTGCCAGGCCATGAACTTCTGCACGCCGCCGAGCCGCCGGACGGTTTCCACCCCAGGGCGGAGGTAGAGATGGTAGGTGTTGTTGAGCAGAATCTGAACGTCCAGCTCGTCCAAGACGTCCTGGGGAACGCCTTTAACCGAGGCCACCGTGCCAACCGGCATGAATACCGGCGTCTGAACCTCGCCATGAGAAGTAGTGAAACGGCCGGCGCGCGCCGCTCCGCAAGTGGCTTCAACCTTAAAAGAAAAAGACATGGAACCTTGATTGTAAGACAGAGAGATCAGTTCTGCTGTTCCCGCTCTCCAGGACGGCGCCGAAACCTGGGCGCAAAGCCTGCTGACGCTGGCAGTTTGCCAGTGTAGGATTTCCTTATGACCCGCGTTAAAGCAGTTGTCTTCGATTACGGGAAAGTCCTTTCGCTACCGCCTACCCCGGAGCAGTGGCAGAGCCTAAGTACTCGTTTTGGAAAAGCGGTACAGGAATTTCAGCAGATCTACTGGGAAAACCGCGTAGAACTCGACCGTGGGACGCTCAGCAACATCGCCTATTGGCAAAAGGTGGGCAAGGATTGCGGAGTGACCATCGACGAGGCCGAGGCGCGCGATCTGATTGAACAGGACAATTCACAGTGGAGCAACGAGAATCCAGAGATGCTCGCCTTTGCTCGTGATCTGCGTCGAGCAGGGTACCGGACTGCAATCCTGAGCAACATGGAGCACATCATGCTGGCGGCGATCCGCCGAAAGCTGGACTGGCTAAATGAGTTCGACGTACAGATCTATTCCTGCGAGGTCGGGACGGTGAAACCTGAACCGGAAATCTACCTGGAATGCTGCCGCCGTCTTGGATGTTGCCCGGAAGAGGCGCTCTTTTTAGACGATAAAAAGGTGAACACCGAAGGCGCGAAGAAAATAGGGATGCAGAGCTACGTCTTTCATTCGGCCAAGGACCCCGTTATGCTCACCGGCAAGTCGGAAATTTCCATAGCGGAACTGCGAGCAATGCTAACTGAAAGATAACAGAGCAGATATCCAGACAAAAAAATTCCCGGAGCACCCCACTGGCGATCCGGGAATACAAGCACTCCACTTCTTTGCACTCAACTTAAGATGAAAAAACCTCAGTTGGTGACGCGGATCTTTTTGAAATAAAAAAGAGATTACGGCTTCGGAATGTCGTGCTTTTTTAGAAAGTCGTCTGCTCGGACGATGGCGCGCGTGATGATACCGGCGCCGAGTTCGCGCTTTCCCTCATAGGCTGCCACACGAATCTGATAAAAACGCCCTTCAATCGACTCAACCTCGGCTGTGGCGCGCACAACCGCGTTGATTCCAACCGGAGCACGGTGTTGAATATTCACACCCGTGCCAACTGAAATCTCGCCGGGCTCGCAGAAAGGCTGCAACGCGTGAATGGCGGCCGACTCCATCAACCGGAGCATATCCGGAGTGGAATAGAGGGGAGGGAGGTGATGATTGTGCGCGGACAGGGTCTGCTCGTACTGCACGCGTTCCTCTGCCGTACCCTTCGTGCCAATCGGAACCTGTTTAACCATAACGCGAGAACTTTATAGGAGAGCAGGCGGAACGGCAAGCGAAAGTGTTGCAAAGTTTCGGATTACCGAAGCTAAATTTCACGCAAGCGGAGTCAACCTGAAGGATTTCAAGTCCTCGGCTTTCGAGTGGTTCACAGCAGCTTCAACAGTTCACGCTTTCGCTCTTTCGGAAGCCATGAGGCGAGAAAGGAATTTGCCGCAAGCTGGCGCAATTCTTCGTTGCTGAATCCAAAAGCGTCCTGCGCCAACTGGTACTCGCGCACCAGTGTCGTCTGGAACATCTCCGGATCGTCGGTGTTGATTGTGACCATCGCGCCGGCATCGAAATACCGCCGCAGCGGGTGTACCTCAAGCCCGGGACAGCAGCTTGTACGCAGGTTCGAGGTGACGCAGAGTTCGAGCGGCACCTGGTCGCGGACAAGCCGTTCGACAAGCGCGGGGTCCTGCTCGGCAGAGAGCGCGTGCCCCAGCCGCTCGGCCTTCAACACGTCGAGCGCGCCATAGATCGAAGACGGCCCAACCGTTTCTCCCGCATGAACGCTCAAGCGCAATCCCGCGCGCGCGGCCTTCGCATAAACCTGATCGAACAACTCCGGCGCTCCCTCGCGCTCGTCGCCGCCGATCCCGATGCCGATTACGTTTCTTGACTGGTACTGGATGGCTTTGGCGAGGACCTTCTCGCCTTCCTCGGGGCCGAAATGACGCACCGCGTCGAAAATCCAGTAGAGAGTGGTTCCGAAGTCTTTTTCTGCGCGCTTCCTCCCGCGCTCCAATCCTTCGAAGAGCGAATCGAATTCCTGCCCGCGCCAGAAGACGATTCCGACGCTGACGAACACCTCTGCATGTACGCAGCCCTCGGCGGCGAGCTTCTCCACCAGCCGATAGGTGATCAGCTCATAGTCCTCCGGGTCGCGCAAACGCTCGCTGACCGCCTTAAAAGCCATCAGGAAGCCCGTGAAATCCTTGTATTCGTAAAGCGCCTCCGTCTCGGCAACCGTAAGCGGACGGTGCGAGTCGGGCAGCGCCTTGTAGCGATTGCTCGCCCAAGGAAACGGCGTGTGATGCTTCTCGCTAAGCTGGCTAAGAGTCAGAGGATCAACCGAGCCCTCAAGATGGAGGTGCAACTCGGCCTTGGGAAGTGCGCGGATGAATTCGGAGTTCACAGGTACATTGTATGCAAAAAGAGGTTGTTTGTTCGACAGTTGGACAGGTGGCCCATTCAAGCCCTCTGTTGACGGGTGCGGGTGCCCCATTCAAGCCCATCTTTTGGGCTTGAGTGGGGTCTCAGTCAGCCCAATCCCTCTGCTTTTCACTTGAGCCAAGAAGTTCTCCAACCTACTCTGCCTTCATGCCTTCGCGTCTAAAGCGATTCCACGAATCCGGACAAACTCACTTTGTGACCTTCTCCTGCTACCATCGTCGCGAGTTGTTTAACGATCCGTCGGCGAAATGCACATTCGAGCTAGCGCTGGAGCGCTTCCGACGCAATTACCTGATGAGCGTTTACGGCTAGGTTGTCATGCCCGAGCACATCCACTTGTTGATCAGCGAACCACAACGCTCGACGCTCTCAGATGCGATCAAGTCGCTGAAGCAAGGCGTCTCGCGGCGATTGATTGGCGAAGCCGAACACTTCTGGCAGAAACGCTATTACGATTTCAACATTCGTGACTATGATCAGTTCGTTGAAAAGTTGCGTTACATCCACCGCAACCACGCAAAGCGTGGCCTGTGCGAACGTCCCGAGGATTGGGAGTGGAGCAGCTTCCGCCACTATGCGACCGGCTGCGAAGGGCGCGTAGAAATCGAGTCCGAGTGGACAGCAAGGAAGCGTGAGCGCGCGGCCGAACGGCTTTGTGCAGCTACACAGCTACCCCACTCAAGCCAACAGAAGGCTTGAATGGGCCACCCGCCAGATAGACCAACAGGTGGCGAAGAGCTTTGAAAGCCTTGCACAGATGCTGGAACAAGCAGTACCCCGGCTTCTGGTACGCGGCGGCTATCAGCGGTAAAATTCAGCCGAACGGGAGCTGAAAAAGGAGGTTCCAGTTGTATGGATATGGGTAGAGTGAGAGAGGTGCTCCTTAACGATGGGGTAAAGCCGGACTCAGTTTCACCTTATGTCCGGGCATACCGATGGGCTGAATCGGGCAAGCCTCGTGACGGCCTATCGGACTCAACAATACGTACATATGAATCGGATTCCCAGCGCGTATATCGCTTGTTAGGCCGAGAGCCAAAGTCCCAGTAGTAAAAAGAAACCGGCGGGTGGCCCATTCAAGCCCATCTTTTGGGCTTGAGTGGGGGACAATCCCTACTCCTCCACCGCTCTCAGCAACTCCTGCGTGTACTCATGCTTCGGCGCGCTGGTTATCTGCTCCGCATCGCCGATCTCGACGATCTTTCCGCCGCGCATCACGGCGATGCGGGTCGAGAGATAGCGCACTACCGGCATGGAGTGCGAGATGAACAGGTAGGTCAGGCCGAACTCTTTCTGCAATTTCTTCAGCAGATTCACAATCTGCGCGGCCACGCTTACATCGAGGGCACTGACGGCCTCGTCCGCAACGATGAAGCGCGGACGCAAGGCGAGTGCGCGGGCGATTCCGATGCGCTGTCGCTGGCCGCCGCTGAACTCGTGCGGTTGGCGGCCAAGGGCGCTGACTTCAAGGCCCACGGCGCCCATCAGTTCCGCGGCGTGCTGGCGAAGCAGTGGCTTGCCGAGGTTTTCGTGAATTGCCAGCGGCTCGGTGACTATCTCTTCAACCGTCAGGCGCGGATCGAGCGAGCCGAAGGGATCCTGGAAGATGATCTGCATGTCGCGCCGGGTTTCGCGCAGGGCTCGCGCGCCCATTGAAGTAATCTCTGCGCCATCGAAGCGCACCACTCCGCTGGTGGGCTCGATGAGGCGCAGCAGCATCCGGCCCAGGGTGCTCTTGCCGCAACCCGATTCGCCGACCAGCCCAAGGGTTTCACCCTTCTCGATTGTGAAGGAGACATCGTCGACGGCGCGAACGCTCGCTCCGGAACCGCGCCCGAAGGTATCCACCGTGTCATAGATCTTAGTAAGATGCTCTGCTTCCACTAGCGCCATACTGAGCAGCGTAACACGGCTAAGGCAACTCTTGCGTATGCAGGGGGCTGGCAGTCACTCGCGTGATAAAATTTCCACAGCAAAGCCCTGAGGAGAACAAAGTGATCGAGCTTGCACCTTCTATCTTGTCGGCTGATTTCGCCCGCCTTTCCGAACAGGTCAACCCCGTGCTGGAAGCAGGGGCTACCGTGCTGCATATAGACGTAATGGATGGTCACTTCGTACCCAACATCACCATTGGGCCACCCGTAGTAGCCGCCCTTCGCAAGCATGTGAAGGCGCCGCTGGACGTTCACCTGATGATTGAGAACCCGGACAATTACATTCCGGCTTTCATCGATGCGGGAGCCGACTGGATCAGCGTGCACCAGGAAGCCTGCGTACATCTGGACCGGGTCGTGCAGCATATCCGCTCGCGTGGCGCGCTGGCCGGAGTCGTCATCAATCCGGCAACGCCGGTCGCAACCCTCTCCGACATTTTAGAAGCCGTGGACTACGTGCTGGTCATGTCGGTGAATCCAGGCTTTGGCGGCCAGAAATTCATTCCCCGAACCCTGGGAAAGATTCGCCATCTTGCGGAATTGCGTGCTCAGCGCTCTCTCGGCTTCCGTATTGAGGTCGATGGCGGCATAGCTCTTGATACCATAGAGGCTGCCGTGCAAGCTGGCGCCGAGATTCTCGTCGCCGGCAACGCCGTATTTGGCCGAGGCGATTCCAGGCAAAATGTTCGAGAGCTTCTGCAGGTCGCGCGCGTGGCCGCATCGCTAAAGGCATAACCGCTCGTTCGAGTTCTACTGAGGTGTTTCCCGCATGGTTCGTCGCGTTCTCATCGCCCTGCTGCTGGCTGCAAGCTTGCTGACCGGCGTGGCCTGCAAGAAAAACAAGAAGGCCGCTAATCCGTTGGCGCACGTCAACTCCAAGCAGCCGGACAAGGTGCTTTATGACCGTGCCATGGAGGCGATGAAAGAGCGCAGATTTGACGCGGCGCGCATGACGCTGCAAACGCTCATCAATACCTACCCGGAATCGGAATATGTAGCGCGCGCCAAACTGGCAGTTGGCGAGGCCTGGTATCAGGAAGGCAACACTGCGGCGCTGGCCCAGGCGGAAACGGAATTTCGTGATTTCATCACGTTTTTCCCGAACATGGCGGAAGCGGCAGAAGCACAGCTGAAAATCGCCGACATCCATTATCGCGAGATGGGCAAGCCGGACCGCGACTTCACCCATGCTCTCCGGGCCCAGGAGGAGTACCGCCTGATGATGATGCAATACCCGGACAGCAAACTGATTGAGACCGCCCGCCTGCGTCTGCTCGAAGTACAGGAGGTTTTAGCCGAACGCGAGTTCCGCATTGCGCGTATTTATTTCCTGCGCGGATCGATGCTGGCCGCGATTGCCCGTGCCAAAACGCTGAGCGATACTTATCCGCTATATAGCCGAGCCGATGAAGCTCTGTTTATTCTCGGCCAGGCTTACGAGCAACAGGCCGAAGCAATCTCCACCACGAATGTTTCCGCCAACCTGAAGGGCCTAAGGAAGGGGTACCTTGATAATGCGGAACGGGCTTATCACAAGATTGTGATTCGTTACCCGGCAATGCCGCGGTATCAGGATGCGCGTCGACGTCTGGCAGCTCTGGGTCGGCCGATACCTACGCCAACTCCCGAAGCCATCGCTGTAAATAAGAGAGAGCTTGCAAGCCGTACTGCGACGACTCGCTATGGGCGCTTTATGCACGACATGAGCAAGAAGCCCGACCTGAGTGGCGCAACCAAGGTCGGCGAACCCAGCTTGATCGATCCGAAGGAAACAGATGCAGCCGCCCTTGCGCGCGAACTCACTTCCTCTGTGAAGGCTGACCTGGAGGCCAAGGCCAGTCGGGTAGGCAAAGGCAAGGTTGCAATCGAGACGGTATCCGAGGACACCAAGATTACGGAGAATCAGGCGGCCCCGCGCTCCTCTGACTCCGCATTGAGTTCCAACGACATACCCAAGAAAGCGCCTGACCAACTCAACGAGTCAGCGTCGGATTCATCGGACGAAGCAGATGCAAATTCATCCTCTTCGGCGAATACAAACAATGATTCCAAGGACGCATCATCCAGCCGAAAAGAGAAAAAGAAACACCGTAAGAAGATCCCGGTTCCGTTCTAATTGAATTCTCGAAACAAAACGAAGCCCGCGCGAACGCTGCAATCTGCGCGGGCTTTGTTCTTCCCTCGGCTTCCTGAAAATGGGTATATTCGGGCTGGCTGGCAGCGCAACCGAAACCGGGAGGCTACTTTTCCGAGCTGGCTTGACAGGGATGGCCGAACTCCTGTAACTATATTGCAGGATGTCGTATGCGACCCTCATAACGGCCATGGCCATGTGCACCCACATGTTGGCGCCTACCGCCGTGGGTGTGCTCGCTTAGATCGACACTACAAAGCGACATCAAGAGTTTCCAAACGACCCACGGCCAATCGGATGGGTCGTTTTTGTTTATTAGAGATTTCGGAAGAAGGGTTTCGCAAATGCCGGAAAATCAGAAGAAACAGAATTTCGCCACCTTGGCTGTTCACGGCGGGCAGATCGTCGAGAAAACAACGAAGGCGCTGGCCGTGCCGATCTACCAGACGACCAGTTATGCGTTTGAGGATAGTGATCACGCAGCCCGGCTCTTTGGCTTGGAAGAACCTGGAAATATCTACACCCGCATCATGAATCCGACCACCGACGTGTTTGAAAAGCGCATAGCGGCGCTGGAAGGTGGCGCGGCTGGCTTGGCAGCGGCTTCGGGAATGGCAGCGGAGGCACTGACGATTACTACTCTGGCAGGAGCGGGCGATGAAGTGGTTTCAACCACCTCGCTCTACGGCGGCACCTATACCCTTTTCCACTACACCCTGCGCCGGTTGGGCATTACAGTCAAATTCGTGGACACCGAGGATTTCGACGGTATTCGCGCAGCAATCACTGAAAAGACACGGGCACTCTACACCGAGACACTGGGCAACCCGAAGCTGGACGTGGCCGAAATCGAGACGCTGGCCAAGATTGCGCATGAAGCGGGAATACCGCTTGTGGTCGACAATACCGCCGCTTCTCCGGCGCTGGTACGGCCAATCGAGTGGGGCGCCGACATTGTTGTGAATTCGGCAACAAAGTTTATCGGCGGACACGGAACAACGCTCGGCGGCATTATCGTGGACTCAGGACGCTTCGACTGGACGGCATCGCCGCGTTTCAAGCAGGACTTCGTCGATCCCGATCCGAGTTATCACGGCATCAGCTACACCAAGACTTTTGGAAACCTGGCATTCATTGTCAAGGCTCGCGTGCAGGTACTACGCGACACCGGTGCGGCGCTCTCTCCTTTCAGTTCCTTTCTGCTTTTGCAGGGTGCCGAGACGCTGCATCTGCGGGCGCAGCGGCACTCGGAAAACGCCTTAGCGGTGGCAAGCTACCTGGAGACACATCCTGGAGTTGCCTGGGTGAACTATCCGGGATTGCAATCGAGCAAGTACTATGAGCGCGCCAAAAAGTATCTTCCGGACGGACAAGGCGGACTGATGACTTTTGGAATCAAGGGCGGGTACGAGGCGGGGCGCAAGCTGATCGACTCGGTCAAACTGTTCAGTCACGTTGCAAATATCGGTGACGCAAAGTCGCTCATCATTCATCCATCCTCCACAACTCACCAGCAGCTGACGGAACAGGAACAACTCAGCTCGGGCGTGACCCAGGAACTGGTCCGGCTCTCGATTGGAATCGAGGACGTACGTGACCTTATCGACGATCTCGCGCAGGCAATCGAAGCTGCGAATGGTACGACGCATACTCTGCCCGTGCCCGTAAGGCAGGGAGCAGGAAGGTAATCATGGCAACGACTCTCCAAAAGAATCTTCATCTGACACAGGGCACAGTTTCCATTACGAATCGAGGCCCATTCGAACTGGAAAGCGGCAAGATGCTGACGGACGCGAGCTTGCGTTACGCAATCTACGGCGAGCCCAACGAGGAATGCAGCAACGTGACACTGGTCTGCCACGCGCTCTCAGGCTCTTCGCGGGTCGATCACTGGTGGACGGAAATACTGGACAAAATCTTCGATTTGGACCGTGAGTGTGTCGTATGCTTCAACGTGATCGGCTCCTGCTATGGCTCTACCAGCCCGGCCTCGCTCGACCCCGCAACAGGTAAGCCGTACGGCGCGAACTTTCCTCAGGTCACGGTGCGTGACTGGGTGCGCTCGCAAAAGATCGCGCTGGAGGAGCTTGGAATCTCTCATGTGAGGACGGCCATCGGCCCTTCGATTGGCGGAATGCAGGCGCTGCAATGGGCAGTCGAGTATCCCGGATTCGTGGACCGCATCGTAGCAATGGGCGCAATGCCGGTGAATGCAATGGGCTTGGGGTTGAACCACATCCAGCGAGAAGCCATTCGCACTGACCCGGAGTGGCGAGGCGGGGATTACTATGGCGGGCCGGGACCACGCGCGGGCTTGGCGCAGGCTCGCAAGCTGGCCATGATTACCTATAAATCCCCCGAACTGTTCCAAACACGCCACGGGCGAAAGGCCGACCGTAAAGGAAAAGCTCCCTGGGTGGAGGAGTGTGGAAGGTTTGACATCGCAGGCTATCTGGAATATCAGGGAACGCTGTTTCTGGACCGCTTTGACGCCAATGCATACCTCTCGATCATCCGTGCGATGGATCTGTTCGACCCTGAGCGGGACTGGCCGGGCGAAACCTGGGAGAGGGTTCGCGCTAAGGTTCTGCTGTTCGGCATCTCCAGCGACTTGCTCTTCCCCGAGCACGAGGTGCGCGAGTTCGCCGAGAAGCTCCGTGAGGCGGGAGTGGATTGCGAGTACGAGCAAATTGTCTCGGCTCATGGGCACGACTCCTTTCTGGCCGAGCCGGATAAGCTGATCGACAGCCTGAAAAGATTCCTCGACTACACCGCAGCGCCGAAGTTCTTTTGTGCAGACGGAGTAGGTGCGCAGAGCGGCGAACTGGCTTAGGCAAGGCAGCAATACGAACAACTAGATTCTTTATCCGCGCTGAATGCCAAGCGCACCATAAAAGCAAACCCTCGGACACCGGGGGTTTTGTTTCGTCTGAACTAATCTTATTACCGCCTGCCTTGGCGTTAATCTGTTGTAGAAGACTTGGAGACCCAATCCAGTGGAGATGCGGCGCAAAGATCTGCAAACGAGTGAAGAAGAGGCTCGCGAGTTTCTCGCGCGGGGCGAGTACGGAGTTCTGAGCACGGTGGGACCAGACGGCGAGCCCTATGGCGTGCCACTCAGCTACGTCTATCGGGAAGGAGAGATCTACTTTCATTCCGCGCCCGAGGGCCGCAAGGTCGACCATCTGCACGCGGGTGCGAAAGCAAGTTTCTGCGTAGTAGGAGCGACCGAGGTACTCCCGGCGAAGTTCAGCGTGCGCTATGAGAGCGCCATTGCCTTTGGCGAGGTCCGTGAACTGGAAGGCAACGAGATGAAACAGGCCCTCGCATGGCTTATAGAAAAATACTTCCCTGAATTTCGAAAAGAGGGAGAAACGTGCGTAGAGAACTCCGGTGGCAGGACGCGAGTTTTCGGACTGCGCGTGTGCGAATTGACGGGAAAACGTGGGCGTTAACAGTTTTTCCGTGCTGCTGGTTGCTCGCAAACAAAAGCCCCGAATTCCTCGGGGCTTCGCTTTGATTCGATTCGCGCTCAAACGTTCTTTACTTCCTGCGCAAGCCGCGAAAGCGACGCTTTTGCATCGCCATAGAGCATGCTGGTGACGGACTTAAAAAACAGGGGGTTTTCCAAACCGGAGAAGCCGCGCCCCTGTCCGCGCTTGAGGACAATGACGGATTTTGCCCTGTCCACCTCAAGGATTGGCATCCCTGCGATAGGGCTATCGGAGTTGTCGCGTGCATCCGGATTTACCACGTCGTTGGCCCCCACCACCAGAGCGACATCGGTCGTAGGAAATTCCGGATTGATCTGCTCCATCTCATAGAGATCGCCATAGGGCACGTTGGCTTCGGCGAGCAATACGTTCATATGGCCAGGCATTCGTCCCGCAACTGGGTGAATGCCGTACTTCACGGTCACGCCGCGTTCTTCCAGAATGTCGGCCAGTTCGCGCACTGCGTGCTGCGCCTGAGCGGTGGCCAGCCCATAGCCGGGAACGAAAACAACCTTGCTGGCATAGGCGAGCCGAACCGCCGCGTCTTCGAGCGAGATCTCGTGCATTTCACCGCCCGCTCCGGCTGCGGCTTTGGCATGCACCGCGCCAAAGCCACCAAATAGGACATTGGTAATCGAACGGTTCATGGCCTTGCACATCAGGATGGACAGGATGAAGCCTGAAAAACCATCCAGCGTTCCGGCGATGATCAAAATGTTATTCCCCAACACAAATCCGGTAGCCGCCGAAGACAATCCGGCGTAGCTGTTCAGCAGGGACATCACCACCGGCATGTCCGCCGAACCGATGGGAATCACCAGCATGACGCCAAAGACGAAGCCAAGCGTCACCATGCCGTAAAAGAAGGGTGTCGCCGCCGGGTTATGAAGCGAGTAAGCAAAGCAGCCCACCATGGAAAGAAAGATCAGCATATTCACGAACTGCTGACCTTTGAACTGCATGGGCGTGCCGCGAATGACACCCTGCAGCTTGCCGCAGGCGATCAGCGATCCCGTGGTGGTCAGCGTGCCGAGCATCACTTCCAGGCCCAGCGCACTGCGTGTAAACGTGGACATGGTGCCGGAGTGCATGACGAACTCGGCAATACCAACCAGCGCTGCCGCAATCGCGCCGAAAGCATGCGAAAGCGCGGTTCGCTGAGGCATGGCTGTCATTGGCACCCAGACGGCAAAGGCCGCGCCCACCATCGACCCGAGAATCAGCCCGGCGATGATCCAGCCAAAGAAGTGAATGTCGCGGTGAAAGAGCGTGCCAATGACAGCGGCAGCCATGCCAGCCTCGGCCAGAAACATGCCTTTGCGCGCTGTATCAGGATGGCTCAGGCTCTTCAATCCCCAAATGAAAAGGATCGACGCAACTATGTAGGTGAACTCAAGAATGTAGTTCGGAGATTGCAGCGCCGCTTCCATTACTTTTGCGCCTCCTTCTTCTTGAACTCTTTCCGAAACATCTTCAGCATCCGGTCCGTGAGACCAAAGCCGCTCACGACGTTGACCGTAGCGGTGAAGACGGCAATAAAGCCCATCACCGTAGCCCAGGATTCATGCGCTCCCACGCCTCCCGCCGCCAGCTTGTGGAAATTGAATTTGTAAGCCCCGGCGATGACCAGCGAGCCAACCAGCGAGATGCCGGAAATCGCGTTTGTTGCCGACATCAGCGGAGTATGGAGCAGAGGCGGCACGCGCGAAATCACTTGGTAACCCAGAAACGCCGCCAGAGCAAAGACGTAAAACGCCGCTATCAGCACCTTAGGGTCCATCACTTCAGCAACCGTGGGTTGAGCTTGAATGGCAAGTATGAACAATGGACTCACAGATCCCTCCTGCGCCCTTAAGCATGAACCTTCAGCGCCGCCAATGCCGCCGAAACTTTTTCATTCACAAATTCACCGCCAGTCGCGACGCACGATCCCGCAATGATCTCATCGGCGCGGTCAATGCTCAGTTCACCTTTTTTGAGAATCAATTGCATGAAGTTGCTCAGGTTACGCGAATAGAGCATGCTGGCATGCGCCGGCACCTCAGCTGGAAGATTCGCGGGACCGAAGATGGTGACGCCGTGATGAATGACGGTCTCGCCGCATTTCGTGAGCTCGCAGTTTCCGCCCGCTGGGGCCGCCAGATCGAAAATGATCGATCCCGGCCGCATCCCTTCCACTGCGGCGGTGGGAAGCATAAGCGGCGCGCGGCGTCCCGGAACCTGCGCAGTGGTGATAACCAAGTCGACGTTCTTTGCAGCTGTGGCGATCGCCTGACGGCCTAACTCCAGCGCTTCCGGGCTGAGTTCTTTGGCATAGCCGCCCTTGTCTTCCGTCTGAAGACCACCGAGATCGACCTCGATGAACTTTGCGCCCAGGGACTTTACCTGCTCACCGGCAGCGGCGCGCACATCGTAGGCTTCCACCACGGCTCCCAAGCGGCGGGCCGTGGCGATTGCCTGCAAACCGGCGACTCCCGCCCCTAGCACCAGAACTTTCGCTGGAGGAATCGTTCCCGCGGCGGTCATCAGGAGCGGAAAAAGTTTAGGAAGGTGGTCAGCGGCCGCAATCACCGCTTTGTATCCCGCCACGGTCGCCATCGACGAAAGCGCATCCATCGACTGAGCACGCGTGATGCGGGGCACCAGTTCCATAGAGAAGAGCGTGACGCCGCGCTTCACGGCCGGGGTCAGCGCGGCAGGATCATCAAGCGGGCGCAAAAAACCAATCACCACGCTGCCGCTTTTCATTTTTTCCTGCTCCTCGGCAGGCGGCAGGTTTACAACGGGAACAACATCAGCACAAGCGAGAAGTTCCGCGCGATTCTGGGAAATCGTAGCGCCAGCAGCCTGATAATCGCCATCACTGGCTCCGGACTGCAAACCAGCATTGCTTTCAACCGCAACGCTGAAACCTTTTCCGGCCAGCGACTTCACGGCATCAGGCGTGAGTGCCACGCGAGTCTCGTCCCCCCTCGCTTCCTTTAAGATCGCAATAAGCACAGGAACCTCCCTTCGAAATGGCAGAAAACAGACAGGCAATAATCCGTATCACAACGATCGATGCGGACTTAACCTTAAACTCACCTTCATTGCGCATTGTCAGGTCCAGCACTCAATTGGATTGCGAATTTTCGGATTACGTTCCATCTATTTGCAAAATTCATTGCATGATTTCCTCTACTCCTTCTTGCTCCCGCCATCGCTGTGATAGAGCTCCGGAAATGCTAGGGAAACCTGAGCCGCAATTTCGTTCGCGAGGTCGATATTCACAAGCGGGCCGTGGTTCAGTCCGGGGCAGTAATCCGCAGCAGCGCGGCGCTCTGCGGGGTTGGCGAGCAGTTCCGGCCAGAAGGGAAAAGAACTGCATTGCAGCGGTTTGACCGCGTGTACCGAGCATCCCGTGGCGGTCAGAAATGGGCATTGCTTATGACGCTGTTTGCGAAAACGAAGCGGCGGAACTGTGCCGCAGAGATAACGTCGTCTGAATTCCGCGCGGCTAATTTTGAGGTGTTCGGCGAGACGCGAAATGTCCTCGCGGGTAACGTAAACAAAACCCTTTTGATCGCAGCAGCGAATGCAGCCGCTTTGACATTGAAAGCGCATGGCTGAGTCTATCTCAAAATTCAGAGATTCTCGAAAATTCTGAATCGAAACACGACCAGAAATGAGTCAGTCACACTTGTGATCAACCTTCCACTGGGGGGATATCTTTTCTCCCGTGGAAGCGCACATTGCGCGCGGCGATGACCCGGCAGCGGTGGGGCCGCCGCTGGAGGTTGAGCTTTCGGATAAGATCAAAGCGGAATAGGATGTAGTCGTCCGTCGTTGGACAGAATAGACGGCCCAGATAAACTGAGTCAGAAAGGTCGAAAATTTAATGGTCCACCTACTTATAAGATGGCTCATCAGCGCGATTTTGTTGCTGGTGGTTTCCCATCTGGTGCCCGGGTTCAAGGTCGATGGTCTGCGTTCCGCGCTAATTGCTGCACTTGCTATCGGGCTGGTAAATGCCACACTGGGATTCATTCTGAAAATTTTGACCTTTCCGCTGACACTGGTTACTTTCGGGCTGTTCCTCCTGGTCATCAATGCGCTGATGTTGTTGTTCGTATCGCACTTGGTGCCGGGATTCATTGTCCGCGGATTCGTGCCAGCCTTCTGGGGTGCGCTGCTCCTTTCGCTTCTGAATATGCTGACCCGGTGGCTCATGCCTTCCGCAGATTAGATTGAGCGGATCGAACGAACCAGCGTTGGCAGATTGAGAGATTGCTGGAAGAGCCTGGTTCCAGCAATACCCATCGCGCCTGCATTGGCGCAGTGCCGCGCACTTTCAAAATCCGCGCAACCGGCGGCAAAGACCGGAAACATTCTCCGAGTGTCACCGGCTTCAACGCGCATATCGGGACTTCTGTCTTTCAGGGTTGCCCGCCGCAATTCCTCCAGTCCAATTGCGTTTCCCGCCACACTAATTTTTTCGAAAACCGGTGCCAGCACCGCGACATCCGCACCGTGGGCCTCAGCCAGCCGCACTTCCTCTGCGAAGCGGCAATCAACGGCGACCACAAACTGTCCCGCACCGCTCGTCGCTGCCAATGCGCGCGCGTCGGAAGCAGCTATATCGCTAGCTCTCAGGTGAACGCCGTCAGCGCCGATCCCCAGAGCAACATCCGTGCGATGGTCGATTAACAACCTCGCCGGGCCCGCGCTGCGAATTGCCTGAAGGACTTCGCGGGCAAATAACTCAAGCTCACGAATACAGAGATCGCTTTCCCTGAGCTCAATGTAGTCGACCCCGGCAGCAACGGCTCCACGAACTGTTCGGAGAAGCTGAGCCCTGCGCTCTGACTCACTCCCGGCAAATTGCGTTCGATCTGTAACGTAGTAACTCAGCACGGGGCCCCTTTTGGGCGGGTGGCCCATTCAAGCCTCTTTCGGCTTGAGTGGGGGAACGGTTCGCGCAACTCGCCACATATCCGCCCGTCTCCCACCCATCCCTACAACTGCACGCTTACTTTGCAGGCACGGTCCAACCGGACTTCACTCCGGCAGCAGCATTTTGCTCGTCCAGCCACTTCTTCAGCGGAGCGAAGTATTCCATCATGGCACCTGCATCCATGCGCTCTTCACCTGTCAGAGTCTTCAGCGCTTCCGGCCAGGGCTTGCTCATGCCGAGTTGCAGCATGGCATTGAGTTTGGCTCCGGCGGCTTTGTTGTCGTAGAACGAGCAGCGATGCAGTGGCCCAATCTGCCCGGCCTCGCGGCACATGGCGCGATAAAACTGAAACTGCAAAATCCGCGCCAGGAAGTAGCGAGTGTAAGGCACGTTACCCGGAACGTGATACTTTGCGCCCGGATCGAAATCGGCCTCAGTGCGAGCGACCGGTGGGACAACGCCCTGATATTTTGCGCGCAAGCTCCACCATGCGGCGTTGTAGTCTGCCGGCTTGATCTCACCGTCGAACACCTTCCAACGCCACTGGTCAATCATCAGGCCAAACGGAAGAAATGCGACTTTGTCCATCGCCTGACGCAACAGCAGCGCCGTGTCATCGCTTTCCGGAACCTTGTCGATCAGCCCGACCTGTTTCAGATATTCCGGCGTGATCGACAACGCAATTGTGTCGCCGATAGCTTCATGGAAGCCGTCGTTTGCGCCATTCATGAACATGAATGGCTGGTGCTTGTAAGCACGCTGATAAAAGTTGTGACCGAGTTCATGGTGAACGGTCACAAAATCTTCATCGCGAATCTGGATGCACATCTTGAGACGAAGATCGTCCTGGTTATCGATATCCCAGGCGCTGGCGTGGCAAACCACTTCACGGTCGCGCGGCTTAATGAACTGCGAGCGTTCCCAGAAGGTAGCTGGCAGCGGCTCAAAGCCAAGCGACTTGAAGAAGTTTTCACCATAATGAACCATTCCGAGCTCGTCGACTTTCTTTTGCCTCAGCAACTCGGTGAGGTCGTAGCCCACGCCTTTGCTGCCCGCCGGAGCCACAAGCGGGTAGATGTTCCCCCACTCCTGTCCCCATGGATTACCCAGCAGATCGGCTCGAATCATGCCGTTCACATCGGCCGCATGCGAGCCATACTTTTTCACGAGCTGCGTGCGAACGTAGGTGTGCAGCGACTCGTACAGAGGGCGCACCTGGTTCCACAGGCGCTCGGTTTCGGCAGAAAACTGCTCGGGCGTCATGTCGTAATTGCTGCGCCACTGCGCCCCCATGTCCTTGAAGCCAAGTTCGCGCGCGCCCTTGTTTTGCAGCTCAATAAAACGTGTGTACTTCGCGCGCATCGGAGCGCCAATGGAGTGCCAGCCCGCCCAGATTTCCTTCAGCTCCTCGGGATCGCGCGACTTAGCGAAGACCTTTTCAATTTCGCCAATTTCCAGACACTTCCCCGCGAATTTTCCAGTCTTAGGACAGTACTTGCCTTTGCCGTACTCTCCTTCCAGCGAACTGGCGAGCTGTGCGAACTCCTCGCGCTCCTTGGGATTTTCCAACGAGAAAAGCTGAAGCTTGAGTAGCAGGAATTTGCGCGCCAGCACCGGAGGCAGCTCCAGTCCGTCGAAACGCTTGACCTCGTCCGCCAGGCGAGTCATCTCCGTAATAAGTCGCTGGTTGTAATCGGCGGCAATGGACTCCGTGTCATCTGTAATAAAGGTGGCCTGAATCCATTGCGCCCGTGCAAGCTTCACATTCATCTCGTTCAACGTGAATTCGGTTTCGGCCATAAACTTTTCGGCGTCGGCCACGGTGGGTTTCGTCTGCGTTTTCGTCATCGTTGACTCCTGCGCTTTGACCTTCTTCGGCGGCGCGCCCTGGGCAACGGCGAAGATGGTCAGTGCGGCAATTGCAATTACGACTCGAACGGCGCGCTCCATGATTCCTCCAGGGCTGTTAATTGTAATCAGTTACAAAACAATAAGAAACTGCTTCACTGGGTAGGACTGGATAGAAGACGAAATTCTTCGTAAACTACGGGCGCAGGTGGTGCGATGGAACCGAGAGCTCCCAATCCGGAAATAATCCGTCTGCTGGTAATTTTGTTGTTTGCGCTCTTCGTGCTGATTCGCGCGAAGCTGGCGCGCAGTTCCACGACTGCTTCGGGAAGAACTCCGGGCAAGGCGCCGCAGCTGGGTGATGCTTTGCGAGAAGCCATGCGAAAAGCAGCCGAGCAGGCTGAAGCGCAACAGTACGGGCAACGCTTCGAGGAGCGGTTACCAAGGCTCAGGGAACAGTTTGAGCCGCCACCCGCAATCAAGCCGGAGTCGTCCTTCATCTCTTCGCTCCTCTTGTTGGCTTTGTTAGTTTGCCTCTGCCTTTTGGCATACCGCTACTGGGCCGGATAGACATTCTGCATCCCTTCTTCTCATCTTGCTCTCGCAGGTGCTCCTGTTATTTTTTCGTTCGGGAGTAAGCTGCCGCCGGAATGGCGCGGCCAGCATGACCGAGTGCCTCTTGACGGGAGAGCAATAAGCGACCTATGCTGCAACGCGGCAATACTGAGCTCCGTTCACCGATCGCAATGCCGGGGATCGCTATGACAAAAACGCTCCATCTTCATCCTTCTGATCTGGTTGGGTTCAGCCGCTTGGCAAATGACGCCGTCGCAGAACTGACTGACGTCGTTGAGGCCATTCACGGCGAAATTGCGTTTACGTATGGCGGTGTTGGTCCGTCGCCAGCGCAACAGTTAACAACGGGCATCACCGCGCTGGTTTACAACAGCATTCGCGTGGCAACCGGATTAGTTGGCCGCGGCCTGATCGCCTCCACGCCGCCTCCCGCAAAACAGAGCCGATTGTCATTGCGGCGTGAGGCCATAGTGGCCGCTGTAAACGGAGTCTTAGGCGACTACCTGGTCAGAACAAGTAATCCGCTGGCAATTTCCATGTCTCTCCGTCATCTCGGCCGGCCACTCGAAATCGAAAGATGCGCACTTCAGACCGCCATATCGCAGCCCGGCAATAAGGTGCTTCTGCTGGTACACGGTCTCTGTCTGAATGATCTGCAATGGAAGCGGAAAGGGCACGACCACGGCGCGTCTCTGGCCCGTGAGCTTGGCTACACGCCGGTGTATCTGCATTACAACAGTGGGTTGCACGTCTCTGAAAACGGGCGCCTGCTCGCAGGCCTGCTCAACGAACTTTTCGAGCAGTGGCCCGTTCCGATACAGGAGTTCGCCATCGTCGGACACAGCATGGGAGGGTTGGTGTCCCGGAGCGCCCATTACTATGCGACGCAAACTGGCCATCTCTGGCCCCAGTATCTGCGCACACTCATCTTTCTCGGAACGCCACACCACGGCGCGCCGCTTGAGCGCTTGGGAAATTGGGTAGACACCGCACTGGAAACCAGCCCCTACACGGCCCCATATGCCCGTCTCGGAAAAATTCGAAGCGCTGGCATCACCGATATGCGTTTTGGCAATCTGCTGGATGATGACTGGAAAGGACGTGATCGTTTCGCGCAGTCGCCAGACGTCCGCAGTCCCTTGCCTTTGCCCCGGGATGTGCGCTGCTATGCTATTGCAGCCACCCGGCAGGCCGTTGCAAACTCCGGCTTCGATCCGCTCGGAGATGGCCTGGTAACCGTAGACAGCGCCTTAGGTCGCCACCCGAATCCCGAGATGAACTTGGTATTTGCTGATTTCCGCCAATGGATCGGATACGGGATAAACCATTGGGATCTCCTCAGTCATTCAATGGTCTACGACCATATTCGACAATGGCTCAGTTCCAAGCCCTAACTTGCTTGCCTGCGCTGCTGACGTAAAAAATGTCAGCAGCGCGCAGCCATCAACCCATCAACATTCCGCCGTTCACGTCGAGCACGTGCCCGGTTATGTAGCCCGCCTCGTTGCTGGCCAGAAAGAGTACGGCGTTCGCGATATCCGCGTCCGTGCCCTGGCGTCCGAGGGGAATCTGCGCAACGATTCCCTGTTTCTGCTCGTCGGTGAGCACGTCGGTCATGGCCGTGGCAATGTAGCCCGGAGCGACCGCGTTGACTGTGATATTGCGGGAGGCAACTTCGCGCGCCACGGAAAGCGTGAGACCGATAAGTCCTGCCTTCGCAGAAGCATAATTTGCCTGTCCCGGCGCGCCCATCCGGCCCACCACGGAACTGATGTTGATGATGCGTCCCCAGCGTTGCTTCAACATTCCGCTTATTACAGCCTGAGTCAGCAAAAAGGGCGCAGTCAGGTTGGTCGTCAGAACGTCGTCCCAGTCAGCCCGCTTCATTCGCATCAACAAAGTGTCGCGAGTAATTCCCGCGTTGTTGACCAGAATGTCGATTTTGCCCAGAGCCGCGGTGATCTCTTTTACGGTAGCCTTAATGGCTTCTTCGGAAGTTACATCGAGACAAAACGCTGCGGCCTTGCCGCCCTCGGCTTCAATCTGAGCCACCGCTTCTTTCAGCTTCTCTGCATTGCGCGCGGCCAGCGCTACGGTTGCGCCGGCTTTGGCGAGCGCCACGGCGCAGGCGCGGCCGATTCCTTGAGACGCTCCAGTGACGAGCGCCACGTGTCCCTGCAAGGACTCCATAATTCACCTCATTGTGCAATTGAAACTTAGCGGATTATAGCCGACCAGACTAGCTGATCTGACCGGATATCTGCACTTCGGTGGGCTGTTCATCACTCGAAGCGGGTGTTCCCGGCCCCTTCCCATTCTGTTTGAACAACATTCGCAAAAATGGAGGAGGCAATACCGTGCTCACTGCGGTCACGATGATGACCAGCGCATAAGCGCGTTGCGAGATCATGTTCATCTGCAAACCGATCAGCGCGACGATCAGCGCGACTTCACCTCGCGGCGTCATCCCCACACCTACCTGCAGCATCGCGCGCCAACCCTCCCGAAAAAGGGGAAGCCCGCAACCCACGATCTTGGAGATCACGGCAATTGCAGAGAGCACAAGGGCCACTTGCCAGACCGAACGCGAAAATACCGAAAGATCCAGGCGCGACCCCATGGTGAAGAAAAAGATCGGAGATAGAAACAGATTGATGGCTTGCGCGCGCGGTTCGAGGTTCCAGCGCGGCGAGTAATCCGCGAAGGCAAGGCCCGCGAAAAACGCCCCGATTATGGCGGCCATTCCGATGCGCGTGGCTGCCACGGACAGCCCAAGGCATATGGCCAGCGCGAGCACGAGAGGAGCATCCTGCGTCTGCATCTGTTGCAGTCCGGGTTCAAGACGATCCACAACGCGCGGCGCGACAAAAATCATGAACGCGGCAAACCCAATCGCTTCGGCACTGACCAGTGCTATATGCAACCACTCCACTCCACGATTGCTGGTTGTGCTGACCAGCATGCCGAGCAACAACATGCCGAGTATGTCGTCAAAAACCGCCGCGCCCAGAATGATCTGAGCCGAGCGGGACTTATGCACATCCATATCGCGCAGCACCCGCGCCGTAATGCCCACGCTGGTGGCAACCATAGCGGCGGCAACGAAGAGACTTTCATGCGTAGGCTCGTTGCTCAACTTCAGGAACACAAGACTCAGCGCAAAGGGCACAATCACTCCAGCAAGCGCAACACGCAGACTGAGCCGTCCCACACGGATCAGATCGCTGGGCGAAGTTTCCAGGCCGACAGTGAAGAGCAGAAAAACGGCACCCATTTCCGCAATGGAGTAGATGGTTTCGCCAGGCAGGACAAAGCGCGTGGCATAAGGGCCGAGAACAACTCCGGCCAGAATTTCTCCGAGCACAGCCGGAAGATGCAGCCTCTCGAACAGCTCACCGAAAACCTTCGCCCAAACGAAGATCGTAAACAACTGCAGCAGAAGTGAGTCGGTTCCTTGTGGCATCGAATATCCTTGTTAACTGCGCCCAAGGTCTCAGCGCGACGAAATCATTTTCCGATATAAAACTCGAATCCAGCGAGCAAAATCGAGCTCTGCCGCTGCTTTTCAGGGCTAAAGGAGCAATCAACCTGAATACACCGTTTACACAAATGCTAGTGCTGCTCTCGAATTTGCAACAACCAACTTTCGATTCATGCGATCTTTATTACGTTGAAAGGCAACAGCTGTAGGCAACACAGCAGGGACTCTGTAAGCCTTGATGAGACTTTTCGGCACATGAAAACACATGAAAACTAAACTTCTGTATACATTGCAGTCCAGTGTTGGAATTGCGGTAAGTGCGTTGTGTGCAATTGTCTTTGCGCTAGTTTTCTCCAGAACAAACTGGAAGCTGGCCGCCCCGTTTTTGTTTGTAGTTGTTCTTGTGCTGCTCGCCAGCCACTTCGGAGCCATGGTCAGTGTGGTGGGATCCATACTGGCTGCCGTGATCTTCTCCTCAATGCTGTTTTCCCCCATACATTCAATGCAGGTACGGGACGAATCAGAGCGCGCTACGTTGGCTTGGATGATTCTGCTCTCGGTTTCTGTGTCATACCTCTTGTTTCCATCACAATCCGGGAAGCATGGCCTTTGAACTACCGTAGCCGGATACTTTCCGGAGCCCAGACCAGCATCTTCACCGAAGGTGAGAAGTAACATAGGTCCGGCCTGGCCGGTAGAGCAAAGCCAAAAGGCTCGGCAAGCGTGTTGGCTTGGAGTTCAACGCTGGCTGGCTGTAACGACCAGGGCTGGTGATGTACCTCGGTTCGGTAGTACTTCCCACGGTTCCAAGAGTAAATGCAGTATCGTTCGGTGAGAAATTCCTCCAGAGTGGCCCGGTGTACCGGCTCGGGGTCGCCCTCCGGACGGTACATTACTTCAAACTCGGCAGGCCCTTTGCAGGCGGCTGGACCACGCAAACGAGACGCACGAAAACTCATCGTTCGCGCAACTGAATCATCCACGCCGCTGTTGTTCCTGCTGAAGCGAATTGCCGCGTGCCAGTACTGCATGCGGAAGAAAATGCGCGCAAACCACACCGCCGAGAGACTCGCTACGTCCACGCTCAAATAGAAAATGCCAGGCTTTCCTTCCAGCGTCACATAAGTACGAAGATTCAATTGTGAGAAAAAAGAAAATCCGGGCAGCGGTGGAATCCCGCTCGGACGCACATGGGTGGCGCAGAAAGGAGATACCGTCAGCCAAGCGACGCCGTCATAAAGATCAAGCGTGAAACCATCCGGCACGAAGGGGCGCAACGTGGCTGGAGCAAGCGCAAAATGGGCGAGCAGAATGTTGTCCCAGCTCTGTGAAACGAGCCAGTGGCTGTCCGGCGGCAGCCAAGGGCGATGCTCAACGGAGTAGAGCAGGCTTCCCGCAGTGACGAATTCGGTCTGGAACTCGGGCTCCATTTGCCTCAGCAAAAGCGCAGCCCACTGTGTACCACACTGCAGCAGACTTTGTTCAATACATCGCTAATTTGTACCGGAGCCTCTGTCGGAAATTTCCCTTTCAGGCAACTGTCGGTGCGCTCTCTCGGAGTCACGTTGCAACTTGTACGAACGATGAACAATGTTCACCATCGTGCGCCCGATAAAACGAGCACGTGCCCAGGAGTGTAGCTCTGTAGGCAAGGTAAACCCTTCAAACTCTTCAAAGTCCTGAACAAAATTGATATCGCGAACAAACATTGAAGGAGATTTTACAAGCGTACCTTCCATGCGCAGCATCGATCCGGTGCTGGCATCCAGAGAAATTTGGCCCTTGAACAAGCCGGGTTTCTTGCGCCGTGGCTTGAGATGAAAGACGTGCGCCTGCCGATTATGTACCTGCTCAATTCCGGCGTATGAGAACTTATAGTTCTGTTCGTTAATAGCTGTGCTGCCGTCGTCTTTCTTGCGAACGTGATCCGCTTCAGACTGCAGGATTCTCAGGATTATATTGCTCTTGACGAAGCGGTCGCCTTCGAAGTGAACACTGACATAGTTGAGCGCGCGCGGATCAGCCCTGTAGTTGGCTATCAGCTCATAGTCGCCGTGCTGAGCTGAGTCGGGGAGTTCGGCGTGAACCGAAGTTTCACTCTCGTAGGATGGCAGCCGGGAGCTCTGCTCCTGCCTGTGTTCTATATATCTCTGAAGTGCCGCATCCGGCCCCAGCGTGGTAATCGGCGCGTTGACGGCAAACATAGACACCGGCTTCACGGTAGGCGTGAGCCCGCCCGACTGCGCAAGCAGTGGACCGGTGAGACACAATATAAATAGACACTTTTTCAGCATTGAACTGCTCTAATTTTAATGTAAATGGAAATACTCCGCATTCAAAAAGGGCAGAGTGCCCGTGCCCAGAAAGACTCGTCCATACCAAAATGAAACAGATCGAACGCAGCAAGGAGGACAAGTCGGCGAAGGATCTTGACTACTTTCAGTAAATAACGCGGCCTCAACTCCGGCCCGCATCACGATTCAGCAAGCTATACTGGTTCTCAGGATCTATCGTCTTGTCATCCACACAGCAAAAATTCTCCATGCACACTCGCCCCAACTGGGCTGAGATTTCGCTATCCACTCTGGCCGAAAACTATCGTGTCATCGCCCGTCACCTCGGTCCCGGCGTCACCCCATGCTGTGTTATCAAATGTGACGCATACGGGCATGGCGTAATCGAAACCGCACGCGCCCTCGAAGAGGCCGGAGCCCTCTGGCTTGGTGTGACCTCCGCCGAAGAGGGTGTTGCTGTGCGTGAAGCAGGCGTGAAACTCCCCATCCTTGTCATGACCGGATTTTGGCGCGGCGAAGAGGAAGCTCTCCTGCGTCACGACCTCATTCCGGCCGTTGCCACCGCCGAACACGTCGAAGCACTGGAGCGTGAAGTCGCAACCCTCGGCCTTCAGCGCAAGGTGCCCGTACACCTCAAGATCGATACCGGCATGGCTCGGCTCGGCGTCTCGCTCGAGGAACTCCCGGCTCTTGCCGCCCGCATCGCTTCCTCGCGCGCTGTCGAGTTGCAGGGTGTCTTCAGTCATTTCTCTGAATCCGAAATACTTGACTCCCCGGCTGCAGCCAAGCAGCGCGAGGATTTCAATCACGCCCTTCAGGTGCTCGCCGCGGCTGGACTTCGCCCTCGCTATCGCCATCTGGCCAACACCGCTGCCACCATTGCTCGCCCGGACACATGGAACAACATGGTCCGGCCTGGCATCGCCCTTTATGGCTACAACCTCAAGTGCGAAGGTCCCGGTGCCGATCAGGCCGTTCTTCCCGTTCGCCCCGTGCTCACCTGGAAGACCCGCGTTATCGCCCTGCGAGACATCGCCCCAGGCACGCCCGTCGGCTACAGCCAGCGCTGGCACGCCGCCCGCCCAACTCGCCTCGCCGTCATTCCCGTCGGCTACGGAGACGGCTTCAGCCGCCATCTTTCCAAGGGTGGACGGGTGATTCTGCGCGACAGTTACGCGCCCATTACCGGCAACGTCAGCATGGATCTCACCATGATCGACGTCACTGATATTCCGAATGTCATGATCGGCGACGAAGTCCTGCTCATAGGCAGCAGCCCGCACTGCGCTGTCGGAGCCGACGAGCACGCGCGCCTGGCCGGCACCATCGTCTATGAAATCCTCTGTGGACTGTCACCCCGCGTCCCAAGGGTCTACGTCGAGTAGAAAATCGGATTCGAAACAAAGTTGCAGGCCGCAGAGTTGAACCAAAAGCGCCAACTCTGGGCCACCGGCCTGCTGTTGATTCAGGGAGCCGAAATGCGAAAAGGTCTTTGCGTGGCGTTGTGCTTATTTTTGATCTCGTGTATCTGCGGAGCGCAGGAATCGCCCGAATGGCGCGCTTGTAATCAGAAAGCAAAAAGCCGAGCGGAGGTCTATGCCTGTGCCGCCGACGAAGCCAAGCGTGATGACACCGAACTTAACCGTGTATACAAGCAGCTGCTGCTCAAAATCGAAAAGGACGCAGTGGCGGTCTCAAAAGTTAAAGCATTCGAGAGATCATGGATTGCTTACCGCGACTCATATATCGCGGCGATGTATCCCGCCGAAAACAAGGCCGAGTATGGTTCTTCTTATCCGACCGAAGTGTGCCTTATTGGAGCGAGGCTGACGAGACAGCAAACAGAAGCTTTACGGGAGCTTATGAAAGAGCTTGAGAAGGATGTAGACTGATCCCGCGGGTGTCCCCAATGTGTTTTTTTTGTTCAGTTCCACCCCTCGGAGTTCGCCATGCCTGACAGTGGGGTAGCTGACCTCGTTCTCGCCGTTGCTCCCGTGTTGATCGCATCCCCGTTAGCCCCCAATCCTTCGCCTTTCAGCTCTCACTGCCCTCCTCTGGATGCGAGCGGCTCGAATATCGTCCGAACGGCTTGATAAACTCGTCTTACAAACGCTTATGATCCGCTCTCGTTATGCACGCTGGATGACCGACTGGGAGTATCGCCTTGAAACCCGCGACAACAATCGCGTGGTGCGTCCTTTTGAGTGGGGGCTGGACTGGACTGCCGATTTTCCCGGCGCCAAACCCTCCCCTGCATCGTTTTCGCCCGAGGAGCAGAAGCGCTACTTCTTTGAGTTGAACGAACATTTCATCGCCAACAGCGACGAGTTTTTCGGCTATAAGACTCCCACCGATTTTCGTCTGGAGCAGCGCCCCATCCGCGTTCATGGCACCGGCAGCCACGCCAATCCTGAGATTGACGACGCCAAGTACGCAGGACAATTCGGAACCTTCCTGCGCTTCACCTCGCCTGTCCGCTCGCCCTACCCGGAGAACGATCTGGTCAACGCGCGCTGGTTCCCGGTGCCTGCACCCAAAAACAAGCCCAAGCGCGCCATGATCATCGTTCCGCAGTGGAACGGCGATGCCTTGAGCCACAATGCATTTGCCCGCTTGTTCCGGCTCTTCGGCGTATCTACTCTGCGCCTCAGCATGCCTTACCACGACATACGGATGCCCGCCGAGCTTCACCGCGCCGACTACTCCGTCAGCGCCAACATCGGACGCACCCTCCATGCCTCGCGTCAAGGCATCGTCGACATTCGCTGCTGCGTGGACTGGCTGGAGCAGCAGGGCTACACTCAGTTCGGCGTACTCGGCACCAGTCTCGGCTCCTGTTACGCCTTCATCGCCAGCGCTCACGACCCGCGTATCCGGGTCAACATCTTCAACCATGCATCCACCTATTTTGGCGATGTGGTCTGGACTGGCTTCTCCACCCGCCATGTGCGCCAAAGTCTCGAGAAGGTGTTGAACGTGGCCGAGGTGCGGCGGGTTTGGGATTGCATCAGCCCCATGCACTTCTTCGATAAATTCGAGCGATGGCACAAGCAGGTGCTCATGATCCACACGGCCTACGACCGCACCTTCATCCCCGAATTCAGCCATCAAGTCGCCGCGGAATTCCGCAACCGCAAACCCGAGGCCGAAATCCGCTGCCTCCCCTGCGGCCACTACACCCTCGGCGAGTTTCCCTATAAATACATGGACGCTTATCTGGTCACAAAGTACGTTGCTGGAGCGTTCAATCGGGCGTATCCCGAAGGCACACCGTTTGAGGCTACGCAGGTGGAAGCCACCTCATAACGGCTTGTTAGCAAAAAGGGCGCGTTACGGCCACGTGGCGCGCCCTTTTCCTTTGGCACAGCAGCGACTCCTCGATACAATATAGGCATGAAAATTGCACTGGGTGCCGACCACGCTGGTTATCTGCTTAAGGATCGCATCCGCCAGTTCGTCAAGGACTGCGGCCATCAAGTGATCGATGAAGGAACCAATACCTCCGATTCGGTGGACTATCCCGACTACGCCAGAAAGGTTGCAGAAGACGTAGCCAGTGGACAAGTCGAACGCGGAATTCTCGTTTGCGGTTCCGGTATTGGAATGGCGATCGCAGCTAACAAAGTTCCCGGCATCCGCGCCGCTAACATTGTCAGCAATTACGAAGCCCAGATGTCTCGCGAGCATAATGACCTCAATGTTCTGACCCTTGGCGCTCGCATTCTTGACGAAAACGCCGCCAAGCAGATCGTGCAGGTCTGGCTGACGACCCCATTCTCCGGAGGCCGCCACTCCGGCCGACTCGAAAAAATTCACGAGATCGAACAGGCTCACAGCTAGGGTGGCCGCAAGAAGCTCGTTCAGTTTATGAGCAGCAGCATCTAGAGGCGGAACTCGGTCAAAGTAGCGTTAGGTGGCACAGTTATACGCAATTCTGGGCATAGTCGCTGTCTTGCTGGTGCTGAGTGTGTTCGCGAGCAAAGCCGCAGTGCGCCTGGGTGTCCCGACTCTGCTTTTTTTTCTCGCTTTGGGCATGGCGGCTGGATCTGAGGGATTCGGGGGTATCTGGTTTGACTACCCCAAAGTAGTCCAAGGGGTCGGCGTCGTTGCACTTGCGTACATTCTCTACGCGGCTGGGCTTGAGACGAATACAAAAGACATCCGTCCGCAGATGTGGCCCGCGCTGAGTCTGGCTACCCTCGGCATTTTCGTAAACTGCGCTTTGATAGCTGCGTTTGCCCGATATGTAATCAAGCTGAATTAGACGGACGGATTACTTCTTGGCGCGGTCGTGTCTCCCACCGATGCTGCCGCAGTCTTCAATGTCTTTAGGGCAAAAGGCACAAACCTGAGACCGGCTTTGCGTCATGTGATCGAGGCAGAGTCGGGCAGCAACGATCCAATGGCGGTATTCCTTACGTTTGCTGCCATCAATGCCATAACGAACCCGCACACCTCTATTCTCGGTTATATCACTCACTTCATCGTGGAAATGGGGTTTGGGGCAGCTGTCGGTTATTTTGGCGGCAAACTCGTCTCTTATACGATCAATCACATCCGCCTGCAATGGGAAGGTCTCTATCCAGTACTAAGTATTGCCTTGGTCTTATCGTTGTTCGCGGTTTGCTCTGCAATCAAGGGAAACGGATTTTTGGCGGTGTACATAGCGGGTTTGGTGGTGGGCAACGCTACGCTTATCCATCGAGGAAGCCTGCTGCTCTTTCATGACGGAATCGCTTGGCTGCTGCAGATAGCAATGTTTCTTATCCTTGGGCTTCAGGTATTTCCGTCGCATCTGATGCAGGTTGCGAAGAGCGGCTTGTACGTATCTCTATTCCTGATCCTCATCGCTCGCCCTCTCAGTGTCCTCGTCGCGCTCGCGCCCTTTCGCTTCCAACTGAATGAAAAGATGTTCATTGCCTGGGCTGGATTACGTGGAGCCGCACCCATTGTCCTTGCGATTTTCGCGATGACAAGCGGCGTTCCTAATTCTCGCGCCATCTTCAACACAGTCTTTTTCGTAGCAGTGCTTTCCGTTGCCGCGCAGGGTACAACGATGGGTCAGGCAGCAAAATGGTTAAAGGTATTGAACCCGAATCCTGCTCGCCAGAGAATTCCGCTTCGATATCACGCCAAGGCTCTAAGAAACAAAGAAGTTGTGGAATTCGAAGTGGCTCAGAACTCCGTCGCCGACAATATGCGAATTGTCGATTTACCTTTGCCGAAAGGAGTGCTCATCCTTCTGGTTGCTCGTGAAGACGAAGATATTGTCCCAAACGGAAGCACTATTCTCCATCGTGGCGATGTCATTCAGACGCTTGTTGATGAGGCATTCGTAGCCGAGTGTCGTAAGCTGTTCGAAAACTCAGCAAGCCCAGAATAATTGGCAGTGCCCCGTTTGCAGATTTGCTCCCCCTCAGCTTCCTCCATTGTTTCTCGCGTATGTTCAATCCATAGTTGTTCTTTTGGGATAAGACGCAAGAGCCTGCTCGCCGTCTTTCCCCTCACGTTCATTCCGTCGTATCCTATAAGTTCAGTTCCGAACAGGAGTTCCAATGTCAAATACGTGGATGTCGCGCCCGCTCAGTGCGGTTGATCCAGAGATCGCCCAGGCCATTGCCCACGAGGAAAATCGCCAGCATGAAGGCCTCGAGCTGATCGCCTCGGAGAACTTTGTCAGCGAAGCCGTGCTCGAAGCCTCCGGCTCCATTTTCACCAATAAGTATGCCGAGGGATACCCGGCCAAGCGCTACTACGGCGGATGCGAGTTCACCGATATTGTCGAAAATCTTGCGCGCGACCGCGCCAAACAGCTTTTCGGAGCCGAGTACGCCAATGTCCAGCCGCACTCCGGTTCCTCGGCCAACATGGCCGCATACGCCGCCGTCATCCAGCCGGGTGACGCCATCATGGGACTCAACCTGGCGCACGGCGGACACCTCACCCACGGACATAAGCTCAGCTTCAGCGGCAAGACCTACCGCGTTGTCAGCTACGGCGTAACCCGTGAGACCGAGACGCTCGACTACGACGAAATGGAAGCCACTGCCGTGCGCGAGCAGCCAAAGCTGCTCATCGGCGGAGGCTCAGCATACCCGCGCACCATCGATTTCGCCCGCATGAGGCAGATTGCCGACAAGGTCGGCGCGATCTACCTCGTCGACATGGCGCACTTCGCCGGTCTGGTAGCCGGCGGTGTACATCCTTCGCCGGTGCCGCATGCGCAAATCGTCACTACGACCACGCACAAGACCCTTCGCGGCCCCCGCTCCGGAATGATCCTTGCCCGACAGGAGTTTGGCGCCGCCATCGACAAATCGGTGTTCCCCGGCTGCCAAGGTGGACCGCTCGTGCACATCCTCGCCGCCAAGGCTGTCTGCTTCAAAGAAGCTCTGCAGCCAAGCTTCAAGGAATACGCCGCGCAGGTCATCACGAACGCAAAGATGCTCGCGCAAGTGCTTGCCGACGAAGGCTATCGGATCATCTCCGGCGGAACCGACACGCACCTCATGCTGGTCGATGTCTTCAGCAAGGGAATGCTCGGCAGCGAAGCCGAGAAGGCGCTCGGCTTCGCCGGCATCACCGTCAACAAGAATGCGATTCCTTTCGATACCAATCCGCCACTGAAGCCCAGCGGCATCCGCCTTGGTACGCCCGCGCTCACCACGCGAGGCATGAAGGAAGCAGAGATGAAGCAGGTGGGACTCTGGATCGCCCGTGCTCTCGAACAGCGCAACGACGAAGCCGCGCTGAAAGCCATTCGCAGCCAGGTCCTCGAACTCTGCGAGCAGTTCCCGCTCTACCCCGAGCGCCGCAAAGCTCACGAACCAGAGGCGCTGAACGCATAGTTGTTGCCTTTCCAATGGCACGGCCTCGGCCGTGCCATTTGCGTTGCAACTCTCTCCGGCAAGACTGAGTTTTTTCAATACCTTGCTGCCCGTTGCGGGTACACTAATCTGAATGCGCATTGCCATAGACATTCGCCGGATGTATGAGTTTGGTCTTGCGACCTACATCCGCAACGTAGTGCGTACGCTCGGGCGCATTGATCGGGCAAACGAATATTTTCTGGTTGGCTCGTCGGCGCGCTTCGAACAGCTTGGCGCTCTGCCGGAGAATTTTCATCTTTTCCCCATTCAGAAACCCGAAGCCACCTTTGCAAATTATCTGGAGGCACACCGCGTCCTCGCCGCAAACCGGTTGGACCTGATCCATGTGCCGCACGCCTTCTGGCGGCCGCTGATTACGAAGGTTCCTTACGTCATAACCGTGCATGACCTGCTGGACTACATGTACCGCGCGCGCACCAACAACGGGATGCGGCGGATGATCCATACCTACATGACGCGCAAGGTGATGCATCGTGCAGCGCGGATCTTCGCGGTTTCAAACTTTACCAAGAGAGACGTGAGCCGCTATTTCGACATCCCGCCCGAAAAGATCGAAGTGGTCTACAACGCGCTGGATGAAAATTTTCAGCTCGGCCATGCAACGCCCGAAGAACAGGAGATGATTCGGGGCCGCTACCTGGTTGACTCTCCCTTCCTGCTCTACGCAGGCCGCATCAGTCCGCACAAGAACGTGGCTCGCATCATCGAAGCCTTTTCCGCGCTCAAGGGCCAGCTGGCGAAGGAAGGCGCGTTTCCGAATTTGAAGCTGATCATCATCGGCGATGAGGTTTCAAAGAATCCCGACTTGCGCCGTGCCGCGATTCGCTGCGGAATGCAGCACGAGGTGCGTTTTCTCGGCTTTGTGCCGATCGACGTGTTGCGTGTTTTTTTTGACATGGCGAAGGTGTTTGTCTTCCCATCGCTGTACGAAGGCTTTGGCCTGCCGCCGCTGGAAGCAATGGCACATGGAACTCCCGTGGTAGCGTCGAACACTTCATCTCTGCCCGAAGTAGTAGGCAGCGCAGCCCTGCTGGTGAATCCGGAAAACGTCTTCGAGATCAGCCGCGCTCTGCACCGCGCGCTCACTGACCAGAGCATGCGTGAGCATCTGAAAGCGGCAGGAATAATGCAGGCGAAACGGTTTTCCTGGGATGCCTCCGTGCGCAGAATGATCGAGGTATATCAGGAAGTAGTGGCCGAGAAGAAGACGCGGTAGAGGCGCGGTTGCCGTGCATTGCACTGCCCGGCTTGAGCCGCCGCTGATACATTGGAAAGACCTTCATGGAAAAGAATCAGCTCTATTACGGCGACAACCTCGAAGTTCTGCGCGACTACATCAAAGATGAATCAGTGGACCTGATCTACCTCGATCCGCCCTTCAACAGCCGCGCCGACTACAACGTCCTCTTTGCCGAGAAGGACGGTACGCGCTCCAGCTCGCAGATCACGGCCTTTGAGGACACCTGGGAGTGGAACATCGACGCCGAGCACGCCTACCAGTCAGTAGTGGAGGGCGGTGGCCGGGTGGCGGAGGCGATGAGGGCCTTCCGCACATTCCTCGGCAACAGCGACATGATGGCCTACCTGGCAATGATGGCTCCGCGCCTTATGGAGTTGAAGCGCGCGCTCAAACCGACCGGCTCCATCTACCTGCACTGCGACCCGACGGCGAGCCACTACCTCAAAATGTTGATGGATGGGATATTCGGACCGGTGCAGTTCCGCGCGGAACTTGTTTGGAAGCGCAGCAGCGCGCATAGTGACACAAAGCAGGGGTTAAAGAACTACGGACATATTCATGACGTTCTTCTCTTCTATACGACGGGCACATCATGGACATGGAATCCGCAGTTTACTGAGTACGACCAGTCCTATCTCGATCGCGACTATCGATTGGTTGACGAGGAAACCGGCAAGCGATTTAGACGCGGTGATCTGACCGCCGCCAAGCCGGGTGGGGACGTCTCCTATGAGTGGCGAGTGAAGAAGCACGCTGGTGCCAAGGAACGTTGGGTGGCCGACCTAGATGACGAATATACCAGCCCCAAGGACGGCTGGGAATACGCGGGCGTCCGGCCCTACAGCGGGCGGTACTGGGCGTATTCCAAAGAGAACATGCGACAGTTCGCCGCTGAGAACCGACTACGACATACGTTCGATGGAATGCCAGAATACAAGCGCTATTTGGACGAGATGCCGGGTGTTCCACTTCAAGACCTCTGGACCGACCTGAGTCCAATCATCGCGGGCACTGCTGAGCGTCTCGGCTATCCTACCCAGAAGCCCGAAGCGCTTCTCGAACGCATCATCAAGGCCAGTTCCAACGAAGGCGACGTTGTGCTCGATCCCTTCTGCGGATGCGGTACCGCCGTGGCCGCCGCGCAAACCTTGAAGCGTCGATGGATCGGAATTGACATTACGCACCTTGCCATCGGCCTCATTAAACAGCGTCTGCAAGACAGGTTCGACAAACCCGGAAAGCCGGGCGAAGCCATCAATGCAATCAAGGATACCTACGAGATCCACGGTGAGCCCACCGACCTCTCCGGCGCTCGCAAATTGGCCGAGGACGACAAGTTCCAGTTCGAGGCGTGGGCGCTCTCGCTGGTGGGCGCGCGTCCGGCAGGACAGGTGCGGCGCGGCGCGGACAAGGGCATCGACGGGCGGCTCTACTTCCACGATGACAGCAGCGGCAAGTCGAAGCAGATCATCTTGAGCGTGAAGGGCGGACACGTTGAGCATTCCCATGTGCGCGATCTGCGCGGGGTGCTTGACCGCGAGAAGGCGGAGATCGGAGTGCTGATTACGCTGGAGGCGGCATCGAAGCCGATGAAGGCAGAAGCAGCGTCGGCCGGGTTCTACAAGTCTCCTGCGTATGACGACCGGCAGTTTGCGAAGATACAGATTCTGACGGTGGAGGAAATTCTGGCGGGCAAGGAAATCGATAGGCCGCGTCTGCTGGAAACCACGTTCAAGCAGGCCCCGAAGGCGAAAAGCAAGAAGGCTGAAAATCTGATGCTCAATCTGGGCTAGGTTGGGAGGCCCCAGAGCCAAAACCCCACTCAAGCCAACGGATGGCTTGAATGGGCCACCCGTCACCCGTGGATAAAGCGCAAAACAATTGCCGCCGTCTTCTCTCGAAGCCCGGCGGCGGGTTGAAGCGTTGGGACCTGTAAGCCGAATTCTGTACGGCATTGCTGCCGTGGCGATCATTCCTCTAGGCGACGCGTTACCACGCCGCTCAAGCGACCTACCCGGACGTTTGGCGAACCGAGCCAGCTCGCTGAGGCGCAATGCTTGCGCATCCCGCCTCAATCCGCCCCTATTTGGTCTTGCTCCGTGTGGGGTTTGCCATGCAACGTTCATTACTGAACGCCCGGTGCGCTCTTACCGCACCTTTTCACCCTTACCTCTCGCGAGGCGGTATATTCTCTGTGGCACTTTCCGTCGGACGACCTTAAAGCCGCCGCTCCCGGACGTTATCCGGCACACCGCTCTGTGGAGTTCGGACTTTCCTCCCCCCGAAAAGCACTCTCCGGCTAAGCCGGCGTAAGCTCCCCGGGCGGCGACCGCCCGATCCCAACGCTATCGATTCGATTATACAGCCGCGCGCTCGGCCCTTTATGTCTCCCGGGTCAGCGTCGAAAGAAGACCTAACCTGGGCACACTTTTTCTTTGATCAGCCTAGCCGGTTCAGACCATCCACGTAGGCTTTGGCGCTGGCCTCGATGATGTCGGTAGAGACACCGCGACCCATCACTCGAAGGTTGCCGGCCTCCAGATGCACCGTGACCTCGCCCTGGGCTTCGGCCCCTCCGGTTACACCGCGAATCTCGTAGCGCAAAAGCTTCGCCGAGGCACCAGTAACCTTTTCGATCGCTTTGTAGACCGCGTCGACCTGACCATCTCCAGTCGAAGCTCCTTCGATACTCTTCCCCTTTACAAGCACACGTACGGTGGCGGTCGGAATCGCCGAAGTCCCGCTGTAGCTGTGCAGGTACTCCAGCTTGTAGCTTTGCTGCACGGGAGGCAGTTCATCGTGGACGATTGCGACCAGGTCCTCGTCCAGCACTTCCTGCTTCTTATCCGCAACCGCGAGGAAGCGCTGATACACGGAGTCGAGTTCCTGCTTCGAAATCTCATATCCGAGTTTTTCCAACCGTGAGCGCAGTCCCGCACGCCCTGTGCGGGCTGTAAGCACGACCTTGCTTTCAAGCATCCCGACGTCCTGGGGAAGCATGATTTCGTATGTCTGCCGGTCTTTCAGGAATCCGTCTACGTGGATTCCCGAACTGTGCGCGAATGCGCTGGTGCCAATGATTGCCTTGTTGGCCGGAACGGGCATGCCGAGCATATCCGCCACCATGCGGCTGGTGCGGTAGAACTCCCGTGGCTCGATGTCCGTGTCCACCGTGTAGTAGTCGGCACGGGTGCGGATTCCCATTACGACTTCTTCGAGCGCGGCGTTACCTGCCCTTTCACCGATCCCGTTTATTGTGCCTTCTACCTGGCGCGCGCCATTGAGAATGCCGGCAAGAGAATTTGCCACGGCCAGCCCAAGGTCGTTGTGACAATGCACGCTGATGGTTGCGCGCGCGATGTTCGGAACGTTTTCACAGATACCGCGAATCAACGCCCCATACTGCTCGGGTACGGCATAGCCCGTTGTATCCGGGATATTGACGACCGTAGCGCCTGCATCGATTACAGCCTTCAGCATCTCGTACAGGTACAGCGGTTCGGAACGTCCGGCATCTTCGGCGTAGAACTGAACGTCGTCAACGTAGCTACGGGCGAGCTTCACGGCTTCCACGGCCTGGTCAATCATCTTCACCTTCTTCTCAGCCAGTGTTTTGCCGTATTTGTCGTCCTTGAACTTGCCCATGATGTGAATGTCCGAAACACCGATGCCGGTGTGGATGCGGGGGCGCTTGGCATTTTCCAGCGCTCTGCCGCATGCCTCAATGTCGGAGGCAACCGCGCGCGAGAGCGCACAGATTGTTGGCCCCTCGATCTCCAACGCAATCTTCCTGACCGCATCGAAGTCTTCCGGAGACGACGCCGGGAATCCGGCTTCGATAATGTCCACCCGTAGTCGAGCTAGCTGCCGCGCAAGAGTGATCTTGTCACGGCTTCCCAGGCGAGTCCCTGCTGCCTGTTCGCCATCTCTTAAAGTGGTATCGAACACCGCAATCTTTGACGTGGTCTTCATTGCATCCTCGATCAGTATTGGATTTCTCCACGAAGGAGAGTTTTTTAAGTGTAAACATTCAGCATAACGCACTAGACCGTAAGAATTCAGCCCAATTGAGAGACCGTAATAAAATCTCTAAAAAAACGGCGCCCACATCCACGATTCATGCGGATGTGGGCGCTTTTGCCCCGAAAAATTCATTCGCTTCGCCCGCTCTGGAGCGATCTACTTCCTGTTCGCGGCGGCCTGCGAATCCAGTTGGCGCGCTACCGAGTCAAGCACTCCGTTGATGAAGTGAACGGATTCAGGAGTGGAGAAACGGCGCGCGATTTCGAGTGCCTCATTGATGATGACTGGCCGTGGCGTCTTCGGAAAGCCGAGAAATTCGGCGACTCCGGCACGAAGGATGTTCCGATCAACAGCGGCCATGCGCTCCAGGCGCCAGTGTTCGGTGTGGCCCTCGAGGAGCTTTCCAATCTCGTCATAGCGATCCATGGCGACACGGAAGATATCGTCGGCAAAGTTCCGGACGCTATCTTCCAGGTCATGGCGCTCGGCCCAGAAAGTTTTCTTCACGTGCTCAACCGACTGCTTGCCCATGTCGGCCTGAAACAACATTTGTAACGCCAGCTCGCGTGATTTACGTCTTGTTCCCATGATTCCTTCTGATCTCTATTGTTACTTTTTGAGCGTGCGTTTGAGTACGGCCAATTCCAATGCGGCCAAAGCTGCTTCAAAACCCTTGTTGCCCAGTTTCAAACCCGCGCGGTCAATCGCCTGCTCCAGAGTCTCGCAGGTGAGCACACCAAAACCAATCGGAACGCCGGTTGAAAGAGACAGCTCCCCTATGCTGCGGGTCACTTCGTTGACAATGACATCGTAGTGAGCAGTGCTTCCACGGAGCAGACAGCCAAGAGCGACCAGAGCGTCGTACTTGCCGGTCTCAGCCAGCATTTTCGCAGCCGAGGGAATTTCGAATGCTCCGGGGACGCGGACAATTTCAATGTCCTTCGCGAGTGCCCCGGTACGACGAAGCGCATCGGTAGCGCCCGAGAGGAGCCGCTCGGTGATGAAGGCGTTGAAGCGCGAAACGACGATCGCAAACTTCATTCCGGTCGAATCCAGTTGCGATTCCTTCGTCGGCTGGCGCCAATTTTCGTTGTAGCTGAAAACAGCGAGAGTGCCGAACCCGGCAGGGACCTGCAGGACAAAAAGACGTGCGCCCCAACTGCAATCAGCGACGTCGGAAATGAAGGTGAATCCCTTGGCGCGCGCTGCCTCAGCAACAATGTCGGCGTTGTCGACCTCGACCACAAAGTCAGCGTGGGGCATGTCCTCGCCCGTGGCAAGCTCGATGCCCGATTCAAAGGCGTCGAACTTACGACCTTTGGAACCTAGGCGCTCCCAGTTCTCACCGGGCGCAAAACCCAGGACGGAGAAAAACTCCTCCAGGGCGCGAAAATCCTCGCCGGTGGCAGGCAGCATGAGGCGATGAAATGAGCGGATCATTTCTCTTTTTTAACACAGGTGAGGGCTGGAGCGACGTCGAAAGAGCTTATCGCTAGCCGCTCCGGCAGATTATCCGAAGGGGAAGTTTCCCGAAAAGTGAGTAAGAATCCGGGAGTGCCTCCCCTTAACTCTAAAATCAGAGGCCCTTAAAATGGGGCGCGCGTTTCTGAAGAAAGGCGCTGGTGCCTTCGTTCTTGTCGTCCGTGGCGCAAGAGAGGCCAAAGAGCGCGGCCTCCTGGGCGAGCCCCTCGGCCAGTGTCATATCCAAGCCTTTGTTCACGGCGTCAAGGCAATAACGAACAGCTATCGGCCCATTGGCAATGATCTTGCGAGCAAGATCTTCGGCGCGGTGCAGTAGTTCGGCGACAGGCAATACCTCGTTTACCAAGCCGATGCGGTGAGCCTCGTCGGCATCGATCATCTCGCCGGTGAGCAGGATTTGCAGCGCGCGTCCCTTGCCAACGATGCGCGGCAGGCGCTGCGTTCCACCGTAGCCTGGAATGACTCCGAGCTTCACTTCAGGTTGACCAAAGCGCGCATTCTCGGATGCCAAACGCAGAGTACAGGCGAGCGCCAGTTCGCAGCCTCCACCAAGCGCAAAGCCGTTGACAGCAGCTATGACGGGCTTGCCGCAGTTTTCAATCAGCGAGAAGACGGCCTGTCCGCGCACGGCAAAGGCCTGGGCTTCAATCGGCCCAAGGCGGACGATTTCATTGATGTCCGCACCGGCAATGAAAGCTTTGTCACCTTCGCCGGTCAGAATGACAACGCGCACATCATCGTCATCACGCACCGTCTGAAAAGCACGGCTGAGTTCTTGCACTGTCCGGGTATTAAGTGCGTTAAGAACCTTCGGACGCGAGATGGTTATGAGCGCGACCTGATCTTTCTTTTCGTAACGGATATTTTCGAACGGATGGGTGGCGGTCATCGGGGCGCCTCCTGGAGACGCCGCCGAGTGTAACAAGGGAAAGTGGAGTGGGCAAGCGGTTGCCGGTTCGCCCAAGCTTCCAACCATAACGGGCGGGGGAATGTCGTGCGGCTCTTGTGGCCCGCGCTGTCCCAGGCAGAAAAAAGCCTGCCTGGAAGCGCTTCGGACTACGAGTCCTGGCTTTGCGAACGCAGGAGTTCGCGAATTTCGCGATTGATCTTCGCCGCATCGCGAGTGGCGTGATCAATCAGGCCAAGCCATTTCTTGTTCGTTTCATCAACTTCGGCTTGGCTAAGCAGGTACGCAGCCTGCATGATTGTTTCAAGAGAATTGCTTAGATCATGAGCAAGAGCCCGTAGTTCCTTGCTAATCGACACGGGAATCTTGGGCGTAGTATCGGGTTTTTGATCAGACATTAAAAAATCCCTCTGAAGTCCTAAGGTTGCCCCTCAACGCAAGGCAGGCGAGAGCTGCGATCTCGTTCATTCTTGAGTTCTTCCTCTCCCGCAACAGTTCTGCACGCAGACATGAGAATGCCGCATGTCGCAACTGAATAGCAAGAATATAGTCCTGCAAAACGCTCGCACGCAAAAAGTGAGCCCTAAAAATTATTGGCGCTGGTGTCGATTACCCGCTGCAGGCTCATCCGTGTGTCCCTTCGCTCACACCCACTTTTTCGCCAAACCATTACTAAGTTAAGGCAAAAATAGACTTCCATCCTAGTCCTTTGTCTAGGACTGATTAAGATTCTCTGCATTTATTCTGGCCCGAGACCTAGCCAAACTCAATTTCCTCGAAGAACTACGAAGGAATTAAGACGTTCGTTCCTGCGGCTACGCAGAAGCGCGCGCGGAGACTCCCGGATGAAGCAGACGTACCTACTCTTTTTTTTGCTAATCGCGCCCTTGTGGGCCTTCGGCAGCACACCAGTCACCCCGAACACTACGCTGGCTCGGGAGACCGGGAATAATACCAGCGCTGCCAGCACCTTTCGAACTCAGACGAATGGAAATCTCGGGGCAGGCAATGTCAGTAAAGTACCGCTCCGGTCTTTGCTTTACCCTGGATTTAGCGGAAAGCTCTACATGCATTTCATGCCGTGGTTCGGTGGCAGCAATCACATGAACGTCGGGTACGCCTCTAACAGTGCCACTCAGGTTGCAAATCAGGTCACGGACATGATCAGTCGCGGCATCGATGGCGCCATTGTGGACTGGTATGGCCCCAACAACTCCCTCACGAATCAGACCACGCAACTGCTGCGTGCTGAGGCGGAGAGGCGCGGCGGCAAATTTCAGTTCGCGATCATGGAGGACGTCGGCGCGCTGAAGTCCTGTGCCTCCACCCCTGGCTGCGACGTCACTGGACAGCTCATCAGCGATCTTACATACGCCTATAACACTTACGAGAAGTCGACTGCTTACATCCGGTACAACGGACGGCCAGCCGTGTTCTTCTTTGGAGTGGAAGCGTACTCTATCGACTGGACAAGAGTTGCAGCCAGCGTCCCCGGAAATCCATTGTTCTTCCAACGCAACGCTGGAACATTCAGTAAGGGGACTTTCGACGGAGCCTATGCCTGGCCCTCTCCGAATGCTTCGAACCCAGCCGATATTGGTATGTCATACCTCGACTATTTCTACAACACCGGGCTGTCGCATCCTGCCAGCCTCGCCTTTGGCACCGGATACAAGGGGTTCAACGATAAGCTGGCCGCCTGGACCGCCAACCGTGTGACGAACCAGAACTGCGGCCAAACGTTTCTGAAAACGTTTGCCGAGATCGCAAAATATTATTCAGTGAACAGGCAGCTCTTCGCTGTCCAGCTGGCTACCTGGAACGATTACGAAGAAGGCACTGAACTGGAAACCGGAGTCGATAACTGCGTGAGCATTCAGGCCTCGTCTGCCGGCACGAAAGTTTCATGGTCGATTACGGGAAACCCCAACACAATTGATCATTACACTGTCTTTGTCTCCACGGACGGCACAAATCTGATGACCGTGGACGATGTTCCCGCCACGCAGTCCTCTTATGACTTCAGCGGATACGCACTGGCTGCGGGAAAGTATACGGTTTATGTAAAAGCGGTGGGAGCGCCCTTCATGAGTAACCACATGAGCGGAGCCGTTTCCCTCACGATTGGGAACCAGCCGCCCATTGCCCGACTCACGGTTACGCCTTCGAGCGGCACCGCGCCTGTGATGGTTGGGGCCAATGCCGCGGCATCCAGTGACCCCGACGGCTACATCGCCAAGACAACCATCGATTTCGGCGATGGCACGGTCCTTTCCGGCACGACCGCATCGCACGCCTATACCAAGGCGGGAACTTACACGATTACGGCTACAGTCACGGATAATAACGCGGCAACGGCCAGAGCAGGCGCTACGGTGTCAGTAGCCGCACCCGCCGCTTCCGGTGTCTCGGTGTCCTCACCCGCGCCGAATGCGACGATCACAGGAGCAGTCAAGTTTGTCGCGTCCGCCACGGCTGTGAATCCGATTACGTCTATGCGCATTTATGTGGACAATGTCAGTAAGTATGCGGTCAATGCGTCCAGCATTAACACCACGCTCACCCTCCCTGTGGGTACGCGTGCCATCACCATCCAGGCTTGGGACAGCAAGGGCAACGTTTACAAATCCGGCCTAAGTATCACCGTGAAATAACAGACGGCGCGAGAGAAAATAATCGGCGGGGTGACTCCACGCCCCTCGTTTTTATGTCGCAAATTTAGTTCGAGAACCGGGCATTCCGATATTGCAGCCCGAAAAAAATTGTGCGGAATGAATTGGAGTTCACGTCTTCCACAGCTCACGATTCAACAAACCAAAGCCGTGTGTTACAATTCCGTTGTAAGCCAAATGGAAAGGCATGGCCGGTCGGGCCTCACGGCATCAAACGCCCCTTTTCACCGTGCCGAAGTGGCGGAATTGGCAGACGCGCATGGTTCAGGTCCATGTACTCGCAAGGGTGTGGGGGTTCGAGTCCCTTCTTCGGCACCAAGATTTCTAAGTAACTGATACCCGAGGCTTTAGCCCTCGGGTTTTTCACGTTTAAGGTAACATTTAAGATTCTTGGACAAAGCGTCTTGAACCGCGTTTGGATGAAACGCCATCCATCTCTACCATCGTTAGCGGGACACCGGTAGAGGATCCGCTTCAGTCTTTCGCTGTAGGCGCTTCGTCAGCGGTTTCTCGCGGCTTGTCTACAATCTCAAGTATTCCGGAATCTACCATTTCTTCAATCGTAGCCGCTCGCTTGTAATCGCTCAGGTTCACCAGACTATCCAAAGAGGCGAACGCTTGAGCCGACAACACGCGCTTGAAGTTCTTGCGCACAATACGGCTTTGGCGGTAGGAATCGCTGAAGTAGCGGAGTGGATGCTTGACCTCGACCAGTCCATAAACGCGGGGAGTACCGATTCCGCCACCTTCTACCCTGTGAAAACAAGAATACAAAGATGAGAGAACAGGTCCCTCATCTAGCCCGTAATAAACAGCCGGATTCTGTTTCATATACTCCTCACCGGCAAAGGTTCCGAAATTTTGTATGATTGAGTATCGAACTCTCCGAAGCTTGGTTTCTTCGCATACGAGCGAATGCAATTCAAAAAACCACTGCGCGAGTTCCTGATAGACGATTCTTCGCATTTTGTTCTGCTCGTTCTGATCACTTGACCTGTTGCTAAGCTGGCCGGTCAAGTAACTCGCGAACAGCCCAAGTGCAAAGGACGAGATCGTTTTCACCCAATCAGCCCACGCCGAGCCTCGGTAAGCGGCTGCAGCGTCCGCGATGCGGGTCAACTGATGGACAAGTTCGGCGCTGGAATCCGGTGTGATCATGATGTGAACAGCATACCCACAGTGCGTCTCGCTGACACTCTAAATGTTTCAACTGGGGACCTCTGAGGGATCAAAAGGCACGGTGAATCACAAAACCCAGGGCGGAATTCCTGGGTTTCTGTTTCTTCGCGTGCGGGGTAACGTAGCTACTATCGGCTTGCAATGGCAAACCACAAGGCTACGCTCACCAAACTCGTGAAGACCTCGAAGGGCTGGCGCTTTTGCCCGGTCATCCTGCACAAGAACGGAAAAGTCAAAGCAGTCCTCGTTCACGGAGAAGAGCACACTCCTGACCATACCTCTGGCCAGTACCACATCAGAACCTACATCGGCAGCAAGATGCAGTACCGCGCGGTCGGCAACGGTCCGGTTGAGGCGGTGCGTCAATGGCGTCTCGCGCAACTCGCCAACGACAACCCGGACCTTGAAATTCAGAGCGGCGTTCGAGAGGGCGAGAAAACTCTCGCTCAACTCGGCAAAGAATTTCTGGGACTGAAGGCGCTGGAGCCGCACCGCAGCCGCGACGCGGGCGACTTGTACCGGGCGATGATTGAGGAGTTCACCCCCGCGCTCCGCCTCTACGAAGCACAGCTATTGGAAATCCGTGCGGTGGTCTGCGGGGAAATCGCAGAGAAGATTGCCGGGCGAGAGATATCGGCTGCTGCACGGCACGCACGAAAAAGGAAATGGTTGGAAGCCCGGCTCCAGAACGAAGAGGGTTAAAACTTGACCAGGTCGCGCACCCGAACATCAAGCGCCATTGCGATGTGAAAGAGGTTCACGATGGAAACATTCCTGATGCCACGCTCGATCCCGGAGACGTACGTCCAGTGCAAATCGGCCTTTTCCGCGAGTTGCTCCTGCGTCAGTCCGAGCGCAAGTCTCCGCTTACGGATTGCTGTGCCCAAAAGCTTGCGGGGATCGGTTGTGACGGCAATAACCACATACCGATACTTTTATGCTTGGACACCGGAGTACATAGACTATATGCTATGGTTCTAAAAACCTGCCACGTACCCGATTGCTGTAGCCGTATGCGGGCTGGCGCCTGGGAGTCGCCATTGGGAATTAATGTCTGCCCACGATGGATATGGGAGAAGCTCGGCCTTCGTCCCGAAGTTGGACAGCATGTAGCACTTTCCTTCTCGGCGCTCCTCGCATTGATCAGTTCGCCGCTTCTCATGCGTCTTCCGCATGTCTGCCTGATGAAGAAGATTTTCGGGATGCCCTGTCCAGGCTGCGGCATTCTTCATTCGTTGGCCGCACTGCTTCATTTTGATTTTGTGCATGCTGTTCAGTCCAATCCAGCCGGGATCGCGGTGGCTTCCGCTTTTCTGTCTCAAATCGCCGTTGGACCGGTAGCTGTCTTTTGGGCCGAGGCTAGAAGTGGTGCCGACATGGTGTCGCGTGTAGCGTCCCGAATCGGATGGACTGCTTTGATGTCTGTTTGGCTTCTGCGTCTATCTCACTGATGAAAGAGGATAAGAAATGGCAAGCGTTACATGCTCGAAGTGCGGAAAACTCACTGACAGAGCAGGATACCCCGGTTGGGTGATCGTGGTAGCAATCTGTCTCTTCCCGTTGGGCCTTCTGGCCCTACTGGCTGGCCGGAAACCGACCACCTGTGGCAACTGCGGATTGACTTGGCAAGCGTAATCTCTGAGCGAAATAGGTCACGCGCACCTCGGCGTGACCACTCTTTCAGCAGAAGTGGTGCGTAATGGCCGACGTGTTTTGTCCGAATTGCAATATGCGCTCCAAGGCAGCGGGGTATCCGGTATGGGCAATCGTCGTCGCAGTGTGTCTTTTTCCTGCCGGGACGCTCGCACTACTCCCCGGAAGAAAGCCAAGCACATGCCCGCGATGTGGCTAACGTGGAGACCCGCGTAATCCTAAGCGAGATGTAAAAGCCAGCAGGTTAAATCTGCCCGGCCAGAAATTATTGAACCAATGATTAGAGCAATCAGCAATAAGGAGAAAACGTGAAGATCAAGTCAGCAACGCTATTGGCGTTTGTTGCGTCGGGAATTTTCTGTACGGCTGGGTTCGTCGCAATGATCGGCGAAACATCATGCAAGTCTACAGCCCAAAAAGTAGAGAACGAAACCGCACATGCGCAGCCGAACATGCCTGCCGATCCTTTTCAGGGAGTTCAAAACGATAACGAAGGCTACGACGGGCACCCCTGGGGACAGGACATTACTGCCTTCAAGCAACTAAATAATATTTATTCATCATGCGGCATCGGGGATGCGCTGCAGTGGATTGAGCAGGTTCCAGGCCTGAAGGGGCGCTCCGGCTACGTTCCTGACAGCCGATACAAGCCTGATATTGAGATCGCCCCCGCCGACACAGAAGCCAGCAGCAGGGATAACACCCTTCTGTACTACTTCTATGGCCAAAAGTTGGCATTTGTAGTGGTTCGCATGACGGGGGACCCGGAAACAACGCTTGAGTCGAAATACCAGCGTGTTGCGACTGCGTCTTTTGTAAATGAGAACGACGGACAACAGGGACAATACCGGATCACTCTTTTCAAACGGGGAGCCACAAATACCAGAATTTACAATGTTTCGAATTCCCACTTAGGTCACCATTGTCTCGTCTACATGCCAAGCTCGGTCCTGTATCAGATCGGTGCAGATGTGAAGCACAAGATCGCTGCGGTAGCGAAAGCTGACGAAACTGCAAAAGAACAGGAGATGAAGCAAGCGCAAGCAGCGAAGCAAGCAGAGGAACGCCGGGTTCAGTAGTGGAGACGATGGCTGGGCTGATTGGGCACCATTAGAGCGAGGATGGAAAAAAGCCCATTCCTCGCTCGCGCAAATTGCGTTCACTCCATGATCTGGTAGAAGCACCCTGTGCACAGTGTTCTGCTGTACGCAGTGTGCAACTCGCCCGGAGCGCCGCAGAGTTCACAGATTCTCCGCGATTCTTCGCGTGTGTCAAGGAACGCGAAAATGATCTCCCTGTTCGTAGGCATGGCGATGATCCGCAACTCGCCGAATTTTTCCTTGACCTCAATGATTTCAAATTGCGTACCAATCTTGGCCAGTTCAAGATTGAACGCACCAACTTTCGGTTCAATGCGCTCGAAGGTTCGTACGAGCAGTTCGTACCAGCCGTCCCCATGTTGGAATCCATAGCCCATCAATGACTTAGTCTTGTCCTCGCGCTGACCGAACCACTCGGACCAGCGTGCGTATATCCGGCTCTCCAACTCGGGACTCACGGCAACAACTTCCCGCCGAGCACGGTTTCGGTACGGACATTGCCGCTATCATCGCGCACAGCGATGGTTTGCGAGACGGGCTTGCCGTGATCGAACATCGTATTGACGGAAACAACGGTGCCATCCTTCGTGATGCTGACGTTCTGCTCAGCGACGACCTCGCCCTTGCTATTTCGGGTTTGCATTTTGCCTCCTGCCTTTCCTCGGGAATGTGAATGAGAAGGGAGCGTGCTCCAGCCCGCCAGACCAGCCAAGCAGGGCGGCATTGATAAAGGCTGTCTCCTCGGTCGGCACAGCACCACGGCTGGCGTGAACGTGTCCAAAGATATGAAACTGCGGCTTCACGCGCTGAATCGCAGCCAGAAGTTCCGGCAGCCCCGATGAACGCCTTTAGCCCTGAACTCCTCATCTAGCACGCCGTAGGCCGGACCATGGGTTACCACGATGTCCGTATCAAGCGGGATCGAAGCATAGAGCGCGCGCCGCTCCTCTTGGGTAGCACAGCCAAACGCTTTATCGTCACAAGTGACCGGGGAACCCCATAACTTCATTCCTTCAATCGTCACGGCCTCATTGATGAGCAATTTGGCATTGGTGATGATGCGCCGCAGTTCGGGCTTCTCGTACATGATCCGCTCATGGTTCCCCGGCACCACCACTTTATGCCGGAAACGCAGTTCTCCGAGCCAGACATTGAAGTCACGAATTGCGGGCATATCGTCGAAAAAGAACGAGAAGTCGCCAGCGTGTATGAACAGGTCGCCTTCCATGTGGGCGGTAATGGTTCGGTGCAAATTGTGCGTATCGGATAGACAAACGACTTTCACTCGGCCCCCTTATTTGGCCACTCAATCAGTTGACCCACTGTGGCGGCTGAGAGCCTCTGACAACACTCAGCACAGAATGGACAGCCCGATGAAGCGCAGTCGCATCTTGGCTCATTGCGTAAGTGCAGCATGTTGCCGGACTCAGTCATCACTTTGCCACACGCCGGGCAAACCTCACGAACCCAATTCTCGCCGCATGCATGACCGGTATACAGCGGAACCATCCCGCAGCCGGGGCAGATCTCTGCCAAGACGTACAGAGCCTTCCGCTCGCGCATGTCGATGCCGAGTGCTGACAGTTCTGCGCGGAGCTTAGCATCCATTTTGATAGTCCTCTGCCGTCAAGCATTCCGCCCTGTGGAGTGAGTGAAACCGAGCGCAAATTATTTAATTGCCGCCCGATGATTTTGGCTCGGCCAAACGCTTATTTTCTAATGCTGCGAGTGCCAACTGCGCGGAGGGGTTTTTAGCTCGCCAGCCGCGCTCTCACTGTTCCGTACCCGATTCCGAGGGTTCGCGCTATTTTGCGCGTGCTCATGCCCTTTGCCTTTAGCTCGGCAATCGCATCGCTGTCCACGATGCGGCGAGGACGCCCCAGAGCTTTGCCCTTGGCGCGGGCATTGCGGAGTCCGGCACGCACGCGCTCTTGAATGAGCGCTCGCTCAAACTCGGCCATAGCACCCACGACCTGAAACATCAAGCGTCCGGTAGGTGTGGAGAGGTCTAGGTTGTCACGGAGGCTGACGAAGGCGACTCCGAGCGCTTCCAGTTCGGCCAAGCTGACCACGAGCATTTTGAGGCTGTGGGCGAAGCGGTCCAACTTCCATACGGCCACGGCGTCAATTGCACGGTGTCGTGCATCTTGCATGAGCCGATTCAACTGTGGGCGAGATTCACGTGAACCCGAAATTCCGTGGTCTGTATATTCGTCAATGATTTCCCAGCCGCGTCGTGCAGCATACTCGCGTAACTCCCGCAACTGCATTTCTGGGTCCTGTCCATTCAAGGTTGAGACACGGGCATACAGGGCAACGCGCATTGAGTCCTCCGGCGACTGCGGGCGGCAATGCGCTGATTACCGCTCACTGCTGAACTCTATGGATATTGCGCTAGATTGGGTGGGCGTCGCGGGGAGCATTGGTGGTGAAAATTAGTTCCTGATTTATGGGCGGTACCTCATTGACATTCATATTCAACCGTCCTACTTTCAATAGGTTCCCCCAGAGTGCCGCCTGAATACGCTGTAGGCGAAGAGGAGAAGAACCATTGCCGGATAGCCCGGACCAGAATGGCGCAGGTGTGTCGCTCAGTCAGGAGTTCCTTGAGGGAACCGTAGAAGCAGGTCTTGAAAGAATCCGAACGCGATTGCTTGACCTCACGAACCGAAATCGTCTTCTGAATTTCATTCACCGTCAATCGTCCTCCATCAGAGTGGTTGGCGTTAGGCTTGACGATGTTTTTAAGCGGCTCTTAGATGGTCAGAAGTCACTCTATGCCCTGTTCCTGAGCCATCGGAAGAATACGAGGGCGGTGAGTTGACCGCCTACGATTATGCAGAAATGCTTGGTTGGAACCTCTCATTTGATCTGAACCATTCATCCAACTTTGAAGATCAAAGTCTACTCCCGGTGCTGCTGTACCCCGCTAAGCTGGAGTCCCTAACAAGAAAGATCGGGAGCGCGGCAAAAACCGCAATTGAGGAATCAGGAACGAACACACTTTATCTGGTGTTTGGTTTCCTGGAATGGTACGAGGACAACAATTCTGAATAGCCGGCTCGCTCCGCTCATTACCGTCCCGGTCACACTGGAGCGTGATGGAGTCTGACCCAAAACCTCAGAGACGGTTTAAATTGCGAAACACTAAAACTTCTGATCCTGTATATGTATCTGAGTGGGTTTCGGCTTCTTCGGATCGACACGCACTGTTACGGACTTCTTCGCTATAAGCTTACGGGCATATTGCTCGGCAGAACTGCGAAAAATGAAGGGGAGCACAGATGTCTCCTGCTGTAATCCATCGTGCGAGATCAGCTTGTAACACACCATAACCGCCGGACATCGCCAGTCGAGGATGGATAATTCGGCGCAAACGACCGAAGCAACAACGCAGTTCCACTTTGCGCTTCCAATTCGCCGTAGAAAGTGCAATAAGCTTTTCAATAGGAAAATCGCATACGCTATCACCGGTGCAATCATCTATCACCTATCACCCGCCGAAACTTTGCATAGTTGGAGGCAAATGAAACAACCCACATCTTCTATCCACCACCGCGGCCTGGTCGCCCCACGTTCGGCGGCAAACAGCCGGCTTAGGCACAACGGTTGTTTGAGACAACGGTGATCGGCAAACTCTGATGCACTTTCCACGATCTAATGACTATTACGTTAACCGGCGTTAACGCCGCGTTCACCCGCAGCACCCTTTAGGGGTGACGTGTCACCCTCAACCCCTTGCGAAGCATGGCAAAAACACCGCCTGCGCCATATCGGACGTCAGCTCCATTTTCGGATGACCACAACTACCGTCGAAGCATCAGGCCAAGGATCATCAGCACGAACGCTCCGGGTATCCCTGTGATTGCCAGAACGGCTGGCCAACTCGGAAAGTGATGTGTTTTCGCCAACTTCAGATATTGCACTGCGTAGCGCAATTCATCTCCTATGGTTACCCATGTTTTGAGCGTGACGCCGGAATCTTGCAGACGGTTTCTTACATATTCACGTGAGAATACTCCGACGAATGCGACCAAGAACCCAAGAACAATAAACGTGACCGTAATGCGCGGAAGCATCGCTCCTCCTAATTAACGACAGTTTGTGCTAAGCGCGTTTGGTACCCACGTGTGATTCACAGAGAGCGCAGCACCCTTAGTCCCGCCTCCGACTCCCAATGTGCCTGTCACTGTCGTCGTCCCGCCGCGGCTGGCAGAAACGTCCACGCCGCCAGGGCCAGCAGTGACGCCACCTCCGAGAGAGTACCCTCTTAGGTCATAGATACTTGAGGCTGTCGAATAAGAACCTTGAACGCCGCCGGTCGCACCAAGGCCATAAACACCATAGCCCGGGTTGCCTCCCGCATTGAAGGCTATACCAAGGTTTCCATGACTGTCGGCAACAGCTTGAACACCCGCCGAACCTGCTACCCCGAAACACCAACCCACACCAGCACTACCACCAGCTCCGAGCCCAATCGTACTGCTTACGTTTTGCGGACTTGCTGCGTTTACAAGGCCAGAGAATGCGCTGCAGAAGAGACTCTGAACTAGGTCCCCAATCCCGTTGTTTGCGGGGGAAGGGATACCCGGGTCTCCATTCACCGACACCGAGGAACCCGTACCGTTGGAAATGGATCGGGCGGCACTAGACGACGCACTCGATTGCGCATAGTTTATGCTTGGAGCGGGCGGGCTGCGGTGATCGCTACCACCACCACTGAACAAGCCGCTAAAAAAGTCTCCAATTCCCTCGAAAAAGTCTCCGATAGCATCAAAGGCTCCGCCATCATTCTCCGAGTAGCCCGACCCCGAGTAACCCAATGAGTCACCGGAACTGCCGCAATCCCCGCAGTATACAAGATCATAAGCATCTTGTCCGAGAGGATCGACGGAGCGAAGGGGTTTGTTGTGTACGTAGGCATATCGGTTCCAACTCTGTGGCTTTGCTGGATTTACCGCGCCGAGCCCTGCCTTGTCTGGGGATAGCCAGCGGCCCTGAGCAGGGCTGTAGCCACGGGTGGGAAAATCGTAAATTCCAGCCACTGTGTCCTGATTCTGGCCGGTAAAGGAGCGGTCCGTGGTTCCTGTCTCAGAATACGATTCGCCGTAGGGAGCGTAAGCTCCGCTGTAATAGACCGTGGTCGGCTGCGTGTGGGTAGACGCAAATCGCGAGCTGCCCAGCCAATCCGGATGCCGGTAATAAGTTAATCCCGTACTGGTGTACACGGCTTTCGCCCCACCCAGCAGTGGAATAAAGGCTTTCTGCAAGTTTCCCCCGTTGACCAGGGCGATTTTATCACCCCACGGGGCATAGAGTATCTGGGTGTACGAGCCGGAGTTCGCCTGCTCCGCAGCACGGCCCAAGGCGTCAAAGGTGACATTAATTGTATCGACCGAGGCCAAATTGCCTCCTGCGTCCCAGGAATACTGGTGCTGGCCGTCTGTAGTGATATTGCCATTGGAGTCGTAAGTCGCAGTAATTCCCGACGCGATCCAGTTCGTGGAGGTGCTATAGGTTGCCGGAAAAACACCGTTGCTTCCAAATTTACTGATGTTGCCAAACGGATCAAGGCTAAACTTTTGCTGCCAGAGAGTCGTCTGAGTGCCTGCGACCACGCAATTTGTTTTGGCGATCCGCCCTAGATCGTCATTGCCGTAAGTGCATGTCTGGGAATTTGCCGCATTGAAAGGATCTGCGATAGCAAGCACCCCGAGGCTGCCGTCCGGATTCCACTTCAAAGATCCTGTGACCGGCGTTTGAGTGCTGAGTTGATATTGATAGCTGATCATCCTGCCAGTGTTTGGATCGAAAAGAAAGTTGTCCATATCTCCGGAACCATACTGTAGACCAGTAACCTGGCTTGCCGGATTGTACATGACACTGTTCAGAAGTGGACTCGAACCCGCATTGACCGAATTAGGCCTTCCTTCGCCATCCAACGAGTACGCGATAGCGGGCACGGACGGAATGCCGCTCAGGTTCATGGGAAGACCGTTTGCCCAATAACCCGTCGTGTATACATGCGAGTAGCCGTTACTGTGAGGCGTCTTTTCCCAAACGCCTGTTGTCTCTCCACGCACGGAGTAGCTAAAGCCAATATCCGTAATCGCGCTCGATGGAGATGTTCCGGTATACGCCTCCGCAAGACGCCCTTTGGCATTGGCCATTGTTACTCCGCCTACGGTGGCGGCATCGTATACGAAGTTCTTTGTGGGTGTATTCGCAGAGTACGGTCCCGAGGGGTAACTCACCTTCGTCGGACGATGGAGAAGATCGTACGCGATGCAAGTTACATTACCCATTGCATCTACCTTCTTCACCAGGTCACCGGGGGATGTCCCGCAACTTGCATCGCTATCGTAGGTGTAATGCGTTGAGCCGTTTTCGGGGTTTATCTCCGAGGTCAAGCGACCAAGCCAATCATATGTAAAACTACGTGTCTGTTGCGAAGCAGCCTGCGCGTTCTGCGCAACACCAACGATATTGCCGAGAGCATTGTAAGTGTACTTCGTCCAGTAGCCGGTTTGCGGACTGGATTGGCTGCAGCTTCCGCTCCCTGTCCCGCTGGTCAGTTCGCAGACCGAGGTGAGGCGACCAAATCCGTCGTATTCATTTTGCCGTTGTTTGGAGTTTTCACAGTTCGGCGCCGGACCTCTGGTAACCAGCACGTCGTTGTCGGGATAGGACACGGTCTTGAATCCACCTCCGGCGTCGCTCACTCCCACAACCCTCGATAAAGCATCGTAGCTCATCGACTGACCCGGTCCACTGGCAGTTGCCTGGCCGGCGCTTGCGCTATAAGGAAGGGACGTAAAGCTTATCCGCCCAAGGGAATCATACGCGTAACCGATGGTGTCGAAGCTCGGGGATCCGGGAGCCTGCCGCACCTGTGAGGTCAACGTTCGCCCAAAAGGATCAAGCGTAGTCAAAACGTCCGATCCCGAGCTGCCGCTAATTGCCATAGAGCTCTCAACCGAGGCCGGGGTGCCAGAAGATGCAGATGTATACGTGTAATTCGTAGAGTTCTGGGCGGCATCTGTTGATGACGATGGGCGCCAGAAATAGGGGTCCGTATAGGTGGAAGATGATACATTTCCGTTGGCGTCCGTTGCCGTCAGCTGCACTCCCCCCGTGCAGCCCCAGGTAGCCTGGGCCGTTAGTCCCGTTGGCCCGGTAACACTTGAGGGGAAGGAATTGCCGCAGTAACCATAGGTATAGCTGGTAGAACTAGTCGTGCTGTTGACAGCATAAGCTTTTCGGACAAGGCCGGTATCGTAATAAGTGTAGGTAGAGGAAAGTGATGACGACCCGGATGTCCATCTGGTGACGGTGGTAAGATTGCCGCGCGACCCCGAGATACCGATGTGTTGCGGCGAAGAAGTTCCCGTAACACTGCTCTGATCATATCCGTAGTCAGTTCTCGCCACTTGAGAGCCGAACGTGTCGTAGACACTGATGCTCTGGGGTTTGTCAAGGATTCCATTATCCAGTGTCTGATATGCCACCCTAGTCGTGCGAGAGCCATCAGCGGATGTAAAACCAGACTCGACGACAGAATCTACTAACCCAGACCCAGCGTATTGCCCTTTATAGGACACGTACACAGAACGACTTTTACCACTGGGTAGCTGGGTTTTCGTGGTTATTCCATAAATAGGCAAGCCCAAACTATTGTCACTTAGAAATTGACGACGTCAAAAGGCCCTCCGCCGAAAGTCCCGTACAAAGGTTGACCAATTGCGACCGGGGCTGCAGCAAAACTGCTGACAAAGAGCACGGCAACGGCAACAACTCTTAAGCAGAGTTTCATATACATCCTTCCAAAACGATAACTTTTAATTAATTGCAAACAGCGCAGGCTGCAGCCCTGAATTAAACGAGGCTCCGGTCACTATCAGGTCGAGTATCAAAGCGCCCTGCTGATAACGTTGAATATGTTTCGGAACTAATACGCCATTCATTCGTTGATAGTCCGTAAAATCGATTTCAACCAGCAGGTTCGTCAGTGCATCATGATCAGGATGCGCATTGAAAGTCGTTGCTACGGGAAGCAAGGTTGCCGCATCAAGGTAAAAATCCATTCCGCTTAGTTCTTTCATGCCGGGAACAGATCCCTGCCCAGCCTCATAGACATAGGAATGAAGGTGTTGCACCTCGACGCCTTTGCGAACCTCCTTTCCCACGTATGTAAGCACCACATTGGGCGCTGCTGCCAACGACCCCAGTGCCGGAATAAACCACGCAGCGTCAGTCAGGCAGTTGTGAGATGACAATGTGCCTGATCGATTATTGGGTGCCTTCCATTCCCCGTGAGGAGCCTTGCTTCGTACGTCACGAATCACCGTCGTTGTTCCACCTGGTAAGACAAGATCTATCCTGCTTTCGCCTGAGCCCAGTGCCGAGAGCTTAAATGTGCCACTCTCCTGCATGTTCAATTTTGCATTCCCTGTGAGCGTTACATCGCTGAGGTTGGAACTCCCGGCGACTGCGGCAATGGATTGCGCAGCCAGAGCGATCGCAGGCGGATCGCTGGCCGGGCGGCTCTGGGCCTGAACACCGAAGAAAGGCACAACCAAAACTATTGATAAAATGACCGAACGCATTCACTGCCCCCTTGCATTAATCGAACACGGCACAAGCCCGTCTTCGCTCGAAGACCGTACTTCTCCAATTCGAGTTACGCCTTGAATAAAAGCGATTTTTCAGTCCCCTGAGCACGATGCCGTTCCCTGAACTGTGAATACCGCCGAACTGCTAGTTCCTGCAACCGTTACTGTCACTGGAGTCTGACCGGCATCGATCCCCGAAGGAACCGCGAAGACAATGGTGTTGTCACTCCACTGCAACGCAGATACTACAGAGCCGTTGAAAGCGATTGAGCCTTCTGCCTGATTAGCTCCAAAATTGCTTCCAATGACTGTAACGATCATGCCTGGAGAGCCGGAGGATGGAGAAAGGCTCGCAATCTGCAGCGGGGCTTCCGCTGGATTGATAACAATGCTAAGCGGTGCGCTAACGCTATTGAGCGCCGCGTCTGTGGCGACAACAGTAAAGGCACTGGTACCACTTGTCGTAGGTGTGCCGGAAATGGTGCCGGTCGCACCTGTTAACGTCAACCCGGCAGGCAAACTGCCACTTGATACCGACCAGGAATATGGTGCGGTTCCACCGGTAATCTGCAAAGTGGCAGTGTAGGACCAATTTTGGATGCCGTTGGGAAGCGCCCTTGTCATAATTTCTTGCGAACTCGTCGTCACCAACTGCAGTAGGTTTGCCGACGTTGCCCCGCTGTAATTGCTGTCTCCGGAGCAACTTGCCGTGATACTGTGCTGCCCTACAGTCAGTGATGATGTTGTAAATGTGGCAATGCCCCCTGACGCCACTCCGGTTCCCAGGGTCGTGCCACTGTCCTGAAAAAGCACTGTGCCAGTCGCATTGGGCGGAATTGTCGCCGTGAATGTCACTGGCGTCCCATAGCCCACAGATTGGTTCGAGCTCGCAAGCGTTACAGTTGTAACGGTCACGGTCAGAGTGGCCGACGTTGCCGGACTATAGTTCAAATCTCCTGAATAGCTGGCTGTTATGATGTTGGAACCACCAGGGAATGCAGAAGTCGTATAAGTCGCGGTCCCGTTGGAAACAGTTGCAGTGCCCAGGGTGTCACCATCCCGAAATGTCACCGTACCCGTCGCTGCAGCCGGAACAGTTGCCGTAAGCGTAACCGGGGTCCCTTACGGTACGGACGTCTGAGAAGCGGATATTGAGATAGCTGAGGGGATCAAATTTTCCCCAACCACTCGGACACGGTTGCCATCCAGGACATAGAGGTTTCCGGAGGAATCAACAGCCACGTCCACAGGCTGGCTTAGCTCTGCGCTGATGGCCGGTCCGCCATCCCCGGAGTAGCCCAACGTGCCTGTGCCAGCTACCGTCGAGATGACACCACCGGCAGTTACCTTGCGGATACGCCGGTTGTAAGTATCCGCGATGAATGTTTGCTGTGACGGTCAATATGGCCGGGTTTACCGTCTGCGTCAAAGTGGAGGTCGAACTGCCGTAGTTGGCATCTCCGCCATAGCTCGCCGTGATTGTGTGAACCCCGCAACCAGGTTTGAGGTCGTCAGCGTCGCGATCCCCGAGCTGAGGCTGCCTGTACCAATCGAGTGTCCATCAGCAAGGAAAGTGACGTTTTCGCCGTCGGCTCCCCCCGTCACCGTCGCAGTAAGGACAACTGAGTCACCATAGCTGGAGGGGTTCAACCCCGATGCCACACTAATGCTGGAGCTCTGCTTAACCGTCTGCGTCATGGCGTTGGAGGTCAAGCCGTTGTAGATGCCATCTCCGCTATAGGTCGCTGTGATTGTGTAGGATCCGACAGCCAAATTTGCGGCCGTGTAGGTTGCCACGCCGTCGAAAACAGTCACTGTCGCCAAGGTTTGTGAGCCGTTGTTAAAAGTCACCGTACTCGTTACGGGAATCTGAAGTGAAAGTGTAACTGCGGACCAAATACCTTCTTGAACTGCAACATACGTTCAATTGCCCATCGATGGTACTGCTCCAGTGATGCTTCCGCATCCTCGATGGAGCCTGACCGATAGACGGCAATTCTGCACGCACGCCGCCCCTCCATCTTCTCCCATTCGAGAGGTTCGCCGAACTCAGTTTCTAAGCTGGTTCTCTTTTCAAGCAAAGCGTCGAGCACGCTTGCATTCTGAGTGCTGTCGCCAACGTCGATGTATAGCTCCGCGTGGATTCTATTCCCCGCGGCAAAGCTGATGCCATACTGAAGTCCCCTCTTTCCGGTGCTAAAGCTATACCAATTCTGCGGTTGTCCGACTCGCGCATTTGTGAATCTGTACTTTTCCCTGAGCTCGTCTAACAATTGCTGAAAGAACCGCTGGTAGCGAGAATATTTACCATTAGAGTCCTCGGATGAGGGCGGTGCCACTTCCCTGCGCGACCAAAGCCGTGCGCGTTTACGTCGGCAGCAAAATGCAAGGGGCAACATCAGCGCAGGTGTTCGCTAAAAGTCAAGATGCAGTCAAACTAGCAGAATGTTAACCTGCTGCGAAACAGTAAGGTAAGGACGACAACATGCGAAATTGGCGCAGATTACTTCCAGTGATGTTGGCGATGCTATTTGCAGCAGTGGGAATCGACAAGGCTGTCCTGTGCCCGTACTGGTACTCGCATTGGGGAACGACGGTCGAGGAACGACGAAGGCAATGGCCGGGAGACGAGTTCGTCAAACAACCGGGGCATTGTACCCGCGCGGTCACAATCCATGCTCCAGCCGAGGCGATATGGCCGTGGATTCTGCAGATTGGACAAGACCGGGGCGGCTTCTATAGCTACACCTGGCTGGAAAACTTGCTTCTTGCTGATATGCGAAATGCCGACCGTATCTTTCCGGAGTTCCAGTCGCGAAACGTGGGAGACATCGTCTGGATGGCACCGAAACATCGCTATGGCGGAAAGGCCTACATGGTCGTGGGGCAGATGGTGCCTTACAGGGCCATGGTGCTCGTGCAGCGCGACGACTTCGATGCAGTAATGCGCGGAGAACGGGTGCATGGCGGCATCTGGCAATTTCTCTTGGAGCCAGTCGACAGCAATAACACTCGATTAATCATGCGAGGGACCGTGCCGGACAAGACCAGTATCATGTACGATCTCCTGTTTGACCCGGCGCACTTCGTAATGGAGCGGAAAATGATGCTCGGCATCAAGGAACGGGTGGAGCATCAAGCAAGGCAGCAACTTTAGCAAAGATCAGCCTCGAGCTATGCTTCGTGATGAAATTCTCGATCGAGCAGTGAACGATAAATAGCCGCCTCAAAGAGTGCGAAGATTGAACGCGTAGAAACTCGCGCAAGGCTGAATGCCGTGTCAAATCGAGTCTCGCAATCATCAGCAAAGGCACGCAACAGGACGACGACGGAAAAGAATGTGCTACCATCGGTGCGGAATATTGAAGGGTTATTGCCGTGGTTCCATGTGGTCTCGTGCCTTCTAAAGCTGTACACTTAGACTTGTTTCAAGCGGCACGAGCGTTACGAACAGCAGAACTGGAAACCGCTCAGTAAAGCATTCCGAATGGTGGGTCTGGCTTTCCGGCGGAGGGTGCATTTTACGTCGCCTTGCCAGAGTCGTCGCTGGGCTGCGAAGCGGGTCGTGGATTTTTAAAGTCGGCGTGTAGATTGCCGCAGGATAAATTGTCTGCCAGGAGATTAGGCAGACAGTTGACTAGACTGAAGAGTATCCAGTCGAGTCTCAAGCTTCGGGAGAAATCCCCGAGTGCTGTAGAAAAGGAGAAAATTATGGTAAGCATTCCCAAATTTGTTCAGGAGTTTTTGCCCGGAAAGCTCGCGTGGGTAGCCACTGTTTCCTGCACGGGTGAGCCCAACGTCACCCCAAAGGGCAGCATTCAAGCGGTCGATGAGAACCACCTGCTTTTCGCTGACCTGTTCAACATGAAGACCGTTAAGAATTTGAAGGAAAACAACAAAATCGCTATCACAGTAATCGATGCGGCTACGGCCAAAGGCTATCAATTCAAAGGGACAGCTGAGCTCATCACTCAGGGCCAGGTATTTACAGATACGGAAAATTTCATGAAGCAGCTGAGTGAAAAAGTGGGCCGGCAGCTCCCCCCGGTACGCCACGCCGTAAAAATCACGGTTGAAGCTATCTTCGACCAGTCAATGGGCCCCGACATGGGCAAGCAAATAGCCTAATCGAAAAAGAAAGACCGACGGCAGAGGCTACAGGTCATGGGTGCCTGGGTCTCTGTCCGGCCTGTTTTACTGGTGATACGCTGTTCCCATCACCAGTAATTTTCCAATCGCAATCAACTTCGCCTCCTCAGCTACAGCTTCCTAAATACCTGCATTGGGCTATGATCACCCGTCACTCCTGTCACGTGACTCATCCCTTTGCTCATGGTAAACTCGGCTTATCGGCGTTAATCAATATCCTATCGTTCAAGATGGGCGCCGTGTGCACATGCGCTGCAGCCGCCGACAGGCGTTGTGAATGAGCATGCTGAGTATGGTAACGATTCACTGCAACTGCAATAGTCAAGAGCGCAATCAACTCAAAACGCGGAGCGTGTCTGGCGCCGATGCTCGTTGACGGAAAAACATTTTCCCGAAGGGTATCCGGGGCGCGAGCAATGGGCTTTAGTGTATGGCCCGGCCCGGTACGCAAGCCGCGTGCGGGAGATTATTGGCTACGTAAGTCAGGGGGAAATTATGGCAACTCGTAATATCTTGTTTATCGGAAAAGGAGGGGTTGGTAAGACCTCCATCGCATGTGCGACCGCTATGTCAGTGTCTGGCATCGAAAAAAGGGTGTTGCTGGTGGGCGCCGATCCCGCCTGCAACCTCGCCGAGGTTTTGGCAATTCCAGAAGTCGGGATTCAGCCAGTGCCAGTCCAGACTGTTCCGGGCCTGTTCGCAATGAGAATCGATGCCGACGAAGCCGTCAAGCTATACCGCGACCGTCTAGCTGCGACCAATCGGGAGCTTTCGCCGGAGGACGCTTTGAAGAGCGTCGAGCAGCAGTTGCCAGGTTACTCCGTTGTTGAAATTGCAGTCTGTGAGGAGTTTGCACGGCTGGTGGCAGACCCTGAGTACACGAAAGACTATGATCTCATCGTCTTCGATATGGCAGCGACGGGCCACGCGCTTCGTCTGCTTCAGCTTCCTTCTGCCCTGTTGCAGTTTATCGAAACAAAAGCCGGTGGGAGCTCCTGCCTCGGTCCGCTGAGTGGCTCGCAAGCTAAGCTATACCAGGACACAATCGCGGCGCTTTCCGCTTCAACCATGGTTATATTGGTGAGCCATCCGGAAGACGCATCGTTGGCGGAGGCTGAGCGAGCTCATCATGAATTGAGGGCTCTCGGACTTCGCGACCAGCGCCTGATGGTGAACGAAGTATTTTGGTGCCGGGAGGCGTTCGATCCAGCTGCACGCGCACTCGAAGGGCGAGGATCAAGAGCGACGGCTGAATTGCCTGTAGGAATTCGATCGCTGCTAAAAACTGATGTTCTTTACATGGCGCGCACGCTGATTGGCCCGAACGCCCTGAAATTCATCGGCAAACGAGTCTATAGCCCAGAATCCCGCGAAAAACCTACAGATCTGGATAAGCTCCCCAGGCCTCTCTCCGAGTTGATCCCTCTTCTTTCTGCACGACGCAAGGGCGTCATCATAGTGATGGGAAAGGGGGGCGCGGGCAAAACGACAATTGCAGCAGCAGTGGCAGTTGAGCTGGCACGGATGGGGCTTCCGGTTAATTTAACCACAACGGATCCCGCAGAGCATCTTTCAATGATCATGGGCAGCGGCACCGAAGGTGTTACCGTGAGCCAGATAGATCCTATAGCAGAGACGCGCGCCTACACCGAGGAGGCCCTACGCGAGCTCGGCCAGGGGCTGGATGAGAAGGAACGGATGCGCCTCGAAGAAGACTTGCGTTCGCCGTTTACGGAGCAGATCGCGGTTTTGCGCGCCTTGGCCCTGATGGTAAACCAAGGAAACGACGGTTTTGTCGTGATTGACACGGCTCCCACCGGGCACTCGCTTCAGCTTCTCGCTTCTGCCTGCACATACAATCGTGATGTGGAACGAAGCCTGAGGTACATTCCCGAAAGCGTCCGTCAGCTCATTCCGCAACTTCAAGATCCGGAATTCGCCAAGGTTTTGATCGCAACCTTGCCCGAAGCCACCTCAGTCCATGAGGGAGAGCGGTTGCAACAGGATCTTGTCGAGGCAGGTATCGAGCCCTATGCTTGGGTAATCAATAAGTGCTTCCGTCCCTGCGATACCGACGACCCAGTACTTATCCAGCGTGGAATTCTTGAAGGTCCCTACATCGAAGAAGTGCAAAAGCTCTCCAACAGAGTCTTCCTGATCCCTTGGCAGAGAAAGGCGCCAGTAGGAACAGAGCTGTTACAGGAGATGCTCGAACCTGCTCCTACGAAATAGTCACACCATGGCGGGAGACAACTGCATGAGAGCTTTATCTTCCGGAAGCTCTCAACCCATTGCCTCCCGCCCCCTGCCTATCTAAGCAAGCACTGTAATTCGAAGCGTTTGGAGTTGCGATAAGACAGAGATCGCTGGAAGGCTGCAGTGGTTATGGCAGGCTGAACGCCACGCAAGCGAGCCAAGTACCCTAGTTACAACTTGTTTCGTTGTCCGGCATGTTGCGGCGCAGCTCTGGAGCATCTTTCCTCCATGCTCCCGCTCTAGTTATGAACTGCGCCGCTTTCAAAACCCTCTCACGGAAAAAATCTTCGGACTGCCTTATTTGGCAGTAGCACACTCTTCGCTCGGCGTGCTGTCGCCAAGTTTTTCTCCGGATCTCACAGGTGCTTTTAGATCTCCAGAAGACTGTTTCGGTGCCATAACTATCATGGTCACGTACGAGATCAGTGCCAGGGAGTTGAACAAAACCATCACAGAAGCCATCGGTACTGGAGAAGGTTTCACAAGGGAAGCAGCGAAGGAGACACAGGCGGAAGATAGGGCCCCAGTAAGCATCCGCATACTCCCGAGTAGCGCCGATGCTGTTCCCGCTATGTCTGGCATCGGAGTCAACACGCCGTGCGCAGCGTTGGGAGCAATCGATCCCACTGAAAACGTCGTCATAAAAATCAACGGCATTGCGGTGGCAACAGCGAAGAGAGGTGTAAAGCTCAGGGCCAGCAAAATAACAGTAGCCGTGACAGTGAGAGACAAACTCGCAGTTAAGATTTTCTTGTAGGATACGCCGCGCTTGTTGAGCGCTCCCGACGAAAACGACCCGAACACCATGGCAAATGAAGTAACAAACAACATGCTTGCGTAGTTGGTTCGCTTCATTCCGATCAGGTCAACAAAGACGAAAGACGAACCCGTAACATAAACCAGCATGGCGCCAAAGGCCATTGCGCTTAACAGGATATAACCGAACGCCGTACGGTGCGTGATAACCCGGAAATAGTTGCGCGCCAGCGCTACCGGTGAAAATCGGGTCCGGTTTTCCTCGGCAAGAGACTCTTCAAACCAGAACGCGAAAACGGCCGTCAGCAGCGCGCCGACTACCGCACAAACCCCGAAAATAGGGCGCCAACCAGCTACTTTAAAAAGCAGACTTCCAACTACAGGCGCAACCGCCGGCACGAAGCACATCGTCGCGTTTACGTAGGAATACCTGACAGCTGCCTCAGGTCCGGAAAACGAATCTCGAACAATGGCAAAGGCCAGAACCAGAACGGAGCCGGCGCCAACGCCCTGAAGAAGACGCGATAACAGCATGGTGGGCATCGAATGCGCGAGCGTACACCCAAGTGCGCCGATGGTAAATAAAGTAGATCCAAACATTCCTATAGGGCGGCGCCCATAGCGATCTGAAAGAGGCCCGAACACAAGCTGAGATAGCGCGGTACTTAAAAGAAAAACGCTGACGGTGTATCCGGCAGCGGTAGCGGTGCTGCCGAGCGATTTTCCGATAACAGAAAGTGCCGACAAATAGATATCGATGGACAACGGAGGCAATGCAGCCATGGCTGCCAGCATCAAGGTAAAGACAATTGAGGTTGGTTTCACCTTCATGCGTCGCGGAGCACTCGTATTCAATTTCGTTTTGACTGGCCCAACTGAAGCCTCTGAGGTGGAGTGCTGCGCGGAAAGTATTTGAACTGGGCTGCCTTGCTTACTATCCATGTCGGTGCCTTTTCTGATTATCAGAGGTGGAGTGTCTCCAGTTATCGGCGATCAGTCGAATTCCAGTGCACCCATGCTCCAACTGTATCGGTTAATGCGAACCCTCGACCAAATTCCCTGTCACGCAGTGCACGCCCCGGCACGACGGCGGAGCTAGCCTGTCATGGCAAACGGAAGCAACTACGAGTTTCATGCATCCAGCCGATAGCCGACGCTAGCATCCTTTTTCTATGGAAGTATGTGTCCTGTGACACCGGAGTGTGTGCGCAAACTTCTTCTTTGCCCACCAAAAGGCGGCTCGGGTGTGCGGTTTTTATGAGAATCAGACAGATGGTGCTTTGAGTGGCCGTTTCGCAGCGTAAAGACGAGGGATGGCGCCGGATCGGAAACGCCCAGCCTTTACAGAATCGCGACATGACAGGCTGGTTAAAGCCTCTACTCTCCCCTTGAGAAATGCGCAAGGGAGCGCCGCCAGTGCATTAGCGCCATATCCCGAAAGCTCTTAGTAAGAGCGTTGTCATGCTTCGGTGACCAGCACATTACAAAATCCAGGAATGCGTTCTTTGTCTTCAGTGGACAGTAGACAATATCGCTCCCCCCAAACTGGTTTTCATTCGGGGGCAAAAGTGCGATGCCTTCTCCGGCTCGCACAAACAGCAGCACGCTGGACCACATCGAGGGGGTGCTGACGATTTGCGGCGAAAACCCAGCTTCGGCGCACATTTCAATTACCCTGTCGAAGAGCGGCGGTGAGGTCGCACGAGATAAAACCACAAAGCGTTCCCGCGCCAAATCCCGCAAGTCCACAGGGCCAGGCACACCTTCGTGATTCGAGGGCAGAACTGCCATGATCGGGTCACGTTGCATCACAACTGAGCGCAAATCCAGACTAAACTCAGGCTCCAGTCGCCGGGTAAAACCAATGTCGATCTTGCCTTCCACCAAAGCTCCCCATAGCTGCGTCGGAGTCAGTTCCACTAAAACGAGCTGCACATCGGGATGATCTTTTCGAAATGCACGAATGAGCTGGGGAAAAATGATGCCCATTCCTACTGTAAAAAAACCAATACGCAGTGTTCCCGTTTCCCCGCGATGCACGCCCTGCGCTACTGCAATCGCGCGATCTGCATTAGCCAAAGTGCGGCGTGCCTCCTGCAGAAACGCTTCGCCGGCAGCAGTGAGCTCGGTTGTCTTGGATGACCGCGAGAATAAGGGCACATTGATCTCGTGCTCGAGGTTCGCAAGCTGTTCGCTAATCGCAGATTGTGCAACGTGAAGGGCACGCGCAGCGGCGGCAAAACTACCCCGGTCTGCAACGGCGACCAAGTAGCGGAGATGCCTGAGTTCCATAGACCTACCCCGGACAGTTTCTGAAAATGCAGACGCAAGAAGCCAGTTCTGCTATACTTATCTGTTCTAGCCAGTGCTCAAGGTAGAAAAAGAGCCTCTCGTGCGTTTGAAATTAGCTCAACACAGTGCTTATTGCCGCAATGTTCCACGAGATTGTAGCAAAAAGCCAAAAGCTCAATGCTCCCCAGATCAGAGCACCATTGGTCCGAATACCTGATCTCAGCTATGTATGCTTCACCTCATCAAACTGTCCCTTCGAATACCCCTAAAAACCTTCATGCATAACTCTGGTTGAAACATCGGTTTTAACGATGGATGAGAGCGGAACAAACTGTTATGCATTTTGCACTCAAAAGAGTAACGTAGCTGCTGAAGACGACTCGACTGCTGCGCGACGGCTTTATGACGATTAAGGAGATAAAAGATGGCCACTACTCAGGACGGCATGGCGGATCCACAACCGAGTTTCCATTATGGGGAAGTGCCGAAGGAAGTTGCGGGAAGAGAGGTAAAGAAAGAGGCATGCCCCCGAGCCAAGAAGCTTTTGCAGGATTACTACGATGCGAAAGTATCCTTGGATACGACTTTTCCTTACTGGTACACCCGCACTTGGAAGGAGCAGGAAGGCCAACATCCTTTAGTGAGGCGCGGCCTTGCTCTTAAGAGTGCTTTCTCTCATCTGGAGCCCTGTATTCGCCCTGGCGAACTGCTGGTCATGCAGCGGAACAAATATGTTCGAGGGGCTAGCATAGTGCCCTGGACCGCGAACCGCTTTCCGTTAAGTGATGAGGAGAGGGCGAAGAGCGATGCTTTGAAAGCCAGTAACATGGAGCTCGAAAAAGTTACCATTCTGGCCAAGGGCGGCGGGGTAGTTTCCGAAAGCACGAAAGATGTACTTTCTATCTCGGGTCGTTTTGGGCAGCGAATGGACGAGTATCCGGCGCTGCTGGAACTGTGCCGTTACTGGAACAACAAGTCGGCAGAAGACACTTGCCATCTGTGGGGTACCCTGCACCCCGAATACAGCACCTTGGTCAATATGAAGAAGGCGGTGCTGATGGCTTCGGACATGGAATATGGGAACCGCCATGGTCGAAGCGTCACCAACTATCAGTACCCGATGCAGATGGGTTTCAAGGGGATGATCGATTGGTGCAATAAGCAAATTAACGATCATCTGCACACGGGTAAGGTTGACAAAATCGCTTTCTGGAAGAGCTGTATCTACGCTATCGAAGGCGTACAGATCTGGATCAGGAAATACGCGGCGAAAGCCGAGCAACTAGCTGCCAAGGAAAAAGATCCCCAGCAGAAGAAAGAATTTGAAGAAATTGCAGAACGCATGACATGGATTGCGGAAAATAAACCCCGTAACTTCATGGATGCGATCCAGCTGCACTGGACCTGCCAGCTGCAGGTTTACAACGAAATGCAGGGCTCTGGCTTCTCCCCCGGACGTCTGGGACAGGTGCTGTATCCCTTCTGGAAAAAGGATATCGACGAAGGCCGAATTACCCCGGAACAGACTTTAGAAGTTCTTGAGTGCATGAGGGTGAAATACACGGAGCTGGAAATTGCAACCTGTGTGGGAACTCAGGGCATTCTGGCCGGCAACACTTTTAATAACATCTGCCTGGGTGGTCTGAAACCCGATGGTACTTCTGCTGAAAACGAACTGGAGTACCTGTTCATCGAAGCAGCCATGAAATGCGCTACCGTCTCCCCCACGCTATCTTTGATTTACGACGGTAAGTTAAGCGATAAATTTTTGTTAAAAGCAATCGAATGTAATAAGACCGGTTCGGGTTATCCGGCCTGGGTCAATAATAGAGTCGCTATCGAGTACTGCCTTAAGAAACATCAAGCAGAAAACATCACGGTCGAAGATGCCAGAGCCTGGAGCATCGGCGGATGTTTGGAAATCCAGCCCGGCGCTGTCGTTAACGGTGAGATCGGAGCCGGTTCCTATAGTTCCAGTGGAATCAATTTCATCAACGTACCAAAAATATTGGAGTTGGTCTTGTGGGACGGCGAATGCCCCCGGACCGACGTAAGAGTATTTCCGCCGCACGGTTCTAAACTCGAAACCTTTGAAGAACTTTTCGGAATATTTAAACAATATTTCGCAAAGGTAACGCGTATCTTTCAGGAAACGTACAACTTCAAGACTGCGGCTACTTTTGAGCTTGATCAGCCCATTCTGTTTTCGGCTCTGTCTGCCGACTGTATTGAAAAGGGCGCGGATATAGATCATGAAGGCAGTCGTTACAATCGGTGCTTCACTACCTGGATCACCGGTCAGGTCAACGCTGTTAATTCCTTAGCTTCCATCAAGACTAACGTTTACGACAAAAAGAGATTTACCCTGGACCAATTGAAAGACGCTCTGTTCAACAACTTCGGTTACAGGAGCGCCGTTGATACGGGCAATTACTCAATGGCGGAGCAGGTCAAATCGAAGTCAAAAGAGGAAATTGACGAAGCCTGGGCTAGAATTCGCTCGAACGCATATTGTGTTCAGTCAAGGGCTCACATAATTCGCGACCTGCAGCGGGCTGAAGATTGGGACAAAATTCACGCGCTCTGTCTTCGTGCTCCCAAATTTGGCAACGACGATCCCTTTGTTGATGCTATCTACAAAGAGATGGCGGAGAGTTGGAGAGACGCGGTAGAGCAAACGCTGGATCCGTTTGGACGGCCGTGGTGCCCTTCCATGTTGTCTGTTGGTACCCATGGACCTCTGGGGCAGGCGGATATCGCCTCTGCCGACGGGCGCCTTGCTGGTGTCACCTTAGCCGATGGTGGACAATCTCCTTATCCGGGCACCGATGTCAATGGACCTTACGCCGTGCTGAATTCGGCTACCATCATCGACCACTCCGATTACAAGAACACTCAGCTGAATATGAAGATGCATCCCTCTGCCATTAAGGGCTTTGAAGGATCTCGCAAAATGCTTGATCTGATCAAGGCTTATATGGACAAGGGTGGCTATCACATCCAGTTCAACGTGGTCGACTCTCGTATGCTTAAAGACGCTCAGGCACATCCGGAGAACTATCGGGACTTGATGGTCAGGGTTGCAGGCTTTACTCATTACTGGTGTGAAATCGCCAAGCCGATTCAGGACGAACTCGTCGCCAGAACAGAATATGAGGAGGTGTAGTAAAGTGACTCACAAATGTGCGGACTGCATTAATCTGTCGCCCCGCGACGTGTTTAACGGCTATTGTGAAGCAAAGGAACAATCCGTATTGATCGACGATGCTGCGTGTCCGAGCTTTCAATCAACTCAGAAATGCAAATTCTGCAAGAAGTATGAGGCTTCCGAAAAAGAATTTCTGGGCATCTGCAATGGCGAGATGGTTTATCCGGATCTGGGCGGTTGTGAACAATTCACAGCTAAGTAGTTTGCCAGTAACTGGATATTAGTAGAGCCGGGGTTAGAAGGGATAATCAGTCATGGTGATCCTTCTAACCCCGCTTTTGTCAGGTTGTATTGATAAGGTGCTCAGCCCCTGGCGGGGGTAACGTATGAATTTGAATTTAGAAACTGAAGCGATCATCTTTGATATCCAGGGATTCTCTGTACATGATGGTCCTGGATCCAGAACCTTAGTATTTTTCAAGGGCTGCCCTTTAAGGTGTTACTGGTGCTGTAATCCAGAGAGTTGGACTACGCAGCCACAGCTTTTATACAGGCGTAACAAATGCGTTAAATGCTACAGATGCGTCGAACACGCATGCGCCAAGGGCGCGATCAGCATAACTAATCCGGGCGAGTACATAACCATCAACAGGGAAATCTGCAAAGAGTGCCATGACGTATCCTGCGCGGCAGAATGCTATCACGATGCTTTGAAGCAGGTCGGCAAGAAATATACCTTAGATGAACTTATGCACAAGATCGAACGGGACAGGAGGTTTTGGAGTGGTCGCGGTGGCGTTACAGTCGGAGGCGGCGAGATGATGACTCAATACCGATTTGTGGCGAACTTCTTGGCCGCGTGTCATGAAAGCCACATCCATACCGCTGTCGAAACCACAGGCTATGCGCCTTGGGCTAACTATGAACTGGTGCTGAAAAATGTGGACTGGGCGTTCGTGGATCTTAAGCACATGAATTCCGATAAACACAAGGAAGGCACCGGCGTAAGAAACGAACTGATCCTCGAGAATATTGCCCAAATAGCTAAGATGTCCCTTGAAGGAAATTTACGTTTCATCGTGCGAATGCCTGTTATTCCGAACTTCAATGCCGATGATGAAAATGTGCTGGCGACGGCACAATATCTTAAAACAATCGGCGTCACTGAAGTAAATTGCCTGCCCTTTCACCGTCTTGGTGCTTCTAAATATGAGCAATTGGATAGAGTGTATGCCTGTGAAGATATGCCCTCGCCCCCGGACTCCCTGCTAAAGCATATCCAACAGCTTTTTGAGAGCGAAGGAATTACTTGCTATAGGAGCAGCGATACACCTTTCTAAGTTACAAGGTGAATAAGACCAGCTTAGGTTGAATGCGGCAGAAGAGAAATTTCTTACTAAGAAAAATAAGCCCGGAGGCCGGGCTTATCACAATCTTTATGAAGCTTACTTATCGTAGTGCAGCAATGAGAACACGTTATAAGGCGCAAGCCGTTTGCGTCCGTTCAGGAAATCCAGCTCTACAAGGAAATTAAGTCCACAGATCTTTGCCCCTAGCTTTTCGGCCAGTTTGGCGGCGGCTTCGGCGGTACCGCCCGTAGCCAGCAAATCGTCAACGATCAGCACGCGCTGCCCAGGCTTAATCGCGTCCTTATGAATCTCTAGCGAATCCGTCCCGTACTCGAGACTGTAAGTGTAACTAACTGTCTCGCCAGGAAGCTTATTCGGCTTGCGTACGGGAATGAATCCGGCGTTCAGGCGATAAGCTATGGCGGGGCCAAAAATGAACCCGCGCGCTTCCATTCCCAGAACCAATTCCACATTCATTCCGAGATATGGCGCAGTCATGCTGTCCACTACGCGCGCAAAACCAGCGCGATCTTTGATAAGTGTCGTAATGTCGTAAAAGAGAATGCCAGGCTTGGGATAGTCGGGGATCTCACGAATTAGTTTCTTGAGATCTTCAACATTCATTCCGGACAGTTCCTGGGATAAGGTAATCACCGTAATCACCAACTTTCCTTAATTTGGAATTTCTTATAACCATCGAACGGTTCTGCATCTTCAACTTCGACTTTATCGATACGAGCCGCAGGCGGCCCAATCAGCAACTTGTTGTAAAGCGAATCCAACAGCTTTTTTTCTCCCGAGGCCAGCACTTCCACCGCGCCGTCATCTCGATTTCGCACCCACCCGCCAACGCCGATTAGTTGCGCCTCACGCTCTACGAACCAGCGGAAGCCCACGCCCTGCACGCGACCAGTAACCAGGAATCGGCGGAACATCACTGTGGAAGCCATTGCTCTCCTCAGGTCAAAAAAACGCGCGCCTTTGAGTTGGCGCGTGTCTCTCAAATCCTATGCACGAGAAAGATAAGTGCCCTCGGCGGTATCAACTCGGATCTTCTCGCCCTCGTTAACGAAAGGTGGGACCTGCACAATCAGTCCAGTCTCGGTCTTGGCCGGCTTTGTCACGCTGGACGCGGTGGCCGACTTCAAGCCCGGTTCGGTCTCCATGACCGTAAGCTCGACCGTCTGCGGCAGATCGACACCCACGGGCTTGCCGTCAAAAAACTCAATGATCACCTGAAGATTGGGAGTCAGGTACTCGACCGCATCTCCGAGCACGTCGCGGTTCAGCGCCGTCTGCTCATAGGTCTCGATGTCCATAAAGAAATAGTTGTCGCCGTCGTTGTACAGGTACTCCATCTTGATTTCATCAACGGTGATCTTGTCTATTGCATCGCCCGAACGGAAGCGGTGCTCGAACATAGCGCCGGTACGCAGGTTGCGCAGCTTGGCCTGAATGAAAGCGCGCAGGTTTCCCGGCGTGCGGTGTTCCACGCTGAACACCGAATGCAACTCGTTGTTGTGCTTGATAACCATGCCCGGACGCATTTGTGTGGCAATAATCGCCATTGAGGTGGTGCTCCTTCAAATTCGCTTCTTGATAGTTTGCTCTGCTAACGTCCTCTGGTCACGGCTGTGGGCGACACTCGACGTTCAGGCGGCCCCCATCACTGCGCTCTGCACAGGATGGGCGAACAACTAATTTTACATTGTGCGGCGTGAGTTTGGGAACGAAGCTCTTAGTTCAGCAAAGTATTGAGCACAAAGCCCTACAATGCGTTATATCCATGGATTGCTGTAAATAGTACGACGCAACGCCCTGACAGCAAAAACTGCCATTCTTCCGAGTTCATCTTCACATTGAACCGGATTCTGGATCAGTTCCTGATCATCCCAAGGATCACTTACATGTACCCATTGATTTCGATACCTCCGCAAAGTGTGTAAATCACACACCAGTTCCGGCTCTAGATCGGAACTATCGATTAAATCGACAAGCCGTTTCTTGCCAGACTTCTGGAATTCTGACCTGAGGTGGGTCTCTATCGCGGACAAGGCGGTCAATATACATGCCAAGTATGCCCCGTTCGCGAACGCAACGTCGGACTCCCTAACTAGGAACGAACACCATTCTGACAGGATTACTCCCCCGTGCAGTAGTTCTTCGTCGAGAGCCACTAAGAGTTTCCAGCGGTCTTCCTCGCTCACCAGCAATCCCCTTTTACTTTCTCCCGCTCGAACCGAACCCTCCGCAATCCCTGCTGCTCTCCGCCAGTTCATCCACCACTTCCACTGGAGTCGTCAGCACGGGATACGGAATCAGGTTGATCAGCTTGTCTCCGGCATGAATCTCAGCGACGTCATCGCCGAGGTTCTCCATTAGCACGCGCACTTCGCCGCGGTATCCGGCGTCAATCACACCGCCAGTAGCTGTCAGGCGCCGGGCGGCCATTGACGACTTATCGCGCAGCAGAGCCCCCAACGGTTCACCTGCCGCACTGGTCAATTCAATGGAGATCCCGGTAGGCACCACGGCGTTTCCACGTGGCGCGAGCGTAACGGATTCGCTCGCGTAAAGGTCGTAGCCAAGGTCTTCGCCGGGATGTGCAATGGTCGGCGCCTTGGCCGTCGGGGAGAGCAGTTTTACTTTCAGCATGTGGTGAATATATCAGCCCCGAAATTCAAACCACGCGACCTCTTAAACGCCGAAACCTTATAATTGCAGTGTTATGTCCTCTTTCCGCCCCGTCGACGAGCAAATGGCCTACCTTCGCAAAGGTTCGGTCGAAATCATCCGTGAGAGCGATCTCCGAGAGCGCCTCGAAAAATCATTCCAGAGCGGCAAGCCGCTGCGCGTCAAAGTAGGATTTGACCCCACTGCACCCGATCTGCACCTGGGTCACACGGTGGTCATCCGCAAGCTCAAGCATTTTCAGGACATGGGCCACACCGTCATATTCCTCATCGGCGACGGCACCGGCCTCATCGGCGACCCCACGGGACGCAACGTAACCCGCCCTCCGCTCACGCGCGAGCAACTCAACGCCAACGCCGAAACCTACAAGGCGCAGGTCTTTAAGATTCTCGACGCCGAGAAGACCGAGGTGCGCTACAACACCGAGTGGCTCTTCAAGCTTGATTACGAAGCTTTCGTGCGCCTGGCCGCAAAGTTCACGGTCTCGCAGATGCTGGAGCGCGAAGATTTCAGCAAGCGCTTCAACGAAGAGAAGCCGATCAGCGTTCACGAACTGCTCTACCCGATGATGCAGGGCTATGACTCAGTTGCGCTTGAGTGCGATGTCGAGCTGGGCGGCACCGAGCAGAAGTTTAATCTTCTGATGGGACGCAAGCTGCAGGCCGACTACGGCCAGCAACCGCAAATCGTGCTCACCATGCCTTTGCTCGAAGGCCTGGATGGCGAGCGGAAGATGTCGAAATCCTACGACAACTATATCGGCATAATGGAAGCCCCGCAGGAGATGTTCGGCAAGCTCATGTCGATCAGCGACAACCTTATGTGGCGCTACTATGAGCTGCTCACCGACCTTACTCTCCCGGAAATCGAGAAGATGAGGGGCGATATTGCCGCCGGCGAACTGCATCCCATGCGGGCCAAGAAAGACCTCGCCAAGCGCATCGTCGCCGACTTCCACTCCCTTGCCGAGGCTGACCAAGCCGAAGAAAACTGGGCCAAACAGTTCCAGAAGGATGAGGTGCCGGAGAATCTCGAAGTCGTTGAGATTGAGGCTGCCACGGTTGGCACCCTGAGCGACGGTATCGTGAACATCAATCTCGGCAAGGTAATCGCAAACGCCGGACTCGCCGATTCCAACAGCGATGCCCAGCGCAAAATTAAGGCCGGCTCGCTAAAAATCGATGGCGAGAGCTACAAGGAACTCTATTTGCAAGTGTCGATTCCCGCGGAAAGAGTCATCCGCGTAGGCCGAAAGATGAAGAAGGTTTATCTCCGGTAACGATCGTTTGGGGCGGTAAGGTTTGGGTATAACTTTCATCCCTCGCCGCCCCGTCTTCAAACGTCTATACTGCTCCCATGTTCGCCCGCAAGATTCGCGTGGAGTACGATAACGCCGGAACGCTCACCGCTACGCCGATCAAATGGCTCGACAATTTCGCCATGCGCAACTTCACCAACGATCCGATCTTTGACGACACCCTGCCCGTCGCCGATGGCCTGATCGAAATCGGAAAGCGCGTACCTATCGATCTGCTCAATGAACGCATGACCGACTGGTTCCGTCGCAAGGGCTATCTCGGTCCAACCGATGTGCTTCGCCTCACCGAGCTATGAAGGCTGGCGCTTCCATGTAACAAGCTCCAGCCTCCGACAGAACTCAGCGTTGCTGCTCCGAGACCCTAGTGCCGGAAGTGTCTCACGCCGGTCAGCACCATCGCCAGACCCAGCCGGTCAGCAGCTTCAATGACTTCCGGGTCGCGCACCGAACCGCCGGGCTGAATGATGGCCGTGGCTCCGGCCTTGGCGATTACCTCGACGCCATCGGGGAAGGGGAAGAACGCGTCGCTGGCGGCAACCGTTCCCGCCAGCGGCAGGACGGCCTTCTCCGCACCGATGCGGGCCGAGTCAACCCGGCTCATCTGTCCGGCCCCCACGCCGACGCTCTGGCCATCGCGGGCGTAAAGAATCGCGTTCGATTTAACGTGCTTGCAGACCTTCCAGGCAAAGAGCAGCGCGCGAATCTCCTCGGCGGTAGGCTGGCGCTTGCTGACCACTTTGAGGTCGGCTTCGGTAATCGGACAGACGTCGTTGTCCTGCACAAGCACGCCACCGGAAACATTCTTCAGCACCCATTTCTGCTTGAATTCGGCGATCTCGACAAGGCGAAGATTTTTCTTTTTGGCAAAGGCCTCGCGGGCTTCCGCCGTGAATCCGGGGGCGGCGATGGCTTCCACGAAGAGTTTGGCCATCTCCGCAGCTGTTTCGCCGTCCACAACGCAGTTAACGCCAATGACGCCGCCAAAAGCGGAAACAGGATCGCACTCCAGTGCGCGCACGTAGGCTTCCTTCAGCGTTTTGCCTGTGGCTGTACCGCAAGGGTTGGTGTGCTTGATGATGGCGCAAACCGGCTCGGTGAACTCCTGCGCCAGGTCCCATGCGGCCTGAAGATCGACAATGTTGTTGTAGCTGAGATCCTTGCCCTGGAGCTGCTTCCCGTTCGCGACTCCCTTGCCGCTGCCATCCGAGTAGAGTGCGGCCTTCTGATGCGGGTTCTCACCATAACGCAGGTCGCAAGCCTTATGAAATTGGAGGCGCATGGTCTCGGGAAACTTGGCGTTTTTTCCAACTTGGCTGATGTCGAACTGGGATGCGTCGTCCACCGTGATTTCGGCCAGTGCGTTGGCAATCGCCGAATCGTAGGCGGCGGTGGTGGCAAAGGCCTTCTGGGCAAGGCCCCATTTTGTCTTGAGTGAAAGTTCGCCCGCGTGCTGCTCCATCTCGGAGGCGATGGCTTCGTAATCGGCAACCGATGTCACAATTGCAACGTCCTGAAAATTCTTCGCGGCCGAGCGAACCATCGAAGGTCCGCCGATGTCGATGTTCTCGATGATCTCTTCGAAATGAACATCCGGCTTGCTTGCAGTCTTTTCAAAGGCATACAGATTCACGACCAGCATGTCGACAGCCTGAATGCCGTGCTCCTTGACTGCGGCCACGTGTGCAGGATTGGAGCGTACGTGCAGGATGCCTCCGTGCACTTTGGGATGCAGGGTTTTGACGCGCCCATCAAGCATCTCCGGGAACCCTGTGAGGTCGCTGATGTCGCGCACCTTCAGCCCCGCATCGCGCAGCACGCGTGACGTACCGCCTGTGGAGATAAGCTCCACGCCCAGTGCGGCAAGCCGCCGCGCAAATTCGACCAGTCCTGTTTTGTCAGTCACACTCAGGATGGCACGTTCTATCTTCGCCATGATTTCCTCGCTAAACGATGAGACCTCTGGAAATGTCCGAGAGGGATAGGCCGCACAGGCGCAGTTCGCCCGAATACGGCAAAAGTTTCCGGTGAGTTCTTCGGTCCGGCTTGGCAGGAACGGCGCTGGACTAGATGTCTTTACGGGCGCGCGCCTTGAGCCGCACCTTACCGTCCTTCACCATTACAGTGTACTCGACGGCTTCGCATTTGAACTGCGTGCGTATCTCATTGGACTTGAGTTGCACAAACGCTGCAAAGGAATCAAATGCGCCAAGTGGCTGCCCGGCAGCTTCGCGGGCCCGCAGCACGGCTTCATAAAGCGCAACAACCTCTATAGCGTCATTGGTAAAGACAAAGAAACTTTCTGGCTCACGATCTTCCACCGAGACCTGCGGCGCCGGCGCATCAAGGTGGCCAAAACCACCGACCCCAAGCAGCAGGTCCTGTGGGCGACGATAGCCCTCATCCTTGATCCTGGTTTTCCGGCGCCACAGGTCACTGAAGACCGCATACTTCTGCGCCACGGAATTAAGGCGAAAGCGTTGGGAGAAGTTAAGGCGGGAATTCTCCGTATTCCTGCGAATCAGGTTCTGAACGCGAGACTCGGCGTCCACCGGCGGTTTCTTGGAGCCTCCGGCAAAATAAATATCGAATTCAATCTTTAAGCGGCGGAAAGAGTCTTCCAGCAACGCTAATTCTTCATCGACGTTCACAGGCACTCGCGATAACAGGCATAAAATAAACGAGAACCGAACTATAGCACACGCCGCCCCGTTAGCCTCCTTTTCGAAGGTCCGGCCAAGAGCCCGCAGTGATCGCCCGGAAGACCGCCGCGGCCGGAACAAATTTGTTTTCAGAGTCATGCGCCCCAGGGCCTTAACTCGCATCTAATTACCTATGTTTCAGGGTGAAAAAATTCGTATTGCCATCGCCGATGACCACGCCGTCTTGCGTGAGTCTCTGAGTGCGCTGTTAGCCTCGTATCGCGATTTCGAGGTCGTGGGCGTGGCGGGTAATGGGGCGGAAGCTCTGGAACTGGTGGAAAAAGTGAATCCCGACGTCCTGGTGCTGGATCTCTTCATGCCCGTAACCGATGGGTTTGAGGTACTGCGTCAGCTCGACCGTTCAGGCGCAAAGGTCGCCAGCGTGGTGTTAACGGCCTCGGAGAGCCAGACCGACTACGTGCAGGTGGTTCGACTGGGCGCGCGCGGACTGGTGCTGAAGGGTGAAACGCCGGAAAAGCTGTTCGCAGCGATTCGAACCGTGGCCGATGGCGAGTTGGCGTTCAGTGACGACGTGGCGCAGGGGGTACTCACGGCCATGTCTGCGGAAACCCAGCATGAACGGGCTACCAGTTTGCATAGGCTCAGCCAACGCGAAAAACAGATTGCTTTTCTGGTAGCGCGAGGAATGAAGAACAAGGACATTGCCCTCCAACTGGCAATCAGTGAGAACACGGTTAAACGTCATCTGCAGAGTATTTTCAATAAAACGGGTGCCCGGGACCGCCTGGAGTTGGCAGTCATCGCTCTCACCGAGAGTCCCACCGCAGCCTGATTTCCGATTCCTGACGCTTGTTTACTTGCCTGCAGAAACCGCCATCTTCTTAACCATGGCGAGCACCAGCTTGCGATCACTGTCGTTCAGGCTGCCCGAGTAGCGCCGAATCTGAGAAAAAAAACGTACTTCTTCGTCGCTAAGCTGGGGCAGAGTTGCGCCGTTGTTGCCATTGTCCGCTGGATTTTCGGCAAAGAATTGGCCGAGCGGTATCTCCAGCGAGCTGGCGATCTTCGCCAGCGTATCCAGCGAAGGAAGAGTGTGACCGTTCTCAACGCGTGAAAGGTAGCAGCGCAGGAGCCCGGTACGTTTTTCTATGTCACCCTGTGACATACCCTTCTGCAACCTGAAATTACGGATAGTTTCGCCAATATTCATTTTTTAGCTGTTTCTCTCGAACAGACACATAGCTGAACTGTAAGGGAGCCTTGATAGTAATCAGACTGCAAACCAGAGTGCAAGTGAATTTCATGGCCGTCACAGCCAGATGTGATGAACGGCGGAGTTCACTGCCTGCTCCAGCACCGCCGGGCTACAAGCAGGTTGCTCCTCAATCCGGGGTTTTGAAGCCCCTCGGGTAACATTGATAAGGTCGAAAAAAGGAACGGGGAAAAAGCGTTTGGGTGTATGATTTGCCGCAAAGCTTGGTTTCAAAATGGAACAACTGCTGAAAGGGCGTCTCGTACGAGACGGTGAAAAAAGAACGGTATGACTGAGTAGCTGACTCGTCTGCACTCAGCTCGCCGCTGGCATTTTAGAAAAGGGGAGTGACATGCAGACTACCCTTCAAGAGAACCCTGACGCGAGCGAACGAGCGTTCATCAATCAGGTGATTGCAAGCCAGAGCGACCGCCCAGGGGCGCTGCTGGGCATTCTGGAAGCCGTCCAGGAACACCATCCTCGCAAATACCTTCCCATGGAAACGCTGCGATACATCGCCGCCAGGACAGGAATCCCGCCGTCAATTGTTTACAGTGTTGCGACATTCTATGCGCTGTTCAATCTGCAGCCGCAGGGCGAGAACACCATCTGTGTATGCCGTGGAACTGCCTGCCACACCCGTGGGTCCCGCAATCTGCTGGAAACATTGCGCCTCGAGCTGGGCTTCGGACGAGAAGACGAATCGGACGAAGCCACTGACTCCGACAAGCTGGTGCTCACAACAGAGGACCAGCGCTTCACGGTTCGCACCGTCGCGTGTTTTGGACAATGCGCTCTGGCTCCTGTAGTCGAAATCAACCACAAAATTTGCAGCCACGTGAACGAACATACGCTGCAACGGCAGGTAAGAGAGCTGGAACGAGAGAGTAAGTAATGCCTCCAATTCAGGATATCGGAGCTTTCAACGCCGTTCGGGAAGCGGGACTTGCCAAGCTCTTACCACCGGTTCCGCGGGTTGCAATCGGCATGGGAACGTGCGGCCGCGGCAACGGAGCCGAAGGCATATATCACGCATTCGCCGATCTGATCGGGCGAACCGGCATGGATGTGAAGCTGGTGAGTGTGGGTTGTTTTGGAGCCTGTTTTCAGGAACCAATGGTAAACATCCGCCTGCCTGGCGAGCCGCTTCTGGTCTTGCGCCGCGTCCAGATCGACGATGTCGCCCGCCTGCTGCAAGACATTTCCAGCGGGAGAATTACTCCCGAACTTGTCTACTGCAAGCTGGAGGAATGGGACCACATCACTTCCACTGTGAAGTACGGTCGTGGATATCCGGAAGTGCCTTCGTGGACTGAGGTGGCGTTCTTCAAAGGGCAGAAGAAAATCGTTCTGCGGAACTGCGGACTAATCAACCCCGACGACATCGAAGAATACATCGGGATCGGCGGCTACCAGACACTCTACAACGTGCTCATCGACGGTCGGCCTGATTTCGTGGTCGAGCAGGTCAAGGCCTCGAAGCTTCGTGGCCGCGGCGGCGCAGGCTTCCTCACCGGAAACAAGTGGGACTTTCTGGCCAAATCAAAGACTGACCCGAAGTACATCATCTGCAACGCGGACGAGGGCGACCCGGGCGCATACATGAACCGCAACGAGATCGAGGGCGATCCGCATTCGCTGCTCGAGGGCATGATTATCGGCGCCTACGCAATGGGAGCCTCGCAAGGTATCATCTACATTCGTGCCGAGTATCCGCTGGCCGTGCACCGTCTGCGACGGGCAATCCAGAACGCCCGTGAGTACGGCCTACTGGGAAACAACGTTCTCGGCCGCGGCTTCAAGTTCGACATCGAAGTCGTCGAAGGTGCCGGGGCGTTTGTCTGCGGCGAAGAGACCGCGCTGATCGCCTCGCTGGAAGGCCAGGCCGGCAGGCCCCGTCCGCGTCCTCCGTTCCCGGCGCAAAAGGGACTCTGGGGCAAGCCCACCAACATTAACAACGTCGAAACCTGGTTCAACATTGCTCCAATTGTAAGCAAGGGTCCCGCATGGTTCAGCGAGACCGGGAGCACCAAGAGCTCCGGAACCAAGGTTTTCTCGCTGGTTGGAAAGGTGCACAACACCGGACTGGTAGAGATGCCGTTCGGTACCCCGTTAAAAACATTCATCTACGACGTCGGCGAAGGCGGTAGTACTCCCGGCCGGGCGATCAAAGCGGTTCAGACCGGAGGCCCCTCGGGCGGCTGCATCCCGAGGGAGATGTTCGATACTCCGGTCGATTACGAGACACTGCAACAGCTCGGGGCGATCATGGGTTCCGGCGGCATGGTCGTCATGGATGAAGACAACTGCATGGTCGATGTTGCGCGCTTCTTCATCGAATTCACGCATTCGGAATCATGCGGCAAGTGCGTTCCCTGCCGGGTAGGTTTGGACAAGTGCCTGCGGATTCTGACCGGGATTACAAAAGGTATTCCCGGCATGAGGGATCGCCTCGAGCATCTGGATGAACTGGCGCGAATGATCCGCGACTGCTCGCTGTGCGGCCTAGGACAGACTGCTCCGAATCCCGTGCTGACCGCCATGCGGCACTTCCGCACGGAGTTCGAGGACCACCTGCTGGCGCGTCACTGCGAAGCCGGAGTGTGTCAGGACTTGGCGCTCTCGCCGTGCGAGAACAGTTGTCCGCTACGCATGAACATTCCGCGCTTCCTGCAGCTTTACCAGGAAAACCAGATTGAGGACGCGTTCCTCTCGGTGATCCTAGACAATCCTCTACCGGGCTCTACCGGACGTGTATGCCAGCATCCCTGCACCATGCGGTGCCGACGTCAGACTCTGGACGAGCCGGTCAACATTCGCGATGTCCATCGCCTCATAGCGGATACGGTCTTCGCTTCGAACAACTTTGAAAGCATTGTCAAGCGGATCATCGCACGTAAGCTGGAACCGACCGGCCGCAAGGTAGCCGTGGCTGGCGCTGGCCCGACTGGGCTGACAGCGGCCTTCTATCTTGCACTGCTGGGGCACGACGTCACGGCCTTCGACGAAAAGCCGGAAGCCGGTGGAATGCTGCGTTTCGCAATCCCGGAATACCGTCTGCCCAAGGCGGTTCTGCGCCGTGAAATCGAACTCATCGAGCGCCTCGGCGTGAATTTCGTATTCAACACCAAGGTCGGAATCGACCTGCCATTGAACGAATTGGCCGATCGCTTCGACGCTGTTTTCATCTCCATCGGCACTTGGAAGGACTCCTGGCTGTACCTGCCCGGAACCGAGTTGAAGGGCGTTCACAGCGCGCTGGGCCTGCTTGAGAAAATGTCCCGCGGGATCCCCGCGCCGATCGGCCCCAAGGTTGCCGTTATCGGCGGTGGCAACGCCGCCATCGATTCGGCCCGTTCAGCGCTGCGCGCCGGTGCCGAAGTAACGATTTACTACCGTCGCGACCGCAGTGACATGCCTGCCATCGAAGAAGAAACATTGGCGGCGGAAGAGGAAGGAGCGCGGATCGTCTTCCAGGCTTTGCCCCATCGCATCATTGGTGACCAGGATGGCGCTGTCCGTGCCATCGAAATCGAAAAGACTCGCCTCGGGGAATTCGACAAGTCAGGGCGCAGAAAACCGGTTACCACCGGCGAAATTCAGCGTTACGAGTGCGACACGGTAGTGCTGGCTGTGGGCGAAACCTTCGATCTGGACTTCTGCAAGGCTTCCGGTCTGGAGCTTAAGGAAGAAGGCACGCTCATCGTCAACCGCTTTACCCTGGAAACCAGCCGCCCATACTTTTACGCCGGCGGTGACGTCATTACCGGAGGCTCTAACGTGTCGAACGCGATGGGCTTCGGCAAGCAGGCCGCCCGCAACATCGACGAGCGGCTCATGGGAGAAAAGCGATGGGACCGTCTCTTCCCCGAATTCACCTACAGTCAACAGCCACCTGCCGAGCCCAGCGGAAGCCGTCGTCACAATGGACACCTGATCGAACTGATGCTTCGCTCGCGTTCCAATGAAGAGGTGGTTACCGGCATCACTCCCAAGGAAGCACACGAGGAATCATGCCGCTGCCTTCGTTGCGATGTGAAAACCAACGTGAGTGCGAGCTAGAGGAAGGAGCTGAGTCTTGCCACAGACTATATCAATCCGAATCGATGGTGAGTTGGTGAGCGCTCTGCAGGGCCAGACGATCCTCGAAGCTGCGAAGCAGGCTGGCAAGTACATTCCGACCCTCTGCTACTTCGAAGGACTGAGCGCGGTCGGCGCATGCCGTCTCTGCATCGTCGAAGTCGCCGGTACCGACAAGCTGTTGCCGGCGTGCACCACTCCGGTGCAGGATGGAATGTCGGTCACGACAACTTCGCCGAAATTGACGCAGTACCGCCGCATCGCGCTGGAGCTTCTTTTCGTTGAACGCAACCATGTGTGCGCCGTATGCGTATCCAACGGTCACTGTGAGCTTCAGAACCTGGCCACCTCGCTGGGTATCACCAACATGCGGCACTGGTACAACTACCCGAATCTTCCAGTTGACCTCTCCCACAAACGCTTTGTACTCGATCACAACCGCTGCATCCTGTGTACGCGATGCGTGCGGGTCTGTGCGGAAGTGGAGGGCGCCCACGTCTGGGAAATCACCGAGCGTGGCATCAGCTCCCGTCTGACCAGCGGTCTGAACCAGCCTTGGGGGCAGGTAACCGACTGCACCAACTGCGGTAAGTGCGTCCAGGTGTGTCCCACGGGCGCGCTCGCTGAAAAGGGCTGGGCGGTGGAAGAGATGGTCAAGCAGAACGACAACATCAGCGGGCTGGCACACCGCAAAGGAGGTCAGTGATGAGAAAGGTAAAACTGGCCACTGTTTGGCTTGATGGGTGCTCAGGTTGCCACATGTCGCTCCTGGACATGGACGCTGCGATTATTTCACTCGCCGGCAAGGTGGATCTCGTCTACGGGCCTCTGGTCGACGCGCAGGAGTTTCCCGATGGCGTAGACGTAACGCTCGTCGAGGGAGCCGTCAGTTCGATGGAAGACCTGCACAAGATCCAGGAGATCCGGCTGCGCACAAACGTGCTGGTCTCGCTGGGCGATTGCGCAGTCACCAGCAATGTTCCCTCCATGCGGAATCCCATCCCGGTCAACAAACTCCTGCAGCGCGTCTATGTCGAGGGAGCCGACGAGGGAAAAGTGATTCCGACCGAGGGCGTGCCTCCATTGATGAAGCATGCTCGGCCGGTGCACGAGTTCGTCAAGGTCGATGTCTGGGTACCGGGTTGTCCTCCGTCGGCCAAGGCGATTTTGAGCGTGGTAACCGATCTGCTGGCGGGCCGCAAGCCCGAGGCAAACCCGAATCCGAAGTTTGGATGAGGAGCGTCCAATGAAGCAACTTACGATCAACCATGTAAGCCGGATCGAAGGCCACGCGAAGATCTCGATCCATCTGAACGATGAAGGACGCGTCACCAGCACACAGCTCCACATCACTCAGTTACGTGGTTTCGAGAAGTTCACCGAGGGACGCCCCTTCTATGAAATGCCTGGCATCACCTCCCGGATATGCGGCATTTGCCCGGTGAGCCATCTGCTGGCATCCGCCAAGGCTTGCGACGCCATTCTGGCCGTGAAGATTCCGACGGCGGCGCACAAACTTCGGGAGATGTTGCACTGTGCTCAGTTCGTGCAGTCTCACGCGCTAAGCTTCTTCTACCTGTCGTCGCCCGATTTGCTGCTGGGCATGGATTCCGATCCCGCAAAGCGCAACGTCATTGGCGTGATCGAAAAGCATCCCGAGCTGGCCCGCATGGGCATCGAGCTGCGGAAATTCGGTCTGCAAATCATCGAAGGATTGGCACAGGAGCGTGTTCACCCCTCCTGGGTGGTGCCTGGCGGCGTGAATGCGCCCATGCAGCCCCAACTCCGCGAGCGGCTTCTCTCGGAATTGCCGGGCGCAGTGGCCAGCACACAACAGGCGCTCAACTTCTTCAAATCGGCCATCGCGTCCTTCCAGGAAGAAATCGACAATTTCGGCACCGCTCCGACCATGTACGCCGGAACCGTCGACCGCAAGGGCAGCCTGCAAATCTACGACGGCACCTTGCGTTTTCGCAACGCCGAGGGTGCAGTCGTGAAGGAGGGTATCGCGGCCGAAGAATATAGTGACTACATAGGGGAGGCTTCGCTGCGCGAATCCTACCTGAAGGCACCTTATTACAAGCCAATCGGATATCCGCAGGGCATCTACCGCGTCGGTGCCTTGGCACGCCTGAACGTAGCCGACCGCTGCGGAACGCCAAAGGCCGATGCCGAACTGACGGAATTCCGCCAGCGCTTCGGCTATCCAGCCCACAGTTCTTTCCTCTTCCATTACGCCCGGCTGATTGAAGTGCTCTACGCTCTGGAGCGAATCGGTGAATTGCTGAACGACCCGCAGATCCTGAACCCGCGTGTCCGCGCCATCGCAGGGGTCAACTCGCTGGACGGCATAGGCATGATAGAGGCTCCGCGCGGAGTGCTGATCCACCACTACAAAGTGAACGAGGACGGCGGAATCGTCTGGGCCAATCTCATTGTCGCCACCGGACACAACAACCTCGCCATCGGCAACAGCATTCAGCAGGTAAGCGAACACTTCATCGACGGCACAAAACTGCAGGAAGGCATGCTGAACCGCGTCTCCGCCGTGGTGCGCGCCTACGATCCGTGCTTCAGCTGCTCGACCCACGCTTCAGGACAGATCGCCATGAAGATTCAGCTTGTCGCTCCCGACGGCACTGTCCTCGACGAGCTATGCAGCCGCTAACCTGCCTGGCAAGCGCAATCAGCGCTTGCCGACGCTGGGTCCTGCGTTAAGCGGTAGAATGACCTCGCGTTGGCATTATTGCTGCCCCAATTTCAGCAGTTTACGAAGGTCTTCAAAACTAGTCTGTAGCACTTCGGCTCCTGCTACTACGCCTTTCGTGGACTTGGCCACCGTCTCCGTGTGTTCGGTTGAACGCACGACCTGATATTCCTCACCGGGTAGGTTTTGCACCATTATTGGTAAGATGGATTTTAATACTTTGCCCCAGGCATCGACAGCTTGCTTTCCTTCTGTGCTTATAAAATCCGTATTCAACTCCAGTGACTTCGGTTCCGAAAGCTTCCTGCCAGCGATTTCTTCTCGTAGCGTGCCTACAATGCACACTAGGAACTGCTTCGAGGCAGGGTAATCCAACAATCGAAGTTGCCGCTGCTCAATATCCGTCATGTTACCGGCATCTGATTTGCTCTTGAGATCTTTCTTTACCCGATCGTACGCCCATCCCAAGGTCTGTACTGCAAAGACGTGTCCGATGCTTAGGGAAGTGGGAAAGACTTTGTTGTATGTGACGTCAGACTCGAAGATATCCGCTTTGGCGCGGATGGCGATCTGCAAGTCCCCACCAAAAGCACACAGCATCTGTCCGACCTGGTCTGCAAAGAGTGCAGTGGCTGACTTTCTTGTGCTGTCCCTCCGGTGAACATAATCGACACCACAGCTCTGGAACTCCTGTTTCATGCGAATCTGGACGGGATCATTGCTACGCCGGTCCCACGCTACAATTGAATTCTGAGTGTTGTTCCCAGCAACAATGACAGGGATCATCGTCGGATTATCGACGGTTATTACCCGAGCTAGCACGGACACATTCTTTGCGTGGTCCGCGCCCGCAGCATGAATTGCGCCTGTCGTTTGTGCTCCGTTCACCACAGAAACACCATGAATGTGCAGCAACTCAGAGGCTACATCTGGCACAGCTTTCTTCGTGATAACAGTAATACCATTGTTCAGGACGAAAAACTCTCCGGGTGCTTTTTCGGCGGTTTCCTTGATGCGGTTATTTACATTGCCAGAGACTTTGCGCGCCCCGAGGAAATCCCGCAGGTTCGCGCTGAATAGCGCATTCTTGTGAGTCTCGTACCACTGATGTAAAACCGCCCCGTTCAGTGTGAGAACGAACGCTTTCCAACCGGGACCGTTTTCCGATATGAGCTGCTTTGCTGGAAGGTCGAACTCGTCTGTAACTTGGATAGAGCCAAGAGCCGTCAGGTACAACGCTTCGATGCGGCGAAGGCCGAGTTCAACAACTTCCACCTCGGTGCCCTTGATCAACTCCAGACCATTAAGCAGATTCCGCACAGCCTGCAATTCCGAATCGACGTTGTTCGATTCAAGCGCGTTATGGGCATATGCGAAGATGACCTTCGTGATCGTCTTGTTCTCGAGACCATCTCTCAGCAGCTTGGCATGAGCACGAATCACTTCGGGCACTTCATTGATCGGGGCCTGGAGGAGCCAAGCGGTGGCAGTGTTCAGGTCGCTTGCCTTGTTTGCTGGTGCTGCCTGTTTCCCCCAATCCTTCCCTGTGTACCCCTGCGCCACACACGCGACACCCTCCGCCTCGTTTATGTATATTATGTCGGCCTTCTTGTCCGATGGATGGTCGGTCAAGCTATCGGTAGCAAATGTGGAGACATCCTCCACCCCCAAATGTAATGCAACAGCAAAGAGCGGCAATGCGTTATCACCATACGGGGACAGCACAGTGTCGGACAGCAATTGGCGGATGAAAGAATAAGTTGCGCTTAGCTCTTCTGCGGTAGCCATAGCTCTCCTGTGAAGCTGATGATAACCGCATTGTACAACTCTCGATTCGTGCAGGTTTGGAGGAGTGCTCGGACTTGCGTGAGCTTACTTAAAATTTTGGAGGCGCGGGCCAGAATCGAACTGGCGAATAGAGGTTTTGCAGACCTCTGCCTTACCACTTGGCTACCGCGCCCCGGTTGAAGGGCTCCAACATCGAACAGGCTGTGGGGAACAGCCTCTTTTACGGCGAACCCTCGCGCGAATGGCGAGGGCTTTAGAAATTCTGGAGCGGGAGACGGGATTTGAACCCGCGACTTCGACCTTGGCAAGGTCGCACTCTACCACTGAGTTACTCCCGCTCGACAACTTCATCTTAGACAAAGCGTCGCTGCTCTGTCAAACGCTCAAGGCTGCCGAACTTTGGATTCTGTTCCTTTTGAATGCGCCGCGCCGGACCACTGCGGATCCAGCTCTGGCGTCACCACCTGGCCGTCGCGGAAATGCAGAATGCGATCGCCAAACTGAGCCGCTTCCGGGTTGTGAGTAATCATCAGAATCGTCTGGCCTAGCTCCTGATTGGAGCGGCGCAGCATCTCCAGCACAATGGCCGAATTTTCCGTGTCAAGATTCCCCGTTGGCTCGTCTGCCAGCACGATGGCAGGCTTGTTGATGAGTGCCCGTGCCAACGCCACGCGCTGTTGTTCTCCTCCACTCAATTCACTCGGAAGGTGGTTCAGGCGCTTGTCTATGCCGAGCAGTTGGGTGATGTGGTGAAAGTGCTCAGCATCGTGGTTTGCTTCAGCGCCGGCAATGTCGCGAGCGATTTCGATGTTGTTGCGCGCGGTCAGAGTCGGCAAAAGATTGAATTTCTGAAAAACGAAGCCGATTTTCTGCCGCCTCAGGCGCGTCCGCTCGGAGTCCGTGGTGCTGGCAAAGTCGGTGCCATCAATCAGCACCCTGCCGGAGTCCGCCTGCGCCAAGCCGCCCAAGATATAAAACAGCGTGGACTTACCGCTACCCGAAGGGCCCACCACACTCAAAAACTCCCCGCGCTCGACTTCGAAGGATACGCCTCGTACTGCCGGCACGTTTACCTTGCCGACGCGATAGGTTTTCGCGACATTCTCAACTTGGATAATGGCTGCCATGGGTATAAATCCATCTTACACGAGCCGCGCGCGAGTCGCTCTCAGACACAAAAGGAGACAAGCGGGAACCTGCCCTCGTTTGTCGCCCAAGGGGAGTGCAGAGCTGATCAGATTTCCCTGTAAGCGTCTTAACAGGCTTGATTTTTGGAAACAGCATTTGACCCTGCGCGGCGGGGTCCCCGGCGTTTTGCCAGCAAAATCCTGATATGCTCCAGTAGCTGCGCCGGAGCTGACGAAGCCTTCCGTAACAGCAGATCGGCGGGCGCATCCGTATGGAAGCCGCGCATATGGGGACTCAGCAGAACGACTGGAATTTCCGGAGAAATCGTTTTTAGGCGCTTCACCATTTCCGTGGCAGTTGCATCTGGCAGGACCGCGCTGCTCACTACAATGTCGACGCCCTTGCGGACAAAGACCTTCACTGCTTCTTCCGCCGTGTTGCAGGTCATCACTCGGTATCCCCGGGTCTCAAATGTAACCTTCTGGATAGAGAGACTCTGCTCGTTATCGACACAGAGGATTGTCTTTTTTACAGACATCGTCAGCGGATTCACTTTCTCCGGCGACACAGGCGCATGGACTTTAGCCATGTGGCATCGTCAGCAATAAACGGTGTGCCGAAATCCTACGGAGAAGCCCAAACTCTGACAAGTACTCAGCTCGCCAATTACAGTCTCGTCATAATGTCGAAATCTATACGATGCCCGAAAGATATTGAAAGTAAACGTGCGGGCTAGTTATTGCAATACAAACTCGCCACTCACCAGTTCCACCGCTCCGCCGTCAGACTCGAAGAGCGCTTACACCCAAACTGTTTTTGGGAGCCTGAAACTGTATGAAGCTGAGCACCGGATTTCAGGTCATCTGCCCGTCGATTACGGCACAAAAATGCGTGCGCAGACCTGCCTCGCGTTCAGCAAGAGCATTCATCTTTGCCTTTATGTTGTCAAAACGAAATCCCGAACCAGCTGCGGTACGATGCGGCAAATTTCATCCAGCGCCTCACGGCCTTTTTCGCTCAATCCCTCGCTGTTGTGAAACTTTGCGCCGGCGCCGGTGACCAGCATTGCCTGTGGCGCCCGCCCATAGAGCGTTTTTGCCAGCTCCAGCACGGTCGAAGGATTTACATAATGCGTAAAGATCGCTGAACCAACAACCGCAACTGGAACAAGTTGCTCTACACGTACGGTGCCTGGTTCACCTTGGCAGGTCGCGTCGACAAACACCGCCAAGTCGCAGATTGCGACCCGCTCGGCCAGTTCCGGGCTAAGTTGGTGGCAGGCTATGAATTCAGCATCTGCCACCATCTTGCTTAGCCGTTCGATTGCCACTGGCCCCAGCGCGTCGTCGCCGCACAAGGTGTTTCCGTATCCAATCAGCAGCACCCGCGGCATGACCGCTACCTTACCAGCCGGTCAATCACTTCACCATCCGGAGCAATTAGCTGGATGTCCAGCGGCATCATGCCGGCAGCATGGGTTGAGCAGCTCAGGCATGGGTCGAAACAGCGTATGACGGCTTCCACCCGATTCAACATACCCTGATGCAGCGTTTTGCCCTTCACAAATTGCCGGGCTACCTGGAGCACGCCATGATTCATCGCCTCGTTGTTGTGCCCGCTTGCGATCACCATATTCGCCGACTTGATCAAGCCATTCTCATCTATGTGGTAATGGTGAATCAGAGTTCCGCGCGGTGCTTCCAGAATTCCAACGCCCTCGTATTTATTTGGCGAGGCGTGAGCGCGCACGTTCTTGCCCAAGATCTCCGGATCGTTCAGTAGCGTGTTCATGCGTTCAATCGAAAACAGGATTTCGATCAGCCGGGCGTAATGATAGTAGAACGAGCTCCACACCGAACGCCGCTCCAGCTCGCGGAACTCTGCCAACTCTTCGTCGGCCATCGGCGTGCCTGCCGTACGGCACATATTCAGCCGCGCCAGCGGGCCTACGCGGTACACTCCCTGCTTCAATCCGAGAGGCTTAAAGTAAGTAGATTTCAAATACGAATCTTCATTGCAGGATTCGCCAATGTAATTCAGGTAGTCTGCGCCCGTGATGTGGTCAGCCACGATCTCCAGATTGCTGTTGATGAAGCGCAGCCAGCCAGTATAGGCAGAGAACTGATTTGCGTCATTCGCCATGGCCAGAAACATAGACGGGAAGTTGGCAAACGACCGTATTTCGGTACGGAAGTTTTCGATCTGCCCTTTGAACCAGCTCAACGCGTTGCGCGTGATTCGGGTCGCCTCTGGAATCATGGCAAGAATCTGATCACGCTGCTCGGCCTGCAACGGATGGCTTACTCCTCCGGGAACGATCCATCCGGGATGAATGCGTTTTCCTCCCAGCGTTTCCAGTACCCGTTGTCCAAACTGGCGCAGTTGTATGCCATCGCGCGCCATCTGCGGATGCTTGCGCACAAGGCCCATGATGTTGCGTTCTTCCGGATCCGCGTCCATTCCCAGCAGAAAGTCCGGTGAGGAAAGGTAGAAAAAGCTGAGCGCGTGGGATTGAATGATCTGTGCCAGATTCATGATACGGCGCAGCTTCTCCGCCGTCTCCGGAATACGAACAGCCATGATGTCATCGCAGGCTTTGCTGGATGCCAGCAAGTGGCTGGTCGGACAGATTCCGCAGATGCGTGCCATCAGCGCGGGCATCTCGGTGAATGGACGCCCTTCGCACAGCTTTTCAAAACCGCGCACCTGTGTCACATGAAAACGCGCGTCCTGCACCTCGCCCTGCTCGTCCAGTTGCAATGTGATCTTGGCGTGTCCCTCAATTCGGGTTACGGGATCAATCGTGATCGTAGGCATAAGGCTGCTATGCTCCAAAGCGCGCGGTCGAACTCAAATCCGGCGTGCGCCCTTCCAGCAGTTCGCTGATCGCAAAAAAGATGTTTTCGGCTGAAGGCGGGCAGCCGGGCAGATAGACGTCTACGTCCACCACCTCGTGCAGCGGTACGATCCGCTCCAGTAACCTGGGCACCACCTTCGACGGAATCTGTTTGTTGATCGTTGCATTCTCGTCGTAAATGCGCTCCAGCACCTTTTCCAGCGGGAATACCGTTCGCATCGAGGGAATGTTGCCGGTCACCGCGCAATCGCCCAGTGAAATCAGCACCTTCGAATTCTTGCGGATAAGCCGGATCTTGTGCAGATCTTCCTCGGTGCTGATCGAGCCCTCCACCAGAGCTACGTCCACGTTTTCAGGAAACTCCTTGCCGTCCACCAGTGGGCTGTAAACCAGGTCAATCTTTTCTTCCAGCAGGATCAGCCGCTCGTCCATGTCCAGCAGAGACATGTGGCAGCCCGAGCAACCGTCCAGCCAAACCGTTGCCACTCGCGCTTTCGTCATTTGCCCACCTCCCGCATCATGCTCAGATAAGGCAGGAACGAACGGCGTTTGAGCATCTCGCCAGCGGCCTGTCCTTTTTCGCTCAGCGCACCCGTGGGACAAACCTGAACGCACTTGCCACAACCAGTGCAGCTTTCACTTTCACCCCAGGGCTTGTTCATGTCGCTGATGACGAGAGCCTTGGTTCCCCGGCTCATCAGATCCCACGTATGAGCGCCTTCAATCTCCTGACAAACGCGCACGCACCGCGTGCACAGAATGCAGCGGTTATGGTCGGCGATGAAACGCGGGTGCGAGGCATCGACAGGCATGAGGGGATGAATATAGGGCATCGTGATATGGTTCACACCCAGCTTCTGCGCCAGCGATTGCAGATCGCAATGGCCGTTCGCCACGCAGACGGAACAGATGTGATTGCGCTCGCTGAGCAGCATCTCCAGTGTGAGCTTGCGGTATTCGGCAAGCCGCTCGGAGTTCACTGTCACTTCCATGCCTTCCTGTATTTTGGTCACGCATGCTGGCATCAGTTTGTTACTGCCCTTGACCTCGACGAGACACATGCGGCAGGCGCCGATGTTGCTGAGGCCCGCGAGACGGCAGAGAGTCGGAATGAAAATTCCGTTCTCCTCAGCCACTTCGAGGATCGTCTGATTGGAGCGTCCGCCGCACTCGTGGTTCTCGATGATCAGAGTGCAGATATCAACCCCGCTCTCGGTGTTCATGCGCTCACCTCCGCCTCGGCCTTTGCCGGATGACAGACGCCAGCCGGACAGCGCCCTTCTTCAATGTGTGCACGATACTCATCCATGAAATAACGCAGAGTGGTCAGCGTAGGGTTGGGAGCGGTTTGCCCCAATCCACAAAGGCTGGCCGCCTTGACCATGCCGGTCAGACGCTGAAGCAGCTCCAGGTCTTTCGGCCCCGCTTTGCCCTTCGTGATGCGGTCCAGAATGTTATGCATCTGCGTGGTGCCGACGCGACAGGGTACGCACTTGCCGCAGGACTCCGACATGCAGAAATCCATGAAGAATCTGGCAACATCGACCATGCAGGAGGTATCGTCCATCACGATCATGCCGCCCGAGCCCATGATGGAACCGACGCTGGCAAGTGAGTCGTAGTCCACGGGGATGTCGAGGTACTGTTCAGGAACGCATCCGCCCGAAGGTCCGCCCGATTGCACGGCTTTGAAACGGCGACCATCGGGGATTCCGCCACCGAGTTTGAAGATGATTTCGCGCAGCGTGACACCCATTGGGACTTCGATCAACCCGGTGTTCTTGACCCGCCCGGCGAGAGCAAAGACCTTGGTTCCCTTGCTCTTTTCTGTCCCTATGGAAGCAAACCACTCGCCTCCTCTTCGGATGATAGGCGGAATGTTCGCGAAGGTTTCGACGTTGTTAATCAGCGTAGGATCGCCCCACAAGCCTTGCTGCGCCGGGAACGGTGGACGCGGCCTTGGAGTGCCGCGCCCGCCTTCAATCGAGGCTATCAGGGCGGTCTCTTCTCCACAGACAAAGGCCCCGGCGCCAAGCCTGACCTCGACCTTGAAATCGAAGTGTGTATCGCCGATATTTAGTCCGAGCAGTCCAATGTTCTCCGCCTCTCGAATCGCAACTCTCAATCGCTTGACAGCCAGCGGGTATTCGGCTCGGCAGTAAATGAAACCCTTTTCTGCCCCAACGGCATAACCGGCAATCGCCATGCCTTCCAGCACGCGGTGAGGATCACTTTCCAGCACGCTGCGATCCATGAATGCGCCAGGATCTCCCTCATCGGCATTGCAAATAACGTATTTTCGATTGCCACTCGCCTTCGCCACGGTGATCCACTTCAGTCCGGTCGGAAAACCAGCTCCGCCGCGTCCGCGCAGACCGCTTTTAGTGATCTGCTCGATGACCTCTGCCGGATTCAGCATCGTAATGACGTGGAACAGAGCCTCATAGCCGTCGGCAGCGATGTAGTCCTCGATCCGTTCGGGATCGATTTCACCGGAGTTTTCCAGAACAATCTTTTTCTGCCTTTTGAAGAAGTCAAGATTGCTGTCCATCACAATGGCAGACGGTGCAGGTTTGTGGTCCACCACGTCGTCAATAATGGCTGCCGCGTCGGCCGGTGTCACCGACTGGAACATCTTTTCATTTCCTTCGTTGGCAACCAGGGGACCTGCGGCGCACAGCCCCATGCAGCCGACTCCCTTTACCTTGCAGCAGCCCTCAAGTCCGCGCTGCTTGACTTCGCTTTCCAGCTGCGTTTTCACCTGTTCGGAATTGGCCGAAAGACAGCCAGCGGCAACACAGACCTTGATGACATGGTCGTAGCGACTATCGTTCTGCTTGGTTTGGACCGCGATGTTGGCTAGATCATCCTGATTCATTTCCGCGCCTCCATCGCCATAGCTTCGCTGTCCAGGTACATGTGGATGCGCTCTTTGACTTTTTCAGTAGTCATCTTGCCGGACACCTGGCCGTCAAAGACTGCGGCAGGTGCAAGCCCGCAGGAACCAAGGCATCGCGCCGTGAGCAGAGAAAGATTGCCGTCCTTTGTAGTTTCGCCCTGCTTGATTCCGGCCACTTCCTGTACTGCGTTGAGCAACGTGGGCGCGCCCTTGATATAGCACGCAGTGCCGGTACAAACAACGCAGGTATGCTTGCCGGGTGGTTTCATGGTGAAGAAGTGGTAAAACGTAGCGACGCCGAACACCTTGCTGTAAGGGACTCGCAGCGAGGCCGCCACATAGCTGAGGCTTTCCTCAGTGAGGAAACCAAAAGTCTCCTGTACCTTGTGCAGCACCTCGATCAGCGCACATGGTTCATGACCGTGACGCCGCATCAGGCCATCAACGATCTTCCAACGCTTATCGTCCGAGGGCGGCGAAACTACTTTTGATGTAGGTAGCATGGCTTGCTCCTCAATCCTTCTTCTTTAAAAGCGTACAAGCGCCGCTAGTAAGCGGCGGGGCCAAAAACCAAAGGAACGTAGCTGGAATTCGTGTCAGGACATGGCAGCTCCTTTTGACTGCGATACAGTCCCCACCCCCATCTGCCAGTTGTCCCAGAGTCTAGCCCCAGGTACCACAGAGCGATGTGACGGCGCTCACGTCCGACGGTATTGTTGTCACTTCGGGGCTGATTTTTCGCGGCTTTTTAGGTCGAACCACAATTAATACGGCTCTTCTACTTCAAGCAGAGCAACTCAGGCAGCGATTTACTCAGCAGATTCGCGGCAACTGCTCTCCGCTCAGCATGTCGATGATTCGCGTCGTGCCAATGCGGCTCTTCATTTTCACCAAGCCACCTTGCTCCCCCGAAACCCGGCCAATCTCCACCGCACCCGCCGTATGCTTATCCGCACGCAGCAACTCCAGCGCGCGTGCAGCTTCGTTCTCCGGCACAAAGACGACCATGCGGCCCTCGTTTGCCAAATACAGCGGATCGAAACCCAGCACCTCGCATGCACCGGCCACGTCGTCACGCACTGGAATCTTCATCTCGTCAATCGTGATCTGCAGCCCGCTACTTTCCGCAATTTCAATAAGGCTCGTACCCAGCCCGCCGCGAGTCAGGTCGCGCAAGCAGTGAACTCCAATGTTGCCGGAGATCAGTGCCTGCACCGCAGTGTTCAGCGGAGCGCAGTCGCTTTCGATCTTCGACTCAAACTCCAGGCCCTCGCGCGTGGCCATGATCGCAATGCCGTGGCGGCCGATATCGCCGCTGAGCAGGACAACGTCGCCATCCTTCACGCTGGAAGGAGCAATCGTCAGCCCGTGCTCGATGATGCCAACGCCTGCCGTGTTGATGAACACTCCGTCGCCCTTGCCCCTGTCGACCACCTTGGTATCGCCCGTTACCAGTTGCACGCCCGCAATTTCAGCCGCTTGCTTCAGGCTCTGCACCACCGCCCACAGCGTTTCCATCGGAAGCCCTTCTTCCAGGATGAGACCGCAGCTCAGATATAGGGGGCGAGCGCCGCACATCGAGAGATCGTTCACCGTGCCGTTGACTGCAAGCGAGCCGATGTCGCCACCCGGAAAAAACAACGGATTCACAACGTAGGAATCGGTTGTAAAAGCCAGCCTTGCATTGCCCAACTGAAAGACCGCGCCGTCATGCCGCGTCTCCAGAAGCGGGCTGTTGAAGGCCGGCAAGATCATTTTCTCGATCAGTTGATGCATCAGCTTGCCGCCGCCACCGTGCGCCAGCGTTACCGTCGGATAGTCGGTGATCGGCATCGGACAGCTCAGCTTGAAGTCTTTTGCGGTGCTCATCGGTTATGCCTTTCTTGTCTTTGCGAACTCGGCGCGACGGTACCGGTAATATGCGGCGCAAGCACCTTCGTTCGAGACCATGGGCGCACCCAGAGGCTTTTCTGGCGTGCACTGTTCGCCAAAAGCAGAGCACTCGTGCGGTTTCTTCTGTCCCTGCATAATGAGGCCGCTGATGCACAGCGGACTTTCTTCCGCAGTGTATCCACCCAGGTTGAAGCGCAGCTCAGCATCAAATTCCGCGTACTCCGGACGCAGGCTCAGCCCGCTCGCGCCGATTTCTCCAATGCCGCGCCACTTGCGATTCACCACCTGAAACACTTCCTTTATGAAGTGCTGTGCCGGGCGGTTGCCGCCCTCAGGAACGGCCCGCGTGTACTGGTTCTCCACCTCGTAGCGCCCCTCTTCAAGTTGCGCAACACACATCGCAATGCCTTGAAGAATATCGAGCGGCTCGAAGCCGGTCACCACGATGGGAACCTTGTACCTGGCCGCGATTGGAACATATTCTCCGTAGCCCATGATGGCGCACACATGCCCAGCCGCCAGGAAACCCTGCACGCGGTTGGTCTCCGAGCTCAAGATCGCCTCCATCGCGGGCGGCACAAGCACGTGCGAAACCAGCATAGAGAAGTTCCTGATTCCCTGCTGCTTCGCCTGAAACACAACCATCGCATGCGCCGGAGCCGTTGTCTCAAACCCAACGGCGAAGAACACGATCTCCTTCGTGGGGTTTTCCTTCGCGATCTTCAACGCATCCAGCGGCGAATACAGGATTCGCACATCTCCCCCGCGCGCCTTGATGCCGAACAGGTCAATCTCGCTTCCGGGAACTCGCAGCATGTCGCCGAACGAACAGAAGATTACCTCCGAACGCTGTGCGATCTGCACGGCCTTATCGATCAATTCCAGTGGCGTCACGCACACCGGGCAGCCCGGCCCGTGCACCAGTTCAATTTCTTTCGGCAGCAACTCGTCCAACCCGAACTTCACAATCGCGTGCGTTTGTCCGCCGCAGATCTCCATGATCGTCCACGGGCGCGTAGTGATCCGTCGAATCTCCCGCGTATAGCCTTGAGCGGCTTTTGCGTCGCGATACTCCGATGAAAACTTCACTGCTTCGCTCCCGTGTCCGGCTTCGGTTCTGCCAGTTCCCCGAGTTCGCCCATCTCTTTCAGGTACCCGAAAACCTTCTCCGCCTCTTCCTCGTCCACCACACTGATGGCGAAGCCCACGTGCACCATCACGTAATCGTCAACCTTTGCCTCCGGCACGTAAGCCAGATTCACTTCTTTCACCACTCCGCCAAAATCCACGCGGGCTTGCCGTTCCAAATCCTCGCCGCTGATGCTGACAATCTTCCCCGGCACTGCTAAACACATTTCTGCTTCCTCGTGCTTTCTTCAAATCTCAACTGCCGCGCCGCCGCTACCACCTGTCCAAGTGCGATGCCGCCATCGTTCGGAGGAACCCTCTGGTGCCAATATACCTTCACGCCATCGCGCTGCAATCGCGCCACCGTCAATTCCGTGAGCAGCCGGTTCTGGAAGCATCCACCGCTCAGCGCCACGGGCAGTCCCGCGTGCTCGCTCACGATGCGGGCAATCATCTCCACCAGCGTGTTGTGAAATTTACGCGCTATCGATTCCGGCTTCTTCCTTCGCCCGATATCATCCAAAATTCCGCGCGCCGTGGGAGCCCAGTCTAACTCTGCCGGAGCCGCATCATCGGCGGGACTGGTGATGCCGAACTCATATGCGCTACTCTCTGTGCTCTTCGCGGCCAACCACTCCAACTCCATAGCCGCCTGTCCTTCGTACCGCGAAATCTGGCGCAATCCAATCAGTGAAGCCACCGCATCGAAGAGCCGCCCCGCGCTCGAAGTCCACGGACTGTTCAATCCTTGTCTCAGCATAGCCGCAACAATCTTCCGATCAGCCGTGGAGAATGCGCGAACCGGATTCAGTTCCTCGCGCTCAAATATCTCTTCTCCCAGCGCCTCGAATAACACAGCTAATCCGCAGCGCCGTGGTTCGCGCACTGCTCGTTCGCTACCCGCCAGCCGCATGGGGCTCAACCGCGCAACGCGTCTGTATCCATATTCATCGATCTTCAAAAACTCGCCGCCCCACACCGTCCCATCCGGCCCCCAACCACTGCCATCCCAGGCAACGCCAAGCGCTGGAACCTTCACTTCATTCTCCGCCATGCAGGCCAGCACGTGTGCATAGTGATGCTGCACCCGCACAGGATTCGCGCAAACCCGAAGCGCAAACTCCGTCGAAACATAGTTCGGATGAAGGTCGCAAGCCACCGTTTCCGGTTTCAGTTCATAGAGGCTTTCAAGACTCTCTACAACGCGCTCGAACGCTTTGTTCGCCTGTACCGTTTCCAGATCGCCGACGTGCTGGCTCACGAATACCTGCCGTCCCACCGAGAGCGCGACCGTGTTTTTCTGATGCGCGCCCACGCCGAGCACGGTCGGCATTTCTTCTTCCAGCAGTACCGGCAATGGTGCAAAGCCACGGGCACGGCGCATCACCATCTCGCGTCCGGCCATCACGCGCACAATTGAATCATCCACATGACGCAGTATCGGGCGGTCATGCACCAGCAGCACGTCCGCAATTTCGCGCAGCCTGTCGAGCGCCTCCAGCTCATCTGTGCAGATAGTCTCGTCGCTAATGTTCCCGCTCGTTGCGATCACTGCAAAGCCCAACTCCCGCATCAGCAAATGATGCAGAGGCGTGTATGGGAGCATTACGCCCAGCATTGGATTTCCCGGAGCGACGGAAAGGGCGAGAGATGACGAACCGGACTCCTTGCGCTTCACGAGCACAATCGGAGACTCAGGCGATCGCAACAAGCGTTCTTCCAGCGGCGTCAGTTCGCAATCCTGCCGCACATCTTCCACTGCCGGATACATCAGCGCCAGCGGTTTCTCCTCGCGATGCTTGCGTTCGCGCAGCCTTCGCACCGCTTCTTCATTGCGCGCATCGGCCATCAGGTGGAATCCACCCAGTCCCTTTACGCCCACAATCTTGCCCTGTCGGATCGCTTCGGCGGCCTCTTCCAACGCCGCACCACGCCACGCCAGCACCGCGCCCGCTATGCTCCAGAGTTGCAGTTGCGGTCCGCATTCAGGACATGCGTTGGGCTGCGCGTGAAACCTGCGGTTGGAAGGATCGCCATACTCGCGCGCACACTCAGGGCACATCGTGAATCTCTTCATCGTCGTGCGCGGCCTGTCATAAGGCAGCGACTCGATGATCGTGTAGCGAGGCCCGCAGTTGGTGCAGTTGGTAAACGGATACCGGAAGCGCCGATTCGCCGGATCGAAAATTTCGCGCAGACACTCCGGGCAGATTGCAATGTCCGGCAGCACCAGCGCGGTCTTCTCTCCGCCCTCGCTCCTGCGAATCTCGAAGCCGGTATAACCGACTGGATCGACGAAGCTGCTTTCCAAACTTTGGATAAATGAAATTGCGGGCTTCTCTCGCTCCACCCGCAACAGAAACTGATCGAGCTTTTCCCGCGCGCCCTCCACTTCAACAAAAACGCCTCGGGCAGTATTGTTGACCCAGCCATTCAGTTCCAGTTCCACCGCCAGGCGATAGACAAACGGACGAAAGCCCACGCCCTGCACCGCGCCTCGAATCGTCATCTTCAGCCGCGCAGCCGGGTTTTGGCCCCGTACCGTTCCAATCACGCTCTGGTCTGCAGTCGCCAAACTCTCCTCATCGAGCAGAACTCATTCACGGAATACCATCCAGCATTCTGGATCTTCATATCACGAGATACTGCGATGATACTCACAAACTGCCTACACTACCGCGTATTGCGAGAATGTTAGAATCGCCTTGGCCCGGCTCTTCCGGAGTGGAACCCCCTTCATGACGATTCCTTCTTCCGCGGCACAAGCTACGCCCGTTCCCATGCTCGACCTTAAGCGCCAGTATGCCACCATTCGTGAGCAGGTGCGTGCCGCCATAGACCGTGTCTGCGAGTCACAGTCATTGGTGTTGGGCGAGGAAGTTGCTGCATTCGAGCGCGAAGCTTCAGCATTCATTGGTGCTGCTTTCACGGTCGGTTGCTCTTCGGGAACGGATGCGTTATGGCTTGCCCTCGCCGGGGCCGGTGTCAGTGCGGGCGACAGCTTCATCACCACGCCTTTTACCTTCTTTGCATCGGCCAGTTCCATCGTGCGTTGCGGTGCCCGCCCCGTTTTCGCGGATATCGACCCGGCGACTTTCAATCTCTCGCCACACGCGGTCGAGCAGGCAATTGAGAACCAACATCCGGCAAATCTCAAAGGCATCATGCCCGTACATCTTTACGGTCAGTGTGTGGATGCGGATGCCTTTGAGGCAATCGCCGTCGCTCACAAAATCGTCATTGTGGAAGATGCTGCTCAGGCTTTCGGAGCCACCTGGAAAGGGCGTCACGCCGGAACTTTTGGCCGCAGCGCAGCCTTTAGCTTCTATCCAACCAAGAACCTCAGCGCATTTGGCGACGCCGGAGCTGCAACTACCACGGATCTCGACGTTGGTGAGCACATGAAGCGCCTGCGTAACCACGGCGCGGCCCGCCGCTACTACCACGAGGAAATCGGCTGGAATGCCCGCATGGATGCCATCCAGGGAGCGGTGCTCTGTATAAAGCTGCGCTACATAGAGCAGTGGAACCAGCGCCGCCGCGAGCTCGCTGCAGCTTACGATCATCTCCTGCGGCAGGCTGGACTGACGAATGCCCGTGGAACATCGACAAGTGTCGATGCGTCGCGTCCGCTGGCCCTGCCCGCCACAGCGCCTGAGGCAAAGCACATCTTCCATCAATATGTGGTCCGCGCTCATCGCCGCGACCAACTGCGCGAATTCCTGCAGGAGCACAAGATCGGCTGCGAAATTTACTACCCTGTTCCGCTCCATCTCCAACAGTGCTTTGCCGGTCTAGGCTACCGCCCCGGCGATTTTCCTGAAGCCGAGCGCGCGTGTGCCGAGGTGCTTGCCCTGCCCATCTTCCCTGAACTTATGGAAGCAGAGCAACAGCAGGTCGTCAAAGCTATCTCGGAGTTTTATTCAAAATAGAAGGAATCACGCCGAACGGAGAGAGGAATCCGGGTCTGCGGACCTCCGGCCGCGCTCAATGTTTTGCTGGTGGCGCAACCGCAACGCAACAGCTCGATATCTCTGGTAATCCCTCTCCAGCAGCGCCTCGTCAGGCTGACCTTGCATAGCCAGCGCAGCCATCTTTGACCAGCCGAGGCGAAAGGTCGAGTAGGCCAGCAGGTAGGGCGCAAGCCTTTTTGCAATTGCATCACCCGAGCGCGCTTCGTACTCGCGAATGAAGCGGTCGCGCTCCTCTCCCCTCATCTCCCATTCCACGATCGCTCCCGCCACGTCCCACGCCACGTCGCACGGCCCAGGAAAGAAATGATCGTCGCCGTGGATGCCCGCGTCCAGCTTCAGCAGCGTTCCGCCAGTGGTGCATAGCCAGTCGTGCGGCATCATGCGCGCATCGCACACGGCCACCCGCTCCGCGCGCAGCTGCGTCTCTTTGATGGAGAGTTCCTCGCCGAATTCGACTTGCCAGTTCCAGCGCAACATCCTTTCAAGTTCAGGAGTTTGAGGTATCTTGCTCGCAAAAGCATTGGAACGCAACGCAACATAATCGGCCATTCGCTCCAGTAACTCAGGCGAGCGATCACGCAAGGTCAACAAGCGCCCGGGGACCAACTCGTATTGTCCAAAGCCGCGGTGATTGCCCAGATAAGGTGGCGAAAAAAACGACGACGCCAGCAACTTCGCTCTTGCTCCGATTGCCTCGCCGTAGTGGCCAAAGCCCTCGAACTTAAAAATGCTTAGACCATCGTCAGATAAGAACTTGGCCCGCTCCAACAACGTCCATGATGCGGGCATACTGCTTTCTTCGCACGGGAAGTACTCGCGCCAGAGCCTTCCGTTTCCCTTAAAGCCTTCGCCTGCTCCCGCCGGAGGCAGCGGCGCATTCTGCAAAACGTGAAAGTGATACCGCGTCCACCGCTCGGCCGCGTTCGGGGCGCGCAAGGCCGCAGGCTCAACGGCGCGGCTTCCTATCATGTGAATTCGCTGCTCCCGCACGCCACATTTGACCAGCGCTTCGGCAACGGCCAGAAAGGAAGATCCGCTGATGCCTGGCCCTTCGTCCACAATCAGAAACCCGGCATCACGCGAGCCTTCAATCCACTCGCGTAACTCCGGCGTGATCTCCAGACTGCGATCATAGGGGTGTCCTGTCGGACGGACGGTGATCCGGCGGCACAAGATACCGCGCAGACGAAGCGAGGCGCAGGCGACCGCACTCAGCGTTACACCGATGCTGCGAATCCCTATTACCGCCATCGGGCGCTGCACTTCCAATTCATCAAGCAGCATAGCGATTTTGCGAGGATGCAGCGCATAATAGGCGAATCCCTCCTGCACAGCAACCTCGTAAGTTGCCGCCGGAGCAATATGCTCTGCTTTTTGAATTATGGATGAAAGTAAGTCTCTCTGCTCCGTGAGGAGAGCACGCGCGAGAACCTCGGTGATTTCCGAAGCCACGTTACAGGCATGCAGGCTGGAGAGCCGATTGCTCCCGCCATCCAACATCGCGCATTCAAGTTCTCCGGCCGCGATCAGCGCCTCGAGCGCACGATCCTCCTTCTCCTGCTCTGGAGCGATCAACCACCGGCCCAACGCACTGAGCAGTGATGAAACCAGCTCTGCCCCGCTTACCGTCCGCTTCCCATCGCGGAAGACGTACATGTCCCAGCCCGAACTGTTCATGGTGCATCAGGGGACGGCCTGCAATCCGGAAGGGGCATTATGCCGCTCTTTTCTTTTGGCCGCGAGGTGAGCGCGATATATCGCCCTCCTTGTCAATGAAGTAGAGATACCCACTTTCGCGCTCTACCGCGTGCTCAATCAGTATCTTGGATTCACCTTCCCCCTTTTTCGGCTTATGGCAAACATTTCCCTGACCATCAATGAAGTACAAATATTTCTTGTAATCCCTTTGGAGGTCCAGCTTCTTAATCTTCTCGGCCATATCGCACACCTCCGCCTTTAAGCAGTTGGATTCGATTTGGCCCTGTGGGGATGGTTTGCCCTAAAAACGAACTGCTGAATCTTGAATTGATTCAGCAGTTCGGATCCTTAACGCTTGTTCTTGCGATGTGTACTGGCCTTGCCCGGTGCGGAATTCTTTTCCCCTGAGGCATCCTTCTTCGGCTCGTCCGGTGAATGCGCGGCTTGCGGCAGCTGTTCGCCGGGGGCGAGCACCTGCCGGACTACGTTGCCGATCAGGCGATACTTGCGCTCGGTGATTGAGCCGTCCACGTTCTGCTTGCGAATGGTAAAGACCGGCATCCATCCTTCCCGGCCGAAATCTTCGTTGGAAACCTTGGCCGGAAAATATCCCATTATGTAGTGTTCGCGGTAAGCGGTCTCGTAACGATGCTTCTTCAAATTCCAAACGAAGACCCTGATCTGGTTGAAGTCGTAGGGAATGCCGTCTTTGTTCGCGTTCAGCAGCACCAGGAACTGCTGGACCGCTCCCTTCTCCTCGTCCTGCACGGTGTTGAGCACGAACGCTCCCTGGATGCGCTGGCCCTCGGCATACTGCGCGACCTTAAGAGGAATATCGATATCGACCATGCGAGCGAGCACCCAGCCTACGTGTCCCTGCTGATCTCGCACGAGCCACCAATCATCCATTGGCTTCGGTTGAGGCTCTTGCTGAGGCGCAGGGTTGGAGGAGGGCATTGCAGGCTGATCTGCCGATTGCGTCGTGGGCTGAGTTGCGGCCGGAGCCTCTTGGGCAACGGGGTTGAGCGCGGGAGCTTGTACTGGCGCGGGACGCGGAACTGGCTTTCTCTTTGGTCTTGGCTTGACTGATTCGCCCACCGCTTTGGCGAAAAAGGCCCTTTTCTTTGCGGCGATTTCTTCGGGAGTGGCACGCTCGGTGCTGGCGCGCTTGAGCATCTCCACCTTGGTGTTTTCAGGAAGTTGATAAAGCGTTTCGGTTTCGCGCCCCGGAGTGACGTGCATGTTTAACTCAACCCGAGTGGCGCCGTGGGCCACGACTGACGTGTTGTGATTGTCCTTGGCCAAGCGCTGGAACTGCTCGAAAGTCTCTTCGGGGACAAGCGCGCGCAGCTCGATCCAGCCCTCTACTTTCTGGGCTGTACGCACCCGAACAAAGCGCTTCTGGCGCTCCAGGACCTCGACGCGATCACCGTTCTTTACAGTGCCTACACGGTTATAAACGGCGGCAACATGGTCGCGAAGACTAGCCTGTGGAGCGGAGACATACATGGTCTCGCCGCCCATGACCGGACCACGGTGCTTGCACGAGAGGGCAAAGACCAGCGCAAGCAGAATCGCAAGATGAAAGAACAAACGCATCGGGAGCGGGCGAAAAGAATGTCTCAGGCGGCGCAAAGGCTTCCCTCTGAATGAATCTTCACTATAACCCACGCCGCCCAAGCAGAGAAACTGTTTATCGTGTCGCTAATGACTAAGCGGGGTAGGGTTGCACATCAGTAAAATGCCTGGGCTGGCTAAGGCCGTTTACTACCTGGGTAAGCACTGCGCGAGTAACTGTTTCTTTTCTAATGTCGTTCTCACAGTAAGGTATTCTTGAAGCCCATGGGAGAGACTCAGCAAATGCCGCTCGCGCGTCAGACGGTTGTTCGGATATTGTCTGTCGTTGAAGATCTTGTCTATGTCGGTCTTGGTGTTCTTCTGGCGATCTCTGCGTTCTCGCTGTTAGGCGCAGGATTCAAGACCTTCTTCGCCGCCGCATTCAGCCATGCGCTGGGAGCACAGTTTATTGGGCTGCTCGATCAAGTCCTGCTGATCCTCGTTTTTGTTGAGCTGCTGTATACGGTTCAGGTCTCATTTCGCGAACACAGGGTGGTTGCCGAACCATTTATGGTAGTTGCGCTCATCGCGATCATCCGGAGAATACTTGTCATCACCGCGGAAACTGCGCACCTCCCCGAGGCCAGCGATGCTGTTTTTCACCGCTTCGTTGTTGAATTGGCGATGCTGACCGTACTGGTGCTGGTTCTGGTGGCATCATTGATTGCGTTCCATAAACAATCCAAGCCGGCTCCTGCGGAGGCGAACGTTTCGAGTCCCGATCCGCACTAATACCAATCCTCCGGGACCGGCTCTTCGGGATTAGCTGGATGTTCTCTTGTAAGATCAAGAAACCCGAGCCCCAGAGTTGGAATTCTGACTCTGGGGCTTTCTTCCCGCCGCTCTCCGAATCGAACGAAGCAAAATAAGCTACTCTTCTCCGAAGTGGATTCCAATGGCGCGGGCGGCGTTGACCAGCTCGCCTTGGGGATCGACGGCTTTCGCCTTTCCGATGGCGTCGGCGATATCGACGAAGACGACCTTGTCGCCTCTGAGGGCCACCATCTTCAAGAAGCCGTGCTGGGCAATGAGGTCGACGACGGCAACGCCGAAGCGGGTGCTGAGTATCCGGTCAGCAGGTGAGGGCGATCCTCCGCGCTGAGTATGGCCGAGAACCGTGACGCGCACTTCCTTCCTGGCACACTGCCCGATGGCTTCGCCGATCAGGCTGCCGACGCTGATTTCCTTGGGAATCGAGCCATAGCGCTGGATACAGTCCCTGCGTATCTCATCGGGAATCTTCACGCCTTCGGCCAGGGAAATGATTGTGAATTTCTTTCCGAAGATATGGCGCTGGTTGATGAAGGAGCAGACACTAGCGATGGTGAAGGGGATCTCCGGAATCAAAACTACGTGCGCCCCACCGGCAATCCCGGCGTGAAGGGCAATCCAGCCCGCATCGCGTCCCATCACTTCCACGATCATGACGCGGTGATGCGCTTCGGCAGTGGTGTGGATGCGGTCAATGGCATCGGTGGCGACGTGGATAGCAGAATCAAAGCCGAAGGTCACGTCGGTGGCCGAAAGGTCGTTATCGATGGTCTTTGGAACGCCTACGACCGGAAGGCCCTTCTGGCCCAGCTCGAGACCGATTTTTTGGGTGCCATCACCGCCGACGACGATTAGAGCGTCGAGCCCCATGGTTCTGGCGTTCTGGACGACCTTGTCAGAATAGTCATGGACTTTCTCCTGCTCACAATCGTTGACGCAATAAGCGAACGGGTTGCCGCGATTCGTGGTACCAAGGATGGTGCCGCCACGGGGCAGAATTCCGCTTACATCTTCGAGGGTCAAGGAATGACTTTTTTCCGGCCAGATGAGACCGTCAAAGCCATCGTGGATACCGATGACCTCAAAACGGTATTTGAGAATGGCTGTTTTTACCACGGCGCGGATGACTGCGTTGAGACCGGGACAGTCTCCTCCACCAGTGCAGATACCGATTTTTCTGATCTCAGACATTATGCATTTCTTGGCCGATCGCGAATTTGACTCCAAAACCGAGAATTTTACATCAGGAGCCGGGAAGCCAACGCTACCCGCCTGCATTTTCGGAATAGCCCAGAAATTAGATAGTCACCGTGAAAGTTGAGCTGTCGCCACTGATGGTAGTGCTGGCCAGGTTGGCTGTAGCCGTAATGGTGAAAGTGGACAGGACATTGGCAGTGCCGAGCACAGTTACGTTTCCGTTGGCGTCCACGGTTGCGACGGAGGTAGAACTGCTGGTCCAGGTCACGTAGCTGGACAAATCCGTGCTGGTGCCATCGACCAATCCGCTGGCAGTGACCTTGAATGTGGCTCCCGGAACCACTGTGGTGGAACTGGCGTTGGAAGAGATGCTGATGGTACCCGGCAGGCTGCTGGCTGCGGCAAGAATGGTTGCCGATCCGGTCACGCCCCCTGAGGTCGCATTGACGGTGACCGTTCCCGCCGCGTTTGCCGTGACTGCTCCGGAGCTGACGCTGACCACGGTGGAGGAAGCAGGAGTGGTGGACCAGGTCGCCGTGCTGGTTACGTCCGCCGTGGTTCCGCCAACGGTGGTAGTAGATGCAGTGAAATTCGCAGTCTCACCCTTCTTCAACAGCATGGTGGTGGGGGTGACGGTGAGCGAGGCAATTGAGTTGTTCGAGACCCAAAAATCACTGCAGGATGTGCACGTCAGGAAGACCGCGATTACAGCAAGCAATCGTATTGCACGGCTAAGGCAGGGCATGAGTCTCTCCAAGAGCAACATTGTATTGCTTTTCGAGCGGGACGAGTAGGGGGAATGCCGTATGAGAGTATTGGGTGTTAGGAAAAAACAAAACCCCCGACCCGTTGAGTTGGGGGTTTTGTTTTGGACAGCTTTTCTGGAGTTTTACGGCAACATCTTTCCGGTCTTCAGGTAGCGCTCGTGGAAGCTGTGCGCCTCGCTGAGAATATGCGGCGTGTGCAGCGCCGGCGCGGTCTTCTTTGCCCGGTCGAAGTAGTCCTGGAGAACCGGTTTGACATCGTCGTGCGCGCAGTTGTCGATGATGACCTGCGCGCGCTTCTTCGGCGAAAGAGCGCGAAGATCGGCAAGACCCTTCTCGGTGACCAGAACCTCCACATCGTGCTCCGTATGGTCAACGTGGCTGACCATGGGAACGATGGTGGAGATGGTCCCTTTGGAGGCAAGCGAGGGAGCCATGAAGATGGACAGGAAAGCGTTACGGGCGAAGTCGCCGGAGCCGCCGATGCCGTTCATCATCCTGGAACCCATGATGTGCGTGGAGTTGACGTTGCCGTAAATGTCAGCCTCGATCATGCCGTTCATGGAGATAACACCAAGGCGGCGAATGATGCCAGGATTGTTTGAGATGTCCTGAGTGCGCAGCACGATGTGCTTGCGGAATTCCTTCACATCAGCGAAGACACTCTCGATCATCTCAGGGCTGAGCGAGAAGGCGGTCGCCGAGGCCGCAGTCATCTTGCCGCACTTGATGAGGTTGATCATGCCGTCCTGGATGACTTCCGTGTAGGACGTGAGATTGTTGAACTTCCCCTGCTCGAGGCCGAAGAGCACGGCATTGGCAATGTTGCCCACACCGGACTGGAGGGGAAGAAGATCGGGGGGCAGATGGCCCTTCTTCACTTCCCAATCAAGGAACTCGAGGATGTGGCCGGCGATCTGTTTGGATGCCTCGTCGGGAGCCTTGAATGGGCTATTGCGATCAGGTTCGCTGGACTCGATGACGCCAACTACCTTTTCAATGGGGATATTGAGATAGGGGCTTCCGATGTGTTGCCCGACGCTAATGAGTGGAATGGGTTCGCGGCGTGGCGGAATGTCGAGGCCGTAGTAGACGTCATGCATGCCCTCAATAGCAAGCGGCGTCCAGGAGTTGACCTCGAGGATGACGCGGTCGGCACATTCGAGCCAGGCCCTGTTGTTGCCAAGCGAGGTGGAAGGGATCGCACGGCCGTCCTCGTAAACCGCCGCTACTTCGATAACTGCAACGTCCATCTTGCCGAAGAATCCGTACTCCTGATACTGCGAGACATGGCTGAGGTGCATGTCGACGTATTCCATTTCGCCGGCGTTAATGCGTTTACGGACCTCAGCATCGGACTGGTACGGGAGGCGAATCTCTATACCGTTGGCGGCCGCAAGGGCGCCATCAAGTTCCGGACCAGTGGAGGCACCGGTGAGAACACTGACGCGAAGGGTCTCTCCCTTATCGCGGAGGCTGTTGATGCGATTGGCGAGGGCAGTGGGAAAGCCCTTGGGATAACCGGAGCCGGTGAATCCACTCATGCCGATGTTGTCGCCATTGCGGATTAGGGCAGCAGCCTCATCGGCAGACATGATGCGCTGCTTCAGGACAGGGTTGAGTACGCGATTATGCGATGCAGTAGAAGTTGCCATAAACTCCTTTTTACGAATCGGGAAGGGATGTTTAAGACTACGGTCCTGGAACGCAATTCGTCAACCGGGTTTCAGCCTGGAACCCCCTAAATTCGGGCAGGTTCGCCCTTGACCAGCCCCTTGCGGGAGAAAAGCGGACCCTCACTTCTTATTCAGCCGGAGGGAAGCTGAGTTGATGCAGTAGCGCAAGCCTGTTGGCCTGGGGCCGTCGGGAAAGACGTGTCCGAGGTGGCCTCCGCAACGGGAACAGGTGACCTCGGTGCGGACCATGCTGTGGCTGCGGTCCTCCTGCTCCTCGATGTGCTCCGGGCTGAGAGGCTGGTAAAAACTGGGCCAGCCGCAGCCGGACTCGAACTTGGTTTCCGACGGAAAAAGCTCCAGGCCACAGGCTGCACAAAGATATACGCCAGGGGTAGTCGTTTCCGCATATTGCCCCGTAAAGGGGCGCTCGGTACCTTTCTCGCGCATAATACGGTACTGCTCGGGAGTGAGGGAGCTACGCCACTCTTCGTCGGACTTGCGGATCTTTTCCATGATTCACCTAATTCGATTGTTTGCCTTCGACTGTAACTTGCTCATTGAGATGAAGATGAGCCCAAAAAGCTGCAAAAAATACCCCAAAAAACAACACAGGGCGCATGGAAGTCGCGCTGGCACCGGGCGCGAGCAGACCGAGGCGGCTCTGCCCTGTGCGAAGAACGCTACCGACGCGGCACTGATCTCGAATTTGAATTCGTTGCGCTCGCTGGGGATTGTCTGGATTCCGGGTTTTGCGGCAGAGGCCGTGCGGGAGCACGCCTATTCTCCTAGGTATCTGCGCTAACATTATTGTTTCCTGCCCAATGGATTCACGCGCTGACGTGATGATAAAAAGAGTGGTCTAGACACTTGGCTGGGTGCTGCCGGTTACGTAGTAATCCTCATCAATCGAGGTCTTGATGCATACAATCGTCTATCAAATCTTTCACCCTTGGCATTGGCTCACGTACGGACAAAACGCGACTGCTGTTGCGGCGCTCGCAGGAATATTAGCTTTGATCGGACTTTTCTTGTATACGCGTTACACGGAGAAGATGATGCAACTGCAAGAGTCCACTATGAGAGCCACTATAACGCCCATTCTTATTGCGAAGGGTGACATCAAGTTCATCCCAACCGAGATGGACCCTCCCGACGCAGTCCAGTCGGGACTTCAGCAATCAAAGGTTACCAAGTATCGAGCCACTCTCTTGGTCAGGAACATAGGACAAGGAGCGGCGCTCTTCTTGGAAGCCTGGCATCAGCAGGTAGCTGAAAAATTCGTCACAAACGGGTCAATCCTTGCTCGAACCACCCAGGCTCAAAAAGCTTCGTCCGGGATGACAGAACTGATAAGAGGTGAGTCCACGAGTATAGTGTCTGACGGATTCAGGCCTGAGGACCTGAATCAACGCTGGCTTTTCGTCGTGGAGGCAATAGACCAGACTTCCAGAAGACATCAGCTTCAGCTTTTGCGATCACCGCTTCCTAACGGGCAAACAGAGACATCGATACGTATGGTCCACCAACCCGACAATTACGACTCTTGGTGGCGAAGATTGACGCGGAAAGAGGGCGATTCAGGGAAGCGTGCCGGAGACCTTGCCTGAAATCAGAAAGAGCGACTGGTCTCCCTTATTTTCATACTTTCAATCGTTTTAACGTCAGGTCCTAATAACGTCAGGTCCCTACTTTCAGCGGTTGGATCCAAACTTTTCAAACACGGTGGTGATCACCTGCGGCCGGAATGCTGCTGACAGGAAGCGACCCGGTGTACACCGCCATCTATCAGCTCATGGTGATTGCGATGATCTACGCCGCAAGCGGAGTGACCGCGCTGGTGGCAGCCTCGGGATACGAGCATGGAGCGTTTGTGGAGGATAGGCTCGAAAGGAGATAGAACCTGAGCAGCCTGCATTCAACGAAAGAACCAACTATGTCTTTGTCATAGATGATGTTCCGAAGGTTGACGGCATGAATTGAAGCTGAGCTGAAATGGCTAACAGAAAATTCAGAAATGCTGTAACGGATTGCATAGATTGCAGACTTGCATTGCGCGGGGCGCAAAATTAGGCCGGAACGAACAAAGGTTAGACCTTAATAACTCTTGCCAGATCAAGGAGATATGGTCGAGAGGTTTAGGAGAGATATCGTAATGAGATTTGCGTGATATGCAAATAACTCTGTCAATAAAATCTTTACAGTGGTATTTTGAGTAAAGAAAGTTCTTTCCTGCTAGGAATAGTGGGGGATGAAACGGAAAGTTACGTGGGCTCTCCATAACAGACGCTCTCCATAAAAGAAGCTCCGCCGAAGCTCGTTACTTCGACGGAGTAGTTAATGGATTAATGACAGTTAATCAGACCGTCATATTGGCACCTCGATCGTGATCTCCTGGGTTCCGTTGCTGACGATAACCAGAAGCCGCTGTCGAGAAATGCGGACAACTCGCACCTTTAGGATGCTGCACCTCCCCGATCTATAAATTCGCACTTTGCGCGTGCGGGAGATCGGAAACCTAAAAATTTGAACTCGCCCGATGCTTAATGCTTCGGGCTTTGTTATGAATGAAACATGAACTCAGCAACCCTATTCATAACGTGTCTCGTTCAATAACACGTCTCTTCTGCCCTAAACTTGTGTCTGTGCCAAGTGTATAGCCGTCCGAAAGGTTAATGGGACAGATTTACACGCCCCACCTTCCGCCCCAAAAAGAAGGCGGAGGCAGGGTACCCGGTTACGTCTCCCACAAAAAGTTGCTAACTGCATCCGCTCGTGGAGCCGCAGGACTGGCAGCGGTAGCATGAGCCGTTGCGAGTCATAATGGCACCGCAGAGATGACAGCTTGGAGCGTCGCCCAGATCTATCACCTCGCTCAGCGCGTCTGAGGTGTGTCCGGTTTTGCTGCCCGCCGATGAGACCGATCCATAGAGCGAAGGCTGGGCGCTTGCGGCGGCGAGTGCGGGCGCAGCGGCCGGGGTTTGCAGTTGATCGTGCTTACGCGGACGAAGATCGTCGAACAGGGTCTGCTGCTCGCCGGTAAGGAAGCGCAGGTCGAGCCACCGGAAGATGTAATCCATGATCGAGTTCGCGTAGCCGATGTCGGGGTTCTGCGTCCAACCGCTCGGTTCAAAGCGAGTGTGCGCAAACTTATTGACAAGCAGGCGGAGCGGAACTCCGTGCTGCAAGGCGATGGAAACCGCGCAGGCAAAGCTATCCATCAAACCGCTGACGGTTGAGCCTTCCTTTGCCATGGTGATGAACAGTTCGCCGGGCTTTCCATTTCTGTACAGGCCCACGGTCAAATAGCCCTCGTGCGATCCCACCTTGAATTTGTGCGTGACCGAGAAGCGCTCGGAGGGAAGCTTGTTGCGGCGCGCGCGGGGCGGCCCGTCCACATCTTCTTCCTCTTCCACGGGCTTCTTTGGGATATCGCGCTTCGTGGTGACGACCTGATTCTGCTTGGAGCCGTCACGATAGATGGCGACCGCCTTGATTCCCAGTTTCCAGGCTTCCAGATATGCGTGGGCAATATCTTCGACCGTGGCTTCCTGCGGCATGTTGATGGTCTTGCTGATGGCGCCGGAAAGGAAAGGCTGCACGGCCGCCATCATCTTCAAATGCCCCATGGGATGAATGTTGCGCGTACCCTTGGCCGGCTTGAAAGCGCAGTCAAAGACCGGCAGGTGCTCGGGGTTGAGGTCGGGGGCACCCTCGATGGTTCCGTGCTCGTCGATGAAGCCGACAATCGCGTCGGCCTGCTCTGCGGAGTAGCCGAGCTTGAACAGCGCTTCCGGAACCGTGTTGTTGACGATCTTCATCATGCCGCCGCCAACCAGCTTCTTGAACTTCACTAGCGCCAGATCCGGCTCCACGCCCGTTGTGTCGCAATCCATCATGAAGCCAATGGTGCCGGTGGGTGCCAATACCGTGACCTGTGCATTGCGGTAACCGAACTTTTCGCCCTGGATCAGCGCTTCGTCCCATGCCCTCTGAGAGGCTTCCAGCAGCGACGCGGGGACATTAGCCTTATTGATCTTCGCGACCGAGGAGCGGTGCATGCGGATTACTTTAAGAAACGGTTCGCTATTCAGGAAGTATCCGGGGCAGGCTCCGTCGACGTGCTCCCCCTTTGCGGCCAATGCGGTCGCCGAATGCAGCGTGGGGCAAAGCTCGGCAATGCGCGACGACTGCAGGTAGGCCTGACCACACATGATGGCCGTCAGGCAGGCAGCATAATCGCGGCCCGCATCGGAGTCGTAAGGCAGCCCGGTCGCCATCAGCAGCGCACCCAGGTTGGCATAGCCCAGACCCAGCGGGCGATAGTCGTGCGAGTTGCTGGCGATGGCTTCCGTCGGATATCCAGAGTGATCCACCAGGATTTCCTGCGCGGTGATCATGATCTCGACCGCGTGCCTGTAAGCTTCCACATTGAAAACACCAGCGTCGGAAAACTTCATCAGGTTCAGCGAAGCCAGATTGCACGCCGAATCATCGAGGAACATGTATTCCGAGCAGGGATTCGATGCGTTGATTCGCGCCGAATTTTTGGAAGTGTGCCACCGGTTGATGGTGGTGTCGAACTGCATTCCCGGATCGCCACATTCCCAGGTCGCCTTGGCAATCTTGTTCAGCAGTTCACGCGCCTTGTACTTCCGCACCGGAGCACCGTCCCGCACGGACAGGGTCGAGAACTCTTTATCATCAGCGACCGCCTGCATGAACTCATCGGTTACACGAATGGAGTTGTTGGCGTTCTGGAAGAAGATCGAGCTGTAAGCCTCGGAGTCCGGGCCGCTGGCATCATATCCGACCGACGCCAGAGCAAATGCCTTGGCTTCTTCCTTCTGCTTGCACTCGATGAACTCCACGATGTCCGGGTGATCGATATTGAGAATCACCATCTTGGCGGCGCGGCGCGTCTTACCGCCCGATTTGATGACACCGGCAAAGGCGTCAAAGCCCTTCATGAAGCTCAACGGCCCGGAAGCGACTCCGCCCCCGGAGAGATTTTCCATTGAACCGCGCAGAGGAGAGAGATTGGTCCCCGTGCCCGAGCCCCACTTGAACAGCATGCCCTCGGTCTTGACTAGGTCCAAGATGGAATTGAGCGAATCCTGCACGCTGTTGATGAAGCAGGCCGAGCACTGGGGGTAGCTGTAGCCGGTGACGCCGAACTCAATGCGCTTCGATTCGGGATTCCAGTGCCAGTTCTGCGCATCGGAGTTGGGCTCGCTGCGGTCATTGCCGACGTTGAACCAAACCGGTGAGTTGAACGCCGCGTACTGATTGAGCAGCAGATGCACCAGCTCATCGTGGAAAACGGCTGCATCTTCCTTGCTGCGGAAATAGCCATCCCGGAGGCCCCAGTCGCGAATCGTTTCCGCAACACGCGAAACCAGCTGGCGTGCGCCAGTCTCGCGCTGCGGCGTACCAAGCTGCCCGTGCAGATACTTACTGGCGACAATGTTGGTCGCCGTCATCGACCATTCCTTGGGAACTTCAACGTCCTTCTGCTCGAAGATCACGTTTCCCTTGCTGTCGGTAATGGAGGCAGTACGGAGCTCCCAGGTCAGCTTGTCATAGGGCGAGACGCCCGGCTGCGTAAAGAAGCGACTGAAAGCCAGGCCGGACGCCTGACGCTTATCCTGCTGCGCTGGATTTGTGCGCACGCCGTCGGTATCTGATGCAGGACTGTCGGCGGAAAGCTTTTCTGTTACTTCGGCCATCGTAATGACTCCTTAAAAATTGCGCGCAAGTGAGTCGAGAAAAGTTCACGACTCACACTGCGGTCCGTTGGCGACCTCAGAAACCGTTACTCAATAGATCCTGAGATGCGAGCGACAGGTCTTTATCTTGTATAAGCACGGACTCTACCGCAATATGTTGTATTTTAATCCAAAAATCGAGCCGCGAATCACCTGCTCTGAATTAGCAGTCCCTTATTCTTTTTCGCAAATCGGGGGGAGAAAATTGGCAAGAACTCTGCCAGATCCTGTGCTTCACGCCAAGTTGTCGGCTGGCAGCAACGAGACTAGACCGCGTCAAGGGTCAGGTCAATTCCATAAAAACGGTGCAGTGTGGAAAAATCGGCTACAAAGCTGAGACCAAAGCGAATATATCCGGGGTTAAGAAATGTTACGCACAGGGAGGGGAATACTCTTTCGCGGTTCCGGCCGCTACGCATCCCGGACGCTTCGGAACCCCTCAAGCCGATCCTTTGGACCTTCGCGACAATGTGCTCAGCTATTTGACAGGTGTGCAGTCGGCAACCTGGTGGTGAGAAGCGAGGGACATACGCAGCGTCTCTTGCCCATGTATTGTCAAATAGAGCAAGCGTTTAGTTGCGCGGAGCTCGACGTCTTCACCAGGGTGGAATCTTCCGGCAAATTTCCTGTTGTAGGAATCGTAGAGTCCGGTGTACTCCATGCATCCCTGACGAACCTTGAACTCGTAGGTGTAGGTCACGGGCCCGTAAGCTACACGCCCGGGCTGTGCATCGGGATATTTGTCAGCGGGACTGGAGGTTTCGCTGAGCGTAACCGAGATGAGTGTGGCTTTTTCTGCGGGTTTGACGGCGGCAAACGCCGCGCCTACAAGAACCAGAACCGCAAGGGTACAGGTAAGAAATCTCATCCCTTAATTTTAGATCGCATCTGTAAAGATTGTGTGAATCTGCAGGCCAGATTCTCGCGCGATGCCGGCTGTGAGCCGCTCGCCAGTTGGGTTTGCCTATTCATAGAACGTGGCGATCTGCTCGCGATTCGGCTTCGGAGTGAGCAAGCTGACCACGATCAATGCAACGGCGCTCACGATCAGCGCAGGAAAGATCGCGTCGCGCTCGCTGATCAGCCTGGGGAAATCAGACTTGACCGAATCCCAGACCACGGTAATCACTGTGCCGGAGAGCAGGCACGCCACTGCGCCTTCGCGTGTGGCGCGCCGCCAGAAGAACGCGGCCATCACTACGGGAGTAATCGCGGCCGAGTAAATCGTGTAAGCGTACATCGCCTTGGCCAGCACCGATTCCAGTTTGATCGCCTGCAGGAGCGCCCAGACTCCCAACCCTACGACGAGGAAGCGCGAGACCAGCAGCACATTTTTATGGCTCGCGTCCGGATGAATGAAACGGGTGTACACGTCGTTGATCAGGTTAGTGGCGGGCGAGAACAGATAATTATTTGCGGTGGAAATCACTTTGGCGAATACCGATCCCATCAGCAGCGCTCCGACGAATGATGGCAGGAAGTGACGCGCCGTAAAGGGAATGATCTCGCGCGGCGCAAAGTCCGGCGTGGGCATGATCGAGAGCGCGAACAGTCCTGAGCCGACCACGGCGAGAGCGACGATCAGCGTTTCCAGCACAACGGTGCCGAAGACCCAGCCCACGACAGCTATGCGTGCGTCCCTCTCACTTTTGGCAGAGAAGAACTTCTGATACATGGACTGGTTGCCGATCATCAGCAGGAAAGTTGGAAAGAAGTATTCGAGGGCGCGAATCAGCGCTTCCCTGTTATCTCGAAGGCCGTTGCCGCCATTCAAGCCCCACTCCCCGAACAGTGTGAAGTGCGTGGCGGGCAATGCTCCGTGCAGCCCTGCCCAGCCACCGATGCGGCCAAACAAAACCGGGATTGCAATGACACCGATCACTGAGATCAGTATCCCGATCACCACGTCCATGTAGGCCACCGAAGCCATGCCCGCCAGCGCGGTAAACAGAATCACGAAGACGGCGATGATGATGGTTCCCTGCGTTTTTGCGATTGCCGGAAAGATCAAGTGCATGATGTCTCCGCCGGCGCGGAACTGGTAGCTGGTGATTGCCGTGTAGGCAAAGAGAATCGCGATGGTTCCCAGGATTCGCGCGGCGGTGTTGTAGCGAGACTCCAGCAGATCGGGAATGGTGAATTGCGCGAACTTGCGGGCGCGGGGAGCGACAAAGTAAATGATCAGAAGTCCCGCCCATCCTCCAGCAGGCTGCCAGAGCGCGGCAAAGCCATTGCGGAATGCGTTCTCCGCCCCCGCGAACAGAGACCCGGCTCCTATCCATGAAGAAAGCAGCGTGAACACAAGTACATAGGCAGGCAACGAGCGTCCTGCGACCAGGTAATCGGCCTTGGTATGAACCTTGCGTATCTGCGCGATGCTGACGCCGAGGAGCGCCACAACAATCAGCGTGAGCACCATGGCATAAAGGTTCAGCATCTGCCCTCCCGTTGAGCGAAGGATCAGTTTACAGAGATTCGACGGCGAACATATATTCGGCTACGATCTCAGCACTGATTACGCTGATTCCGTTTCCGCTCAGGATAGTTGGATACTTGGCGATTTACCGCTGTCTATGCTTGCGGGCAACGCGGTCGAAGGACACACATTCCCAGTGTGATATCTTGTTTTTTCTAAGTTCCTGCACCATCTATCTCTATATGCATTCTCAACGTCTAGGTCCGTCGCCTGATCCTTGCCTCCAGCAACCTTTTTCGCCCCTCCGCTTTGGTGTGCTCGCGGCGTTACTTATCACCGCCCTCCCAATCGGCGCTACTCTCCTCTTCGTACTGGCTGATTGGCACTACGGAGTCCAATTAGCCTCACTGGTGATAGACACTGCCGCGGTCGCCCTCTATACCTTTAGCCGAAACAGAGGCGGCAACCAACCCTTCATGCTATGTTGTCCCGCCGTCCGCAGCGAGCTTCCGCGCCTCCTCCGGCGTCATGTTGGTTTTCTCGCTGCCTTGTTTATTCTCCAGACCACAGCCTTGGAACTTCGCCCGCATCTGCCCGCCTACTGGGTCACAGCAAGCGGCAGAGATGAGTCTCCATTTGTCATCAGCTTGGGCATTCTCTGCGTCTGTCTGGCACTTGGCCAGATTCTCAGCAACCGCGCCGTGCTCGAACGTGCCCACCTAGAGTTTGGCCTGCCTGAAAATGTTCGAGCAACCCGGGTTCAAGATAGTTAACGAAAACAGGCCTTCTCACTCACTATCCAAAGCCAGAGACGGTTCTCACGCTTCTAGTGCCTTCAGCACCTGCTCCGCACTCATGCCGCGAATGACAGGTGGACAGGTGGCCCACAACCGCCTTCTTTTGGCGATTGTGGGGCTGCAGAAAACTTCAACCAGACCTGCCCTGGCAGAGCGTAAACTGCTCTTCATGCCGAGCGAACTCAAGCGATTGCATCACTCGGGGCAGTCGCATTTTATTACCTTCACTTGCTACTGGCGGCGCCCCCATATGGAGAGCGCCGGAGCTTGCGAAATGTTTGTGGCGGCTCTTGAGCGGGCACGCGTGCGATACAGGTTTCGCGTGTATGGTTTCGTCGTCATGCCCGAGCACGTTCATCTCCTGATCTCTGAACCTGAGCGCGAAACGGTTGCCAACGCGATTCAGTCCTTGAAGATTTCCTCATCCCTGCGCACTGCGGCGGAACGCGAATGCGATGGACGGCGCTCTCCGCTCTGGCAGAAACGCTACTATGACCGCAACATCAGAGACTATGATGAGTTCGTCGAGAAGCTGAGATACTTTCATCGCAACCCGGTTAAGCGCGGATTAGTGGAAAGAGCTGAAGACTGGAAGTGGAGCAGCTTCCGCCACTATGCGCAGCGTGAGGATTGCGGAGTTGAGATCGAATCGCGGTGGACGGCGGACAAAAGAAAAACCGCAGATGCGTGAGCTGACTGCCTCCCCACATTCGCCAAAAGAAGGCGGATGTGGGCCACCAACCATCGAAGCTGCGCGTGTCGCCCCACTGTTCAAGGTAATGAGTTCCGCACAGGTGCCAATGGCAGTACTTCGCAGTCTCGTCCTGGTAGAGTCCCAGATGTATCCGCAATCCAACTTTATTGAAGGCTTCCAGGAAGCCGAAATCGGATGGTGCGTCATACACCGGGTTTGTGTTCAGCACTACCAGCATCTCGACCTTGCCGTCGAGCATCTCGGCGGTAAGCTGGCGAAGCTGTTCAACCTTCGGAACCGCCGCAAAAGGATCGACCGGATCGCCGTAGCTAACCGTATTGCCGACAGCGCCGAGACCGGCGTTAATTGCATGCGCCAGCGCGTGGGTCGCCGGAGTCTGCGCATCTCCCACTACCACCAGTGCCCGTCCGCGATTCGCTTGCAGGTCTTTGGCCAGCGTAGCAGCAAATTTCTTCTGCGAATCTTTGAAGCCGCCGCCCGATTCAGCAACCCCCAAAGCCCCGGCCAGTGCGCGTGCAAACTGCTCCACCTCGCTGGCTTTCACATGCAGCCGATGATCGGCATTTGCAGCCGTGTTCGTGGGTGCACTCTCCACGGCATAAAAGCGCAGCATTTCCTGCTTCAGTTCAGGACGGCGCCGCCGGGAAAACTCGCGTGTGTATTTATGAAATCCCGGAAACCCAGCAGATAAGAAATCCGCGTCCAGCGAGAGAACAACCTTCGCCTTCGAGAAGTCGTAAATAGTCTCAACCGGCTGGTTGAAAGCAAGCTGCGCGCCCGCGTACACGTTGTCACGGTTCACAGCCTCCCATTGGTACCACTTCGCCTGCGGATACACCTTCAGGAAATCCCGCATCTGTGCCACAAACGATGGTGAAGAAGTTGCCCCGGTAAGCACTCGCAAACCTGCTCCGCCAATAGCTTTTTCCGCCAGCATCGGACCGCGCAGACTGGAAAGCACCCGCGGCCACGAGCGAATCTCGCCCAGGTAGGTGTTTGTCGGCGAACGGTCCGGGTCGTACAGGGTCAAAACGCTTGCCTGATTGAACACATCCGTGCCGCCAAGCGTGGATGGGTGTTGCGGATTGCCTTCTATTTTCGTCGGACGCCCCTCATGGCTCTCCGCCAGCAACCCAGAGCCATAGGCTCCCAGCGGCATTGCCGTCGCATAGAACAGAGGCTTGCCCAGTAGCACGTTGTCCGGCTGCTTCACATACGGCACGATCGGTTCCAGCGGTTGCTTTGTGCAGGCGCTCAAACCGGCCAGGGCCAGGGACGCTCCCATGATCTTCAGGAAATCGCGGCGCGAACTGTTGTCTGTCCACTCCGAGGCGTGCTTCGGGAACTCGCGATGCAGAATCTCCTTGAACTCAGCGGTCTCAGCCAACTCGTCCAGAGTGCGCCAATATTGCGGCCCGCGAACTTCGCTCAGCTGCTCGCGCAGCTCTGCGAGTCCTAGCTTCTTTTTTTCACCTTGAGAAACATCCGCATTGCCAGTTTTCAGCAAGTTATTCATTCGCCTCGATCCCGCTCGTCAGATTCTCAGCTTCTTCTTTGGCACCTCATTCAACCTGTTGTCGCGCTGTTCGCCTATCGATGGCATGTGTTGCAGCTGGTAATGTCCTGAGGCGAACGCACATTGTTCACCTTCACGAGGTACGTGCCTAGCCCGTCCGGTCCCGTCTGGCTAGTAAACGTCTTGTCCCTGTCGCCTTCGCGAATCGTTACCGGCTGCGTTGGCGAAGGTTCTTCATAAGCCATGTTGAAAAGCTGGTCTCCCATGGTCGGCGGTGACTTCGGGTCCTGCTTTACGAAATGCGGGCGCAGATTCTTTTCTGGCGCGCGGTGGCAGTCTAGACACCACTCCATTTGCAGTGAAGCCTGGTTATACATCAGCGGCATCCTGTCCACGTGACCGTGGCAAACGTCGCACCCAACACCTTTGTTAATGTGAATGCTGTGGTCAAAATACACAAAATCTGGCAGATCATTAGCTCGCGTCCAGCTTAGGCTGCGTCCCGTGCGGTAACTCTCTCGCACCGGCTCCAGCATTGGGGCTGTCGTCCAGATCTGTGAGTGGCAGTTCATGCAGGTCTTGGTGGGCGGTATCCCGGCAAAACCGGACACCTCCACCGACGTATGACAGTAACGGCAGTCAATACCCAGCCCGGCTACGTGATGTTGATGAGGAAAAGGTACCGGCTGCGGGCGTGCAACTCCCGCGTACGTGAAATAAGGCGAGCGTTGCAACTGCAAGGCCGCCCACAGGAGGCCAACCACCAAGATGACACCCCCAAGGATGGATGCCTTTGCAATCGAATTGGCACTGCGATGAAAGGTCTGCGCCATGTATAGGAACTTTCTCCGTTACATCCTCGCTAGACTCGTTGAATCAGGCCTACCGACGAATTCGAAAATCGCCAGAGACGTTCACGTACAGTAGCTTTACATCCCTGCCACGCCCGTACCCTGAACGCTGTGGCGCGTGGCACATCTCACGAGAACCCGGATTATAGCAAGAACTCGGAAAATGCCAACCCGCCGACTACCACAAATGAATCTGTGTCCCCGGGATCTTCGCCTTGCCTCTGCTTCTCAAACATCTTCAGACACACGGGTACAAGAAGTCAGATGCAGCAACAAGGAATTCAGTACCGGTTTTGCGAAGCAAAAAGCAGGTTTGTCAGTGTTGTTCCAATTTGAGACGTGTATCCGCGGCGCGACATCCCAGGTAACGCGCGATTCCATCACCTGAGGGCATCAGCAGAGCGATCATGCGCCGAGTTAGATCGCTAGACCGGTTCCTTAAAAGGTATATGCCTGGAAAATGTTGGGAGGTACTCTACTGAGGCTGGCAGTTCTTCCGTGACAGATCAACGATGGCGCGAGCGTATTCCGATGATCTTCGGTGCAAGTTTCTTGCTGCCTACGAGCGTGGGGAAGAGAGTTTGCGGAAGCTGTCCGAGCGATTTGGCGTGAGCCTGCCGTATGCGAAGAAGATTCGGCAGCAGCTTCTGCGAACCGGGGTCATGGAGCGCATACCGCAGCCGCGTTATGGTCCGGTCAGCCGGGTGACGGCGGAGGCGGAGCGTTTGTTGCAGGACCAGGTTCGCGCCAACCCGGATGCGACGCTGGCCGAGTTACGGCAGGTCTTGTGGAATGAACTGCGGATCGAGATCAGCCGCTCGCAGATGAGCCGGCTTCTGCACCGCATGCAGCTGCGGCGTAAAAAAAACGCTTCACGCCGCTGAACAAGACAGCGAAGAGGGCCGCCGCAAACGGCAAGCGTGGTGGGAGCAGGTCAGCCAAATCGACCCGTGCCAACTGGTCTTTCTGGATGAAAGCGGTGTGACCACAGAGATGACTCGCCGTTATGGGCGCGCCTTGCGCGGCGAGCGGGTCGTCGATGCCACTCCGGCTGGGCACTGGCGGACCTTGACCCTGATCGGCGCGATCAGTTGGCAAGGCATGCTGGCCAGCATGACCATCGAGTCACCGACCGATGCCGATGTTTTCCTGGCCTATGTGGAGCACGTCTTGTGCCCCAGGCTGCAAACGGGACACGTCGTGGTGATGGATAATTTGAGCGCCCACAAAGTTGCAGGCGTGCGCGAGTTGATCGAGGCCCGAGGCGCACAACTGCTCTACCTTCCGCCTTACTCGCCGGACTACAACCCAATTGAAAAGGCGTGGTCAAAGATCAAACAGTTGCTCCGCTCCGCCAAGCCCCGTCTGCTGGAAGCTCTCGAACAAGCGGCCGCTCTGGCTCTGGCCACCATCACCCCCGACAACGCCGCAGCCTGGTTCAAGCACTGCGGCTATGGAATATAGCTTCATGCAAACCGGTCTA
>PJLO01000005.1:0-59944 GCA_003010405.1 Acidobacteriota bacterium | reverse complement strand
TGCTCCGCTCCGCCAAGCCCCGTCTGCTGGAAGCTCTCGAACAAGCGGCCGCTCTGGCTCTGGCCACCATCACCCCCGACAACGCCGCAGCCTGGTTCAAGCACTGCGGCTATGGAATATAGCTTCATGCAAACCGGTCTAAGGGCGGGTGGCCCATTCAAGCCTTCCTTTGGCTTGAGTGGGGCTGTTGGAGAGGCTTGAGTTGAGACGATGCCCTGGGGTGGATGCTTTCACGAATTGGGCCAGACGCACTTTGTCACGTTCTGCTGCCACCACCGCCAGGCGCTGTTGGCCGATGAGGCGGCAAAGATTACATTTGAAACGGCGCTGGAACGTGTCGGGAAGAGTTACGAGTGGGAATGGAGTAGCTGGCCTCACTATGCAACAGGCCGTCAAGGCCGAGTGGAGATCGAATCGGAATGGACAGCGAAGCGACGCAACGGATCGGCAACCACCATTTGCAACGCAGCCGAGAAGCCCCACTCAAGCCAAACGAAGGCTTGAGTGGGCCACCCGCCGGATGTGGGCCACCCGCCACTCTCGCGAGTCAGATTTTCAGTGCCTTTAACACCTGTGCCGCGCTCATGCCGCGAATGGCGATCAGCTTGTTGCGCCCGGTCTCGCCCGAGACGATGGTGATGCTCGCTTTAGGTACGCGAAAGAACTCCGAGAGGTACTCGATGACGGCCTGGTTGGCTTTGCCGTCGACGGGGGGCGCTGTGATGGCCAGTTTGATGGCATCGCCCATCAAGCCCGCAAAGGCGTTGCGGCTGGCACGCGGCTGTACCCGCAGCGCGAATTGCGCTCCATGCGAAGTGTCGCGAACCGTGAATGCCATCGCTTACCTCGCCACGCAAAAGAACAGTTCAACCACGGCGAGCACACTAATAGCGAGCGCTGCGGGTTGATGAAGGACGTTGCCGGAAAAACGATAGAGCGTGATCAGGCACATTGCCGCCGTGAGCAGTGTGGCCAGCGCGGTGCACCAGCGCAGAAATCGGTCGCTCTTGCGTCGCGAGCGCACGGCATTCATCAGGCCCGCAGAGATAATGGCCACGGCAGCGCCGCCCGTCCACGGACCGCGTAGCAACCCCAGCTTGGGAATCCACAAGGCCAGAAGGTGCGCGCCGCCCAGCGCTACCAGCATCCAGGCAAACAGTCTGTCCATCCATTTCATCGAGCAGATTCCTCATAGGGTGCGGGATAGGATCGCGCGCCGAAGATGGCCGTGCCGACTCGCACGCAGGTGGAGCCCTCTTCGATCGCAACTTCAAAATCATGAGACATTCCCATTGAAAGCTCCGGCAACGCAAGGCCACTGCGAGCGCGCAAGCTGTCGCGCAGTTCGCGGAGTTGGCGGAAGCAGTGTCGTGCTCCCTCGGGATCTTCGGTGAAGGGCGGCACGGTCATGCAGCCGCGAATCATGAGGTTGGAAAGCCGAGACTGAGCGTTTAATAAGGCCAGCAACTCATCCGAATCGGGATCGAATCCGGACTTGGCTTCCTCGCCTCCAACGTTGATTTCGATGAGCACATCCAGCCGCTTGTTAAGGCGCGCCGCGGCATCGTTGAGCCGTTCAGCCAGCCGCAGCGAGTCGACGCTATCGACGGAATCAAACAGCTCCGCCGCACGCGCCGCCTTGTTGGATTGCAAGTGGCCTATCAAATGGAATCTGGCGTTGCGACAAGACGCCAGCAACTCGTGCTTGTCCGCAAACTCCTGCACGCGGTTTTCGCCGAAGAGCGTCTGCCCGGCGGCAATGGCTTCCAGAATGGCGGAGCCAGGATGGTTTTTCGAGACCGCCATCAGCGCGATCTCGCCGGGGTCGCGGCCCGCTCGCTGCGCGGCCTTCGAAATGCGTTCGCGAATCTGGGCAAGATTGGAAGCGATAGTCATAGCTGGACACGATTGTAATGCAGCATGACAAACGGGGTAGCCATTGGACTAGTATGATGAGAAATCCAGAAGCCGCGCGAGACTTGGTCCGGTTTTTGGGGACTCCGGTTTTCAATACGAGCTACTTGTATTCGCGTTTGTGAAAGACTGGAATCTAGCCGCGGGGCGTGGTCAAGTTATTTACTTTGCTTTGCACCATCCCCGCCGGTATGCATCGAAGCAAGACACATGCGGAGCGCTTAGGTCATGAAACGAGCTTCTCTGATTCATTTGTTGAGCACACTTGCGCTATTCCTTTGTCTGCAGACATTCAGTCTTGCGGCCTTTGCCCAGGAAGGCGAGGGTGAGCTCAGGAACATCCCTCCGAACGGCATTACGGTGGACGAAGTGGTGCAGCGCTTTGCCTCCAAGGAGAAAGAGTTCAAACTGGCGCGCGAGCATTACACGTGGACGCAGAGCGTGAAGGTGCAGACTCTTGAAGGCCACACCGTTGACGGCGAATACCAGCAGATTTTCGACGTAGTCTTCGATGACAAGGGAAAGCGTATAACGCATGTAAAATACGCCCCGCAAAGTACCCTCCGGCGCATCAGCATAACGCAAGAGGATCTGGACGACATAGAAAAGCGCATGCCGTTCACAATGACCATCGACGACCTCCCGTTCTACGACGTCAAGTACATGGGCCAGCAACAAGAGGACGAACTGAATTGTTATGTCTTCGACCTCAAGCCTAAGAAGATCGAGAAAGGGCAGCGCTACTTTGAGGGCCGAATCTGGGTTGACGACCATGACTTCCAGATCGTGAAGACCTACGGCAAAAACGTGCCGGACCTAGGCAAGGCTAAGAGGGGCGAAGAGAATCTTTTCCCCCGCTTTACTACATGGCGCGAGCAGATCGACGGGAAGTACTGGTTCCCGACGTACACGAAGATAGACGACTACCTGCACTTCACCATGGGCGACATCCACATACGCCAGGTGACCAGGTACGAAAACTACCGCCGGTTCGGCTCAAAGACAAAGGTCATCTTCGAAGGAGAGGAAATCAAAGGCGCGAACGACGGCCAGAAGAAAGATGAACCTGTCAAGGACACGACGGGCAGATAGGCTGCGGACGCGAATACGCGTGACCTGCTTAGGCAGCTTTCGGCGTTGAGCGGTCCGCAACTGCCTGGATAAATTTCTTCATGACGTTTGCCCACATCACTTTTTTGCGCAACGCACTTTCGGGTACGGTGCGACCAGCGGCAAACATCGAGAGCAGGATTTTCATTTTGACAACCTGGAGTATTTCCCGCTCCTCCTCCGTGGCTCCGTAAGCATCCAGAAAGCGCTCCTGAACCTCGGTCGTAATCGACCGATTACAGAACGGGTATTTCTCCAGTACCTCAACGGAGGCTAGGAAGGTCGCGGAATCCGTGTAGGTGCTGCCGTCCTCCTGCATACGCGCGAAATCGGAGAAGCCCACTCCACGGTCCAGCACTGCCACGCTCAATGGCGTGAACTCATTCAGCACTGCCGAGTTCATCAAAGGCTCACGCGACTGATTGAGAATTGAACCGACAGTGGAGAGAATTTTGCTGACGGACATGTCGTCCAATCCGACAGATTTGCACTTATTGCAGAGTTTTTCGATATCAGCCTGCAAGCCGTCCCGATCCAGAGGCTTCGCAGGGCGGGCAGTGGCTTTTTGGAACTGGCACAACCAGGCACCGCTCGCCGCAGCCGCGTTCTGGAGTACGCCAAGCCCGGCGTAGCCAGGAAGCAGCGCGGCTTTCATGATGAGCGACTGGAGCGGGAAGCCTGCGAGTTTTTCACTCACCACAGCGCCCAGCGCGCTGAAATCTCCGATTGGTCGCGGGATTCCCAAAAGCGGCTCTGTTCTAGTCTGGTTCCAGACTGAGTGCAGATGTGCGGTCTCAGCCGCCGCCATAGTTCGGGCATGTCCTCCCTTGCCCGCGCGATAGAGCTTCACGGCGAGCCGTTCGTTGCCGTTCTCAAAATTTATTACAAGATCGTAGATGTAATGGTCCGACTTGGGCGTGTGGCCAACGGTGCGAACTGCTCGGAGTTCGCCCATTTCCGGATACCACTGTGCACCATTGGCCCGCAATTCGCTGACGATTTGGTCAATTACGTTTTCAGACATCGAGTCTCCCTTGTGTGCTCAAAAAAGAGCCGGTGAGCCTGACGAGGGGCGCATTTCAAAATTAGATGCGAATGCCTGTACAGAGCTGGAAGTACTAAGATTAAATTTCTTGAAATAAAAGGGTTAGACCAGAATTGGGAATCAGCTCCGGCACCGAAGCCGGTCGAGAGTTCGCGCTCTCAATCGATTTGACCGGCTTGTGGCAGCCATGGAGATCAATAGTACAGATACTTGCGCCACTTGGTGTCGGCGCGGCCAACCATGCGCATCAGATGGCGGCTGGTATGCAGTGAAAATGGGCGAGGCTCCTTCAGTGGGCGCATTCCGCACTCATGGGGCATGGAGTTGCCTTTCCTGCGATTGCACTCATGGCAGCAGGCTACAAGATTTTCCCAGCTGGAAGGCCCTCCGCGCGAGCGCGGAATCACGTGATCGAGCGTAAGTTCGCCCGCCGGAAGCACTACACCGCAATACTGGCAGGTGTTGCGGTCACGAAGCAGAATATTTTTGCGCGAAAGCGCCCTCGTCTGGTGCGGGATGCGACGATACTCCAGCAGTCTGATGACCGACGGAACCCGGATCGAAACCCGCGAGGAGTGCATGAAATGGCCGTTGATTTCTTCGGTGGCCGCCACGCCCTTCAATACGAGGACAATGGCGCGCCTTGCCGCACAGATGTTAATGGGTTCGTAAGAAGCGTTCAGAACAAGAACAGGAGCGTGCATTGCCGAGTAGCCGCGATAGTCGTTGTGCGAACGGAACGCTCTATGACTCTCCATTGGCGTAAACCCTCAGAGCAGGTGGGGCCGCGAGGCGTACCAACCAACCCGTTGTCCTCCGTTGACCGGCAAAATGCCACGACGCTGAGGGAGGTTTCCCAACGCCGTGCCGGACGATGACATGCAAAGGGATGAAAGCGATTCAGTTGCTGGAAGGCGTTTACCGGACTCCTCAATCAACTCATACTCCAGGCGGCCCAAGGCACGCGCCGGAGTTGCGACCCAGATTCGCGAGGCTCCGGCATGACGCAGCTCGCGAGCACACTCTGAGGCAGTTGCGCCGGTGGTGAGAACATCATCAATCAGGAGAATTTCGCGGCCCTTGATGCGGTCCCGCGATGTGACGTTAAATGCGCCGCGAACCTGCCTGCGGCGCTCTTCCGCACTCAGGGCCACCTGCGATTCGACAAAGCGCACCCGCTGTAACGAGGTAAGGTCCAGGGTGAGGCGGCGTCCGATCGCGTGCTCGATGCCGCGCTGCGCGGCGCGCGCAATCAACTCTGCCTGATTGAAACCACGGGAGCGCGTCCGCGCCTTGTGGGAGGGAACCGGAATAAGCAACAGTTCTTCGACGTCGATGTCGCCCTCAAGTTGCACGCAGGCCTCAGCCGTGAGCCGTCCCAGAGGGACGGCCGCCGAGCGCACCCGCTCATATTTCAGGATGTGAATCAGTTGCCGGAGAACGCCGGCATAGGCTCCGTAGTTGACTGCACGTTCAAACGCCGGCTCCTCGACTGCACAGGTCGCGCAGCGCGCATCGCCGAACGCGGCATCGGCCGAGGCCAGCAGATTGCCGCAGACATTGCATCGGGCCAACAGAATGGGTTTTATGGATTCTATGCAGGAGGTACAAACTGGAAGTCGTGAAATCGAGAAAAGAGAGGACTGGCAAATTCGACAATCACCGGGAAACAAGGTCGCAAGAAGGCCCCTTAACGCGTCCCCCACCAATATTCGCGACGCCTGCGGGCTTCCCTTCGGTATACTGTCCCAGCTATAGCTGAAGACTGGCCTCCTTTTGAAACATCTGAAGCGAACTCTGAGGTGAAACGATTCCGACCCGCAGCTTCGATGAAATTAGTATATACCCAACTGAAATCCTCCGGATGAGCTCACTGCTGCTCCTCGCCAACGTATTCGGAGTTCAGATGTGCCCTGCTTCGGTGATAGCGGTCACTGCAATGGCAACAGATCCGGGATAGTGTCCTGCAAAATTCGGGACCAGGTCCCAGGAGACGTCTGGAGGTCTTCGAGAAACCATGGCCGCTCGGACAAAAATCGAAGTCAAAAACATTCTGCTCACCACTGACCTTACCGGCACTCACAAGGCGACACTGCCCTTTGCCAACGCTCTGGCGAGCCGGTTCGATTCCAAGGTGCATTTACTCCACGTGGTGACAAAGGTGGTCTACCCGGAACTTCCTGTGGACAGCAACTTGGACTATTTTGCAGATGCCGGTGCCACCTACAAAACAATGGTGGCGATCATGAATGGGATCGACCGTGACAATTCGAAAAAGGAAATTCTGCTTCGAGGCGGCTCTTTCTGGCAGGTAGTAGAGAAAGTCATTCAAGAGAACAATATCGATCTCGTTGTGATGGGGTCGCATGGCAGAGGAGGAATTACGAGGCTGCTGACCGGATCGACAGCCGAACAAGTCTACCGGCACGCGACTTGCCCTGTTCTGACCGTTGGTCCCAAGGTCGCACCCGCGGCCAACAAGGAGTTCAACAGAATTGTATTCGCAACAAACTTTGAGACCCACTCCGAACACGCACTGCATCATGCCCTTGGGGCGGCGGCAGAATACAACGCACAGCTCATCGTGACACACGTTGTTGTTCCATCACTGGGAGCCGATGTGGGCCTTCCCGAGATGCTGGTGCCTCTGGTTGAACCACGACTTAGAACGCTGCTACAAAACTATGACTCTCCGGAGAAGGAGCCCATCTACAAGGTCCTCGTGGGCTCGCCCGCTGACGAAATCGTCAAGCTCGCAAAAGCGGAACACGCCGACCTCATCGTAATGGGTGCAAAACCGGCCGCAACCTTTACTACTCATGGGCCACTGGGGCCAGCACACGTAGTTGTCGCACGCGCACCCTGCCCAGTGCTGACTGTAGCGTTCTAGCTGCTGGAGCCCTGAAAAGAACGCATGCGCACGTAAACTAAAATTACACCGCTCCGTCCAATGGTGCGAGCGGACAATGGAAGAAACGTTGACGGTAGCGGCGACAATCGAGGCGGGATGGACCGCCACGGAATTCGACGAAATCGTGCGCCAGTACCAAGGGCAGATATATCGCACGCTATGGTGCGAGCTGCGCGACGAAGAGGCTGCCGCAACCCTGACCCAGGACTGTTTCCTTAAAGCCTACCGGGCCCGCGCTGACTTCCGTGGCGAAGCCAGCGTAAAAACATGGCTAATACGAATCGCGATAAATCTGGCTCGCGATTATCAGCGCAACCGGCGCCAAAGTTTCTGGAAAAAACTGATCGGGGGGAGCACTCAAGAAACCGGGATAGCCACTGAAACAGCGGTGGATACCAAGCCCCTCGCCGATCGTGCTCTGCTGGCCCAGGAGGAGTTACAAAAAACGATGGACGCGGTGAGGAGGCTTTCACCACAGCAGCAAACCGTCTTCCGGTTGCGCTTTCTGGAAGAGTTTTCGCTGGAAGAGATCGCACAGACCATGGGCTTGGAGGTCGGAACCGTGAAGTCGCATCTATCGCGGGCGGTCGGCGCCTTAAGACAGCAGAGGAAAGAACGATGAAACATGTCACGGACGAACAACTGGCGGGATGGCTGGCGGGAGAAGCAGATTCGGAGACGCAGGAACACGTGCAACGCTGCGAGCAGTGCCACGCTGAGGCCACGGCTGTTCGCCGCGGAATTTCACGTTACGCCCTTGCCGTACGCCGGGAGTCGGCATATGCTCACCGCGCGTGCATGGCGAAAGAAATTGCTCCTCGCAAGCTTCTGGCCCTGCACCGGCTCCGGTGGTTCGCTGCCGGAGTGCTGGCGCTGTTGCTGGCTGCGCAGACGGCATGGATGATGAAGCCGCGTTCGGGCGCGACAACGTCTCAGTCGGCCACGAGCGTTGAGGTGAATTTAGGACCTGCGATCCAAATGAGCGATGACGAATTGCTTAACGCAGTCCACAATGACTTGAACCGGGTAGTGCCGCAGGCACTAGCGCCAGTAAGCGTGATCACAATCGCGCGCAACGATATTGCTGCCGCTTCAACGGGCGCAATCAGCCAATAAGGAGAACCGAATGATTCGAAAAATCTTAATTGCAACCGCGTTGTTGTGCGGAATCGCATTGGCACAGCCGTCGCAAGGTGGTATGGGGCGTCGCGGCATGGGTTCCGGCATGGGCATGTGTCCTGGCATGTGTCCCGGCATGGGTCCCGGTGGCATGATGCATGGATTGATGATTCCGGGCCGCTGGTGGAAAGACACCGAGGTGGTCAAGAATATCGGACTCACCGACAGCCAGGTTCAGAAAATCGAGCAGATTTTTCAGGAAAACCGTCCTAAGCTAATCGACCTGCACGCCAATCTGCAGAAGGAAGAAATCAAATTGGAGCCTTTGCTCGAAGCCGAAAATCCAGACGAGAACGCCGTGATGAGCACAATCGACCGCATCGCCTCGGCGCGGGCTACGCTTGAGAAAGCCAACGCCCAAATGGCGTTCGCTATGCGCCGCGTCCTGACTCCGGACCAGTGGAAGAAACTCCTCGCCATGTATCCGCACAGAGGTAACTTCCCTCCGCCGATGTGTGCACCGCAAGGCAGAAGCTTCCGTCGTAATCAAGGTAAACGCTCTGGCGCTCCTCAGACGTCTACCCCATCTGGACAAGCTGGCACTTCAGCGCCCAACCAGTAAACTAACATTGCATGGGTGGAAAGTTGTCCAGCTTTCCACCCACGCTGTAACTTCGAGAGCTCATCCACCACTTCCTCCCTGAATTACACTGTCTCCATGCGCCTGAATCAAACCCGCGTGCGCGAGTTTCTTCTGCTCACCGGACTGTGCGGATTTTTCTTTTTTTTCCGGCTCTCCGGTATCGGCCTTCTCGGCCCAGACGAGCCCCGTTACGCTCAAGTTGCACGGGAAATGCTTGCCCGTCACGACTGGGTCACGCCCGTCCTCTACGGGCACACATGGCTGGAGAAACCCATACTTCTTTATTGGGGAGAGATGCTCTCCTACTCTGTCTTCGGCATCTCGGATTGGGCCGCCCGCATTCCTTCGGCAGTCGCCGCAACCTTGCTGGTCTTCGGAACTTTTCTCGCCGTGCGGCGCATCCGCTTCGATGCCCGACTGGACTCGGCACTGGCCATAGCGTCGTCTGTTTTGATTCTGGGATTCGCCCGCGCAGCTTCCACCGACATGCTGCTGACCGCGCCGTTTTGCCTCTCAATGCTGGCCTGGTTCTGCTGGTATCAGGACGAGTCGGAAAACTCATCGGCGGGTCGACGCAGCAGCCGCGTGTGGCTGGTGCTGTTCTATGCTCTTAACGCTGTTGCGATGCTCGCCAAAGGCCCGGTTGCCCCCGGTTTAGCTGCGCTGGTAATCATCGCTTTCTGTGCCGTCCAGCGAAATCCGCGAGCCGTAGTCCGCACACTCGATCCAGCCGGAATCGCTGTATTCTTCGCGGTTGCCGCTCCCTGGTACGTGCTCGTGCAACTCCGCACGCCGGAGTTCTTCCGCGTCTTCTTCCTCGAACATAATCTGGCCCGCTTCGGCTCGAACCTCTATCGACACAAGCAGCCGTTCTGGTACTACATTCCCGTCGTGCTGGTTGCCACTATCCCATGGACGGTATGGCTGCTCCATGGCATAGCCGATGCCTGGGCAGCTTTGCGTTTGCAACTTAGCGGCGGCGGCAAAGCCAATGTTCATCCGCTCGAACTCACATGCGCGGACTCTGTTTCCGGTATGGCCGTATCAAATGAGGCGAATCGTTCCGAAGCTGCGGAAGCCGACGACCCAGCGCCCGACTCTGTCTTCGAGATCTTCCTCTTCCTCTGGGCGCTGATTCCCATCGCGTTCTTCTCGATTTCTCGCGCAAAGCTGCCTGGATATATTCTTCCGGCGATTCCCCCGCTGCTGATTTTGGCTGCGGTCGCTGTGCATCGCCGTGACCACCGTGATGAGCGACCGCGATTGTTCCCGGTCGCAGCGCACGCCTTGCTGCTGGCCGGGATTATCGCAGCGCTCTGCGTAGCTCCGCGCCTTGCGTTTAAGTTGCGGTTTTCCGCCGCGAGCATGATGGTGGCCGCCCTGGCTGGAACCATTGTTTTTCTTGGCGTCGCCCTCCCCCTGCTCAGCGCCGGATGGCGCATGTTGCGCTTCGCCACTTTGTTTCCGCTCATTCTTGCCGTTGGCTTCCTGTTGCGCGGCTTTGCCCCGGTTGTGGAAGCCATCAAGTCTTCCCGACCAGTCGCCGAACTGCTACAGCGGATCGAGCAACCACGTGCTCTGCCTCTCGCAACTTTTTCCCTGAATCGCGAGACGAGCTTCGGCCTGGCGTTCTATCTCAACCACCGCGTTGCTCCCTATGAGGGTCTGGAGATCTCGCCCGCAGTTTACGAGCTTCCTGCGGCCATTCCCGCTTCCTCCCACATCCTTGTCACTCGTGAAGGGTCGCTCCCCGCCCTCCGGCTACTACTTGCCGAGCGTAAGCTCCGACTCGTTGGGGCTTACAGCCCGCAGCGAATCGAGATCTATGAAATTTCTCCTGCTCCGTGATGTTACGGCTGAGCTAGGGATACTCTGCGGAAGTGCGGCGAGCAATTGCGTTAAGAATAGTGGACGCGTCTCCGCGTCCCCTTTTAGTAACCCCAGCGCTCTCCTACTTTTCTCATATCCTTTACACTAAAAGGGGCGGCCCGCCATTGGAAAGTGTCAGCGTGGAGATTCTCGACCTTCGTCATTTCAATTCAACGGACCTTCGTCCCCTTTTGGAAGAAGAAAATGAAGTCTGGCGAAGCACTCTCCATTGGGACTTTCGCCCATCGGCGCAGATGATTCTGCGCTACACCGACGCACGAATCCTGCCAGGCTTTGCGGCCATTGAGCGCGGGCGCGTTCACGGCTACTGCTTTTTCGTCTATGAAGGAAGCAAGGGCGTCATCGGCGACATGTTTGTGGAACACTCCGAGTTCACGCGGGACCGCCGGCATGACCTTGAGCATGAATTGCTTCAGCACTGCATCAGCACGCTGATGGAGTCCCCCGGCCTTCAACGGGTGGAGTCCCAACTCCTCATCTTCCCCACTGACCAACTTGCCAAGCCCTTCATGAACGAAGGCTTCCGCCGATATCAGCGCTTTTTCCTCGCCCGGCCTGTCGAAAACTCTTATTCTGACCCTTCAGTCCTGCTCCCCGCAGATATTGAAATTAACCGCTGGACCGAAGCCGACTACCAGCCTGCCGCCAGCATCATCACAGCAGCGTATCGCGGCCATGTCGATAGCGACGTTAACGACCAGTACCGTACTGTTTCCGGTTCCCTTCGCTTCCTCAATAACATTGTCCGTTTCCCCGGTTGCGGAGCCTTCGACGCCAGTTCGTCCTTCGTAGCCTTCCATCGCCCGACGCGCACCCGCATTGGAATTTTGCTCTGCTCACGCGTGCGCGGTGATGTCGGCCATATCACCCAGATCTGTACGCTCCCTGAATATCGCGGCCGCGGTATAGGCGAGCATCTGATCAGTCATTGCCACGCCGACCTTGCTTCGCGGGGCTTCAGCGAGCTATCTCTCACAGTCACGGGGGAGAATGATCGCGCCCGCGCGCTCTACGAGCGACTTAATTTTCGTCAGGTTCACAGTTTTGATGGCTTCGTCTGGGAAAACCGATTTCCGGAATTGATTTCGGCGGGATGGGAGATGTGAGCAGGGCAGGAGCTGCCCTCTCCTTCACGAACTAATCGGCTGGCATGTCTACAGAGCAGGCTTCGTGTTCACTTCTTGAACCACATATTGACTGCGGCGATCACCATGAAGACAGCAAACGTCTTCCGCAGGATTGGACCGGAAAGTTGTTGCGCCCACTGACCACCAAGGTAGCCGCCGAGAAGAACTCCCACGATTATGAGAGCAGCCAATTTCATATTGACGTGTCCGGCCCTGTAATAACTCAGAAAGGCAAACAAACCCGAAGGCGGGAGCAGAATCGCAAGCGATGTTCCCTGAGCAGTGTGCTGATCCATGTGGAAGAAATAGACCAGCATGGGAAGAATCACAATTCCCCCGCCGACACCCAACAAGCCAGCGAGAATTCCGGCGAGAATTCCAGTGCCAAGACCGCCAAAGAGAAACTTCATCGAATCACTCCACTGAAAGACAGGACAGTTGCGAGTTGCATCTCACTGCGGCATCTGCCGCCGCCCTTCAGTGGGCAATTTGTGATGGCACAAGTAGTCTAATTTAGCCGTTAGCCTGTGCTCAACTTGCAGGCTCCTCGCGGGAGCGTTTGGTCTTCAATGTCAGAGTCCGCTGTTCCAGCTTCTGCCGGGCAGGCCTCTCCCCCGAGCTGCGAAATAAGGTTGTTCCGGCAGAAGGGATTCTACATCTTGTGCTTCGGAACTTTGGCGTTGAGCAACGAGACTAGGCTCTCGCCCCCGGTTGTAACAACGGCGGTGTTGCCGCGCACGATATCGCGCGCGCTCAGCGCCTTTCCATACAAGCGCTTATTGGCGTCATTGTCCGAATCCAGTGTTGCGCCGCTGAGTGACACCCCGGCAAACAGCCCTTTGGCGCGGCCATAGGTCAGAATGCCGGCACCGCCTACCGAGCTGCCCGTAGTAGCTCCCGGACCCGCCGCAGCCGTCACATCATTGCCAACCTTGGTCTTGCCCTTCAATAAGGCATCCACTGCGCTTTGTGACATCACGAGCAAAACGAAGTCAGTGGACGAACCGCCGACCTGGAACCCGGCACTGGCACCGCCGATGCTGAACATGGCAGGCGCCGACCATTTGCCGCTGAAGTTGTTGCCAGTGCGGCAAGTCATCGGGCCGCGGCCTCCGCTTCCGCCAACGCCAAAGGCCATCTTCTTCACGCCGGGTAGCACGATGACGCAGTCAGCTCTTGCCAATAGGTCTTCCGGAACGCTCTTTTTCTCGAGCATCTCCTCCAAAACCGTGGCGGCATTTCTAAAGGTCGCATCGTCTTTTGCCTTGTCCGCACCGAACACTGGCAGAGCCGAGAACAGGAACAGGAACGTGAACAAACAACGCACAGCTGTCTTGGCATTTTGCATCGGATTCTACCTTCCTTTCTTACGGTATACTAGCCCGTCAGTCGGTTTCCCCATGACTTGGAGACACACGAACTGTTAACATCTCTTGGCTGTTTGGAACCCTGACAGAAATGACAGGTTGGCTCACTCCAATAGCTTGTAGCTTGAAATTCCAAGCGAAAGAAGAGCCGCAACCGTTACTTACGCTCGTCAGAGCTGTCCGCATCGCATTGTCCTAACATCCGACGGAGAATCTAGAGAAGAGGAATCGAATGATCACGAGACCATACCGCATTCTGCGACTCGCAAGTGTTTTTACTCTGGCCGCCGCCTGTGCATTTAGCTCCGGTGCTGCCCTCGCGCAAGAACATCAAGAACATCACGCTGACGCCTCACACAGCTGGACATATTCCGGCGAACATGGCCCCAGCCACTGGGCGGATTTGAGCCCTGAATTCACAGCTTGCGGGATGGGCAAGAACCAGACGCCAATTGACATCGTGAATCCGAAAATTGCCAACCTCCCCGCAATCCAGTTTTCCTATCAACCTTCGCCGCTCAAGGTAATCAACAACGGGCATTCCATTCAGGTGAATTACGCGCCAGGCAGCAGCATTACAGTGGCCGGCAAGCGTTACGAATTGGTGCAATTCCATTTTCACCATCCGTCAGAGGAGGCAATTAAAGGCCGTCGCGACAGCATGGATGTGCACCTGGTGCACAAGAGCAACGATGGCAAACTCGCAGTGGTTGCGGTTCAGATAAAAGAAGGCGCTGCTAACTCCGCCATTACGGCCATCTGGAGTAATCTGCCGCACGAGAAGGGCAAGGAAGTTGCTGTCGAAAACGTCAAGGTAAACGCGAGTGATCTGATTCCCGCAAATCGCCGCTATACGACGTTCATGGGATCTCTAACCACGCCTCCCTGCAGCGAAGGCGTGGCTTGGTATGTGCTCAACACCCCGGTTTCGTTTTCAAGAACGCAGATTGAAAAGTTTGCCGCCATCTACCCAGACAATGCCCGTCCTGTGCAGCCGCTGAACGGAAGGCTCTTGCAGCAGAGCAAGTAACCAACAGATCGAATTGACTCGGCATTCGCGGTTGTAAAGTATAGACTCGCTTTCGGGGAGATGAAAATGACGGTTCTGAGCGAAACAGAAACACTCGGTCTGCACATTGAAGGATGGATGCGGTTTTCCGAACTCGTCTGGCTTTTTACGGCAGCCCAAAAAGTTGAGTCGGTCGTTGAAATCGGAAGCTGGAAGGGACGGAGCACTTACGCCCTGCTCTCCGGCTGCCTGGGACCGGTGTATGCCGTCGATCACTGGCTGGGCAGCGATGCCGAGCGAAACTATCAACACAAATTGGCCGACGTGGTGGATATTCATGCGGAATTCATCGCCAACGTCGGCCACTTCCCTAACCTGGTCGAACGCCGCATGTCGAGCGCCGAGGCGGCAGGTACGATTAATGCCGCCGACCTGGTGTTCATCGACAGCGGGCACGAATATGACGAAGTGTTTGCCGACATCAATGTCTGGCGACCTAAGGCAACAAAGATTCTCTGCGGGCACGACTACGACTGGAGTGGCGTAAAGCGAGCGGTTGACGATTGTTTTGGCAATGCGGTCTGCAACCCGGCTGGCAACATCTGGTCGGTCCCGGTAAATAGCGCTTTTGCGCAATCTCCGGGCAATGCTTTTCTGTTCGGAGCAAAGCCGACGAGCGATTTCGAGCTACAACTCCGCGAGGCCACCGACAAGGTTTTGTCCCTGCTGGACAGCGGTTGGGTTCTGAAGCAAACTCCCAGCGCTGCTTTGAGGAAAGAGAACTAACCAATCGCCTGCAGCACGCTTCGAAACAAGCCGCGCGAGGATAGTTATTTCGCGAATCAGCACGATAATGGCTCAGGAGCAGAAGCCGATGAATGCCTTCGAATTCGCGACCACACAGCAGATCATCTTCGGACGCGGCAAAATTACAGAGCTTCCCAAGCTTGCCGCTCGACATGGTCTTCGTCGTTGCTTCGTTGTCACCGGAAAATCCGTATCCCGAGTGCAACCAGTGATTGATCTGCTCACCAAGGCAGGGACTGAGGCTATCTCCTTCATTGTCCCTTCTGAGCCCAGCGTCTCATTGCTTCGCGAAGCCGTGAGCAAAGCAACGGCTGCCAATTGCGATGGAGTAGTCGCCATCGGCGGCGGCAGCGTGATCGACACGGGCAAGGCCGTTGCCTCGCTTTTGCGCAACACCGGAGACCTGCTCGACTATCTTGAAGTGATTGGTAAAGGTCAGCCGATGCAGAACGCCAGTGCGCCCTGTATTGCCGTTCCTACTACCTCGGGCACCGGCGCCGAAGTCACTCGCAACTCCGTAATCTTTTCACCGGAACACGCCGTGAAGGTCAGCCTGCGCTCGGTCACGATGCTGCCCGTGGCCGCCATCGTTGACCCGGACCTCACCCGCAATCTTCCTCCAAGTCCCACGGCCTGGTGCGGCATGGACGCCTTGACGCAGCTGATCGAGCCTTACACGTCATTGCGAGCCAATCCGCTGACCGACGCGCTTTGCCTGCAGGCCATCCCACTCGCCGCGCGCTCGCTGCCACGCGCCTTCCGCTACGGAGACGACATGGAGGCCCGCACCGAAATGTCACTGGCAAGCCTTTTCGGAGGAATGGCCCTGGCGAACTCAGGGCTCGGCGTTGTGCACGGCTTCGCCGGACCACTGGGTGGAATGTTCGATGCGCCTCATGGAGCAATCTGCGCCGCAATCCTGGGGAACGGCCTGGCGGCAAACATTTCTCACTTGAAGCGCACACAGAACCAGGACTCTGCCCGCGTTCTGGACCGCTATCGCACTGTGGCCCGATGCCTCACGGGAAATCCGTCGGCGGAACCCGAAGACGCAGTTGCGTTCGCCCGTAACCTCAGCCACGAACTTCGCATTCCGCCGCTCGCTAGTTTTGGAATGGGTCCGGGCGACGCAGATGAGGCCGTCAGAAAAGCCTCTGCCTCCAGCAGCATGAAGGCAAATCCGGTCACGCTTTCAACGGAGGAGTTGAAAGAAGTTTATTTGCGTTCGTTGTGAAGGCGGTCTATCAACCGGCGGCGTAAGCGTGCAAACCCGGCAGCAGATAGGTGACGCCGAAGAAGGTGAAGATCACCACACAAAAACCTAGAATGGCGAACCAAGCCGCACGACGTCCGCGCCAGCCGCGAGTGATGCGCATGTGCAGATAGCCGGCGTACACCAGCCAGGTGATGGCAGCCCAGGTTTCCTTCGGGTCCCAGCTCCAGTAAGTTCCCCATGACTGATTCGCCCAATAGGCTCCCGAGGCGATCATCAGGGTCAATAGCGGAAACGCAAAGCAGATGATCTTGTAAGTAATACGGTCGAGATCCGCGGCAGACGGCATCATTCTATTCAGCTCTTCACGCCTCCATAGCAGCAACATATAGAGCAGGCCGATGATGATGCCTCCCACCATAGCTGCCAGCAGAAAGGGATTCGCGGTAAGAGCGCTCGTATACAGGCCGTTGGCCTCAGCGGAACCGTAGTGGCCAGTCCTGACACGCGCCATGAAGATTGCCAGTCCCGCGGCCTGCAGCATCAGGGTGACAAACATTCCCTTACTTGCATAATCGAAGAGCAATTGATTCTTCTTCACTTGTCCCGCGATGTATAGCACCAGAGGCGCCAGCGCCGAGAGGAGAACCAGCAGATACAACCAGCCGAGATCCGGAATCTGAATGAACAGCGGGCGCCCGCGCGAAATCATAACCTCCGACTTCCCTTCCAAGTCATAGGCAGTCACCGCCAGTGCGCCCGCGCGGAAGCGGGTCAACAGCACGGCAGCGTACACTGCGACCATTCCTGCCGAGGTTAATGCCTGGAAGGATTCGGTCTTCATGTTGTCCTTGATCAGGAACATGATCGCCAGCGCAAAGCTGAGCGCGCAGGCCGCGTAGGAGAGCATTGCGAGCGTCACATGCACCTGCAGCCATGTGGATTGCAGCGCCGGAACCAGTGGCCGCACGTCACTCGGCAAGAGCTGCATCAGGATTACCGAAATTACGGTGATCGGCATGGTGATCGATCCGATGATTTTTACCTTGTATTGCCTCTCGGCGATCAGCGTCATCAGAGCCAGGGTCCAGACAAAGCTCAGCAGCATCTCGTACATGTTGGAAAACGGCGGACGGCCTGCAATAGACCAGCGATGCGCCACGGCAGCCGTATTCGCCACAAATCCAATTGCCGTTAACAGAGAGGCAGAGTTGACCTGCCGCTCGATTCCCGTGACACCGTATCCGACGTAAAGCGTGGACGCGCCGACGTACAGCACGAGCGCCGTGTACAGCATATTGGCCTCGCCGAATATCGGCCCGGAATGCGTTTTAGCCGCAGCCAGAAACGCAACCAGCAGTGCAAAGGCAATTCCCAGTCCCACCAGAACGAGCAGTGTGGCTCCGCTGGCGGCCCGCTGCCGTTCTACTTGTGCTTCAGACATAACTCGATGCTCCTGCCTTGAACGTGAATCCTACGCCTTGGTCAGTGTCTTCTCCTCACGCTTCCGGGCGTTTCCGTCTGCGGCATTCGCGCCCAGTTCCTTTTGCAATGCTGTTTTAATCTGCTCAAACTTGTTCTGGAAGCGGTCGCGATTTTTGTTTGCTATGCCGCCCATCCACAGAAACTTTCCGCCCCGGTCATCTCCCACAATAGTGGTCCAGATGCGCTGGTGCTGCGCGTAGAAAGCGATCGGCAAGCCGAACGCCATGAGCACGACTCCAACCCAGACGCCATACTGACCGGGGTGGTGCGAGATCTGGAGGCCCGTAAATTGCGTCATTTGCGCGCCCCTGATGGCGAACTCGTATGGCGCGTCCTGTCCCCTGGTGGTGTTCCCTTGCAAATAGAAGATCCAGAGCTTTTTAGTTTCGCCTCTCGCATTTGTCAGGCCAAGCTCTACGGCCGGGTTGTCAGGGAAGTTCGACTTGTTGTAGACCTCGTTGTCCTGAATATAAAAATCGGGAACCCAACGCAAAACGCTCAGGCTCTCTCCGTCCGCCAGCGTCGCCTGGCCATTCAGAGGAATCCGGATGATCTCCGGGGCTCCACCATTTTTCGGCGTCGCCGTAAAGGTGAGTGTTTTCGGAGTACCGGTCTGCCCCATGCTGGCCTGATAAATTCGGATTCCCTTGTACACGAAAGGATCATTCACGGCAATCGTTTTGGACGCGACTTCTTTGCCGTTCTCGATAAGCGCCAGCTTCGACCACCACTTCTTGGGTCTGCCATCGGCATAGGTTTCTTCTCCCGCGCCATCGCAACGAATCAGGAATGGAAGAGTTTTTTTGCTTTCGCCGCCCCGGTTATCACGCAGCGTGATTTGACCACGCGCCTGTCCCTCCGGGACCATGACATTGCCGCGATAACCCACGATGCCATCGACAATATAGTACCCAGCAAAGATAAACAGCAGACTCAAGTGAACCAGGTAAACGGCAAGAACAGAAAAGCGCTGCTTCTCCGCATACAGACCAGTTGCACCCTCTTCGGTCACTCGTTCCGGTTTAAAGCCGAAGCTGCTCAAAACACGCTCGGCAGTCGAATACGCGCCCGCCTCGTCCGCTACGGCAATCTGCACCGACTGGGGCAGGCATGCTCGAAAGGAAGGCCCTGCAAAGCGAACGGGGGTTGCGTAAATCTTCCGGGTATTCGGCCACCGGTCCATGGTTACGAAGACCAGGCAGATGCAGAACATCGACACCACCGCCACAAACCACCATGCGTGGAAAATATCGGTGAGACCGAGGCGGTCCAGCCAGAGCAAGGTTTCCGGCGAGTATGCGCGCTGCATAGCTTCCGGTTCCGACGTGGGACGTTGCAGGATGACGGTACCAAGCGCAGAGAAAATGCCGACAACGATAATGAAGAAAATACCCGTTCGCACTGAGGTGAGCGTTCGATACAGCTTGTTCCAGCTAGCCTCCAAACCCATGCACATCTCCTGCTTTCCGAAAGCTACGGACATAAGCGCAACCGGCGAGCCACTGCGAGAGAACCGAGTTACTTATTTTTCTAAATACATGAGCCCTGCGCGGGACTGTCTTCACAAAGGTTTATTTTTGGAGCGACGTTACATCGCCGGCTTGCTGGTCTTCTGGCCGGGTTTGATGTTGGCGTGTTTTTTAGCCTGAGTTATGTACATGCGGATCTTGTCGGCTTGCTCAGAATTCGGATTCTGCTTAAGAAGCAACTCCCAATCTGCGACAGCGCCGCTGATGTCCATCTTTCCCTGCCATTTCACAATTCCGCGACTGAAAAGTGCGTTGCTGTTTCGGGGATCGTCTTTGAGGGCGCGATCAAGCTCGGCAATTGCTTGGTCGATATCGCCGTTGTTATAGAACATAGCTGTCGCCATGTCCGTGCGTGCTGCCGAGTTTCGGGGATCGATTGCCAGAGCTTTCTGGTAGTACTCGATTGCTACAGGAAAGACCTGCGCGTCGTAGTAAATGTCGCCAATCTGCGAATTCAGAGCCAGGTCATTCGGCTTTGTTTTAAGCTGCGCGATAAAGGGTGCGGCCTGCTTGTCCGCCATTGCTTTCAGTTGCTCTGGGGAAGGCATCTGCTGTCCCGTTGCCGCAGGCTGCACGCGAGCGATGCTGGCTCCCGTCGAGCCACGAAGCAGGTATCCGACGGCAACTCCCAGCAGCAGGCAGAGAACCGCCGTGACGTAAGCCTGCGTGCTCGTCCAAGTTTGAGAACTTTTGAGCCCGGTTTCCGCCATGTTCCCGTCCTAAAGATGATCCGAAGCGGCTCGATATGCCTTCGAAACAGCCGCTCGTGTAACTTAGATCACCCGCTGCTTTTTGGCAACCGGAGGGCAACACTTCACTCTTCAGCAAGCTTGCAATCTGCGAAATATCTCTCTGCCCCAAGGCGACGGAATTTCTGCTGATTGATGTTTAGGTCTCCAGCAACTTCCAGGCCGATAGCATTTTGGGGGGAACAGTCTTTCCGAAACCAGGATCGCCGTCCGGGTTACCTTTAATTTCCAGCACAAGCGCCGGAATCTGCGGAGCCGTCCGCAACAACTCCATGGTGCGGGTCCAATCAATGGTGCCTTCGCCGGGCCAAAGATGCTCGTCTTTCCCGCCGTGATTGTCATGCACGTGCACCGAACGCACCAGTGGTCTAAGGCTTGCAATTGCTGCATCCACTCCCTCTGCGAGATGCGCGTGACCAAGATCGAGGCAAACCCCGATGTCATCGTATTGCAGAGTGTGGATCAGTTGCACCAATCTTTCGGGGGTGGTGAGTTCGTTTGGAATGTTCTCCAACAGCAAGCGCACGCCAAGTGGCTTGGCGAAGGCATGAAGATGTTCGATGGAGGTCAGCGCCGATTCAAACTTGTGCTCGTCGAATGTATCTTTCGGAGTTCCGACATGCAGAACAAGAAAACGAAAGGGGATTGACTCGGCGACTTCAATCGCGCGCTTGATTTCGTCCATAGCCGCGACGCGTTCCTTGCGCTCTTTTCCCGCAATGTTGAGCGGAGGGGTATCGAAATTGCCCCATTCGCCGGAGGCGGACATCGGCGCATGCATCGACTGAAAAGCAACACCGTCTCGCGAACGGAACCAGGACGCGATCTCGCGAACGTGCTGTGGGTTGTGGTAATCGAAATGTCCCCGCATGGCAAAGACTTCGATTCCCTCGATCCCGCCTTCCGCCAGTCTTTCCAGAATCCCCGGATGAAGCCGCTCTCGTATATGTATATGTGTCGATATAGCTTTCAGCATGCGCTTACCTTGTCTTTTTTAAGTTCGACTGGGCTAGGTCCGGTTGCCACCCTTGGCTTCGTCGAGTTGAACCCGGGCGGACTGGCGTTTTTTGCCGTGATAGAAAACAATCGTGACCGAATCGCCGGAACGATGGTTGTTCATTATGTGAGCGAGGTCCTGTACGTCTTTGATCTGTTGACCATCGATTTCCACGATGAGGTCGCCGCCAATGACGATCTCGTAATTACCGTAATAAACGCGCTGATTGCCACCCTGAATACCCGCGCGCGCTGCGGCAGAACCGGGAACTACCTGCATGACGAGCACACCGTAATCAACAGGCAGATCCAATTGCTCGGCCAGTTCGCGATTCATGGGCACTGGGAGGGGACGAATGCCCAGAGTCGGACGGCGGACTCTGCCAAACTGCACCAGGTCACCAAGGACTGCTTTGGCGGAGTTGATCGGAATGGCAAATCCTACGCCCGAGTTGCCGCCCGTGGCTGAGGCGATCATGGTGTTGATACCGATAACCTCGCCGTGCGAGTTGAGCAAAGGGCCGCCGGAGTTACCAGGGTTAATGGCGGCATCAGTCTGGATGGCTTCATCGATGTAGGTGCCATCGGGTTCCTGCACCTGGCGAATGGAGCTAACGATGCCGCGAGTCATGGTTCCGTTAAAAATTCCGAAGGGATTGCCGATGGCCAGCACCTTCTGACCGACCTGGAGACCGGAGCTAGTGCCCAAAGTTACAGGTTGGAGGTTGGGCGCTTTGATCTGAATCACAGCCAGGTCGTGCGATTTATCGGCTCCGATGACGGTGGCAGGATAGTGCTTCTTGTCGGCGAGAATGACTTCCAACTTACGCGCGCCTTCAATGACGTGGTAGTTGGTGAGGATGTGGCCTTCCTTGTCGATGATGAAACCGGAACCGGCACCCTGCTGAGCTTGCGGACCGAAGAAGAAATCGTAGGAAACAGAGGTGGACGTGATGTTCACGACCGAAGGAGCAACGCGCTTGTAAACGTCAACGTTGTTCTGTTCCTCGGCATCGAGCGGCGGCGCTGCCTGGGCCTCAATAATGTGCGCGGGCTGGCGGGTTAACCAGGAAGGAGCCTGCCCAAAACGATGGCTGGTGTAAAAAAAGAACGCCCCTGCGAGCAGGATTCCGATGGCAAAAGGTCGTAGAGATTTCATAAGCCGCGTCCGGTTCATTAACCATAGATTATAACCGTGCGAGTTGAGGGAAGGTTAGACAGCGGACGTGGTTTGTTGCTCTTGCGGCATTCTCGACATGAGTAGGCAGCCACTCGCAGGAAATAAGAGAATTTGAGACACGAGGCCTCACAGGGGCGGAATCCCTGAGTTCAATACGAAAACAAGGGCGAGAGGCTCGCCCGATCCTGCTATCAGCCCTGAACGGCGGGTTCGGTCTGGGGCTGTTTGGCTCCGCGACGCAGTTTGGCGGCTTTCACGGTGTTGCTCATGAGCATGGCGATGGTCAGCTTACCGACGCCGCCCGGAACCGGCGTGCAGGCTCCAGCTATGCGCGCGACGCGGGGGTCGCAGTCTCCGATAATGGTGTATTTCTTTTCGGCAAACTGCTTTTCGCGTTTCTCATCACCCTTGAAATAACGTTCGAACAGGACAGAGTTGGTGATGTAGTTGATTCCAACATCGAGAATCGTGGCACCGGGCTTGATGAATTCGGTAGTGATGAAACCTGGGCGACCGATGGCGGCTACAAGAATGTCTCCGCGGCGACAGACGGAGGGAAGATCCTTGGTCTTGGAGTGGCAGATGGTGACGGTAGCGTTGGCGTTGGTCAGCAGCATGGCCATTGGTTTACCCACAATATCACTGCGTCCGACGACGACCGCTTCCTGGCCTTCAATGGCGATATTGGCGCGGCGAAGAATTTCCATGCATCCGGCGGGGGTACAGGGGACGAGACCCGGACGCTGGGTGCACAGGTTGCCGACGTTGGCGGGGTGAAAGCCATCGACATCTTTTTGAGGTGAAACAGCGAGGAGGACACGCTTGGCATCGATGTGCGCGGGCAGAGGGAGCTGGACAAGAATGCCGTCAATTTCATCGCGAGCATTGAGTTGCTCGATCAAAGCAACGATTTCGGCTGTTGTCGAAGTCTCGGGTGGGGTAACCATTTCGCTGTAGATGCCGAGTTGTTCACAGGCTCGCACCTTGCTGCGGACATAGGTCTGGGAGGCAGGATTATGTCCGACCAGAATCGCCGCCAGACCGGGACGAAGACCGGAAGCAGCGAGTTGCTGAACCTCCGCGGCAACCTCGGCCTTGATCTGAGATGCGAAAAGATTTCCGTCGAGCACAGTTGCGGGCATAGATGTCCCCCGAAACAAAATAGTGATGATGAACCTTGTTCTTAGTGTACCGGGATTGGGGTATGGATGCGAGTAGGGAACGAATAGAATGACAGATATGGTTCCGGCGAAACTGGTGAAAATCGTTGTATGCCCAATCTGCCACGGTGGATTGCGATTTAATGCAGACCTTACGAAATTGCGATGCACTGGATGCGACAAGCGTTTCCGTGTGCAAGATGAGATCCCGGTGCTGCTGGCGCAGGAGACCGAATAAGCATAATTTGATCAAGTTTTGGGGAGTTCTTCCGATAGAAAGCGTATGCCCTGTTGAAATGAGCGCGAGGATCAAGGGTTTTCCGAACTTAAATTCGATCTTTGACTACGGATTAATTTAGGCGGTGCAGAATATGTCTGCAACAAAACGCAACCTTCCAGAGTCTAATGGGTTAAGAGTGCTAGAAGGAGGTGGCCCAATGTCCGACGAAAAGTTTACGGCTGTCGAAGTCGCGGAACTCCGGAGCGAATTGCTTCAAAGCGGGCTGGATGCCAGAGACGCCGCGGAGCTGATGCAGGCATTTCTGGCAGGGCGGGGCTATGGGGTCTCTCCTGAGGCTGCGCGCGCTGCGGCATTTACCGTGGAAGGCTCGGGTTGCTCGCTGGAAGTAATGCGTCGTGAGCTGGACCGGATCGCTATGGTGCAATAGAACAAGAGCGTGAGGGTTTAGAACGGGGCGGCCGAGAAGCCGCCCCGTTTCATTATGGGCACAGATAATCGCGCAGCAGGTTACTTTTTACCCTTCTTCGGCGAACCATAGGTGGTTTGGATCGGAGCCCCCATGGCGGTTAGCAGATCCTTGGCGGTCTGGGCGTTTCTTCCATCCGGCGCGAGTTGAAGATACTTGTTCAGAGCTTCGGCAGTGCCGGGAACGGGAACCATCTTGCCGTCCTTGCCAAGGGTCGCCTTACCGAGCAGATTGACGCCCTTCTGAAAGTAGGGATCGGGACGGGTGGGGTCGGCAGCAATGGCTTTGTCAAACGCCTGATTGGCCTCATCCGCCTTGCCCATGTTGGTGAGAACGGCACCCTCATTGAAAAAATATGTTCCGGCGTTGGGCGGATCGAGTTGGGCAGCTTTTTCATATTCGGCTAAAGCCACCTCGGCCTTGCCCTGTTTGGAAAGAGCCTGAGCGAGCCCGTTGTGGTAAGCGCCCACAGATTTCGAGCCGGTGGGAGCGAGCTCGATCGCCTTCTTAAAGGCGGTTTCGGCTTCGGGGTACCTCTTGTCCAGGAGATAAGCATCCCCCAACGAATAGTAGACGAGGTCGTGAGTCTGATCCAGGGCTGCGGCCTGCTCCATGGTCGCGACAGCATCGTGGTATCTGCCTTCCTTCTTTTGAGTAGCGGCCTGGTTAAGCAGTGCGTTGAGCTCCTTGATCTTCTCGCTTCCGCTCCTGGGCTTATCATTCGCCTTGCGCTGCTCTTTGGTGCTCCGCATATCCATGTTGAAAATGTTGTCTTCCTTCAGCTGGACCGGCACATTATTGCGGAAGGATAAGACCGCTCCATTAGTGCCGATGAGGGTCAGGTCGTAGTGCCCAGGAGTCACTCCCATGGAAAGATACTCGCCCTTGCTGTTGGTTTTGAGAGTGTAGACTTTTCCGGTCTCAATGTTCTTAACTTCTACGGTGGCGCCGACGATTGGTTTGCCGTTTTCGTCTTTGCAGGAGCCTATGATGCTGGTGGTCTGCGCAATGGCGCTGATCGAAAAAGTCATCATCATGGCTAAAACAATAAAGAATGCGATTCGCTTGGTCATTGCCGCCTCCAGCGGTTGCTATCGTTCCCAAAGGCGAGCCGGCTACAAAGCGGACTACGCCACGTAAGGAATAGGATCGGGAGTACCAGCCGCCTCAAAGGCACGCAAACGCAGCGCACAGCTCTCGCAAGTTCCGCAGGCACGGTCTTCCCGGCTGTAGCACGACCATGTTAGCTCGAAGGGAGCGTTCAGTTCCAGACCGAGCTTGACGATCTCCACCTTCTTCATCGCGATCAGCGGCGTTTCTATGTGAATGTTCCCCTCTTTGGTTCCGGCCTTGATGAGACGATTGAATGCCTCGTAATACTCGGGACGGCAGTCGGGGTAGCCGGAACTGTCCTGGGCAACAGCACCGATGAATATGTCGCTGGCTCCGACGACCTCAGCCCAACTGACCGCAACCGAGAGAAAATGCGCGTTGCGGAAGGGAACGTAGGTGATGGGTATATGCGCCCCGATCTCCGGGCCGGCAGTGGGCACGGCGAGCGAAGAGTCGGTGAGCGCGGAGCCTCCAATCTGGCTGAGCGCCTGGTTGCGCACCATGAGGCGGCGGGCGATGCCGAGGCGGTCGCAGATTTCGGTAAAGGCGCGCTGCTCGCGGGCTTCGGTGCGCTGACCGTAGGAAACATGCAGCGCGGCGACGTGCGCAGCGCCTTTCTTTCGGACGGCAAGAGCAGCGCAGACGGTAGAGTCCATGCCGCCGGAGAGAGTGACTACGGTTTGGATGGAGTCAGGCATAGTCCGCTTTCAGGCAATCGTGCTCTTCGGCGGGCATGGTGTTAGAGGCTCGGAAATCGCTAGTTAATACTTGCGATGGCTTGCCGTCTTTCCCATACTCACCTAGCGATGGCTTCTGGTTACATATTCTACTTCTAGTTTTCCATCGACGACATTTCCGGTTCAGGATAGTTTTGTTTTTGCGACCTGGTAGCGAAGTGTGTGGAACCAGCACCACTGCGATTCTAGGTGGATAGGTCTTACAAACTGGGCGTCGCAGGAGCGCTAAAAACATGGTTTCGATTAAACAGCCCGTCCCCGCGAGAGAAAAACTCCTCCTTGCGGGCCTTTATCTCTCGAAATATGACACCCTCGGGTTGAAAAAGCTCGGATTTGAAAGCTTCGTCGAGGCGTTCAACGTCCTTGGATACGCTATGGGCGCACGGCCAGCATCCATCAAGAACTACCGCGACGAATTCGACCCTTTGTTTCCCAACCAGCGCAAGGGCTGGCACAAGCGCCCGATTCGCGAGTATTGCCTCAAAGTGTTAGAGGAATACAAGAGCTTAGACTTCGAGTCATTCACTGGCTTGATCAAGTCTTTTCTCGGATATGATGAAAACCTGTGGAGCACGTTCAAGTCCAATGAAGAACCCGACGAGAGCGAATCCCAATTTGCAAACAGGTTGATCACGGGACTCGCCGCCGAGCGATATTTTGAGTCAGTTCAACCCAACCTCCCTGAATTCATGGGCTACGCTCTTGAGAACACTACTCATCTAGGTTGCGGATACGACTTCCGGCTAAGCAGCAATTCGCAGGAGCCTTTTCTTGCTGTAGAAGTTAAGGGTCTAAAGGGACGGAAGGGAAACCTGTCGCTGACACCGAAGGAATACAAAGCTGCTACGGTTCTTGCAGATCGATTCTTCCTTGTGGTCGTGAAAAATTTTCAGGAATCGCCGTTCCACAATATCTTCCGGAATCCGCTTTCGGGAGTTCTCCAATTCAGCAAGAGCGAGCACGTAATAGTTCAGGTTGCTTGGTCAGCCAATGTATGAAGCGCAAAAACAGATCTAAAGATTTCTTTACGGATTTATGCTCGTACACCGTAAATCCGGATGCACCACCAAAACGAAAGCAGGTTGCCCATGAGCAGACTTACGAACGATGAGCAGGCTACAGTGCTGGCAGCGCTGACCCTATTTCGGGATGTATGGTTCGAGGATGGTGAACAGCACTACAACCGCGCGGACCTTGCCGAGAGGGAGCAATTCGAGCACAGTCAAGCCACACCACTAACCCCTTCTCAGATCGATGATCTCTGCAAGCGCATCAAAGCAGGTTCCCGCTACGCTGAAGGCTAGAGCGTTTTTCGAGTTGGTGTATCCTGCTCCTCCACAAACCCACATCTGCCAACTACGGCAGATATGGGGCACCCTCGGGATACACCTTTTGCGGAACCGCTCTAATCATTAAACCCTACCAGCAAACGCTTTATACCCCCTTCAGTTGCGGCTCCCAGATGTATTTGTGAATCTGGATGCCGAGGCGGGCGTTGAGATTGTCGGCCAGCATCCACTCGGCGAGGTCGCGCGGATCGAGCAGGCAGTTCTCGGTGCTGCGCGAGCCGGTGGCTCCCTTGCGAAAGGCGGGCGAGAGAATCAGTCGGGCGGATTTGGATTCGAGACCGTGGCAGCGAATGAAATCGCGGGCGTACTCGTAATCCTCACGCGAGGCGAGAACGAACTTCAATTCGTCGCGCGGCGTGAGGGTGGCGAGATTCTCCAGGCGGAAACGCAGGTGCTCGCCGCTGCCTGGGCACTTGACGTCCACGATCTTGTGGACCTCGCGAGGGACGAATTCCAGTGGACGCTCGCCGCTGGTTTCCAGCAGAAGTTCGTAGCCGCAGGCAAGAAGCTGCTGCATGAAGGGGATCAGCTCGCGCTCCTGCAACATGGGCTCGCCGCCGGTGATCTCGACGAGGCCGCCTTTAGGTGAAAGACGCTGGACTTCGGCGAGAATTTCGGCAGAGCATATTTTGTGACCTCCGGCGAACGTGTACTCGGAGTCGCACCAGGCGCACCTAAGATTGCATCCGGCAAGCCGCACAAACGTGCATGGGAGTCCGGCAAAGGAGCTTTCACCTTGCAGAGATCTATAAATTTCGATGATGTGCATGGCTTGAATTCACCCCCGATGAGAGTTTTTTGCTCACCCAGGTTAGCGCCACAGGATGGCGCTAACCTGGGGCACCCATTATAGCTACTCGTAATAAGTAGCGACGCAGGTATCGGTCTCCCATACGGTTACCTGCTTTACGCTGACACGGCCTCCGGTTGTCGTCCTAAGGCCCCGGATGCACTCGTCAAAGAAATACTTTGCGAGATTTTCCGCCGTCGGATTCCGGACGGTAAAAGGCTCCAGGTCATTGATCATCTTGTGATCGAGATAGTCGATGACAGGCTTCATGACCAGCTTCAATTGCTTGAAATCGAGCAGGAGGCCGGCCCCGTCCAGCTCCGCACCCTGAAGGGTGACCTGGACACGATAGTTGTGGCCGTGCGGATTTTCGCACTTGCCCTTGTAGTTGCGCAGGTAATGACCTGACTCAAAAGTGTCTTGCACAGTTACTTCAAACATGAATCTCCAAACAGGATGCGGGGCATCCTCGCCCTTGACGTTGCGCCGGGGCGCCCTCGCGAATTGGAGAGGGACACAGCGCAGGTCTCAAGGGGGTAGCGCATTCCTATTATACGAGGAGCGGGACGATCTTTAGGAACGGCCCCGGAAACGGATGATTTCACGTCGATCCCGCTTGGATGGGCGGTTTTGCGGCGCTGGTTCAAAGTTCATCGTTGCTTTGCGCTCGGCGGCTAGCTTCAGCCGCAGTTCGCGACTTTCCTCGGTCTCACGATAGAGCGTCTGAGCAACGGGCGCAGGGCCGCGCACATCGCTAAGAAGCAATACCTCGATCTGAAATTCGCCGCTGTCGTTGGTTACTCGCAGCATGTCGCCGATATGAAGATCGCGCGCTGGCTTAACAGGATGCGAGTTCAATTGAATGCGGCCCAGCTCACAGGCTCGCGCGGCGAGGGAGCGCGTCTTGAAAAATCTAGCGGCCCAGAGCCATTTGTCGATTCGCACGGTGGTCATGATTTGGTTCCTAAGCTATTTTCCTACGGCAACAGGATTCTGGCAGAGATCTGTACAGCTATTTTGTGAATTGAGGAAATCAGATGCGGAATGCAGGGCGAAGATAAAACGTGGACCGGGTGACAGTGTTTAAAGTGTTTAATAAGAGAAGATGTTTCTCGACGATTGCAATGCAGAGGAGAGTGGCATGGACTGCGCAAAACACATCGGCACGCCAGCGGTCGCTTATTGCCGAAACTGTGGCAAAGCGCTCTGCGAAAGCTGCAAGTGCGACGTGCAGGGGGCCGTGTTTTGCGAGTCCTGCCGGGTGGCGGCGGGCGATTACGGTGTACATGCTCCCGGTCCGCAAGACGCGAGCCATGTGACTCCCCCTGTTAGTCCCAAGCTGAGCTCCGACGAGCATAGTCCGTTGGGAGCAATTCTGCTGATTGCTCTGGGAGTGCTGTTCTTACTGGCAAATCTTCGATGGGTCAGCTTTCAATGGATCTCGCGATTCTGGCCGGTTTCTCTGATCGTAATCGGCTTGTGGTTGTTCATCAGACGACGCGCGAGACGCGATGACGCAAGATTGAAGATGAGATATTACCGACCGAATCCCGCGTGCAGTTGTAGCCGTTGCAGTACCCGCGGCCTGATGGGATCCGCCGTGCTGGTCTCGCTTGGCCTGCTGTTCCTGCTGGCGAATATCTCGGATTATCCGTTTGAGCGGACGTGGCCCGTTCTGCTGATGGTGGTTGGAACTGTCAAGGTGATTCGCTACTTTACTACCGATAAGGTCCACATCAATGCGGCTCCGCATTCCTCAACACAGGATGTGACACCTCCTCCGACCCCGATTGCGGCTCCGCCAAGCGATGGAACGCGCGACGACGAGGTACACAATGGCTAGTCCTTCTGGAACGTATGTTCCGCGCTCGATTGTGGGAGCACTGATCCTGATCGTGACCGGCGGAGTGTTTCTCCTGCGAAATTTTGGTTATTCGATTCCGCTGTTTCATTTTCATTATTTTGTGATTTATTGGCCGCTGCTGCTGGTGCTGGTCGGACTGGTGCGGCTGACCGAGTATTTTGCGGCGCGCCGGGGTCAGCGTCCAATGCCACAGATGGGCTTCGGTACGGTGTTTCTGCTGGTGGTAGTTACCGTTGCAGGAGTAGGGTTGAGCGCCGCATTCCGTGGTCGTGAACAGCTTAACTGGGGATCGCTGCATGACAATGTTGAGATCGACGACGACCTGATGCATCTGTTCGGCAAAGAGTACACCTATACCGGCGAGATTACGCAGCAGATTCCCGCTGGCGGCTCGGTTCGCGTCAACTGTGATCGCGGCAACATCACGGTGAACAGCTGGGACCAGTCGACAGTAAAGGTCGTGTATCAAAAGCGAATCTTTGCCCGAAGCCAAAGCGAGGCAGACAAAACGAATCAGTCAACGGCACCGCGCCTGCATGCACAGGGCTCGAAGGTGGACCTCCAGGCCAACACGGAAGGCGCTGGACGAAAGGGCGTTGCTGCCAACCTTGAGATTTATGTTCCGGCCAAAGCGAACCTGGAAGTCACGGGACGACGCGGAGACATTGCTGTATCCCAGCGTACGGCGGACGTAAAAATCAGCTCGCAGCACGGAGACGTGACACTGGACCAGGTGACGGGAAACGTAAACGTCTCGACCCAGAAAGGTTCGCTCCGCGCCAGCAATCTGACTGGGAGCCTGACCGTTGATGGACGACTGGACGATCTCGTGGTGGACACGGTTTCGGGCACGGTGACCATTACGGCGGATATGTTCGGAGAGACGCAGCTATCTAAATTGAATAGAGGAGTGGTGATCCATACGTCGCGCACTGATCTACAGCTGGCCAAGGTGGATGGCAATCTGACGATGAACGCCAGCGACTTGCAGGGCGACGGATTGCAGGGCCCGATCTTACTGTCTGCAAAATCCAAGGATGTGACTCTTCGGAATTTTGCAGGGGACGTTCGCATCAACGACGACCAAGGAAATATCAACTTGGAAAGCACTTCGTTGGCCCTAGGCAGTCTGGACCTTACCACCCATCATGGAGACGTTCACCTACGGCTGCCAGCCAAGGCGAACTTTCAATACCAGCTCGTAACCCGCCATGGCGAAATTTCCAGTGACTTTGAGGGCGTGCGTCCAGAGGGCGGCCATGGAAATTCGAGCGCGACGGGTACGGTGGGCAGAGGCGGCGTGAAGATTAACATCACTTCGGATGCCGGGGACATCGCAATCTTCAAGACTGAGGGGACTCCGCAGTCGCAACCCGTTATGCCGGAACCTCCAGCGAAGCCCGGTAAACCGCGAAGACCGGGGAAAAAGGTCGGCGACATAGACGTGATGTGATAACACTGCTCGATTGAATGAAAACCCGGAGAGTTAAGCTCCGGGTTTCTTTGCGACTGGAATTAACAGCGAGGCTGCGGACGCAAGCCCGCGTATCAACCGAAATTGATGGGATTCTTTGCAAGCCAATGCGAGTCACGGGTTGAGCCGATCTGGCGCAGTGCTCCGCGAGCCATTCCCGCCGAGATCTGACGAGTTTCCCAGGCCACGCCGGCGCTGAACCCCACGAATGCACCAACGATTCCCATGGCGGCAACGGCGACGGTGCTTGGTTTGCGGTGCTTAGCGATCAAACCGCAGAGCGCGCCGACGCCCGCACCCATCACGGTCGGCGCCCAGGAAGCACGTGCGGATCGCCCAAGAACCGCGCCTACCTGTTCGCCCTGAAGCATCGAATCGCGCGCGGTACGCGCACCCTGCCATCCGGAGCCGGCAAGATCTCGCCCATATTCCATTTCCGACTTAAGCCAATCACCGATTTTCATTGCCATCCATCCTGTTGCTTACGAAAAATTCAGTAACTCTGAATTTTTTGATAGTACCTCTGACTATGCGAAAAGAGAAAGCAAACATCGACGAACGATGAATCTTTGTCAACCCGCAGTGAGAACTTGGGATCAATACTGAAAATAATAAACGACAGTTGGGTAAAACCCAGCCAGGAAAATCGGAAAAAGCTACTGCTGTTTCGACATCATGCCCTGATAAAGGCGTTTGGAGTCTGTGGAGATCATGTAGAGGGTATTGGCGTCCACTGTGTACACACGCAGTGGGACGGTTCCGATGGTTCCGCTGCCGCGCCCATTAGAGTCGGTGACACTGTAAGTACCGCTTTCCGAGACATTGGAACTGACGTTGTCTTGAGTTTGCGAGTCGACGGTGCCATTCAGGTTTCCGGCGCCGTTGGCAGAGAAGTTTCCGCCAGATTCCGCTTTGCCGCTACCGACCAGGAAACCGGAGAGAATTTCGGCGTAATTGCCGGTCACGCTTGCAGCCGTCAGACCGACGGTTTGAGCACGCATGGTGCCCGTCTCAACGATGTTGTAATTGGGCCTGTTTGAAACCGTAACGAGAACGGTTGACTGCTGAGGTGAGACCTGCCAACCCACAAGACCGAGGGTGGAGGTAGGGTAAGTAAGGGTTGCGTTCCAGCGACCAGTGGCGTCAACAGCATAGGTCCCACCAAACGTAACGCCGTCATAGTAAACGCCTTCTTCGTTGTAGTCCTCGATGGCGCTGGTCAGATTTCCGGTGCCGTCCAGAGTCAGGCGTCCCGTTTCCAGAATGGGACCGTTGCTGGTGAAGCCGGAAGTCTTGATCACCTCGTTTCCGGCAAACGACGCCACGGTGCCGGCGACGGAGGTTTGCAGATCGGCGTCTCCATAGAGGAAGAAATTCTTGTCGCTGCTGATTAACTCGACACGGCTAGGAGAAACCCAGTAGGCGATCAAGTTGTGGGTTCCTTTCGCAGTCGTATAGGTAAAGGTGCTGCGGCCAGTGAGCGCGGGAGAAACCGTACTGCCCGTGGCGGCGAGTTGTGGTCTGAAAGTTCCGGCGTCATTCTCGTCGATGGTGCCGGTAATGCTGGTTCCAGTGAAAGTGAGTCCGCCGATGGTCCCGTACGGATTCAGATTGAGGTCCTCACCATCAAGCCGGATTATGTAGGTCCCGGAGAGCTGAGTTGGGACGCTGGTTTGAAGTTCGATTCGTCCGACGGCGTCGGCATTTGTGGATATCTGGAAGAGACTGGCGGATGCGGCTGACTGCATCACGAAGCGGTAAATCACCTCTTCTGAGCTTCCCTTGAGATTTACCTGACCGCGGCCATCCTGATTGACAATGTAGGTTCCTTTGATCTGTTCGTTCAGGGTTTGGTTACCACCATCGTTGACTGTGTCACGCAGGCCCGAGGTGATGTTTCCCGCACCGTCGGCTGTGAAGACTCCCGCGACCGCGTAGCTGAAACTGGAGGTAGCGCCATTGGCGGAAAAGACATAGTTTCCCTTGAGGCTGGCATTCGAAAAGCCAGCATTGTTCCCGCCAACCGGGGTTCTCGGAGTGTGATTGCCGGAGTCACCACAGGCAACTAGAGCACCGAGAGCGACAACACTAACCAAGGTGAGGAGAATTCTTCGCACGGTGCCGTTCACCCGTAATGAGAGACGCTCTTAAAGACTAGACGCGAGTATAGATGCAAAGTTGCAGCTAGAATAGCGGAATGGACAGAGAAATTGTTTCGTTCCCGCCAAAGCCGCTCGAACGGGAGCTTTACCTCATCGGCTTCCGCCTTGATCCAAAAGCGGAAGGACCACAGTTCTTTACGCTGATCGGGATTGAAAACGACAACGAATGCCCCATCACCAAGGGTGACCGAGTGCTTTTTTTCCGCCGCCCGGAAGCGGCGCTGCTTGCGCTGACAACCAGTGATAACGGCTTTCGCGATGTGCGTCCGCTGCCGACGGAGCTGGAGTTGCTGTGCGACGTCAGCGAGGCTCTCTACATCGCAAACTCAGAAAAAGAAGACAGCGACGGAATCCTCTTTGAGCTGATCGCGGTCTTCGACGACCTAATACGGGCTGTGAGGCTGAATGTTCCGGCCGAGTACACGACAGTGCTGAGCGCCGTAGCAGGCCGTCTTTCTGAGAACCCGGAGTTTGCAAGCCTTCTGAACGAAAAAGGGCTGTCGCGGGAAAAGCTGGAAGATGCGCTGATGTGGTGCGTGGGAGCGATCGCAGTGAAGAGCACCTGGGTTGGGTGATTAGCATGAAGTTCGCGAATGACCCCGGACTTTAAACCAATGCGAAACCGGGGTTAATCCTTTTTGCAAATCTCATCCACGCTTCTTCCGGACCTGGGACGAGTGGTTGCAATCTCCGGCTGGTGGCGCTCCGCCAGAGGTGGTGATTGCAGATGGTTGCGCACTAGGCCGTCCTTCAGCATTTCGAAGGCCTGCTCAGGGGTTTCCACGAACTGGAAGAGGTTTACGTCACCGGGCGCAATGGCTCCGGCATCGACCAGAGCGTCCAATTTGAGCACGCGACGCCAGTAATCCTCGCCGTAAAGAAGCACGGTCATCTTCTTGGCAAGTTTTTCGGTCTGGGTCAGGGTCAGAATCTCGAAGAGCTCATCGAGAGTACCAAAGCCGCCGGGAAATACGACCAGAGCCTTGGCGAGATAGGCAAACCAGAGTTTGCGCATGAAGAAGTAATGGAACTCGAAGTTGAGCTCCGGGGTGATGTAGACATTGGGCACTTGCTCAAAAGGCAGAGCGATGTTCAGTCCAATGGTTTTGCCCCCCGCCTCGCGAGCACCGCGATTGGCGGCTTCCATGATGCCGGGCCCCCCGCCGGTGGTGACTACGAAGCGATGCCGCTTGCCCGGTAACGTGAGTGTCCATTTGGTGAGGAGGTAGGCGAGGCGGCGAGCGTCCTCGTAATACCGCGCCATGTCAACGGCGCGCTTGGCGCGATGGGCCTCGCTGGGGGGAGCAGGCTGCTCGGAACCGTTACGGGCCAATAATTCGACAGCCTGTTCAGCGCTGCTGCGGCTGCGGAAACGGGCGGAGCCGAAGAAGACAACCGTGTCCTGAATTTTCTCGCGGCGGAAGCGGGCCAGAGGCTCAGCGTACTCGGCCAAAATACGCAGCGGACGGCCATCCGGACCATTCAGGAAATCCTCGTTCTCGTAAGCCAGGGGAGCGGGGTGGGATTCGAAGTTTGTTTGATCAGCCATAGTTTGAGTCTTCTAGAACCTTCAGCATACTGGACAGTAACCGACCAGAACAGGACTCCTCATTTGAGATCGCGATAGTGCATAGCATCTGAAATCGCTATCCATACATCAACCAGGCCGATGCCGGAGATCATTCCACGAACAAAGTTGTGATTGAGTAGGAACTTTAGGAAGCGCCAATCAGCTAAAAGCGGATTCTCAGTCCAGAGACGCGTCCAGGGAAGCACCATGACCAATAAGCCCGCCCAGATCGCAATCCCAATCTCGACGACGAGCATAAGACGTTGCGCCCACAATGGAGGGTGAGCGGTGGGCGAGACGAGATTGCCGGAGCCTCCTTCCGGCGCGCGCGGATTTGAAATCTGATTCAGCGGCACTTCCATCGTCGATTTCGATGCTTCCCTGCTTCTCCGCGAAGCATCGCGGAGTAAGACAAACGGATTTCTGTCCCGGTCACCGCAAGCATGAACCTTGATTCTACGCTGAGGGAACACCAGACACAGAATAACGCAGGGGCACGGCGCAGGGAAAACGCCGGGGCCAGTTCAATCCGCCTGGAGATCAGTCCAGAGTCGCGCGCAGTTTACAAATTCGGGAGGCGATGTCGCGGTAGTCGATGTTGTTGGCAAACACTTGCATGAAACGCTCGTAGGCCTCCCGCTTGAGCCCGGCCGCCTCATAAGCGCTGGCAAGCTCGTAGGTGATGGCAGTGCGCGATTCCTGGTCGGGAGCCCGCTCCAAAGCGAGGATGTACCAATTGAACGAGGCTTCGGGCACAGATTTTTCGACAAAGCAGGTAGCCAGCCAAACAAAGGCCTGCTGGGCCTGGCTGGGGGAGAGTCCTTTCCCCTCGATGGCCATCCGGCAAACCTTCTGCAACTCCCCGATAGCTTCATCCAACAATCCCATCTCGCGGAAAGCGATGCCGAGATTGAACATGGTCTCCGGATCACTGGCATCGTTTTCTGGATCAGCCAGTTCCCGCTCGAAATCCTCCAAAAGGTCGCCAAAGATGTTGGAAACTTCTGCTTGAGGTTCAGCTGCTTGAAGTTCAGCGACAGCAGCAATGTCCGGCACCAATTCCTGTGGAGGCGGCGCTGGAGGCTGAACGAAAAGCTCGCCATCCTCGAAAACAAAAGACCTCTCAGGAACCGGCACGGGAGCGGAGGAGCACGGAGCAGGGACTGGGGTTTCGCGGCGGGGCTGCGGCGCGGGAACAAAGCTCTCCCCGAGCTCCGCATCCAGTTCAGCAGCCAACGAGTTAAGAGTGGGCGTAGCTACGAGAGCGGCGGGGGACGCAGGCACTGTGGGCGGCTCAATGCAGGGACGTACCGAAAGCGTTTGGAGATCGTCGCTGACTTCGATTACCTCAAACTGCGAAAGCTGAGGAGCTAACGGCGAGTCAACCGGGGACACGGCGGGAAGAGAAGCAGGGCGGTCTTTCGGCAACTGATCACGAAGCGCGGGCAGGTCAGGGTGCTCCGGGCAAGCCACTGCCAAACGGGCGAGCGCGCTTTCAGCTTCTGCCCAGATCTGCTGCGCGATGCAGAAGCGTGCCTCCTCAAGCAGGTCGGAGATGTTTTCATCTGGTGCCGCGGGAGGCTGCGTGGGAGACGCAGCTGACGATTCCGGCGCTGCGACCTCGGCAGGAGAATCCAGCCAGACCGATTCCCACTCGGCGGAGAGATCAATCTCCTCGGTACTGCCGATTTCATCTGCGGGAGTTGCGCTCAGTTCGAATTCTGTGACGGTGACCTCGCTGCCTTCTGCCTCCCCATGGGTTTGCTGCGAGCTGGCGAGCTTCGCATAGTAAGCCGCAGCTTCGGACTGTCCAAGGTTCTCCAGCACGGCCTGCATGGTGCTGTAACAGCGCGCGGCTTTAGGCGATTCGCCCTGCTGAGTAAAGAGGAGGGCAAGCATCCGGTTCAGGCGGAGATCATCCGGAGCATTTAGAAGCGCGGCTTCCAGCGCAGCTATGCCGCGCTCCTTGGAGGAAAAGGAATCGCAGACTTCGGCTTCGGCCAGCGCACTGGAAATCTGTTCCTCCAGTTGCGGTGAATGGTCCTGCCGGGGCAAAACAGGTTCGTTGCTGGTAAGGAACCGCTCCAGCGTGCGCGGCTCGGCCTCGGATTTTGCATCGGCGGCGGAAGTGGGCGCGGCGTCGGGACTGAGTCGAGTGCAAACCTGGCGATAGCCCTGAAGATGCGAGGCGTTCTCCGGTTCCAGCTCAATCAATTCCTTGTACGCATCGCGAGCACGCTCGAATTGATCGTTCTGTACACAGGCGTGCGCCAGCAATTCCAGAACCTCGGCGATGATGGAGCTTTCGCCAGCACGCTGGAAGAGGTTATAGAGCGTTTGAAGAGCGTCGGGATCGGTTCGCACCCGGGAGACGGCGCCATGCAGGTGCGCCAGTACGTCCTCTCTGTCGCATGCAAGAACCTCGCTGGAATAATCGTTGTAAAGGGAGAGAGCCCGGAGCGTATCTTCTTCCTTCAGGAAGCGGTCCGCAACCTTAAGAACTCCCGCGGCGTCGTGATGCACTGAAATTAGCTTGCGGCAGGTCAGCAGGGCGGCGTCCAGATTGTCCAACTTCAGATAGGCAGAGAGGAGATTCTGCAATCCGCTGGCGCGCGAATCCAGATCGGGAATGGCCTCGTAGAGTTCGACGGCTTTCTCGAAATCTCCCTGCTCAAAGCTGACCTGGGCACGAAGCTCCTGTGCACGAAGATTGGTGCGATCGAGGGCAATGAGACGATCGAGAATCTTCCGCGCGGGTTCAAGCGCATGGCGATCCACGAGCGTGGAGGCAGTCTGCGAGAGCATCTCCTTTGCTTCGTTTTTCTGATTGCCTTGAACCATGAGGTCGGCGGCACGGGTGATTACCTGCACGTTCTCCGGATCGAACAGAACAAGCTGCTTGAGCAACCGGAGGGTTTCCTTGGACTGGCCCTTTCGAGTGTAAGCATCGGCCGCTTGCAACAGCACGGAACGGGCATCCGCGACCAGCCCCTGCTTGCGGTAAAGCTCGGCCAGCTTTTCCATTGCGGGCAGACCGTTGGGGTCGAGTTTGACGATCTTCCGGTACATCGCAATCGCCTTCACGACGTGGCCCTCCGCAAGGTACGCCTCACCCACTACCTGGAAGCGCTCTATGGCCTTGCCGTTCTGTCCGAGGCGGGAGTAGATGTCGCCCACAGTGTTGAGAATGGCGAGATCGCGCGGTTCGACCTTAAGTATCTTTTCGTATTCTGAGATGGCATTCTGCAGTTTGTTTTGCTGCAGGTAGCGCTCGGCATTTGCTCGCGATTTTTCTTTGTTGAATCCGAACCCGAACATCAAGTTGCCCCCAAAGCGCCTGTATATGGCAGCCAAGCAGCAGCAGATTAACTTGCTTACGCAGGATAGTCCCTGTGTTTGGGTTACGGTAACACAGCTTCACCAGCACTGAAACCATCCTTAAGCCACCCAGACGTTGTATTTGGGGCCATGTCCCAACGGGGAACACCAGAAAACAGCGGACTAAGGCAAAGCACCGAGGCTAAGGCTCCAGTTACTGGAAGAATTCAGGGCTGCGGATACTGCTTGCAGGTCGTTTCACGGCAGGCTTACTTCGCCACGGGTAGGAAAGAAATAGCTGCTGTCCATGACGTATGTCACAAAAAAAGAGCCAATTTTTCAGTAATTTACTTTTTTTGTTGTCTTCTGCTCGCATATTTCGCAGGCAGAATGCTAGAATAAGCCCGCTTCTGATTTGGAAGGACGCATGCGGTGGAGCGCCCTGAGAGCGAAAAACCAAGCGCTACTCCGGAACACGTATCTGCACAAAAAATCCCTCCGATTCACTCAGCCTGATTTCAATTCACGAAGGAACACGTAACACCATGGAACAAGGAATCGTTAAGTGGTTCAATGACGCGAAGGGCTTCGGCTTCATCAGCCGCCAGAATGGCGAAGATGTATTCGTTCATTTTTCGGCTATTCAATCAAACGGCTTCCGCAGTCTTAAGGAAGGTCAAGCCGTTCAGTTCAACGTCGTCAAAGGACCAAAGGGCTGGCAGGCAGAGAACGTGACCGCCGTTTAGTTTTTCGTCGGAAAGTTCTAGGGGAAAGGGCAGCCACGCGGCTGCCCTTTTCGTATGCCTGATTGATGTACATGTGTCCTTCGGTAACATTGCAGCGAGCAGCGAATCTGTATACCATCAGCTCTCCTCCGCCGCGATTTAAAATGGGCTCGTCCGGGCAGCGTGCCTGGATTGCAAAACCGCTCCGGCAGGTTGGAGATTGAATTGAAGAAGAGTTTGTTAAACCAATTTGCGGACGTGAATCGCGAGCTCTGGCTCGTGCTTTCGCTGTTTGTCATCGCTGCGCTGTGTAACTTCCTGATTGCGAATCGCGGCATCCTGCTCAGCTTTTACACGTTCCCTACATTGTTTTCCGCCTATTGCTATGGGCGGCGTCACGCGGCTCTAACCGCGCTGGCCAGCGTCCTGCTCGTTGTACTGGTCACGTTTGCGAACCCAAGCCTATTCGACCGCGGCGTGGAGGCAGTGCAGACGCAGAAATGGTTCGACATCGGCGTCTGGGGCGGATCGCTGATCCTTACGGCTGTCGCAATGGGCACGCTGTATGACCGTAACGCTTCGCGGATGCGCGAGCTGCGCGAGACCTATCACGGCGTGCTGCTGATCCTGCAGCAGTTCATCTCAAAAGATAATTACACGCAGAACCATTCGTACCGCGTCTCAATTTACGCCGCCCGCATGGCCGCCGAGATGGGATTCGATGATGAACGTATTGAAGACGTGCGCGCGGCCGCACTACTGCACGATATCGGAAAACTGGACGTCAGCCGCGAAATTTTGTACAAAGCCGCCCGCCTGACCGATCCTGAAGTCACGGAAATGCGCAAGCACGTAACCTGGGGAGTGAACATGCTGGAGCCGGTTGGGGGCTCGCTGCGCCGGGTGCTGCCGATCATTCTGGCTCATCACGACCGGTTCGACGGTTTCGGCTACAGCGATCGCGCCGGTGAAGAGATTCCGCTCGAAGCACGCATACTTGCGGTGGCCGACGCGTACGACGCTATCACAAGTGATCGTCCCTACCGCAAGGGCAGCTCGCCATTCGAAGCTTGCGAGATCCTGCAGAACAAAGCTGGACGCGAATTTGATCCGAAGGTCGTCGAAGCCTTTGTCCGAGCCTTCCGAAAGGAACTGATGGAAATTCCCGAGCTGGTTCTTTAGCGTAATTTCAGTGTTGCACTACTACATCATGCGACATCTGCTTACGCCGGTAGATCTCGTAGTTGTCGAGCGAGTCAACGGGATCGAAATCCCGTAAGAGAAGCTCGAGAAGTTGTGAACGGAAGGCCAGCGGCTCCTCCTGAAGCTGCAATTTGCGTTTAACCACAAGCCACTTAACGTTCTGCTGGCTTGCAAGTTGGAAGATATCTGTCGCGCCGTACGGGTTTACGGTGTTATCCAGCATTACGACCGGGAATTGCGGTGTGCGTCCGGTGGTGAAGTAGAAGAGATCCTCGCCGGGAAGCATCAGGATGGCGTCGCCGCTTGGTATTTCCCGATTGGCGTAGGCAATGAGTTCCTTGAAGTTGGGGAGCCAATCGCCACGCATGGCGAGGCCGCGCAGAGCAGGAAGCTTGGAATGTGCGAGCGTGTCTCCGGAGAGGTCCACGTATTCGAGACGTTCATGGCTCAGCGCGTAATAGCCTCCGGTGATGAGCAGCACCAGTGACACGACGGTGGTAAAGGCCGTAAGCGGGGTAACGAATGGTCGGGAATCGCGGTCCGCAGGCGCGAGCGCGAGCAGGATCGTCGCCAGCAGGATCATCAGCAGCGGCCAGAGTGCGTAGGTGGAGCCCCAGAGTTGCTGTGAAAGAAATGCGCCGTGGACGATTCCGAGAAGAACCAAAGGCAAAAGCTGCGAAAACTCTTTGGCGTGAGGAAGTCTCCAGAGCGCAAAGACGAGAGACGCCATCAGCAACACAGGCCAGAGGCGCAGGAGAGCTTCTACGCGGTCGGATGCGTCCTCGTTCAGGAGAAGCGCGGCCAAAGCCCAGAGGAATGGCAGAGAGAGGAAAATTACGCCCAGCCAGCGGGCCGCCAAGTGCCTGGCTGTGCGGCGCAGGCAGAGAAGACTGAAGCCCAGGAAGGATACGACCCAGATCCATAGCAAAGCAGGGTCCCGATAGATACCGAGCATGGTGGACAATCCGGGCAGCCGGCGCGAGGCGGCGAAATGGATCGTCCAACGGAGATAGTTGGCGAGTCCCGCAGTGCTCTGGATGAGTGCGAGCGCACAGGCAAAGCCGCTTGCGGCACCGGCAAGCAGCAGGATGCTGGGGCGGCGAAGCTGGCGGTTGCGAACTCCCAGATATGCAATGCAGGCAGATGCGCTAAGGAGAAAAGCGAGTCCCGTGTTCTGCTTGATGAAAGTTGGAACGGCGAGCAGAAGTCCGCAGATGAATGTGGGAAACGATGGGAACCGCGCGGACTCAAGGCGCAGGATCAACCAGATGCAGAGCAGTATGAAGAACGTGCAATCGGAATCGTAAAACGGATGAGGAAAGATGCTGCTGGTTCCCAGGAAGACGAGGGGAACAGCAAGCAGGAAAGCGCAAAAACGCGCGGGCAGTCGGGAATCAACGAACAGCCGGAGGAGGATTCGCCAGGTGAGAAGCGAGGCCCATGCGGCAGTGAACGCCGCGTAAAGGTAGTGATGAAAAACAACCCGGCCGAAAAGCTTGATGATGGCGGCCTGCACCAGGAAGGTCAGGGGCGCATAAGGGAAAGGGAAGTCGCGGTATGGAATCTGCCGAAGCGAAATGCGCGTTGCGTTTTCCAGGATGTAGCTTAGATCCCAGAGCACCGTGAGGTGAGTGTTCTGCCAGAGCACAAAGGCAGCAGTCGCAATGAACAGGAACGCTCCGATTGCGAGATCGGCAAGCACGCAAGAGCGTGAAGTGGCAGCAGACTTCGGGGCGGATTCGCGATCTAGGTTCGACATGAATGCGAATTTCATTCTAAGGCCAAGCAGGAAACCGCGAAACAGAGGCGTGAGTACGAAACTTATGAAGCAAGTTGACGACTCTCGGCAAAAAAAGAACAAAGTACGACAACGTAAGGTGCAGAAAACAAGTGCTCGACGGACGGAATGCCGATATGCTGGAGCCATATCCTACTCTGGATTTGTTTTTACGAGGAAGCGAGACCATCTATGAGTCTGACGCAACAGCAGGAAAGCTCTGAAGTCCAGATCCGCAGACCAGTTATTCGTTCTGATCGACGTGAACTCGTCGGAATGCGCTCGACTTTGGAATTTCAGTTCGGCTCCTTTGAAGTAAGAAACTACAGCGCCACGGGCATTGCCATTCTGGTCAAGACGGGCGCGGATCGCTTTATCAAATCGGATACATACCCGGCCTCACACAACGTGGACGGCATTAAAGTCGGGACGTATTTATTGTCAGTTGTGCGGAAGGCTCAGCTATCTTCGGGGGAAGGGACTCAGGTTGCGTTCGAACTCAAGAGCGGCTCAATTCCGATTGATAAAATCCACACGATCGCTACCGTTTGTAAGGTTCTGAGCGGTTTTAATGAAGCTCAGCAGGAGATGAGCAAGATCCCGCTCGAGTTCAGGCGTCTTACGCTCGAAGCAAAGCTGTTTTTGCAAAACCTTGAAGCTCGCGTCGAAGAAATGAGAATCGAAAAGAGATACTGCTCGTTGCAGGAGCTTCAAAGTTTTGAGACCACGCTGATTCCGATTATCGCTAAGTTGATCACTGATTGGTTTGAGCCAGGCTACCAGCAGCTTGAGGCAAGCTTGAAAGATGTGCCCGCTGCCGACATTCCGAAATGCACGGACTTTTTCCGCGAGCAGCTCAAAGAACTGATTTATCAATCTCCTTTCGCTCACCGAAGCGTCTCGAAACCGCTGGGATACGCCGGTGACTTTGAGATGATGAACATCATTTACAGAAATGAGCAGGTAGGTACCTCACTTTTTGGAAAGTGCCTGCACGCATATTGGCTGGATCATTCAGAGGCAAAAGCGGTCAGAAATCGGTCCAAGTATCTCTATGAGATTCTCTTGCGCGTAATTCGAGACAGAGCGGGAGCGCCTTTAAAGATCGGTTCGATCGCCTGCGGTCCTTCTCGTGAAGTGCAAATGATCATTGAGTCGGCCGCTGAACACGAACTGGATCTTTCGAATTGCGAGTTCCATCTTTTGGACCAGGACGTCAACGCCCTGAAATATGCGCACGAGAAACTCTGGGAAATTGTCAAAGGAACAAATAGTCCGGTCAGATTGAATTTCATCAATAAAGCGATCAAGCACGTGATTACGCGCCGCTGGCAGGATAGCGACTTCGATCTGCTTTATTCCGCTGGGCTGTTTGACTATTTCAGCGACCCTGTTGCGCGAATGGTAGCGAAATCTCTTTTCGAGCGCTTGAAGCCAGGCGGCAAACTCGTCATCGGAAACTTCAACCTGACAACGCCCAACCAATTCGGAATGCGGCTTGCTCTAGACTGGAGTTTAATCTATCGATCGCGTGAAGATTTGAAACGTCTTTTCGGGGACCTGGAAGGTGACTTTTCCATCGAACAGGAGCCGGAAGGCGTGAATTTGTTCTGCGTAATCAGAAAGCCAGAAACACCCTAATCGGGAATGCGGTTACTTGCGATTTGGACTGAAGTGCCATGGACCAGACTGAACAAGAAGTCTTAAGATTGCGGCGGGAACAGAGGATAACAGAGCTCCGCGATTTTATTTTGATTTCAAGTAACTGGATTTCAGTTCCGCTATACCTGGTATTTCTCATAGCCGATTACTTTTATGCGCCCGACAAGTTTTTTGTTTACTTCAGTATCAGGATGCTTATTATCCCATCCTGTCTATTTGTAAACTTAATGATAAGGAGGTCTAACAGCCTGGCAAAGATTCAGGCTTTGGGAACCTTCCATGCTTTCGTAAGCGCGTTTCTCATCACGATCATGGCGTTTTATGCCGAAGATGCAACTTCCCCCTACTATGCAGGTCTGAACCTGTGCACCATATTGGTGGGATCATTTATACCTTGGACCGCCGGGGCTCTGATCTGTAATATCGCGCTCATCTATCTTCCGTTCTACGCGTGGTCCTTTTGGGAGTGGAACACGCACAGTCACTCTCGTCTTATTGTGAATTCGTGTTTCATGGTCGGAACCGTCGTGATCACGCTGGTGATCCGGTACGTAAATGAGAAATACCGCATGGCGGCCATTCGAAGCAGAGTGGCCCTGGATCAGGAACTGGATAGGCGCGCAGTAATCATCAAAGAAAAGAGCGAGGAAGCGCTGAATCTGGCGGAGCTCGCAAAACAGTTCAGCCCGCAGGTTGTTCACGCAATTCGAACGGGTGAGATGCAGATTTCCGACTCGGTCAAGGAGAGCGAAATTTGCGTCTCGTTTATTGACATCTGTGATTCAACGTCGGTCATGCAGTCCGTGGGCGTGGAGTCATATCAGAACGCGCTGGACTTGTACGTCGCCATCGCCGTGCCCATCCTGTTCAAATACGACATCACCTTCGACAAGATGATCGGCGATGCGATTATGGGATTCTCCAATGAACCGGCTAAAAGGATGGATTACATAGCAAGAATGGGGGCGGCGTGCCTTGAGATCCGGGACACGATGGCAGCCCGCGATGATGAGATGATGTGCTTCTGGGGACGTCCTTTTGAGTTAAAGATGGGTCTCGCCAATGGGCCAGCCAAAGTGGGTTTCCAAGGGCAGATTGTGCGGAGCTATACCGCAACCGGCATGGTCGTGAACAAGGCAAATCGGCTCTGCGACGCTGCACGCCCTGGGCAAATCGTGTTTGATGACTCCTCGATTGCAGCCTTCGCGGCGCGCGGCTTCCAGACCCGCATGATCGGAACAAAAACACTCAGAGGCATTGGAGAGCGAAACGTCTACGAGCTTGAATCTTTCGGACTCGCTTCCCATGAACGATGGTCGGAAGTGAGCGCTGCGGCATGCGAAGTTTGCGGCACAATTCTCCACTTGGAAGAAAATGCCGCTGGAATCTTAATTCTGAAGTGCGGAGACTGCGGTTTCGTCCTTGCGTAACTAGCGGCAATTCCAATTTCCAGCTTGATAAACATCCGTATGCGGACAAGCCTGTCCGGTGCAGCGAATCAGAGAGAAAAAGTAGTTGGCAAAAGTCAGCACCGGCGCTTTTGGGCGCCGGTGGTTGAGGGAAGTGGTTTGTGGGGGTTAGTCTCGGAGCTGGCCGTTGAGGTAGGCGTCGTAGGAGGCGAGGTCGAGCAGGCCGTGTCCGCTGAGGTTGAAGACGATGACCTTCTTGCGGCCTTCCTCGCGGGCCTGGATGGCTTCGTCGATGACGGCGCGGATGGCGTGCGACGACTCGGGCGCCGGGACCAGGCCCTCGCTGCGGGCAAACAGCACGGCCGCCTCAAAGACCGCGTTCTGCGGGTAGGCGGCGGCCTCCAGCAGTCCGAGCTTGTAGGCGTGGCTCACGGTGGGAGCCATGCCGTGGTAACGCAGGCCTCCGGCGTGGATTGACGGCGGCATGAAATCGCGGCCAAGCGTATACATCTTCATCAGCGGAGTCATGCCGGCGGTGTCGCCGGTATCGTAGCGCAGCTCGCCTTCGGTCAGCGTCGGGCAGGAGGAGGGTTCAACCGCAAGGATGCGGTAGGCCTTGCCCTCGCAGAGCTTCTTGCGGATGAAGGGGAAGGCGATGCCGGCAAAGTTGCTGCCGCCGCCAGCGCAGCCGACCACAACGTCGGGTTCCTCGCCGGCTTCTTCCATCTGCTTGATGCATTCTTCGCCAATCACCGTCTGGTGCAGGCAGACGTGATTCAGCACGCTGCCGAGCGCATACTTGGTGCCGGGATTGGTCACCGTGTTCTCGATGGCTTCGCTGATGGCGATGCCGAGGCTGCCGGGACAGTTCGGGTTCTCAGCAAGCTGCTTGCGCCCGAACTCGGTCTGGTCGCTGGGGCTGGCATAGACCGTGGAGCCGTAGGTCTGCATCAGAAGGCGGCGATAGGGCTTCTGATTGAAGCTGACGCGGACCATCCAGACCTTGCACTCAAGTCCGAAGAGCTGGCAGGCAAGCGCGAGCGAACAGCCCCACTGGCCGGCGCCGGTCTCGGTGGCAAGGCGGGCGGTACCCGCAACCTTGTTGTAATAGGCCTGCGGAACCGCAGTGTTGGGCTTGTGGCTGCCCACCGGGCTGGAGCCTTCGTATTTGTAGTAAATGTGCGCCGGCGTGTTCAGCGCCTTCTCCAGGCGAACGGCGCGCAGCAGCGGCGTGGGACGCCAGAGCGCGTAGACGTCGCGCACTTCCTCGGGAATCTCGATGTAGCGCTCGGTGCTCATCTCCTGCGCGACCAGGTTTTCCGGAAAGACGGCGCTCATCTCGGCTGGCGTGATGGGCTGACGCGTGCCGGGATGAAGCGGGATATCCATGGGCTCGGGAAAATCCGCGGCAAGGTTATACCAATGAGTCGGAATCGAGGACTGCGGCAATGTGAAACGAGTCTGCATGATTGCGTAACCGTTCGATCTGTTGAGATTAGTTTCAGCCAGCCTAATTGAGCCATTCGGGCGAGTCAAGATTGCGGGTCTCCCCGCGCTGACCGGAGATTGTGCTTGACCCTGGAACTAAAGTGCGCGAGTATGAAACCTTCTAGGTAAAAAAGATGCCAGTCCCCGTCCAACCCGCAAAGGTCGCTGTAGTAGGTGTAGCTGTAGGTGTAGTAGGCCTAAGCGTAGGCCGCGTAGTAGCCCTGGCGGGGGAGAGTGCAGATTAAGTAAGCTTTAAGAATCTGAAAAGTCTCTGAAACCCACCGCCAGATAGCTGGAGGTGGGTTTTGTATTATGAAAACGAATTAATTTGATTTTATAAGGATGACCCTGATGAGGATGACAGGAGCACAAATTCTGTGGCGAAGCCTGGAGCTGGAAGGCGTCAAGCACGTGTTTGGCTATCCGGGAGGAACCATTCTTCCGGCCTACGATGCCTTGACCCAGAGCACGATTCATCACGTTCTGGTGAGGCATGAGCAGGGAGCCACGCATATGGCCGACGGCTATGCCCGCGCCACCGGACAGGTGGGAGTCGCGGTCGCAACTTCCGGTCCCGGAGCCACCAACATGGTTACCGGAATAGCAACGGCAATGATGGATTCTTCGCCCATCGTCTGTATCACCGGACAAGTGGGGAGCAAGATGCTTGGCTCCGATGCTTTCCAGGAGATCGACATTACCGGCGTAACCCTTCCCATCACCAAACACAACTACATCGTTACCCGACCCGAAGATATCGCCAAGACAATCCACGAGGCATTCTATGTAGCCCGTTCGGGGCGTCCCGGCCCGGTGCTGGTCGACATTACCCGGGATGCGCAGCAGGCCTCCTGCGAGTTTGAATGGGATGCCTCGGTGCCGAAGCTGCCCGGATTCCGGCCCGATATACAGCCCGAGCCCGCCACCTACGAAGAAGCCCTGAAGATGATTAACGGTTCCCGCCGCCCGGTGATCCTGGCCGGACACGGAATCCTGATTTCAGAAGCTTCGCAGCTGTTACGCGAGTTCGTGGAGCGGACCCATATTCCCGTGGCCATGACCCTGCTGGGTATCGGTTCATTCCCGGCCTCTCATCCGCTGAACCTTGGCATGATGGGAATGCACGGAGAGGCCTGGGTGAACAAGGCCATTCAGGAAGCCGATCTCCTGCTCGCCTTGGGCATGCGCTTCGATGACCGGGTCACCGGGGAACTGGCCAAGTATGCTCCGAAGGCAAAGAAGATCCATATCGAGATCGATCCAGCCGAGATCAACAAGCGCGTGAAGGTGGACGTTGCTCTGATCGGGGATCTGCGGGAAGTGCTGCCCAAGCTCCTGCCCAAAGTAACTCGCACCGACAGCAGCGAGTGGCTGGAGCGAATCTGGGAACTCAAAGGTGACTCCGCGGTGCGGGACATTCAGTCTCTGCCGGATGAGGGACACCTCTATGCCGCGCACGTGATCAACGACCTTTGGCACGAGACACAGGGCAGCGACACCATCGTGGTCTCCGACGTGGGCCAGCACCAGATGTGGGAGGCCCAGTACTACAAGCATGAGAGGCCGCGCTCGCTGGTTACCTCGGGCGGATTGGGCACCATGGGCTTTGCCCTGCCGGCCGCTATCGGCGCAAAAACCGCGCGCCCCGACGCGGAGGTCTGGGTTGTGGCGGGCGACGGCGGCTTCCAGATGACCATGCCGGAGCTGGCCACGATTATGCAGGAGAATCTGAAGATCAACATCGCCATCATTAACAACGGATTCCTCGGCATGGTGCGGCAGTGGCAGCAGTTCTTCTATGAGAGCAACTACCAGTCGACGCCGATGCTGAGCCCGGACTTTGTGAAGGTCGCCGAAGCCTACGGCATCCGGGCCATGGAAGTGACCACGCGTTCTCAGGTCGTCCCAACGGTCAAAGCCGCGCGCAGCCATGACGGTCCGGTTCTAATCAACTTCAGGGTCGAGCAGGAGGACGCCGTCTATCCGATGGTTGCCGCCGGCGCTGCTTTGCATGACATGATCCGGCGGCCAAGCCCGCTGGTGGAAACCGCGGAGGACGTGTAAACCATGCTGAATACCTTCGTTGTCTATGTTGAAAACAAGTCCGGCGCCCTGGCCAGGGTGGCCCTGCTGTTCCGCCGACGCGGCTACAACATCGAGTCGTTGACCGTGGGACGAACGGAAAAGCCCGATGTCTCGCGCATGACCATTACCGTGGAAGCCGATGCCGACCAGGCCCGGCGCATCGAAGCCAATATCTACAAACTGGTCAACGTGCTGCTGGTCGAAAACGTCTCGGCGGTGCCGGTCATCACGCGCGATCTGGCCATGATCAAGGTCGCGGCCCCGCAGGAAGTACGCTCACAGGTGCTGGAGCTGGCCAGCGTCTTCCGCGCACGCGTAGTCGATGTCGCGCTGTCGTCCATCACCATTGAAATCACCGGCGCCGAAGACAAAATCGACGGCCTGCTCGATGTCCTGCGCCCATTCGGTGTCCTCGAAATGGTACGCACCGGTATCGTCGCCATGAGACGCGGCGCCCGAACCAGCGAACCCAACAATGAACAAACTCCCGATTTCATTGAGGAGAGTGTTTCCTGCTCCGTTAAAAACTGATAAGCCAACTCGTTGCCGGACTGCCATCATCCGCAGTCCGGCAATTTTCGTTATCGGCGAACCGCAGGCTCGCAGCGCCGAACTCGGCTTCATCTCACAAGAAGAATGGGATTGTCCAGATGATGCAGCAACTGATTCACGGTTTCTGTTGAGCAGGCAGTCGCATTGATGGCGAGTATGCCACCGCCTTCCACTCGAATGGCATGAGCAATGGACAGAAGATCGTTGCCCGGGATTTGGCGGAAATGCACGTGCAAATGCTCGGATTCCTGTTTTAACAATGCCGATAACTTGTGTGATCTTTCCTTGAAAGTGCTCGCTCTGGTGGTTGCGATCAGCACGACAAGCCGGTTGCCGTAAGCCTGCGCTAAACGCAGGGCGGCGATGAGAGTCGGCTGGGAGTTCTCGTCCCCATCCACGAGGGCGAGCACCTGGCGTTTAAATGGAAGGCCACGCTGAACCATGAGAAGAGCTCGCGGCGCATGATGAGCGGCAGCCAGCGCGGTTGAACCCAACTGGGCTTGCGCGGCCAATGACCACCCGGTCTTCCCGAGAGCCAAAACATCCATATCGGAAGCCGCTGCAAGCACCTCCGCGTCCACCTCACCGCGAACTACGCGGAAGGACCATCGCACCTTGGCTGGATTAGCGAGCGATGCCATCGAACGCCTTGCCTGCTCCGCTTGTGCCTCCAGACGTTGCTTGACGGAAACGATATTAAGTGGCCGTAGTTCGGCAAACGGATACACGACCTCTCTCGCGTGCGGCGACCTGGCCAGGCGGAGGAGTTGAGCATCTTCGACGAAAAGGCCGATCAACTCGGCATTGACGATGGCAGCCAGATCGGTAGCAATTTCCAGCGCTGCAAGGCTGTGCGCGGAAGCGTCGAGCGCAACGAGAACGTGACGAATTGTAAATTCACTTTCTGGGGTGTTCACGCGCTTCTCCAGCTGCTGCTGCGGCGAACGCAATGTGTTCTTCGGCGAACTTCGCCAGCCGCATCTCGATCCGTTGATTTATCGTGCCCTCCGGGAAGTTGCCGGATTCATCCCGCTGACCGGCTGGAACGCCCGTGAGGATCTCCATGCCTTCGTCGATGGTTTGCACTGCATAGACGCGGAACCTGCCCGCCTTCACCGCGTCTACAATGTCACGGCGCAGCATGAGGTGCTTTACGTTGCTGACCGGGATAGCTACACCTTCTTCGCCGGTCAATCCCTTTGCTGTGCAGGCATCGAAAAAGCCCTCGATCTTCTCATTGACTCCGCCGATTGGCTGTACCTCTCCATATTGATTGACGGAACCGGTCACAGCTATCGACTGCTTTATGGGTACGTCGGCCAGAGCGGAAAGCAAGGCGTACAACTCAGCCGATGAGGCGCTGTCTCCTTCTACGCCGCTATAATTCTGTTCGAAAACCAGGCTGCCATGGAGCGAAAGAGGCCGGTCAGCCGAATAGCGCGCGCCCAAAAAGCTGGAAAGGATCAGCACGCCCTTGGAATGAATAGGCCCGCCTAACGCGACTTCTCTCTCGATATCGACCACTTCGCCTTTACCTAATCGCACGCGAGCCGTAATTCGGTTAGGCTGACCAAACGTGAAACCACCCAACTGCATAACGGAGAGCCCGTTCAACTGACCAACTTTCGCTCCAGTCGTATTGATCAGAAGCGTGCCCCGCTGAATCTCCTCCAGTACCCGGTCTCTTATGCGACTTACTCGATATAGCTGGGCATCAATTGCTTTTTGCACGTCGCAGGCCGTCACCGCAGTACGATTTGCCTGTCTGGCCCAGTAATCAGATTCGCGCAGAATATCCACGAGAGCCATGCGTTCGTTCGATAACTTCTCCGCGTCACCGGCCAGCCGCGCACTGTGTTCGATGGTTCGCGCCACGGCGCTGCGATCGAAAGAAAGTAGCTTCTCCGAGCGTGCAATGGTGGCGATCATTCGCGCATAGAGAAGATGATTCGCAGGACTGCGCTCCATCTGATCGTCAAAATCCGCAACAACTTTGAACAAAGTATTGAATTCAGGATCGTACTGGCAGAGCAAGTAATAAAGCAGCCGTTCGCCGATCAGAATGACCTTGATCTCCAGAGGAATGGATTGCGGTTCCAACGAAACAGTACTCACGAGGCCGAGCGCCTGTCCCAGCGACTCGATTCGAATTTGGGACGACTGCAAGGCGCGCTTCAAACCGTCCCAGGCATAGGGCTGCGTGAGCACCTTCTGGGCATCGAGCATCAGATACCCGCCATTAGCACGATGCAGCGCCCCTCCCCGAATCAGGTTGAAGTCGGTGGACAGCGCGCCAAGCTGGGCCACATATTCGGTCTGCCCGATCAAATTCTGGAATATGGGATGGTCTTCATAGACTAAAGGCGCGCCATGGGTGGCACTGTTATCCACTATCAAATTGACTTGGTATCGCCGGAGGAAAGGCGGGCCATCCAGGGGGGATGATGCCATCCACGGAACAGAGCCTGACTCGGGCGGAGATATAAACTGACCTACGTTTTCAATGACGTCCTGCTGGAACGAGGCAAGGTAGAGCACAACTTCCGGCAGTTCCTGGTATTTCTCTATCAGAGACTCGATCAGATGACCGACGGCGAAGATCGTTACGTCACGAGTAAGCTCCTTTAGCTTTTCCCTTCCTTCCTTCTCCAACTGCAGGGCCTGATCGGTCACCGCATGCAGTTTCTCCTGCACCGCAGCCATCGCATCTTCTACCTGCTTGCGCTCTTCTTCGGGAAGTGAAACTAACTTGTCGGGCGGCATTACCTCGCCGTTCCGCAACGGGGCAAAGACAAAGCCGGAGGGCGTACGCGCAATGCCTACACCCTGAGCCTGCGCCTCTTGCGCAAGCCCCTCGAAGGCCGCGCCCTGCTTAGTCTTCGTCTCGATTTCGATTGCCTGCCGGCGAGCCCGGTACTCATCGCTCTCAAATACGGCAGGAATGGTAGAGCGAAGTTCTTGCACGAGCCGGTTTACGTCGTCACGAAAAGTGACTCCCTGGCCTGGCTGGAAACACAGTGCCAGGGGCCGTTGCGGTTCGTTAAAGTTGTTGACATAGCACCAATCAGATGGCGTCGGTTCACCCGCTGCCTTTTCCTGCAAAAGGTGGCGCACCGTCCAGTGCTTGCCGATTCCAGTCGGGCCTGACACGAAGAGGTTGTATCCCTGCCGCCGAACGCCGATGCCGAACTCTACGGCGCCGATTACGCGGGACTGTCCAAAGATGTCGGCCAGACTCTCAAGTTCATCCGTGGATTGAAATGTAAATTGTTCGAGATCGCAGGCGTGATACAGACGTTCCGGTCTTAGAGGGTCGATCATGAAGACCTCGAAAAGCGGCTCGACTTCAAGCGGTCAAGCCGGGATCTTTCGTGACTTCAAAAGCGGCTCCGATTATATCCAAATCTGCTCGAATAGCAACTGTACGAAATAGTGTTTATCGGGAGCATCAAACATTGCAATCGAATCCATTCGAGCCGTTGAAACAGCGAGTGAGTTCGTTTCAATTCGCATCAGATTACGGGATTTTAGACGTGCGCCGAAAAGCTAGTTTTGGCGTGGCGATTCTCAGGAGAGGTCACGTTATTCTGACGGGAAGATTGCACCAGCATTTATGTGTATTGGCAGCAACTCAGCTGTTGTGCGATACTACGTTTGCTCCGAGGCATTGTTCACAACACCGCCTCGGGCCAGCCTGCGCCTCGCAATAACATTTTTGCAGCGCAGAGCCGGGATGGCGGAACTGGCAGACGCAGCAGACTCAAAATCTGCCGACCTTCGGGTCGTGGGGGTTCGATTCCCCCTCCCGGCACCAGAAAATCAATCCACAGATTAGGAATATTAGTTCCGGCACCGTCGTGCACGGCTTCCAGAGTGCCTCTCGAAACCCGCCTTTCCGCGACACGATCCAAGTTAGCCCCTGATACAATCCAACTGCGGATGACGTACTATTAGACGTTCAACGCGATATTGGATTCTCCGCAGGATAAGCCGTGAATTACCTCATCCCCCGGTTGTTCAAGTGTTTTCGATATGGCGGATTGCATGGCCATTTTAGCCAATATGGAGAGGACGTATTTCTCCATAAATTTTTCCGCGGGCAGAAAAATGGCTTCTACATTGATGTGGGCGCGCATCACCCGTTCCGGTTGTCGAACACGGCCTTTCTTTGGCTGATGGGGTGGAACGGCGTTAACATCGACGCCAGTGCGGAAGCGATTCGTTTGTTCCAGCTCGTCAGACCGCGGGATCTGAATATCCATGCAGCGATCGTGCCTTCGTTTCGGGCGGCTGAGTCGCCGGAGATCGAGTTCTTTTCATCGCGCGATATCGACAACAGCGCGACCTGCGACGCAACGCTTGCCAGTGAAAGAGGTTACTCCCATTCCGTCAAGGTGCCTTGCCGATCGCTCCGCAGCGTGGTTTCAGATGCAGCGCAAAAATCGGATCAAAATTTCGACTTCTTAAATATCGACATCGAAGGGCTGGACGAACCTGTGCTCGAAGACATTGAAGACTGGGCAATAAAACCTCGGGTCATCATGGTCGAGATATACGCCCGCACTATCCGTGAAATCCTTCTGAAGCCAACCGTGCTCAACCTTGAGAGGCAAGGATATTCGTTAGTAGAACGAACCGGGCACACTGCTATTTTCTTAAAACACTCAATGTAAAGAGAAGTTCAACTTCCGGTCATGATGCAGGCGCAGGCAGTCTTCTTCAACCACCGGCGCTTTTGGGCGCCGGTGGTTGAGGAAGTGGTTGTGAGGGGTTAGTCTCGGAGCTGGCCGTTGAGGTAGGCGTCGTAGGAGGCGAGGTCGAGCAGGCCGTGTCCGCTGAGGTTGAAGACGATGACCTTCTTGCGGCCTTCCTCGCGGGCCTGGATGGCTTCGTCGATGACGGCGCGGATGGCGTGCGACGACTCGGGCGCCGGGACCAGGCCCTCGCTGCGGGCAAACAGCACGGCCGCCTCAAAGACCGCGTTCTGCGGGTAGGCGGCGGCCTCCAGCAGTCCGAGCTTGTAGGCGTGGCTCACGGTGGGAGCCATGCCGTGGTAACGCAGGCCTCCGGCGTGGATTGACGGCGGCATGAAATCGCGGCCAAGCGTATACATCTTCATCAGCGGAGTCATGCCGGCGGTGTCGCCGGTATCGTAGCGCAGCTCGCCTTCGGTCAGCGTCGGGCAGGAGGAGGGTTCAACCGCAAGGATGCGGTAGGCCTTGCCCTCGCAGAGCTTCTTGCGGATGAAGGGGAAGGCGATGCCGGCAAAGTTGCTGCCGCCGCCAGCGCAGCCGACCACAACGTCGGGTTCCTCGCCGGCTTCTTCCATCTGCTTGATGCATTCTTCGCCAATCACCGTCTGGTGCAGGCAGACGTGATTCAGCACGCTGCCGAGCGCATACTTGGTGCCGGGATTGGTCACCGTGTTCTCGATGGCTTCGCTGATGGCGATGCCGAGGCTGCCGGGACAGTTCGGGTTCTCAGCAAGCTGCTTGCGCCCGAACTCGGTCTGGTCGCTGGGGCTGGCATAGACCGTGGAGCCGTAGGTCTGCATCAGAAGGCGGCGATAGGGCTTCTGATTGAAGCTGACGCGGACCATCCAGACCTTGCACTCAAGTCCGAAGAGCTGGCAGGCAAGCGCGAGCGAACAGCCCCACTGGCCGGCGCCGGTCTCGGTGGCAAGGCGGGCGGTACCCGCAACCTTGTTGTAATAGGCCTGCGGAACCGCAGTGTTGGGCTTGTGGCTGCCCACCGGGCTGGAGCCTTCGTATTTGTAGTAAATGTGCGCCGGCGTGTTCAGCGCCTTCTCCAGGCGAACGGCGCGCAGCAGCGGCGTGGGACGCCAGAGCGCGTAGACGTCGCGCACTTCCTCGGGAATCTCGATGTAGCGCTCGGTGCTCATCTCCTGCGCGACCAGGTTTTCCGGAAAGACGGCGCTCATCTCGGCTGGCGTGATGGGCTGACGCGTGCCGGGATGAAGCGGGATATCCATGGGCTCGGGAAAATCCGCGGCAAGGTTATACCAATGAGTCGGAATCGAGGACTGCGGCAATGTGAAACGAGTCTGCATGATTGCGTAACCGTTCGATCTGTTGAGATTAGTTTCAGCCAGCCTAATTGAGCCATTCGGGCGAGTCAAGATTGCGGGTCTCCCCGCGCTGACCGGAGATTGTGCTTGACCCTGGAACTAAAGTGCGCGAGTATGAAACCTTCTAGGTAAAAAAGATGCCAGTCCCCGTCCAACCCGCAAAGGTCGCTGTAGTAGGTGTAGCTGTAGGTGTAGTAGGCCTAAGCGTAGGCCGCGTAGTAGCCCTGGCGGGGGAGAGTGCAGATTAAGTAAGCTTTAAGAATCTGAAAAGTCTCTGAAACCCACCGCCAGATAGCTGGAGGTGGGTTTTGTATTATGAAAACGAATTAATTTGATTTTATAAGGATGACCCTGATGAGGATGACAGGAGCACAAATTCTGTGGCGAAGCCTGGAGCTGGAAGGCGTCAAGCACGTGTTTGGCTATCCGGGAGGAACCATTCTTCCGGCCTACGATGCCTTGACCCAGAGCACGATTCATCACGTTCTGGTGAGGCATGAGCAGGGAGCCACGCATATGGCCGACGGCTATGCCCGCGCCACCGGACAGGTGGGAGTCGCGGTCGCAACTTCCGGTCCCGGAGCCACCAACATGGTTACCGGAATAGCAACGGCAATGATGGATTCTTCGCCCATCGTCTGTATCACCGGACAAGTGGGGAGCAAGATGCTTGGCTCCGATGCTTTCCAGGAGATCGACATTACCGGCGTAACCCTTCCCATCACCAAACACAACTACATCGTTACCCGACCCGAAGATATCGCCAAGACAATCCACGAGGCATTCTATGTAGCCCGTTCGGGGCGTCCCGGCCCGGTGCTGGTCGACATTACCCGGGATGCGCAGCAGGCCTCCTGCGAGTTTGAATGGGATGCCTCGGTGCCGAAGCTGCCCGGATTCCGGCCCGATATACAGCCCGAGCCCGCCACCTACGAAGAAGCCCTGAAGATGATTAACGGTTCCCGCCGCCCGGTGATCCTGGCCGGACACGGAATCCTGATTTCAGAAGCTTCGCAGCTGTTACGCGAGTTCGTGGAGCGGACCCATATTCCCGTGGCCATGACCCTGCTGGGTATCGGTTCATTCCCGGCCTCTCATCCGCTGAACCTTGGCATGATGGGAATGCACGGAGAGGCCTGGGTGAACAAGGCCATTCAGGAAGCCGATCTCCTGCTCGCCTTGGGCATGCGCTTCGATGACCGGGTCACCGGGGAACTGGCCAAGTATGCTCCGAAGGCAAAGAAGATCCATATCGAGATCGATCCAGCCGAGATCAACAAGCGCGTGAAGGTGGACGTTGCTCTGATCGGGGATCTGCGGGAAGTGCTGCCCAAGCTCCTGCCCAAAGTAACTCGCACCGACAGCAGCGAGTGGCTGGAGCGAATCTGGGAACTCAAAGGTGACTCCGCGGTGCGGGACATTCAGTCTCTGCCGGATGAGGGACACCTCTATGCCGCGCACGTGATCAACGACCTTTGGCACGAGACACAGGGCAGCGACACCATCGTGGTCTCCGACGTGGGCCAGCACCAGATGTGGGAGGCCCAGTACTACAAGCATGAGAGGCCGCGCTCGCTGGTTACCTCGGGCGGATTGGGCACCATGGGCTTTGCCCTGCCGGCCGCTATCGGCGCAAAAACCGCGCGCCCCGACGCGGAGGTCTGGGTTGTGGCGGGCGACGGCGGCTTCCAGATGACCATGCCGGAGCTGGCCACGATTATGCAGGAGAATCTGAAGATCAACATCGCCATCATTAACAACGGATTCCTCGGCATGGTGCGGCAGTGGCAGCAGTTCTTCTATGAGAGCAACTACCAGTCGACGCCGATGCTGAGCCCGGACTTTGTGAAGGTCGCCGAAGCCTACGGCATCCGGGCCATGGAAGTGACCACGCGTTCTCAGGTCGTCCCAACGGTCAAAGCCGCGCGCAGCCATGACGGTCCGGTTCTAATCAACTTCAGGGTCGAGCAGGAGGACGCCGTCTATCCGATGGTTGCCGCCGGCGCTGCTTTGCATGACATGATCCGGCGGCCAAGCCCGCTGGTGGAAACCGCGGAGGACGTGTAAACCATGCTGAATACCTTCGTTGTCTATGTTGAAAACAAGTCCGGCGCCCTGGCCAGGGTGGCCCTGCTGTTCCGCCGACGCGGCTACAACATCGAGTCGTTGACCGTGGGACGAACGGAAAAGCCCGATGTCTCGCGCATGACCATTACCGTGGAAGCCGATGCCGACCAGGCCCGGCGCATCGAAGCCAATATCTACAAACTGGTCAACGTGCTGCTGGTCGAAAACGTCTCGGCGGTGCCGGTCATCACGCGCGATCTGGCCATGATCAAGGTCGCGGCCCCGCAGGAAGTACGCTCACAGGTGCTGGAGCTGGCCAGCGTCTTCCGCGCACGCGTAGTCGATGTCGCGCTGTCGTCCATCACCATTGAAATCACCGGCGCCGAAGACAAAATCGACGGCCTGCTCGATGTCCTGCGCCCATTCGGTGTCCTCGAAATGGTACGCACCGGTATCGTCGCCATGAGACGCGGCGCCCGAACCAGCGAACCCAACAATGAACAAACTCCCGATTTCATTGTCGAATAGTAATCTAGAGTGCGCACTTAGCTGGCCAGCCGAGTGCGCACTCTGACCTCCTGGATTAAAAAGGCCGCCACTCGCAAACTGGCCAGATTATGTCTCTATATATTTCTCGACTCGGAAACGCACGCGGAACGACTCGAAGGAAAAAGAGTCGCCGAATACGCTGATGGATACCGACCCGCGTGGCCGTGTGGAGCGGGGGTGCTGTGAACCCGATTCACCAAGTTGGGCACCTTCCGTGGTCCTTTAGGCCGATCCGACTGGGGATCAGCACACCAGACCAATTGTCGAGTTAGGCACCCTGTTTTGAAATATCGGTTCGCAGTGGTGTTCCACTCCATCACAAACTTTGCAGGTCGGCACCGCTGTGAACAAGATGTTATGCGAGAGCGGCTTGTAGCGCAAGTCACACAACGCGAATTGTTGGCATTTCGCGTGCGCTGGAAAACAGTTTGAATCCCCCCAACTAAGGGTTTCCCACCCGGTGTTTCTCCCGCGCAATTCGACGCCACCTTTCGTGTTTTCTTTCGTACAAACTTCAAGCCACGGGTACCAACGTAACGCGAGAAACAGGACAATTCAGGAAACTTAAATCAATTCTTGTGGTGGCTGTTCTAACTGTCGGTTCCTTTACTGCCACAGCCAATGCTCAGCTGAGCACAATCCTGCACCCCGTTGGCTACGGAAACGGGGTCACGAAAGACGTGAATACAATTCCGGGTACAAGGACAGATCGCATGCCGTTGGGTAAGACGCGAAACATGGACGCGGGTTCCGCCTGTATGATCACGGCTCCCGTGATCGCCGCGACCCTGCCTGCCGTGAGGGCTGTAAAAAGGATCGGTAAGCTTACCGAGCCAACAACTTTCGCGAAGGACAATAACTCGGATCATGAACACGAACGCTACTGATAGAACATTATCGCCGCAGAATGGCCTGGACAAACCGCTCAGGCAAGACCGGAACGATTTGTCTTTCTGCGCAATTTTGCTCATGCACTCAGACTCAAAGCCTATTGCAAAAACCCGAACAGTCGTTTGGCGTTTCCGGAAAAGTACGCTTCTTTCGCCTCCAGATTGAGCGGCAATGCAAGCGCCGTCTCTACCGAATGGGTCCATCCGTCCGCGGACGAGCGAAACAAAACGCGGTCACGCCCTTGATGTTCCACGTACTCGCGTAGAGCGAAATTGGATTGCAACTCACGCGGGCACAGCAAAAAAGAAATTCGCGGAAAACGCTTCAGTATCTGCATTATACTGGCCGCCTCGGTTTCTGGTGGTGGAACCAGCACTAGGTCAAGTTCAGGAAAATCCGCAGCCACCACTTCTACTTGGGGACGGTGATTTACCCAACGTTCAGTGCTTGCAAATTCAATCACCATTGGCGAGCGCAGCTTGGCGCAAAGCCCGTAAAGCGGATACTTGCGGGCCGCATCCAACCCGGAGACACTGCACCCGGCCTGCGCATAACCGCCTACCAGCTTACCCGCAGTGATTGCCTTATCGATCCACCGCAAGCTATCGCCGATTCGCAGTGGGTCGTAGCACGCAAGCCCACGTAGCTCGTTTGGACTCCGCGCTACAATATCCACAACTTCCTGAGTCCGCCGCTCCGCGCAGTTCCAAACGTGAGGGCACTCTGAACACGCGCAGGGAGCTACGACAGCACCGCTGACGCCGCTCGCGCCGAGCAGTGAGGCAAGATTCTCACCGTAGGGAACACAATCCTCAAGCCGCTTAACGTTGCCCTTCTTCGGTACACAAAAAAAAGCATCAATCACGTCTGCTATGGCACACCCCCTCGTACGAAGGTTAAAGCGTAGAGCCAGTTAGTCTAGGATGCTGTGACAGCGGTCACCATTCTACGTTACCGTCCCCAAGGACAAGTGACGACCGCAGCAAGAAGCTTTTCAGATCGCGAAACGGAGGCGGGTCGAGGAGGGTAGACGGGGTTTTGGGTCTTCCGGGTCAGCTGCTTGGAAAGCGAGAGCAGGAGAACAATAGGCAAGTCCCCCGCTTGATCTGT
>PJLO01000090.1 GCA_003010405.1 Acidobacteriota bacterium | reverse complement strand
CGGCGCTGGTGCTGAGTCAGGATGCAATAACGGAAGACCCGTGGCTTGCATCCGTGTGCTCGGCACCAGCTATGAATCCCTGTTCAAATTGGCATTAATCTCCGGCGCACTCACAACCTGCAGCGCCACATTTACGACATGACTGGGCGTATGCTGCCGTATCTTCCGCTTTCCAGTCTTTGTCCAATTCGGTCCGCTGGCCAGCCAAGCGCCTGTATTGGTCCAGCCTGTTCAACGCATCCCGCTCCGTCTTGGCAAACAACGCCTCAGCCTCTTCAGGGAACTTCTTCATCAATGATGAATAGCGCACTTCGCCCATTAAGAAATCTCTGAAGCTCCTGGTTGGTGTCTTCGAATCGAGAGTAAACGGATTCTTGCCCTCTTCTTTCAGAAGCGGGTTATAGCGGTACAAAGCCCAGTAGCCGCACTCTACCGCCAGTTTCGCCTCTTCGTTGCTGTAGCCCATGCCTAACTTCAGACCGTGGTTGATACAGGGGGAATAGGCAATGATGAGAGACGGCCCCGGGTAGGCCTCTGCCTCGGCAAGTGCGCGCAAGGTTTGATTGCGGTCTGCTCCCATGGCAATCTGAGCAACGTAAATGTAGCCATAGCTCAGCGCCATAAGTCCCAGGTCTTTCTTCCCGGTCCGCTTGCCGCTTGCTGCGAATTTGGCGATAGCTGCGGCGGGCGTGGCTTTGGAAGACTGTCCTCCCGTGTTGGAGTAGACTTCAGTGTCAAGGACCAGCACATTCACATCTTCGCCGGAAGCAAGGACATGGTCCAGACCACCGAACCCGATGTCATAAGCCCAGCCATCGCCACCAAAAATCCACTGCGAGCGCTTCGGCAAGAAATCGCGATTTTCATAGATGTCGTCGAGCAGGGCGTCCTTGTTCTGAAGTTGCTCGAGTGCGGCAATCAATCGATCAGCTCGCTCACGCGTTCCCTGGCCTTTGTCCTGATTGGCCAGCCAGTCCATGCACGCCTCTTTAAACTCTGCGCTCGTCGTTAGCTGCATTGCGGCCTCGATAGTCGTGGCGAGCCGCTCGCGAACCTGATTTGCGCCTAAGAGCATGCCGAGACCATACTCGGCATTATCTTCAAACAACGAGTTTCCCCATGCCGGTCCATGTCCTAAATGGTTTTTTGCATACGGCACAGAGGGCGGGCTACCTGCCCAGACAGAAGAACAGCCCGTTGCATTCGCAACCACGAGACGGTCGCCGTACAGTTGGGTCACAAGCTTGGCGTAACTTGCCTCAGCACAACCGGCACAGGCACCCGAAAATTCGAGAAGAGGTTGTTCAAATTGACTGCCTTTTACAGTCAAGGGGTTCATCGGGTTCTTTTTCGGGGAGAGATGGATGGCATATTCCCACATGGCGTCCTGGTGCGCCTGGGTTGCCAGCGGCTTCATCACCAAAGCTTTTGTCTTAGCGGGGCAAACCTGAGCGCAGTTTCCGCAACCCGTACAGTCGTTGGGCGAGATCGCCAAATGGAAGTACAGACCTTTGGCACCCAGAGCCGGCTTAGCGACAAAGCCCTGCGGAGCCGCAGCCAGTTCTTCCGCGTTCACCAGGATTGGCCGGATGCAAGCGTGCGGACAAACAAAGGCGCACTGGTTGCACTGGCTACAGTTGTCCTGCTGCCACTGCGGAACATCGATGGCGATGCCTCGTTTTTCATACGCTGACGTGCCCAGCGGAAACGTTCCATCCTCAAGTTCACGGAAGGCGCTCACCGGAAGGGTATTTCCTTCCTGGCGATTCATCGGCACCAGGATATTCGT
>PJLO01000089.1 GCA_003010405.1 Acidobacteriota bacterium | reverse complement strand
CTCAATCTACACAATGACACTGTGGAAAGCAGAGAAGGACTTAATCAGAGTTTCCCTAAGTGACGAGCTATTCGTCGCCTTGCTGCACAAGGAAGGGCTCGCAGAGATGCCGGAACAACTTGCTCAACGCGTGCGATAGGAACCAACGATGGGAAGATCAGTGAAGGATGGATTTGAAGTCAAGTTGTTGACTCTGCCGATCAGCAAAATTGCGCCACAAAGAGAGTTGCCCCTCTCAACGCGATCCAGCACGACCTATAAGCAGATATCCGCCTCAGTAAAAGAGGTCGGCTTAGTACAGGCACTGATTGTCTTTCCGCAAGGAGAGCAGTACCTCTTGTTGGATGGCCATCTTCGCCTTGACGTGATTTCACAGCTGGGATGGACTGAGGTCGAATGTATCATCGCGACTGATGACGAAGCCTATACCTACAACAAACGAGTCAATCATCTTCCCCCGGTTGCGCAGCACTATATGCTGCGCAAAGCACTTTCAAAGGGTCTCACAGAAGAGAGGCTCGCAAAGGCGCTAGATGTTGATATCAATCGCATACGCCGCAACACTACCATGCTGGAAGGTATCTGTTCTGAGGCGATTGAAATTCTCAAAGACAAGGACTTACCAGCTTCGGGCTTCGCCATCTTGCGCAAGATGAAACCATTTAGGCAGATCGAGGCTGCCGAGCATATGGTCGCATCTGCAAAATACACTTGTTCGTTCGCGCAAGCCCTATTGGCAATGACGCCGCCGGAACTCCTTGTCGATTCACCCCACAACCGCAAGATCAAGGATAAGCCTCCCGAGATTGACGCTCTGCTCCGAGAAGAGAAGGAATCGATTGTCCGCGACTTGAAAACTGCAGAAGCATCATACGGAACTGATATTCTCGCGCTTACGGTTTCCTGTGGCTACTTGCAGCGTGTACTTCAGAATCGACGCATCGAGAAGCATCTAGAGAAGCACTTCCCAGAAATTCTCCATACTCTGCGCCTTTTGATTGCCGAAGTGAAACCCTCCGCATCCGAGGCGGTGGCAAGCTAAACGTGCCTCGCGGGAAGGATCGAACCACTGGCGCCCATCTTCTATATCTGGACTGGCCGGGGCGTCGGAGATGGATCTACTTTCTGGCTATATCTATTCTCTGTGTACCAGGTACTGAGGTATCTATAGGGGACAATTCCTCTTTCCGGCTGATTGGCAAATTATTCACTTTGTTTGTGTTTCCCTATACTAGGGCGGCAGAAAAGTCCCCCTGGTCCCCGCCGGTGGCGAAAAGTATCAGTGCTCGTCGGGGAAAACGTTGTTCCCCGCCCCTCTCATGTGGATTTCCCCGACCCCGACTTGCTGCCGGTTTTCAGGAAAATGAGTACATTCCCAAAATAGTTCCTGCCAAATGGAAGCAGAGTCCGGAAGCAGCGCTGGAGACTCAAAGTGACCCAGAAAAATGTAGGAGCAGATACCGGTGGCCGCTGGTGTCAAGGAAGATCATGATCTCAATCGCCCTCCGGTCATTCCTGCGGCCATCTTGCGGCCGTTGGATGCGGCAGCGGCAATCGCGGCCAGTACGCATGTGGGCTCCGATGTGGGCAAGCTTGCGGAGACAAATATCGGGTGGAACCCGGTTTTTCTATACTATGTCGGCGATTTCCTTGTGATCTGCATCACGTTCGTGGCGAAAAGTCCCAGTTCTATGTAGGGGAACCATATGTTCCCCTGCGGTCCGGCCGATTTTGTCCGACCTCGATGTGAGCCTGGACACGAGAGAGTATGGCGGGGACCGTCTCTCCGTCGTTTTGCTCGCGCGTACGCGAGCTTGTT
>PJLO01000088.1 GCA_003010405.1 Acidobacteriota bacterium | reverse complement strand
ACGATGGTGCTCATGGCGGCAAGGTGTAGGAGACGCCGGCCCGGACGTCAAATGGCGGGAAGAGGTATGGGGTGAGGGGAAGGGAGGTGCAACATGTTTCACATTTTCTTTACAGGTTTTTGTCGGATTTTTTAACAATCCTACCTGTATGTTGCGTTTTCTCCTGGTTATTCGGGAAGATGTTTTTGTATGCATTTTGCAACTAAATCAGGCAGAAACCGTAAGGAGTTGTTCGGATGTACAAATCAATATTTTATTGCTGCATTTTGGTTATGAGCATGCTGCTTACTGCTACGGGCTATGCGACTCCCCTGACGTCAAGCGATTTGCTCAGTGGATTTAACGCCATCATCTTGGGGAATGCCACGACCATTGCCGATATCGAAGGCGCTGCGATCATTGGAGGCAATTTTTCCGGCGCAACGTTGTATCTCAATCCGAGAAATATTATGCTTCCCACAACATTCAACGCCCTTAATGTCTATGGAAGCACCTACGGAAATCACATGAACATGAATAATGGCGGGAATGCCTATGTCGGCGGCACGGCCGGAGCAACAATAAATTTCAATGGTGGCGGCAGTTACATCGCTACAAGCCCAAGCATGAGCATAACGTCGATATATTCGGAACTTGTTGCCACTTCGCAATATCTTTCGCAACTTACCGCAAACAGCTATTTACCGACTCCCGGGAACAATGAGGTCATAACCGCCACACCTGACGCGAACGGTGTCGCAATTTTCAACATAACCACGAACGACCTCCGCCTCATACCGAGCTACAGAATTGCCGCCAATAGCGCTACAACGGTAATTTTCAACGTTTCCGGGTCAACTCTGGATTTCATCGCCAACTATCAAGGTGATGATTCGCTCTTTGATCATATAGTCTGGAATTTTTTCGAGGCCACCAATCTTGAGTTCGAAACGCTTTTGGGTGGTTCGGTACTCGCCCCTAATGCTTCCGTGCAAAACCATAACCAGATTGACGGGACGCTCGTGGCGAACTCCTGGACCGGGCAAGGTGAACTCCACGAATATGCCTTCGACGGCGCCTTGCCCACGCCAACGCCGCGGCAACCTACCGTGACGCCGGAACCCAATGTCTTTGTGCTCTTCGCCTGCGGTTTGCTGTTAATTGGTCTTTGGCGCCTCTGGAGTGTACGGCGAAACTCGGCTGCAGGTGCCAAGGATTAATACTCCAGTCCCAGGATTCGCCGGAGCGCTGCTGCCAATGCAACATTTGGTTATGTGTGGAGTCGCCTCTGGCAGCGAAGGGGCGTTACTTTTGGCCCTCCGGACGAAGGTTGTCGGAAGGTCTGCAGCGCCCGGCGGTAGCAATGCATAGTCGAAAGGAATTACCTTGAGGTGAAATGAGAGGACCAAATCCGCGCACACTGTGAGGCGTGCGTGAGGCGGAGAAGGCGACGTGTTGCTCACGGGGGGACGTGGCTGGCGCGTCGCCGTTTTGTTTCAGGCGCAGGAGCTCCCAGCTTGGCTTGGCAGCATCCAGATCCGTATCGTGACCATCGCCCAGTGCCTGCTGGCTTAGCGGACTCCGGAAGCATATGCGCAACCAGCGCAACTTCTTGAAGGGATTTCAAAGGGCTTCGCCCTTTGGCCGCCGGAGGCCTCGACTCCAACCAGCAGTGTCGCAGTTGCATTACCGCTGGCCGTGTCCGAGCAGCGTTCGCCATTGCGGTGTCAGCGTCTGTATCCACGTGGCAGTGTCAGGTCCGTATTCCCCAAAAGCAAACAGCCGCTTGGATGAACCAAGCGGCTGTTTGTGAGGGTAAAAAAACCCTGGCGGCGACCTACTTTCCCACGCAAAAGTACGCAGTATCATCGG
>PJLO01000087.1 GCA_003010405.1 Acidobacteriota bacterium | reverse complement strand
CTACTGGCTCACTTTTACTCCGCCCTACTGGCCTACTTTTACTCCGCCCTTGACATCATCGCCAACTGGCGGCGCGATTACGACGAACATAGGTCTCAATCAAGCCTGAACGATCTGACGCCAGCAGAGTTCGCAAGCAAGCAGAGCCGAGGAAAAAACGCTGACTCCGGCGGCTGGTTAACTGATCTCACATCTGTGCGGAGAGTGGGGGGCAGGTCACTATGGTAGTAACCATCGAATAAACACAACTATCGAGTTCGCGCTCCAACGCTCGATCAACTCGCGATGTAAATTCTATTGTCTTTAGCAGTGGACGATTTTTGACGATGCGATCCCGCGGGTCGCATTGCGAGAATCGACCACAAGTTGCGCTTCATCCACAATACGACCGTAATCGTAGTTGGAGTGGTCAGTGACAATGACCACACAATCGTACTGCTGCAAATTGTCAAGCGATGCACATTTCATGTTCAGCTTGTAGTGACGCCCCTGACCGACGGAAGCAAAGTATGGATCGTTGTAGCTGACCTCCGCGCCTTCTTTCTGCAAAGATTCGATAATGGTCAATGCAGGCGATTCGCGCAGATCGTCGATGTCTTTTTTGTATGCCACCCCAAGTACCAGCACTTTGGAACCGTTGAGCGCCTTCCGGTGCTTATTCAGCGCACGGCCGATAGAATTCACCACGTGGTAAGGCATCTGGGTGTTCACTTCACCTGCGAGTTCTATGAAGCGCGTCCGGAAATCGTACTCTTTTGCCTTCCAAGAGAGGTAAAAGGGATCCACTGGAATGCAGTGTCCACCGAGGCCTGGGCCCGGATAAAATGCATGAAAGCCGAACGGCTTGGTTTTGGCCGCTTCGATAACCTCCCACAAGTCAATGCCCATGCGAAGGCAAAGAAGCTTGAGTTCGTTGATCATCGCAATATTCACGCAGCGATAGATATTTTCCAGCAGCTTCGTCATTTCTGCAGCTGCCGGAGTGGAGACCCGCACCACACGACGAAAGATCGTACCGTAGAGCGCGGCCGCCAAATCGGCCGCCATTTGATCAAGGCCCCCAACGACCTTGGGAATATCGTGGCGCTCGATATCTGTGCGTCCCGGGTCCTCGCGTTCCGGAGAGAACGCTACATAGAAGACGTCGTCGGCATTCTCTTGTCCGCGACTTGCCTTGAGCCCCGCGCGATTCAGTTTCTCCAAAATCGGCACCAGCACTTGCTCAGTCGTTCCCGGATAGGTTGTGCTCTCGAGCACGATCAGCTGCCCAGCTCGCAAGTATGGCGCGCTGGATTCCGCCGTGCTGATGATGTAACTCATATCGGGCTCGCGATATTCATTCAGCGGCGTAGGCACGCAAATAATGATTGCATCTTGCTCGGCCACTTTCGAATAATCCGTAGTTGCGGAAAACCCTGCCTGGCGCGCCCTAGATATCTCCGCCGATTCGATACGAACGATGTAGGAACCGCCGTCGTTGAGCGTATTCACCTTCGTTTCATCGATGTCGAACCCGGTCACAGGTAAGCTCACGGAGCTGTACAACAATGTCAGAGGCAGACCGACGTATCCCATCCCGACGACACCAATCTGTGCGGTCTTCGCGGCAAGTTTTTCGGGCAAGCTTTCGGAAAGTAAAGCAGTTGCAGTGGCTGTCATGAAGGGAAATTCCTTTCTAGCGGAAAACAATAAACTTGGGGTTTAATCGTGAGCAGAAGCACTGAGCACACGAGGTAGCGCGCCAGTCGCTGCACTCGCCGAGTCGTTTTCCTGCCAGGAGTACTGAGGAATCAACTGTCTCACCCTAGGGAATCTCTGAACAGGTAGTTGGAAACTCCATTGTCGGCATTTCTTGGTTTTCGC
>PJLO01000086.1 GCA_003010405.1 Acidobacteriota bacterium | reverse complement strand
TGCTTATGTATTTTATTGGACGAATATGGAAGTAAGTCTGGCGGAGAGAGTGGGACGCTGTTTTTGCCTCTTGGAACCCGCATCAATCGCGGGGATGCTGGCTTAGCTCGAATTTAGCTGGAAAAAGTGAGCTTTGGAGCAGGAGAGAAAGCTCCAGCCAGTATTAAGGGGTAGAAAGGCTTTTCCATGAACAAGACTCTATCCCTGATTCGTTACGCTAAGCTGGAAAAAGGCTGGCGGAGAGGTGCCGCAGTCATCGGCAAGACTGGCAAGCTCAAGCCCAACGTCATGATTTTCGGAGGGGCTGAAGTTCCCTGCCCCGATGGCCGCTACCAAATCGTGCAATACAACGGTACCAAGCCCATCTACACTGACCTTGGCAACGACCCGGCTGATGCCATGGCACAATACCGCGCTGCTGAAAGTAAGCAGGGTGTACGGCTGGCAGCGGTACGGGCTGGCATTGAGCTGGTGGAGGAGGACCGCACCCGCAAGACCGTCCGGCGCTACGCGGCTGACTTCCTAGAGATGCACCTGGCTCTTCCCCACCGCTCCGAAGATTCCTTGAAGCGGTACACGGTAATCACTGAGACATTTATAGAGCAGTGCAAGGCGCGCTATCCGGAAGATGTCACCAAGGAGGACGTCATCCGCTGGTGTGGATATCTCCGGCGGGAACTAGACTACGGACCCCGCACACGGGCTGACCGTTACCTGTCTCTGAGGGGCTTCCTCCGCTACTGTGGTATTGACCCCCGCAAACTCATCGACTGGGGTACCCACAACCTGCTCAAAAAGTACACCAAGCGGGAGCCCAACATGTACACCCCGGAGACGGTAGCCAAGCTCATTGAGCACGCTACCAGCCCTGACCGGGCTATGCCGTGGGACTTCCTTTACAAGACTGGGGTGCGGGACTCGGAAGCCCAGCACGTCACCCGCTACGACCTACACGGGCTTGACACCCCAGAGCCCATGGTCTTTGTCAAGGAGCGTGATGAGCTTGGCCGCATCAAGGATGATGAAGAGCGCAAGATTGAGCTACACGCCTCGCTGGTGCCCCAGCTTCAGAGATGGCTCAAAGAGAACCCCCGCAAACAGCTCCTCTTTGGCACCCTCCGTGACCGACCGGATACCAAGATGCTGCTGGCTCTCAAGGTCACAGCCCGTAGAGCAGGGCTCAACTGTGGGCATTGCGAGGGTTGTCTAAGCAAGCGTAAGGAGTGCAAAGACTTCACCCTGCACAAATTCCGGAGAACCTACACCACCCGGATGCTCAAGGCTACCAGCGGGGATTTACGGAGTGTGATGAAGAGAACCGGGCATAGTGACCTTGCCTCGGTCATGCGCTATCTCGCCCCTTCCGCCCACGTCAGAGACGCCACGGCTACAGCCTTCTAGCGTAAGCGGGGAAAAGCCCCGGTGACGCCGGGGCCTTTCTATTTTGTACTCCGTTGACGAAGCCAGTTAGCCACCTCCGAGGGGTCAAGGAGGATGCTCCCCCCAATGCGGTAGGCTGGCAGGCTCCCGGCCTTGATGTGCTTGTACAGCGTTTTCGGCGAATGGGAAAGCAAGCCGGCCAATTCTTCAACCCTCAGTGCCTTCCCCCAGTTCTCTACGGTCTCGATAAGGTTCATACATTTGCCGCACCAGCATCAACGGGCTCCCCTGCATTTGGGTTTGCAGTGGGAGGCTGAAGTTTGACCCGTTTTGACAGCCGAGTGGCTGAGTGGCAGAGTGTGGATGAGAATTAATTAAAAACTGAGACAGCAAATATATTTGCTCAAGTGAGTGGACCTACGCAGGACTGATGCCGAATAAGTATGTTTTGTTCGAGTGCAGGAAAATTACGCTAAGGAAACTCTGATTAAGTCCTTCTCTGCTTTCCACAGTGTCATTGTGTAGATTGAG
>PJLO01000009.1 GCA_003010405.1 Acidobacteriota bacterium | reverse complement strand
TTCCGGCGGACTACTTTTACTCCGCCGCAGAACGCCGCTCCCGCGGCGTACTGTGACCTATTTTTGCTCCGGCGCTTACACTTGAGCTTCCTGAACCCGCAGAATGGACATTCGAGAATCCCACTGACTATCTCGCACTCATCGACAATAGCAGTCGCGTGGTTCTCTTAGTATTGCAGGATCTACTCTCCGACCTCATCTCGCCCGACTCAGTGATCAAGGTTCCATTCAGTGCGGCCTTTGCGATTCGTCCTAAGCGCGAGAGTCACGCCATCGAGCTTTGCAGAACCGTTCACTTGCATCCTGGAAAACCACACGTGTGCCAGCAGAGGTTAGAATTCACGCTGCTATAGGGTGCTTAGCGAATCACGAAATTCTTAGAGTGCAGTATAGACGCCGCGTTTAGATTCCTGTTTTCGTCGGATGGGGCAATCAGAAATGCGTTCTAGGTGTTGCCGTAGCGATATACTCTTGCAGGAGGAAGCAATGGGTAAAGGTAGGACCCAGCGTTTGCAAATATGGCCTGACAATGCAAATGGCATTGTAATTGACGTGGCATTCTGTCATTCGGATTATGTCCTTCGCGTGGAACAAAGTGCGACAGCAACTCCGACGAAACTGTTAAGGCTCTTTTCCCTAGTTCCCAACACCCCTTCCCATCCCACATTCTATGGCCGCTATGATGCGAGAGATGATATGAATGGACGCAATGGCGCATCGGCAGTGGATGTTGATGCTCAAGGTCTGACAAGTGTGGAGGAGGAGGACGATTTCAAGGGAGGTAAGGGAGGGTTTTCTGGACACCATAGTACAAAAACAGAAGATGGAAGACATAAGATTGTGATTGCCACGCCAAAACACGGAAAGATCCTTGAGGGTGTTCTCTCAATGAATGCAGGTGCGCGGGCGGAGTTGCTGGAGGAGGTTGACCTAAAAGTCTCTGACAGTGTGCGAATCTTTAATCCAGAGACAGGAGAAATCTTGTTCGATTCGTGCTCTGTTCCTTCGACCGATAAGGCCGGCTGAAGTCCTCATTCGGTAGCCGTTCTAGCCGCCATCTGCACCCGGAATCTGGGCTCTCCATCTCTGCGAACCTTGCTACAACGTTCGCCACTGCTCTTGCGCGTCTTATGGTTCTCACTAGCGATCAGTATTAGGGTTATTTATGGCTACACGAAATGATGAAGAAGATCGTAGCGCTTCAGCAGAGGTTCGAGCACACGATATGTATCCGCGCCGTTCGCGGCGAGCCTAGCAAATTCGCTAACACGCCTGAGTTCCTCTCTGAAAAGCCGCTTCTCAAGATCGAAGCTGGAACATACCCCTTCGGGAATGACGACTACCATATCATGGATGACAGCACGCAACTTCCCTGGAGAGCGGCGCAGTATGCGTCCTCGCCTCTGAATGAACTGTCGAGGATTGCGAGAACTAGCGAGAATATATGCAGTCCGGCATGCCGGGACATCAATTCCTTCATCCAGACAACGTATCGCAACCATGGCATCCATCACGCCAACACGGAAGTTCGCAAGGATTTGTTCCCGTTCTTTCCGTGACTCCTGCGCTGTGAAGGTGGCTACCCTCCACCCGTTTTTGTAAAGAAGCTTGCAGGTGGCCTCAACTTGCCTTAGCGATTCTCCGCTATCCTCATCTTCGACTGATCCATCGCCGCAGTAGAAAAGAGTCAAAGGCTCGGGAGGGCGACCACACATAATATCAGCGAGGCGTGCAAGTTTGTTCGATGCGCTACCAAGCAGGCGACTACGCTTGAAAAGCAATGTGTCCAGTTGCTGATGTTGCGCTTCATTCTGACTATCCAAACTCGCCGCCAGCCTGGATATCTGAGCGCTCAACTCTTCATATACTTCCGTTTCCTCTGCTGTCAGCTCAATAAGATGAACGTGATACTCGTACGGCGTTAAGACTCCATCTCGCAGAGCGTCTGCAAGTTCGTATCGGTCTGCAATCGGACCATAGTATGCGACCGAAAGGTCCGCCTCATCTCCGCCCCGATACGGTTCCGGTGTTGCTGAGAGTCCCAGTCGTACAGATGCTTGTGACGGCAGAGCCTCACTCATGGAGCGGCTGTGATGATGATGGCATTCATCGCCCACGAACATCAGCGACTCTCCAGGCAGCTGCTTCAGCACGTTCTGGAATGCTTCTGACTTCAGTGTACGGTTTACAACAACAGCGCAAGCAAACGGTGAGGCATAGGTCTCGAATAAATGAACCGCGCGGCTTAGATCTTCCGTCCATCTGGTGGCACCGCCATAGCAGGGAATGGCACGGATTCCAAAACTCTTCGCCTCTCTAACCCATTGGTCGGCCAGATTCTGATATGGAACCGCAATCACCAAGAACATCCGATGCGTGTACTGAAACAACCGCACTGCGCCGTACAGGGCAGTGATCGTCTTGCCTGCGCCTGTCGCCAGCGCAAGAATTCCCTGGCATCCCTGTGCTCGCCACTGGTTTAGAGCGTTCAGCTGATGGTCCTTTAGGCGAAACTCAGCGTCGCCAAAGATTGTCGGCACAAAGGGTTCAGCTGCAGTCGGCTCATCGTCCGGTTTTAGCAGTCTCTGCTGCAAGGCGATTTCAAGAGCTATCGACGGAACGCTAATCGTCTTCGAGATCTTAATGAGGCGGTCTCGGACAGCTTCTGGGAACGGAATGACGACAGTATTCTTCGACTGGCCATCCCATAGTTGCTGAAAGCCTAGAACATAAGGCTCAAAGTGATCCCTCAACTCTTCACGCCAGCTTGGAAAAACGTTGATCGATTCAAAATTGAAATCCGGAAGAAGGGCGCTGGTTGTTTCATTTGCTGATCCCTGAAAGATGACACTGTCGTCCCTACAATCAGTCAGGATGCCTATTTTTTCGTGATACATCCCCTTCTGCTTCAGAGCAACTTTGATTTCTAAATTTCCGTTCGCTACCAACCAAGCAAGTGCCTCAAGTCGTCGATAACAGAGAGCGTCGGCCAGGTTGTCAATCTGCGAAAGAAACTGCGCCCCTAGCCTCTGAACTACAGATTTGAGATTGTAGCCAGTCTGAATTGCGTCCGCTTCTTCTGCGAGAAGCTCGCCCCCGAAAATGAGACGCATTTTGCCGTCAGACTGCACGAACGCAGAAAGCCCTTGCGCCGCAATTGACAACATAGACGCGGAAAAAAAACCGACTGCACGGTCATAGCGTACTGAAGTGGAAAGTGCAGGGATATAGAAATCCTCAAGCAAATTATCCGACTCTGTTCTATAAACGGCTTTCAGCTTGAGTTCGCGTAGCACCTAGAAGCTGACCTCGCCAGCTACTGCTTGAAGAGATCTTCCGTTCTGAGCCAAGTAATTGCGCTCGCATAAAGCTTTAAGAATAGCTTTTTCGCCGTTTATGTCTTCCGGTTTTTCTTTCAACCACTCGGCGAGAATTTCTAGCCCACCGTTGGCATACTCCTCGAAGATCAACGAGACCTCCTCCTCGCTTTCATCGCGGAGAATGTCGACATTACGAGTTGTGGCAAGCGCAAGAAGATACATCAGGTCAATTGTGGAATCGCTGTTTTCGAGAGGCCTCCGGTCAACAAAATCATCGGTATCCTTGCCCAGCGGGACCCGCCTGCTCTCTTCGAACCCCAGAGCCGCAGCGAAACAAAGCAAGTCACGAAATGTGCCAAAAATTGGCTGTCGAGTAGTCGGGTGCTGCGCGTCTGCGAGCCTTGCCACAACGTTCGCCACTGATTTTGCGCGTCTTATGGTTCTCATTCCTATACCTCTTCAATTCTGGTCAAGTTTCGAGGCCTATTAAAGAGTGATGTCGCCCGACGCTTTCCACGGAGAACTATTTCATCTTCCGACTTCCTTCCGAGGGGCCCCCTGTTCTCAGAGATAAGAACGTATTCAGAGCCGACGTACGGACTCAAGACCGCAACGACATCATCATCACCTTGTGAACTGGACAACAGCAGAACAACCTGCGAGGCCATCTGCGGCACGAAGGACGCCGTGTCTTTCTTGTACCGCTTGTCGAGTTTGCCAAACGGTGAGTCCAGGACCAGTGGGGCAATCGTACCGGGAACGAAAAATGGCGTGTCCTTCTTAGAGCTTCGTTCCATGGAGAATTGAACTAAGGCTGAAATAAAGGCCAAGCTCATTAGCTGGTTCTCGCCTTCGCTCTTCGGTACGGCCTTGCCATCCGCATATGTAAGGTCAAGCGCAAAGTTGTCGCGGAAGCGGAATCTATAATCGCGTCGTGCGGTCTTTTCCAGGATCTCATTAATGATGGATTCAATCCGCTGGCGCGCATCAATCTCATGCTGCTGAAGAAGAGCACGCAAGAGATCGGCACCTTGCTGTGCAACATCTCGCCGTGTCAGCAGCTTCTTTGCGCGTTCGCTCTTTACCTGGATCTTCTCCTGATCGGAGCGGACACCACGAATGGAACGATCAAGTTGCTCGACCGCTAGTTTGTATTGGCCAATCTTTGCTATTACCTCGTCTCTTTTCTCGTTCAACTGTTGGCGCGCCCGTTCACGCTCTGCGATCTCCTCAATGGGCAGCTTTTTTAATTGAGTACCCAGCTCGCCGATTGCCTGTTCCAGTTCCTTCTCCTCTGCGGCAAGTGAGGCAATTCGGTGCTGTTCAGCTTCGAGTAGACGAGGCGCATCAGCTCTCAGCTCCTTCAAAACTCCGATGCGGGTTCTTGCACGGACGACTCGGCGCATGAGTTCTGCGTTGGAGGCTTTCTTTAGGAGGTCAGCAACCAGTTTCCATTGAGGCGTCGCGGGCTTCAACTCGCGGCCGCAAACGCAAAGCTCAGCCTTGAGCAACCCTTGCACAAACTCCTCGTTGTACGGGCTCGGAATTCTTCCCTTGAGGCTCTCTTCATCGATGAATGAGAGCGTTTCCGAAGCTAGCTTGCGACTGACTAGAGGTAGTGTCTTGGCGCCGACCCATCTGATGACGTTCTGCTCAGCAGTTTTTATGCCGTCCTGAACTGCGCGTAAACGCCTTGTTTTCTCATCACGTTCGCGCTGGATGTGTCGTGCCCCTTCTGCCTGGCGAAGTTGTGATGTGATCTCTTCGATCTGGTCATCTAATCGTTCTTTATCGGCAATTAGCTCAACAACTCTGTCCTTCCCATGTTGCTGCTTCTCTTCAAACTCTTTAAGGCGGCCGGCGAGAAGCTTCAGTTCCCCTTCTCCGGGGATATCGGATAGTTGGTTCCCATACTGGCGGGCAGCGTATTCCAGATCCTGGATTGCCGCCTCGATCACGTTGCAGCCCAGCATGTCGCGGATCGCTTGGCCAACGGCACGGGAGTTCGTCTCAGAAGAAAAGGTCTCTGCATGTTCGCCGTCAAAGAAGAAGTACTTTGCCATCGCCCGTGGCACGACGGAGTTCACAAACGTGTCGGGAGCTTCCAGTTGATGCATAGAGCCGTTCTTGTCAACGGAATATGCGCTGAGCGACATTTCCCCCCGCCCGTTACCGTTACGGTACGAAGAGTGCCTCTCAACTATGTAGGTTCGTCCCTCGTGCTCGAATGTGACCTCGACGCTCGCCAGGGGGTCCTTTTCCGCCGCAGCCTCGAAGTTCAGAATCTGGTCCTTTGCTTCGAACCTGTTCGTCACCTCACCGTAGAAGCACCAACGGATTGCGTTCAGGAGAGTTGTTTTCCCTACACCATTCTCCGCATGAACCAATGTGACATTTTTCTTTGCGTCACACGAGAAGGCGATTGTTTGAGCTCCGTAAAACTGCCTGAAATTGAACAGCTTTACCTTCAGGAGCTTCATCGACCTGCCTCGGCGATGGAGAACCGCTCGATGAGTTCAAGAACCTTGCTTCGCCTCTCGGCCGTCACGTTCTTTAGTTCGTATGCGTATAGGCGTTCGACCTGTAGGACTTCTTTTAAGAGCTGTTCGAGCCGCTTCGAGTCTGATTTGGACACACGCCCCCCCGTTTGCAGGGCACCGGCTTCGCGCACAGATCGACGTCAGCGCCTACAAGCAGATTTCCCTGTTCTCTTTCAAAAACAGCAGTTTACATCCAGAATCTCTGAATTTCGATGACTGGAATCACACGTGGTTGAAGGACGTTTGCGCGTTCACTTCCAGATAGAAGCAGTTGACTTCCTTCAGAGAATGTTTTAACGTCCATAATCATTGCGGAGAGACTTACCTGTGGCCACAAGAGCTGGAGAATCATTCTCTTACACATTTGCTGCCTTAAGAGGGACGCAGGCTGGACGAGAGTACTACGTTGCAATGTGTCCTCTCAAGATCATTCCGAAAATCTTCCTCTTCGACGAAGACGAAATTCCAGCAGAAATGCGAGCGCAGCGCGCAATCAATAGGGCGAGAATTCCTGAAATAGCCGCTTATATTCTTTCAAATCCGCGCGAGTATGTCTTTTCTTCAATCACCGCGTCGGTTGATGGCTCTGTGAATTTTGAACCTTGGGGCGCAGACGGGTCGCTCATCGGGAAGCTGACGTTACCGATGACATCCAGGATCATTATCAACGATGGTCAGCATCGTAGAGCAGGGATAGAAGAAGCGCTAAAAGAGCGGCCAGAACTTGGCGACGAGACGATGTCCGTCGTTTTTTTTATCGACGAAGGTCTTCGCCGCAGCCAGCAGATGTTTGCTGACCTGAATAAACATGCGATACGTCCCACAAAGTCTCTGGGTATTCTGTATGACCTCCGTGACCCTCTTTCGCAACTTGCGAGGGACCTCATTGTAGACGTGCCTTGCTTCAAAGGCCTGACAGAAACAGAAAAAACTACGATCTCAAATCGGTCCATAAAGTTGTTCACGCTGAGTAGCATCTATCAGGGCACGAAGGCTTTGTTAAGCCCGGTCAAACATGCCGCTATCCCTCCGCAGCAGCGCTCCCTGGCCGGTGAGTTCTGGGTTGAAGTTGGCAAGCAAATTCCTGAGTGGAATTTGGCCTCGCAGAGGAAGGTCTCCTCTGCAGAGCTTAGACGCGATTTCATTCATTCACATGGGCTAGCCCTTCACGCAATTGGAGTTACCGGCAATTCGCTCGTCGCCGCCGAACCCAAGCGCTGGAAGGAGCGACTCAAAGGGCTTGGAAAAATTGATTGGTCTCGCTCAAACACTGCGCTTTGGGAAGGCAGAGCATTGATTGGTGGGCGAGTCAGCAAAGCCCACAACAATCTAGTCCTCACGACGTGCGTTCTGAAGAAATCACTTGGCTTAACACTCCTGCCTGAAGAGCAGCGTGTGGAACGTTCATTTCGAAAGCGGGGGACAACAGGTGCCGGAAGATAAGGAACTGTTAAGCAAGGAAGGCTTGCGTGCGCGCTATCAAGAGATACGGGAGGTCTACGCCTCTGACAACAGACCGTGGGTGATTGGTTATAGCGGTGGGAAGGATTCCACGACGGCGCTGCAACTCATCTGGAGTGCGCTCGCTGAACTCGCGCCGGACCAACGAAAGAAGCCTGTCTATGTACTTTCATCAGACACCCTCGTTGAAACTCCAAAGATTGTCGATTACATCGACACGACTCTCGCCCGCATCAATTCCGCGGCACGGAGCAGTGGCATGCCAATCTCCGCCCACAAGGTGATGCCAGAGATAGGAGATTCCTTCTGGGTGAACCTCATTGGGAAGGGATATCCAGCCCCCTCAAGGCAGTTTCGGTGGTGCACGGAACGCTTGAAGATCAGTCCCGCCAATAAGTTCATCCTTGATAAAGTTGCGGAATTCGGCGAAGTAGTCGTGATCTTGGGCGTTCGCAAGCAGGAAAGCGCGACACGGGCGCAGGTAATGAGCTTGCATCGCATTAAAGGAAGCCTGCTCTCTCGGCACACGACTCTCGCTAATGCATTTGTTTACACTCCAATCGAAGATTTTTCTGTCAATGACGTCTGGACCTACCTGCTGCAAGTCGCCTCGCCTTGGGGAAACAACAATAGAGACCTCGTGACGCTGTATAGGAACGCCCAAGCTGGCGAGTGTCCCCTCGTAGTAGACAAGTCAACAGCATCCTGCGGTAACAGTCGTTTTGGCTGCTGGGTCTGCACAGTCGTAGAGCGAGACGCCTCAATGGAAGCGATGATCGAAAATGGCGAGGAGTGGCTTGAGCCATTTCTTGAATTTCGAGATTACCTCGCGCGCACACAAGATCCCAATCTCCGTTCTCAGATACGGAAGTTTAAGCGTAGAAACGGACAAATCGTAACGCGAGATGGCGTACCGCAACACTTCGGGCCATACACGCTCGAAGCGCGGCAAGACTTGTTGCGTCGTCTATTGCAGATTCAAAAGGTAGCTGGAGCTAGGAGTCCGAATGCAGACGGCAGGCTCATTTCAAAAGAGGAGCTTGAAATTATTCGTCGCATTTGGAGAGTTGAAGAGCAGGATTGGGACGATTCCGTTCCGAAAATCTACCGAGAGATCATCGGCGATGACATTGAGTGGGTATCTGACGAACTTCCGGCATTCTCCAGCGAAGAGCGTCAGACCCTGGCAGATATCTGCTCGAAATATGATGTCCCCCCAGACATGGTTGGTCGGCTTATAGATGTAGAGCGCAATTTGCATGGGATGAGTCGTCGCTCGTCAATCCAGCAGAAAATTTCTGCCGTGTTCGAAGAAGACTGGCGCTCCCTTGATGAGTTTGATGATCAATCGACCGATCACCTGGTGACGCTCGATTGCTCCGAAGAGTCTGAACCTTCGACGTCAACGCCTAAAGCGAGCTTAGAAGTATGATTCTGAACACCATCACCCTTTCTAATTTTGGAGTGTTTGCTGGAAAGCAGACCATCGACCTGACTCCCACGCGCTCGAAGAATATCGTGCTATTCGGGGGAAAAAATGGGGCGGGGAAAAGTACGCTTCTGGAAGCAATTCGCCTATGCCTTTATGGGCAGTCCGCATACCCAGAGCTAACATCTCGGCCAAAGTACGAGTGCTATCTTGAGAGCAAGATCCACGCTGACCCGAATGCCCTAATTCAACCACTCTTTGCGTCTGTGTCGCTGCGCTTCACATTTAGCGAGGAGGACGGCTCTCACGTCTTCGATCTTACCCGCCTCTGGGAGCGGAAGAGTGACTCAAAAGTCATTGAACAATTTGACCTGACGCGAGACGGCGTTCCTGTCGACGACGTGTCCGCTGAATACTGGCAGGATTTCGTTCGAGACCTGATGCCGCTTGGGATATCGCAGTTGTTCTTCTTTGACGGTGAGAAGATCCAGCAGCTAGCAGAAGATGCATCTGATCAGCAGACGTTAGCTGAAGCTGTGAAGTCAATGCTCGGCTTGGACATTATCGAGCGGCTGCATGTGGATATAGGCATCTATCGTTCGAGGAGCCTCCGAGCTGCTCGCGAATGGAGGGAGAATGAAAAGCTCTCCGCGCTTGAGGACCAGCTGGAAGCGGCTCGACAGAAACTTCAGTCAGCAGTTGGAGAGCAGCATCTCGCTCTCTTGAAGGTCGATGAAACGAAGGAGCAGATTGCCGAGCTAAATGTGGAAATAGCTGCCCAAGGTGGGAATTTTGCAAAGAACCGAGAGCGTCTCGTGTTGCAACAGGCGAAGCTGAAGGCAGAAATTGACAAGCACCACGAAGCGATACGGGACCTTGCTGGGGGATTACTTCCGTTCGCGCTGGTTACTGAGCTTTGCTCATCCCTGAAGAAACAGTTGCAGGTAGAACAGTCGCAAGCTAATGCGCAGGCTGTGAGTCGCTCCTTGGATAAGATCAAACAGCGACTTCTTGCCGACCTGAAAACGGGGCAATTGAAGGAGTCTCTGGCCCGCTCGCCAAGACATGTGCGTGATCAGGTAGAAGAGAGACTCCTGGCTTTGGTATCAAGTGGATCTGGGAAGACGGCCGCAAAACCAGTTTCTCCTATTCATAGCCTCTCCCTTGAGGAGTCCAGCCAGCTTCAGGTGTGGATCGACCAGGCTTCCCAAATCCCCGGCCGAGTTAAGGACTCGGCTCGGGCACTAGAGAGGTTCTATCGGGAGTTGCATGCCTGCGAGTCAGACCTTGCAAAAGTGCCGCCGGATGAAGTGTTGGCCCCACTCGTAGTGAAGCTGCAAAACCTACACGAACAACTTGGGCGCACGAGCTCCGAGGCCCTAGCGGGCGCGGAGAAAGTCGCATTGCTGCAGCAGCAGCTTCTGGAGATCGAGCGTGCACATAAGCGACTGTGTGAATCCGCTGCGGAGTCAGTTGGCGTGCAGAAGAATCTAGCGCTGGCGGAACGGATGCAAGCTGCGCTCTCGGATTACAAAAATGAGATCATCCGAAAGCGCATAGGACATTTGCAAGAGGCTCTAACGGAGTGTTTCAATCTGCTAGCCCGAAAGAAAGACGCGCTCCGTAGAATTCTTGTAGACCCAGAAGGATTTAGCGTGACATTGCTCGATAAGCGTGGGCATTGCGTGCCAAAGAGTCAGCTGTCGGCGGGCGAAAAACAGATCTACGCTATATCGGTCCTTTGGGCACTTGCAAAGGTGTCTGGAAGACCGCTGCCTATGATCATTGATACGCCACTCGCGCGACTTGATTCTGAGCATCGCCAGTCGCTGGCCAGATTCTATTTTCCGCTGGCGAGTCATCAGACGATCATTTTGTCGACTGACACAGAAATTGATGAAGCCTGCTTTGATGGGCTTCGGAAGTCGATCTGTAAGGCGTACAAGTTAGAGTTTGATCAACAAGAGGGGGGAACCTTCGTTCGGACTGGGTACTTCTGGAAGGGAAGCAATGAAGCTAACTAAGATCAGGCTCACGAAAGACGCATCGAATCGCCTACGCTTTCTTGCGGGGAAGACCGGGCTAACGCCCAATCTGCTTTGCCGACTTGGTTTTTGTCTTTCACTGGCTGAACCCCGTACGCCAAATCCCGACGACTTCCCGGAGGAGGATCGGGAGTTCAACAGGTACACGCTCTTGGGCGAATACGATTCACTGTTTATTGCGCTTCTGAAACAGCGTTGTTCCGAAGATGGATTACCGATTGATCTGCTCCCGGAGGTATTTAGGGCCCACCTGAACCGTGGGATCATGCTGCTACAAAACCGTGTGAAGGGGCTATCGGACTTGGCCGAGCTTGTCGCGTCAGCTCAGAAAACTTCACACCGCAGCCTATAGAGCTCCGGAGCGCTATTCAGTCAAGGCCATGTCGAGAGCTAGCGAATAAATGGGCAGATCTTCTCTCTCTACGCCGAAGCTCTTTTCAAGCATGATATCTACAATGGTCCGCCCATCAATCAAAGTAATAGGGACGGCGCCAAGTCGCACTGAATTCACTTTCGCCTCAGGTGTAAATTTTGAGGTCGTGAAAAATACGCCCATTTGACTTTGGCCTTGTATGTCGCCGCGAAACTGGTTCAACTCAGGTCGACCAACATTTGCCTTGCCCCAACGCTTACATTGAAATGCAACGTCGAAAAAGTCAAATCCAACCTTCAGTTGGCCATTCCCGTCTATTCCTCCGTCTCTTCCGTTTCGCGTTACGGTGACGGTCTTAAAGCCATAAGCTTTGAGCAGATTGCGGCAGAAGTGCTCAAATTGTTGAGGTGTCAATTTCTTAAGGATGTCGAGAATCCTTGAACGAAGCTCAGCGATATAGCGCTCGTGCTGTCTCCGTAGTGATTCGAGGCTTGGACTACCACCGGCCTTCACTTGTGGTCGCGCACGGCGTTTCCTCTCGCGTTGCCTGATAGGAGCTTCGAGAACGTCGTATTTGCCCGCTCCTAACGTTTTGAACAGTTTATTGGGAGCCGCCGAGGGGAAATCCAGTCCCAGGCAATGCCTTCTCACCTGACTTCCAACAATATGCACGGGATTATCAGCTTTGAATTCGTAGAGGTGCTGAGCAACGATTGCGTCGTGAATCTCGATGATCGTTAATGCACGCCCCCTTTCTCGAATTACCTGTTCGATGGCCTGAACGATCGTTATGCGAGATCCTTGCGCAGATGATTTCGGACCCACCTCATTAAGATCTTTTGCCACGGCAACAGCATCGCGAGAAGTCTCCATAGTATCGTTGGACTCCAGTCTCTTGATATGACAAAGCCCCATCACTGGCCCTGCACAGCGCGATTTTGGAAATCGGTCTACATCCTAAATATAGCTAGGCCACGTTTTACAAGCTCATCTTCGCGATCTCGAAGTTGTTTTTCCTCAAACCTGGAGAGTTTCGCGAGCTCTCTGTTCAGCAGGACCTTCGACTCAGCATAGACTTTCTTCTTTGCGGCGAAGCTTTGGTTTGCGGCCTTCGTGTTGTCAGCCGGAGCCCAGAACGATAGATTCCCCAATCTGTTCTTCAGAGGCTCCAGGGCTGCGTTATTGGTCGTTGCATTACGAGGATATACGTGCTCGATCTCGATCTGACCGAAATCGTAAACTGACGATTTATCTTTGCACTTTGGCACACCAGCCGCGCCTGCCTTGTACCACGCGTGAAATTGTTCAATGGTGGTAAGGAAGTACTTTGGGACTGTATTTCCGGCTTTTTCCCGATACACGAGCTCGGATCGAATGCCTTGGCTAAATACGTCATCGCCTGCATACGTATCTTGCAGTGTCTTTAGACCAGCCCTGAGTGCCGACGTCTTATAGTCTTTTGGAGATTTTCGTATTTCCACAGCGTTTGCGAGAAAAATACTATCCAGCTTGCTGGGGTGCTGTCGGCAGCAATGAATATAGCGAAACACTGAGAATTCCAGAATATGGACCACTGCTGCGAAGTTCTTCTCTGTGAGGTCGCACGATGCAAGAAGCAAAGGAAGAGAAAGTTCGTTCTTTAGTACGAGCAGCAAGAGCTTGAGCCGATTCCGCTCCCACACCGTGGCACTGCTCTCTTCATATGGCCATTCACCTTCGGAAATGCAATTGTAGAATACGAATGCAGATCGGATGAGTGCGAGCTGTTCAATGATTTGAGCGTGCGACAGAGTACGCGGAAAGAACTCATTTAGGAAGTCATCGAATAGGCTCCGGTGGCCAGCGCGTTTCCCGACCCGAGAAGCATAATAGACACGCAAGAAATGATCGACATGGCTCGCCTTAGCCGCTAAAAGTTCGTCCCAAATCACCTGAGCCTGCTCTTGGAGCGCATCTGATCCTTCAAGGCGCTCCAACGTGGTGGACCGAAGCAAATCTCCTTCACTGAGGCTTCTACCCCGATCATTCAGGACTTCAAACAGACGATACGCCTCATCTTTAGATTCGCTGACCAGATGTACCACATGGCAATCGTCAGTCGCAGCCTTGAATAGAATTCCTAATACCGTCAACTTTGACTTGTTGTCTTGCGTGCCAAGAAGCCGTTTAATGAATTCGTTGATGCTGCTGTTAGCTTTGATCAGCATCCTGTGTGATTCGCGCGATGGCGTCAGCGTTGTGCCTGCCAATAGTGCCGCGTAGAAATCCTTGTCTGCCTTGGACAGCACGACCCTCGGTTGCTGTACCGGTTTTCCATCGATCTCGTCAGCATACTGCAACAAATTAGTTCTAATTCCTTTGGCGCGGGCTTCCGCGAGTTCGGCATTGTCGGCTTCGCCGGCAATCTCGCAATCACGAGCTATTGCATTGTTCCAATGGTGCAACCGGGCAAAAAAAAGCCCAAATGTAGCAAGGCGCTGCTGCCCATCTATAACCTCGTATCTGCGACCGAGTGCGTTCTGCGCAACATGTTGCAGACACACCAGTCCCCCAAAGAAGTGTCTTTTAGGAGCGCTCTTTTGTCTGGCCAGAAACGCATTCTCCAGATCATTTATAAAGTCCTTCAGTTCCTCTTCTTCCCAGGCATACGACCGCTGATACTTCGGAACCTGATAGGGGGCTCTCTGGGCGAGTAGATCGCCAATCTGCAGATCGTTGGCATTCATTAAAGTGTAGCCTTCCGCAAGCAAGGAGATACGGGCGCGCTCACGCGCCCAAGTTAAGCCGCCAGCTCTAGCCGAAAGAACTCTCTTCGGCGAGGTTGTGCACAGGCGTACAAGTTGCGAGGTGTCATGAAAACGCGATCATTCTAAAAGGTGAGTCACGCAGCACACAAGGAGTATCGTCCAGTATTGCTCGTGCCTAGTCGGATTCTGGGCGGCTCAGGACCTTTGCTTCCGTTTGTTCTCCCATCTTCCGAAACGTGAAATGTCCGTTCCAGCGCAGAGGCGTGATGATTGCTCCGCGACTCTTCTCCCACTTCTGACTCCTCCGGATGGACGCCGCTGCGCGGCTCGGACGGGCGCTTCAGGTAGCGCCGGTTTCGCGCCAAACAAAACACCGCGTTTGTCACTCACCGCGCCCCCACTCGCACCCTGCCACCCTCCGGAGTCCTCCGTTCCGCCCCTTCCACCGTTCCGTCTGTTTTTGTCCGCTGTCGCGGCTGTGAAGAACAAAAACAGCCGGAAACGGCAGAAAGGGAACAAAAACATGGAATTCAGCAGAAACAGCCACAGTAACCCCGCGCCGCACAGGAAGAATGCGGCGCTCCGCAGCACCAGCGAATCGCCCTACCAGCAGCGCACCACCGAGCGCGAGAACCCCGCGCAACAACTCATCAAGCAGGCCGTGGACTTCCTGATCCAACAGCTTGAAGCTGGCAAGAGCGAGACGTTAACCGCGTATCTCGCTGCGATGGCACGTTTCCACCAGTACAGCTTTGGCAACATTCTCGCCATCGCCCGGCAACGCCCAACGGCAACCCGCGTAGCAGGCTTTGGTACTTGGAAGGAGTTGGGCCGCTTCGTCAAGCGAGGCGAAAAGGGTATCCAGATTCTCGCCCCGATGATTGGAACCCGGCGGAAGAAGGATACGGAGCAGCAGGACAAGAGCACCAGTCAGGAGAGCAGGCCCGCGCCTGTGCTGATCGGCTTCCGCGCGGTCTATGTTTTCGATGTGGCGCAGACCGAAGGCCCGGAGCTTCCCGAGCTTGAGCACAACGTAAGCGGCGAAGTCGGCGCACACCGGGAACGGCTGATTGCTTTCCTGAACGCGCAGAGCATCGCGCTGGAGTTTAACGAGAGGATTGCCCCGGCGCTTGGCGTCAGCTATGGCGGGAGAATCGCGCTTCTGCCCGGTCAGTCTCAGGCCGAGGAATTCACCACGCTGGTTCACGAAACCGCGCATGAACTCTTGCACAAGGCCGAGCGGCGCACCATGACCACCAAAACCGTTCGCGAGACCGAGGCCGAGGCCGTCGCCTTCATCGTCGGGCAGGCCATCGGCCTTGAGATGGGAACCGCCTCTTCCGACTACATCCAGATGTACGCCGGGAACGCGGCGCTTCTGGCAGAGAGCCTCGAAGTCGTCCAGCGCACCTCCTCCGTGATCCTCGGAGCCATTCTCCCCGAGGAAGCCTCCCAGAACAGCAAGTCCGTTCAGGAGGCGGCGGCGTAATGGAGACCATCGTTCGCATTCTCATGGAGGCCGGGATACTGGAACCCGGCTTCCATATCCACATCGACAATCCGCCGTGGATGCCGCTCGACATCGAGGACATCCAGCAGAACGGCCCAAACGGTCTGCCGTCGCTTTCCGTCGCGCACTATGGCGAACAGAACGGCGACCTCATGCGCGACCCCGAGATGCTTTTCGAGATGCGCCGGGAGGCCGGCACACTCGAACTCGACGCCTACTACTGGCGCAACGATTATCTCGGCATCGAGGAGTATTCGAGCTTGCGCGACAACGCGGCGATGAAGCGCCAGCACGAGAGCTTCGCCCGCACTTGGGACCGCAATCTCCGCGCACAAGGTTTTCTCGAAGCCTTTACCCACAACTCAATTCGCGGCTAGTCCGCTCTTGCGGAGCGGACACGGCCAACGTGCATCCGCTCCGCGCGCCTTCACCAGTTAACCGCTCGAAAGGAGCTTGTCATGGAAAACACAGTCCTCAACGCCACCGAGTACCGCGACCTTCCGCTTGTGTCGCTTAACGAATCGAAGACCAATCCGCGCCGCGTATTCAACGATGCGGCTATGCAGGAGCTTGCCGCCAGCATTCGCGCACAGGGCGTATTGTCGCCCTTGCTTGTTCGGCCACTCGCCGAGAACAGCTTTGAGATCGTGGCAGGAGCGCGGCGCTATCGCGCAGCGCAGATGGCCGAAGTTGCCACCGTGCCTGTCCGCATCGTCCATCTTTCCGATGCGGAGGTCTTGGAAGCGCAGCTTGTCGAAAACCTGATTCGCGCCGAGATTCACCCGATGGAGGAGGCGGAAGGTTTCCGTGCCTTGCTCAATCTGGAGGAGCCGAACTACAGTATCGAACAGATTGCCGCCCGCGTCGGCAAACAGCCCTCGTTCGTCGCAGCCAGGTTGAAATTGACCGAGCTTGTCCCCGCCGCAGTGGAAGCCTTCTACGCCAACGAAATCGGCGTCGGCCATGCGCTCTTGCTGGCGAAGCTGCCCGCCGACCAGCAGAAAGCAGCGCTCTCGGCGTGCTTCAAGGAAGTCTACAACGGCGAGCAGAAACCAGCGCGAGTTCTGCTACCCCTGCGGAACCTGCAATTCTGGATCGAGACGAACGTCTTGCTTGCCCTGAAAGACGCGCCCTTCGACAAGCACGAGACACAGCTTGTCCCGGCAGCGGGAAGCTGCGGCGACTGCCCGAAGCGCACCGGACACAACAAGCTGCTGTTTGCCGACGACCTCGGCAGACAGGGCGACCGTTGCACCGATCCGTCCTGCTATCAATCGAAGCTGGCAGCCCACGTGGCGAAGGTAATTGCCGCCAAACCCGAGCTTGTCCAGATCAGTACCTCCTACGGGACTCAGAAGGAAGGCAGCCCGGTTCTGCCGCGCAACAAGTACACCGCGATCCGCGACGAGAAGCCGAAGTCGAAGGACGAGGCCACCCGCCCGGAGTTCAAAGTGTGCAAGTTCGCGACCGACGCCATCATCACCGAGGGCAGCGACGTAGGGAGCATTCAGAAGGTCTGCGTCAATCCCGACTGCCCCGTTCACCATCCCAAGAAGGCAACCAGCGCGGGCACGAACGACGCGCAATGGAAGGCCGAGCAGGAAAAGCGGCGCAAGGAGGAGGCCATCGCCAACGCCACCGGATTGCGCGTTCTGTCCGCAATCAGTGCGGCAGTCCCGGTGCGGGTGACGAAACGAGACCTCTTGTTTGTTGTCGAGCGTCTGGCGAACCTTCTTGATGAAAACCGGGTTGCGATTCTTGCGCGGCAGTTTGGCATCAAGAAGGCCAAAGACAACGACTCCCCCGCCAAGCTGTTCGCCGCTTTCCTGCGCAGGGCCGACGAGGGAGCACTGGTTCGGATCATGGTCGAGGCGGTCATTCTGCTAACAGCCTCGCGCGGCAACTCCGCGCAGGTATTGCGGGATGCGGCCACAGCTTACAAAGTGGACACCGACGCCATTGCCGCCAAGGTCAAACAGGAGTTTACTGCGAAGGAAAGGACCAGGGCGGAGAAGAAGACCACGCCGAAGTCTCGTGCCAAGAAGCCCGCCGCGTAGCCCGGTTCAACCAAAATCCTTTGCGGAGCCTGAGCGATCAGGCTCCGCGTCTTTCTGGCTGCCCGTCCTCCCTCCCTTGTTCGTGCTCCCGCTGGGCGGGAGGTCATTCTTCACCCACCCGACGGGCAGACGCGCCATTTCTTGGCGCGCGGGCGCTTGGTGCAACATCTGTGAATTGAACGGATATTTCTGAGGATCGAAATCACCTCTCGGGTCGTGGCGGCCTCCGAACCACTTGGGCGACTATAATTCCACGCATGGAAGGTTCTGCCAAACAGCACTTTATCGAGTCGTACTTTGGCGCTTTCGGACAGAGAATTGATCGCCTGCAACAAATCCGCAAGCCATTTCCGGATGAAGCTTTTACTCTGTGTCTGGTCTACATTGACAGGCTCGCATCCGGCCACTTTGGAGGGAACGCGGGCTTGAATAGACGAAACTTCTCGCGGGCACTTAAGGAGTTGAGCGGAAATCCGCTGTTCGGAATGATTCACCCCCGTCAAGTCATGAGACGGGCTCGGCACGATTTTCCATCTGCAGTGCCGATCATCAGATCGGTAATCAACAGGCAACGGAACACGCTCGTATTGGAGGATGAGCTTGCCTCGGAGATCCGCAAATCGACTTTGCTTGAAACCGACAAGACGAAACTGGTCGAGAATCTGTGGCGGGCATCCATCGCGAACATCGTGTATGACCATATCCGTGTAGCAGAGGTGCATGGCCCCGGAAGTGGAGGCCTGTCGTTCGATAAGACGGTCTACGCGGGAAACACTGGCGTAACACTGGATTTTGATATGTTCTACAATGCGCTGGGCCAAATCCTTGAAAAGGTTAGAAAAGTCTCGATGGCCACCGGGCAATGGTTTGGCAATCCAGATTACATGAGAGAGCGTTGCTGAAGCTCAGGTTGGTTGGAGAACATGGGCGTGCCTAAGACAAGTCTCTTCCTGCTATTAGCTGCCCTAAGCTGCCTTGGGCAAGCGCAAACACTCAGTGAACTGAAGGTACGCGCGGACGCTGGAGATGCTGACGCGATGCACACCATTGGCATTAGATACTGGCTCGGTGAGGGAGCTGAACAGGAGTGTGCCCCGTTGGAGTGCAAAACGGCGTTCGCAGCAAAAGACCAAAACTACACGGAAGCCATGCACTGGCTTAAACTCGCTGCGGACAAGGGCAACGACGAGGCCATGAACGACATTGCCATCATGTACGAGAAGGGCTTGGGGGTGACTCGAAATTATGACAAGGCCATGTACTGGCGGCGCCTCGCAGTCGAAAAAGGAAACAACGCTGCCATGTCCGGCATCGGCTCGATGTATGTCGGTGGTCTCGGGGTAAAACAAGACTACGCGGAGGCTATGCGTTGGTATCGAAAAGCGGCGGACGCGGGCAACGATATTGTGTTTGATTTTCTTGCCCGTGGGTACGAGCACGGGTATGGAGTGAAAGCCAATCTCCCGATTGCCGCCTATTGGTATGCCAAGTGCGCCAACAGTTCATTATGCGCGAGGGTTTCGTCCGCGAAGGCTGACCTGGCCAGGCTGAGAAAGCGTGGTGTTGTTCCGGCTAAATCGGGTGATCTTCCCGAGGGCACAGCAGGAGATCAATTGGGTTCCCCAAAAAAGAAGTAGGAGTGTACCGGCCGGCATAGGCTTTGGCGAGGCGCCACTCAACCACTTTTCATTGAGTGGGGTCCCGCATCCCTCCGCCTCGGCCCTTGGCGTAGGTTATGAACGGATGGCCTGTGCGGTCGTTGCTTACGGAGCTCGTTCATCGGGCACTGCTCACTCATTGATTGGTGACGTGCTCCCAGGGCTCGCCGGAGGCTCTGCCTGGTGTGCTGTGGGCGTTGCCGCTGCTGAAGGTGCGCTAGGTATCGCCGACTTGACAGGCGAAACCTTTGTGAAATCAAATTTTTGTTCAGCTAGAGTGCGTTCCATCCTCACAATCGTCTTCGTCATCTCGCACAAGACAACAGCATCTTCAGCAGAAACCGTAGGCTCAGACAAGCTCCCATGTCCGGCCAGCGGCTCCTTGTTGCGATTGTTGTAAACGTCGTGCATGTAGTTCAGGATGGGCTCGGGAAGAAGGGACTTCTTCTTGTATCCAGCGAAGAAGCTTCCTAATGTCTTGTCATTCACTGCAGGGTTCTGGATGACGTCTTTGGCTAAGGTCTCGAAGATGCTTGCTGAGGCGTGCAGAACACCGGCGTAATCTTTTTGAGAGAAGGCTGCATCCATGCGGGCAACCAGCTTGCGAACATTTGGATGATCCGCCGACAGATCGACCTCCGGAATGGCATCCTCGGCGGTAATCTCAATGGCCACCCTGAATTCGTCGAAGCCTCCAGTGTTTTCGAAGCTGAAGCCGCAATTGTAGTGGCTCAATATCCCATTGACCTGCTTCATGCTCATCATTCCCCGCTGTATATAATCGGCAAGGATTTCAGCGAGCTCCGGTGTAGACGGCAAGCGCATGATCAGTTCGCGCTGACCATGGTGCCACGCGTGCTCGGCAGGATGGTACTCCCCCCACTCCCCGCCCTCCAAGACATAGATCGGCCTCCCTATGACTTGATTGGCGATGTTGATGTACTCGTTCTCCCGGATTAGAGCTATCCCACCGTCATCATCGCCACCGGGTACCAGACACCTGTGTCGGATTATCCGAGTCAGTTCTAAGCGGGCTTCACTAGGAACGACCTCAAGCTCCAGAGCTTGGCGTTTCTTCTGAGTCAATCTCATAAAGGGCATGGCCGAATTGTACGCTCCGAAGACGCTATACACCCGCTGTCTACTTCAGCAAATGTCGGAATAAGCTAGTCTAATGAAAACCTCGTCAGTGGCCGGAGCACGCCCCACTGTACAGACTCAGAAAGGCCAATCCTCGCTATGATTGAAGGCATGGGGTGGACATCGCCGGAAGCCAATGAGCTGTTCAATTTCATAGTCCGTGGCATGGCGGAGGAGCGACGCAAGCAGCGCAAACGGATTTGTGACGCGCTGAAGACGCCCCCAACCACGGAGGAGACTCTCGCTCAACTGTGCTCGCTGTCGCCGCAAGACTTTGAGCGTGTGATGCGCGCACATCCTGCCTACAAAACACAACGCAATATTGAATCCATCCAGACAATGATCGAGGTGTTCCATCGCGCAATGTCCGACTTGAAAACTGCAGTAGGAGAATTTCCAACTCTCGGCCCACCCGATGCTCGGGGCCAACGTGAAGCCTTGGAGATAGCGGTCTCGGTTCGCGTGAATAAAGAGTTGCTCGCCGCGGTCGGTGCGTCCCAATCCTTGGTCGCTTACAGCCGGCGGGTGAGGGATCAACTACCCTCGGATCTCTTCGACAAAGAGCGTATAGAGGTATTCGACGAGAATGAGCACGCGCTCGTCAAGGATTTGCGAAACCTGCTTGCCCATCAATTACACACCGCTGCGAACTGGCAGACCGTCTACTCGAAGGGCAGCCGCTCCACTCATTTCAAGATAGAGACAGAAGATCTTTTGGCGGAAGCAGAACTGAGTGCCGCTGCGAAATTACATCTTGCGACCCTTGGCGAAACAGTAGACGTCAGCGAACTTCTCTCTAACTATGCTGAACGTGTTGATCGATTCTATGGATGGCTTCTTCCGGAACTCGAAAGGTACTTGCCCGAATCCGTCAAAGACTTTCGTCGTTGCCGAGACACCGTGAAACACCATCATGGACGCCAAAGCTACAAGCTGCTGCTCGGGCTCTGGATACAAGCAAACGCTGACCCTTATGCCCATCTGTCCAAACACCTCACCTCGGAGCAACTCGCTACCGTATCCAACTTGCCGCATAGATCCGCGACACAGGTGGACTACATCATTTCGTGTCTCGACCGCACAGGTTCTTGCAACGAGGAACTGCGAAAGTTGGTCTACCTTCTTTTCAAGGTGGTCAGTCCCAACGACGCCACATAGCCGTTTTCGCCACGCTTTGCCGGAAAGCCAGTACCCGATGCAGATCAGACAAGTTGTCACCAATGGTTCGCCCCTTGACTTGGCTAGAATCGATTCTCTGGATGGTTAACAACGGTTGGGGCTACACTTGAATCTCTCCGTAAGGCGTTTACGAGAGAACGACTTACCTGCAAGAACGTACGGCAGGAGAAAAGGAGTTCAGCCGTGAGCGATTCAAATCAACCCAAACCAGAACTCAATCACTTCCATGTATGTGTTCATTGCGGAAGCGCGTTCCGAAGAGAAGAACACGAGGGCAGAGCGCTCACTTCAGGCATCTATTTATGCCCGAAGTGCGGACTCGAAGGGCCCCTCAACGTAGTGATACGGGAAGATGAAGACCACGAGCACAACGACGGCTGTCCTCCAGGCGGTCTTTCATCCAGCTAGAGGCAAACGCCCCTGCTGCGCCGGACGTGTGCTTCTCAACTTGCGGCCGGCAGCGCGGACAAATTCACTCACCAGACGGGATTTGTCGTCCGCGCGTGTCGCCAGCTTCGTCACCAGCCGCAGGCGTTCCTCTGCCAGCGGCCGCATTGTGACTCCATCGCGGGCAATTCGCCATGCGCCGCCACGGGTCAGGAATGCCGCTCCTTTGTGCTGCAAAATCAGCTCGGAAGCCTCCTCGGCAGTCATGACGTGATGTACCTCGGGAACGGGAATTCCTTTCTCCTCCCGAACGCCCTGGATCATTTCATGAAGATGCGGATTCACGTGCGGCGCTGGAAGAATCCAGTCCTGACCAGATAGGTCTTCGAGCCGAAGCTCCTTGTTGCTTCTCAGAGGATGATCTTTCGGCAGGGCAATGTAGATCGGAGCCTCGGCAACCATGAGGAGGTTGAGCTTGGGCGTATCGGGCACAGCCGTGACCAGCGCCACATCTAACTTCCCCAAAGCGACCTGATGCGCCAGTTCGTGAGAGTAATGGCTCCATTGCTTGATCTTCAGGCCAGGGAATAGCGGAAGCTGAATCGACAGGAGTGCGGAAACGAGGTACGGATCGGTATAGGCGGACTTCCCGAGATTGAGCACCTCATCAGCTCCGCGCGATGCCGCCGTGGCGCTCAAGACCGCACGTTCGGCGTGCAGCAGAACATAGCGAGCTTCCTGTACAAAATGGCGGCCTGGCTCGGTCATCTCCACAACCTTCTGATTACGCTGGAATAGACGCAATCCGACCAGCGATTCCAACTCCATGATTCGTCTGCTCAGTGTCGATTGATCGATGCGCAGGCGTTCGGCTGTTTGGGAGAAGTTGAGCTCTTCCGACAAGACTATCGCGGCTTGAAACAATCGAATATCTGGTAACACCATTGCGATCCTCCGGGATCAGACCTGGAAAGGAGGGCAAGCACATCAGTTCTGCGTTTGGGGGGGACAAACGCCAAGATTCCGATTCGATGCGGCTCCAGAGACTCCGGTTGCACAAATTATGGTGAAACCGTCGTTATGCGTGGCGTGCATAACGCTGTGCATGGAATTCATTGGACGGGTATCTTGGTCCACCCCAATCTGTTTGCAGCGAACGGAGCGCCTGTGCTCAAAGGACGCCGCAGATTTCAGGCGCATGACAGGCCGATGGAGGTACGCCCTTTATGGGTTCAATGCCAATGCCGCAAGAGGCGGTCGATCTGCTACTGACCGCCGAGGAAGTCGCTCTCAAACTGAAGGTCAGCAAAGATTGGGTCTGGGATCATTCTTCCCGGCGCCGGCCCTATCTACCCGTCATTCGCATGAGCGACGGTGCGCTGCGGTACCGGGCGAGCGGGATCGAAGAGTTTCTAAAAGAGCGCGAACGGGTCTCTCTTTTTCGGCGGAAACGCCGGTAAAATGGAGATGGCCCGCTTATTCCCCCACACAGAATCCGAGGAATAAATGGGAATCTCGCATCAGAAGGGCTGGGTCCGTCTTCGCGGAAGAAAGTGGTACGGGTACTTTCGCAGAACGGAGTTGGACCCGGAAACGAATCAATCGAAACTCAACGTCGCGCAGGTCATCCTTGGGTCGAAACCGGAGATGTCGAAGTATGAGGCCAGGGAAAAGCTGGAGCGCGAGATTGTCAGACTTGGCGGCCAATCCACAGGTGATCAATCCGTTGTCAACGGCTCAATCACTTTTGAGTGGTTCGTCAACAACCGCTACCTGCCACTGAAAGAGGCGGACTGGAGAGAGGAGACGGCCAAGGTGAAAAAACACCTGATTCAAGCTGATCTCGTCGATACATTTGGGGACGCGCGCCTTGAAAACATCGATAAATTCGCTCTGCAGACGCATCTCAATCGGTTGGCTCAAACCCGTTCGCGTGACCGCGTGTTGCAGGTCCGGGCGTACTTGCAGGCCATCTTTGCCGAGGCCGTTGACCAGGACTTCATCGGAAAAGATCCTGCACGCACGATTAAAGTTCCGGCGCATCTGAAAGAGACCGACAAGACCGTACTCAACTGGGATCAGTTGCGGGCTGTTTTGTCGCGGCTCGAACGACGTGACCGGATTTTGCTTGAACTCGAAATGACCAATGCGCTTCGGCCCAGTGAGTTGTTCGGGCTGAAGTGGAAGTGCTTCGATCCGGCGACATCTTCGATCAAGATCGAAGAGACCACGTACAAGGGGAAGATTCGCCCGTGGGGCAAGACCAAGGGAAGTCTGACGACGATCCCGATTGCCTCCGAACTAGCGGAAGAACTCCAGGCGTGGCGCAAGCAGTGCCAGCAAGAGCAGCAGCAAAAGAAGCATTGGCAGGGGCCTACCGCGAATGATCCGGAGGGATTCATCTTTCCGGGACGTAACGGCGGGTTCATCGATTCAAGCAACTATCGGAGGCGCGTTCTGCTGAAGTACGCCGAGGAACTGGAACTGCCGAAACTGACGTTCCAGGTGATACGGCGCACCATCGCCACGCTGGCACGAAAGAAGGGCGATGTGAAGGATGTGCAGGGCGTGATGCGCCACTCGCGAACGGCGACGACGACCGATGTCTACATGCAGCAACTTCCCGAGGGCGTCCGGGTAACAGTGAACTCCATCCATCAGGAACTGACGCGAAAAAGCGGCGGGAATGACGATGGTGGACCGGAACCTTCAGGGCCGCCGGCAAACAGGGGCAGGGTCCTGAGCTTCAGCACGAGGAAGCCGGTGCGACAGGTTGCTGTAGAAAAGGGAAAAGGCAAAGCAGTTTTTGCAGGCCGTTGAAAATTTGCTGCCAAAATGCTGCCAAGCTGAAGGGAAGGAAAGTTGCTAAGTTGTTGAGAAATTTGGTGGACCTGGTCGGGATCGAACCGACGACCTCTTCCATGCCATGGAAGCGCGCTCCCAGCTGCGCCACAGGCCCACTTCAGTAGGAATCGCAATTACTTGCGACTCACCCATTCTTACTTAGCGAGGGTTGTTAAGTCAAATTCTTGCTCCCCGCGTGTTTCCTGCTCCGATTGAGGTTTTCCTCAAGGAGCTACTTTTTCGGCCAAGGGAGCGCCGGGTATGCCGGCTAAAAATGGTGCGTGTACTGTGCGACTCTGGTGCCTTATACTGCAAAAACCATGAACAACTTACGTCTTGAGATCGAGCGGCTGTTTGAGCTGGGAATGGAAGCGAAGAAATGCTCCGGGGCACTGGGAACATTTCTGGCGTTTCGCGAGGCACTGTCGCGGGGAGAAGTGCGCGCGGCGGAAAAACGTGACGGGCGTTGGGAAGCCAACGTCTGGGTGAAGCAGGGCATACTGCTGGGCTTTCGGCTGGGAGCGGCAGAGGAGACACATGCCGGAGAAGTATTTTCATTTGTAGATCGACACACTTATCCGGTGAAGCAATTCCAGTGCTCCGACGGGGTGAGAATTGTTCCCGGTGGCTCGACGGTGCGTCAAGGGGCGTACCTGGCCAAGGGTGTTATCTGCATGCCTCCTATGTATATCAACGTGGGCGCCTATGTAGATGAAGGGACAATGGTCGATTCCCACGCGCTGGTTGGGTCATGCGCACAGCTCGGCAAGCGTGTGCATTTGAGCGCAGCCTCGCAGGTGGGAGGAGTGCTGGAACCGGTCAATGCAACGCCCGTAGTGATTGAAGACGACGTACTGATTGGCGGCAATTGCGGCATCTATGAGGGCACACAGGTGATGCGGAGAGCGGTTCTCGGTTCAGGCGTGGTTTTGACAAGATCGACTCCGCTGTTCGATACGGTGCGGGGAGAGATTTACCGCGCAACGGAGACGGAGCCACTGGTAGTGCCCGAGGGCGCTGTGGTTGTCGCCGGAGCGCGTGCGATAACCAGGGGCAAGGCCGCCGAGTGGGGACTGAGCGTGTACACGCCGGTTATTGTGAAGTATCGCGACGAAAAGACGGAAAAAGGCGTGGAGTTGGAGGACTTGCTGCGGTAAGGAAAGGGAAACTAAGGTTGTTCCCCGGGGAAAACTAAAGCGAAGCTATTGATTCCAGATTCGGTGTTGCGCTATTAAGCGGCGCTGCCGTGAGCTGCTCGTTTATAATTTCTTATTGTGCTTACAACTCGATCCCACCCAGAGTTGGAACTACGCCGACTCTGGGCTGCCTGCCCAAAGTCAAGGCGCAGGTAGCCGGAAATACTTAGTGAGAGGCGCGAGCCCCCCCCGATAAGCACAAGAGAGACAGACTCGATCAATGCAATTGGAAGTGGAACTAGATTTACCTGTTTTTCCGACAAGACTCCTTCAAAGCACTCAAATCGGATATCTTACAAGTCTCAGTGTCGCCCAGGGAGCACATTTAAAACCTTGGGCGGCAGATGGCAATTTTAATAACGGTTTTCCGCAGATAGAACGCCCTCTGAACTGGGTTCACCCTGCTACCCGGTTTTCCATTCCCATTCTTGTGCAAAACACTGGTTCAGATATCTTCCGTGCGGGAGAAACCGTGGCCAGCGTTGGGAGGTGACTCTTGGCAACTCCCAGTAGAAGATCGATATGGACCGAAAACATATTGCAGGGTTTGGCACCCACTCCTGGGCGCATGGAGGGAGCTCTAAGAACGGCGGCTGCCGTCACAATTGCGACCTACCTTTTGTTATGGCTGCGCATACCGCAAATTCCCCTAGGGATGTATTTTATTTTTCTTGTTTCTTATGAGACAGCGTACCTGACCCTACAGGAGAGTATCCTCCAGCTGTCTTCCGGGTGCATAGCGGTCGCGGCTGCGCTGCTATTGGTAGAGGTGACGGACAACGATCCCATGGCTCGAGTCCTGGGAATCGCCTTCTTCACTTTCGTTGCCGGTTTCTTTTTGCGGGCATCTACTCGCCCATCGGCGCCGATGGTATTTGGAATATATGCGATCGTCTCGCTGTCCTGGTGGGAGCGGCATTTATCCGCGGAACAGCGAGTTCATCTTTCCATGTGGCCTATGGCGGCAGGAGCTGTGGCCGTGGCGTGCAAGGTTGCCATCGAGTACGTGTTTACCCGACGCGATCCTCAGGCTGAGCTTCAGGAAGATATGGATCTCCGTCTTGAAGCCCTGGAACGGCTCTTCCGGTTGTATGCCGAGAAATCTCCGGAAAAGAAAATAAGACAGCAGCTTCTGGTAGTTAGTCGTTATGCCCTTGCAGGCCAGGGAAAAGCGCAGAATCTACTGGAAGAACTTCGTATTCACCCAGCGAAGGATGTTTCTGCCTGTTCAATTTCGCCCAGTTTGATCCCGACGATTGCGCAGCTCCTGGATCTGGGGACCGCACTGGGCAGGCATGACATGTCACGCCTGAGCGATAGCGACCGAGCACGATTCCAGCGGATGGCATCGGTGATAGCCGCGACTCGAACTGGAAGCACTGAAAAACTTGAGTCCCTGCTGAAAAAGACCTCGGAAATGGAAACCGATTTGCTCGGACAACTGGAAGAAACCATTTGCAATTTGGGTAGCACCTCCGAGGCTGAACGTGTCTTATTTCCTGAAAGGCTGAAATCTCTGTCCGCAAGGAAAAAAGATTCCTGGTTACGCCGGGATGCCTGGACGAACCCGACGTATCCAGTCTATGCAATGAAGTTGAGCCTCTCGGCCACTCTTTGCTATGTAATTTACAACGCGCTTGCCTGGCCTGGCATTTCAACCGCAGTTCTCACCGTGCTTGTTACGGGACTCAGTTCTACGGGTGCGACCAATCAGAAGATGTTTTGCCGTATCGTGGGCGCCATTTTAGGGGGCCTGTTGTTTGGGCTTGTTTGCCTTGTCTATCTCTTCCCTTATACCGACACCTCGATTCCATTCATGGTGCCAATGGCCTGTGTCGCATTTATCAGTGCATGGATCGCACGTAATTCCCACATTCGTTATGTCGGAATGCAGGTTGCGTTGTCCTTTTTTCTTCTTGCCTTTGAAGGCTTTTCAGAGCCCACGGGATTGGCTCCTGCCCGTGACAGATTGATCGGCATCTTCCTGGCTCTAATTGTGATGTTGCTGATCTTTCATCAATTTCATCCAGAGCGAACCGTGGACAAAATGCGCACTGGACTAGCTCGCCTTCTTGCAATTGATGCCGAGCTGATATCTCTTCTTCGGGCGAATCACTTCGACGAAATATTCGCGTTACGGGAGGATGCCAGTGAGCTGGTCGGAACCTTGCGCGAGCTTGCCGAAGTCATTCCTTATGAATTCGACCAGAAAGCCGAAAGAGACCTGGTCATCAGCCAGCGTATTCAGAACGCCGCTTCAACGGCATACAGCGTGTTTCTCACGACGGTTACGTGGCCTCGAACGAGTGAACTTCCTGACTGGGACAAGACGTCCCAACATGCATATGCAGTGCTGGAGGAAGGATTACGTGATCTCTCCGGATCGCTGCAAAGCATGACGATGCCCGAAGGTCTGGAGGAACTTAAGGCTGAAGTTTCGCAATATCCGGAGCCCATCCAGACCACGCTCAAGTTTTACGTGGATCTGCAAAATCAATGCAAAAGAATACTTAGCGGCTCCTCTATAAGCGGAATACAGCTTCGGGGTCTGTCCGCGCGTCATGTTTAAGTCTGTAATCGTGAGCGGAAAAGTGCTACTGGTTGTTCGCGGGTGGTCCAGAGTTGTTCAACTCTGGACCACCTACGCATTAGATATGCATTAAATACGCATCAAAAAGGAGCATCTGCGTCAGCAGTTTCCTAATCTGTACAAATAGTAAGTGAATACGAGCGCGTGCAAAGAGCCGTTTGAACGGAAGATACTATGCTCACTTATTTGCTTGCTTTCGTTGGCGGCGTGCTGACGATTCTGAGTCCCTGCATCCTTCCTGTCCTCCCGTTCGTATTTGCCCGCGCGGACGGTCCCTTTCGCCGCTCCGGCTTACCTCTGCTTATTGGCCTGGTGCTTACGTTTTGCATCGTCGCGATTGCCGCTGCATTCGGCGGACACTGGGTGGTGCGTCTTAATCAGGGCGGGCGCTATGCGGCGATGGTTGTATTTCTCGTTTTGGGTTTAACCCTGATTTTTCCGTTTCTAGCCGAAATCCTGACCCGGCCGCTGGTGCGCGCAGGCGGCCGCCTCCAGGGCGGACCTTCAACCGGAAGCGGTGTCGGGAAATCATTTGTGCTAGGAATCTCCACTGGATTGCTCTGGGCTCCATGCGCAGGGCCAATCCTGGGTTTGATCCTGACAGGGGCGGCAATCCAGGGACCCAATGTCCGCTCATCCTTCCTGCTGCTGTCTTTTGCATTGGGCGCGGCAACCGCTATGGGAATTGCGCTCTTTGCCGGGAACAAGGTGCTTTCCGCGCTCAAGCGCTCTCTGTCTTTTGAAGTCTGGATACGTCGAGCCTTGGGTGTCGCTGTAATTATGGGAGTGGTTGCCATCGCATTGGGCTGGGACACCAGCCTGCTTACGAAGTTTTCTTGGGTGAACACTGCCAGAGCAGAAACACGTCTGATCGGTGCGCTCGGCCCGGATAAATCCGCAATTATTGCGGTGAATGCAACTAAGTCACTTCCGGTTCTCTCTGACGAAGGACCAATGCCAGAGCTGAACGGCGCGGTGGCATGGCTAAACTCACCACCGTTGTCCCGCGAATCTCTTCGCGGCAAAGTGGTGCTCATCGACTTCTGGACCTACTCCTGCATCAACTGCCTGCGCACGTTGCCGTATGTGGAAGGCTGGGCCGCGAAGTACAAGGATGCCGGCCTCGTTGTCATCGGCGTACATACGCCCGAATTCGCGTTCGAAAAAGATCGGGCGAACGTGGAAAAGGCGGTCCGGGATCTCAAGATCAACTACCCGGTCGCCATTGACAGCGATCACAAGATATGGCGAGCCTTCAGTAATGAATACTGGCCGGCGCACTATTTCGTTGACGGGAGAGGACGGATTCGCTTTCGCCACTTCGGCGAAGGCGAGTACGAAGAATCCGAGCGGGTGATTCAGCAGCTTCTCAAGGAGAATGGCGCAACGTCATTGCCCGGAGAAACCAATATCTCTGCGACGGGTGCTCTTGCGGCTCCAGACAGTAACGATATGGGCTCGCCTGAAACGTACATTGGCTACCAGCGCGCCGAGCATTTTGCCTCGGCCGAGCCAATCACTCAGAATGCGGATAGAGCGTATACCTCGCGCCCAAGACTCTCCCTCAATCAGTGGGCCTTAAACGGAACGTGGAGGGTGGGTCCAGAAAGTGCAGTGCTTCAGAAAGCGCCCGGAAAAATTGTCTTTCGGTTTCATGCTCGTGACCTTCACCTGGTACTGGGACCCGCGAACAACGGCAAGCCAGTCCGTTTCAAAGTCAAACTCGATGGTACTCCGCCTGGCGAAGATCACGGCAGCGACATCGATGCGAGCGGAGCTGGCACGGTTCGAGATCATCGCTTATATCAACTGATTCGACAAAAAGGAACAGTGGAAGACCGAACGTTTGAAATCGAGTTTCTCGATCCCGGTGTACAGGCGTTTGCGTTCACATTCGGTTGATTCGGTGTCCGCTGAGCCTTACTGGTGCTTCTCCGCCGCTGGGACGAGGTCGGCAGCGATGTAGGCTTCGGTGCATTTGCTAAGCGTGCCTTGCGCTTTGAGGATGTACTCGATTGCGTCACGGACGGCACCCTCGCCTCCGCGATGATCCGTTATCACGTGGGCCTCGTCCTTCACGTCCTCGCGTGCGTCAGCTACGGCGAACGCAAGTCCACAGTTGCGCATCACTGGAAGGTCAATAATGTCATCGCCGACGAAGGCGGCTTCTTCGGGATGAAGATTTTCTTTTTTCAATATCTCGCGGAAGGCGCTGAGTTTGTCGGAGGCACCCTGATAAACGTGCTCGATCTTCAGGTCGCGTGCACGAAGTCGCACGGTTTCCGAGACACGCTTGGTGATGAGTCCTGTTTTGATGCCGCCGAGACGGGCAAGGGAGAAGCCTGCGCCGTCGTGGGCATGGAAGCCTTTGACTTCGATTGCCGATATTTCCGCACCGCTATTGCCTGCAGCGGGGATCGGGATAAAAAAAAGTTTGCCGTCGGTCATGACCCCATCGACATCCAGCAGCAGGAGCTTTATCTTCTTTGCGCGAGCCTTGGACATGGCGAAATTGTAGCATTTACGGGAGAGTTGAAATTGAAACGGGTTGGGTTGAAGCGGATGCGGCGCTCATTTTGACTCCAACAACGCAGGTGGCCCACATCCGCCATCTTTTGGGCGAATGTGGGGCGAGCCCGACAGCACAGAACAGCGCCAGATACCGCCATTCCGCAAGTTTTCTTGAAGATATTGCACGCACTCTGCATCTGACATTTCTTATGAGCGAGTGCTGGACAGAGCTTACTGGGCGGGTGCTGGTGCTGGTGGCTCATGCTGACGACGAGAGCATCGGTTACGGAGCGCTGCTGCAAAGGATGCGGGAGTCCGTGGTGGTGATTGCTACCGATGGCGCGCCGCAGGACCGGTTTTTCTGGGAGTCGTTCGGCTCCAGGGAGGCTTATGCGGCGGTGCGGCGGGAAGAGGCTCGGCGGGCGACGCAGCTGGTGGGGGTGCGAGAACTGTTGTTGCTGGCAAAAGAGGATTCGCGGCTGGAGGATCAGCGCTTGTTCTTGAATCTGGCAGCGGCATATTCGCTGCTGGAAAAAGTGATGAAAAGAGTGAGGCCGGAGGCGATTGCCACGCTGGCCTACGAGGGCGGGCATCCAGATCATGACAGTTGCAGCATTCTGGGGGCGAGACTTGGCAAAGAGTTTGGCGTGCCGGTGTGGGAGGCTCCACTCTATTCCCGGGGATCAGATGGAGCGATGCGGTTGCAGCGCTTCCTGTGCGAAACAGGCAGTGAATGTGCAGTGGATATCGCCGACGGAGAACTGGAACGGAAGCGGGAGATGTGTGCGCAATATGTGTCCCAGGGAAACTTTCTGCTGACGTTTGACGCTCGGCGCGAAATGGTGCGTCCGCAGGCGAAGTATGATTACGCGCGGCCTCCGCATGAAGGAGTAACGAATTATGAGCTGTGGCGCTGGTGGATGAGCGCGGCGGACGTGAGCGCGAAATTTGCGGAATTTCTGGAGATCGATAATTGAGCAAGCGCGTGTTGCTGGTGGCCTATCCGCTGTTGCCCGTGAGCGATGCGAGCGCGGGCGGGGCGGAACAGATTCTATGGACGCTGGAGCGGGAACTGGCGGCGCGCGGCTGGCAGACGACCGTGGCAGCCCCGGCTGGGTCGCGGGTGGCGGGAGAGCTGCTCGTGACCGGAAGTGCTTCCCAGGCACGCGACGATTTCGAAGAGCGCGAAAAAGAACATGCAGAGCGGGTAGTGGAGGCTTGCGCGAGCGGCAGGTTCGACATCGTTCTGGATCACAGCGGACACTTTTTTCGTCACGCGACGCGGGTCAACGGCTACGTGGAATATGTGCTGGCGACACTGCATCTGCCGCGGCCGCTTTATGCAGAAGAGGCTTTTGATGAGGTGCCGGAGAATCTTTACTTCAACTGCGTGAGCGAAATTCAGAGATCGACATTCATGGATGTTCCGCGCGTGCTGGGAGTGGTGCGGAACGGGGTCGCGACTGAGCGATTCCCGATAAGCGGGCAGAAGGGCGATTACCTGCTTTGGCTGGGAAGGATCTGTCCGGAAAAAGCTCCGCATATGGCGATTGCGGCGGCGCAGAGAGCGGGGTTGCCGATTGTAGTGGCGGGGCAGGTCTACCCGTTCCGGTGGCATGAAGACTATTGGGAACGCGAGGTGAAGCCGCTGATCGACTACCACGGGGTGCGCTGGATTGAGCTGCCATCGTTTGCTGAAAAGACGAAGCTGCTGCGTGAAGCTCGGGCGCTGCTGGTGACCTCGCAAATTGCCGAGACCTGCTCGCTCGTGTCACTGGAGGCGATGGCGAGCGGGACTCCGGTGATTGCGTTTGGCAGGGGCGCGCTGACGGAGGTGGTACGGGAGGGAACCGGCTTCCTGGTGAGTGACCTGTGCGAGATGGCAACGGCGTGCCGCAGCCTCAGCAAGTTACGGGCGCTGGACTGCCGCGAGTGGGTCGAGCGCGAGTTTTCGGCGCGGGCAATGGCAGATGGATACGAAGCGCTGATGAACAGCTTGGAGGAACAGAAGACGCTGGCAGGTAAGAATGGAGCAGGGAAATAGCACACACAATCACGCAGCCGAGGTCTTCTTAGTGCCTTCATCAGTAAGGTGACGTTGTTCGCACGCCTCCCGGATCTTCTGGAAGTAATCGCTGAGCTCTTGCAATTCCTTGTCACTAAGTTTTTCGATATCGATCATTTCATTGTGAGCCTGGTGATGAGAGCGGATGATCTCATCTAGTTTCAGGTGCAGGGCACGGGTATCCCGGTTTTGCGTGTTCTGAATGAGAAAGACCATTAGGAAAGTAATGATGGTTGTGGCGGTATTAACGATGAGCTGCCAAGTATCCGAAAAGTGGAAAAACGGACCGGAAATTCCCCAGATAACAATTCCCCCACAAGCGGCGACGAACATCCAAGACGAGCCAACCAAAGCCGCGATACTGGCAGCGAGTCTGGAAAAATCAAACGACACTGAACGAGCAACATCGGGTTTAAGTTGTTCCTGAGGCGACATATACGCTGAGAGGGGCAGCGGTGATCTGAAGGTTGCACATTCAAATTGGTTGCCCTAAGGCACGGCAAATAGGCATTAACAGGAAAGCTATCGCGCGGCAACGGCCTGCTTTGCTGGATTTTATAAGCAGATTCCGTCAACGACGGATTGCTGTTACGGCAGCAATTACACCCTCCTTGTTACGCCTGAGCTGATGTACTACTCGGCTGGAGATTGGATGAACCTAAGGCGGTTAGTGTAAAAAACAAAGCCCCGCTCAAGAGTGCTTGTGCGGGGCTTTGTTTTTTCAATTTGTCTGCTGTCGCCGATTACGAGATGACCCCGCAGCCGCGCGCGACGAGTTCGAGCTTGGCGCGAGTTTCCGTCTTCATTTTCACCAGGGGCAGGCGGTAGTTTTCTTCGATTCGTCCCATCATGGCCAGTACGGCTTTTATCGGCATGGGATTGCTTTCGATGAAGTTCGCCTGCATCAGCGGCAGGTACTTGTGATACATAGCGCGGGCGTTCTTCCAGTCGTTATTCAGCGCGGCGCGAGTGAGTTCGGACATTTCCTTGGGAATTGCATTCGAGGCCACCGAGATTACGCCGACGCCGCCGACGGAGATTACCGGGAGAGTCAATGCGTCATCTCCGCTCAGCACGGTGAAATCCTTTGGAAGCAGGTTGCAGACGTCAGCAATCTGTCCCAGGTTTCCGCTGGCTTCCTTCACTGCAAAGATGTTCGGCAGCTGCGAGAGGCGGAACAGGGTTGCGGGATCGACATTTACGCCGGTGCGGCCAGGGACGTTATAGACGACGATCGGTTTTGCAGAGGCTTCGGCGACAGCCTTGAAATGCTGGAACTGGCCCTCCTGCGTGGGCTTATTGTAGTAGGGCGAAGCAGAGAGAATCGCGTCAACGCCTTTGACCCGTGAAATCTCAGATACTTTCTGAACCGCCTCGGCGGTGCAGTTCGAAGTAGCTCCAGCGACGATGGGCACGCGTCCGGCGGCCACCTCGACTGTGGTCTCGACGACCATACGCCACTCTTCGTGGGTGAGTGTGGGAGTTTCTCCGGTGGTACCGCAGGGAACCAGGAAATCAATACCGGATTCCACCTGCCAGGCTACCAGACCGCGCAGCGCCTTTTCATCCACCGATCCATCAGCCCGGAACGGAGTGACGATCGCCGTTCCGCATCCATGTAATTTCACCATAACCGCCTACCCTTTCAGCTCCGGAAATATTTCCTGGAATTCGTAAAATCCGCGCTTACCCGCGATCCACTCCGCGGCGCGCACAGCACCTTCTGCAAATCCTCTGCGATTGAAAGCGTCGTGGGTCAGCGTAATCTTGTCCGCTGCCGATAGCAACTCAATCGAATGGAGTCCCACTACCTCGCCCTCACGCACGGAATCGATCGGGATCTTCACTCCACCGATCTGCTCCATGGCTTTCGCCAGCGAAACGGCGGTGCCGCTCGGGGCATCGAGCTTGTGGACATGATGGGTTTCAGTGATGTGGCCTTCGTAACCATACTTTAGAGCTTTGGCGCCCTCGCGGACAATAGCGAAGAAAAGGTTAACGCCGATGGAGAAGTTCGAAGCCCAGATAAAACCGGTGTTGGCGCTTTCAACCAGGCTGCGCACGCGTGGAAGCTCGGAGTACCAGCCTGTGGTGCCGACGACCATGTTGGCACCGGCGCGCACGGTTGCATCAATGTTGGCCTTGACTGCTTCCGGTGTAGTGAAGTCTATAACTGCATCGACGCCGGCCAGGCGCTCTTTAGTCAGTGCCGCGCCTTTGTAGTTTTCGTTTTCATCGATTATGGTGACGTTGTGGCCGCGCGTGGCTGCTATTTCAGCAACCAGCGAACCGGTCTTTCCCGCGCCAAGCATTACAAACTTCATCATTATCTCCGTTCTAAATTCAGAGTTGCAGCATCCGGATCAATCGAAGACTTCCGGGTCCACCTCGGTAAAGAATGCTTTATGCAGGCGGCGCATTGCCTCGGGCACGTCGTCTTCCCGGATCACGAAGGTGATATTGATCTCGGAAGCGCCCTGGGAGATCATGCGGACATTAATATCTCCGAGAGCGGTAAAGACACGCGCGGCAATCTGCGGAGTCTCGCGAATGTTTTCGCCGACGAGACAGACAATTGCATTGCGCCCTGCATATTTTACGTCGGCAATTTTCTCGAGGTCAGCGGCAATTGCCGGAATAGCCTCATTCGAATCAACCGTTAACGAAACGCTTACCTCGGAGGTCGAAACGACGTCTATGGAGCAGTGATGCTTGTCAAAGATATCGAAAATTGTCTTCAGAAATCCATGTGCGCCCAGCATTCGCGCTGCAACTATTTCCACAATGGTTATGCGCTTTTTGGCGGCAATCGCCTTAAAGGTAGCCTTCGACTTGGGCGCCCGGTTCACGATCAGAGTGCCTTCACTGTATGGGCGCAATGAATTGAGCACCAGCACGGGAATGTTTTTCTGCACCGCCGGAAGCACGGTTGCAGGGTGCAGGACCTTGGCTCCAAAGTAAGCGAGCTCGGCAGCCTCTTCGAAAGAGACGACGCGGATGCGATGCGCGTCAGGACAGATTCGCGGATCGGTCGTCATCATACCATCCACGTCCGTCCAGATCTCGATGGCCTCTGCGTCCAGGCCGGAGCCAATGAGTGCGGCGGAAAAGTCCGAACCTCCCCGGCCAATCGTGGTCTGCGCGCCTTGCTCGGTTGCGCCGATGAATCCTCCCATCACCGGGACCTGCGCGGCGTCGAGCAGGGGGCGAACGAGGTTTTTGGCGCGATGCTCGATGGCGTCGGGCTGCGGGATTGCCTTTCCGTGCTGCGCGTCGGTGATCATCACCTTCCGGGCATCCACCAGCGTGGAGCGAATACCGCGCGCAACATAGGCTTCGGTCACGATTTTGCTGCACAAACGCTCGCCGTAACTGACAACGTAGTCCGAACTGCGGGGAGAAAGCTCTCCGACGGCAACAATGCCTTTCAGAAGTTCTTCGAGGGTATTGAATTCGTGGTCGATATCTGCGCCAAGCCTCGCGTACTGTTCGCTGCTGACGAGTTCTTGGGCAGTCGCAAGATGGCGTTCGCGCAGCCCTCTTGCGAGTTCAAGCGCGTTCTCGCGCTGGCCTTCGCCGGCAGCTTTTCCGGCTGCCAGCAAGGCGTCGGTAACCCGCGACATGGCAGAAACCACCACCAGGGGGCAGCGCTCCACACGGCCTTTTACAATACCGGCCGTGCGGTCGATCGCCGCCGCATCCGTCACGGATGTACCGCCGAACTTCATTACAATCATGAAAACAGACCCTTATTCGTCGCAGCGCGGGATTGCAGCGCGGCTTATCCGAAATAGCCTTTTGCTTTGAGCAACTCCGCATTGAGCAGTGCGGCACCGGCAGCGCCGCGAATCGTGTTGTGCGAAAGCATGGTGAACTTCCAGTCGAGCAGCGAGCAGGGGCGAAGGCGTCCGCAGGAGACCGTCATGCCGTGGCCACGCTCGATATCCAGACGGGGCTGAGGACGGTCGGGACGCTCGTCGTAAAAGATTGGTACCTCGGGGGCGAAGGGGAGATTGAGATCGGTAACCATGCCGCGGAAGTCTCGCCATGCGGCGATGATCTCTTCCGCAGTAGCTCGCTTCTTCAGCTTGATCGATATTGACTCGGTGTGTCCGTCTTCAACCGCAACGCGATTGCAGTGGCTGCTGATGACGAAATCCGCAGGAGCGACCTCGTGCGCCTTAAGCGTGCCGAGGAGCTTACCCGCCTCTTCCTGCATCTTCTCTTCTTCATTCCTGATAAAAGGAACGACGTTGCCGAGGATGTCCATGGAAGGTACGCCGGGATAACCCGCGCCGCTGATGGCCTGCATGGTTACGGCAAAAATCGCCTCAATGCCGAAGGCTTTATGCAACGGAGCAAGCGCGAGGGCTAGGCCCATGACGGAGCAGTTCGAGTTCGTGACCATGAATCCGCCGGACTGCTTACGCCAAGACTGGGAATCAATGAGCTTGATGTGGTCGGCGTTGATTTCCGGAATGACAAGCGGCACCTGCGGGTGCATGCGGAAGGCGCTGGAGTTTGAAATCACGGCGCAACCCGCCCCGGCAAAAGCCGGTTCCATCTCGCGCGCGATGTCGGCATCAAGCGCGGCAAAAATCACTTTCGGCGCGCCCTTGGGATCGGCGGCGGAAAGTTTCAGGGACGCGACCTTCTTGGGAATCGGCGTCTTCATCTTCCACTTTGCCGCTTCTTCATAGGTCTTGCCGAAGGAACGCTCGCTAGCCGCAATCCAGGCTACTTCAAACCACGGGTGCTGCTCCAGCAGCTGAATGAATCTCTGGCCCACCGTTCCGGTGGCCCCCAGAATGCCTACAGGGATCTTCGCCGTCTTCGTCATCAAGCCGTTCTCTCTTTTCCGGTGTGTTATCCGGTTCCACCGATTGGTATGTTTTAAATTTTATATCACTATGAACCACAGTTTGCTTCGCTGTTTTGCTTTAGGATTTCAACGGACCTTCTGTTGAAGGTTGATGACTTGCGGGGGGCTTTACAAACGGCGCGATCCCAGATCGCCGGTTCCGTCGTGCTCATCACTCTCGCTCACGCATTTCGTGAAGTATCCAAAGCTGCTTATCTCTCTATCCACTTGCGGGGCAAAGACGAGGTAGTAGCAATCGTCTATAGCAATTTACTGATTGTGCGAAATTTGAGTTCGCGTCCCTTGGTCTCGCTGTATTTCCGTAGCGAAAAGGGAGGCTATGCGAACACATCGGGTTCGATCTGTTCACTTGAAAACGTGCTTTCCCGCCGTTTATTGTGACAAGGTCTTGAGTTCGTCATCGTTTAGTCCATCATTCTCGCGTTTTTCTGTTCTTCTGTTGGTATTGCTTACCGCGCTCGGCGTGGTCGTTGCCGGATATCATCCCGGCACCGAGGACGATGGCGTTTATCTGGCCGCCATTTACCACAACCTGAATCCTGCCCTCTTCTGCGCGGATGCGGATTTCTTTGCTCTGCAGTTGCAAGCCACAGTTTTCGACAAGCTGGTAGCGGCATCCGTTCGCATGCTTCATCTGCCGGTTGAGGTGGTTGTGCTGGGGTGGCATCTGCTGACGATATTCGGCATTCTGGCTGCCTGCTACCGGATTGCTTCCCGCTGCTTTGAGCATGAGTACGCACGCTGGTGCGGAGTCGCGCTGGTTACGGTGTTCTTCACGCTGCCAGTAGCCGGGACCGCCCTCTATATCGTCGATCAGAGTCTGCATCCGCGGGCCATTTGCACTGCGCTGGTACTGTTTGCCGTGGATTGTGTGCTGGGGCGGAGATACCTGGGGGCCGCTGTTCTGGAGGCGGTTGCGTTTCTGTTTCACCCGATCATGGCGGCCTTTGGGCTGTCGCTCTGTTTGTTCTTGGCGGTGCCGTGGCCACGTTTGAGCGCGCAATCGGCTACGGGAATGTTTGCGGCTTTTGCTATACCGATGGAATGGATTTTCGATCCGACCTCGCCTGCATGGCGCGAGGCGGCCAACACATGCACCTACTACTTCCTTACAAGATGGGCATGGTACGAATGGCTGGGCGCGATTGCGCCGATATTCATTCTGTTGTGGTTTGCCACCCTGGCGAGGCGCAGGGAGCAACCGGTTCTTGAGCGGCTTTCGACGCGAGTGGCAGTGTACGGAGTTTTCCAGGTGGGGGTCGCCTTGCTGGTGATGCTGCCTATGATATTCGAGCGCCTGCGTCCGCTGCAGCCGATGCGTTACCTGCATTTGCTCTATATATTTCTCATTCTGCTGGCCGGATGCTTCATTGGGGAGAACTTTCTGCGTGAACATCACTGGCGCTGGGCCGCGCTTTTTGTGCCTGTCGCACTGGTAATGTTCTTTGCGCAACGGGCCACCTACCCTGCGAGTCCGCACTTGGAACTCCCCGGCATTCGCTCGTCGAATCCATGGCTTGCGTCTTTCGAGTGGGTACGAAAGAACACACCGGAAAACGCCTATTTTGTGCTTGGGCGGGATTACTTGCACCGCCCCGGTGAAGATAATCACGGATTCCGTGCACTGGCGCTGCGTAGTGCGCTGGCTGACAGCGTGAAGGACTCGGCAGTAGTCACGCAGGTTCCGAGGCTTGCCGCCCGATGGAGGGCGGAAGTTGCGGCGCAAACACCAACTGAAAACGTGGCTCAAACTACAGGCGTAAACGATTGGCAGCAAATTACCGCCGCCGACCTGCGAAGGCTCAAAGCGCAATTCGGCGTGGACTGGGTAATTCTGGAGCGTCGTTCTACGAAACTTGCGCTTGATTGTCCTTACAAGAACGCTGAGCTGGAGGTCTGCCGGATCAACTAGGATCGGGAACCCAACATCTTCCGAATCTGCGACTTACCTGCTGGTCAAGGTTTCTGCTGCGGTATTTTTGCCGATCAATGCACCGGCGCGCGTGCTGGCTCGTGCTCCTTCTTCCGTAGCTCATGCCGAGTTCGATAGAGGGACCAGACGCCCATGGAGAAAATCCCAAGCAGGAGTCCAAGTTCGGTCGGTTTCCATTCCACTGTTGCTGCGATCACGTTGAAGGCACAGAACCATCCTGATCCTGCGAGGAGCAGAGCGAAATCGGGTCGGCTCTGTGCAGAGGGCCGTATAGCTTCGCTGAGGCGCGAATCGCGCACCTCGCGTGGAAAATAGTTCAGCACCAAACCCAACGTTCTCCAGACAATCAGCAACATGGGGATTGTGATGGCAGCTACGTCATACTCCTTGATGCGCGGATTCAACAGGATAGTACCGATAATGGCGATGGGAATCCACACCTGTTGCGGCAACTTTCCCTGGCGAACCCGGTGCGCAAGAAAGAGCAGGACAGTCCCAAGCACTGCGGCAAAAGCCAGATACAAAATGGTGGCCGCAGGATTGTACGGCTTTCCCATTTGACAAAGAATTTTGCTGAGCACACCGGCGGGACCGAATCCGAAGTCGTGATTCCAGTCAAACTGAAGGCGCACGGCTATCAGGTATTCACGGAATAACTCTGGCCAGATGCGTACTTGTGCCGCAAACAGCAGCAACCCCAGGGCACCGGTGGAGCAGGCTCGGCCCCATTGGCGACGGCCCACGAGAACGGAAATCGCCAGCATCGTGAGTAAAGGGGCTTTAAAGATGGATGCAAACAGCACGGCAGCATAAAAGTATGCCCATCGGTCGTCTTTCCATCCGCGAACGGCAGCGGCGAGAATCAGTCCGTTCAGGATGTAAGCCATATTGCCGCTCAGGATCACATCATCGGTGAGCAACCCCGGAAAAAGCACGACAAAGGGCAACACCATTTTCAGCCAACGGCGTTCATGTTCGGCGGCCATTTGAAATCCGGCCCAGAGCGTAAGCCCGATTCCCGCTGCCAGCGCGCCCAGATAGATTGGGGCGAGCAGCCAACCGGGAAACATCCCCAGAAAGCGGCAAAAAGGCAAAGTTATCGGCGAGTAAACGTAGGCGAAGGGAGCGTGTTCAGTTGGGCTGTGTGCCCGGTCGTGAAAGGCCTGCTGCGCCGCCAACCCGATGGCATACGGATCTTGTCCATGGTGCACGGCCTGAATGGCCTTCCAGTAAACATCCGCATCCCACCCACACGGACCGGCGAAGGCCATGCTGGCGACCGTGATGATAGCGACAAACCAAAGAAAGATAATCAGTTTGATGTGAACGGCAGGAGTCGCCACGACGACTTTCAACTCTTTTCGAGACAATCGGTTCTCCTTACATCAGAGCATCTCTCGACGGGGCGGAAGAGTCCAGCAGCCGGCCTGCTTTATGGAGCACAAGTAGAAAGAGCACCCTTTGATTTGAACCTAACTCTCTACTTTTCCTGCCGAAGTATCTCGGTGCCCGTTTCCGGAATCGAGATGCGGAGAAGCTTGTGGTTGGAGTCGATCCAGAGATGCCACTCTGGTCCGTCGGTCTGGATCAGGAAGTGCCGGAGGCGCTGAGGACGGCCATAGAGCGGCGTGTCATCGTACCCCTTGAACTCGATGAAGATCTGAGATGAGGTGCGGCGGCGGGGAATCAGGATTGGAAACCGGGTACGGACAAGGACGCAACCGTCGCCATTTGGACGCGGAGTGCAGGCACTGGCAAGATACCGCCACAGAAGTACCTCACGGGTGGAAAAGAAATAGTCGTCGAAGATGAAGGCCGCAGGGGTGAGGAAAAAAGGCTGATTTGTGGTTTTACCATTCGCTACTACGCGCATGGATAGGAACTGATCGCTGGGTTCAACAGTTACGGAGCTGTGCGTGGGAGCAATTTCCTTCCAGTCATAGCGGGACAGACTGCCGTCGGGCAAAAGCTTGAGTTCACTGGTCTGTTCGAACTTCTCGCTGGACTGGCTACCTTCGGCGTGGAACTCCGATGAGGTGACACTGTAGTCCGGGAACTGGCGGATGGTGAATTTCTCGGTGGCCACGCGCCGGCCATTTTGAAAGATTCCGAAGGCCCCCTGGTCAACAACGGTGGCCTCCTTGCTGGCCGCAGTCTTGCTGCCAGCAAGAGCGGCGGTGGTGAGCACGAATAGCGAAGCGATGACGAGCAGCCGGCGAGTCATGTGAGTTCCCCGCTAGAGTTTATCGCGAGGAGAGGCGGAGACGCCAAGACTATTGGCAAGCTGTACGAGGGAAGCCAGCAAGCAAGTGGGGTCGGACTCGGAGGCGTCGAACGTGTAGTGAGCGAGCGAATAGGTGGGACGACGCCGCTCGAAAAGTTCATGGAGGCGATCGATGTCGCGAGCCAGTGGACGCTGATGGCCAGTGTCGGCAATACGGGCGCACAGCACTTCAAAAGGAGCGTCGAGAAAGATGACGGTAGCGGAGTGCTGGGTAAGGAGCTCGCGATTGGCCGGCTGAATAAACGCGCCCCCACCGAGCGCAAGGACCGAAGGGCGGGGGAGGGTGGGGAGAACGTGTCTCAGTTGATGGTGCTCGATAGCACGGAAGCCGCTTTCACCGCGTGTGGAGAACAGCCCGGGAATGGAGCCATGCGTAAGCGCGATCTCAGAATCGAGGTCGATAAACGGACAGGCAAGTTGCTCCGCGAGCAGGCGGCCAACCGTACTCTTTCCAGCCCCCATGAAGCCGATGAGGACCAATATCGGCGCTGAAGAATCTGTGTGCACGTAAACGGATTGTAGCAGGGGGCACGGCGGAGAAGAGAGAGTTGAGGGTAAAACAATGATGGCCGCGAATTCGCGGCCAGTAGAATAATTTCGGGAAAACGATTTAGAAATAAGAGCTAAAGAGTCCGCCTGACTTGGACTGGTTTCACCAGACCTTGATCTTTGAGCTTTTCTTCAATGCCTTTCCAGACCTTGGGGCTGGGCTCCAGCATGGGAATTAACAATTTGGCCTGCTCGGCAATATAGCGAAGATCGTTGACCAAATCACGGCAGACTTCGCAACTACGCAGATGATCTTCCTGCTCTTCGGTGCCACCGGTATCAATGATGAGCGGCAGATCGCGCTGAAACTCAGCACAGTTCATTTGGTCGTCTCTCCCGAACGTTTTTACGACGGTGGTTGTGGGGCCTCGTGCTCGACCTCTATTATTATCGATGCTTATTACATGATCGGTTCTCATTTTTTTCCAGCAGCCCTCATAGGGCGTATCACCCTGAGTAAATCGCGCAATTTCATGCGCGCCTTGTGCAGCTGCGACTTGCTGTTGCCGATAGAGCAGCCCATCATTTCGGCAATCTCGTTGTGCTCATATCCTTCAATATCATGCAGCACAAAAATGATTCGATAGCCGGGCGGGAGGCTTTCCATAGCGCGTTCCAAGTTTACCCGATCGATAGAACCAGCGAGCACCTGGTCACAGGCACCGATATCCTTCTTGGGGCCGTCTTCCTCGGTCGGTTCAAGTGTCTCCTCGAGAGAGACCTCGGGAAGGCCCTTCTTTCGCAAATGCATCAGCACCACGTTGACCGAAAGCCGGTGTAGCCAGGTGGAAAAAGCAGACTCACCGCGGAAGGTTGCAATCTTGCGATAGAGCTGGAGAAACGCTTCCTGCGTGAGATCCTCAGCTTCGGCCGTATTGCCGGTCATTCGAAGGCAGAGGGAGTAAACACGTCTCTTATGAAGGCTGTAAAGTGCTTCGAAGCACGCGCCATCGCCTTCCTTGGCGCGCTCGATAATCTCGGCTTCCGGAATTCCCGTTGCTAGCGCTTTTTTTGTCACTAAAGACCTCTTTGCAACGCCGGCTGGCTCGGACATCAGTTGCGTGACGGCAGCGGTCGCAGCTTGCGAGGATTGTATATCTTCTGCCGCTTTGCGATTCGCCACTCTGAGTCCCTCGGTTTGCAAAAGAATGCTCATAACGTTCGATGTGGAAGCGGGCAGTCTGGTTGCTTGCGTTGGCAGCCTGCTCCTTTGTTAACAGAACTTTACAATTGCGGAAATGCATGGACGATTGCGCCTGCTCAGCCGGTGGTGATGGTTTCCAGGCCGTGGCCGCTGGGGCCAAGTTCACGCTGTCGCAATAGGAAGGCGAGGAAAACACCGACGATCGCCAAAACAGTGAGTATCTGGAGCATGGGTTGGTATCCAGCCGGGTGTGTGGCAGAGGCTCTCGCGACATCGTTGGCCTTGCCCAAGCCCCAGTTCATTCCAGCCATTCCCATGTTCTGGATCATCGTCATCAGTCCCAGAGCGGTGCCGAGAGTCCGGCTTGGGACAATGTAGGCGACCGAGGGCCAGATGATGGCCGGAACAAACGTAAAGGCAAAACCCAGCATCGCCATTGGGACATAGAGCGATACGCGGGTGTATCCCATCATGATGAAAACGGGGATGAGAAGCAGAACGCCGAAACACATGATGGTAGCGCGTCTTCCCATTCTGTCGGAGAAAAGTCCGACGATAGGCGTGCCGAACATGGTGAAGGCCGTGAGAACACTGAGGAGAAATCCACCGAGCTCGCGAGTAGTGTGGTGGGCATCCATGAAGTACTTTACAGCGAAAGTTTCGAAAGGGAAGATGGCGGAGTAAAAGACGACGCAGAGGCCAACCAGGTACCAGTAGGAGAGGCCGAAATTCGTTACATCCTGGAAGACGATCTTATCGGCTTCGCCAGCCTTGCCCAACGCAAAGTGCCGCTCGGCTCGCGCTTCCAGAATCCAGTAAGCAATAGGGCCGAGGACACAGAGCGAGACAAAGCCGACGCCAATGAGCCATGGGCCTTGCCAGGTATTGTAGGCGGATCGCGCCCAGGTGGGGGAGTTCTGCGCAAGCCAGGTGCCGAAGCGGGCGAGCATAAGGTTCAGGCCAAGAGCGAAACTGAGCTCCTTGCCTTTGAACCACTTTGCGACGGCAGCCGTGATGGCGACGATGAGCGATTCGGCCCCCATGCCGAAGACGAAACGTCCCCCGGCCATGACCTCAAAGCGGGGGCTGAAGGCCGTGAGCATGGAACCGGCGAGGCAAACGCATCCGAAAAGCAACAGAGCACGGCGTACGCCCAGGCGGTCGATGAGGATTCCTCCGATGAGAACCGTGGCGATAGGGGCAAAGGAATAAAAGGAATTTAGCAACCCGATGTTCTGATCTGTGAAATGAAGCTGCTTCTGGAGAACGTCGGCAAGGGGTTCCAGAGCGTCATAGAAATAGTAATTGCCGAACATCGTGATGCTGAGCCAGAGAAGGACCAGCCAACGGTAGAACTTGCTGGGTTCAGCTGTAGAGGTGGGTTGGAACATGGGCCTTCCTGGCTTCAGAAATTCGCAAAAAGTGAATGTAGCAGGAAGAAGGTCCCGCTTCCAGCAACGATGCCCCGGAGACACTCGCAGGGACTGCCATGAGGGGGAATCGGCCAGTCGGCGCGCATTATTTAGGATTCGTGGGCTGGGACATGATGTTGGGTGTCATCTTCAAAGGCGCGGTTTGCGAATTTTCATTTTTCCTTTGGGCGCGTATTTGGCGGGCGTACTCGCCAAGGCTGATCGACAGGTCTTCCATGCTGCCAGGGGCGAATTCGTGTATCGGCGAAATCACAAAATCGAAATTCCGGAGAGCGAGCAGCGCGGTCCGGGAAATTGGCTCACTCAGTAGCTCGGCTACGGCAGATTGGCTTGAAGGCTGACTTAGAGCTTCCGCTGAGGGAGGCGCTGTGCCAGTGTATGCCGCGGCATCGATGTTGCTGTCAGGAGTTCCGATCGATCTCAGGCTCGTGTAGGGAGTTTTTATGGAATTCAGGGAGATTTCAGGAGTTTGGATGGAATTATAGGTGACCGTCGGCGTGGTTTGAGCGGCGAGAGCCAAAACGTTCATGAGCACGGAGATCAGCAACAAACGCGCCATGAATATTTGGAGACATGAGTGAAACGTTTGGGATGCCTGGATTCGGTAAAGCTTCCTTAGAGTGAAGCTCTTAACTGGATGGTGGCAGTAATTAACGGCTGAATCAGCTACCCAGAATAACGAACCAGGCGTCGCAAGATGTACTCCGTGATATCCGAAACGAAGCCTTATTATTAGTGTCGGGTTTGGAAACAAAAGTTCTGCGACAGTCACGGTGACTCGAGTGAATGAATTGACGGCCGGGTGGATGGGTTCGCGGCGATGGGCAAGATGGGCAATACTGCTGGTGGCGTTGTTCTGCCCACTGGCGGCATCGGCGCAAGGCGCCCCGTCAAACGACGCCACCACCGTCGCGCAAGAAGATCGAATCCCGGAGAGTGCCATGCCGAGTGCGGAGGCCCGGCTGGCACAAGGTCGCATTGTGGAAAAAGTGAGTCTGTCCGCAGCAGGTGGCGAACTGAAACGGAAAGAATTGCTTGAAAAGATGCCTCTTAAAGTTGGAGACAAGCTGAACCGGCGCAATGTGCGTGAGAGTCTCCGCGTGTTGTTTGAAACAGGACGTTTTGCCGAGATGGAGGCCGATGCGACCATCCTGTCCTCGGGCGGGGTTGCGGTGGAATTTCGGACGAAGCCAAATTTTTTCAATGGGGCCGTTACGGTCAGTGGTCTTCCCAAGGGCGGTCCGAACGAGAGTCAGTTGGTGAGTTCCGGGCGCTTGGAGTTGGGCACTCAGTTCACGGATGAAAAGCTGAAGACTTCGCAAGAACGCATTTTGCGGCTGCTGCACGAGAATGGTTACTGGCAGGCTCGCGTGGCAGCAAAGCTGCTTCGGCACGAGGACACGCAGATAGTGGACGTGGAATTCCAGGTGAACGCAGGCGAGCGAGCGCGGATAGGCAAACTGACGGTGAGCGGAGACCCTGGGTTATCCGGAGAGGAAGCGGTCGAGATCTGCAAAATGAGACCCGGAACGCTAGTGCGAGGAAATCTGCTGCAACGCGCGTTGACCAGGTTAAGAAAAAGGTACGTGAAACAGGATCGCCTGAAGGCGCAGCTGACGGCAGGCATGCCGGTTTTCCATGCGGACAGCAATACGGTGGATTACGTAATAAAAGTGGATCGCGGTCCGGTGGTGGATGTCCGCGTCGAGGGCGTGAAGCTTAGCCGCAGTAAGCTGAAACGATACGTGCCGGTTTTCGAGGAGCATGCTGTAGACGAAGACTTGCTCAACGAAGGCCGCCGAAACTTGCGCGACTATCTACAGGGAGAGGGATATTTTGACCCCGTGGTGCAGGTGCGTCAGGAAGAGGATACGCAGCATGACCTCCTGCATATCGTGTATTCGATCGAACTCGGTCAAAAGCGAAAACTGAAGGCCATCGAGATTACCGGGAATAAACGTTTCGATACTGCGACGCTGCGGGAGCGAATGGGAACACAGGCTGCCAGCGTATTGCAGTCGCACGGACGCTACAGTCAGGCGATTCTGGCGAACGATTTGCAAGCCATCAAGAATCTATACATGGCCAACGGCTACGAGTCGGCGCAGGTAACAAGCGAAGTAATGGAGAACTACCAGGGCGTACGCGGCGACATAAAGATTTTGATTAAGGTAGACGAAGGACAGTTGGTGCGTGTTGGCAAGCTGGAGATCCACGGAGCGCACGCTATAACTGAGGAAGAAATCCGCGGCATGATCAACACGCAAAGCGGTCAGCCATTTTCGGGAGCTACGGTTGCGGAGGATCGCGAAGTGGTGCTGAATCATTACCTCAACCGGGGTTTCCCTTCGGTTCAGCTTGAGAGTTCGGCGAAGTATGCCGACACAGCACACACGCAGATGAACGTTGTGTACGACATCAAGGAAGGCCCGCAGGAATTTGTGAACCGCGTGCTGGTGAAAGGCGTGGAGTACACCAGGCAGCAGGTTGTGGACCGAGCAGTGGTAATCAAGGCCGGCGCGCCTCTAAGCCAACAGAAGATCCTAGACACTCAGCGCAACCTTTACGACCTGGGAATTTTCAATGAGGTTAAGACGGCGATTGTAAACCCGGAAGGAGATGAAAAGGAAAAAGATGTGCTCTTTCAGATTAAGGAAGCCAAGCGCTGGACCTTTAACTACGGCCTCGGACTGGAAATTGGAACAGGGCTGAACATCTCACAGGGCGGTTCGCCTCAGGGACAAACTGGAGTGAGTCCGCGAGTGACGCTGGGTGTGACGCGGATCAATTTCCGTGGCCGCGACGAGTCACTGATATTCAAGTCGCATTTTGGCAATCTGCAAAAACGGGCTTCCCTGAGCTTCGACCAGCCGCACTGGTTTGATCTGCCAAATTGGCGGATGACGGTAACGGGGTTGTACGACAACACGCGGGACGTGAATACCTTCAGCAGCGAACGGTTGGAAGGCTCGGTTCAGCTGACGCAACGGGTGACGAAAGCTACTCAGATGCTGTACCGCTTCTCGTATCGGCGCGTCAAGGTAGATCCGAACAGCTTCCCCTCGGGATTCAGTCCGGACCTGATTCCTGTCTATTCGCAACCCGTGCGAGTGGGTATGCCCAGTTTGACGTATCTGCGGGACACGCGCGACGACCCGCTGAATTCGACGAAGGGGACGTACAACACGGCCGATATCGGTGTTGCGTCCAAGGCGTTTGGTTCAGAAGCGGACTTTGGGCGCGTGCTTGTGCAGAATGCGAGCTATCATAAGTTTCACAAAAACTGGGTATTCGCGCGCTCGTTGCGGATTGGCGTGGAGACTCCGTATGGGAGTTTTGGGTACATCCCGCTGCCCGAGCGATTCTTTGTGGGTGGCTCAGGTTCACATCGCGGCTTCTCAATCAATCAAGCGGGGCCGCGAGATGCATTTTCCGGATCGCCTTTGGGCGGCAATGCGATGTTTGTTAACAATTTAGAGCTGAGACTCCCTCCGATGCCACTGCCCAAGGTGGGAGATAACCTCAGCTTCGTGTTCTTTCACGACATGGGCAACGCCTTTTCAACGGCCAACCAGATGTGGAAGAATCTGGCGCGCTTCAGCCAGCGAGATCAGGCGAACTGCCGCAATCTGCTGAGCGAGACATCGACGTGCGATTTCAGTTACATGTCGCAGGCTGTTGGAGCGGGAGCACGGTACCGGACGCCAATTGGGCCGGTTCGCGTGGACCTTGGATACAACCTGAATCCGCCGGTGTTTCAGATCAAGCAACCAAGCGACGGATCGCTGCCACACACGGAGCAGGTCCGACGCTTAAACTTCTTCTTTAGTATTGGGCAGACATTCTGATGATGAAAAAGATAAATTTCGTGCCGCTAGTTCTAGCGCTGCTGCTAGCGCCACCGGTTCAGGCCAAGGTAGTGGATCGTGCTATAGCCGTGGTAAATGGCCATCTGATGACGTGGAGCGATCTGGATGAAGAGATGCGTTTTGAGGCGCTGGAAAATGCGCGTCCGCTGAATGCCTTGACGGAGGCTGACCGGCGTGCGGCTTTCGAGCACCTGCTGCAATTCAGAATGTTGCACAGCCAGATGCAAGGATCAACTCCGGCCACCGATGCGGAGGTGAAGGCTCGAATCAGCGAGATACGCGCCGGCTGGCGGATGGCAAACGATGACGCCAGATGGAACAGCACGTTGTGCCGCTACGGACTCTCGGCAGAGGAATTGCATGAGCTGGTTGCGAATCAGATTGAAATTCTGAGATTTCTGGAATACCGGGTGCGGCCACTGGTGAGAGTTTCGCGCAAGGAAGTGGAAGAGTACTACAAAAATACGCTGGTTCCAGAGCTAAAGTCTCATGGGCATGGTCCCGAACCAATTGAGTCGGTCACGTCAAAAATTCGCCAGTTGCTGGCCGAGCAAAAGGAAAATATCGAGATGGAAAAGTGGCTGGAGAATCTGCGGAAACAGAGCCGGATACAGCTGTTGTGGGACGGCGTGAAGTGACACAAATAAGCGGCGAGGACGATGAGCGAAGAGCCAGAGCAAAAAAAATCCGGAAAAAGTAAATCTTCCCTCAGGAAGGTGGCGGAGAACCTACCGGTTGCCGGCGTACCCTCCAGTCGTGTACGGATTTTGCTTTGGGTTGGAATTGTTGTCCTGGCGTTTGCGCTGGCAGTGCTGGCGCTGGCTCGTTACGTGGTGAGCCCGGCGTTTCAAGAACGGGTGCGGCACTATGTGGTCGCGAAAATAGAGCACGCGACCGGAGGCCGGGTAGAGTTGCAGCGCGTGGGCTGGAATCTTGCTCACTTGCAGTTTGAACTGGCAGGCTTAACGATCCACGGAAAAGAGTCGCGGCTGGAGGCTCCGCTGCTTAATGCCGAGCGGATTCAGATGCGGTTGAAATGGGCTCCTCTATTACGCGGACGCGTATCTTTTCAGGAGCTGAGTTTTGTGCGTCCACTGGCGCATGTGGATGTGTACAAGGACGGTTCGACGAATTTGCCCGAACCGAAATTACCGCGCGGAACGCCGGCGGACAAGGCCAAACAGTTGGTACGGCTTGCGATAGACCATGCCGAGCTGAGAGACGGCCTACTCGAATGGAACGAAGACAAAATTAAACTGGAGGGCGCGGCCGAGAACGTCGCGGTGCAGTTGAACTATCGGGCTTCGGACCGTCATTACGACGGGCTGGCGAAGGTGGGGCAGGTGCGGATACAACTGCCGAAACGGGAGCCGCTGACACTGGGCGCCGAGGCAGAGTTCCGGCTCTACAGCAACCGCTTGGATGTGCCGCGTTTGCGAGCGACTTTGGGGCACTCCTGGGCGGAAGCCAGCGGAGCGGTGAGTCAACTTGTTGCTCCAGTAGTCCGTTTTTCTTATCGTGCCTCGGGCGATGCTGGTGAACTTGCGCGCCTCGTTGATTTCCGCGAACTGCAAAGCGGCGAGGTGCAGCTCAGTGGTGAAGGAAGCTATCGATCGGATCGGGCGGAATATGCCGTGACCGGCAAGGCGCAAGCCACTGGAGTGACCTGGAAAAATCAGATTTCTCGGCTGGAAAAAATCAATGGCGGTTTGATCTTTTCTCTGGACCGTGAGCATTTCGAAGCGCCTTCGATTTTCGCTGCCGCGCTGGGCGGTACAGTTCACGGAAAGTTGTCCGTCAGCAATTTGCAGAGCAAGGAGCAGCTGGGGCTCATCAGTCTGAAAGTTACGGGCGCGCAATTAACGCAGGTTATGAGCGCCTTTACGACCCGTGAACTGCCGCTGGACAGGCTGCATTTGGCTGGTTCAGCAACGGGCACGCTGGAGGTGAATTGGCGCGGCAGTCCGCAGAATGCGCAAATAGATGGAGACATGCGCATAGTTCCAATAATGCGGCCAGGAGAGTTGCCAGTAACGGCGGCGCTGCGTGGCACAGTGGATCTCAAAGGGCCATCGGTTCAACTGCACAGTGTGGAGGTAAGCACGCGGGCGGCGCGTCTTAAGGCCAGCGGTCAGCTTTCGGCAAACTCAGACTTGAAGCTGGATGCGGCGACGACGAGTTTTACGGAACTGGTGCCGATAATTCGGTCCTGGCGCGGCGCGCGCGAGAAGGAGTTGCCAGTCGAATTTGGCGGACGCGCGCAATTCAAGGGAACCGTGAGGGGGAAGCTCAGCTCGCCTACGATTGCAGGGCATATTGAACTTCACAACTTTACAACGGTGCTGCGAAAGGTGGAGAGGCGGGGCGGCCGTAGAGTCGGAGTGGGACGAGCGGTACGCACCAGCTGGGATTTGCTCGAAGGCGATGTGGAGTACTCCTTGACGCAGGAGACGTTGCGAAATGGCGTGCTGCTGCGAGGAGGCTCACGAATCAATCTGGACGCCAGAGTGGCTCTGACGAACGGCGATTACGACACGACACTGCCTTTTGCGGTGCGCGCGAAAGTGGAGAACGTCGACGTCACTGAATTACAGGGACTGGCAGGATCAAGCTATCCGGTTACAGGGAAAATGAGCGGCAACGTGCAGGTGCAGGGCACGGAAAGCCACTTAAGTGGAAGCGGTTTTATCGCATTGAAGGATAGCAGCGCGTGGGGCCAAGCGGTACCTGTGGCCACCGCGGATGTGAATTTCACTGAAAACCAGGTGCAGTTGCGCAACATTGCCGTGAAGAGCGACGTGATGCAATTGCGTGGCGATGCACGAGTCAATGTGGAGACGCAGGAGTTTGGTTTCGCACTGAAAGGAACCGAGATAAAGATTGAAAATCTGCGCGCTGTGCGCCAGCGTAATCTGCACGTGACGGGACAGGCAAGCTTCGAGGCTAGCGGGTCGGGCACACCTGGCGCACCGGTCATTAATGGGCGGATCAACCTGCGAAATGTTGCAGTGAACCGGCGTCCAATTGGCGACCTGAACGTGGATGCAGTTACGCGCGGTTCGGAGCTGATGCTGACCGCACGCTCAAGATTCCAGACAGGTGAGGTGAAGATCGACGGGCAGATACATCTGCGCGACCAGTTGCCGATGCGTCTTGTGGTGGATGCACAGAGCGCGGATCTGAGATCGTTGCTTGCGGCCTATCTTCCCCGTCGTCCCGAGGGAACCTCGGAATTGAAGATGCGCATTGAGGCGTCGGGCGAGGCGCGTCAGCTCAAAAGCATTACGGCGGACGTGGTAGTGGAGCGCTGGGTTGAAAGCTACGGCAGCATCATTGTCAAAAACGATGGACCGATTCACCTGAAAATGGCAAATCAGGTTTTGACTGTCGAGCAGTTCCGCCTGTCGGCCGAACAGGGTACTCGCTTCCTGCAGGTTCGGGGGCAGTTGCAGTTGGGCGGCAAGCGTGAAGTGAATGTGCGTGCCTCGGGCAGTGTGAACCTGAAATTGCTGGAGACGTTCGATCCAAGTCTGATTTCGGGCGGAGTTGCGAATTTCAATGTGCGGGTGAACGGGACGCTGTCGCAACCCATAGTACGTGGACGAATGGGCATTGAGAATGGCGCAATCGCCTATATCGATTTTCCGAACGGACTGAGCGATGTTACAGGTACGCTGAGTTTTAATGAAGACCGTTTACAAGTGCAGGAGCTTACGGCGCGCACCGGTGGCGGGCTGCTTCATTGCGCAGGATTCATCACCTTCTCTCCCTCGCAGGGGCTGGGGTTCAACCTTTCGGCCCGAGGACGCGACATTCGATTGCGCTATCCGGAGGGGTTGAGTTCAACCGCTAACGCGTCCATAGCGCTGACAGGCACGACCAAGAAATCGCTGCTCTCGGGCGATATCACAGTGACGCGATTGGGCGTGAATCCGCAATTTGATTTCGCAACTTATCTTATTAAAGGAAAGCAAAGCACTCCGGTACAGAAGATCGATTCACCGCTCAACGACGTGCGCTTGGATTTACATGTGACCTCGACGCCGGAGTTGGAGGTACAGACCTCGCTTGCACGATTGAGCGGAAATGTGGACCTGCGGATACGCGGAACCGCGATGCGTCCAACAGTTTTGGGGCGCGTGAATCTGCTGGAAGGGACGATCTCCTTCAGCGGTACCAAATATAATTTGGAGCGCGGCGACATTACGTTCACCAACCCGGTGCGGATCGAGCCGGCAATCGATGTGGAACTCTCAGCCAGGGTGCGCGATTACGACATTACGCTGGGCTTACATGGTTCGATAAACAGGCTGACTCCCTCCTATCGCTCTGATCCTCCACTCTCAAGCAGCGACATTATTTCGTTGCTCGCGTTGGGACGCACCACCGAGGAGGTAGCGAATCCTGCGATGATGGGCACTTCACAATATCAGCCAACGATTACGGAGAGCGCATCCTCGGCGCTGATTGGGCAGGCTCTGAACGCGACAGTGAGCAGCAGGGTGCAGAAACTATTTGGCGTGAGCCGGCTGAAAATCGATCCGAACGTGGGCGGTCCGACCAACGCCGGCCTGGCGCGGGTGACAGTCGAGCAATCGGTTTCCAACAAGCTGACGCTTACCTATATCACCAATCTGAACCAGTCCGCGCAGCAGATCATTCAGTTTGAATACAACGTCAACAAGGACGTTTCCATTGTTGGAGCGCGTGACCAGACCGGCGTGGTGTCGTTCGACGTGCTGTTCCGGAAACGCAGGAAATAGCTCTCGATTCACCGCCTCATGATCCAAATGGCATGCTTCAGCTCGCAGCTGTTGAGTTCCATGCAGTTGTTGATCGCACATAAAAGGAGACGAATTGCAAGATATTTTCTTTTATTTGTCGCTCGGCGCAGTGTTGCAGCACGCTGCTTTCTTATCGTTTCCACAGCTGAATTCCGATTCGCAATAGACGTTGCTTTCCGTCCGATCTTCCTTCATAAATGAGCAAGCTACTTGATATTCGTTGGATTGGAATAAAGAAGCAGATGACGTGCGCGACTGCTTTCATCGTGTGTCTCTCGATGTATAATGGTCCAAGCGTTGCGGCGTGCGGGCTGGCATTATGCCGGCTTTCTCTTTTGAAGGGGATGCGGGCGTTTTGTCGCAGCGCATTGCTAAGGATAGATGAAGCGAATAGAACATTACCGACGTCTGCAGGAACCTCCTTTCAACTCCAGTGAACGCGAACACGTCACCATTATTTTGGGAGGCTTGACTTGGAAGCATGAACGGCTGATCAAGGCAGTGCTGAACAGGAGCGGCTACCTCGCGGAATATCTGCCGCAGGCTGATCGGGAAGCGCATGAGATCGGCAAAGAGTATTGTGCCAGTGGCCTGTGTAATCCCGCCTACTTCGTGGCAGGGAATCTGATTAAGCGCTTGCGCCAACTTGAAGCCGAAGGCTTATCACGAGAAGAAATTGTAAAAAATTATGTGTACTTTACGGCCGGTACCACTGGCCCTTGCCGATACGGCATGTATGAAGATGAAATTCGCTCGGCCTTGCATGCGGCAGGTTTTTCGGGATTTCGTATCATACTTTTTCTTCAGGAACACGGTGTAAAGGCCTCATCCGGACATTCGGGAATGCAGTTTTCGGTGGATTTTGGATTATCCGCCCTGCATGCGGTAGTGCTTGGTGATCTACTCAACGACCTGCAGCGAAAGCTTGGCGCCTACGAAGTGGTGCCTGGCGATGCCGATCGCATGATTGTCGCCTTGGTGGATGAACTTGTTGAGTACTTCCGGACGACGCCTCATTTCGATCTGGCGGAACAGGCTCCCAGATGGCTACGTGGTTGGTTACAGCGGCATCGCTCGCACGCCTCGTTTCGCGTGCTCAACACTCTGTGCAAAATACACGTGCACTTGAATGGAAGCGCGCTGCTGACGGAGCTGCGCAAGTGCCGTCAAATACTGTCCACCATGGAAGTTGACCGGCTTCGGTTAAGGCCTCTGGTGAAGATCATTGGAGAGTTCTGGGCACAACTAACCGAGGGCGATGGCAATTTCCGCATGTTCGAGTTTCTGCAGCGGGAAGGGGCAGAAGTTGCAGTTGAACCAATCAGTTGCTGGTTGTTGTATCTTCTATTTCTTGCCAAACAACGGCTTGATTTGCAACTTCGGCTTGCGGGGCAAGAGCACCCCTGGTCAAAACCAATGGAAGCTTTTCGCATTCGCGCAAAAATAGTTTGGAAGCGAGGGCTTTTCTCCGCTACCGAGTACATATATAAGCGGCATTACAAGCGCCTTGCGAGTGCTCTCGGCGACATTACGACTCCCCTGTCTCCACAGAAGAAATTGGCAGCGCTCGCTGCGCCTCACTATTCTACTTTCTTGCGTGGTGGCGAGGGGCATCTCGAAGTCGGAAAAAATATTTACTACACAGCATCTCGCAAATGCCACATGGTACTGGCGCTGAAGCCGTTTGGTTGCCTTCCGTCGACGCAATCCGACGCGGTTCAGGCATCGCTGGTGGAGAGAAATCCGGAGATGATCTTCGCCTCGATCGAAACAGCCGGTGACGGTGAGATTCATGCATACAGCCGAGTGCAGATGGCGCTCGCCGACGCGAAAGAAAGCGCCCGTCAAGAGTTTGAAACTGTGCTGCGCTCATCGCAGCTTACAATCGAACAGATCCGTGAATTCTTGGCCGAACAGCCCGAACTGCGAAGCGCATCTTACCGGGTTTCCCGGCGCGATGGAGTGATTTCTACATCGGCAAATTTTTTGCTGGATGTACGCGAAAAAATGCAATCTGAACGGACCGCTCGCGATACTTTCTCGGTTCGCCAACGCAGTTCGAGTGGTTTAAGAATTCCTACGATTTCATCACAGGAGAACGATCATGTCTGATCTACCTAGGCTCGTCGCGACACCCAATTCTCCCCGGTCACGACTGGATGCTGCCACCAGCGATCAGTTGACGCATGGCATGCGCTCCGAACTCGCACCTCTTCCCGCAGGCAAGACGCTCGAGTTGCCCACGCCGGTATTTCCGCAAAGGCCGGACCTGCTGAATGCTCCGGACGAGCCGTACTTTCCCAAGAACGGCAATCGGCAATGGAAAAAGCACGAGATCTGGCACGCAATGCGCGGGTGGATGTTTCCATTCTTTAAGTCGCGAATTATGCCTGGAGAATTTCACCCTTTGATTGCTTATCTGTTCAATGAATGGAAATGCAACGTCGAATGCGGGTATTGCTGGGCCTATGACAATCAGGTGAAAGGAATGACCGAAGAGACTGCCAGGCGCTCAATCGACTGGCTGCACACGACCACCTGCCGCGTTCTTGCGCTGATGGGTGGAGAGGTGCTGTTGCGCCCGGATTTTGCTCATAAAATTGTTAATTATGCGACGAAAAAAGGCTTCTGGGTGTATCTGCCGACCAATGGCCGCTTGCTGCGACCGGATGTGATCGATCGGCTGGCCGATGCTGGTGTTGCGACCTTCAATCTTGCTGCGGATGCTTGGGATATCAAGCCAGGACTGCCGAAAGCAATGGTTCCCATTCGGAGCTATTTCGAGTACCTGATTCGCAAACAATACAAATATGGCTATACGGTCTTTTTAAATATCAACATCTGCCGGAATAACCTCGAAGATGTGCGTATGCTGACCGAATTGGCTCACGATAACGGAATCGCCACCGATTACCACATCTGCGAAACACCGATGATGGAGCAGTCAAACTTCCAAAAGCTCGAGGACAGTCCGGTATTCATTCGTGAGGAAGACCATGAACGCATTGGTGAACTGGTGGATTGGCTGATCGACAAGCAGAATTCCGGCTGGAAGATGGTGAACTCAGTGGAACGGCTGGCCCAGATGAAGAGCTTCATCAAGAATGACTTGCACCAATGGAACTGCCGCGCCGGACTCAACAGCCTAATTATTCGCGTTGATGGTACGCTGGCTCCCTGTTTCCCGACCTACTCGGCGACTTACGACTGGGGCACGGTGGAAAATCCGAAGATGGATCCCGCCCAGCTCAAGGTAATGAAACAGAGCTGCGAGAAAACCTGTTTCTCCACACTGAATCACATTCTCGCTTTCTGCTACAACGATGCCCGAGTGATCCGTTGGCTTGCAAAACAGGCCATGCACGGATTCCAAGGGGTTCGAGGGAACATGGAATAAACGAGCCTTTTGGCTCGGCGTGAGAGTTTGTGATGAATAGTGGACCCAGGAAATTGAAGCAGTACCGGATCGGCATTGACGTGGGATCGACGACCGTAAAGGTCGTCGCCTGCCCCGCGGATGGAGACGATCTGCTTTTCCGTACATATCGCCGGCATGAGGGGCGCCAGGCCGAAACCCTTTTGTCCTGTCTGCAGGAACTGCAGGACTCGCTCGGAATGCAGACAGGAACTGCCTACGCTTTCATCACAGGCAGCGGGGGAGGCGCGCTCGCGGGAATCCTGGGCGCAAAGTTTGTGCAGGAAGTAACGGCCGTCAGCATGGCCGTGGAAAAGCTTTTTCCTGAGGTTCACTCCGTCATAGAACTCGGCGGTCAGGACTCAAAGATCATCGTTTTTAAAGAGACAGGCCACGCTGGACAGAAGAAAAAACTGGCTTCGATGAATGACAAGTGCGCAGGCGGTACCGGCGCTGTGATTGACAAGATCGCTGCCAAGTTGAATCTGAGCCCAGATCAACTCCGCCAACAGAAATTTGACGGAGTGCCGATTCATCCGGTTGCCGGCAAGTGCGGGGTGTTTGCGGAAACCGATATCACAGGATTCCAAAAACAGGGTGTGCCCCCCAGCGAATTGATCGCGTCTTTGTTTAACGCGATTGTGCTGCAAAACCTCACCGTTCTCACGCGCGGGCATCTGTTGCTGCCGCGGGTGCTGCTTTTGGGCGGACCTCATGTCTTCCTGCCCGGTTTGCGCGAGGCATGGCGACAGCACCTGGCGCGCATGTGGCGGGACCAGAACGTGACGATTCCAGAAGATGTCGCGTTGGAAACCCTCGTTTCAGTGCCTGCCGACGCGCAGTACTTCGGCGCGATTGGAGCCCTTGAATACGGGCGCACCGAATCTGCGGAGGTTGGCAACTACCTGGGAATCGAACCGCTGGCGCAATTTGTGAACTCCTCGTCGGCTCTGGAGATCGCTGGTGGCACCGAGGGGTTGTGCAAAACTGAGGATGAGTTGCGGAAGTTCCTTCGCGATTACACGATTGCCCCGCGCCCGGACGTAGCTCTCACATCCGGCGAGATCCCCGTGTTTGTTGGAATCGACGGAGGTTCTACCTCGACCAAGGCCGTTTTGCTTTCTCCTGATGGCCAACTGCTGGCAAGCGCTTACCGTCTTTCCCGCGCCGACCCGATTGCCGATGCAATTGCTGTTTTGCAGGAATTGTATGATCGCTTTCGCCGGCGTGGCGTCCGATTATCGGTGCTCGGAGCGGCCATCACAGGGTACTCGAAGGACTTGCTACAGCGGGTTCTTGGCGCAGACGTGGCGCTGGTTGAAACCGTCGCTCACGCCCACTCCGCCTTGCAGGTCAGGCACGATGTGGACGCCATCATCGACGTCGGTGGGCAGGACATTAAGATCGTGCTGCTGCAGAATGGCGCGGTGAAGGACTTCAGGCTGAATACGCAGTGTTCGGCCGGAAATGGATACTTTCTCCAAGCTACGGCGGAGACGCTCGGTATTCCGATTGAGACCTTTGCGGAAACTGCTTTCCGTGCCAATCGCATGCCCGTATTCAGCTATGGCTGTGCCGTGTTCCTTCAGTCCGACATTGTGAACTTTCAGCGACAGGGCTGGCGGCCCGAGGAACTGATTGCGGGCCTGGCCGCCGTGCTGCCGAAAAATGTGTTTCTGTACGTGGCCGGCGTGTCCAACGTTGCAAAGCTGGGAAAGCGCTTTCTGCTGCAAGGGGGGACGCAGCGCAATCTCGCCGTGGTCAAAGCTGAGATAGATTTCATTCGCAGTCACTACTTCGCAGAAGGCGAGCCGGAAATCTTTCTGCATCCGAATTGCGGAGAGGCTGGTTCTATTGGCGCTGCACTGGAGGCAATTCGCCGGTACTCGCCCGAGCGGCCCAGCCGGTTCATCTCTCTCGATCAGCTATCGAGCGTGCGTTACACGATCCGGCGCGACGAATCTACGCGCTGTTCGTTTTGTGCCAACAAATGTCACCGCACCTTTATCGATTACTCGTGCGCTACTCCGCAATTCGAAGAGTCGTCAGGGCAGAATCGCGTCATAATCGCAAGTTGTGAGCGCGGCGAGGCTCTTGACGTCAGCAAGGCGCGCGAAGTTAATTCCGCCTGGTCTGCCGTGTGTGCGGCAAATCCCTGTATTCCGTCGCTTGCAGCGCGTGAGGCGTGGTCGGTGCGGGACGTGCCGCTCGTTACTCATACTAGTGCGACGAAACGGAATGGGAAGCGGCTTCACGATCGTTCCTCGATCTGCATTGGAATTCCGAGGGTTTTGAACTTGTACGCCTATGCGCCATTGCTGACTTCTTATCTGCAGGGCCTGGGTGTTCGGAAGGAAAACATTATCTTCTCTGCTACGACCAACCCTACTCATTTCAAAGAGGCGGTTGGTTTTGCGGCGGTCGATCCATGCTTCCCGGCAAAGCTGTGCATTTCTCACGTCTTCCACTTGTTGCAAAAGAACAGGGACGCTCACGTTCTTGATTACATTTTCTTTCCAATGATTGACACTGTGGTCAATAATCTGGAGAAGTGTGCGGGCGTGAGCTCGTGTCCGACCGGGGCGGCAACGCCGGAAGCAGTGAAAGCTGCGTTTTCCGCGAATCGCAACTGGTTTGGCGAGACCGGTATCGGCTACTTGAACCCAATACTGAATCTGTCGGATCGGCGTCTCTTCCGGTTCCAGATGTTTGAATGCTGGAAGGATGTATTAGCAGGTCTGAGTTGGGAAGAGAATGCGGAGGCGGTGGAGCAGGCATTTCTTTTTCAAGAGCAGTTTGATTTAAAAATGCGTCAAGTTTCGCGCGATGCGCTGGACAGGCTCGAACGCGAAGGACGTATAGGTTTGGTTCTGCTTGCCAGACCGTATCACCACGATCCAGGTGTCAATCAGGACATTCTGGAGTCTTTTCAAAAGCTCGGCTATCCCGTGTTTTCACAGGCCTATCTTCCACTGGATGAAGATGTTCTCAACAACCTCTTTGGTGAAGAGGTTGGAGCCGGTGTGATCAGTTCGCCTTTGGATATTTCCGACGTATGGAAGAACTCAGTTTCTGCCAATACAAACCTGAAGTTGTGGGCAGCCAAGTTCATGGCCCGTCACCCGAATCTGATTCCTGTCGAGCTGTCGAGCTTCAAGTGTGGGCATGATGCTTTTGCCAGCAATGTCATCGAACAGATCTCTGTCTGTGCTGGCAAACCTCATTTTTGTTTCCGTGATCTGGATGAAAACAAGCCCCAAGGTTCGCTTCGGCTTCGTATCGAAACGATGCACTTCTTCCTCTCCCACCTGAATTCCTCGGGCGATTTCCGTTGCGGTTCGCCTGCTCTCGTGCAGCCACAACAGGAAAGGGAAACGGTTTCTATCTAATAAGAACCTTGGATTTGGTTTGGCTGAGCCTGTTTTTCGGGGCCTTGTCTCTTGAAGGCTTGGCTCCCGTGAGACCGTTTCTCACCGGGTGCTGTCCTTTCGAGGATGCGCTCTGTTTCGATGCTGCCCGCTTGTGTTTCGTGCTCGTCCGAGACATGTGAGTGTGGGTGGTGAATGCTGGTCGCGATCTTCCAATCGCGGGAGAGTATTCCTTCCTGAACGACGACGGCTCCTTGAATTCCGATGGTGGCGCGTTTTTCGCGACAGAACCCTGCAGGCTGGTTTTGCGCACAGCGTTCTGATTTGAATTCTTCGAATCTGCGCCTTGGTGCTTGTCACCCACGCGCGCCCCGCGGGTTGCGACGGGGTGGCCGGATTGGGACGTCGTCTGCGCCTTGTGCTGCAAGCCATTGCTCGAAACAGACGAGTGATTCTGTTGAGACACGGCGGACGAAGATGCAGTCGAACTTCGGTTCGGCCCCCATTTGGAGGCGGGCGGAGTTGATTGCGTTTGGCCGATCTGCTTGGCCGTTCCGGGCGGCACGATGTTTCTATCAACGCTGGAATCCGTACCCTGAATGGGGAGGCCTACTCGGGAGGAGCTTTCTTGTGCCGCGGCACATGATGCCGCAAGCACTGTCAGCAGAGTTACGACGTACACGACAGCTTTGGGCACGTTTCTAGCTTTAATCATTTTCAGGCCGACATTCCAGCGGCGTCTTGGGTCGCCGCAGAACCCTCCAACTCTCGTGTCTTCAGTACAATCATGTATTCGTAGAAAGATTGCAGCAGGGCATAGGTCATGCCGGCATCACCATCCAGGAATCCGCGTTTGCCGAAATACAAAAGCAGGAACTTGATAAGAGGCCGCGCCGGAAGGCGGTAGAACAGTTCCTTCTGATGGAATCTTCTGTTGTTTAAGTCCTTTGCCAGCAGCGCTTGTTTGAGGCTGAACGAACTATGCGAAGCGCGATTCATAATAAACTGCTGCGCCTCCAGCGTACTGTAGGAATTGTGCCGGTCGAGCCAATGACGCATCCCTTTGCTGAAAGGAAAGTGATCGAGGTAGCCGCTCAGTCGTCCAACGGGGCCATCCGGAATCGAGACGGGATTGATGAGGCGTTCATAACGCATTTTTTCGGGGCGGAAAAGCCGCAGGTAAAAAGGCGATGCTTGCACGTGCTTGAGCCAGCGCCCATGCAGAAAATCCCGGCGCTGGATGCGGAACGCGACATTCTTGCCTGGGTTCTCGACCGCTTGGCGAATACTTGCCGCCAGATCCGGCGTCACGCGCTCATCGGCATCCAAATGCAGTACCCACGGATACTTGAAAGGAATTGTCTGTAAGGCCCAGTTTTGATGGGCGGACTCGTCACCGCCAAACGCGGGTTGTCCCGGGGCATAAGAACGAACCGTGACCCGCGCAGCCATTGATTTCGCCAGATCTACCGTGGAGTCAGTGCTGCCGGAGTCATAAACGTGTATGTCATCTGACCATGCAACTGAATTCAGGCAACAGGGAAGGTCCTGCACTTCGTTTTTGGTCGGGATGAGAACAGAGATCATGATTGTTTAGGCTGTACTTCGCTCTTTTCACGCAAAACGCGCATCTTGATTTTTCGTGCTGGAATGCCTCCGTACACCGTCCACGGCTCCAGATCACGGGTTGCAACCGATGCAAGTGCCAGAATCGCTCCCTCGCCGATGTTGACGCCTGGCTGCACGGTGGCCCTTGCACACACCCACGAGTAGGGACCCAGGGTTATGGGAAATGAGATGAGAGGAAATTCCGGGTCTTCATAGTCGTGCGTTGCGCCGCAAAGATATGCCTGTTGCGATAAGATCGCGTGCGATCCCAGGCGCACAGCCAGTGGGTTATAAACAACAACATCGTCTGCGATTGTGGCATTCTCTTCGCAGATCAAGTTCCAGGGAGCCCAGATTCTTGCGGTTGGATAAATGTGCGAATTTGGACCGATGGTCGCACCGAAGCAGCGCAATAAGAAATTTCGCCAGGCATGCATAGGCCGGGGCGATGTCCGAAACAGCAGGGCGTACACAATTCCCCACAGGAAACGTAACAGCCTGTTTCGCCGCGAAAAAGCTGGCTGAAGGTATGGATCGGAATTGGTCATTAAAGAGTGCTGTTGCGTCCGGCGCGGATATTGCAGAAGGTCTTAATCAGGGTCTCCGCGGCTTTATGAATTTCGAACCTCTGCTGGAAGCACCCGCGCGTTCGTTGTCGCATTTCGGACTTCTGCGAGCTGGACATTTGTAGCCATGTTCTGAGCATGGCGCAGGTTCCGTTCAGGTCATCTTTAGCGATGATACCAGCTCCGTCTTGTTGTATCTCATGCCAGATATTGACCTGGTTCGAGATCAGAGCAGGCACGCCGCAAGCCAATGCCTCGGCGACCACAATACCGAAATTTTCCTGATGCGAAGGCAGTACGAAGATTTCCGATGCGCGCAACGCGCCCCATTTCATGTCTCCACTTACCATACCGAGCCAGCTGATGCGGTTGGCGATGTTTAACCGATCTGCCATTGCGACCAGTTTTGCCTTCCACCCAACCTGATCGGGGCCGCACATCAAAAGGTGCCAGTCCGGGTCTGTGGCCAGTACCTTCGCAAAAGCCTGAATCAGGAGGTCGCAACCTTTCTTCTCATGGAGGCGACCGAGATAAATTGCGAGCCGCTTGTTGCGGAGCTCCGGATGGCTTCCGTAAAACGTGTCCAGTTCGGTTTGCGGATCGCCCTGTGGTCCGGCTGTACCGTAATTCACCACCTCTTCATTGCACCGGTAGGGACGGAATGATTGCCGGGCTAAGATGCGCTCCTCCTCGCATGTGAAGAGCACGGCTGCGGCGTCGCGCAGCACCCGGTATTCGCCCCAAGGCCAGTACAGCATCTTCTTCAGGTGCTTGCGCGGGTAGGTTTTCTTGAACCATGGGTCGAGCATGCCATGGGTGAAAACGACATAGGGAGTGTCGCTGCGGCGCAGCGCGCGCCATGCTGCGAAACTGTGGTACTGCCAAATGCCGTCTACGACCACGATATCGTAGTTTTTTGCGTTTTCTCGCAACCAAGGTACCAGGCGCGTGCTGTATCTGTACTTCAGCAATCCGGGTCCGAGTGGATGAACGGGCACGAAGCAACGCTTCACATGCGGAGCGTCGGGCGAATCCAGCGAAGCCACCTCGATGGTGTGCCCGTATTGGCGTATTACCGGGGCCAACTGCCTGACGCCCTCAATTGGACCCCCGCCAACGGGGTTTACCGAACTGATAACATGAAGAATTTTCATTAGCGAACGAACCCTACATGGCGCTTGAAGTACGCCATATCTTCCGGTAACGGTTTAACTGGTTTGGACTAATTCCTTATATCGGTCTATATACGCGGAAATCATTAGCTCCCGAGAAAATCGCACTGCATTTCTCAGTCCTTTTTGCACCCAGCGAGCACGCTCCGACGAATCGTTTGCGAGCGTTGAGAGGTCTGCTGCGAAACCAGACTCATCGTCAACTTCTCGCATGATTGCCGATTCGCCAACTATTTCGGAGAATGGAGCGCAACGGCTACAAATAACAGGGCATCCGCATGCCTGAGCCTCGATAAGCGGCCAGCCGAAGCCTTCGAATCGCGAGGGAAATAACAAGCCAAGCGCCTTATTGTAGAGACCCTCAAGCATCTCGTTGCAAGGCTTCACGACGACAATCACTCGATCGGCAACGCCCAAGTCACGTATGAGTTCATTCAATTCGGAGTTGAGCTGCGGACCAGCAAGTACAAGTTGCAAATCGACAGTAGCGGTTGCCTTTGCAAATGCGCGAATTACGCCGTTTTTATTCTTTCGGGCTGAATTGGAACCCACATGAAGTACAAACGGTTTTGCCAAATCCAGCTGCGGCACACGAGAAAGCAGGGCTTCGCAGCGATCAGGTGAAATACGATGATACGGGTAATTAAGTGAGTTCAGGATTACGCTCGTCGAGCGACCGACGATGCGTTCGAAATCTACGAGTGTTGCCTTTGAAACGCATACCACGCTGTTGGCTTTGTGCAAGCCATGGACAATCCATCTCTGAAGATACTTGCCGGTTCTGGAAGCGGGGCAGTCGGTTTGCTCGCTTAGCGCTCCACGAACCGCCAGCATGTCATGGCAGGTAACGAGGCATGGTGCTGAACCTGTCCAGGCAGCATACATCGCGTTGGAGTGGTCGCAAATATGAACTACATCCGCCCAGCGTGAAGCGTCGAGTAGCAACGGCGGAAACAATGCGAATTTATCAACATAGCCCAGCCACTTACCCATCCCCTGATTGGAACTTTTCAGGCGCCCGGCCAGCATGGGTGGGCTTATCACTCGCACTTCATGCCCTGCATCGAGCAGACCATTCAGCATCAGCGCCGCGAATCGCTGCATGCTTTCCTGTCCATCCTTCAGGTAGTTAGATACCAGGAGAATGCGCATGAACAGTCCTGCGTCGCAATACGCGCAGCGATGGAATCTTGTCTATCAATGCAAAAACGAAAATAAAAATCAAAAGATCGCGGCAAATGTTGATGTTGCTCGTCAGCACGGTTTCGGCCTGAATGAGACCATAGACCAGAGCAAAATTTAAGAAGAGCCGAGTCATCGGCGGCAAGTACCGACCAACGACTCGCGAGAAACAAACATAAAAACCAAGAATCGCGAAGGGATACGCGATAGCACCGGCCAACCCAAAATCAGAGACACCGGCAGTCAACAGCGAATTCGCTTCATCACGAACCATCAGACCAAAATGCGGGTTCGCAATTACCTCCTCCGCGCCAATCTCATTTACCGCATGTTTGTCTGGATACAAAACAGACGGGATGGAAGACTTGATACAGAACGCCGCGTCTTCACCAAGCATTGGAGTAGTGTGCCAGCTGGCTGAAAGCAGTTCCGACAAATAGGTGAGGATAAAGGTCCGATCCTGAACATTGCTGGCCAGTTGACGGGCCATCATGGGATCTCCGTCCTGTAACAGAGTGACAGCTCTACCTGCGTACTCCGTAAGGCTGCGCCCTTTTCCCATCTGCATAGTTGCATAGCGCAGAGCAAAGAAACTGACGATCGAGCCATAGGCGATCAGCGCGCCTGCAAAAAGAATAAGAAGCCGTTTTGTGAGTGATGGCCGCGCAGAAGATTGCCTGCGGAGTCTTAGGCGATTGAAGTTATATGCCATGAAACCGACTACCATGGCATACATAAGTACTCTGCGTCCCTGAGGAAGAAGGAAGATGACCTCCATTGCCAAAGCGATCCATAAGGTCACCTTTTGCCGGAACACTTGAGCGTTGCTCAAGGCGAGAAGAGTTACAGCGGGCAGAATTGGGGCCACGATCGCGCCGATGCTTCCCAAGACTGTTATACGGTGTTCGTCGGACGCCTGAAGTCCCATGTATCCCAAATCGCCACTGACAAATGCCAGAAAAACGATGCCGAGTCCGGTCCAGATCAAGCGAAGTTGTTGCTGTCCTACCTGGAATGGCTCGCCCAATAATGGTGGCTCAATTAATGAACTGACAACAAATAAGAGCGCAGCGACTAGGAGCACGGCTGCCAGCGCTATCGAAAGATCCGCCACCGACAGCCCGAAACGAGACTCCGGGGTATCTCCGCGAAATAAGAGTTGAACAATAGTATTGAGCGTTCCGAATGCATATCCCAGGAGCAAACCGGTGCCGAGCACCCATCCAAGGCGCAAATTTTCGGGGTAAAAAATTATGTTGTAAAAAACGTAGCTCGCTATTCCGCTTCCAATTACAGCCCCGATGAGGAAAAAAGTGTCATTGTGAAGAATGGCCAACAGGGCGGCGGAAATAACTAGAACAGCCGGAATATGAGTAGCCATGTGATACCGGAGCCGCCATGAGGCAGTATCCATAAACCTGGCGTTTCCTTCCTGTGTCCACTCAGTTTTTAACGTCCTTTGAAATGCCATAACATCGTTACTCAATTTCTAAACAGCGGACTGGTCCTCTGCGAGGGCAGCTTGCAGTATTGAAAGCAATGTGGGTTGATTCAGCGTGCCGTTCCGGATGCATCGAGCTTGTCCGTTCCGGGCGATCGTCGCCCGCAACTCATTATCAGCGAGCAGTTGGAAACAATGTTTGGCGCACTCCTCCGGGGAATCCCAGAACACAGCTTCGACGCCGTCGCTGTAAAGTGACATGTGTTCCGAAGTGCGCTCGGCACAGAAAAGGCTTCCCAGAAAGGGGATCTCCGACGAGCGGGTTGTGTGGAGGTCGCGATTTCCCTTCGAGAGGAGTCCCAGGCAAATTTTGGCGCACTGAATTGCCTTGGCGTAATCGTCAGTCGAATGCAAGCCAGCCCCGCGCCAGTGGGAACGCAGCCTTGACCATTCCCGGGCCTTCTGCCATCGATCCCCGTAAATTGCGAGTGGTACACCTAACTCCACTAAGCGCGATAGAAACGGGCCGCGATCCGGCATCCAGGTGCCAAGGAACAGTACCTCGCTCGCCCATTTTTGCCAGTCAGCCGCATCGAGCTGCCGCGGAGCGTGCGCTATTTCATCTGCTGACATGAAAACCCGAAGGACATTTTTAGCGCCCAGGCTCCTCGCCTCGAGAACATTTTGTTCTCGCATAACAATCAGGAGATCGTAAAAGGGAAGGCTCTCAAGGTATAACCGCCACCTCCGTGAGTCCCGTGATCCGTATGGGTCATCGATGTTGTAGTTAATAACCCTGCCAAAACGATTCTTCAATTCCCTGACGAGTGACGGTGCGATCAGATCTCCGCCGTCAATCCAGACGAGGTCGAAATCGCAGTCGGGTAGGGCGGCTAAAACTCTACGGGCAAGCACAGCTTCCATAAATCGCGCGCCCGTGCGCCAAATCCAGAAATTTATCCAGCTGTTGTCGGGCAGGAAGGACCGCGGGGCCAGGGTACAGACCTTATGCCCAAGGCGGCGCAACGCTTGTGCCCGCTGCCGGCATGTACCGGAGTTGGGGCCCATGTAAAGAATATTTAATGAATTCATGAGGCTTGTGCTTTTAATTCACAGTTCCGCCGCTAGCTCTGAGAAAACGCGGAGCATGGTTTCGCCATATTGATCCCAGCCGCCTATCGATTTAACGCGCCGCAAGGCAGCACTGCTCATCTGTTCGCGCACTCCGGGATTATCGGCCAAAACCTGCATTCGATCCGCAATGGCATCGGCATTTCGAATGGGTACGATGTATCCTTCAACGCTATCCGAAAACAGGTCATTGGCACCGGTGTTTGCGGATGCAATCACGGGGCATCCGCATGCCAGCGCTTGCGCTTGTACCATTGCAAGACCTTCCTGAACACTTGGCAAAACCATTACATGACTTGCACTCATTATGTTTTTGAGCAGCGGCTGTGGGACATGTCCCAGAATATGTACGTCCTCTCGTGTCGCAAATTTGTCGAGCAGGGGAATTGAATCGGTTGTGGAAGAACCTGCAATGGTGAGCGTCTTACGTCTGTGCTGCAATTTATCAAACGCCTGGAGCAGATAAACTAATCCTTTTTGCAAAGAAAGACCACCCACAAACAGGACGTTGAATTCGGATTTATCCGGGTCAGTGGTTTTGTGGAACCTGCGGAGATCGACGCCATAGGGCACCAGTTTTAACTTGCGGCGCGGAATCCCCATTAGCAGGAAGGAGTTCAGCGCGAAAGTCGAAGGCACGGTGATCGCATCGGCCAATTCATACTCCGCTTCCTCCCGCTGGATGATTCGCGGATCGATGCCGCGGAAAGAACTACGATTGAGTTCGTGTTCCTCACGTAGGATTTGATCCTGCACTCGGATATGAGCGGAGCCGCGGTCACAGACAAAACGGGCGCCCATCGCGTGCGCCTTCAAGCCGCTCCGCAATACGGAACCGGACAGGCCACAAAACACGTCGCATTTTGGCAGATTATGTGCGACATGCTGATCGAACAAAACTCGGTCATACCATTCCCACAATCTTTTTAGCGCTGGAGATCTGTGCGCGGCGAAGCGCATGTACGGGGCATGCAGCCAGGGAAATGTATCCACTTTCTCTCTGGGCAGACCCTCGTCACGGAGCTTCCAGCGAGGGTAGCCCGAAAAGATCGTCTTAAGACACTGCCGATCATAGAGTTGCCTGGCAAGGTCGAACGTGTGGAATTTTCCTACTGTAGATAATGCGACTTCCATGTGGAGGGCACCCGCTAGAGGCAATGGTTAGAAATATTGATCAACGTACAATTCCTGAACTTTCCAGCAACTTCACTGATCTCCGCAGGATGAACTTGCCGGCAGTGTACAAAGGCCGGCAGCGCGACTTCAGGAATATCCCGTAGGGGAGCAGAAGTTTTTCAACACGGTAGCGGAAACGTATGGTTCTAAAACTGTGTGCTTCGCCAGTGTGCCGGAACAAGCGGTTGTAATAACTCGGAAAAAGCGCGGCCGAAAACTGCTTCTGCGCGGCAAACCGCGCCTCGTAATCCATCTCGCAATCTTCCGTAAAGCTACTTTCTCTGTACGGACCGACGCGCTGGAAATATTTCATCGTCATGACGTGCGGCGTATCTGTGTATATGTTCCAGGTTTGCTTGCCGTCCCAGAATTGCTCAGTGATCTTGTGACAGGGCTCATTGCTTCCTGGCAGCGCATTTGCAGAATCGAACTTGTGTGGCATGCCATAGAAATTAATGAGACCAACATCAGCGTTGTTTTCGCAAACGCTGACGCTGTTCAGCAGGTAATCGGATGGACCTTCGCAATGCCAATCATCTTGCAGGAGCAGAACATATTTTCCGCTGCAAGCTCGCAGGCCCGCATTGATATTTGCCCCGAGTCCTCTGTTTTCTTTGGAAAGTACAAATACTTGAAAAGGCAACTTCCTGATCTGCTCCTGAATTTCCGGTCCGCTGCCATCGTCGGTGACGACGAGTTCGAGGTTGGGGTACGCGGTGTTATTCAGGAATGAATGCAGCGTGTCGCGCAGAAGCTCGATACGTTTGTATGTAACAAACAAAACAGAGACAAGAGGAAGTTTAGACATGGTGGCCCAATCGATTTTCCTGCGCGGCGGTCTCATGCTGCTGCGGGGTTTGTCTTCCGTCTATAGAAGGCCAGTAGCTTCTCACGGTAGCGCCCAATGTCGTCCTTGTCCTCCGCTGTAAGTGCGAGAAAGTACGCGGACGAGCCATACACGACTATGAAGGTAGTAACCTCTGCGAGCACGCTATATATTCCGTGTCCGCGAAATGCATTGGATGCGCTCCAGCCTGCCCCAAAGGCGAGTGCAACAGGAAGCAGAAGGGGAAGAACGCAAGTCCGGAAAACATAATTAAGTTCGAATGATAATGAACGCCCTAAGCGGATCCAGAGCAAGACCGTCTGTGGCACGATAACAATAACCAGTGCCAGAGTAACACCGCCAAGTCCAAAGCGGCGGCCAAGAAAAATGCCAAGTAGAACACTGCCGGCGCCTTGCAGCAGAGCTGTAACGCTGAGTAATCTCACCCATCCAATTACGAAAGCGTAAATCATAGCGAGGCGTTGAATAGGGACGACAACACAGAAGGCCGCGACGGCCACCGTCAGAAGTGTTCCCGCATACTGGCGCTCGCCGACCCAAGCTGTTACCACATCGCGATTGAATAGAATCACTCCGGCTGCAAGAGGTAATACCATCGCGAGAGTCAGTCGCAAAAGCCGGAAGAGCGCAGACCGGAAAGTCGCGATTTCACGGCTGCCCCAAAGATCGTTAATGGCTGGCGTTGCGTTGTCTGCAAGCCGGTTGGCCATATTGAATCCCGTTGTTGCTGGAACCTGGGTGGTATAGAACGAGCTCGCCGCGGCTGCTCCCCCAACATATCCAGCAAGAGCGTTGGCCGAGCTGAACATGAGGGCGTTGCCCACGTTCAGCAGCATCGCATGGCCGCCGAACCCAATCATTTCGCGAAAAAGCGCGCGATCAGGAATTCCCCAGCTGGGCATAAGAGTTGGATGTAGAGACTTGAAGCGCATGCGATACAGCAGCGAACCTACTCCCTCGACTACCGAACCCGACAACATCAGTCCGAAGAGACCAAAGTGAGCCAGCACGAATGCCAATGACGTCAGTGCGCGGGCTACCCCCAGGAACGCTCCAATTGTGTTGCTTGCCGCAAGGTCCTGGGACGCCACCAAGGCATTTAGATACGCGGCAAGCGGGGTTCTCAGTACAGCCCAGATTGCGATGACGTACAAAGCCCGGCGAGCTTCATTTTCTATTGCAGGAGAAAGATGAAACAGCCGGCCAACATAGAAACTGAATGCAACCACCAACAGTCCAAAAACAGCGTTGCTGAGCAGCAACATGGTGCGGGCCGTGGTGAAAACTTTTCGGAACCGTTCGCCATTATCTCCTAAGCTGATCGACTGCCCGAGAAAGCGCTCTAGAGACCAGGAATGAGCCACATCCACCAAAGTGAGCAGAGCCACCGCTTGCGTTATCGCTGCATACGCGCCGAGAGTTTCTCTCCCAGCCACTTTCAGGACAATCGGAGCAAGCAACACCTGCACCGCAATTTGGATAAAATATTGAAGGACACTCGTTGCAAATCCGTTTGCGGCCCTGACTGTACGGCTCATGGCGTTTCCATCCAACAGCTGGCCCGGAACCTATCCAGTGTCACAGAGCGAGTTGTGCTGTTTGAGATTGTGTCGGACAAGTCAGACTACCTTCTTGGAAGCAGTGGCCAGAAAATTCTGGGATAGGAGGATACGAGATCCGGGGCCGCTCTCAACCGCATGTATGAAGGCGAAGCAAGCGCGAATAAAGCACCATGCGACAGAGCGTACGAGACTGGCAGGGCCATGAATGATCGGACGGTCCTCGAAACACGCAATGTCACTCAAGCCGTGCATGGAGAGCAGCTGCCTTATTGACATCTGGGTGAACGCGCGGTGGTGCGTCAGATCTCCGTACAAAACCCTGCCGGAAAAAATGGCTTCGCCATTGGGAACATGAACCACGAAGCGACCGCCCGGTTTTAGAACGCGATATACTTCTCCCACGAGTTCCAGAAGCGCGTCTTTGGGAAGATGTTCGAGCAGGTCGAGAGCGAATACCACGTCGACACTGGCGCTGGCTAGTTGGCGGGTGTAAGAAATTACATCGTCGCAAGCGACATTGTCTAAGCCCAGGCTGGCAGCAATGCCCACCTGTTCCGGGGACAAATCGACTCCTCGGATATTCGAATAACCGGCGCGCTTCAGCGCAAGCAGGAGTCTGCCAAAGCCGCAACCGAGATCGACAATAGCGGCGTCGGGAGAGCTGATTCGCGCACGGCGAATGATCTCCCCATCAAACCAGCGAGCTGAAGAAATCAGTTCGGCCGGCTTGCGACCGTGCGAAGACTGATTGGTGAAGTACTGGTTGTAAAGTACAGAGTCTGTTTTGCTCATCATTTCCGAACCCAAAACACTGCTGCGTAATTCTTCGCCGCGCACATCAGCGACTTCCCAAAATAACCAAATTGGAAGTGGCGGAAAACGCAGACTCCATGCCTCTGTAGGCCCAGACCTTACCGTTGCTGCTTGGGACAAAGAGAATGTCACAGTCCTGAAGGGGAACATCCGGGGAACTGCCTGCAAACACTTTTTTGAGAGCGAGTGGAACTTCCTCGCGTCCAGTGGCGGTCTTCCTGATGAGTTTGGCCCTGTTCTGTGCTGCCGTGCGGTTAAGCCCCTGGGCAAGGGAGATCGCCTGCAGCACGGTCAAGCGGTTGCTGTTTTCAATGAGGTAGCCGCCCGGCTTTCCGACGTCACCGACAACGTAAACAACTCCAGAGCGTGAGACGGCGATTGTGTCGCCTGGACGGATATCGACAGTGGCGGCAACACTGCCCGGATTGTTTTCGAGCTGTATTACTACCGGGTGCGTGGGGTCGGATTTGTGAGTGATGGTAACGGCCTTGCTTGCAGTAGCCGTAACTCCTCCAGCCGCGGAAATCAGTTCCAAAACCGTGTGGCTGCCCAGCAAGGGGTAAATACCCGGATTCTTCACTTCACCCGTAACCGTCACTCCCTGAGTGGCGTACTCTGCAATAAAGACAGAAGCATGCGGGTATTTAAGAACATCTGCGCTGCGCAGTTTTTCTTCGATTGCCGCCGCCGCTTCTTCCGCCGTCATTCCAGAAAGCTTGATCGCTCCCGCGACCGGTAAAGAAACCTGCCCGGCGTCGTTGACGCGAAGCTTCCCTGACAGCTCGGGTGTGTCGAAAACAGTGAGTTCGAGAAGGTCCCCGGTTGATATCCGCAAGGCATGAGGGGTGTTCGGCGCTCCCGTCCCTTGTGGAGCATTCTCTTGTGGAGCCGCAAAAAGCTGCGCCGAAATAACAAGCGGCAGGGCTAGGTTCAACGCGACAGTCAGGAGCAACATTCGCCAATTACGAGGACGCATCATATCCACTCTCTTAAACGTTACTTAGAAACGTTATCTGATCTATTGGGTGTTGAGTGCACCCGGCGTTATTCGTCCTCGCTGAGGTAATAGTTGCCCATTGATTTGCCATAGTACGATCCCTTGGCGTAGTAGTACTGCTCCAGGAGCATATCGACTCCATTGAAGACAATTCCCACCAGGTTGGCGTTGGAACGCCGGAGAAGATTGCGAACTCGAAGAACTGCCCTCTTGCGGGCAATCCGCGAGCGCACAACGAGCACGACTGCATCCGCAATGTTCGACAATGCCAGCGAATCCGCAACAGAAAGCACGGGAGGCGTATCGATAATGATGCGTTCGTATTCGCCTGACAGGGACTCGAGTAACTCGATCATGCGCTTGGAGCCGAGTAGTTCCGCGGGGTTCGGAGGATGTGGACCGGCCGGCATTAACTTCAAGCTCGGCAGCGATTTCAAAGGGGTGACAATAGCGCGCTCGTCCATCCCTCGGGTCAGGACGGTGCTTGTACCATACCGTGAGTAGGGAAGTCCAAAGTGAGTATGGGTGGTTGAACGTCGCAAATCAGCATCGATCAGAAGAACAGATTCTCCACGCTGTGCGAACGCGGAGGCCAGATTCACCGACACCGTGGTTTTCCCCTCCGCTGGGACCGAACTGACCACGGTGATTATCTTCGGTTCGTGGTCGGGAGAGGAGAGCAACAGCGAGGTTCGCAATCCGCGGAAAGCTTCGGCAGCCTGCGAGCGTGGAGAGCCCAGCAGAATCGGAGCAAGGGGAACTGCTTTCGGCGCTTCGCGGGAGTTTGATGTGGCAGGGGGCTGTTGCTGATGAGTCGGGATAGTGCAAAGCACTGGCAGCGCCAGGCAGGTCTCTAGTTCCTCAGAATTGCTCAAAGTGTCATCGAGAGCTTCGACCCCGAAAGCAAGGAGCAGGCCCGCAATCACTCCGCCAAAAAGTCCCAGTGCGAGATTTCTCTTGATTCTAGGTTCGACCGGTGTGGCCGGAATTTCGGCGCGATCAATTATGCTGATATACCCGGAACTCAAGCCTGCGGTCACGCCTGCCATTTTCAATTTCAATTGCAGCGTGTCATATAAATCGCGACTGTTTTCTACGTCGTGCTTCAGAACTAAATATTGAACAGCATGCTCGTTTAGCTTAAAGGCTTCTTCTTTTTGTTTATTGAACTGGTTACGCAAGGCCGCTTCCGTCTTAGCTGCCGACTGATACTCGGTTTCCATGCGCCTGCCGACATTGGCGACTTCATCGGCAATGGCCGCATTGAGTTTGCTCAGCTGCGTCTGCAATTCGCGCAGTTTGGGATATCCGTTCCCGTATTTGGCGCTTACTTGCGCCAACTGTGCCTTCAGATCCGCTTCCTGCGTACGCAATGTCTGCAGGTTCGGATCGACGGTTCCGAGCAGTTCTGGATTTCGAGTTGCGGCCAGACGATGCCGGGCTTCCTTTACGATTCGGTCCGCCTCGGCTTCCGTGAGCTGCTGGTTCAGGAGCTTGAGCCGATCGACCGTGATGTTGTCGTTCTCGTCTGCCCCGATCATGTTGTTCTTCATCTGAAACTCTGAGAGCCTTTGTTGAGACTGCGTAGCTCTGGTCTGCAGGTCGTCCATCTGCTTCGAGAGCCAGTTCGATACTTGTACTGTCCCTTCATAGCGCGTCTGGAGCGTATGCTGCATGTACTTCTCAACCACCGCGTTGGCCACATCAGTTGCGAGCTTTGGATCGGTACAACGGAAAAGGACTTCGACGATCTGAGTGTTGGGTAAAACTCTTACGCTCAGCGATTGTTTGAATGCACTGACCAAACGTTGCCGGTCAGCCGGGGGCATTGCCGAGGGATTTGTAAGTTTCGCGCTGGCTGCATACTTGCCTGCAAATGCAGGCCGCTTGGCAAGTTCCAGACTGTCTATCACGCGCATCGCCACGGTGTCGCTTTGGATCACCTTGACCTCGGTTTGCAGGACGCTGTTTATGTCATCACTGCCCCCGAGTTTCTGGCTGATCATCTCATCCAAACCGAGGCTGGACGAGCGGCTGGGATCGACTTGCAGACGCACCGCGCTTTCGTAAACGGGTGTCATCGTCAGCGTACGCAATGTAATGATGCCGAAGACAGTAAGGGCCGTTAACAGGATGAGCAGCTTATGTTTGAATATCGTTCGGGAGATTTCAGTAACAGACAGTTCGCGCTCAGTGACGCTATCGTTGCCGAAACGCTTCAGGCCAGATTCTCTCATCGTCGCTAAACTGTCTTGCTCAATCTCAGGCATGTGAGACTCCTGGCAGGCGGCGGGCCGCATTGAGGGTCGATACCTGCCGGTGCGGGTGTGATTGGGTGAAACACGAGTCCGAATCAGGGCTGAACTCTTCGAAGTTCCTGGGCCGATTCAGGTGAGCGCAGTGAAACTGATCAATCTCCAGAAGCTTTCTCATTCCGGTGGCGCTGATCCAACAAAATCAGAACTGGAATGGGATAAATCGGCTGCGGGTTCCTCGGAAAGAAGCCTGTACCAGAGTTCCGCGTAGGCCTTGGCTGCACTCTCGACCGAGAGGAAAGGAAGCGCGGAGCCAGTAAATGCTCTGTAGTTCTGCAACAGAGCGACAGTCGCGACAAATGACAACACGGTGATCTGCGGGTCCATATCATGGAGCCGGCAGTTTTGTGCCCATTTCTTGAAGTTTGTCGACCAGGCAGTAGCCAGGGCATCGATGTGCCTGCGGTAGACGGGTTCCATTTCAGCGCCGAATTCAAGAGTACCGAATTGCAGCAAGCGGACCAGTTCGGGCCGCTTTACTATGATATCGGTGACCATTTTGAAAAAATCGCGCAGGGCATCCCGGGGGGTATCGACGCTGGCTAGACAGGCCAATTCGTCGGCGCGTTCATGCAGGTTTTCCAGTTCCGAGTCCACCGCAGCAATGAACAGATCCCGTTTGTGAGGGAAGTAACGGAAGATGTTTCCCTCGCTGACGTTAGCACGCCTGGCTATATCCTTGGTCGTTATTCCGTTAAATCCGGAGCGCGCAAACAGAGTCACTGCCGCGGCGACCAGACGTTCTCTTGGGGCAATTTCAGTCATCGATGTATTGTCAGTCAGTCAGAGAAAGTGCTGAGGTGGTGTTGAGGCGAGACTAGTGAGCGTGACGCAACAGATTCTAAATCAAATTCTTCTACTTCGATCGCAATGCTCCGCATGATCTGCGCCAACGTAAGAATGACTCGCAATCCATTATTCTTGCGCGTCAGAATGCCCTCGAATCCCGCCAGTGGCCCGGCCTTAATGCGTACTCTTTCTCCCACATCCAAGTACGAGTGGGGTTCGGCGCGATGGTGAGTCAATCCTTCTCGCAGGGAGCGCATCTCAGAGTCCTGTAGCGGTACAGGCACACGCCCATTTCCAACGATCGAAACTACACTTGGAATTGCAAGCACACGGGCGTGTTGATCCCAGGAAAAGCGGGCAAACACATAGCAGGGAAACAGCGGTAATTCCAATTCGACTTTGCACCGGTTCTTCCAGCGGCGAGTTACTCGACAGGAAGGCAGATAGCATTGAATCTCTCGTGACGCAATCTGCTCGGTTACCCGTTTTTCATGACTTGGTCGCGTATAGATCGCGTACCACGGTGGAGATGATTCGGTAACGGGATCCGGAAGAATTGGGACCACACTGTTGCTGACCTGAGCCGTGGACAAAAGTCACCTATCCTTAAAGTTGCAAAAACAAAGCTTCGCCATTGGCACTTAGCAGTGCCCTGATCTAAATCAATCCGACGGAATGCGAACAGAACTTACGTGGCATGCGGATACTTTGCCGCCATTTGGAAACTGGGCGGCGCGGAATCGGCACACTCTTCCCCTCGGATTGAGAGAGAGTGATTACTCACTTTTTTGAGGACTCGCTACAATATAGGAAGCAGAGTACCTGCTGTCAAGCGGCAAACCACCTTATACTATGCGAAGCTTGCGAAATTGGTTTATAGGTGGCGGGCCCTACCAACGAGGAGGAAACTGGCCGGCACTGATTGCTGCCTCGCCCGAATTCGTTAAGGTAGCCACTCAGAGAACCGGTGTGGAGGCTGGAAGGACTTTTGCCGTGCAAGTCGGAGGAGTAAGTAAGAAAGAGGAAAAAAAATAAGGTGAGAAGTTGATTAACGTGATAGTTGCAAGCTGAGAATTTGGATGTACCATAGCAGGAAGACACTGAGTTTCGGGATAGGCTGCATCAGGAAAATGATGGATAGGTATAGAACGGGTAAAAGGCAGGAGGAGAAAACCGGTTATGAATAGACTTTTAAGAGTTTTGGTGGTTCTGGTGATGTCGATTTGCGGGCTGTTTAGTTTTGGTGGTTTCTATGCTGATAAGCTGTTACCTGGCGGTGTTATCTTTTGGAGCGGGGTATTTGTCGTGGCTTCCATATGGCAGATAGCTGCTTGCGAAGCTTAAAAATCAGTGGACAGCAAAGGGCGGCCGGGAAATGCCAGCCGCTTTTTGCTAGTCGAGATATTCAACTCCCGTGATCACGCAATCGAAACGTTTAGGTTATTGCGTAGCTCTGTTATCGTGGACTGGAGCAGGCAGGAAGGGCCTTCACCTTGGCTGCGGGGGCTTGCAATCCAACCTGACGCGAAGTGCTCCAGAGCATTCTTTATCCCCGGATTAAATCCATATCATTCAACAGCGCTGCGGGATTACTGACCACCAACTTTTCTGCTTCGGCCAAACCCACGATCTTTGCGGCTTTTTCACGCGCTGCCGACAGTATAGGAGGTCGACTCTTTACTCCGTGGGCATCGCTTGCGATGAAGTGAACCATGTTCTTCTTGAGCATGGTCTCGCACATCCTCTGGCTCGTTTTTCCCCAGAAGCCAGTGAGTGAGTTGGCCGTAATCTGAAAAAGGCAACCCGCGTCGGCAAATTCGGTCAGCGACTCCGGACGCCCTAGAATTAACGGATTGCGTTCGGGATGCGTGATAATCGGTACGAGCCCGGTGGTCTGCAACTGATAAAGAGTCTGTGCCACATTGAATGTGCTGTACTCGGATAGCTCTACCAGAATGTACCGCGTATCACCTATCGCGTAGAGCTCCGGATGATCCATTGCATCCTCGATGTTTTCATACGAGAGATGAAAATCGCAGCCGAGCGAAAAGCTCATTCCGGGTACACGCGACCGCAACTCCTGTACTATGGCGGCATGAAGGCCGCGGTCATAGCGGTACTCGTAGTTTGAGTGCGGGGTCGCAACAATATGGGTCACTCCGTCCTGTTGCGCCATGCGGCACATCTCGATGGTGATGTCCCAGGATTTTGCGCCGTCGTCGACGCAAGGCAGCAGATGGCAATGAATATCTATCATTCCGTTCTTAAGTTCAGGCGATTCAGAATTCATTTTTGACACCACACGCCTTGCTTGTTGCTGTTTGAGCGCAGAAATCCGCGTACGCGATCCTGATTCCTTCTTTCAGGGAGATCTTTGGCCGCCAGCCATAACTGAATAAAATTGAGCTGTCCATCAGCTTTCGCGGTGTCCCGTCAGGCTTGCTGGTGTCAAAGACGATCTCCCCATCAAACTCCAATGCGTTGCAGATTGTTTTCGTGAGTTCTCCGATCGTCTGGTCACTTCCACTGCCCACGTTCACCAGAGGGGCAACTTCCGGGCTGGAGATCAGCTTGCGAAATTCACCTTCCGGCAGATTCAGCAGAAAGACGCAGGCGTCGGCCATATCGTCGCTGAACAGGAATTCGCGCAATGGCTTGCCTGTGCCCCAGACAGTCACGCTCCGGTCGCCGCGCTGCTTGGCTTCATGGACTTTCCTGATCAGCGCAGGAAGAACATGGGAATTTTCGAGATCGTAATTGTCTCCCGGCCCATACAGATTGGTAGGCATTGCCGCAAGATAGCTTGTTCCATATTGCCGGTTAAAAGCCCAGCACATCTCGATTCCCGCGATTTTTGCCACTGCATAGGAGCGGTTGGTGAATTCGAGCGGCCCAGCGAGCAGTTGATCTTCTCTAATCGGCTGCGGCGCGAGCTTCGGATAAATGCAGCTTGATCCTAAAAACAGCAGGCGCTTGACCCGCGTGCGGTAGGCGCTTTCGATTACAGTGCTCTGAATACGCAAATTCTGGGCTATGAACTCGGCAGGAAAATCGCGATTAGCGAGAATGCCGCCCACTTTGGCCGCGGCAAGAAATACAAACTCGGGACGCTCCTCGTCAAAAAACGCACTCACTGCAGCGGAGTCCAGAAGATCCAGCTGCTGCCGGGTGCGCAGCACAAGGTTCTCGTAACCCAGCGAACGCAGTTTCCGCACAATGGCCGAACCTGCCAAACCGCGGTGTCCGGCCACAAAGATCTTCGCGTCTTTCTGAATGTAATCACTCATGATGATTGAGAATCTTGTATCCCTTCTCGCTCACCAGCGCATCGCGTTTTGCCAGTTCATAGTCTGCCGTAATCATCTCCGTCACGAGTTCGTCGAAGCTCGTCTTAGGTGACCACCCTAGCTTGGCCTTTGCTTTGGCCGGATTTCCCAGCAATGTCTCGACTTCAGTCGGGCGGAAGTAACGCGGGTCGACGGCGACGATGAGACGGCCGCTATCGTCGTACCCCTTCTCGTCCACGCCCTTGCCTTGCCAGCTAATCTTCATGTCCAGTTTCTTGGCGGCGATCTCGATAAATTCCCGCACGCGACGCTGTTCTCCGGTAGCGATCACGAAGTCTTCCGCTGATTCCTGCTGGAGCATGAGCCATTGCATTTCGGCATAATCGCGGGCGTGTCCCCAGTCCCGCAGCGAATCCAGATTGCCCATGAAAAGCGATTCCTGTAGACCGGCTTTGATGCGTGCCAGTCCCCGCGTAATTTTGCGCGTCACAAACGTTTCGCCTCTTACCGGAGACTCGTGGTTGAACAGGATGCCGTTGCAGGCATAAATTCCGTAGGCTTCGCGATAGTTTACCGTGATCCAGTAAGCGAACAGTTTTGCCGCGGCATAAGGCGAACGAGGATAGAACGGCGTGGTCTCCGTCTGCGGAGTTTCCTGCACCTTGCCGTATAGCTCTGAGGTCGAAGCCTGATAGAAGCGCGTAGTCTTTTCAAGACCGAGAATGCGGATTGCCTCCAGCAGCCGAAGTGTTCCGAGGCCGTCCGCATTTGCCGTATACTCAGGCTCTTCGAACGAGACGGCCACATGGCTCTGTGCTGCAAGGTTGTAGATTTCATCCGGCTGCACGGCCTGTATGATGCGCACCAGGCTGTTGGCGTCCGTCATGTCGCCGTAGTGAAGAAAGAATCGCCGGTCGCGGTCGTGCGGGTCCTGGTAGAGATGGTCGATGCGGTCCGTGTTGAAAAGCGAAGTGCGGCGCTTTACTCCATGAACTTCGTACTTTTTGGATAGCAGTAGTTCGGCGAGATACGACCCATCCTGTCCAGTGATGCCGGTTATCAGTGCCTTTTTCATTCAGTCCAAACCCTGCCTGAGGTTTCGTCAACGAGTTTAGTTGTCGCCATCGATTGATCTTAATTACAAACCGCCTGCTCGTCGGATACACACCTGAAAATCCGAAGCGCCAATGCGTGAGCGGCCTTTGCGTAGCTGACCCAGAGTTTCAAGGTGAAGGAGCAGGCACCACGATCGGTTGGCGAATACCCCAAAGCATATCAGCTCCTTGCTGATGACGAATAGGACATAGCAATCGAGGGGGTGCTGTTTCCCATTCGGGGATGTTTCCGGCGGCTTTCCTTACTGGTATGCTGAAGGAAATTGAGAGCAGTTTGTCGCCGCTCTCTGGGGTGATTGGCCTCCAACTAAATGAATCAGCGGAATTATCCTGCTTACGACTGAAAGGGAAATTGTGGACCTTAAGCCTCAGACGAACCCTCCCGTGAACATTGCGGTTATCGGCTCCGGCTACGTGGGATTGATTGCCTCTGTTTGTTTGGCTGAGATCGGCCATTCGGTCACCTGTGTGGACAACGACACGGCCAAAGTGGTCGCACTCCAATCCGGCGAAGTTCCAATTTACGAAGAGCGGCTGCCGGAACTACTGGCCCGTCACCGCGGTCAGCGCCTTACATTCTCATCGGACTTGCTCGCAGCGGTTCGTCGCGCAGAGGTGATTTTTATCGCCGTGGGTACGCCACAATCGCCCACCGGAGAGGCCGATCTTTCCTATGTCGAAGCTTCGGTTCGCGAGATTGCCGCCGAATTGAATGAATACAAGGTCGTGGTCGAAAAGAGTACGGTTCCCGTACTCACCAGTCGGTGGATCTGCCGCACTCTTCTTTTCAACGGCGCAAAACAGGAAAATTTCGATGTGATCTCGAACCCGGAGTTTCTCCGCGAGGGCACGGCCATTGATGACTTCCTCTATCCTGACCGCATCGTTGTTGGCGCGGACGCTGAGCGGGCGCGCAGGATAATGCGCCGGGTCTATCAGCCTCTCATCGATGGAAGTTACTTTGGCGCTCCCGATCACGTTCCTGGTTCACGCGATATGTCCGGCGGGGTTCGTTACATTGAAACCAGCGCCAAGAGCGCCGAACTGATTAAGCACGCTTCAAATGCCTTTCTGGCACTGAAGATCTCGTTCATCAATGCGGTTTCCAATATTTGCGAACTCGTCGGCACGGATATTGAGGAGGTGGCTACCGGAATTGGTTCAGACTCGCGCATCGGCCCCAAATTTCTTAATGCCGGCATCGGCTATGGTGGCTCCTGCTTTCCGAAGGATGTGCGAGCCTTCTACAAAATTGCGGAATCCGTCGGTTACGATTTCGACTTGCTCAAGTCCGTCGAACGGATTAATCAGAATCAGCTTCTTTGTTTCAAGAAGAAGCTTAATGCCGCGCTCTGGACTCTGAAGGGAAAACAGATCGGTGTTCTTGGCCTTGCCTTCAAGGAGGGCACTGATGATGTGCGCGAATCTCCGGCGATCAGCATTATAAAATCGCTGATTGAGGAAGGTTGCTGCGTTTCCGCTTACGATCCCGCTGCAATTGAGAAAGCCCGCAAGATCATTCCGGAAAATGGGAATCTTCGTTACGTCGATAATGAGTTCGAAGCTGCGCGCGATGCTCACGCACTACTGATCGTGACCGAATGGCCGCAGTTTGCTCGTCTGGATCTAAATCGCTTGCATCAGATCATGCGTTATCCAGTCGTGATCGACGGGCGTAATTTATTCAGTCTTCACGACATGGCTGCCGCTGGCTTCCACTATTACAGTATGGGCCGTCCATTGTCGGAACCTGAGTCATCTTCACGGCGCAAAATCGATCAGGAGTAGTGCCTTGATAGCCCATCGGGAGGATTCCTCGCGCACTTCTAAGCTCGCCGTAAGATTTCATTTTTTCGTGTGATGAGATTCGTCGAGGCGCGCGGAAGAGCAGGGCTTCCTCGCTTCCGCGTGACATTGTTAATAACTGTTAAGCCGACTTGTCCAGTTTGAATAATTTCACCCGAAATCCTTTACTATCTGTTCAGTGAACTGGGGCCGCCCCTCTGGACCTTCGGTTTTCGAGCTATGCCGCCGTGAGCGAGCTTTTGTAATAAATCTGGTAAGGGCAAGCATGCGTATTCTGGTAACCGGTGGAGCTGGATTCTTAGGGTCGCATCTTTGTGAACGGTTGTTGGCGGATGGACATTCGGTAATCTGCGTCGACAACCTGCTGACCGGAAGGCTCGAAAATTTTCGTACATTTGCGACAGATCCCCGATTCAGCTTCGAACTTCACGACATATGCCACCCGTTCAACTTTGGTCCAGTCGACTTCATTTACGATTTTGCTTCGCCGGCGAGTCCAGAGGATTACATCAAATGGGGCGTTGAGACTCTGGAGGTTGGCTCCCTGGGAACGCGCAACTGCCTTGAGCTTGCGCGAGAGTACAAGGCTGGATTTTTTCTAGCGTCTACCTCGGAGTGCTATGGCGACCCGGATGTGCATCCCCAGACCGAATCCTATTGGGGGCATGTTAACCCGATCGGCAAACGTTCGGTCTACGATGAGGCCAAGCGTTTTTCCGAGGCTCTGACCATGGCCTACCATCACTATCGTGGAGTGGACACCCGCATTGTTCGCATCTTCAATACCTATGGCCCGCGCCTCCAACTCAACGATGGCCGTGTCATCTCCAACTTTATGAAGCAGGCTCTGCTCGGTGATGACCTCACAATCTACGGCGATGGAATGCAAACTCGAAGCTTCTGTTACGTGAGCGATGAAATAGAAGGCATCGTGCGTTTGGCGGCCTCGTCTGAACACTTACCCACAAACATTGGCAACCCTCATGAGTTCACCGTGATCGACTGTGCAAAACTGGTCTTGGAGGTCACAGGTTCAGCCAGTAAACTGGTATTTAAGCCGCTTCCGCAGGACGATCCGAAGCAACGCTGCCCCGATATTTCCAAGGCGAAAGCCTTGCTCGGATGGGAGCCAATCGTCGACCTGCGCACCGGGTTAGGCATGACTCTTCCTTATTTCCGCGAGAGTCTTGCGACCGATAGCCGAGGTTCGAGTCCCTCACAGTAAAATCTGAGAGGCGGGGACAGGGATAAGTTTCTCCGGCCACTGTGAAGCAGAATCAGGGGAAACCGTTGCGCATACTTGTTCTCAGTATTAATTACTGGCCTGACGAAACCGGAATCGCGGCCTTCAACACTTGGCGTTGCGAATACCTCGCGTCGCGAGGACATCAGGTAACCATCTGCACTGGCCTTCCTTATTACCCTGAGTGGCGTGTACCGGAAAACTACCGGCGAAAACTGTTCCAGCGCGAAGTGCGAAACGGGGTCGAAATTCTGCGCTCCTGGATGTTTGTTCCCCAGGAAGTGAACACCAAGAAGCGCATTCTTCACGAGGCGTCTTTTCTTTCGTCCTCATTTGTGAGAGCGCTGGCTACGAAGCAGCCCGATCTAATTTTTGTCGTGTCGCCACCGCTCGGCCTGGCGCTGACGGCCGTGACACTCAGCCGACTTTGGCGCGTTCCCTTCGTTTTTGATGTGGAAGACTTGCAGCCGGACGCCGCGGTCGAACTTGGAATGATGAATGGGCAATCATTCATCCGCGTTCTTTATGGCATCGAGCATCTGGCTTACGAAAAGGCTGCGCTGATCAGCACAATCACCGAAGGAATGCGCCAGCGCATTGTGGAGAAGGGAATTGATCCGGCGAAAGTAGTTCTTTTTCCCCCGCGCGCCGACTCGTCGTTGTCCATGGTTCGTGACCGAATCGACGGCACTGTTTTTCGTGAGAAGTATGGATTACAAGGGAAATTGATCATCTCTCATTCGGGAAATATGGGGGTCAAACAAGGCCTGGGAGTGATCCTTGAAGCAGCCGAGAAATCGCGTGAGCGCGGGAACATTCAATATCTGTTTGTTGGCGATGGAGCGATGCGCTCTTCTCTCGAAACTCAGGCGCGAGTCCGCGAGTTGAAAAATGTCCGGTTCCTTCCGCTGCTGGAAAATGATTTGTTTCAGCAAATGCTTGCTGCCACGGACATTGCGCTAGTAACGCAGCAGCGTGTCGTTTCCGACATCGTGTTCCCGTCGAAAACCGTGACCCTGCTCTCAGCCGGGTGTCCTGTGATTGCATCGGTGAATTCCGGGAGCGAAGTTGCAAGTGCCGTGCGGCGCTCCGGAGCGGGTCTGGTTGTTGAACCGGAGAATCCCGATGCTCTTTTGAACGCAATACTTGAGCTCTCAAAAGATTCGGAATCTCTGAACCAAATGAGTCTTCGGGCACGCCAATTTGCAACTGAGTCCTGGGACGAGCGTCGCACACTTCCTCTCATGGAACAGCAACTTGTAGATTGCGCACGGCTATCGCGAAATTGACAACCCGCAATTGGAACGAAGCAGCTGTGGTATTTCTCAGATGCATATCTGAGCCACGACCCGATTCGCCTGTTGATCTAGGCCGGTATTGCTGCTTTATGTTCACGGGTGCATACTTCTGTTACTTTCGTGCTATGGCCTTTTAGAAACTTCGTGCTACTCTGAAATCCACCAATAAATCACATTCGGGGGCGGAGTTCATGAGCAAATGAACTCCAGGGATCTTTGTCGAAGTTCAACCAAAATAACGGCTTCGAATAGAGCTTTTTCTCAGTTATTACTATATCGCTCGGATTTGTCTTGTGCTGAGCCTTCAAACGGGTGCGGGCAAAATGGGATACAAACTCTGATTTTGCTGTCTATCCAGAGATGTTGGACCTGAAGTGCCGGGTATTGGAGTGATTGGTGAGTAGCTTTGCACATTTGAGAGAAGTTGGGCGGAGTTGTCCGGTAAGAGGCAATAGGCGGCCTCTGATCTTCCGGCTGGAGCAATGGTCAAAGCGCGGTTTTGACTTTGTTTTTTCCCTGCTTGCGCTGGTCTTTATCTGTCCCGTACTGCTGCTGATCGCGGCCCTTGTGAAACTCGATTCCGAAGGCCCGGTTCTGTATATTTCCGAGCGGATCGGCAGGAATGGAAAGCGATTCCATTTCCTAAAATTCAGGACGATGGTAAAGAATGCGGACTCTTTGCGGAGTGGGTTGCTGCATCTGAATGAGCGGCGAGGAAACCTCTTCAAAATTTCCAATGATCCGCGCGTGACGCGAGTGGGAAGGTTCTTGAGGCGTTATAGCCTGGACGAACTTCCGCAGTTGTTCAGCGTGCTTACCGGGCAGATGAGCGTGGTAGGACCGCGTCCGTGCCTGCCGAGCGAGTACGCCCGCTATACCAAGGAACAGCGTCGCCGTGTCGAAGCGGTCCCGGGGATTACGGGATTGTGGCAGGTGCAGGCTCGCAAGAGCCGGTCGGCAGATATTTACTTCGCGCTGGATACATATTATGTAGAAAATTGGAGCTTCTGGCTCGACATGAAGATCTTGTTCAAGACCATTGCCGTTGTCTTTTCCGGAACCGGCGAATAGGAAAGCTCCCGCTCTATTCCAAAGCTTCTTACCAGGTCATCTGTTTGTATTCATACTGAAAGATTGTCAGTCAGTCGGCGTAAAAACCTTCGCGTGTCTGCACCGTCAAGTTTCCAGTTCGCGTGCTTAAGCGCAGCTTGTGATAGCCGCTCTCGGCCTTGTCTGGCGTAAAGCTCAAACTGTACTGGTGGCGCAGTTCGTCTGCGATCTGCGAATAAACCTGTTCCGGGGTCAGCTTCTTTGAAGCCTCGAAAAACTGTCCGCCAGTCTCTTTCGAAATCCGCTGCAGAATCTTTTTTTCGGCGGTCCTGTCCTTCTGTTGAGTGCCTCCCGGCACGCGACCTCCGCCAGGATATCCGCCACCCGGAAAGGGACCTTGTCCGCCCGGAAAGGGGCTGCCTCCCCCTGGGAAGGGACTGCCTCCGCCTGGAAAGGGACTGCCTCCGCCTGGGGCGTTTCCTCCGCTCCGTTTTTCCTCTCCGGAACCGCTTTCGGATTCTTCGCGCTCTGCCGCCACGTACACGCAGTAAACGAGCGTATTTGCGCGTTGTGCCGCTTCAATCGCGCGTTCTAAAGACGTCTTGCTTCCACCGTCCTCTCCTGCGGAGAACAGGACGAGCATTTTGCGTCCGGACTGATCTTTCAATACCTCTTCGGTCGAAAGAAATATGGCATCATACAGCGTGCTTCCGCTAGAGAAACGTTGTTGGCGCCTGGAGCCTTGTTCGTCGCGTTGACGCCCGCTGTCAGCAGTGGCACGCATCTCTCCAATTGAAATCTGCTCAATGCCTCGGGCAAGTTTCTCGTGCGAGATCGTAACGTCTTGCAGTAGTTCGACTTCCTTATCGAAGTGCAATACGAAGCCTTTGTCCTTGCCCTCGCGAAGCGAATGATTGACGAAATCGGTGGCCGCCTTGCGCTCAGCCGCAAGTGCTTTGCGCTCTCCTGGTCCTGTGTCCGCGAGGATGCCGATGGTCAACGGCGGATCGTCCTGCGCGAACTGCGTAATTGCCTGCGTGCGCCCATCCTGCTCCAGTACAAAGTCCTGCTTAGTCAAATTGGTTACTGGTTGTCCACGTTTGTCGCGAACAGTCACAATCAGGTTCACTTCCTTCGCCTTCGCTGAGACGGGGGGCGGCGTGGCTGGTTTCTGTCCGGAATCCGGCGGTAGTTGGGCAAGTACCGGGAATGCAGCGACGAGGAGCAATAACGTAAGACTCAGACCGCGACTCGATCGAAACTTTTGCATGGCAGAAGAATGGCACAAGCTGGGGCTCCAAGAAAACCTGCCAGAGATATATCGGACTGGGATTCCCAACTGAAAATAGGATGCTGACTGTCCAGAATGGGATTATTCCCTAGGGCGTTTTTGCACGGAAAAAATAAAAGGCCCGCATCTTTAATGCGGGCCACTGCTGTTGGTTGCGAATTGCGCAAAGCAATGTTTACAACGCTTTCTCCGTTGTTTGTGAGTTTCGTATGAACGTGGAGTACAGCGCCGCAATCGCGACGATTACGTTGGCTACCACGACCGGCATCGCGTGGATGAGCAGCCCGTAGCTGATCCACAGAACCGCAGCCCCCGCCTGAATCAGGCGAAGTGTCGCGGGTTTTTTGAAAAAATAGGACAAACCAAAGCACGCTGTCGCGACCCACCCAATCCAGCTCAACATCACTTTGCCTCCGCGGCCAGTGTGGCCTGAGCCACAACTGAGGTAGGGCGCAGCGTGAGGAAATCGGTGCGCATACGTGCCCATTCCTGCACCAGGAAGCCCTGTGATTCGAAGAAGCGGCGAATCTGCGGCTGCGTCCAGTGAGCTACCTCTTCCAGAATGGGGACTAATACACTGAGTGCGTTGTCGCTGAGCACCGTGCGCTTGGCGATCTGCGTGACGCAGCGCGATTCGGACACCGCGATGGTGAGTCCAGCACCTTCGTTCACGTGCAGCATGGCGTTCATGTCAGAGCTGCCGTCTCCGGCATAGACAACGTGATCGAGTCCGATCGCGCGTTCGGCCTGGAGTTGCATGATGCGCGTCACCTTGCCATATCCGGCAGTGCAGCGAATCAACCGCTCGATCGCGCCGTTGGGGCCATACTTGAACTCAGTACCGTAGATATGATCCTCGGGCACAATGCCCTCCAACGCCGATTGCACGATCTCGACTGGGGCGGCGGAGAGAACATAAAAATCAAACTCATAGCCCGGAATGCCTTTACGCAGAGTTCGGTACAAAAGCTCGATATTTTCCTTCAGCGGAATGCGCTTGCCGGTTTCGACCAAATGCTCGCGGCGGACACGTGAGTTGAACGCCGGATCGTGCAGGAGCAGGTATGCGAGTTCAGCGCCCTGCTGCACGAGATTCAACTCGGCCATTCCCGCCGCCTTTGCATTGAACTCCTCAACCGGAATGCCGAGCAGCTCGGTGAGGACCATACCGGAGTCATTGAAACTCAAGGTCTGGTCGAAGTCGCTGGCGAATAAGTACTGCTTAATAATGGATTCACTCATTACTTTCTATGATAAGCGTGGCTGCGATAAGGATGGTGAACGTCGCGTCAATTGGCTATCGAATAATTTGATCGTCTATATGGCGTTCGGTGATAGGCAGCCAAGTCCTGTGTTTATGGAGTGTTGCGGAGTTTGACAAAATTCCCGTTATTGAACAATTAAGTTGCAGAGTTTTTGAGTCAGAGGTCAGCAGAGGGGGCACGCTGCCGCTCGCCGATTTATGGCGGCAGCGTGTTAAACCAGGATCACTTGCCGTAGCGTTCCGTGATGAACTCAGAAATTTTCCCGTAGGCTTGCTTGAGCACATCTTCCTGAGGCAGAAAAACAATGCGCATGTGGTGAGTTCCGGGCCGCTGTCCAAAGCCCGAACCGTTCACGCAAAGAACGTGCTTTTGCTGAACCAGGCCGGTGACAAATTGCTTATCGTCTTCGTTGATATCGAGCTTCGGGAAAGCATAAAAAGCTCCTTTGGGCGCGACGAGCGATACGTTCGGTGCGTGCGCGGCCCATTGGACGGTCACGTCGCGGCGAGCCCGCAATTTGGCGCGAGCTACCTCGATATGATCCTGCGGACCTTCCAATGCGGGAGCGATCGCGTACATGAACGGGTGCGGAGCCGAGAGGCGCGCACGCAGCATTCTATAAACAGCCTCCAGGTAATCGTGCAGCGCTTCGGCGGGCCCGGTCGCAATGGCCCAGCCAATGCGCCAACCCGGCGCAAGGTATGCCTTTGAAAGCCCGTTGAAGGTGATGACCGGAACATCAGGAGCGAGGGTTGCTATAGAGAGGTGCTTGCATTCCTCATCAAGGACGAGGTGGTCGTAAATCTCGTCGGCGAGGATCAACAGATTGTGCTTGCGCGCAAGATCGGCGACCCGCTCCAGTGTCTCCCGCGAATACACTGCGCCGGTGGGATTGTTTGGATTGATCAGCAGAATTGCCTTTGTGCGCGGATTGATGCGCGAGGCAAGATCTTCCAAATCCGGTTGCCAGCCGTTTTCTTCATCAAGAAAATAAGAGTTCGGCTGGGCTCCAATCTTTCCGATCACAGCACCGTACAACGGGTAATCGGGGCACGGCGTCAACACGTTGTCGCCGGGATTAAGCAGCGCGGCGAGACAATTGTCGATGACCTCGCCGGAGCCCATGCCCACCATGATGCCCTGTATGTTTTTGAAGCCATTGGCTTCCGCGCGTGCGCGAATGGCCTTCACGGCAGAACGCTCACCGAGTGAATCGCCATAACCGTTGATCCCGTTGCGCATGGCGCGTTCGACCGCTTCGATCATGTGCGGAGGGGTGGGAAAATCGAACTTGCAGGGATCGCCGATGTTGAGGTACAGGATCTCGTGACCCTGACTCGCGATCTGATCAGCGACAACAGCAAGGTCTCGGATGGCATAGCTCACATTCGCCATGCGAGTCGCAGGCGTTATTTGAAAGGTCACATTCGTAGTCATTAAAATAAAGTGAGAAGCAGAGGCTCTGCAGCTATTGAACCTTATGCTGCGCCGAAGTGCAAGCACATTACGCTATAAACACGCCTCCCTCGCCGCCCGGACGCAGTTTTCCGCAAGAATGGGGCCGCCAGGTCTATTCCGTCCGGTCGATCTGGGCCCGCTGTAGATGGTCTGAGTAATCCACGTACACTGCTTTCCACTCGGTGTAGAAGTCCAATGCGCCCACACCTCCTTCGCGATGTCCGTTGCCGGTCTGTTTGACACCGCCAAAGGGGAGATGGACCTCGGCCCCAATAGTGGGGGCATTAATGTATGTGATTCCGGCGTCAAGGTCGCGAATAGCGGCAAAGGCGCGGTTTACATCTCTGGTGTAGAGCGCGGAGGAGAGACCATATTTCACGTCATTGGCGATCTCAATACCGTGTTCGAGGGAATCGCACGGGATGCAGGAGACGACTGGACCGAAGATTTCCTCCTGGGCAATGCGCATCTTTGGATCGACATCGCAGAACACGGTCGGCTCAATGAAAAATCCGTGGGCGCAATCGGGGCGCTCAAAACGATTGCCGCCAAGGGCCAGGCGCGCACCTTCACTCTTGCCGATTTCGACGTAGCTGAGGACGTTTTCCATCTGCTGCTTGTTGATGACCGGACCCACATCCACTTTCTCGTCGATGCCGTTGCCCACGCGGAGCAGTTTGGCCCGGTGTGCCAGATCCGTGGTGAAACGTTTGTAGATTCCCTTTTGCAGAATAATGCGGCTGGTCGCGGTGCAACGCTGTCCGGTGGTGCCAAAAGCTCCCCATAGCGCCCCTTCGAGAGCCAGGTCCAGATTGGCGTCGTCGAGCACGATCATGGGGTTCTTGCCGCCGAGTTCGAGCGAGCAGCGCTTGAAGTTGCGGGCGCAACTCTCGCCAATAATGCGCCCAACCTCGCTCGATCCCGTGAATGAAATGGCACAGACCAGCGGATGTTCCATCAGTGCCGTGCCGACTTCGGCTCCCCTGCCGGTGACAATGTTGACAACTCCGGCCGGGACTCCGGCCCTGGTGAGGGCGCTGACAAGATTAAAGACCGAAAGCGGGGTGTCCGCTGCGGGCTTTATGACGCAGGTGTTGCCCGCGACAAGGGCTGGAAAGAGCTTCCACGATGGGATCGCCATGGGAAAATTCCACGGACAGATCATGCCGATGACTCCGACCGGCTGGCGGGTACACATGGCAAACTTATTCGGCAGCTCGCTGGGTGTGGTGAGGCCAAACATGCGTCGGCCTTCGCCGGCGAAATAGTAGCCGGTGTCAATGGCCTCCTGAACGTCGCCACGGCTCTCCTTGATGACTTTTCCCATCTCGCGTGTCATGTCGAGGGCAAAGGCTTCCTTTTTCTGCTCCAAAATGGACGCGGCCTTCATGACGATTTCTGCTCGAAGTGGAGCCGGCACGCGGCTCCAGTTCCTGAAAGCGGCATGCGCGGCTTCGACGGCGAGGTTGACCTCGGCGGCACCGGAGCATTGAAAAATTCCGACTGTTTCGCGGGTATCAGCCGGGTTGCGATTTTCGGAGGTTTTGCCGGAACTGGCCGGAACCCAGTTGCCATCGATAAAGTTGCTGAATGTGGCGGCACTGCGCCTGGTAGTGGGCATAAGAGCTCTCCTCGGCTGAAAAATACGCTTGAATTCGCCCGGCGAACCGAAGCCGGGCACAGCCCAAACCAATACAAAACTGCCAATAGTAGTGCGGTAAGGAGGCTGAGGCAAGGGCAAACTCGAGAAGCGAAGGGATGGCTGTGGCAAAAATGCCGCAGCGGAGCCGGAGGCAGCCCTCCGATTTCGGACCTTATCGGGAAAAGGCAAAATTGAGTAACTTTTTTGCCTGCAACGATTTTTTGGACTTTCCATCGGAGAGGAGCGGGGCGGAGTAGTAAGATATAGACGGAGTCTCGGCTGGTGTTCTTACCGCATTTGTATTCCGTGTTCTTGCCTGTATTATCGTTAAGAAGATCTAAAACCGATTTTTCCGGACGGAATGGGGAAGCACCGGGGGTGAGCTCCACGGGCGGGCTCATTGCGCGTAATTCTTTTCGAACGGGAAAAAGAGAGACAGCATAAACGATGTCAAACAATGGCTTCCACACCGGCTCGCATTTCGGGAATTTGCGTTCGTTGTTCAGCATGTTCTCAAGCGACCTTGCAATTGATCTGGGCACGGCTAACACGCTTGTCTATGCACGAGGCAAAGGCATCGTTGTTAACGAACCCTCCATCGTCGCGATCAACAAGAACACAAACGAAGTGGAAGCGGTGGGCAAAGAAGCAAAGGAAATGCTTGGACGCACGCCGGGGAACATCGTTGCCATCAAGCCGATGAAAGACGGCGTGATCGCCGACTTCAAGATCACCGAAAAGATGTTGAACTACTTCATCCAGAAGGCGCACAACCGCAAGATGATGGTGCATCCGCGAATCGTAATCGGCGTGCCGAGCGAGATTACGCAAGTGGAAAAGCGCGCGGTTATGGACTCGGCGTATCGCGCCAAGGCCAGCGAAGTGCATTTGGTGGAGCAGGCGATGGTTGCGGCAATTGGCGCCGGGTTGCCGATTACCGAACCGAGCGGCAACATGGTGGTCGATATTGGCGGTGGCACCACGGATATCGCGGTAATCTCGCTCAGTGGAATCGTGTACTCGCGTTCGGTGCGCATGGCCGGCAACCAGATGGATGAAGCCGTGATGAGCTATCTGAAGCGCAAGTACAATCTGCTGATCGGTGAGCGCACGGCGGAACAGATCAAGATCGAGATCGGCTCTGGCTATCCGCTGGAGAAACCGCTGACCATGGAGATCAAAGGACGCAATCTGATCGAGGGCGTGCCCAAGACGATAACAATCGATGACAGCGAAATTCGCGACTCCCTGAGTGAGTGCGTTGGCACCATCATGAATACGATTCGCGTTGCGCTCGAGCGTACTCCACCGGAGTTGAGCGCTGATATAAGCGATCACGGCATTGTTCTCACGGGTGGCGGCGCGTTGCTCAAGAATCTGGACAAGCGCATTCGCGAAGAAACGGGACTCCCGGTTTCCATTGCGGACGATCCGCTGGCCAGCGTTGTTTTGGGCACGGGAAAAATGCTCAGTGACTTTAAGTTGCTACGCAAGATCAGCATCGAGTAAGGCGCATCGGACGGCGCGGTGCTCCGCCCTGCACGTTGCGGAAGTGGAAGTTACTCACAGCGGCCGGGCGCGTCAGCGGTCGTGCCGGGGACGCTTTGGGCAGTCCTGGCGAAAGTACTGAATTCTGAAGACATGAACTTTTTCTCACGGCACAAGAACACGTTAGTTTTGGCAGCGGTACTGCTGGCGCAACTACTAGCGCTCGGGGTACAGGTAAAGCGCCAGACGGCAGAGGGGCCCGTGCGGGTGATCCGGTTGGTAGCCGTGAATAGTGTCGCGCCTTTCGAGCGTTTCTTTATTTACATAGGCGGAGGCATGCGAGGAATTTGGTCGAACTACATTGACCTGCGGAATGTCCGACGCGAAAATATCCGCCTCAAGGCCGAATTTGAACAGGTGCGGTTGGATCGCGCCAGGGAGCAGGAAGATGCTCGTCAGGCGCGCCGGATACAGGCTCTGTTGGGGTTCAAGGAAAATTGGATCGACTCCACTGTCGCCGCTCAAGTAATTGGAACCAGCGGTACTGAGAGCTCACGTCTGCTGTATCTAAATAAAGGCTCTAGCGACGGCATCAAGCAGGACATGCCGGTTATTACTCCCGACGGCGTCGTGGGCAAGATTCTCACCGTTTATGGCGATACCGCGCAGGTTCTGATGATCAGTGATCCGACGAGCGGGATGGGCGCGACTTTGGTGAACTCCCGACTGCAGGGCATCATAAAGGGTTCTTCAACGGGCAGAGTGCAACTGAACTACATCATGGGCGATGAAACAGTGAAGCCTGGCGAAGCTCTTGTTACCAGCGGCAGCGACCGGATTTTCCCAAAGGGATTGCCGATTGGCGTGGTGACCCAGGTGAGCATGGGGCGCAATCTGTTTCTCGATATTAAGGTGAAGCCAGCAGCGGATTTGGATCGCTTGGAAGAAGTGCTGGTAATTACCGAACAGAAATGGCGTGCGCCGGATACGACTGGACTGGGACCGATCCGCGCTTCCGACATACTTGCACAGCATCTGCCGGGTGTACCGGAGCCGCCACAAGCTGCAGCGCAACAGGCTGGACAGGTTGCTCCCGCTAATCAGCCTGCGCAGGCTCCAAACGCGCCGGCAGCCACCCAGAAGCCACCGGTGGTTAAACCAGCGGTAATTAAACCAGCAGCGGTTACAGTTCCTGCCAAGGATGCAAGCGCGCCGAAGCCAAAACCACGCGTGCCAGCTGCAAAAAATGGCGCAAGCACCGCTGCCAAGAATCCAGTTCAGAAGCCAGCTGTACCGAAACCTGTTGCGGCAAAGCAGGTGACTCCGAATGCGAGCGGGGCAAAGCCGAAGTCCACCGCGATTGAAGGGGGGCACCCAGAGTGAGACCTACAAATCTCAGCTATACATCACGCGAGCAAGTTGACGTCTATAGCTTTTCGTGGCCGGTATCGGTGGGCTTGCCTTTGCTGCTTTTCGGCTTGCAGGCGTGGATCCCCGTCAGGTTCCACTATCTCCGGGTCTTCGATTTTGGATTATTGCTAACGATCTTTTTTGCCGTGTCACGAAGAAATCAGTTGAGCGGGACTCTAACTGGGGCGGCGATCGGATTGTTGCAGGACGGATTGACTCGCACGCCTTTCGGGGCGTTTGGAATTGCGAAAACACTGGTCGGCTACCTCGCTTCATCCATAGGAATCCGGATTGACGTTGACAATCCGGGCTCTCGGTTCCTGCTCGCGTTCGTTTTTTATGTATTTCACCGGGCGGTGTTTCTGGGCATTGAACATGAGTTGATGGGGCAATCAATCAGTATCAATTTCGGGTATGAAGCCGGAGCTGCGGCTGCTAACTCGGTGATGGCGGTCTTTCTATTTGCCCTGTTGAGCCGCTTTAAAATCCGAGAGTAGAAGCCGAGATTCGAGTGCAGTTTCTTTTGGTATGAATGGTCGCGAAGAAAAAGTTCCACTAATTCGCTTGGCAATCGTGCAGTATGTCGTCCTGGGCATTTTTGTTCTATTGATTTTCGGGTTGTGGCGATTACAGATTCTGCACTCGGACACTTATGCGAACATGGCCGAGCAGAATCGCGTGAAAGAAGTTCCCATTCTGGCGCCTCGCGGAAGACTGCTGGATCGAGAAGGCCGACCCGTTGTTGATAATTATCCCTCGTTCTCGGCACTGTTATTGCGCTCGCAAGGCAAAGCCTGCGACGGCAACCTGGACGTAATAGCCGAAGGGTTACACCTGGACCCTGTCGAACTGAAAACCCGAGTGAAGAAGCTCTCGGCTCTGCCCGGCTATCAGCCAATCTTCATCAAGTACGACATCACACCTGACGAGCTTGCATTCATTGAATCGCACCGCAACGAACTTCCTGAGTTGGACACGATTATCGTGCATCGGCGTCTGTATCCGAAAAACGGATTCATGGCGCACTTGGTTGGCTATGTCGGCGAAGTCAGCGAAGACATGCTGAACAATCCGCGCTATGAGCTTTATAACTCTGGAGACGTGGTGGGACAGAGCGGCGTTGAAGCCGAGTACAACGACATGCTCATGGGCAAGAACGGGTCTCGGCGCGTGCTGGTGAACAGCAAGGGAAAAGAAGTTGGCGAGTTGAGCGATTCACCGGCGGTTGCTGGCCAGACACTGCAGTTGACCATTGATCTGGATTTGCAGATCGCCGCTGAAGAGGCAATTGGAGACAAGCCGGGAGCGATCGTGGCAATGGATCCGAAAACCGGCGAAGTTCTTGCGATGGTGAGCCGTCCGACTTTTGACCCGAATGCGTTTGCGGTACGAATCTCCTCGAAGGAGTGGAATGCTCTGCTCACTGACCCTGGCAAGCCGCTTCTGAACAAGGCGATTCAGGCGCAGCTGGCGCCCGGTTCCGTCTTCAAGATCATCATGAGCGTAGCCGGGTGGCAGGAAGGGATCGCGCAAAACCTGCATGTGAATTGCGGGGGCGGCGCGTCTTTTTATGGCCGCTACTTCAAGTGTTGGGTGAAGGGGGCGCACGGTTCGGTGGGCCTCACCAAGGGCATCTATCAGTCTTGCGATGTTTTCTTCTATACGCTCGCGGAGCGGTTGGGTATTGGGCGCATTGCAAAGTACGCGGCGGCCCTGGGACTTGGGCAAAAGACGGGCATTGACCTTCCCCAGGAAGTTAGCGGCGTCATGCCGAGCGAAGAGTGGAAGTTGAAGAATTTCCGCCAGAAATGGTATGCCGGAGAAACCATCTCCGTGGGGATCGGGCAGGGTGCCGTTGCGACGACCCCTGTGCAACTGTTGCGGGCGGCAAGCGCGATCTCGATGGGCGGGCTTATGGTGCGTCCGCATGTAGTGTTTCCGGACAAGGTTCCCGGCAACTACCGCAGCGCGCTGCACTACACCGACAAGAAGGAAATACCGATTGACCCGGCTGGCTGGCAGACAATTACCGATGCAATGAGCGAAGTATTGCTGCCGCAGGGCACGGCCCCGAGTGCGCACATAGCGGGCGTGGACATAGCAGGTAAAACCGGATCGGCCCAGACCATCTCGAACACCTTGAAGGCGAAAGTGGCAAACAAGGGCGCTTACAAAGACAACGGATGGTTTGTGGGCTTCACGCCACGCCGCAATCCGGATATTGTGGTCTGCGTTTTGTTTGAAGGAGGCGAGCACGGAGCACTGGCTGCGCGACTCGCTACACGGGTGATTAAGGCATACGAGGACAAGAAGAATCACAAGCCGATGCAACATCTGAAACCTCCTGCTGAAGATTCCACTCCGGGTGAGCGTGCGCCGGGATCAGTGCCGCCTCCAGCAGCCGCAAGAGCTAGCAAGCCAACTGAAATCACAGGGCTTTGGAGCGAGGGTGGCAGCGACTCAGGGCACCTGCTGGCTGCACGCTTCCGCGTGGAGAATGGCGAACAGAAATTCCGTCGCGCCGTGGCCGCACCGGGCTTGGAGCAGTTTGCGATGAACACCGCTCCTGGCCAAAACAACAATTTGCCGGAGCGCAAGAAACACGCACCTTGGGACAATCTTCCCGTCGTGGTCGGGGTGTTGCCGGAGCCGCTCTGGCGGGCAGGAGAAACGCGTTGAGCCGTTACATACGTTTCCGCGATTTCGATTGGGTACTGTTTGTTTTCGTCCTGATCATTTGCGCGCTTGGCGTTTCAGAAATCTACTCGGCGACGCTGCACACCAAATTTGAGGGAATGCACCTTAAGCAGGTGTACTGGATCATAGTAGGAGTAGCGCTGATGTTCCTGATCAGCCTGGTCAACTATCAGGCGCTGCTCGAAATGGTGCCCTGGTTGTACGGCTTCAGTCTGGTGTCGCTGGTTTCCGTATTGTTGTTCGGCAAGAAGTATTTGGGTGCCAGGCGTTGGATAGATTTCAGAATCTTTCATTTCCAGCCTTCGGAATGGGTGAAACTGGTATTGATTCTGACGATGGCGAAGTATTTCGCCGATTACACGGAGAAAGAACTCCCCTTTCGCGAGCTTGTGAACGCTGGATTGGTTGTGCTGTTTCCGATGCTGCTTGTGCTAAAGCAGCCAGACTTGGGCACGACGCTTACCTATATCCCAATCTCCATAATGGCCTTGATTTTGGGGGGTATGAAGGCCAAACACGGATTGATTTTGCTGATTATTGCCTCCGTACTGACGCCGGTCGCTTGGAAATGGGGGCTAAAGCCATACCAAAAAGAAAGGATTGCGACCTTTGTTGAACCAGAGGCGGATTCGCATGGCTCTGGGTACCAGGTGATTCAGTCACTGGTGGCCGTTGGGTCAGGAGGAATGTGGGGCAAAGGCGTGGCAAAAGGGACACAAACACAGGGGCAATTCCTTCCTGTTCCGCATACTGATTTCATTTTCGCGGCCTGGAGCGAGGAACACGGCTTTGTCGGCGCATTATTGTTATTGCTGTTATACTTTGGGGTGTTGATGCGTCTGATACACGACGCACAAACGGCGCCGGACCGGGCCGGGGTCTTCTTGATCATGGGAGTGGTCGCGGTGCTGGCATTCCACGTCTTGGTAAACGTGGGAATGGTTGTGGGGTTTGTGCCCGTGACGGGCATACCGCTTCCATTGATGAGCTACGGTGGATCGTCGATCCTGTTCACGTTCGCGGCACTTGGCATTGTGATGAATGTTCGCATGCGCCGGTTTGTGAACTAGGGCGGCGCGTATGAAGTACCGAAGTTCCGGAAGCGCGGTAGCGCTTCGCGGCGTCCGCGAAGGCCATAAAGAGGCCCGCGGAGCACAAGTTTTTATTGCAAAATCCCAGGAGAGCCGCCAGTAAGACGGCGGAGGGAGTGGGTCTCCGGCGGTGATCGCCGGGGCTTTCGGCGGGGAAACCCAAGCCGCACGAGATGGAGCCCTCAGTGGGAGGGCAAGCCGGCCAGCAACGAGGCCGGTCAGGGACTGAAGATTGACGCTGCATTGCAGGGCAGGGAACGGCCCCATCCGGTATTCCAGTTAGGTTTCAGGGAATGCAGGAGAGAAGTGGCCACAAAACCCAAAAAAATGCGGCGGAACCGGACCGGGTACAACAGACCCGGGGAGTACGGAATCGGTGCACAGGTTCATATTCAAAGCAGTCGGAACCCAGAATGGTGCGGAGCACCATGGCGGAACTGGCGGCATGATCCTCTCAAAACTTGTTGAGCGGGTGAACTTCGCTGCGTTTCCTGGCAGAAAGGCCAGAGAACGCGGTTCGGCGCACTGATCTTCAAAACTGACCTTCCTGCCTTGCTGCTTCCGGCTCACAACAGCCTGCTCAGTTCGAGTAGGCCGGGAGCGAAAATGAATAAGGAATTGTACGTTTCGACTACGCCCCATGAAACCAAAGTGGCGTTGGTGGAAGACGATCAACTCGCCGAAGTGTACTTCGAACGGGAGAATGAGTACACGCTGGCGGGATCTATTTACAAGGGCCGCGTTACTCGCGTGCTGCCCGGCATGCAGTCGGCATTCGTTGACATCGGGTTGGAACGCGATGCTTTTCTCTATGTTTCGGACTTTTTAGAGCTTCAGGATGAAGATGAGGACGCCGAATTTGGAGATGTGAAGATAACCGGCAATAGTCTGATTATTGCCGAACCGCAGGTTACCGAAGAAGAAAGTTCCGAAGAACCTAAAGAGGAAGCTGTTGCGGAAAGCGAAGGCTCCTCCTTGCCGAGCGAGGGAAGAGAGGCTGGCACACCTCGTTGGCGCGGACGCCGCCGACGCCGCGGTAGACGGGGTGGGCGCGACCGTATGCCGGCGGATCGCCAAGTTGACGCGCAGCATACCGCCGCCGAACCTGAATCTTTAGCGGGAGCTTCGCTAGAAATCGAAGGAGGTTCCGAAGAGGAACTGGCTGATCGCGAATCTGCTGCAGCCCCAAGAAAGCGCGAACTACGTGGATTCGAGCCACGTGGACTTGTGGTTCACGGTTTGTCCCGCACTGTGGACGAGTCAGAAGAATTTCCCGAGTCTGAACCCGGGTTTGAAGCCGACGGGAGGGCAGAAGATGTCAGCTCCGAAGATGCACCTGCTGGTACCCGCACTCCAATGGTGCTGCCAGGTGAGTCGATCTCTAAATACAATCGCCCCGAAGGTGAGGAGTCTGCGGCGGCTCCTGCTGCAGAGAGTGGTTCGAGTGAAGATTCTGAGCGCAATTGGGGCCGGTCCAGAGGTGGACGTGGACGCCGTGGCAATCGTGGGCGCGATCGCGGGCGAGAGCCACGCGAGACCGAGAGTTTTGTCTTGCCAGAGAACTACACCCCAATCGTTCTTCCGGGCGAATCCATTTCAAAATATCGGGGTATCGAGCCCTTAGCTGCTCAGGGAAAAACGGAAGTCACTGCTCCAGCGGGGAATATAGCCGAAGCTGAGGCCTCCGTTTCAGCCGGGCAAGAGCCTATCGCTCCGATTGACCTGGCTGCGGGGTGCGAATCAGTCTATGTCGAGCCGCTCGAGACCGAAGCTCCGGTCGAAGAGGTCGCGCCGGACCAGGCTGCGGCGAATCCGGATGAGCCTTTGGCCAGCGCAAGTTATTCGGGTGTAAGCAGTCTGTCATCGATGACTCACCGCGTTTCGGAAATGGAACCCGAAGTTGCAAAAGAACCAGTCGAACCAGCGGAGAAACCAGCGCAAGAAGAAGTGGCGGCGGCTCCGGCTGAAAGCGTAACCGAAGAAGTTGCTTCAGAAGGTCCCGTCGCGGAGGCACATATCGGGGCAGTTGAGATCGAGGCTGCACCGTCCGAATCGGCATCCGCGGAAAACGCGCAGGCCGAAGATTTTCGGCCCGAAGTTCTGCCGAACGAGGAAGAGCAAAACGCAAGTGGTGATGAACACGAATCTCACGCCCATCCTTCCTGGCGTGATCGTGTTCCGAAGGTTTTCGGCAGCGTCTCTGAAAATATTGACACGCACGAAGCCGCACAGCCGGTGGAAGCGCAAGGAGAAACTGCTGCCGAATCGGAAAATCCGAGAGAAAATTTCTCTTCCTATGGCAGTCAGTTGGGAAGCTTTGTCATCGAGGGTGGTGACGTCGAGCACGAAGAACTCGATGAGGATGAGTCGGACATGCCGGCTTTAGCCGCGCACCGCGATCGCTATGAAGAGAGCGAACCGGAAAGAGACTCGATGGAAGAAGAAAACGGCTCTCAGTTCGGTACTGCTGTACGGGAAACTGAAGAAGATCAGGATCTTGAGGAAGATGAGTACGATTTCACTGGCGAGGAATTTGAAGAATCGGAGTTGCTCGCCGATGAAGCAACAGAAGAGAAGCCTGGCGTACACGGTGAAGAAGAGGCCGAGCCCGCATTCGCTCCTGAAGAACACCATCGTACGGAACACATCGACCGCCGTGAACGTCGCGGACGTCGTGGCGCTCCGCTGCCGCGCGGAAGAGGACGGATACATGCGCGCCAGCAGTCGCGTGCTCTGCCTCTTATCAGCGAGTTGCTGAAAGAAGGACAGGAGATTCTGGTCCAGATTGCCAAGGAGCCCATCGGCAAGAAGGGCGCCCGCATTACCAGCCACATTGCGCTTCCCGGTCGATTCCTCGTGTACATGCCGACAGTGAATCACATTGGCGTGTCGCGAAAGATCAGTAGTGAAGAAGAGCGTCAGAGGCTGAAGCGCATTGTTTCCAGCGAGCGCGAGAACGGACATGGCGGTTTTATCGTTCGCACTGCGGCTTCGAACATTAAGGAAGACGAGTTGCGCGCCGACATCCGATTCCTGAAGCATTTGTGGTCCGAAATCCGAACGCGTGCCGAGTCGAGCAAGAGCCCGTCCCTGATTTATCACGATCTGAATCTGGTGGAGCGCATTCTGCGCGACCAGGTGACGAGCGATTTCTCGCAGATATGGGTGGACAACGAGAGCGAGTACGAGCGAGTTGTACGCTTCGCCTCTCGCTTCCAGCCCAACATTGTGCGCCGCATCAAGCTGTACACGAAGGACACTCCGCTGTACGAGCAGTTCGGAATCAACGACGAGATCAACAAGAGCCTGAAGTCGAAGGTTTGGCTGAAGAGCGGTGGCTACATTGTGATCAATCAAACTGAGGCGCTGGTAGCGATCGACATCAACACGGGGAAATACGTCGGCAAAACGGCTCGCCTGGAAGACACGATTGTGAAGACCAACTGCGACGCGGTTAAGGAGATCGTGCGGCAGATTCGTCTGCGTGATCTCGGCGGCATCATAGTAGTTGACTTCATCGACATGGATGAGCGCAAGAACCGGCAAAAGGTTATGCAGGCTCTGGAAGAAGCCATGAAGTCGGACCGCGCGCCGTCGAAGATCCTGCAATTTAACGATTTTGGACTGGTGGCGATCACACGTAAGCGGGTCAAGCAGTCGCTGGAGCGGACGCTCGGCACGCCGTGTCCCTACTGTGAAGCGACTGGTTTTGTAAAGTCCGTGCAGACGGTGTGCAATGAGATTTACGTTGAAATGCGAAAAATCCGTCGCCATGTGGAAAGCAAGGAAGTCATTGTGCGCGTCAACCCCGAAGTTGCCAAGGAGTTAAAGGCAAACAACGGAAAATGGCTTCAGGAGATGGAAGAAGTGCTCGGACATTCTGTCCTGGTGAAGAGCGATGCGCTGCTCCATCAGGAGCAGTTCGACATGAACTACTGAGCCGTTCAACCTAGTTTCAGCACGTCAACAAAGGCCCACCTCTGGTGGGCTTTTGTTCTGATTGCCACCTTTTGCTCGTTGATATGACGGAGTACCGCGACTCCGATTGTCTGAGTTCCCGCAGTTTACGGTCCTTCGTAATCTGTTCGGATCACGTTCAGCATCGTTTGTGTTACTGCCCCAGTATGTTGTGGTGTATGTTCTCAGCAGGCACAAACTCTGGAGAAATGAATCCTGTTCGGTGTGGGAATTACCCGAAATTGCCCGATATCTTCCGGGTTTAGCCGTAAGTTTTGGTTGGCGTGGCCGCCTTGAACTCTGCTATAACGACGCGAGGCACTCAGGATAAAAAAGGGTTTTTCTTCGCAGGAATCAGCGCACCGGATTACAAACGGGATTAGGGCACGCGTGATTGCAGTCCGGGATGTCGGTCGCTGTTCCTGTAACTTGGCAGATTGGAAAGGGCAATGAGCGATGGCCGATTCGCCTGAAGTAATGAACATCCGGCAAGCGTCCGAGTACCTGGGCGTAAGCCCCGACACTTTGTACAAGTATGTGTCCGAAGACAAGATACCGGCCTTCAAGCTAGGCAATCGCTGGAAATTCAAAAAAGCGCTACTCGATCGCTGGATGGAGAGCAAGAGCGGGGCTGGAGAAGGCGCACTGAAGAAGCAACCGCGAACGGTTCGCACAACCGCGGTGAGGTAAAGAGGGCGTTCGCTTATGTTTGGTTTAAGTTTTGGTTCGGAAAAATCGATTGTAGGCCTTGATATCGGGTCAAGCAGCATCAAGGCCGTAGAACTGCAGCGCAACCGTGGCGAGGTTTTGGTGGGGAATCTGGGCATGGAACTGCTGGCCAGCGACATCGTCGTGGATTCGATGATCGTGGACAGTGGCAGTGTGGCCAGTGCCATAAGCAAGATTTTTGCCGAGCACGCGTTCAAAGCCAAACAGGTGGCGACCTCCGTCAGCGGCCATTCCGTGATCGTAAAGAAGATTTCATTAGAGACGATGGACGAGCCGGAACTGGGTGAAGCCGTACGAAATGAAGCCGCGCAATACATCCCGTTCGACATGAGCGACGTGAATGTCGATTACCAGGTGCTCAGCGAAAGCCTTGATGGTCCCACACTCGATGTTCTTCTCGTTGCGGTGAAGAAGGACAAGGTTCTGAATTATACGAACGCCCTGCAGCTTTCAGGGAGGCAGCCGGCAATCGTCGATATTGATGCTTTTGCCCTGCAGAACTGTTACGAATACAACTACGATCCGGCCCCAAACACCACGGCTGCGTTGCTGAACATTGGCGCCAGCGTGATGAACATCAACATTGTGCGGGGAAGGAATCCGCTCTTCACGCGCGATGTAAGCGTGGGGGGAAACCAATACACGGATTCACTGCAGAAAGAACTGGACCTGAGCTATGACGATGCAGAGGCCCTGAAACTCGGTAAGAAAATTGAAACAGTTAGCGAAGACGCCAAACTGCCGATCCTGCAGCAGGTAACCGAGATCATCGTGCTTGAAATTCAGAAGACCTTCGATTTCTTCCGCGCAACCGCCAGCGGCGAGCACATTGAGCGAATCTACGTGGCGGGCGGTTCATCGCAGATTCCTGGATTATTGGATGCTCTGCGGCATGAATTTTCGATCCCCGTCGATCCACTGAATCCGTTCTTGAAGATCGTTCCGCCCATTGGCAAGGGTGCGGATTTGATCGATCGGAATTCTTCGCAGCTGGCAGTAGCTGTGGGATTGGCTCTTAGGAGCTTTGAAAAACTATGATCCGGATCAATCTTCTAGGCACGGCAGCACCGAAGAAAGGGAAGAGGGGGCGTCTATTTAAGATGCCAAAGGTTACCATGGACGGACCCTCTCCACTGATTACGGGGTTGGCGCTCCTCGTTCTGGCTGGTGCCGGGCTGTATTTGTACTACATACAATTGCAGGGCACGCATCAGAAGCTGCAAACGTCAATTGCCGAAGCCAACAGGTCGATCACCGAAATGTCAAAGGTGAAACAGGTCTATCTGGAACGGCAGAAGAACTACGACGCAGTAAAACGGCGATTCGACATCATTGACCAGTTGCGCGCTTCACAGGTAGGACCCGCTCCTTTGATGACCAACCTGAGCGATACCGTAAACAATACCGATGGAGTTTGGCTGTTGCACCTGAAGGACGAAGGAGCAAAGGTCACTTTGGATGGAGTGGCCCTGACACCGAACGCGGTTGCGAATCTGATGACGAATCTCCGGCGCTCAGGCTACTACAAGAATGTCGAGTTGAGTGAGACATTTCAGCAAGACAATTTGAAAATACAGACATTCAGTTTCAGCCTGGTTTGCGAAAAGACGAAGGCCTAATCATGGTGAGTTTCAAAGAACTGCCCTATGTGGCTCAAATCGGATTAGTGGTGCTGGTTATCCTGCTGCTGGCGGCCGGGGTCTTCTTTTCCTTTCTCAGACCAATAGCTAAGGCGAACGAGGCCGATGCGTTGCTACTGAAAAGCAAACAGGCCGAAATAGCGCAATTGGCTCCCTACAAGACGAAGCTGGCGGAACTGACTGCGCAGACCGAGAAGCTCAATCGTCAAATGGAAGCGCAACGCCAAATTGTGCCTGAAGAAAAAGAAGTTCCGACTCTCATCACGCTTGTAGAGCACGAGTCCAAAGCGACCGGCGTGAAGGTGCGGCGCTACAAGCCAAAAGACATTGCCACTAAGGAATACTACGTTGAAGTTCCATTTGAAATTGACGTGGACGGACCGTACTACTCGGTCTTGAGCTTTTACGACCATATCCAAAAGATGGAACGAATCGTGAACGTCAGCAACCTTGTATTGGGCGCTCTAAAGGGCGGAAAAGCGCCGGGAAAGGCCTACAAGTGGGCACCGAATGAAACTGTATCGGCCAGTTGTGTGTTGACAACGTTCTACAGCAATCCAAAGGCTGGACCGCCGCCCGCCGCAGCAAAGAAGAAGTAGGAGGGGCCATGAAGAGCAGCAAACTTATTCTGGCATTATGGCTCGGCGCAAGCGCGTGGGCACAGACACAGGCGCTTGCGCCGCAGGCGAAACCCCCTGCTTCTGTCAAGCCGGCCGCGTCGTCCTCCGCATCGCCAAAGAAATCCGCTGCCAGCTTTAAGAGCCCGGCAACATCGCCCCTGCCTCAGAAAGCAAAAGTGCAGGCAATTAACGCTTCAACAAAGCTGGCCGCTCCAATCAAGCCTCCTGCGCATAAGCCTTCCAAGGACGCAACGCCCTTAAAGAAGAAATCTACGCGCTCCGCAGCACAATCATCCGGCAAGCGACCAGGGAGTACTTCCGTGCTGAGAACGACGATGGTGGCGGACAAAAAGCCTGTGAAGAAGTTGCGTCGCGACCCGTTTGTCAGTCCGATTGTGGAGCGCCCTCGCACCGTTGCCTGTTTGGGACCTGGTAAGCGGTGCCTTGTGGTCAGCGAGATTCATTTGCACGGCGTTGTTCATTCAGCCAACGGTTATATCGCGGTGGTGATGAATGGCGACCGTACGTATTTTCTGCGGGTAAGGGACCCTCTGGCGGATGGAGAAGTGGAACGAATCACCAAGGATGCACTCGTCTTGCGTGAACGATCCTATGACGCGCTGGGACGGCCGTTAACGCGTGAAGTAATCAAAAAGATCGGAGCGCCCGCGGTTTAAGCAGATATCGAGGCGCAGCGAACCAAGTGTGAGATTGAGACTGGACCCCGGAATACAAAAGACCGGAAGGACGCGTGAAACTTGGCAACAGGTAACGCGGGGAGAGCGACGATGAAGTTCAAGCGACTGTTGACGGTAGGACTGATGGCGCTGTTTTGCGCCGCTACGGCCACGGCGGCTTCTCAACTGAATTCGGTACAAGTGACGCCGCTGGAGAATTCAGCGACCGTCAACCTGCGGACCACCGGTTCGTTTGCCCATAAGGAATACCGTCCTGATGCGCACATGGTACTGGTTGACCTGAGTGGTGTAACTGCCGATCCTGCCGTGGAACGTGCAGCCGCGCTCAATTCGGCGGTGCTGAAGGGATACAAACTCTCCAGCTACACCAGTGCCTCGGGTAGCGAAGTCACCCGCATTGAACTGACATTAGGCGATAGTGTGAGCGTGGCCGTGAAGGACAACAGCGACGGCCTGCAGATTCTGCTCAGCAGTTCAAGCGGCTCGTCCAAGTCGACCGTGGCTGATGCCGTTAACCTGCCTCGTCCGGTGCCGGAATCTGCTGAGCCTGCTGAAAAGAACCCACCTGTGAACCAGGTAGCAGAGATTTCCCCTGCGCTTTCTGCTGAGAAGCAGCCCGGCGCGGCCAAAATTGCCACTGGTTCCGCTACCATTCGCAACATCAGCGTGCAACGCGGGCATGGCACGCTGGACATCGTCATCGAAGGCCCCAGTTCGGCAAGCCCATTTCTGTTGAGCAATCCGGATCGCCTGGTGCTGGACTTTAAGAATACTGTCATGGCATCGACGGTTAGAAACATAGCAGTTCGTGGCCGGGATGTGCTTCACGTCCGGGTAGGCCGTTTCCAAGCGGAGCCGCCAGTTACGCGTATTGTGATCGACCTCGCCGGCCCCAGAACTTTTGATGTGGTTCCTTCAGCGAATCAGGTGATCATACGAGTAAAGAGCGAAGACAAAGAAACATCATCGGGTCCGGTGAAACCCGCGGCGGTAACCGTCGAGCCTCCGCTAAAGTCTGCTCCCGCGCCAGCGCTGGCTTCCGTCGAGCCTCCTCCGGTAGCGGGACGCGACAATCTTGCCGATTCTGGGTTGCAGAGCAGTGCCCGTATAGCACTGGCAAGCGCTTCGCCCAAGCCTCGTGCCGAGGATGTTGTGATGCCTGCAGCGGTTGCCGTTGCGCCCGTTCGCGATCAGCAGGTTTCGGACACTAAAGATCGGGCGGGAATTGCAGCGCAGAAGTTTGCAGTGTTGCCGCAGGAGAAGACCGCAGTCGAGGTTGCCCAGTCGAGTCGAACTGAGCGAGCTCCGGGCAGCGCCGCTCCTGCTCTTCCTGCTCCCAAGTACACTGGCGAGCCGATTTCAGTGAATCTGAAGGACGTCGATCTGAAGGATTTTTTTCGTCTCATTCACGAGATCAGCGGATTGAACGTTGTGCTTGATCCTAGTGTGAAGGGAACTGTGACCCTTGTGCTCGATGACGTGCCCTGGGATCAGGCTTTGGATATTGTGCTGAGGAACAACTCGCTGGATCGCGAACTGCAGGGGACTGTTCTTCGTATCGCTGCCGCCGATACATTACGGCGTGAGGCAGTGGAACGTAGAGCCCAATCCGAGGCGGTTGCTTTGGCTGTGGATCGACAGACCGTTACTCGCTTTCTAAGCTACGCGAAGGCGAAGGACGCCGTTCCCACCATCAAGAAATTTTTGACGGCGCGCGGTGATGTGATATCGGATGAGCGCACAAACGCCCTGATCATTTCGGATATTCCGAGCGTGCTTCCAACCCTGGACCGTTTGATCTCGCAACTGGATCGGAAGACCCAGGAGGTGGAGATTGAGGTACGTGTGGTTTCCGCAGCTAGGTCTTTTTCGCGTGATCTGGGATTCCAACTCGGTTTCAACTGGGGCAATGGCGTCACGACAGTTGGCGGCTCGAATCCGACTGCCGGTCAGTCGAGCAGTGGCGGCGGTGGCAGTACCAATACCAGCTCTGTTCCTTTATTCTCCAATATATTCTCCAACTTCGGCGTGACCACGCCGACTACCGGCCTCGCGTTTAGCAACATCACGAAAAATTACGGGGTCGATGCGATCCTGACGGCGGCCGAGGCTCACAATCTGGCAAAGGTTCTGTCGCGTCCGCGGGTCGTAACCCAGAGCAATGTAAAGGCCGAGGTGAAGCAGGGAACGAAGCTGCCTGTGTACACCGCCAGCACCTCGAACGCCAACTCCAGTGTCACCTACATCGATGCGGTGCTGCGTCTTTCGGTCCTTCCACAGATTACCGCGGATAACACGATTTTCCTGACCGTCGATGTTGAGAATACCCAGCAGGCCGGTCAAGCTAGCAATGGCAACTATGTTCTGACGACTCAGCAGGCGACCACACAGGTTCTAGTGACCGATGGCGGCACGGTTGTAATCGGCGGCGTGATCCAAACGACAAACACTGTCAGCACTTCACAGACGCCGTTTCTGGGCGATATACCGTTGCTTGGTAATCTCTTCAAAGTGCGCTCGGTCAGTACGGAAACCAGAGAACTCATTTTCTTCATCACGCCAAAAATTATTGAAACCTAAACGGCGCAATGGTATGCGGCAAAGGTGGCTCAGGGCGGACGTTTCAGTCTATGCGGCGCCCTGAGCGAAGAACGCGAAAATTACGTAAAAAGAGAATTCGGTCTAAGGGCATGAAATGGAGTGAATGGAAGCGCATATACTTCTAACGCTGCTGACGCAATCACTGAACCCGTTATTAGCCCAGCCGCTTCCAGGGCTCAGTGTGCCGCAGGAACCACCTGGAGTGAGTGACGTGCAACATGTATAGCTGCAGAAACATCCAATCCGCGGTCCCTGTGGTCCTGCAGGCCCAACCGGACCTGCGGGGCCTTGGGGACCTGCAGGTCCTACTAACTGAGCTGTGGTCTGCACCGTATTGTCCGGGAACACATATCCCCCGGTTAGGCTTTTTATCGTGCCGTTCACCGTCAGCGGAGATGAAGGTGTTGTTGTTCCGATACCGACGTTGCCGCCTATGTAAGCCCCATAATTGTTAGTTCCCGAGGTGGAAGGATTGATCCACAAGCCATAGGTGTTATTGATTTGCCCCGTACCCGCCTTCTGTATGTATTCGCCATACAGGGCAACCGCCTTGCTGACGGTATTGCTAGCGCCCGTATCGACCGTTCCTCCGCCGTAGTGAAAATATGCATCCCAACCGCTAGACGGCTGAAGCGTGAGCTGCCCCATGTATAAACCAAAAGAATTGTTGGCGCTCGACTGTATTCCCCCTATGTTCAGCTGGACATTGGATAAGGGAGCGATTCCAATGCCTGCAACATCGGAGGTGGAAAAAGTTCCGGCGACTGCTAGTTTCTGCGCAGGGCTCGTCGTCCCAATGCCGATGTTGGTGCCTAACTGGGAGATAGCTGAGTTGCCGAGATCGCCCGAGTCGTCGGTGAACAGAGGGATGGTATTGATGGTACCAATGGAGGTGATAGCGGAGGTGACCGCGTTTTGGGCATCCGAGGTTACGGCAGCAGCATTGATGTGAACGTTCGCAGTGGCGGCCGGGATTACGTCGGCGCGTAGGAAGGCCGATGGAGGAAGCCCCCCGAGGGTTTCTGCATCTGAAGCCTTAATTGCGTAAGGAACACTTACGAGTAAGACGCGCGGCTGTTCGGGCTGGCCCTGGATTTCTACACCGAGCCATATTGCTTCATTGTTGCTGAAAACATCGAGAGGAATGCCGGTTTGACTACGAGCGCCCAGCAGTGTGGCGTAATGTCCGCTGGCATCGACAGTGATGTTCTGGACCTCTTGCCAGAGTGGGGCACCGCCTGTCTGATCAGTGTAGAGTGCAAAAATAGCTCCAATGGTTCCAGCTGGACTGCCCGAAATCGTTCCGCTAAACCTTACAAGACGTGGCACGGTGGTATCTGCGGCATTGGCGCAGCCGAGCAAAATGGTGACACAAGAAAAAGCCGCCAAGAGGCGACGAAGTTTGGAAGCAAATATACGAATAAAGGGTAGACGAGTGCGAGACCTAGAATCCTCTGTCATGACTTTCTTAGGTGAACTCGAACAGCGGGCTCAGACTAAAAACTGATGTGATTTCAAGGACCGCGGAAGTATATCGCCGAGAATCGGCAATTACAAGGGAACCTTCTGAAATAACTTAGGTCGTCTAACTCGTAAAGCGGGCTTCCTCCGGAGCCCGCTTTGCATTGCAGCATTTACAATCATCAACATGGACTTTCGGAGACGGCAGAAGAATCTGCGAGAGGGGCTGGAACGGCGGAAGGTGGATGCGCTCGTGGTTACGCATCTTCCTAACGTGCGCTATCTCTGCGGTTTCACCGGTAGTTCCGGGGTGCTGTTGTCAACCCCACGTCCGGTATTCATTACGGATGGAAGATATGCGGAGCAGGCCTCCAGTCAGGTTGAAGGCGCTCGCGTCTCGATTGCAAAGGGCAGCGCGTTGTTGGCCGCAGCCGCAGCTTGTATGAGGATGAAAATCAAGCGCGTGGCCATCGAATCCGAGCACCTCACGGTTGCGCAGCTGGATGCTTTTGAAAAGGCGTTGGATAAGGGAGTTAAAGTCATTCGGCTTGCCGGCGTTGTGGAAGAGCTGCGCATGGTGAAAGATGCCGACGAGATTGAGCTCTTGCGCAACGCAGTCAAACTATCCTCGCGCTTTTTTAATCCATTGTTGAAATCGATTCACGGTGGCATTGCCGAATCTGCGATTGCGGCGAAGCTCGAATACATGGCGCGGAGAGCTGGCGCGGAAGGAATGTCCTTCGAAACAATTGTCGCCTCGGGCGAACGCTCGGCGCTGCCTCATGGCGTGGCTTCAGCCGCCAAGCTTCCTTTGGCGGGATTTGTGGTGTTAGACTACGGCATCGTACTTGACGGCTACTGCAGCGACATGACACGTACGGTGCATCTTGCCAAGGCCTCCAATGAGGCGCGTGCATTGTATGGGGCTGTTCTGGAAGCTCAACTGGCGGCAATCAGTGCTGTTCGTCCCGGAGCCACCGCCAGAAAGGTTGATAATGCGGCGCGCCAGGAACTGAAACGCGCAAAGCTGGATCGTTTTTTTACCCATTCCACAGGGCACGGCGTCGGACTGGAGATCCACGAACAACCACGACTTGGAGCACGAAGCGACGCGGTCCTGCGGCCTGGAATGGTTATAACCATCGAACCCGGTGTTTATTTGCCCGGACAGTACGGTGTACGAATTGAAGACATGCTGCTGGTGACTGAAAAGGGATATGAAGTATTGACTCCAGTGAGCAAAAAGCTAGTTGAGCTGAACTGAAGTACCAATCGTGAGTGAATTCAAAAAGGTGGTAAATCCATTGCTGCGTCGTGTATCAGGCGACGCTCTGACAGCCGATGAATCAGAAAGAAATTAAAGAGTTGATCGAGGTTCTCGTTGAAAAGGATGTTGCCGAGTTCGAACTGGAGCGCGGCGACATCAAAATACGGCTCAAGCGGGCCCAGACGGCTGGGGTTGGCGCCAGTGTTGTTTATGCACCTCCCGCTGCACAGCCTGTGTCTTTGCCGATTGCAACCCCGGCACCTGCTCCGGTCGCGGCCGCTCCTGCGGCAGAGAGTGAAGAGGGGATCTGCACCGTCAAGTCACCCATTGTAGGGACCTTCTATGAGGCTCCGTCCCCCGGCGCACCTCCGTTCGTAAAACAAGGCGATTCCGTAGCCTTGGGCCAGGTGCTATGTATCGTCGAGGCCATGAAACTGATGAACGAGATTGAATCGGAAGCGGCGGGCCAGATTGTGAAGATTTTGGTGTCCAATGGCCAGCCGGTCGAATATGGCCAGCCGCTGTTCAAGATTCGTACTAAGTAAATGAACCAGCGCCGGGCTTGGTCCGGTGTTGGGGCCGTCTGCGCACTAGAGGGCGCTCCGCGCATTTCCTACGACTGCGCCGCGGACACGCACGCCGAATAGGCCCCGGCCACACTCAAACCGGTCGGGCCAGCGGGAGCATCTAACGCATGTTCAAGAAGATTCTGATTGCCAATCGCGGAGAAATCGCGCTCCGCATCATTTGTGCCTGCAAAGAACTGGGCATTAAAGCCGTAGCGATTTACAGCGAAGCCGATCGCCACTCACTGCACGTTCGCTTTGCAGACGAAGCGCTGTGCATTGGCCCGGCGCGCGCGAGTGAAAGCTACCTCAATGTTCCGGCGGTGATCAGCGCCGCGGAAATCGCCAACGTTGATGCAATTCATCCCGGCTACGGCTTGCTGAGTGAAAACGCGAATTTCGCGCAAGTTTGTGAATCTTCCGGTCTCAAATTCATAGGTCCTCCGCCGGAAATCATCCGCATGATGGGTGAGAAAGACAAGGCGCGGCAGGCGATGAAGCGCTGTGGAGTTCCAATCCTTCCCGGCTCTGATGGAGTGATCGGATCGGAAGGGGAGGCTCTGGAGTGGGCTCAGCGCGTGGGTTTCCCGGTGATAGTGAAAGCGGCAGCGGGCGGCGGTGGACGTGGAATGCGCGTCATTCGCTCAGCTGAGGAATTGCCGCGTATGTTCAACGCCGCACACTCGGAAGCAGCTTCGGCATTCGGCAACGGCGACCTCTACATGGAGAAGTTCATCGAGCGTCCCCGTCACATCGAGTTCCAGATATTGGCCGACGAGCACGGGAACGTAGTGAGTCTCGGCGAGCGCGACTGCTCCATTCAACGCCGTCACCAGAAGCTGGTTGAGGAATCGCCGTCTCCCAGCTTGTCCACCGAATTGCGTAATAAGATGAACGGCATCCTGGAAAAGACGATGAAGGAGATCGGCTATTTCAACGCGGGAACGGTCGAGTTCTTGATGGATGAGGATGGCAGCCTTCACTTCATCGAAATGAACACCCGCATCCAGGTGGAGCATCCCGTGACCGAATCCGTCACGGATGTTGACCTGGTGAAGAGCCAGATTCTGATTGCCGCCGGGTCCAAGCTCACCGACATTATCCAGCAGCCTGTTGTCCCTTGCGGTCACTCAATCGAGTGCAGGATCAACGCGGAGCATCCCGAGAAATTTACGCCTTCGGCGGGCAAGATCACCGCGTTCCACGCGCCCGGCGGAACTGGTGTGCGTGTGGACACCGCGCAGTACCAGGAAGGCGTCGTGTCGCCGTATTATGACTCGCTGATTGCGAAATTGATTGTTCGCGGGAAGGATCGTCCGGAGGCGCTTGCCCGCATGAGACGCGCTCTGGACATGTTCATCGTCGAGGGAATCCATACGTCAATTCCATTGCAGCAGCGCATTCTGCAGGACCCGGACTTTGAAGCGGGGAATGTCGATACGAAGTTTATGGAGCGCTTCATGGTAAAGAAAACAGCGGAATCGGGCGGCTAAAAAAGCTGAGGATGCTCGCAGCTCTGGCTTCCAACTTTTAAACCTGAAATGAAGAAGCAACAGTCCGTCTCGAGGCCCTTTAGCCAACCATGAAAATTCCACTCTGCTATCCCATCCTCGATGCAGACAGTTTGCGTGGCAGCGCCGAAGAGGGAAGGTTGCTGCAAGCCACCTGTTCTCATGCTCTGGCTCTGGCTGAGGCTGGCTGTACGCTGATGCAGTATCGCGCAAAGCAGATAAATGTACGTGAGGCTCTGGCGCAAGCACGGGAACTGCGGCGATTGCTGCCGGGAATCACTCTTATCATGAATGATCGCGCGGACCTCGGTCTGGCTGCGGGTTTCGACGGCGTCCACATAGCGCAGGACGACCTGTCTCCCGAGGGAGCGCGCCGAGTGGTAGGGGCAGAACGCATTGTCGGACTTTCCGCACACAACTCCACACAAATCATCGAAGCTCTCACAAAACCGATTGACTACCTGATGATTGGTCCGGTCTTCGAGCGCGGCAGCAAGCCGAATTCTGAGCCGTTGGTGCGCATGGCAGGTGTTACTGAAGCCCGCCGTCTGAGGGACGAATCCGGCCGGATGCTTCCATTGGTGGCAATTGGCGGAATCACGCCGGTTAATGCGGAAGCCGTTCTAAAAGCCGGGGCGGACTCGGTGGCTGTGAGCAGCGGCGTTTTCTTTTCATCAAACGAATCAGTGAAGAAATTTTTTCAGCTGGGGAAGTAGAGTTTTGTTCAGATTATGTAAAGTGAATGAAGTCTCGCGCGCCGGCGACAATTTGCGGTAAGAGCGGATATTTTTTTGTGCTCAAGGAGAGTCGTGAGCCAACTTTCAAAGGAGCCGATTCCAAGCCAGGATCAGGAATTCGTAAAAGGACTGGGTCTCATCAGTGCCACCACATTGGTGATGGGTTCGATGATCGGATCGGGCGTCTACATAGTGGCCGCCGATATCGCCCGCATCGTCGACTCGCCCGCGTTGCTGATAGCGGCCTGGCTCGTCGCCGGATTTATGACCGTTGTGGCGGCGCTCTCCTACGGCGAATTGGCGGCGATGATGCCCAAAGCGGGTGGACAGTATGTGTATCTGCGAGAGGCGCTGGGACCGCTGTGCGGTTTTCTTTATGGTTGGACGCTCTTCCTTGTAATCCAGTGCGGCACAATTGCCGCTGTCGCGGTGGCCTTCGGTAAATTTCTGGGAGTCTTTTTTCCCTCTGTTTCCTCCTCTAACTGGATTGTGCACATCTGGAAGGTTCCTCCGATTCATCTTGGCCCGGCTGTCCTGGGCAACATGGATGTAGGCCTGAACACCCAGAATCTGGTTGCCATCGGAACCATCGTGTTGCTCTCGGTGGTTAACATCTTTGGCGTGAAGACAGGAGCAGTTGTCCAGGTGGTGTTTACCACGGCGAAAATCGCCGGGTTGCTGGCGCTCATCGTGCTCGGCATTTGGATTGGCAGCACGCCGGAAGCGCTCGCCGCAAACTTCGGCGCGAATTTCTGGCTTCATGCCGGTCTCGGTGCGCTGCATAAGATTCCAATTGGAGTGAGTGGCGCGACCGCACTGGTTTCCACAATTACCGTGATTGCCGTGGCGCAGGTTGGCTCTCTGTTCTCTGCCGATGCATGGAACAACGTAACCTTCACCGCCGGAGAGGTTCGCAATCCGCAGCGCAACCTGCCACTCTCGCTTGCTATTGGCACCGGATCGGTGATCCTCATCTACATTGCGGTGAATTTCATCTACATGCTGGTGCTGCCATTGTGGGGTGAACCAAACTCCATGACCACCCTTGGGCGCGGCATCCAGTACGCGGCCGAAGACCGCGTGGCTACGGCCGTAATGCGGCAAATCATGGGACAGAGTGGCGCCAAGTTGATGGCGCTGGCAATCCTGATTTCCACCTTTGGTTGCAACAACGGCTTGATTCTGGCCGGTTCGCGCGTGTATTACGCAATGGCGAAGGATGGATTATTTTTCAATTCGGTAGGCCGGCTGCATCCCCGATTCAAAACTCCGTATCTTTCACTGGTGGTGCAGGCGGTCTGGGCCAGTATCCTGTGCCTGAGCGGAAGCTACGGCCAACTGCTCGATTACACGATCTTCGCTGTACTGTTGTTCTATGTGCTCACTTTAGTGGGGTTGTTCGTCCTCCGGAGAACGCGCCCGGAGGCTCCGCGTCCCTACCGTGCAGTCGGCTATCCGTGGCTGCCCGCTGTCTATATTCTGATGGCCTTGTTTATCGATGTCGTCTTGTTGCTCTATAAACCACAATATACGTGGCCGGGTCTGGTGATTGTGCTTCTTGGTATCCCGGTATATTTCTGGTGGTCGCGCCGGGCCCGGGCTGGCAGCACTGCGGCGTAGTCGTCGCCCTTTGTAGGAGGAGAGCGGAAAGCAAATGCGGAATCTGCTGGCGAAGAAACCAATGGAGATGCTTCTAAACGAGGCAGCCGAAGAGAGCGAACACAGCCTTAAGCGCGAACTGGGGCCGGTGTCGTTAACGGCGCTCGGCGTCGGAGCGATTATAGGCGCGGGAATTTTCGTGCTGTCAGGGTTGGGCGCGCATTATGCGGGACCGGGGCTGATGCTGTCGTTCGTACTCTCTGGGTTCGGATGTGCGTTCGCGGGGCTTTGTTACGCGGAGTTTGCGGCCATGATTCCGCTGGCCGGCAGTGCTTACACTTACGCATACGCAACTTTGGGAGAGTTGTTTGCATGGATTATCGGCTGGGATCTCACGCTGGAGTATGCAATGGGCGCGAGTACGGTCTCCTCCGGCTGGTCAAACCATTTCATTGAGTTCATGCACATCTTTAATGTGGACATCCCTCTCTGGCTTGCTTATGACCACTGGACCGGATTGCGCGCGGCGCAGGATACCGTCGCCCGCCAGATGGTGAGCATAGCGCATCCAGAGCTGGCTCCTGGAACGCAGTCTTTTCTGGTCGCGGTAGACGCTCTGAAGCATAGCGGTTCGGCGGAAATGGCTCAGCGCGCGCACGCCCTGCTAGGGGCTCCGCACCTCTTTGGCGTGGAAATTGGCTTCAATCTTCCGGCATTTCTTATCGCGCTCCTGATCACCACAGTGCTCGTGGTTGGAATCAAGGAGAGCGCGAGTTTCAATACCGGCATAGTCACCGTTAAGGTGGCCGTTGTATTGTTCGTGATCGCCCTCGGAATGCGTTATGTGAACCACAGTAACTGGGGCTCTGACTGGCACTCGTTCGCACCCTTCGGGTTCTCTGGCGTCGGCGCGGGAGCCGCGTACATTTTCTTCGCTTACATTGGTTTCGACGCGGTTTCCACGACGGCGCAGGAGGCAAGGAATCCGCAACGTGATTTACCGATTGCCATTATTACTTCGCTGTTTATCTGCACGTTGCTCTACATTGCGGTTGCGGCTGTTCTCACCGGCATGGTTCCGTGGCGCGAGGTCAATATCGAGGCTCCTATAGCGCATGCATTCTCGGACCGCAATCTTGGCTGGGCTTCGCACATCATCACGGCTGGCGCGCTGGCGGGGCTGACCAGCGTAATGCTGGTGATGCTATTAGGACAGACACGTGTGCTCTACGCCATGGCAAACGACGGACTGTTGCCGAGAAAATTCTTCAGCGAAATCCACCCGAAGTTCCGCACACCGTATAAGAACACGATACTCGTGGGCTTGCTCGCCGCCATCGTTGGCAGTGTGACCCCGATTGACGATATCGGCAAAATGGTGAATATCGGTACACTGTTGGCGTTCGTGATCGTCTGTGTTGCGGTACTCGTCCTGCGCAGCACAAATCCGGAACAGCGTCGCCCGTTCCGCACGCCGTGGGTGCCGTTCGTTCCAGTGATGGGCATTCTGTTCAACGGTTATATGATGTACAAACTAGGTTGGATCAACTGGGCGCGGCTCATCATCTGGCTCATCATTGGTTTGTTCATCTATTTCTCCTATGGCCATCGGCACAGTAAAGTGCAGGCTGCAATCGACAATGCCGATCCGGGGGATTGATTCGATTTGCTGAATCCCTGGCGCTCTCCTGCGGAGGGTGTTTTCAATCTGGCGATCAGTTCGGACCGGCGTACCTTCCTGTGTCTTTCCGTCGCATCCCTTATCCAAGTACAATCACCACCAGAGCCTTATGCGAGCAATACGAAACATCATGATCTTAGCAGCCGCTTTGTTAGGCGTAGCGATGATCGGCACGGCGGGCTTTCACTATTTAGAGCACTGGAGCTGGTTTGACGGTTTCTACATGGTGCTCCTCACACTTACAACCATTGGGTACCAGGAAGTTCACCCGCTTTCTGAGACCGGAAGATACTTTAACGTAGCTATCATTATTTCCGGTGTCGGGTTGCTGTTCATGATTCTCGGGGCGTTGGGCCAGGCGCTGCTGGAATTCGAATTCAACATGGTGTTTGGCAGGCGAAAAATGGAACGTGAAATCGGACGGTTGAAAGGACATTACATCATCTGTGGCGCGGGACGAGTGGCTCGCGCCGCGGCTCGTCAGCTGGAACGCGAGCCCGCGCAGTTCGTTATCCTGGAGCATGACGAAGCTAAGGCGGAGCAAGTTCGCGCCGAGACAAACTGGCTGGTTGTCCACGCCGATGCAACGCAGGAATCGCAACTGAGGGCTGTGCAAATTGACAAGGCCGCCGGACTCGTGGCGGCGACTACAACCGATGCTACCAACACCTACATCGTCCTGACGGCGCGCGCCCTGAACCCAACCCTGAAGATAATAGCGCGAGCCAGCGAAGAGGCTGCGGAGAAACACATGCGCACCGCTGGCGCAGACCAGGTGATTTCGCCTTACGGCTTTGCAGGGTTTCGTATCGCGCAGGCCTTCCTGCGTCCGCATGTCATCAACTTCCTTGAGGTCGCTCTGTTGCGCAGCTCAGAACTGGGGCTGGAACTGGAAGAACTGAAGATTGATCCGTCCTCGATTTATGTGGGGCAGGATTTGCGTTCTTCAGGGATTCGTCACGATCTCGGCATCACCGTGCTGGCAATCAAACGAGAGGGGCAGGAAATGAAATATAGTCCCGAGGCGGACTCCCTGCTTTGTGCGGGCGATCATCTCATTGTCATGGGAGAGCCCTCTCATTTGCGAGAGCTGGAAGTGCTGGCTGGAGCGAAAAAGTGAAGATCACCACTGCAGACGAAATGTCGGCGATCGACCGTGCTACCTGTCAGCAACATGGTGTGGCTTCACTGACCCTGATGGAGAATGCCGGCCGTGCTGTGGCCGATTATGCGCGAGTACATTGGCCGACGGCCATCCGGATCACTGTGGTTTGTGGCAAAGGCAATAACGGCGGCGACGGATTCGTCGCGGCCCGCCGTTTGCACACAGCCGGAAAAGTGGTAGAGGTCTTGCTGCTTGGCTCGCCGGAAGATTTGAAACCGGATGCGGCCAGTATGTTCGCGAAACTTCCTGTCCGTCCAGTCGTGTTGCGTAGTGCTGATGAAGTTGAGCGAGAGCATACGCGCAGTTTGGGTGGAGCAGACCTTATTGTTGATGCGGTCTTTGGTACCGGCTACAAGGCGCGCGAAGACGCATCTCCCACGCAGAAAATGGCTGAGGCTGCAATTGCCGCGATCAACGCAACATCGGCTCCCGTGCTCTCGGTCGATTTGCCTTCTGGGGTCGATGCCGATCTTACTTCGAGCGCTCCGGATCCTCGCGTAGTGTGTCGCTCCAGCGCCATAATTACCTTCACCGCTCCCAAGCCTGCTCACATATTTGCGCCGTTGACGCGCGGTCCCATCGTAGTGGCGCAGATAGGAACTCCGGATTCTGCCATTGTCTCTACGCAAAATCTTTGCGTCGTGACGCCGCGGGAGGTTTCTGCGTTGTTCGCGCCGCGTGCTCTGGAAAGCAACAAGGGACGCTTCGGGCACGTGCTCGTCGTCGGAGGATCGCTGGGCAAGAGCGGAGCCGCCGCTATGTGCGGCATGGCAGCCTTGCGCGTCGGAGCTGGATTGGCAACAGTGGCCACCCCGGCGTCCGTACTGCCAGCCGTGGCCGCTTTTGCGCCAGAGTTGATGACTGAGCCTCTTAGCGACGGGGCGCCTTCCGTCGCTCCAGCCGATGCGGCTCAGTGCCTCGAACTGGCTAAATCCAGAAATGTTCTGGCTGTCGGTCCGGGGCTGTCGCAAAGGCCCGGAGTCGCGGAGTTTGTGCACCTCCTGGTCAAAGAGGCGCGTGGTCCCGTGGTGATTGACGCTGACGGGTTGAATGCGTTCGCCAATTCGACGCAACTTCTGCGTGGCACCAAAGCGACTCTGATTCTCACTCCGCATCCGGGCGAAATGGCGCGGTTGACCGGCAGGAGTGTTGCTGAAATACAAGAAAATCGCGTATCCGCAGCACGCGACTTTTCTCGGAAGCATCGTTGCATCCTGGTGCTGAAAGGTTTCCGCACCGTTATTGGCTACCCGGACGGAGCGGTCTGGGTGGTAGCGACGGGAAATCCCGGCATGGCGAGCGGAGGGACCGGAGACGTCCTGACCGGGATGATCGCTGGGGCCGTCGCTCAGTTTCCCGGCCAGTTGGACGAAGCTGTGCGAGCTGCTGTTTTCTTGCACGGTCTCGCGGGTGATGCGGCCAGTCGACGCATGGGCGAGGAGGCCGTCGTGGCAACCGATTTGTTACGCTGTCTACCATCGGCATTCCGCAAAATGCGGCAGCGCGCCGCCGGAAGAAACGTTCGGCTCTGTTAACGTCATCTATATTGAAGTGTGTCACGATGCTATGATTCGGCCATGACCCGCGACTTTATATCGCACTCCGCTGAGGAGACCGTGGAACTGGGACGCCAGATGGCGGCGGAGTTGCGCCATGCCCGCGTAGTCCTGTTGCGAGGAGACCTTGGCGCGGGAAAAACGACGCTGGTCAAGGGGATCGCAGAAGGCTTTGGTGCCGCCGATGCGGACGATGTCACCAGCCCCACCTTCACTCTCATCCACGAATACCACGGGCCGGAAAAGGACGTCTTTCACATCGACCTCTACCGTTTGGAGAAGCCCGGCGAACTGGATTCGCTCGGCCTCGATGACCTGATGCTGGAGGAGCGCAATTTGCTGCTGATCGAATGGGGCGAAAAGTTTCCGCGCATCATGCAGCACAAGGACGCCGAAATTATCATCTGTCGCGTCGAGCATGATGAACGCAGACTGCGCTTGACGATCGGGGCGTAAAGTGGTCCGCTGGACAGGGCAGTCGTGACCTTCCACTTAGCGGCGCGACGGTGTGTGCCCCACCCAAGCCTTCTTAGAACCGGCCTGAGCAGGGCAGCCGCCTAATATCCCATCACGTTGTAGCCGCAATCCACGTGAATTACCTCTCCGGTGATGCCGGAAGCGCCATCGCTGGCGAGGAAGGCGGCCGTTGCGCCTACTTCTGCCGGGTCCACATTGCGTTGCAGGGGGGCGCGTTCGGAGACGACCTTGAGGAAGTCGCCGAGGCTTCCGATGCCGCGGGCGGCCAGCGTGCGGATTGGACCGGCTGAGATCGCGTTTACGCGGATCGCTTTTGGTCCCAGAGACGCCGAAAGATATCGCACGGTGGCTTCCAGCGCGGCCTTTGCCACGCCCATCACGTTGTATCCCTGCATCACCTTTTCCGCCCCCAGATAGCTGAGCGTAATGATGCTGCCGCCCTCGGTCATCAAGGGCTCGGCGGCCCGCGCCAGCGCGATCAGCGAATAGACGCTGATGTCGTGCGCGATGCGGAAGCCCTCGCGGCTGGTCAGCAGAAAGTCGTTTTTCAGGTCATCAGCCGGAGCAAAGGCTACCGAGTGGACCAGGGTGTGAATCTTCCCGTTGTAGCGCGCGCCGATCTCGGCGAACACCTGGGCGATTTCGTCATCCTTTGTCACGTCGCACTGGAAGCCCTGTGCTCCAGGCAGACTGTCGATCATCTCTTCGGCTTCCAGACGCAAGCGCTCGTTCTGATACGTGATTGCGATCTGTGCGCCTTCCGCGTGCAGTTTCTGGGCGATCGCCCAGGCAATGCTCCGCTTATTCGCGAGGCCAAAAATAACAGCCACGCGCCCTTCCAGGCTTTTTGCCATCTATTGTGTACTCCCCACAGCGAACTAAGAATAAAACCCTTACACAAAGGATACCAGCCTGGGCCAGAACTGGAAACTGGCGCCCAAGACAGCGAGCCGTAGCTGGAGTTTAGAAGTCACAAGATTGGGTGAGAGCTATCACATCGAGACGAAGGAAAGAGGGCTATTTTGTACACGTTATGACGATCAAAACTACGGCGGCTGCATTATCTGCGGAGCAAGCTCTGCCCATCGTTGATCCGCAACGGGAAACTTGTGTTGAATTCGTGAAGTTCTGCAAGGAGCAGCACCTGAAATCGCGTGCAGCGCACACGTTCCTGCGCGTGTTTCACAATAAAAGCTGGAATGCGGAGTGCGAAAAGATTCGCGAATCCATGCGCCCGGAAGTAAATAGGATTTTTGAACCGGCGGAGAAGGCGCTGAACGAAGGAGCCAATTGCAAGGAGGTTCTCGCACTGCTGGTCCGTTCCTTGAAAGAAGCCGAAGACCTTTAAAAATCAGCAGGATTCATCCCCGTTGTATCATTCATAGCGAGGCCCGTCTCCAGGGACGGGCCTCAATACATTCAGGCTTCAATTAGGGAAGCCGTGGAGTCTTTAAAACGCGTCGCCCCCGCCCCCACCGAATCCACCACCGGAGAAGCCCCCGCCACCGCCGAAGCTGCCGCCGCTTCCAAATCCAGAGCCGGTGGAACTGGCCTGCGGCGCGGCCACGAAAGAGTCATAGGCGGAAGTGGCGAACGAGTGCATGGAGTTTGTAAACATGATGGGCCCCCACATCATTCCCGGAGTTCCGTAACCCGAACCCACATACCAGGAAGGTGGCTCCGTGATCAGTCCCTGGAAGGCTTTGGCCCAGTGGTGTTCAACGCCGAAGGCCATCGCGTATGGCAAAAACCTTTCAAAGGTATCCGGCGGCATGCGCTTGAGGCGATCGCCATCGACGCGGGTCATGAACTCCTTGAAGCCAAGACATTCAATTCGCGTGCGTGCGCCGCGTACGGTTTTTGCCGATAGTTTGCGTCCAAAGAGAAACACGATCGCGATGGTGAGCAGAACGCCTACTACCAGCACCGCTGGAGAGTTCGTAAGCCTGACCGCACCGGTCATCTGTAACCAGAGAAAGGGCAGCACAATCACCAAAACTCCGACCAGCGCGAGTCCCTTCGCGGACTCAGGATCGGTTGAATACAGGTTCTTGGTCTTGAGCGAATCCATGATCTCCTTGCGGATCGACGGAAGCGCGACATAAAAGCGGTTTCTCAGACTGGAAAGCGTGGTTTCCTGGGCAGTCAGTTCAGGGAAAATATTGTTGAGTACCTCGATTTCATGAGCCACAAGATTCTGCCACTCGGCGCGCGGCTTCATCAGTCGAAGGATGTAGTCCTTGTGCTTGATGAAGAAAACCTTGTCCTCGGTCTCGATGATCTTGAGATAGCCCTTGACCGCGAGATCGATCAGTGTCGATGTGATGTCGCGGGACTCTATAGCATCGGAGATTAAGGTTCCCGCTTCAGCCGGAGTGAGTCCTTTGGGCGGTTCGTACATCGGCGCCACCGACATTCCGGCATCGGCGTCGCGCCCCTTCCACCACCACAATCCAGACATCACCGCGAAGGCCCATACCGGCAGCAGTACGCCGGGGTTGCCGGCGATAAACCAGATTATGTTGCGCGTGAACCAGGATGGTTCCCTGATAACGCCCTTGGGAATCCAGACGTCGATGGTCAGTCCGCTGCGGGCTTCCAGTGGATTTGAAGTTTCAAAGCTGATGTAATTGCCAGTAATCTTGCTGATGGCTTCCTGCTGGCGCGAGCCGTAAGCACCGGTGAAGGCCTGTGCTTTCAAATGTCCTGCGGCAGCGGCGGGCAGGGCGACAAAGGCCGACGAGGAGTCGATGGGAATCTTCCAGTCGTTGCCCGTCACGTTCCAGTAGAACTCGTCGTGGTCCTTGAAAAACCGCACGGCATTAGCAGCCCGGTAGCTGATGCGCACCGTGCGTTCCGTATCCGTGCCTCCTGCATAGATCTTCAGAAACAGAAACTCGTGACTGGTGCCGCCTGCGACGCGCTCGGTGCGGTGGCTCTGCTCGAACTTGATCTTGTTCCCGTTTTCGTCCGTAACCGATTCAACTTTCAGAAAGAGTTTGTAATCGGTTCCGTTGGGGCCAGGATACTCAACCGGAATGTCGCGTGTGATGCCGTTGTATGTTCCCGAAAACGATGGGTGAATCTCTTCTTCGATGAGCACGGCACCGTCGTCGGCGATGGTGTAACGAGCATCGAAGCGCGAGATACTCCAGGAGCGGGCAAACGACGGAACCGCAAGCAGAAGAAGCGCGGCAAGCATGAAACCCCAGCGCGATCGGCTGGGGTTCAGGAATGAGCAACGTAGGGGACGATTCATGTTGGTCCGAATCTAGAACTTCACGGTTGGGACGGCGCGTTCGCTTGCATCTGCAATTTCAAAGAACTGCCGCTGCTGGAAGTTGAACATCCCGGCGATGATGTTGGTCGGGAACGACTGAATTTTGGTGTTAAGGTCGCGAACCACGGCGTTGTAATAACGGCGCGAATTCTGCAGCGCATCTTCCAGCTCAGACAGCGACTGCTGGAGCGATTGGAATTGCACGTTGGCCTTCAACTCAGGATAGGCTTCGGCGACCGCAAGGAGTCCGCGCAGAGCCTGTGTGAGCTGGCCCTCCGCCTGCGCCCGGTCTGCGGTTGAGGTGGCGGCCATGGCGGCTGAACGGTAGCGGGCAACGTTTTCAAACGTTCCCTTTTCGTGAGCAGCATAGCCTTTCACGGTTTCGACCAGATTCGGAACCAGGTCATGTCTCCGTTTGAGCTGAATATCGATATCGGACCACGCATTATCTGCGCGAACCTTGAGCTGTACCAGCCCGTTGTACATGCCGGCCACAATCAGACCGAGCACAATCAGGATGGCGAGGAATACAAGCAAGGGGATCATGCATACCCTCCGGGCATTTTCCAAGCGAACGTCCATCATATCCCGAGCGTGGCGGTGAGAAAAGCTAACTTATTCCATATTCAGAGGTTTGGATTCGAACCTAACCAAAAGGTCGAAAAGGCAAAAACGAAGAACGCCCCAGGATGCGCACGGTCCTGGGGCGTAAGTTATGCGGCTAGGAAACCGCCTTTTTTAACATCGCGGCCAGATCCTGCTCCGGATTCGTGATAGCCATCAGGTTGTAATTCTTCTGCAGCAACCCGAGGACGGTGGGCGTCATGAACGCGGGCAGCGATGGTCCGATACGGATATTCTTGATGCCCAGGTACAGCAGAGTCAGCAGAATCGATACTGCTTTTTGCTCGTACCATGAAAGAACGAGCGAGAGTGGCAGGTCATTTACACCGCACTTGAAGGCGTTGGCGAGGGCGACCGCGATCTGAATGGCCGAGTAGGCATCGTTGCACTGCCCAATATCAAGCAGGCGGGGGATCCCTCCAATGTCGCCGAACTGGAGTTTGTTGAAGCGATATTTGCCGCAAGCCAAGGTCAAGATCACGCAATCGTTCGGGACCGACTCGGCGAGCTTCGTGAAATAGTCCCGACCCGGACGCGCGCCATCGCATCCTCCGATCAGGAAGAAGTGCCGGATCTTGCCCGTCTTGACGGCCTCGACAACCTTGTCAGCCACTCCGAGCACGGCGTTGTGGCCGAAGCCGGTGAGAATCGTGTCGTCTGGGCCGTTCTCGGCAAAACCCGGCGCCGCCAGCGCTGCCGCGATTACCGGAGAAAAGTCCTTGCGGTAGACGTGTTCCACGCCAGGCCAGGCCACCGGACCGGTGGTGAAAATGCGATTCTGATAGCTTTCCTTCGGCTTCTGAATACAGTTGGTGGTCATCAGAATCGCGCCGGGGAATTGGGCGAACTCCGCACCCTGATTCTGCCATGCGCTTCCGTAGTTTCCGACCAGATGCTTGTACGCCTTCAGCTTGGGATAGCCGTGCGCGGGGAGCATTTCGCCGTGCGTGTAAATCTGGATGCCAGTGTCCTTGGTTTGTTCGAGCAGCGCGGCGAGGTCGACAAGATCGTGTCCGCTGATCAGGATGGCTTTGCCCGCGACGGGATGAATTCGAACCGGGGTCGGCGTCGGGTGGCCGAAGGTTTCGGTATGAGCCTTGTCCAGCAATTCCATCGCACGCAGATTCAACTCACCGACCTTCAGCGCATAGCCCAGCAGATCATCCACTGATGGCGCGGATTTGGTCAGGAAATCCAAGATTTCGTGAATGGTGGCATTGATGCCGGCGTCTGTCCGTCCGAGCTGGTAGGCGGCTACGGCATAGGCGGCAACTCCCTTCATGCCGTAGAGGATCAGTTCCTGCAGGTTGGCGACCTCGCTGCCGTTTTTCTCCCGTGCATTTAGAATGCCGTAGAGTTTGCCCTGCGCGACGAGGCTATCCAAGTTTGTTTCAGGCTGGAGCTTGCTGGGTCCGTTAAATTCTTCCGGCGTAACGCCCTTGGCGGCCGCAGCGCCTAAGTACAGGTCTCGTGCACGGTCGCGATTCCTGGCCGCTTCTGAAATAAGGTCCGCGAGCCTGGCGGGATCGAAATTGACGTTCGTAAGAGTGGCAAAGAGTGCGTCGACCACAAACTCATCAACTGAGGCATCGCATGCGCCGAGTTGGGCGGCGCGATGGGCGAACATGGAGATGCCCTTGACAGCATGCAGCAGCAGGTCCTGAAGGGTGGCGGTTTTGTCATCCTTGCCACAGACGCCAATCTGCGAGCATCCTTGGCCTTTGGCTGTTTGTTCACACTGGTAGCAGAACATGAAGAAGCTCCCTTGGTTGAATTACGCGCCTGAGTTTATCGCAGGCCGTAGGAAGCGCAAGCGACTTAAGTCACTTCAGGATCTAACCTGAACGAAAAACGCTGTCACGCGATCTCGGCGAGGGTGCTGCGTTTCGCAGCCGGATATTCGCGTTTACAATGGAGTATGTTTTACCAGACGGATGAACTGAGAACTAAGTGGACGAAGGTCGTCCTCCCTCCTGTTTTTCTCGACGAAGAATTGCCGATCACCGATGCTGCCTCGGAAACGGTCTTTAAGACTCGCACCGCAATCTGCAATGTTTTGGCGGGCAAAGACAAGCGCCTGATCGTGGTAGTGGGGCCTTGCTCCATCCATGACCCCAAGGCTGCTCGCGAATACGCCGGTAAACTCAAGCAGGTTCTCGCGAAGGTTTCCAACGAGCTGATCGTGGTGATGCGAGTCTATTTCGAAAAGCCGCGCACTACGGTTGGGTGGAAGGGCCTGATCAACGATCCGTACCTGGACCAGTCGTATAAGATCAATGACGGTTTGCGCCTGGCGCGTCATCTTCTGCTGGATCTGGCCGAAATGGGCGTGCCCGTCGGCACCGAGTTCCTCGATATGGCCACGCCGCAGTATGTTGCCCCTTTAGTGAGCTGGGGAGCAATTGGCGCGCGTACTACGGAAAGCCAAATTCATCGCCAGCTTGTTTCCGGCCTCTCCTGTCCGGTCGGATTTAAGAATGGCACTTCGGGAAACGTTCAGGTCGCGATTGAGGCCATGCTGTCAGCCGCACAGCCGCACACTTTCCTCGGCCATTCGAAATACGGGCAAACGGCCATCTTCGTGACCACTGGTAACTCAGATACGCATGTCATTTTGCGTGGCGGAAGCAAAATAGTGAATTACACCGCCGAAGCTGTGGCGGAAGTGTGCGCCAGGTTGGAAAAACATAAACTGAGGCCGCAGGTGATGATCGACTGCAGTCATGCCAACTGCAAAAAGGACTACACGAAGCAGGGCGAAGTTTGCCGCGATGTTGCCGCGCAAATTGCCAATGGCGAAGGCCGCATCACCGGCGTGATGATCGAAAGCAACCTGGTCGAGGGCTCACAGTCGATGGTGGAAGGAAAACCACTGGTCTACGGCCAAAGTATTACGGACCCATGCATCGGATGGAATGAGACGGACGATTTGATCAATGAACTGGCTGCCGCAGTGCGGGCGGGACGTTAGAACCTGAATCATACGTGTCGCAGAGAGCCGAAGATCCGTAACAACGCGCAATCCGTCAGATACAACATCTATTCCTAATAACCTTTGCTGCAGTAAGGACTTATGCCCGCACGGCTGGCACCAGCCGTGCGGTGTCGCCAACTAAGCAGGGCCAAGAGTGTCAACTTTACAGGCTAATTTATCTCTAATCCAACTCTGGACACAACCTACTCTGCCGTTTGTCGCGTCCGAGATAAGTAGGATCATGGTCGCTGGACGGCCTTGATCAAACGTACCGGGGGGCGACGCATGACGCTGAATGCAGGGGGTGCCGGGGGTCGCCAGGAACTGGCCGATTACCACTCTTCGAGATGGTACGTGGCTTATACGAAAGCACGGCATGAGAAGAAGGTTTCAGCACATCTGCAGATGAAGCGAGTTGAAGTTTTCTTACCAATTTATAAGACCACCCATCGCTGGAACGGCAGACGGGCTCTACTCCAACTGCCTCTGTTCCCCTGTTATGTTTTCGTTCGAATTAGCCTGCATGATCGATTACGAGTTTTGGAGGTTCCCGGCGTGATCCATTTGGTCGGTACCGGGGGACTACCCACACCTTTGCCTGATGCCGAGATAGAACAGCTCCGCAACAGTCTATCTTGCGGAATCCAGGCAGAGCCCTATCCTTACTTGTACTCCGGTGATTCGGTACGAGTTATTGATGGCCCGTTGGTGGGTTTAACCGGAAAGGTTATCCGCCGCGACAAAGAAACGCGATTCGTCCTCTCTGTTGACCTGATCATGCGTTCCGTTTCGGTCAACGTCGAAGAATCGCAGCTTGAGCGTGTTTATGCTGCCGGCTCCGCCGCAGGTTAAGAAAGGGCATTATGGGTTACTCTGCGTGGCCTTTTGGTCCTTTGTCACCGACGTCAACGAAGCAGGAATCGAGTGACCAACAAAAGCCGATGTCGAACTCTTATCAAACTCCGGAGGCTCACAAAGTTAAAACCGCTGGTGCGTTGCTCTCGTATCGCCGGATACTCATTATTGCGTGCGAGACCGTGCTCTTTGCTTTAACGTACTACCTGAGCTTCCTGCTGCGGTTCGATCTCTCATTGGATGTGCAGAACCGCAGCCTGATACTGCACACGCTGCCGTATGTCATTCTCATCAAACTGATCGTCTTCGGCTTCTTTGGTCTGCTGAGTGGCTGGTGGCGCTACGTGGGAGTGCATAGCCTCATAGATATTGGGAAAGCCTCATTCTGTAGCTTTGTAATCCAGTTTACCGTAATCCACTTCTTACTTCGTTCGCCTGGCTATCCCCGTTCTGTGTTTCTCATTGACCTTGTCCTGACGGTTTTGGTCGCTGGCGGAGCGCGATTTGTTGTCCGCGTTTATACCGAAACGGTTCGGCAGGACATCAGACAACGCAGAACCTTGCTGGTGGGTGCCAATCGCGAGGGAACAGGGATTGCGCGCCAGTTACGCGAACATCCCGAGTTGAATTACAACGCCGTGGGATTTGTGGATGACGATGTCAGCAAAATAGGCATCAAGATTGAAGGCATTCCAGTGCTGGGTACGACCGATGCGCTCGGCCGGTTGGTCGAAAGTCACGGGGCGGCTTGCGTGCTGATTGCGTTGCCTTCCGCTGAAGGTTCGGAGATCGAGCGCATCGTCGCCAGTTGTCGCAAGTGCAACGTCGATTTCAAGATTCTTCCTCCTTTCAGTCAGCGGATCAACCGCTCCGACCTCGTCAGCCAGGTCAGAAGTGTTGGCGTCGAGGACCTGCTTGGGCGCGAGCCGGTTCCCAGCGATATCGAAAGCATTCGCGCGAAAATCAAGAATACAACCGTACTTGTGACGGGAGCGGGCGGCTCAATCGGTTCCGAACTGGCTCGCCAGATTGCAGAGCTGCAGCCCCGGTCTCTTGTCCTGTTCGAGCGCTCGGAAAATGATCTGTACAAGATCTGCATGGAACTTTCCAGAACGCACAAAGGGCTCCATTATGTGCCCGTTATTGGGGACATCCTGGACGTCAATCTGTTACGCGAAGTCTTCGCGTTGCATCGCCCCCAGTCGGTACTCCATGCAGCTGCTTACAAGCACGTTCCAATGATGGAAGAGCACTGCTTCCAGGCGGTTACTAACAACATATTTGGAACGTACAACGTTGCGCTTGTGGCTCGCCAGTACCAGGTGGATGACTTCGTTCTGATTTCATCCGACAAAGCGGTACGTCCCGCCAACATCATGGGTGTAACCAAACGAATCGCGGAATTGCTCATACTTGCTCTGGAGAAACAGCACACCCGATTCATGGCTGTGCGCTTCGGTAATGTAATGGGCAGCAGCGGAAGCGTCCTGCCTCTATTCAGGGAGCAGATTGCCCGAGGAGGACCTGTCACCGTTACTCACCCCGAGGTGGAGCGTTTCTTCATGACAATCCCCGAGGCGGTGCAACTGGTTCTGCAAGCGTTGAGCATGGGAAAAGGCGGAGAAATATTTGTGCTCGACATGGGAGAGCCTGTAAAAATTGTGGATCTCGCGCGCAATCTGATACGGCTCTCTGGATACGAACCCGACCGCGATATTCCGATCGTATTTTCCGGTTTAAGGCCGGGCGAAAAGCTTTCCGAAGAACTGCATCTTGAAGACGAAGGAATGGAGTCGACCCCGCACAAGAAAATCCGGTTGCTCAAGGGGGGGAATCCTGGCTTCGAGCAGATGCGGTTGTGGCTTGACGAACTCTCCACCCACACCGAGGCGAAGAACGTTTACGGCCTCATAACTACCATTAACAGCATTGTTCCGGAATACAGCCCAAGTAAAGAAATCGTGGCGCTTTGCGAGACAGATCGGCATGACATCTTGCTGCCGTACAGAATCGCGCGAGCCTCGCTGGCGAGCGAGGAAAGCCAGGCTGCTTAGACCGGGAGCTTGCAAAAAAAACATTAATTGCGAGAACAAACCATGAGTGATTCATCTTTCGTGCCGTTTCACCGTCCAACGATTGGAACAGAGGAATTTGACGCTGTTCGTGGAGTTCTTGAGTCGCGATGGCTAACTACCGGGCCGGTTGCCCAGCGCTTTGAGCGCGAGTTTGCCGAATATATCGGATGCAAACACGCGCTGGCGGTAAACTCTGCAACTGGTGCGCTGCAATTAGCGATGGATGCGATTGGAATTACCAGTGGCGACGAGGTGCTGGTGCCTTCTTATACCTTTACAGCAACTGCGGAAGTGGCGACGTACTTCGGGGCGCGCCCCGTGCTCTGCGACAGCCAGCCAGGGGGATTCAATCTTGATCCTGACGATGTGGAGAAGCGAATCACTCGCCGGACCCGCGCGATCATACCAGTTCACATTGCGGGAGAGCCGTGCGACCTTGACGCAATTCGCCAAATTGCAGAGCGTCACAACCTGTACGTAATTGAAGATGCCGCCCATGCCCTGCCCACAACTTATCGGGGTCGGCGTGTCGGTACCATCTCCGATCTTACTGCATTCAGCTTTTATGCCACTAAGACGATAACAACAGGCGAAGGCGGAATGGTTGTAACAAATGAAGACGAGTTTGCGAATCGCATCTCCAGCATGCGGCTGCATGGCATAAGCGGCGATGCCTGGAAAAGGTACTCCAAGGAAGGCTCCTGGTACTACGAAGTCGAAGATGCCGGGTACAAGTTGAATTTATGTGACCTGCTTGCCGCGCTTGGCTCGGTACAGTTGGCGAAGTGCGACCAGTTTGCCCTGAGGCGCCGCGCTCTTGCAACACGGTACTTGGAGGCCTTTGCGGAAATGCAAGAACTTCAAACCCCTCCGCTGGGAGAGGACCCCGCTGGACACGCATGGCACCTGTTCATCCTGCGCATACGTCCCGACCTTCTCAAAATCAGCCGGAATGAATTCATTCAGGAGCTCAAGAATCGCGGTGTCGGAACCAGCGTCCATTTCATTCCATTGCACCTTCATCCGTTCTATAAGCGAGCTTACGGATATTGCTCTGGACAGTTTCCAAATGCAGAGGACGCATACTCGCGCTGCCTTTCTCTTCCGATTTTTCCAGACATGACGGACGCAGAGCAGGACCGCGTGATTTCAGCGGTGCGCGTGATCGTAAAGGAAAATCGCAAACGAAAATCAATTGCCGCCTGAATTATGAGCGATGCCAGGACCACATTCGAGTTAGGCTGCCAAACGCCAAATACTCCTATTGGAGTCAGCCAATGGTGTAACGCGGGCGGAAAACGTGCGATTGATCTGGTATTGACGATTCCGGCGTTAACTGTTGCCGGCCCGGCGATGCTGCTCATCGGAGCTTGCGTAAAGCTTTCATCGGGAAGTCCTGTTCTGTTTCGCCAGAGGCGATTTGGGAAGAATGGCGTGGAGTTTGACTGCCTGAAGTTTCGCACCATGACGCACAAGGGCGGCGGCCCGGGGATCACCCGGGCCGGTGACCCGCGTGTCACCCGTATTGGCAAGGTGTTGCGAAAGTGGAAGCTGGATGAATTACCGCAACTGCTCAACGTTCTGCGCGGAGAGATGAGTCTTGTCGGTCCGCGACCTGACTTGCCGGAGTTCATAACCGAACTGGATACCGCGAATCGCAACGCCCTCGCTCTTCTTAAGCCGGGAATCACGGGTTGGGCGACTTTGCATTTTCGTAATGAAGAAGACTTGCTCGCGAGTGCTCCGCCGGAGGCTCTGCGATCTTTTTACGTGCAGAATGTACTTCCGCGGAAGATTGCTCTTGATCTTGAGTATGCTTCGCGAGCTACATTCTTCAGCGATCTCATGATACTGGTCAAGACTTTTGCGGCGATCCTTCATTGAATGGCGTTCTTCTGAAAATAGTAAAGCCGCCCATTTGCAGGCGGCTTTACTATTAATCGGCTGTTAAAACCAGGTTACCGTCCACCATAAATTGCCACTCCGGATGCGGTGGAGAGGCCCATTTCTAATGCTTTGCGGAACCCAGATTTTACGCTGCTGTTTGGAATAAACAGTATGTCTTCCGGTTCGAGATTGACGTCAGGAATTTGCGCCGAATATATCTTGTTCAGGGCGATTAGCGTCTCCTTCTGTCCCTTAGGGGTCTTGCGAATGAGTTTTACCTTACTCAACGCGGCTGTCGGATTGGTGCCTTGAGCGAGCGCAACCGCTTGAAGGACTGTCAGCTTGGAGTTCTCCATCACATATCCTCCTGGAAGCTTCACGTCGCCGACAACATAGACAATTCCAGCTTTGGAGACCATCACTGTGTCGCCCGGTTGAACGGCGACATTGCTCTGGCTCCAGTCCCTTACTCCGATTGGCATTTCCACTACCTCGGCCTCTGTCGTGCCTCGACGCAGGATCATGACTTTCTTGCCAGCCTTCGGAGTAACCCCACCCGCAGCCGAGATGGCGTCGAACAGGGTGTGGGTTCCCAGTAGAGGATAGATTCCAGGCTTTGTAACTTCACCCAGAACGGAAATACCCTGGGTTGCGTATTCTTTCCCGAACAAAGTAACTTGCGGATCGTTGAAGTACTTACCCTCCCGTAGACGCGCAGCTATGAGCTCCTGCGCCTGCTGAAGCGTAAGTCCACCCACCTTTACTTTTCCGATCAGCGGCAGGATTATTTCTCCATCACGACTTACTCGAACGTCCCGAGAATAATCTGGCGCGCCTTCCACACTGACTTGAATCAGGTCTCCGCTGCCAATCAGCAGGTCAGAAGACGGCTGAGTCGGCGATGCAACGGGCACCGTGTTTGTGCCGGTTGGAGCAGCGTTCTGGCTTAATGCCGGAAACGCCAATATCGAAATGAGTAAAGATGCTGCGAGCTTGCATTGTGGCAATCGCATAAATAGAGCCCTCGCACTAGGTTTTCCAGAGGTGATCGCGCAAAGACCACCATAATTTTTTAGGGATTAACCGCGGCTGCGGTGTCAGCATCAGTGCATCCAGAGTCTGGAAGTGCTCGGAATGGCTGATCGTGTGGGTCCCGATAATTCCAGGAAACCAATCCGGGTTGATGACCCTGATAGATGTTTCTTTATATGTCTCTGTTGTAATCTCTTCAATACGATTAAGCACGACAGCTCTGCCATATCTCAATGAGCAGTCCTGTCCGGGACGGATCAAAGAGCCTCCCTGCGAGAAGATTGTGCCTGCAGGTCTGGCCCGCGAAGTGTCGGCGACCACCGGATTCTTTGGATGTGGGTGCCACGGGCCGAGAGGAGAGTCGGCGTAATAGAGAAATAACTCGCCGTTAATTCTTCCGTTCCTGATCACTCCTCCGGCGAACATCCAGAATTTTCCCTCATGCTCAAAGATCGTTGAATCCACCGCCCACACGTTTTCCAGAAGATTTCCCGCAAACTCCCAGCGATTCGGAAACTCCACGGCACGAAACAAACTGACATTGCCGCTGTCGCGGGCCTCCGGAAGCATGTAGGTCTGCCCCTCCCACTCGAAAATAAACGGATAGGAAAGGTGATGTTCCGCCTCAAGCACCACAACGGGCGATCCCCGGAATCCTTGCTCATCGAATTCCACGACAGAGATTACGCCCTTGTAAGCGGAAAACACGAACTCCTCGACAAATAAGTAGTTTCTGTTCTCGCGCTCGACTACAAACGGGTCAGCAAAGAAACGGTCACCAGGAGGTCTCAGCAGAATCATGCGCGACGGATCAAACTCATACTCGTTGTCCTTGCGAAGGCGCACAGCGACAAACCATTGTTCTTCATTCCAGTATCGTTGAATCCTTTCGGCAAATTGCGAGTTGGTAGTGTGAGAAACATCGGACATATGAAAACCTCCCGTGCTGGATTCATATATTCTGAGGACGTTGTACAGTGAGCATCTGAATGCGTCTCATTCGTGGTTGAACTAACCTGAGATTGACCCAGCTTTCACCGGAAGCTCGCGAGCGGTGCCGGAACGGAATTGTTTGCCGAGGCGCAGGTAAACATCAAGCGTTTTCTTGGATATTGAATCCCATGATAAAACTCCGTGACTCAGCGTTCTGATCGCCGCTTGCATCGATTTCTGCCCATCCTTGTCCATCAAGACACTTTCCAGAGCAGCGGCCAGCGCTGTTACGTCGTCGGGTGGAGTGAGTCGACCGTGGACACCATCGCGGATAGTCTCGGCTATGCCGCCAATGCTACTGGCAACCAGCGGCTTCTCAAACGCCAATGCTGTCATTAAAACTCCGCTCTGATCGATGTCCGTGTATGGCAAAGCAACCAGGGTTGCTTCATCGAAAAACTGAGGGACTTCTTGCTCGCTCAGATAGCGCAACTCCCATCGGATCCTTTGGTCAACTCCAAGGGCGCGTGCTCGTTCGCGGATTGATGTCATATCGATTCCGGGTTTTCCTGCAATTAGCAGACGAGTGTTATCGCGAAGGTGCCGGGGAAGCAGGGCAAAGGCTTCAATTAGATTGTCCAGTCCTTTATACGGTTCAATAGAGCCAAAGAATAGAACAGTCTGCTGCTCACCGTCGCTGGTTTCTTTGAGAGAGGCTAGCGAGCGATAATAAGTCAGCGCGCCATGAGGTATAAGATGAACCCGTTCCTCGCTAACCAAACCTTGTGCCAGAATTCTCTCCTGACTGAAGGCCGCATGCACCACAACCGCGCTGAAACAATCGAAGACGGACCGCGATTTCATCGTTTGCCATCGCGATACGCTTCCGTGGAAGAAGCCGTTCGTGTTGTGCATGGTCAGAACGAGTGGCGCGATATCAGCAAGCCGCCTAAGGAAGAATAGATCGACAGCCGGAACTGGAATCCATTGGAAGTGGATGATGTCCGGCTTCAAACTCCGCATCTTCGCCACAAATCTTTCCATCCCAACAGCGTGCTCAATTCCTTTTGCATAGCGCCATACGCGCCCAGTCCCATGTCTTTGCGCGTAAGCGTGGCACAACGGATAAAAATGCTTCCAGTCCTCAAAATTCAAACTGGGCCAGCGCCATTGAGAGTGGATAAACTCGCTGCGGGCCAGCATTATATTCACGCCCAGCCGCGCCAGCCCGTCGCAAAGGGAGTAGTCGTACGGAAGACTGAAACAGGACGGATCCACGACTACCACTCGCAGATTCCCATTGCAGCAAGAGAGATCGGTATGACGGTTGTCGCCTGTAGTCATTTCATCGAGACCAGAGAATGATATATGTCGATATACAAAGCGGCATTGTGTTCGGCTGAAAACTGAGTAACAGTCTTTAATCCTCCGGCAATCAGCTCATTGCGCAGTGCATTTGACGTGAGCAGCGACAGGCTCGCGGCCGCCAATTCCGCGGCGTTGGCCGAGTTGATCAGTACTCCATTCATGCCGTTGCAAATTACTTCTCCAATTCCACCGACATTGCGAGCCAGCACTGGAACGCCGAGCGCCATCGCTTCCAAGAGTACTGTCGGAAGCCCTTCGTGATCAGAGGTTATGAGCAGCAGGTCCATTGCGCGAAGAACATCGTAAATGTCATCGCGCTCACCGAGAAAACGTGACCATTGTTCCAGGTCACTGCCTTGCAGCGAATTCCGCAGGGCCGTTTCCTCTCTTCCTGAACCTGCAATCACAAAGCAAGCCGAAGGTAGTTCACGCGAGATTAAATGGGCCACCTCCAGAAAAAGGTCTACTCGCTTGACTGCTTCAATCCGCCCAACGATTCCGACAACCTGTTGAGCAGTACTGATGCCTAGTTTTCGCTTGGCCTCGGCAACGGTGAATTCGGAGTGAACTTTTGCAAAGTCAATTGCGTTATGAACGACGGCCAGTTGTTTTCGGGGTAATTCGCGTGCGAGTGTCTGTTTCAGATCGCCGCTTACGCAAATGACGCGGTTGGCAAAGCGCGCTGTCAAGCGCTCAAGGCCATATACGATTCGGTCCTTGCTGGTCCGTGGCTCCGGCATTCCATGCTTTGTGCGCACGAGGAAGGGGATACCGAATCGCTTCGCCAGAAGCAACGCGAGCAGGTTTTCTTTGCTCTTGTGCGAGTGCAGCACGTCCACCTTTTTTTGTCGCAAGAAGCGGGAGGCTTCGCGGAGGCAGTTGAGAAACCGTCCACTGGCCGACGGAATCAGGGCAGTCTCAATCCCGCATTGCTTCAGTTCGGTTGCGAGCTTCCCTTGGCCAAGTACAATCGCGCTCAGGGCAAAGCTCGGATTGCTCGAAAGTTGACGAAGCAACATTGCAATTTGGGCTTCAGCACCCGCCCACTGCTCGGCTGAAACCACGTGGCAAATGGCAATTGGGCGCTCGTCCGAGTGGGCCCGAGTTGCTGGCGTCACGGGGCGCAGTCGGGAAGATGGAGCTCTCAAGGATTTTGGATTGGCAGGGGTCATGAGAAAACTTCCCGCTGAAGCAGGTACTCTGGCCTTAGTTCGTGACCTTAGTTGCTGAACTGTTGATTGGGTTAGGACTAAGAATATTTTAAAAACCTTAGTGGCTCAAGCTACTGAATACAAAAGCTTTGCCTGATTGTACTTAGAACCTATGCGACAAAGTGATTAAGTTAAGTTGGGGTATTAGCTGATGTGAGTAGAGGAACCGGTACCGTATGGTTGGGGTACAGGAGAAACAATGAAACGACGACTTCTCGTACTCCCCTTCCTGATTTTTTCACTGGCAATTGCCAGTTTCGCTGCTGTCAGCTTTTCGCCCTCTTCGCTGTCCTTCGGAAGTCAGGCAGTGGGAACCACCAGCGCTGCACGGCTTGTTACGTTCAGCAATAGCGGCAGGACCAGCCAGAGCTTCGGCACCAAGACCATCGCCGGCGACTATGCGTGGGGCGGCACGGGTACCTGTGGCCAGACACTTGCAGCCCGATCCAGCTGCACCATGAGCCTGGTCTTCAAACCCACAGCCTCGGGAACCAGAACGGGCTCGCTGACTGTCGGCTCCACGGTTATCAGCCTGACCGGCACAGGAACCACCTCAGCTACGCCTGTCAGCTTCTCGCCGTCCTCCCTGTCATTCGGAACTCAGGCAGTTGGATCCACCAGCGCTGTAAAGCTTGTTACGTTTAGCAATAGCGGCAGCACCAGCCAGAGCTTCGGCACCGAGACCATCGCCGGTGACTATGCGTGGGGCGGCACGGGCACCTGTGGCTCGACGCTTGCGGCAAACTCCACGTGCACCATGAGCCTGGTCTTCAAACCTACAGCCTCGGGAACCAGAAATGGCTCACTGGCTGTCGGCTCTATGATCGTCGGCCTGACCGGCACGGGCGGCACGACGACGACTCCGGTCTCCATCTCTACCAGCTCTCTTGCGAACGGGACAGTTAGCAGTAGCTACTCAGCTTCGTTGCAGGCGACCGGTGGCACTTCGCCCTACAAATGGAGTATTGCGTCCGGCTCTTTACCGGCTGGATTGACTCTGTCCAGCACAGGCACGATCAGCGGGAGTCCTGCAAGCAGCGGGACATCCTCTTTCAGTGTCAAAGTCACGGATTCGGCGGCATCGCCTCAGAGTGCGACGTCGAATCTGACGTTGACAATTGCCACGGCACCCTCTTCCGGTGGAAGCGGAACTCTCTCGTCAGCCTACAGCTCCATGATTTCGGATGCTTATACTTCAAACTCGAAATACACGACCGTACGCTATGTTTCACCGAGCGGCAACGATTCGAATGCCGGAACATCCAGTTCGCCCTGGGCGACTTTAGCTAAGGCGGCCTCCTCGGTCTCTGGATGCACGCTCGTAATTGTCCAGCCAGGAACGTACACCGTCTCCAGCGGTCGCACGGCCAAGATCACCGGCAGCGGTACCAGCGCCTGCCACA
>PJLO01000085.1 GCA_003010405.1 Acidobacteriota bacterium | reverse complement strand
GGTTCGAGGTTTACACCAAGCACCGGGATTTCAAGCTGTTTCACGTTGAGCAAGCAATTGCGTTCAAGAAGCACCTCGCCGAACAGAACGGGCAAAGGTCCGGCCAGAAGCTGAGCAAAGCAACCTTGTATGCCACGCTCACGCAGCTCAAGGGGTTCTTCCATTGGCTTGCAGGGCAGCCCGGCTACAAGTCACGCCTTCAGTATTCCGATGCCGAGTTTTTCAACCTGTCCGACAAAGATACGCGCATTGCCACCGCCCGGCGGGAACAACAAGCGCCGACGTTGGCACAGGTCAAGTACGTCATCCAGTCGATGCCGTCCGGCACGGAGATCGAGCGCCGTGACCGTGCGCTGATCGCATTCACGTTCCTTACAGGCGCGCGGGACAGCGCCATTGCTTCGATGAAGCTAAAGCATGTTGACCTTATCGCGAACAGCGTCGACCAAGATGCACGCGAAGTTAAGACGAAATTCAGCAAAACCTTCCGCACCTTCTTCTTCCCGGTGGGGGATGAAATTCGCGAGATGGTGGCGGAGTGGGTGGCCTACCTGCGGGATGACAAATTCTGGGGCAATGACGATCCTCTGTTCCCGGCAACGCGCATTGCGCTGGGGGCGACTCGCCAGTTTGAAGCGTCAGGACTGGAACGGGAGCACTGGAGCACCGCATCGCCCATTCGCACCGTCTTCCGCGATGCCTTCGCCAGCGCTGGCCTCCCATATTTCAATCCGCACAGCTTTCGGAATACTCTTGTACGGCTCGGCCAAGATGTCTGCAAGTCCCCCGAGGAGTTTAAGGCGTGGAGCCAGAACCTCGGGCACGAGCAGGTCTTGACGACCTTTCTCAGCTATGGCGAGGTTGCGTGTCAGCGCCAGGGCGAGATCATCCGAGCCTTGGCAACACCACAACAGGCCGCGCAATCGAGTCCCGACGAGTTTGCGGATGCAGTGGTAAAGAGACTACGAAATTCCGGGGTGGACATTTCGACTAAGTGAACTCGGACCTTGCCCGGTCCGACAAACCGTCAAGCCGCTCCGCCGTGCATCGGGATTACCTTTGCCCCTGACTCAACCAAATCGAGATAGTCCGCCCAGTGCTGCATCATGCGCTTGCGCTCCGGCAGGTATTCGGCACGGTTGTATGCACCCCTAACCTGATTGCGTTCGCAGTGGGCAAGCTGGCGCTCGATCACGTCAGGCTTGAAACCGGCTTCGTTGAGGATGGTGGAGGCCACCGCGCGGAAGCCGTGACCAGTCATTTTGCCTTTATAGCCGAGACGGTAGAGTGCGTACAGCATCGTGTTGTTGCTGATCGGTTTGTCGCGATTCCTGCCGGGAAAGACGAAGCGGCTGCCAAAAGATAAATCCTTGAGTTCGGACAGTATGACAAGGCCCTGAGTGGAAAGCGGAACCACATGCTCGGTTTTCATCTTCATGCGCACGGCGGGAACAATCCACAGCGCATTGTTCAGATCGAACTCCACCCATTCCGCGCCAATCAGTTCTTTGGTGCGGACAAAGGTTTGCGCCATCAACTGCAGGGCGAGGCGAGTCTGCTGGTCGCCAATCTGGCCATACTCGGCAATCGCCCGTAGCAAGTCCGGCAGTTCCTCGGCGCGGACGGCTGCTTGATGCTGTTTTACGTGCGGAGTCAAAGCCCCGCGCAGATCGGTGGACAGGTTGCGCGTGCAGCGCCCGGTGGCAATACCGTAGCGGAACACCTGTCCGCACACCTGTAGGACGCGGTGGGCAAGGTCGTATGAACCACGGCTTTCTATGATTCGTATTGCCTGCAATAGCTCCGGCGCTTCGATCTGGCCAATCGGACGTTTGCCGAGGGCAGGGAAAATGTTGGACTCAAGACGGCGCTTAACATCTTCGGCGTGGTGCGGCACCCAGGTATGCAGTTGTTTGTTGTACCACTCCAGCGCCACGGCCTCGAAAGAGTTCTCG
>PJLO01000008.1 GCA_003010405.1 Acidobacteriota bacterium | reverse complement strand
TGCAAGATGTTGATTCTAAAGATTGATGGCGGAGAGAGGGGGATTCGAACCCCCGGTACAGCTTTTGACCGTACAACGGTTTAGCAAACCGCCGCCTTCAGCCACTCGGCCATCTCTCCGCTAATCCACTCTCGCGATTATAGCGGAATTCGGTGCATTTCGTATATCACCACGTCAACTTCTTTGTGTTTTCTATTTCTGATGCACCCGCGGCAGTTTCTTCGGATCGACAAGCAACGTCGGGCTCCCGGCGAGAGGGGACACATTACTGCAATGGTTCATTCAGACAAACAATATGTGGCGCTTCGTCGGGCCGTGCTAATTTGTGTTCAGTTCAAACGTGACAGCGATGAAGAGTTTCGTTCTCGATCAGCCCAGACCTGCAGTGCACGTGCCAGTGCCGCCGGTCCTGCCCGCACTGGGCTCCGTGCGAATGAAATTGCAATGGCACCGGACACAAGGTGCCGGCGATTTCTTTGACGCCCTCGCGATCAATCATTCGCGACTGCTCTTCCTTCTTATGGACATAGACGGACAGCGGGACAGCACGAGGGAAATTACCACCTGGGTGCAGAACGAGTTTCGAAGCCGCGCTCCGGAGCTGTTCGCCAGGTTCATCAACGAGTCGGGGGCTCTCTCCGAGCTCTGCTTGCATCTGAACCGGACGGTCCTTGAAGGGGCCAAACACACGCCCTTACTGGCTGCCACTTTCATCGGTGTTTTGAACGAGAAATCTGGAACTCTGACCTTCATCAATGCCGGGCATGTCCCCGGACTCCTGCTCACGGCGGAATCGAATGAATTTCTGGGATCAACCGGCTTGCCTCTGGGGATCTTCTCCCACGCCACGCACGAAGCCTGCTGCCGTGTTATTCCCTGCGGCGGAGCGCTCCTAATGGCATCGCGCAGCGTTGTGGAAACGCGCGGCGAGCCGGGGATAGTTCCAAGCATGCACGGCAGCTCGGAATTCGGCGCTCCGGGGCTGTTGAAAGCCATCGAAGGCGTAAACCGCGTGGCGAAGCCGCTCTGCCGGGCCGTTCTGGAATCGGCAATCCTGCATGCTGGTCGCCGGACCGGAAAAGGCATGTCGGTCGCCGCGATTTCCCGCGACGAATGGCCACAGTGAGCAAGTGAGTCGAAACGATCCGGTTTCAAAAAGATGTTACCTCTTCATTCGTACTCTCATCCGTGTCTTTTGTTCTATCCCGGATTAACAAACCCGGGGAAAGCTGGTTGAGGAGGTTGCCGGGAGTTACAATAACTTGTCTTGTTTCATCAAACTTCTCGCGGCGTTCCGAAGGTCATGTGCCCAGACGGAATCGCAGTGCGCCCCGGATTCCAATGAAAAAGCTTTTGTTGTCGCTGATCGCCACCTGTTTCTTAGCCTTCCCAGCCCTCGCACAGCAAGACACCGTCGTTGAGGAAATCGTCGCGCGCGTAAACAATTCCATCATCACTCGACACGATCTAAGCCGAAACAAGGAACAAAGCCCGCAGGAGCAGGCAAACTCGCTACGTGATCTTATCGACCAGCAGCTGCTTGTCCAGAAGGCCGCCGATCTGGGGATTTCCGCTGAAGCCGATCTCGTTAAGCGCCTCGATGAAATACGCAAGGACGCAAAGGCCAACTCGATGGAAGAACTGCAGAAAATGGCCGAAGCGCAGGGTGTGAAATGGGAAGAGTTTAAGCAGAACACCAAAAACAGCATCCTCACTCAAAAAGTGATTAGCTCCGAAGTCGGAAGCCGCATTCAGTTCACCCGAGAGGAAATACAAAAGTATTACGACGAGCATAGGGGCGAGATTTCTCAGCCTGAGCGCGTACGCCTTGGCGAAATCCTTATTCCTATCACTCCCGCTGGATCGAAGGCAGGGAGCACGCCGGAGTCCACCGAAGAACAAGTTTCGGCTGCGGAAGCAAAAGCCAATGACGTATATCAGCAGCTAAAGGCCGGCGCAAAGTTCGATGAAATGGCGAGCAAAGTATCCAGCGGCTCCACTGCGGACCAGGGCGGAGACCTCGGCTACTTCAAGCGCAAGGATCTCGCCAAGGAACTCGAAGACAAGGCTTTTGCGCTTAAAAGTGGAGATTTCACCCAGCCGATCCGTACCCGCCAAGGCTTCATCATCCTTCGGGTTACAGATCATATTGAAGCCGGAACTCCACCTCTGGAGCGCGTTCGCGAACAGATTCAGGAACAGCTCTATGGTCAGAAGGTGCAGCCCGCTCTGCGTGATTACCTTACCCGCCTGCGCGAAGAGGCCTACATCGACATCAAGCCCGGCTACATTGATACTGGCGCAAGCCCGAATCAAACCAAGCTGATTTACACCGAAGACACCGGTCCCAAGACCAAGCAAATCCGCGGCAAATTCGGCATGGGCAAAAAAAGGACGGTTGTCGCAGTTGGCAGGAGTGAATCCGATAAACCGGTCGGCAGTACCTCCGGAATCGGACTGGCCAAAGCCGAGGTGAATGCTAAGCAAAAAGCGGAAACCGAGCGCAAGGCTGCGGCCCAAGCCGAAGCCGCACGAGCAGCCGCTGAGGCCGCTGAGAATGAAAAACTGAGTCACATGTCTCCGAGCGAGAAAAAGAAGTATCTGGCTCAGAAGAAGAAGGCTGCTAAGCAGGAAGCCAAACTGGAGAGCAAAGAGATCCGAGAACAGAAGAAGGCCGCCGAAGCCAAGCGCAAGGCCGAAGAAGCCAAGGCCGCAAAGAACGGAAAGAAGCCCGGTCCCGCGTCTTCAACAGCTGAAAATGGGCAGACTGCCGACGGACAGAGCGGTCCGCCCAAGAAAAAGAAAACCTCCTGGTTCTAGCAGTTCAGTGTTAATCGTTCCAGCGCGGACCCCGGTCCGCGCTTTTCATTGGAGGAAACAAAAAGGGCTGACTGTGCGCTTCCCACCTTAGCGCCGAAAAGCGCGGCGCTAAGGTGGGGCACCCGGCGATCGAAGGCGGGCATTCGGCACTCGGCTAAAAAAGGCCACTCGACGAGGGCCTTCTTTAGCATTTCCAGGGTTCTTTTACTTCCCGAATCCCTTCCGCCGTTGCTTACTGTAAGCAGCCAGTGCGGTTTCAATCACCGGATAGGCATCGGCTGGGGGCTGAACTTCTTCAACTTCCACGGCCTTGCCTTCCAACAGCTTGTAGTCCTGGAAAAAGCGGCGCAGCATCGCCATCCTGTGCGGAGGCATCTGTTTCGCATCAGTGTACGCATTGAACTCCGGATCCCTGCTGGCGACAGCGATAATTTTGTGATCCTTCTTGCCGCCGTCAATCATGGTCATCAAACCCACTGTCCGGGCCTCAATGATCGTCAGCGGCACTACCGGCTCCTGACAGAACACCAGCACATCGAGCGGATCATCGTCCTCAGCCAAGGTTTGGGGTATAAACCCGTAGTTCGCTGGATAATACACCGCCGAATACAAAATCCGGTCCAGTCGAATCAACCCGCTGCTTTTATCGAGTTCGTATTTCACGCTGGAGCCAAATGGAATTTCAATTACTGCGTTGAACTCGCGCGGAATACCCTCACCGGGCGTAATGTCGTGCCATGCGTGAACCATCAATTCACCCCTTGGGAATCGTTATCTGATTTCATTGTACAGAACTGCTCCGGATTCGATTCCTCGCCGTCTGCAACCTTGCGTGTAGAATCAATCCAGCCCGTACCTCCGCGCCATGATTGAAACGCCTGCTGAAACCATCTCGAAACCTCGCAGAGGCAAAGCTGCCGCCGTCATGGTCGCTGCGGGAATTCTGCTCAGCCGCCTCAGCGGACTCATTCGTGAGCGCTTCTTCGCCCATTATCTTGGAACCTCGCTGGCCGCCGACGCCTATCGCGCCGCCTTCCGGGTGCCAAATATGTTGCAGAACCTGCTTGGCGAAGGCGTCCTCTCCGCGTCCTTTATCCCGGTTTATGCCCGGCTCCGCGCCGAGGGCAACAAAGAAGAAGCCAGCAAACTCGCCGAGGCTGTATTCGCTCTGCTCGCGCTGGTCGCAAGCATCATCATCGCCTTGGGAATCCTGTGCGCGCCGCTGCTCGTAAACCTGCTCGTCCCTGGTTTTCATGGAGAAAAGCGCGACCTCACCATAGCCCTTATTCGCATCGTCTTTCCCGGCACCGGACTGCTCGTATTCTCCGCCTGGTGCATTGGCGTGCTCAACAGCCACGGCCGCTTCTTTCTCTCCTACGCCTCGGCCGTAATGATGAACGTGGCCATGATTGCCGCCCTCGTCTGGCAGGGAGGCTTTCGCGGTCAGGGCACGGTTTCGCTCGCCTACGCTATCTCCTGGGCCACGGTCGTCGGCGCCATCCTGCAATTTGGCGTGCAGGCCCCCACGGTTTATTCCTGCCTGCGGCCCTTGCGCGGACACTTGGATCCACGCTCCGTCCATGTTGCCGCCGTGGTCGCCGCCTTCGTGCCGGTGTTCATTAGCCGCGGCGTCTTTCAGATTTCCGGCTTTATCGATCTCCAGATTGCCAGCTTTCTTCCCAAGGGAAACGTACTGCTCACATACGCGCAGACGCTATACATGCTGCCGGTATCGCTGTTCGGAATGTCGGTCTCAGCCGCCGAACTGCCCGCCATGTCCAGTGCCATCGGCACAGACTCGGAGATCGCGGCCACGCTGCGCTCCCGGCTTAGCTCCGGGCTTGAAAAGATTTCCTTCTTTGTTGTCCCTTCGGCTGTGGCGTTTTTGGCTCTCGGCAACGTCGTTGCCTCCACACTCTTCCGCACCGGAAAGTTCACCGAGCAGGACGTTCTATTTGTCTGGGCGGCTCTCGCGGGGTCGGGCATCGGACTGCTGGCGCAGACCATGGGACGCCTCTATTCCTCTACCTTTTACGCTCTGCGCGATACTCGCACTCCCCTGCGTTTCGCCTTAGTGCGTGTGGTTCTCACTCTCAGCCTCGGCTATGTCTGCGCCCTGCCGTTGCCGCGCGCTCTGGGCATTGATAGCAACTGGGGAGTAGCCGGTCTGACGGCTTCAGCGGGAATCGCCGGATGGGTGGAATTCGTTCTCTTAAGACGCGGCTTGCAGGCACGCATAGGACACGTAAAGTTCTCCGCTTCGCGCGTCTTGAAGCTCTGGGCCTCGGCTCTCATTGCCGCCGCCCTCTCATTGCTTCTGGAACGGATACTGCCTCTGAGATCGGCAATCCTGCGCGGTCTCGTCGTGCTGATCCCTTTCGGCGCCGTGTACCTAACCATCACGCACCTGCTGGGAGTGAGCGGAGCAATATCCTCCGTTCTCGCCCGCCTCGGACTGAAACGCAGCTAACCAATGCTGCACGCAATCCACGAGGGTGACTCTCATTGGCTTTTAGAGGAGTTATAATCGGGCGGATTCGGATTCGGGGTGAAAACAGAACTTTCAGTTTAGACAATTTAAAAGCATAGGACCGGAGGTTCAATCGTGAACAGAAAAAGCACGGTTCGTTTTGCCATAGTTGCTGCCCTTGTTTTCGGGGTCAGCATATTAATCGCATCTAGACCAGTCTCGGCCCGCTCTGAAACAAAACCCAAACAGAAAGTTGTGATACATCTTTCTCGGTACACCGAGAATACGCATGCAGCCTTGATGGCAACGCATTTTGCCGAAAACCTGCAGGAGCATGGCGCTGAAGTGACAATGATGCTGGACGTTGGAGGCGTGCGCCTTGCAGATAAGCGTCAGGCGCAGAACTCCGACAACGGGATAGACTCACAGATTTCTAAATACTATGACGGCTTTGTAAAGGCCGGGGGCAAGGTCTTGGTATGTCCGCACTGTGCGCAGACCGCCGGACTCACTGAACAAAATCTGCGGCCCGGAGCCCGCATCGGAAAAAACCTGGGGGAACTTACAGACTTGATTCTTTCCGCCGATAAGATCCTTGATTATTGATTTGTAGAAACAGGCTCTTACACAATTAACCTGTATTGAAGACGGGTGCTGGTTCCCTCACCCGCCTTCTCTTGCCGAATGAGCAAGGGAGAGTCTTTACTGCGTCCTTCTCACTCGTTCGGCTTGATCACTTTCATCTCGTGCCAGTCATAGCCGAAGCGCTTGCCGCAATCCACGCACACAACGTAGTGGGAACACCCTGACGGCATTTCTTCGCTGCAGTCCAGATGGGCCTGTTGCTGGTGCGCCACATCTATGGGAAACGGCAGGGACAAGCGGGTGTGCCGACAAGCAAACGACAACAGGTTCAACATCTTTTCAAAGAATTTCAGGGCACACCTCGCGAAACTCACATTAAGTTATGGAATGCCGCGCGCCCGTCCGCGGGCATTCCTGATTGAGCCTTGTTCAATCCAGAGGAACGCAGCCCGGTCGCAGGTTCACCGGGCCACCAAGGTTCCTCTCTGAAAGCGATTGCCTCAGCCGCGAGCGGGTGCCTTCTCAGAAGACGCAGCTGCTGCCGACGCCTCAGCTGCCTGTGGCTTTTCGGTCGCATTCGGCTTGCGGATATCGATTCCGCCCTTGAAAAACGCGCCGTCCTCGATGCTGATTCGCTGCGCGATCACGTCTCCGGTCAGCGAACCTTCATTGCGAATGTCAACCCGGTCCGTGGCCATGACATTGCCGCACACCTTGCCCAGAATTACCGCCTCGCGTGCCGTGATGTTGGCGGCGATCACGCCGTTGCGGCCAACTGTAACGCGGTTTCCGGGCAGATGGATGGAGCCTTCGACTCTTCCATCAATAAAGAGCGATTCCGATCCGGTTACCTCGCCCTTGATGACAAGCGATTTTCCGATTGAAGCCTGGTCAGATGAGGAAGATGCAGAAGTCATCGGCTTCGAAGGTATGTTGTTGCGCTCCGGTGCCGGAGACGGGGTAGAGGGCTGTCGCTGCGAATCGCCAGCCGCAGGAGTATTGCCGGACGGTGTTGACGGCTTCCACATTGTTAATGAGTCCTTTCGTAAAAACAGGTCTGCACCTGCATCGCCATTCTCTGCACAGCTCGTAAGTATGAACTGCACAAGGGTTTTTTTTAAATTGTGTTCGAACCTGAAAAAGTGGTGCTGGTTCCCTCTGTGAACTATATTCCACTCTGCAGGGAATTTCTGCACTCGCAGAAATCCCTTTGAACCAAAGAATATACCCCTTAGCCATCTCTGGAAAAATGGAGCGCATATCAAAAGACGCATTATGAGATTCGCACATTCTTCCCCAGACGCGATACCATCACAGGATTAACGAATGATTTCCGAACGCGATCTGCTCAGGCATATTGAAGACCAGCCCCATCATGCCGCCGGATACAAGCAACTTATCCGCGAACTGTCGCTGCGTGGCCGGGAGCGTCAGGAGCTTGAATCCCATCTCGCTGATCTCGTCTCGCGCGGCAAGCTGGTCCTTGTAGCGCGGGATCGCTACGCCATAGCCAGTGCCGCCGTCAATCGCAACCTGGTTATCGGCACTCTCACGATGCATCGCGACGGCTTCGGCTTTGTCCGGTCCAATGACCGTGAGGTGCGGGAGCGGCTCCAGGGCGACGTCTTCATCCCGCCTTTCGACACTGCCGAAGCAATGCACGGCGATCAGGTCCTGGTCGAACTCTCCCCGCACTCGCGGGAAGGCCACTATGAAGGCCGCATTGTGCGCGTGATGGAGCGCGCACACGCCACGGTAGTCGGAACCTTCCACTACGGACACCGGCACAACTACGTGCGCCCCATCGATGACCGCATCAAAATGGATATAGTCATCCCCAACGGCCAGGAGATCGTTCCCCAAGGAATCTCTGAACAAGCCAAAGACCAACCCAATTCGGGGAGCCGTCTTGCCGTAGACCGCGTGTTTGGGCGGGAAGCCCGCCGCCGCCCCTGGGGGGACCTCGAAGGCATCGTGGTCGATTGCGAAATCACCGACTGGCCCACGGCCACCAAGAATCCTCGTGGCCGCGTCATCGAAATCATCGGCTACGAAGACGATTTCGGAGTCGATGTTGAAATCATCATCCGCAAGCACCACCTGCCTCACCGCTTTCCGCAATCCGTGATAGATGAAGCGCGCGCCATTTCCCCGGTTATTTCAGTCGCTGAATTAAAGCGCCGCCGCGATTTTCGCGACCTTCCCATCGTCACCATCGACGGCGAAACCGCGCGCGACTTTGACGATGCCGTCTTTGTTCGCAAACTGCCCGATGGACAATTCGAACTCCAGGTCCATATTGCCGATGTCGCTCATTACGTTCGCCCCGGCATGGACATCGACCGCGAGGTCGAAATCCGCGGCACGAGCGTCTATTTTCCCGACCGGGCAATTCCTATGCTGCCGGTCGAGCTGTCGACCGACATCTGCTCGCTGCGCCCACAGGTCGATCGCCTCGTCATGTCCTGCATCATGCAAATGGACAGTCGCGGGGAGGTTCGCTCCTACGAGATCATGCCCGGCGTCATCCGCAGCGCGGAGCGCATGACCTACACCGCCGTCCAGCACATCCTGGATGGAGACGCAGAAGCCCGCAAAAGATACGCTCCCCTGGTTGACAATTTCCTCCTCATGCAGGAACTGGCCGAAATTCTGAACGAAAAACGCCAGCGCCGGGGCTCTATCGATTTCGATCTTCCCGAGCCTCTCATCGAGTTCGACGAGAACGGCCTGATGAAAGGAGTGACCCGCTCAGAGCGTCTCTTCGCCCATCGCCTCATCGAAGAATTCATGCTTTCGGCAAATGAAACCGTGGCTACCTATCTGGAGCAGAAAGGCGTTGCTTCGATCTACCGTGTTCACGAACCGCCCGACCCCAAGCGTGTCTACGACTTTGAGACCCTGGCTGCTGCCTTCGGTTACTCGCTGGGAGTCGGTGCGCTCCCGGTCTCGCGCTTCCGAATGAAGCCGGACCAGCGCGGCGCGCGCGGTTCGCGTTCGACCCCCCATCGCGCCAAGCCAAAAGACATCGAGATTCCGCAGGAAGTCGCCATCACGCCTACGATGTACCAGAAACTGACCGCCAAGATCGCCGGAAAGCCCGAAGAACGGATTCTCAGCTATCTCATGCTGCGCTCACTGAAGCAGGCGCGCTATTCGGAAATCAACGAGGGACACTTCGCACTTGCCGCCACCTGTTACACCCACTTCACCTCGCCTATCCGGCGATTTCCCGACCTTCTAATCCATCGCATTCTGAAAGATGTGCTGTCCGACAGCGCCGAGCGTCATGAACAGGCACTCGCAATTGGCGTCGGAGGCCACGTGCAGCAGAATGCGGATTCTCTCTGGCCAGCCACGCGGAAAGCCGCGCCCAAAAAGAAGCCAAAACAGGAAGTCCATCGCGCCGCACTCCCAGGCCCCATCGCCAAGGACGACCTGCGCCATAAGGCCGAAGATGCAAGCTTTGCCGAGCGCCGCGCCGATGCCGCCGAACGCGAGTTGGTCGAGTGGAAAAAGATGAAGTTCATGGCCGACCGCGTTGGCGAGGACTTTGACGGGCTCATTGTAAGCATCACCAAATACGGAATGTTCGTCGAACTCACCGACCTGTTCGTCGAGGGCCTCATTCCCCTCAACTCCATGTACGACGACCGCTACATCTTTAACGAAACCACCCGCCAGATAATAGGCCAGCGCACTCGCAAAACCTATTCCATCGGAGACCGTGCCAGAGTCATTCTCGACCGCATCGACCAGGTGGAACGCAAGTTGCAATTTGCTCTAGTGGAGGAGCATCCAACTCCAGCCAAGCGCGGACGTAAACGCCAGCGCTACTGAGAGCGGAAGTGGCAGAGGCGCCCTCTTTGCGCAAAAATGGGAACAGAGAGGCTCCCCTCTCCTTCTTTTGGCGAATCCGGGCAGAGGCCTAGTACAATATTTGAGAACCCAAGAACGAGGACATTTTTAATGGCACACATGGTGCAATGCGCAAAGCTGGGAATAGAGGCTGAAGGTCTCGACGAAGCGCCCTTTGACGGCCCTCTCGGACAGAGAATCTACGAAAACGTCAGCAAGCAGGCTTGGATTCAGTGGCAGCAACACATGAAGATGCTGCTCAACGAATATCGCTTGCAGCCCTGGAAGAAGGATCATCAGGAATTCATCGTGCAGCAGATGGAACAGTACTTCTTCGGCTCGGGCGGACAGGTTCCTAAAGACTACACGGAACCAAAACAGTAGCCGCAAAGTGCGAAAAATTCGAAACGCGGGCATCACTGCCCGCGTTTTCCACTTCTCTAAACCGTGTGCGGTGCTAGAATTGATTTACCCCTTCGGCGCGCCTGCGCCGTAAACCGTCGGGATGTGGCTCAGCCTGGTAGAGCACTCGCTTGGGGTGCGAGGGGTCGGCAGTTCAAATCTGCCCATCCCGACCACTAAACTCTATAACTTTTGACCTCTTCGTTTCTACTGAAGTTCCTCTCGGTGGGCTGCATCAAGTAACTCCATCACTCTCCGGTGCACCTCATCTCGAATGTGGGAGTCGTATCCGACCATTTCGGGCGAAAGATGCCGCTGATCTATTTGATCGGGGAAATGGGCGTCTGTGACTCCGCCAATTCGAGTAGCAACGAACGAAGTCTGCCGATATCCGAATGCTTGTTGACTACGCCCTTCCGCATGTAGAGGCGTTTCCATCGATCAATGGGGGGTATAAGTACGTCGCGACAAAGGAAGAGATTCAACGGTTTTTGTTTCTGACGCATGGCGGAACAGGACGTATGATTCTGTCCTGTATCAGATAGCCTTGCACGTTCTGTTTGAAGTCGCCACGCTGATACTGTCAATACGGTTGACGCAATTGTACTCAATGGTTGGGGTGATTCGATCGACAAGTCTAATGCCAAGGAAGTGAATGCCTGTATTGTCTCGGTTCAAGCCACGAAGAATGAAATCCTGGAAATTAACATGGAGAGATAGAGCCTCGAATTAAACGGTGTCTCTGCCTCCAAAGCTCATTTACGCGGCCGACCTGGCTAAGCTCAGACCAAATAAAGCGGCCGAAACGATGACAATTGTAGGGCCGAGGTCGAGGCTACGGAAGACGTATGCCTTCAGTATGAAACCAAGCCCAACCGCAAGTACACTGGCGAGAGAAGAAGCCACGAGAAAATGTGAGAGATCATGGGCGAGACGCCGACCGGTTGCGGCCGGTATCATGATCAGTGCTCCTGCCAGCATAGCCCCAAAAAATCGCAGGCCCACAAGAACCGTCAAGCTAAAGACGAGCAGAAATAGCAGGTTGAGCCGATCCAGCTTTACTCCAGTCGCTGCTGCTAAATCAGGAGAAAATAAATTCAGAACCAAGGCGCTCTTAAAATGCAGTACAAAGTAGATGATCAGAACAACCGCTACGACGCCAATCAGAAAAGCTCCAGTCGAGAGCTGCGCAAACTTACCGAAGAGAGCCTCTATTAAGTCCTCTTTTGGGGTCAGGGCTGCTCCAATTGCCAGCGACCCCGCGAATACCACGCCAGTGGCAACCTCGGTAGCCAGCCCTGTTTCCTTTTGCAGTTTCCAGATCAGCAATGTGCCAAGGAACAGCGTTGCTGCCCCGCCTAGCAGAGGGTTGAAGTGCAGCAAGAACGCCAGACCTAGCCCTGGAAGAGCGATATGGGAAATCACGTCGCCAGCCAGTATCATGCGCTTCATCAGCGCAAAACTTCCGACCAGCCCCGCAGCCACTGCAAACAATAAGGCCAGAATGACTCCGTAGATCGTTCCTATTTCAGTCATGCTGTTTCCTGTTTGATGAAACGTCGTAAATATCACGCCGATGTTGGTAATACTTCGCTGGTGCCGAGTACATCGCTTCCAGTGCTGAAGGGGTTAGAACTTCTCTCGGTGGGCCGAAACAAACCAGGTCCTTGCTTACGCACAAGACCTTTGTCGCAGCCCGATAAACAATACTCAAGTCGTGTGAGACCAGAAGGATTGTCAGCTGCTGCTCACGTTGCAGTCGCTCCAGAAGATCGTAAATTCGTTCCTCGGCAAGCTCGTCGAGACTCGCAGTGGGCTCATCGAATAACAACACATTGGGCTCACCAAGCAACGCAAATGCGATCAGAGCTTTCTGGAACTGTCCGCCGGAGATTGTGCCGATGCTAGTGTTCAGAATTTCGGGGTTCAAATCAACGAGACTTGTTACTGCGCCTATTCGTGCCGAACTTAGTTTCAAAACATGAGCCTTCGCAGCGAGCAGATCACCGACACAAACAGGCATTTGCCGATCTGCCGCAATTTTTTGCGGAACGTAGCCGATCCGGGCATTCGGTGCCCAGCGTATCTCCCCCTCGTACGACAAAAAATTCAGAAGCGCCTTCAATAGCACGGTCTTTCCGGCACCATTGGGACCGATGATTGCCAGGTTGTCACCCGCACATACATCGAAGCTCAGATTCCGAATCACACTGCGACTCCCGAACTTGATCCCGAGCCCGCGCACCGAGAGGATTTTGTCCCCCATCACTCGCCCCCATCACTTTAGTTGCAGTACTAGAAAATTGCGATCCGCTTAGTTTCTCTTTACCTTATCCTCTACCTGCGCCCAGACGTTGCGAATGTCCGTGGCGATTCCATCCGGTCGATATTCGACGATTGTCTTCCGCTCTACCTGGGCTTCGGTAACTGCGCGGTCGTATCGCACTGTGCCGGCAAAGTCTAAGCCACGGTTTCGTATTGTTACTTCGATATCGCGGCTCATCGCGGCATTCAGATCCCACTTGTTGACACAGACCATGGTCGGAATACCAAAGTGGCTTGTCAGATCGCTGACGCGCTGCAGGTCATGCAATCCGCTGAGCGTTGGCTCGGTAACGATGAGAACGAGGTCTGCACCGGTAACGGACGCGATAACCGGGCAGCCAATGCCGGGAGAGCCGTCGATAAGCAGCCGTTCGCAATTACGTTCCTCCGCGATCCTCTTTGCGTTCGACCTGACCATGCTCACAAGCTTGCCCGAGTTCTCCTCGGCGATCCCAAGTTTGGCGTGAACCATCGGACCGAAGCGGGTTTCCGATATAAACCACTCGCCATTGACCGCCGGAAGAAACGTGATGGCTTTTTCCGGGCAAAACCACGCGCAGACGCCACAGCCCTCACAGGCAATTGGATCCACATGAAGTGTGTTCTGGCGGCCGTCATCTGAGCTGGCGGATTTTATTGCATCGAACCGGCATAATCTTTGGCACTCGCCGCACATCAGACACTTTTCCGTCTCGATCTGGGCGCGGCTGCCGCCAGTGAACGCTTCGCGACGAATAACGCGTGGTTCCAGCAGCAAATGCAAATCAGAGGCATCAACGTCGCAATCCGCCAGCACGGAATTTCGCGCTAATGCAGCAAAGGAGGCCACCAGCGAGGTCTTGCCCGTGCCGCCCTTGCCGCTGATAACCACGATTTCCTTCACGTGAGGAATGTTCTTTCGAATGGCAATTAGATCACTCATTGGGCGGCTCCGTGCGCGAGGGTTGGCGAAGTCTTCCAATTGGACTCGAAGAGGCGAGCGTACAATGCCTCTATGCTCCGACGAAACTCCGGCACAGACTCGCTGGCCAATACTCCGCCGGAATAGGCTTCCGCCACGCGGCGATTGTCTGGAATTTCGACCAAAATACTGACACCCTCGTTCCGGCAATATTCTTTGGTCTCCGTATCGCCGATATCCGCGCGATTGATGACAACAGCTAACGGCAATTTCAGCGCTCGTACCATTTCGACCGCGAGTTTCAGGTCATTTAGCCCGAAGGGTGTAGGTTCGGTGACCAACAGAACCAAGTCAGTATCCCGCACGCTTTCGATCACAGGGCAGGACGTACCCGGTGGAGAGTCAATGATACTCAACCCTTCACTCGCAACCTCAGTTTTGAGCTGGTGGATCAGCGGAGTGCACATTGCTTCACCAATGTTGAGCACTCCATGAGCAAAGTGAATCGGTCCAGCCAGACCCGTTTCAAGCTTGCCTATTACGCGGGAAATTTCAGTGATCGCCCCCGCAGGACACACAAGCGTGCAGCCTCCGCATGAATGGCACAGTTCCGGGTACACCAGCACCTTTTTACCAACACAAACTATGGCACTGTACTGGCAAATGTCACCGCAAAGTCCACATTGATTGCATTTACCTGCGTCAACTTGGGGGTGGAGGCGTCCTATGCTTCGTGCCGATATCACCTGCGGCTTAAGAAACAGATGGCCGTTCGGCTCCTCGACATCACAATCTACATATGACACAGTGCATCCGCTCTGCGCGGCAACCCAAGCCAGATTGGTCGCGACGGTGGTCTTTCCAGTTCCACCCTTTCCGCTTGCAATAGCTACTTTCATCAAGTCTTGGCCTTATTCTCTAAATTGACGTTACATGGATTACTGAGTCCGCAATTTACTTCTGCTCGCTCTTTATGCCGAGTTTTTCGATTTTCTCCTTCACCTGGTCAAGCATGGACCTGAGAGACGACACCTGCTCGTTTAGAGAATTAATCTGCTGTTCTTGACCTGTCGGCGAGGCCGCAATCTGATTTGCCGGTCCGGCCCACCGGCCCTGTCCAGTGGCTCTGAACTGATTTCTCCAACGGTGTCCGCGTCCGCCGCCGCAAGCACCTCTGCCCATTCCACGCCCCGGCCTGACTGATTCAGGTGCGTCGAGGCCATTGCAGAAACCTGCACCCCGTCCTGTCATAGGACCTTTTCCTGATGGTCCCATTCCGTTTCCATATGGCATTTTGTATTTCCTCCTTTTTCTTCCTTTTGACTAACTCACGTCCCACACGCAAGATTGAGACCCCGGGACGAAGCACTCACCTAAACTGCGCGATTTCGCTGGTTTGGGCATCTCTGCACGCGACCAATTCTTAAGAGGCAACGAAGACAAATGAGCCACTAGAATCGCGCCATTGGGCTTCCGCAGTTGGGACACAATACCTGAGCGCATGGCTTTCCCGCTGTGTGCGGGGTCTTCTCCCCACATTGCGGGCAGACGCAAAAGCAGTCGGGGCCAGCACCACAAACTCCGCCCGTTTCCCCTCGGCCTGCACCCTGACCCTTGAACATCCTCCCGCCTTGGCCTCTGCCAGCCCCACAACCGCCTTCTCTGGGACGACGCCATCTCTCGCAACCAGGCATGGAAAATGCCGGACCTATTGGTTTGCCGCTCAAATAAGCAGCCAAAACATCCTCAACAGTTCCGCATGCGAACCCAATCACCTGCACGCCGGACTCAACTAACCTCGCCTCGATTGGCGCGGAAATCGCACCACAGATCAAGATCCTGGCTCCGAAGGTCAAAAACCCAGAGACGCGCGGAATCATATTCATCTCGCGCAGCTGTTTTTCCTGGCGTCGAAGCTCGCGTCCACTCTCGATGTCTATCAGCAGAAAATTCAGTGCGACATCGAAAACCGGGGAGACTCGACCTTGCCAGTGTGGAATCGCAATTCTCATCAGTTTCTGCGAATGCACATTGGAGGCCAAACTCTTAAGTTGTTCTGACGCCAAGAGACTGGAAGATGCACGCACCAAATATTCGTGCAGGTTGCACGAATACGACCTGACATACCATTGCAGAATGCCTCCATGTAGTTTACAGTTAGTATCAATGGCGAGCAGTGATCCCATTCTCGATTCAATTAATGAAGGCGTTTTCACCGTCGACCACGACTGGCGGATCACCGCATTTAATCGAGCAGCCGAACAAATCACCGGTGTCCGCCAGCGGGACGCATTGGGCCGGATGTGTTGCGACGTCTTCCGGGCGAACATCTGTGAGGGGGCGTGTGCTTTGCGGCGCACATTTTCGAGTGGTAACCCCGTAGTCAGCGCAACCGCGAATATCATCGATGCAAACGGCAACAGAGTGCCAATCCGCATTTCCACCGCTTTGCTGCGTGGCCAAGATGGCTCTGTGATTGGCGGCGTTGAAACGTTTCAGGATCTCAGTCAGCTAGAGCAGTTGCGCAAAGAGCTGGAAGCAAGATACACGTTCGAGGACATTGTTGGTCACAGTCCGGCTATGCGCAACCTGTTCGATATACTTCCGAAAATTGCGGAAAGCCACAGTACGGTGCTGATCGAAGGAGAAAGCGGCACTGGCAAGGAGTTATTCGCCCGGGCGATTCACAACCTTTCTCCTCGCAGTAAAAAACGCTTTGTAGCAGTGAACTGTGCGGCCTTGCCGGATACCTTGCTGGAATCAGAGCTCTTTGGGTACAAAGCTGGAGCGTTTACTGATGCACGGCGCGACAAGCCGGGGCGTTTCGTTCTGGCCGATGGTGGCACAATTTTTCTGGACGAGATCGGTGACGTTTCACCGGCCATGCAGGTTCGACTACTGAGAGTATTGCAAGAACGGTGTGTTGAACCTCTGGGCGCGACCGAGTCTGTGAAAATCAATGTCAGGGTGTTGGCCGCCACCAATAAAGACCTGGCCCAATTGGTCAGAGAAGGAAAATTCCGCGAAGATCTTTTCTACCGCATTCGAGTGATTTATTTGAAGATCCCCGCCTTGAGGGAACGGCGCGAGGATATCCCCTTGCTGGTGGAGCATCTGATTGCCAAGTTCAATCGTCTGCAGGAGAAGGATATCGCCGGTCTATCACAGGAGGTGTTGGTTCGCCTCATGGATCACAACTATCCCGGAAACGTGCGAGAGTTGGAAAACATCATCGAACAGGCGTTCGTGCTGTGCCGAGGTGGACTGATTGAACCACAGCACTTGCCAATCGAACTTCGTCCCACGGATAAAACAGGCGTTACTTCGGGTGCCGCGATGAGCATGCGGTCAGCGGAGGTACACATGATCGAGCAGGCTCTCAAACGGAACCTCGGCAATCGTCAACGTACTGCACATGAGCTAGGGATCAACCCGAGTACGCTGTATCGTAGGCTTAAGTCATTGGGGCTTACCACCCCCGCTCAGGATGGGCGCAGCAAGAAAAGATAATTCTGTAGCGCCTAAACAGACTCAGGATATTACCGACAATTTCAGGTCTAAGTCTTATTGGAATGCGACGTGCGGAATCGACAGTAACAGGCTAAACGATCCGCTCAATAAGCTGCCTGGGATTCGTCTAGTCTCGAGTGTATTGTGAACAGAATCTCCAACCAAAGAAGGGCTAGGGTATGAAGGTAGGAATTATCAGGTGTCAGCAAACGGAAGACATGTGTCCGGGAAGAATGGATTTTAAGATCGCCTCAGAAGGCAAAATGGCATTTGAGGAAACCGGTCCCGTGGAAATTGTTGGATTTGTCAGTTGCGGGGGCTGCCCTGGAAAGCGGGCTGTTTCCCGAGCAAAGCTGATGGTCGATGCAGGCGCGGAGGCTATCGTATTCACTTCCTGTATTTCAAAAGGAAACCCCATCGGCATACCCTGTCCGCACTTTTCAGTTATGCGGGAAGCCGTCGCAAAAAAGATTGGTTCGGATGTAAAGATCATCGATTGGAGTCACTAGCTAGCTACAAACGGTAGTCCATTCGATCGAGACCGGAGAGGCTGCTTGCTATAAGGAATTCAGCTTCCGGCGAGATCGAATGGACTACCGACTTGCTTCCTCCAGCGGGATCGCAATAAAAGCTAGTCTTGCATTCTGCACGACTCTTCTGTCCTCCAATCTCGCTTCACATGCACAAGACAATTGCAATTCCTTTGGTCATAACACGATAGGCCAGATTTTCTGTTGCGGGGAAAAATTGGCATGGAACGTGCTCCATGCCTCTGCAGAGGAATGCGTATGAGAATTGCAATTACGTCCGAAGGTGAAGCTCTTCAGTCAGCAGTCGATCCTCGTTTCGGCAGAGCAAAGTACTTCGTTGTGGTTGATACGGAAATGAACGTGACAGCGGTGATTTATAACGGAGCCAACGTGAATGCCGCGCAAGGCGCGGGTATCAAGGCGGGCAAGAGAGTCTCTGAGCTTGGGGTTCAGGCCCTGATTACGGGAAACGTTGGGCCGAAGGCGTTCGAGATACTTCGAGAGGGGAACGTCGCCGTCTACACAGGCGCGACGGGGACGGTCGCAGATGCGATTGAACAATTTAGAGCCGGGAACTTGAAGCTTGCGGAATCCGCCAATGTCGAAGGGCACTGGTAAAAGCGAAGATTCCCTTGTTCGATCAATATCGCGATAGTTTGCAGTCAGGCACTCATCGCAGACGAAGTCAGGAGAAATAGATGCAGGGAACGAAAACGCCAGGTCAAGATCATGCCGCCTACGGAAGCTGCGGGGACGCGAGTTGTTCAGCTAGCACCCGAATGAGCGATGAAAGTGACCAAGAATACATAAAGCGCCAGCAGCTTCAGCCCCGCCTGTGCCTGATACAGCACAAAATCCTCGTGCTATCAGGTAAGGGCGGCGTAGGGAAAAGCACCGTGGCGGTGAACCTGGCGGTAGCCTTAGGCATGAAGGGGAAGAAAGTCGGATTGCTGGATATAGATCTTCACGGCCCCAGTATTCCAACGATGTTAGGCCTGGAAGGCCGCAAGGTATGCAGATTCAATGGACTGTGGAAGCCTATTGATCTGAGCGGTCTGAAGGTCATGTCCCTCGGTTTTTTGACGCAGGACCCGGACAAGCCACTAATTTGGCGTGGCCCCATAAAGGCCGGCATGATCGAGCAGCTTCTGATGGACGTAAACTGGGGCGATTTGGATTATCTGATCGTAGATTGTCCTCCAGGAACTGGAGATGAGCCGCTCTCGATCTGTCAGTTAATCGACAAATGCGATGGTGCAGTGGTTGTTACTACTCCACAAAAAGTTGCTGCCGTGGATGTGCGCAAGTCGATCAACTTCTGCAAGCAACTTGAGCTCCCGGTTTTGGGGGTCGTAGAGAACATGAGCGGCTTCGTTTGTCCCAAGTGCGGCGAAGTCACCTCGATCTTGCGCTCCGGTGGCGGCCAGCGCATGGCCACCGACATGAACGTTCCATTTCTCGGCTCCATACCTATGGATCCGCGGATTGCAGAAGCCGGCGACGATGGCAAAGCGTTTGTCCAACATTTTGCCACTTCACAAACAGCAGCACTGATGCAGGACATCATTCAGCCCATCGCCGCGCTGAAAAAGAAAAAATCAGATCTTCAGCTAAAAGTTATTCAAGGTAACGACTGATGAAATGAGAATTGCTATTCCATTTTTTACGGAATCGCTTGCGTGCATTTTGGACAGTGCGAACGCTTTGCGCTGATCGACGTGGCTACCTCGGAGAAGAAGGTAAATAAGCGGGAAGGCGTCGATACTCCTCCAACCATCTTGGTGATGGGGTGTTCCTAAACTTGAAATTGTGTACTGCTGGATGTTGTGCCGATTTATATCGGCGACGGTACTCAGGTCGGGCCGGGAGTCCAGATTTTTGCAGTCGACCACCCACACGACCGTGACACCCTGCTTTCGGGGTGCGAATGCGGCAACAATCAGAATAGGCACGAAAGTCTGGATTGGTGGTGGTGCGTTATTCTTCGCGGGGATGACCATCACCGACAGCTGTATCGCAAGGGGCGGGAGCAGTTGTAACACGGAATGTGGATGCTGGGCAGCCTGTTGTGGGCAACCCTGCTCGCCCGCATGTGCCAGGTCAGAAAGATTCTGGCACATGCGGGTTTTTCAGTTCAGAAGAAACGTCCTACCAGCGTGGCCGCTGACCTGGCGAGCACAGCACCTATTTGATTCTCATTCGGCTGAACAGCTCAACCTGAAAGAGTCGCTATATGGCCACCGTTCTTTTGCGACTACGGCTACAACGTACATCTGTCGACGAAGTGTTCTTGGAAGTGAATTGTGTGCTGCTGGATGTTTGACACCCGGGCGGCTCTCCTGCCCAGAGAGATAACTCGGGGACGCCTGCGGCCGAGATGTCTCGGAACAGTGTTGCGGTATAATAAAGTCGCTAATACTAAACTGACAAGGGCTGTTCAGAGTCCCCAACCGGGGAATAGGCCTGTTACCGAACCCTTGGGGGGATCGAGACAGTGGCGAAAGAGTTTCTGATGGGAAATGAAGCGATTGCGCTAGGTGCGATCGCTGCTGGTGTAGGAGTGGTGACCGGGTATCCTGGAACACCGTCGAGCGAGATTCTCCCCGCAATATCCAAGCGTAATTCTGGTGGCGTCCACGTGGAGTGGTCCGTCAATGAGAAAGTGGCACTTGAGGTCGCGGCCGGCGCGGCGCTCTCTGGCGTGCGGTCGATGGTCACCATGAAGCAGGTCGGACTCAACGTGGCATCCGACCCATTGATGAGTCTCGCCTACATTGGAGTCAAGGGCGGCATGGTCGTTGTTGTTGCCGATGATCCCGGACCCATTTCCTCACAGACGGAGCAGGATACACGCACCTTTGGGCTGTTTTCCAAGCTGGCCGTGTTCGATCCGGCCTCGCCCGAAGAGGCGTACGAGATGATTGGCGACGCCTTTGAATTCTCCGAGCGCTATGGAACCCCGGTGATATTTCGCCCGACCACGCGAGTCTGCCACGGCAGCGCGCCTGTCGAAGTTCGCGAATCCGTGGCGCCGCCAGCGCGAGGAAAGTTTGTCAAAGATTCCAAGTGGGTGATCTTCCCGCGCCTCTCATATGAGAACCACATCAAAATTGAACAGCGGCTCCCCGTAATGAGCGAAGAGTTTTCGGGTTACCGATTCAATTTGCTCAGGGGCGAGGGCGTGATTGGAATTGCCACAAACGGCATTAGTGCCGCGTACATTGATGAAGCTCTCTCCCGCTCAGGTGAGAAGGTTCCCGCGCACAAGATGCTGCGCGTGGCCACGCCCCACCCATTTCCCAAACGATTGGGGCTCGAATTCCTCCAAGGGCTTGAAAGAGTGCTCGTCGTAGAAGAGCTGGATCCTGTTATAGAACGTGAGCTGCAGCGCCTCGCTGGTGAGTGCCAAATTCCAGTGACTGTATTGGGCAAGGGCAGCGGCCACATTCAACTAGCCGGTGAAAACACGGTTGACTCGGTGACCCGGGCGCTTGCCAATTTCTTCGGACTTCCGATCGCACCAGCCGCTAGCTGTGCCTCCGCACCAGGCACCGCACCTGCCCCACCGGCCCGTCCGCCAGTGCTTTGTGCCGGTTGCCCGCACCGTGCGTCGTTCGTGGCGGTGAAGCGAGCGATGCGTAATCGTCAGGCCGTCTTCAGTGGCGATATCGGTTGTTACACGCTCGGCAACGCCAAGCCACTTGAAATGGTGGACACCTGTCTGTGCATGTCCGCTGGCATTACGATTGCTCAGGGACTCCACTTGGCAGAGCCCGACGCGGTGCACTTTGCGTTCATTGGGGACTCTACATTCTTCCACTCGGGGATTACTGGCGTTATCAACGCTGTTTACAACCAAACCAACATCGTACTCGTCGTGCTGGATAACTCCACCACAGCTATGACCGGGTTGCAGCCGCATCCCGGAACCGGTGTCACCATCACGGGCTCAATGTCAGAAAAGATCGACATCGCCACGCTGCTGCGGGCGATCGGCGTTAAGCACGTGGAGTCGTGCGATCCGCTCAAACACGATCAGGCTCAGGCCGCGGTCACTCGCGCGGCTGCTGCTTCTGCAAACGGAGTCTCGGCGCTGATATTTAAATCACCCTGCATCCAGGTGACATCCCCCGGCCCTGCTTTTAAAGTGGACCGGGAGGCCTGCAAATGCAAGCTGTGCATCACCAGCCTTGGGTGCCCCGCTATGACCAGCGTGGGAGGTAAAGCGATGATTGATGAATCGCTCTGCACGGGTTGCGGCCTCTGTGCCCAGATCTGCCCCTTCCATGCGATCGTCCCCATCACTCCAACGGAAGTGACCCAATGAGCAGAAGCACAAATCTCATCATCGCTGGCGTAGGTGGACAGGGAATAGTTCTGGCCTCAAAGCTCGTAGCATATGCCGCCATCAACCAGGGAATGGCCGTCCGCACCTCTGAAACACTTGGTATGGCGCAGCGCGGTGGCTCTGTGGTGAGCCATGTGCGCGTGTCCGAAACCGCAATCGCCTCGCCCCTCGTGCCGCTCGGTGCAGCGGATGTTTTGCTGGGTTTTGAGCCGGGGGAGGCGGTACGTTGTCTTCCGTACCTTCGCTCGGGAGGTTGCGTGGTCGTCAATACTCACCCCGTTGCGCCCGTTTCGGCGGCCTTGGCCCAGAAGGAGTACAACGGCAAGGAAATGATTGCGCACCTTGGCCAGTGCGGCGCGCAACTCATGGTGATCGACGGTAATGCTATATGCGCCGAGGTCGGCTCGCCTAAAGTTCTTAACGTGGCTTTACTTGGCGCAGTTGCGGCAGCCGGGGTGCTGTGCTTCACGGTTCAGCAGCTTGAGGCCGCCATACGGGCCTCTGTTCGCAAAGCGTTCGTAGATATGAATATCCAGGCGCTGCACTGCGGTGCCCGGGCCGTTGGCTCAAACGCAGGGTGAGCACAACCGGACAATAACTGCAGAAGAAGGTATCCCGATGAGTGAATCTAGTTTGGTGGGTGAATCCAGTTTAAAGAAACCGGCGCAGTTCGAGACCATCCTAGATCTCCTCGCCAACATCACGAAAAAGAGCGCCTTTTACCGCGACAAGTTTGCGGACTTGGACCTTTCGAGCATTCGAAGCTGGGAGGATTTTGAGCGGCTCCCATTTACCGACAAGGGCGATCTGCGCGATGCCTACCCGCTCGGACTGCAGGCGGTTCCCGACGAAGATATTGTGCGCATTCATTCGTCTTCGGGCACGACCGGCTTACCAATCATAATTCCCTACACGAAACGCGATGTGGACGAATGGGCCGAGATGTTCGCGCGATGTTACGAGATGGCGGGCGTCACCCCATTGGACCGAATCCATGTGACCCCCGGCTACGGGCTGTGGACCGCAGGCATCGGTTTTCAGGCCGGCGCCGAACGGCTGGGAGCGATGGTGGTGCCAATGGGGCCCGGCAACACTGACAAGCAGCTTAAAATGATGAGCGACCTCAAGAGCACGGTGCTGTGCGCGACCTCATCGTATGCGCTCCTGTTAGCAGAAGAAATCGACCGGCGAGGCATCCGCAGCAAAATCCACCTGAGCAAGGGCCTCATCGGTTCGGAACGCTGGGGTAAGCAGATGCGCCACCGCATCGCCACCGAGCTGGGCGTGCAACTCTTCGACATCTACGGACTGACCGAAATCTACGGACCGGGCATCGGCATCTCGTGTGAGCACGAATGTGGCATGCACTACTGGGACGACTATCTCTATTTCGAAATCATCAACCAGCACACAGGTGAGCAAGTTTCGGAAGGCGAGGTCGGTGAACTGGTCATCACAACGTTGCGCAAAGAGGGCGCTCCGCTCATTCGCTATCGGACCCACGACCTGACCCGTTTTATTCCGGGCGAGTGTGCATGCGGGTCCATCTACCCGCGTATCGACGTCATCCTGGGACGCACAGACGATATGGTGAAGGTCAAGGGCGTCAACATCTTTCCAGCGCAGATCGATGAGATACTGCACGAGGTAGAGGGCACAAGCAGCGAGTTCCAGGTAATGATTGACCATCTCGAGGGCCGCGACGTTATGACGGTGTTTTTCGAGACAGTGGAGGGGGCTTCCATCAAAGGAGTGGAGGCGGCGGTTCGCCATAGCTTTAAGACGCGCATCGGCCTAACCATCGTTCCTAAGGCGGTCGCCATCGGCGACCTGCCCCGCAGCGAGAAGAAGACGAATCGAGTGTTCGACAACCGATACTAGGAGCCCATCCGAGTAGTCAGTTGTATTTCCGCATCTTGAGTTTTCTACTTCGGTAAGCTGTTTGTGGTCTCAAATGCTGATTTTGGCATTACTCGGACACGCTCCTAATCTCGTGCCCCGTAACAATGGGCAATGTCTGTGTGGAACAAAATGGAAAGCCCGGTCGAATTGACGCGGGTTGCGGAGGGACTATGAGCCGGTTCGATGTTTTAGTGCCTGAACACATTCGCACGCTAGCGAGCTACAAGCCGGGAAAGCCGTTGAAACAGGCGGAGAGGGAGTGCGGCGTCGTGTGCTCGAAGATGGCGTCGAATGAGAACCCGCTCGGGCCGTCGCCGCGAGCGGTGGAGGCAATGCGGGAGGCCGCTCCATTTGTGCATTTGTATCCGGACAACGATGCGACGGAGTTGCGCAACCTGATCGCCGAGCGGTTCGACATGAAGCCGGAGCAGGTGCTGGTAACGGGTGGGTCAACGCAGTTCATCGACATTATTGCGCACTCGCTGCTGTCGCCGGGGCTGAACGCAGTGACGAGTGAGCGGTCGTTCCTGGCCTATGCCATGGCAACGCAGGCGGCGGGCGGCACGCTGCGCCAGGTTCCGATGCAGGCGAACACGTTCAACCTGGATGCGCTGCTGGCGGCAATCGACCAGAACACGCGTGTGGTTTTTATTGCAAACCCGAACAATCCGACGGGAACGATGTTGGACTCGCAGCAGGTTACGCGCTTTCTGGACCGCGTGCCGAGCAATGTGCTGGTGGTGCTCGACGAGGCATATTACGAGTTTGCCGATTATCTGGCAAGGCAGCGCGGCGTGGAGTACTCGCGGTCGCTGGAGTATGTGCGCGAGGAGCGTAATGTGGTCGTGCTGCGCACGTTCTCCAAAGTGCAGGGCCTGGCGGGTTGTCGCGTGGGATATGGGTTCGGGCCCACAGAGTTGATCGAATATTTTGCGCGCGGGCGGACGGCGTTTTCGATCTCCGTATTTGCGGAAGCGGCGGCAATTGCCGCGCTGGTGGACGAGGAGCACACTCAGAAGACGGTCGAAAACAACGCGGCGGGCGTGGCCTGGATGGAAAATCAGTTGGCGGAGATGGGACTGCCGGTAACGCCTACGTGGGCGAATTTCGTATATGTCGATGTAGGCGAGGATGCGTCGGTTATCGGCCAGCGGATGCAACAACAAGGGATAATTGTGCGTCCATTGGGGATGTGGGGCGCGCCGCAGACGATACGAATCACCATCGGCACACCGGAGCAGAACGCAAAATGCATGGAGGCGCTGAAGAAGGCGCTGGCGCGCGTGGTAACTTCTTAAGGTAATAATATACTTGACTAACCAAGTATATCAGTGTCAATATTGGTGCGGAGTTGTTGACTGGGATTGCTGGTTTTTGTATCGTTTGGGGGTTATGGGGAATCAACACAAAAAGGAATATCCTCCACTTCTGGCCGAGGGGTTGCGTCCAATGAGGCTAGATGAATTGAGGAGGATGTGTGTCGATGAATTCCCCAATTCACAGGTGCGTCAGAAGATCATGGCTGGACTTGAGCGTTTCGTCGATAGACTATTGGATATTGGAATCGACGAATCCGAATTGTGGGTAGATGGTAGTTTCCTGACGAGCAAGGAAAGCCCAGAAGATGCCGATCTGCTTTTGATAGCTCCGTCTCACTTCTTGGATGCTGGCACGAACGAGCAGATAGAAGTTCTTGAAGCTCTTGGCGATATTCAAAAAAAGCAGGCGTATCGCGCCGAATACTTGTGCGATACGCATTCCGTATTGGAATATCCTCCGTCATCGATATTGCGTGTGCTCTCGGACGCCACGATTGCTGGATTCAACGAAGACTTTGGTCATAGCTATGTGACTCGTGACCCTAAGGGCATTGCTGTGATTGCGATCAAACAGCCACAAGCTGCCGACGCAAGGGGAGCGGGTGCCTAATGAACGCTCGTGAGCAAATTCAAAAAAGGCTGCAAGACACCAATGCGCTTATTGCTCAGGTAGAGAATGCAATCTTGCTGCCCGAAAATAGAGGCTATAGTCGCTCTCTAGCGGCCAATCTCCGCACATTGAATAATGTGCGTAAGAGCCTTGAAGCTGAATTCTTAGAGCTGGCGGCCATTCAGGAACAGGAAGTCTACCGTTATACGATTGATCCTGAAATGTTACCCTCTCTCGGGGGAATCGCTGAGGCTTGGGCGGCCTTCGAGAAGCTCTTTGTGAGCATCTATTCGAAGCTTACAAAAGAAGGTCTGCCAGGAGTGCTCGGCTATAGCTATTGCTTCAGCGGATCAGTTGGCGTGGTTGTCACGTTGCCAAGGATTCCTGAGCAGCACGCAGCGTTGCTGACAGGCAATCCGGTTGATGATGCATCGGAAATGGTTTTCGATTTAATCGAATCGAAACGGGTTAATGAAATTGCTAGAATGCTGGGGCCTCAGCCAATGGAGGCGGTGAATGAGTGGTTAGACGTTCACATCCAACATAAATATGGAATAGGATTGGAATGGGATTCAGATCGGCAGACAAAGCGTCGAGTAAAAGCATCGTATGAACAGCTGGCGACGTTGCAGAAGAACATCGTCGAGACGACAACTGAGACCATTCTGGTTAAGGATGGCGATTTGGTAGCTGTGAATAGCGAGGCGAAAACCTTTAAGCTAAACTGTGATGATGGAGAGGAAATAGAGGGAACGTTTAGTGACGCCATCACGGTTAAGCAAGCTGCGGCGGTCCCATCCCGTTATCGTGCGACGATCATCAAGACGACTCGAATGATCGTGCCGAAACGACAAAAGCCAGAATCGTTTTTCTTGGCGAAGTTGGAAGGTTTCAATGAGCAAAGTAGAACCATCCAGTAGCAATGAGTACGGCGCTTTCGTCGAAGCTTTAGGTAAAGTGTTGCGCGTGTCTCACGCCGAGATGAAGGAAAGAGTGGAATTAGAGAAAAAGGCTAAGGCTGCTAAGCCCCGGCCTCGTTCTTCTTCGCGCCGCGCTTGCGGCGATAAGGGCTGACTGGACGCTCTCAGCACTTTCCGGTTACTTCAGCATAGGTCAGGCGCTTTCCGGAAATCTGCGATAGCGCAATTTGGAAGCGGTCAGAATCGTTTAGATTCTGGCCTTTTTGTTTGCGGTTGTTGAAGCGGAAAGCCTGTTCGTCGATGTAGCGGAAGAGATGGAGCGGTTCGACTGAAACGTAGGTGCCGTTTAATCCGCGCTTGAGCAGTGACCAGAAGTTTTCGATGCCGTTGGTATGGACCAAGCCATTCACGTACTCGTTGGCGTGGTTGATGATTTCGTGCTCAAAGTCGGTTCCCCTATATCCGCCATGTTCGTCGGTCATGAGAATGGTTCCGGTGGCGACATTCTTGCGGATGAGTTCATGCAGAACGGCTTGAGTGCGGCTCTCTACGACTTGTGCTTTAACACGGCCATTGCGTTCCAGCATCCCGACCACGATAGTTTTGCCAACGATGCCACGGCTCTTGGTTGCAGCCTTGGGCTTCTTAGCTTTGTGCATGTTCTTGACCTTGCCGCCGATGAAGGTTTCATCCATCTCGACGGGAGTTCCAGAACCGCCAAGCTTCGTAATAGAACCGCTCTGGAGCGCCAAGCGAAGCCTTTGCAGCATGAACCATGACGATTTCTGAGTGACTCCGATAGTGCGGTGAACCTCATAAGAACTGACGCCATTTTTGCAATTTACGATCATCCATAGCGCAGTGAGCCACTTGTCTAACTTGATCGGAGAGTCTTCAAAGATGGTGCCGATCTTTACCGAAAACTGACGGCCACACTCCTTGCACTTCCAGCGCTTCTGAGTCGCTAGGTAATAGTGCTCTTTACCTTCACAAGCGGGGCAGGTTACGCCATCAGGCCAGCGCAGGGCTGCGACAGTGTTGATGCAAGTCTGTTCGTCACTAAAGTACAGGATCGCTTCTTGCAAGGTTTTCGGTTCGTTCATAACGCTTGCCTCTCTAACTAAGAAGCAGAGTAGAACAAAAAGGTTGGTTAGTCAAGTATATTATTACCCTTCTTAGCAGGCAGCTGAGCATAGCTGTACGCAGGTCGTGCCTGTCGACATTTCCCTGCGTGTCGTAAATTTTTTGTTCTTGGGAACAACGACGCTACGGTGTATCTCTTTTGCCAGAGAAGCTCTCTGGAACTCGCTGACAAAAGAACCGTAGTGCTTCTTCATGTTTCTTGGACGTTGCTATCCGCGCGAAGGTTATCAACTTTCAGGTGACGAAGTTCATGGAGTCCCAGACTGATCCAGAGGAGCCGGGAATAAGGACAAGGGAGTTGCAGAAACTCTGTGGTCGGCCCTGTAACAGTGTCAGGTGCCATCCAGCACGGCCATTCAACAGGGCGGCAGCTCGCACCGAGCCAAGTGTTCCCTGAGTGTGTTTTCTTGTCTTACTTTTGGAATGCTTCAGGATACGTGTAGAATGTGGGTTGTTTCGTTCTGAATTTGATGTCGTTGCAATCGTCAACATGGCGCTGCGGGTCTGCAGCCATCTTCGTACTCTAACGGGCTTTCCGCCGCCGTGCACGGGAGGTATTCATACCAGTGAACAGCCAGCAAGATTTAAATGAAGCTATCCATCGCATTGAGGAAGCTCGCAGCGAGTGCTCTCAAAATCTCTCACTGAAAGGGCTTCAGGTATCTGAACTGCCTTCGGACATATCCACCATTGCCACCCAACTGCGGTCGCTCGACCTGAGTGAGTGCAGGCGACTTGAGCGCTTGGATCTTTTGCGGGGACTGCGCGCCTTGCGGTACCTCGACCTGAGCGGGTGCGATCAGCTTGAGAACCTGGATTTCCTGAAGGGCATGCGTAACCTGTGGACGCTCAACCTGAGCGGGTGCAGGCAGCTTAAGAGTCTGGACATGATGCGCGAATTGCGTGACCTGCAGTCAGTCGACCTGAGCGGGTGCAGGCAGCTTAAGAGCGTGGATTTCTTGCGAGACTTGCTTGGCCTGCAGTCACTCAACCTCAGGGGTTGCGATCAGATTCAGAGCCTGGATTTTTTGCGGAATTTGCGTGGCCTGCTGTCGCTCGAACTGAACGGATGCGATCAGCTTGAGAACATTGATTTTTTGCAGGACTTGCGCGGCATGCGGTCGCTCGACCTGAGCGGACGCGCTCAGCTTGAGAGCCTGGATCTTTTGGCAGAGTCGCGTGGCTTGCGTTCAATAAGCCTGAGCGGGTGCAGAAAGCTTAAGAGCGTGGATTTTTTGCGGAATTTGCGTGCAATGAAGTCGCTCGACCTGAGCGGGTGCAGTCAGCTTGAGAACTTGGATTCTTTGCGGAACTTGAGTGTCATGCGGTCGCTCAACCTGAGCGGGTGCAGTAAGCTTAAGAGCGTGGCTTGTTTGCGGGAGTCGCGTGGCCTGCAGTCACTGGACCTGAGCGGGTGCAGTCAGCTTGAGAATGTGGATCCTTTAGGGTACTTGAGTGGCCTGCGGTCGCTGGATCTGAGCGGGTGCAGTCAGCTTGAGAACTTGGATTCTTTGCGGCAGGTGCCTTTGCTTGAGAATTTGGCTTTAATGGGCGTCCCCTTCGATGCTGAGCGCGAGAACTGGATTTTCAATGCATCCAGCAATCTGCAAACGTTGTTCGCCGATTCGATCACGGGCGCTCCACGTGAGGTTGTTAGCGCAAACTCCTCTGACGATTGCCTGCCGCGGCTGCGCGCCTGGTGGAGCGAACGGAACGCCGGTAAGGAAAACGTCAACCGAGCTTGAAAGTTTCTTTCCAGCAGTATCGACAATTGAGTTGAGCAGGAGTGTGCTACAGACCAGGGGGACGAAGGGGTTAAACAGACGCGGTGCTCAAGCGATGCTCGGTTATGTGCCGACACCGCTTGAGCCGCAAGCAATTTCAGCCTTTTCGCCGTGGCACGACGATTCAGAGCTGTTTGCTTCTGTCCCCTGGTCTTAGCAGCCCGCCTTCTTGTGCCCCCCCCCCCGGGCGGCCACGTCACTCACCTTGCTAGTTCACAAACCCGGTAACGCTTCTGCTGGCCAAGTTTGATCTTACTGCGCTGATTTCACAATCGTTAATTCACACTCGTGAAGCATCTCGGCCAGAAGCGCGATCCAGCTCAGCTATCATTTTGATAGATGACTGCAAGACCAAACACACACACCAGAACCCCGCGTCGGAAAGGTTTCTTCCGGTCTCTTGTTCGATCGCTTTTTATCGGGGCGGCGCTTTGTTGGTCGCTTGCTGCGCTGACCCTTGTCGCCGCCCGGTGGATCGCCCCGCCGACGACTGCGGTCCACCTCCAGCGGCGCGTGCAGGCGTGGATTCACCACACGCCGTATCACGAGCGCTACAAATTCATTCCGCTCCGGCAAATCTCGCCCAATCTCCAGCACGCTGTCATTTCCGCGGAGGACGCGCGCTTCTACCGCCACAGTGGGTTCGATTGGCACGCCATCCGACTCGCTGCCGAAGAGGATTTGGAAGGCGGCCGCACGCGCGGAGGCTCGACGCTCACGCAACAACTCATAAAGAACCTGTTCTTCGGGACCGGTCGATCTTTTCTCCGCAAGGGCGCGGAGGCCACACTGGTGCCGGTTGCCGAAGTAGTTCTCGGCAAGCAGCGCATTCTGGAGCTTTATCTAAACGTGGTCGAATGGGGTCCTGCTGTCTATGGCGCAGAGTCGGCAAGCCGTTACCATAACGGAATCGCTGCGCGAAACATCGGCAGGGAACAATCGGCCCGGCTGGCGGCGATTCTACCGGCTCCGCTCAAACGACGGCCCGAACGCATGAGTCGCTACAGCGCCGTCATTCTCCGACGGATGGGCCAAACAGGTTGGTAATTGTGAGCAAGCTTTACCCTTTCCCAGCCTGAGAGTGATCCGCTGCTTGCGGTGGACGGGCGACGTCTTGTGGAAGCAGATGAACTGAGACAAAATGCTGCTGCAGGAAAATGCCTGTGATATTTCACAGAGTCGCCACGTAAAAGGAAGCCATGAAGATCTTGCTTGCTACCGATGGTTCGAGCTTTTCCGATGCCGCCGCGCAGAGTATTACTAAGCAGTTTCGCTCACAGGATAACGAGGTCCGAGTCTTAAGCGTGGTTGAACCCTTTTCCATTACGCCGATGCCGCAGATGGCGCCCGGCTACCATCCGGAACTCGATGACCAGATACATCGGGCCAAAGCGTTGGTGGAACGCACGGCGGAAACACTAGCTGAAGCGGGATTCAGCGTGTCAACCTCAGTCGTTACCGGCGATGCGAAGACAGTCATTATTGAGGAAGCTGCGCAGTGGCAGGCCGACCTGGTTGTAGTCGGATCGCATGGCCGTAAAGGACTGGGACGGTTTCTTCTCGGCAGTGTGTCGGAAGCGGTCGCCCGCCACACCAACTGCTCTGTCGAGATCGTTCGCATACCTGCAAAATGAACTAAACGCAGTCTGCCGATCCTGCCGCAAGCAGGTGGCCCATATTTGCGCAGTTAGCAAATATGGGGCTTTTCGCCTCGCGCGCAGAGGTAAATCAGGCAGCGGTCTATTTGGATATAATTGGCGTCCGATACTGCCGTGTTTATCCTTTGGCAACACCTTTGGTAAGTAAAAGGAGAATCGCAAGAATGCTTGAATTGAAATCAGTGCCTATGGAGATCCCACCAGAAGCCAACATTATTATTGGCCAGGCGCACTTCATCAAAACCGTCGAGGATATTTACGAGGCGATAGCGACGACAGTGCCTCAAGCAAAATTCGGGCTCGCATTTAATGAAAGCTCCGGAGCATGTCTCATACGTTCGGAGGCGAATGACGACGTTTTGCGCGAGAAGGCAATCCGAAACGCGCAGTCGCTGGCTGCCGGACACGTCTTTGTTCTTCTGCTTCAGAACGCCTATCCCATCAACATCCTGAACGTGATTCGCAACATTCCGGAGGTTTGTAATATCTTCTGCGCGACGGCCAATGCCGTCGAAGTGATCGTTGCAATCAGCGAACAGGGCGGCGGCATTCTTGGCGTAATTGACGGAAACTCGCCGAAAGGAGTCGAGCAACAGGCCGACGTCGCTTGGCGTCACGACCTGCTGCGCAAGATTGGCTACAAGCGATAGAGGCGCGCCTGAAATTCTCTATCGCTCGACCTTGATCGCCTAAGCCCGGATTGCGGCGAAGACCTTCCGGGCGGCGGCGATTGTGGCATCAATATCCTCTTCCGTGTGAGCCGTGCTGAGGAAGGCGGCCTCGAACTGCGAGGCTGGCAACCAAACACCCGCATCCAACATGCCGCGATGAAACCGGCCAAAGAGTTCCGTGTTGCAGGTGGCGGCCGTGTTCCAGTCGAAGACCTCGTGATCGGTGAAGAACCAGGTAAACATGCTGCCAACCTGGTTGGCATTGACGGCAATTCCCGCTTCGCGAGCAGCTCCCGTGATTCCCCCGACAAGTTTTTCCGATAGCGTATTGAGGCGGGGATAGATTGTCTCGCGTCCAGCGCTCAGGGTTCTCAGCATGGCCAGTCCTGCTGCCATCGCCAGTGGATTTCCGCTGAGAGTTCCGGCCTGATAAACCGGGCCGAGAGGCGCGACCTGGTTCATGAGCGCCGCTGAGCCGCCGTAAGCGCCTACCGGCAATCCTCCGCCAATCACCTTGCCCAGTGTCGTCAGGTCCGGCTTGATGCCGTAGAGCTCCTGCGCGCCGCCGTAGCTGACGCGGAACCCCGTCATCACCTCGTCCAGAATCAGCAGGGTTCCTTCCCGCTGTGTCAGCGAGCGAACCGACTCCAGGTATCCCGGCTTCGGTGGAACGCAGCCCATGTTGCCGACTACGGGTTCGATGATGACGCAGGCTATCTGGCCCCGGAACTTCTGGAAAGCTTCTTTCAGCGCGGCAACGTTGTTATAGGGAAGCGCCAGAGTAAACTTCACAAATTCTTCAGGAACTCCGGCCGAACCCGGAATTCCGAATGTAGCCAGGCCGGAGCCGGCCTTCACCAGCAATGCGTCGCTGTGGCCGTGGTAGCAGCCTTCAAATTTCACAATGTATTTGCGATTGGTGGCAGCGCGCGCAAGGCGGATGGCCGACATTGTGGCCTCGGTTCCGCTGGAGACAAAGCGTACCTTTTCCATCGAGGGAAACGCTTTGATGACCTCTTCGGCAAGATCGGCCTCGGATGGCGTGGAAGCCCCGAAGCTTGTGCCTTTGCGGGTGGCCTCAATCACGGCCCCGACGACTTCCGGAGCGCAATGGCCCAGCAGCAAAGGCCCCCAGGAAAGCACGTAATCGATGTATTGATTCCCATCAACGTCGGTCATGCGTGCGCGGTTGCCACTGACGATGATGGGCGGCTCGCCGCCGACGGCGCGAAATGCGCGGACCGGAGAGTTGACGCCGCCGGGAAAGAATTTTTCGGCACGCTGCTGCAAAGAATGCGAGAGATCGAGTTTTCTGGACACGAGGAACCGACCGAAAGCAGAGCTGGTCTACAATGAGAGTAGCTCCGCAAAATAGGAGTTTGCGCCTTTCAAACATAGCAAAGATCGGAAACAGGCGTGTGAAAGTTATCACAGAGCTGGGGCGGCCAGAAGAAGTACAGCCCAATCAGAGATCTAATCAAAAAAGTAAGAAAATACGGAAACTGCCATACTCGCTAATTCGACTGGCGGGATTTGCAGTGCTGCTGGCCGCGCTCTGCGGCTCCATGCACGCAGACGTGGGCCTGTTTCTGAACGAAGCTTTGAAAGTTGGCGCATCGCAATGGACCGGAGCGGGACATTCGGCCGTGTACCTGTCTGGAGTCTGCGCGGCCTCTCCGGTGAAGTTACGTCTATGCCGACCCGACGAGAACGGAGTCGTCCTCACCAATTATCCCAGCTTTGGCGAAGACCGTCCGTACGAGTGGAACGCGATTCCGCTGAATGTCTACCTCTACGGCGTGGAGGACGAATCGGCGCGCCCCTTGTACGCCAGCCCTATGGTGCGCTGGATTCTGCAGGACCGTTATCGCCAGAAATATCTGACAAGCGTGTGTACCGGAAGATGCGCGACAAATCCCAGGGCTTATTGGCGTGACACGGTGGGCACGGTCTTTTTGCGCGACGTTTACCTGTTCAAGGCAAAGACCACCGAAGCACAGGACCGCAAACTCGTTGAGAAGTACAACTCCGCCAAGAATCAAAATCGCTATAACGGGTACAACCATAATTGCGCGAGCTTTGCGCGCGACGTAGTGAATTCCTATTTTCCTGGGGCGGCAAAGGCGGACCGCATCAACGACTTCGGGGCGACAGGTCCCAAGGCAGTTGCAAAATCTTTTGCCCGCTACGGGGCTAAGCATCCCGAACTGGAGTTCCAGGTTGTTCGTTTTTCCCAGATTCCCGGCGAGTATGCGCCAAGCCAGGACAATCGCAAGGGAACCGAGGAACTCTGCCGCGCCAACCGGTGGCGATTACTTTCGGCCTTCGGCACGATCTACGCAATCACCGGCAGATTCGATCCGGAGCGGGAATTGCAACGGAGGCCATCGGGCGAAGTGATCACGCTGGAAGCCGAACTGCGAGAGGCTCAAGCAAAAAGAGACAGAGATCAGGAAGAGGAACTGAACCAGAAGATCCGGTTTGCGCGACTGGATGCCCTCGGCGCTCAGGAAGATTGGTTCGGTTATGAAGCGAGCGTCCGGCGATATGAGGCCGAAGCAGTTGAGCGGGGCTACATAAGCAGTTTGGATAATTTCCGGAATCTCGCAAGCCATGTGGCCTCGAAAAGCTGGATCACTCTGGATGAGAAAGGCGGCATGTGGCTCAATGCCCGGAACGGCGAATCACAACCGAAGGTTGGGCTGAGCGCAAACACTTTGACGGAAACGGCTTCGGACGTGAAATTGGGCTATCTGCTGGCTCTGTCGCGGGTGGATGCCGAGTTGCGCAAAAAGCCGAAAGACCGCGCAACCATCACGTTCTTCCGCAAAGATTGGGAGTTACTGGAGCAGCTTCGCGAACGCCTGACCTCATACATAGCCGGAACGAGGCCGCCGGAAGCTGGCAAAGGCGCAACCCAGTAGGTTTTCCCGTTGCGCCACACTGGCCACAAACGAAGTTATACGGAATGGGAATTCTGATTTCAAATTCGTTTTCCTTCCGCTTAACCAATTTTTCATCATCCTACTATTGTGTTCCGGCCAGGCTGGATGAGAGAAAAGGAGGTACTTGCATTTCCCTCCAGTTTTGTTATGCCCAAGAAGTTATTTTTTTTCACCCAACTCGTCGTGTTGTTCTGCGCCCTGGCGCTTCCGCTGCTGTGTGCCGCGCAACAACCCGCGCCCGAAGCTCCCGAAGCCCAAGACGAAATTGCCACCATGTTCCCTCATTCGCAGACGGCCCGGTGGTGGGTGAGCGGTCAGGTCAACATAGTTTTCCAGGCGCATCCCGAGTTTCACTCGACCTACAGCGGGGTCAACAGTCTTCACTCCAATGGCGAACATGCGACCTCCAACGTGGAAACGCTCTATCTTGGCTATCAGCCCTGGCGCGGCGCTGAGGCGCTCGTAGACGTGGAATCGTCCGGCGGACGCGGGCTGAGCGACGCGCTGGGTATGGCGGGATTTACCAATCTGGACGTGGTGCGCAACCCCACTCTCGGTCAGGCTCCCTACCTGGCGCGAGCAATCTTTCATCAGACCGTACGATTGTCCAAAGAAGACGTGAAACTGGAACGCGGTCCTCTTTCCCTGGCCACCAGCGCCCCCGCACGCCGACTCGATTTTCGCGTAGGCAAGATGAGCACGGTAGATTTTTTCGATGTAAACGAAGTCGGGAGCGACAGCCACCTGCAATTTCTGAACTGGACAGTGGACGCAAACGGCGCGTATGACTACGCAGCCGATACTCGCGGCTACACTTATGGCATCGTGGCCGAGTACCAAAGCGCACGCTGGGGCTTTCGCTTTGGCGAACTGCTGCTGCCGAAAACTGCCAACGGAACCGACCTTGATTGGAACCTGCGGCGCGCCCGCGCGGAGAATTACGAACTGGAGTTGCGTCCCACGCTGCTGAAAGATCGCAAGACCACCATTCGACTGCTGGCCTACGAGAACCACGCCAACATGGGGGACTATCAGCAGGCGGTCGCTCGATACAAAGCCGGCATCGACCCGACTCCAAAGATTGAAAACACAAGGCGACAGGGCACGGTGAAGTACGGTTTCGGCTTCAACGCTCAGCAGGAATTGCCAAAGGATGTGCGTGCCTTTTTACGCCTGGGCTGGAACGAAGGCCAGCATGAATCCTATGCCTACACTGAGGTGGATTCCACAATTGCGTTCGGTGCGGATGTAGCGGGCGCGCGTTGGCATCGTAAGCTGGACAAGGTAGGCGCGGCGGTGGCGACAAATGGAATCTCAGCCTCGCATCAGGAATACCTGCAAAATGGCGGCATTGGCTTCCTGTTGGGCGACGGCAACTTGCGTTACGGGCGGGAGACAATCTTCGAGGGCTACTACACGTTTCACGCTTGGCGCGGAATTTTTCTGAGCGTGGACCTGCAGCGCATCTGGAATCCGGGCTATAACCGCGACCGCGGTCCAGTGGTGGTCCCAGGACTGCGGCTGCACATAGATCTTTAGGGCCTAGGTCTTCCGGGCAGGAGAATACCGCGATAGACTTCCAAGCCCGAAAGGTTACTGCCCAGGCGGCTCACAACTGAAGGTATTGGTTTGGGTTACAGTGTTCGTCTTTATCGTGGAAGCAACTGCCAACATGCTCTCCTTCATGGAGGGTGTCGCGCGTAGCCACTCCACAACCTTTCGATGCAACTTCTTTTCGGAAGCCGCGTCAGCGAATTCTTTTGCCTTATCGTCAATCTTATCGAAGAGCGCTTTAACATCCCAAGGTTTGTTCGGGTCGTCGCCCGTCTTCCGCTCGCAGGTGATGTGGCTGACTTCTTTGTTTGCCCGTTCACGTGCGGATTTGAGGTCATCTGGAATCTTCCCAAGATGCCAACCACATTCGCAGAAATCCGCCGCCGTTACGTCACCGCGCCGTAGTGATTCGGGATAAAGAAAATTAACCAAATTGCGGAAATGTATTGCAAAGGACTCCAGCAACGCAGACAACTCAAAGCCGTTCGGCTTTGTGGGAAGCTCTTTAGTAAGCCACCAAAAGATCTGGAGTTCGTGGAGCAGATGCTCGCGCGAATAATTGAGGAGCTCCGAATCCGAAAGCGAGTAACTTATTTTCTCCGACATAGCGCCAGTCAGAATGACTCTCGGGCAGAGCTGAGTCAAGGCCTTTTGCTCAGAAATTGGTTTGAACCGTAGCACGTTCGCGTCCTGATAGAATAACTGGGTAATGATCCTCCCTTTCGTCCGCGAGCTGCTCGCGGGCGTCGAGCTTACCTCGAGTTTTCAACGTGCTGCAACCCATCTGAAGGGAGGCGCGGGGCGCATTCGTGTCTCCGGCCTTACTCCCACCGCGCGTGCGCTGCATTATGCACTGCTGCATCGGGCTTCGGCTCGGCCTCTGCTGCTGCTGGTGAGCGATAACCGCACGGCTGAAGAGCTGCTGCCGCTCCTGCAAAGCCTCTGCGAGATGACCGGCGTGGCCACGCCCGACTCGGTGGCCTACTTTCCGGCTCGGGACGTGCTTCCCTTCGAAAACCTTTCTCCACATCCTGAGATTCAGGAGATGCGCGCGCGTGCGCTCTGGCGCATCGCCAGCGGAACGGCATCGCTGGTGGTTGCGCCCTTTGCCGCCACCACGATTCGCCTCCGCGACGCCGAGTATTACCGCGACCTGGCCCGGACGGTGCGCAAGGGAGACTGGCTGGATCTGGAAAGCCTGGTGCAGCACCTCAATGTCGTCGGTTACCGCCAGACGGACATAGTGGAGCAGCAGGGCGAGTATGCGCAGCGCGGCGGCATTCTGGACGTCTATTCCCCGGAGATGGATCGCCCGGTGCGCATTGAACTCTTCGGCGACGAAGTGGAGTCGATGAGACGCTTCGATCCTGTGACGCAGCGATCCGCCACCGGGCTTGACGAGATCGTGCTCCTGCCGCTGACCGAGACTCCGGTGACCGAAGAGTTGCTGGCGACGATAAATGCAAGGCTCAGCGGAAGACGGGTTCGCGGCACCGAGGAAGCGCTCGAAGATGCCGCAAAAGCAGGCGGAGTAACGGTGTTTCCCGGCTGGGAATTTTTTGCCCCAGTAGCGGGCGCGGAGAACACGATCTTCGACCTGATACCAGAGGCCGCCGTCGTGCTGGATGAACCGGAGAGGCTGGCCGAGGATCACGATGCCTGGTGGCAGCGGCTGGTCGATGCGCATGAGCACAGCGGCATAGGCATCCTGGTACGCCCGGAGGAGCTGTACGTGACTCCCGAAGTGTGGCGCGAGCGCGTGGCGCAGACCGAGGGGCTGGATGTAGAGCAACTAGGGCTGGAGACAAGCGGCGGCGCGGAGCTCCTGCAATTCAGTTCGCGTCCGACCCCGCGCTTTCACGGTGCGATACCGAAGCTGCTGGAGGAAGTAAAAAAGCTCTCCGAAGCGGGTGAGCGTGTATTGCTGGTCGCGGGCTCGATGGGCGAGTTGGAAAGGCTCGCGGACATTTTCAACGAGTACCAAGTGCCCTACCGCCTCGGCACACGAAACAAGCCATCGGCAATCAGCGAAGAAGCCGCCTGCTTTAACGACGAGAGCGCGGCAACGGCCCTTGTATGCGGCTACGTCCCGGCCGGGGTGGCGCTACCGGACGCGAAGCTGGTGCTGTTCGGTGCCAACGATATTTTTGACGAGTCTGAGGCGGGTGCCGCACGGCAGCAGAGGCCGCGATCCAAGACCTCTGCGTTTTTATCGGATTTCCGCGACCTGGCCGTAGGTGACTACGTTGTTCACGTCGAACACGGCATTGGGCGCTATCTGGGCCTGCGCGAGATTCCGCAGGCGGACGGCTCGAAGTCCGAGTTCATGGTCCTGGAATACGCGGAAGGGGCGCGGCTGTACGTTCCGCTGACTCGGCTCGACCTCGTGCAAAAGTATCGTTCAGCCGAGGGCGGGCAGATAGTGCTGAACCGGCTTGGCACGCAGCAATGGGTGAAGACCAAGACGCGCGTGAAAAAGGCCATGGCCGACATGGCCGATGAGCTGCTGAAACTCTACGCTCAGCGCAAAACCGCGCAGGGCTATCAATACTCAGCCGACACCCAGTTCATGCGCGAGTTCGAAGACGCTTTTGAATACAACGCGACCGATGATCAGGTCGCAGCCGTGGAAGATATCAAGCGCGACATGGAATCTCCGCAGCCGATGGACCGCCTGCTCTGCGGTGACGTGGGCTACGGCAAGACGGAAGTGGCGATGCGCGCCGCCTACAAAGCAGTCAATGACAGCCGGCAGGTCGCGCTTCTCGCCCCCACCACGGTCCTGGCCTTCCAGCATTACGAGACCTTCAAGCGCAGATTCGCCGCCTTTCCCGTAACCATCGAAATGATCTCGCGCTTCCGTACCGCGAAGCAGCAGAAAGAGATCGTGGAAAAGGTCGAGAACGGCAAGGTGGACATTCTCGTCGGTACGCATCGCGTGCTCTCGAAAGACATTAGCTTTCCCGACCTTGGCCTCGTGATTATCGATGAAGAGCAGCGCTTCGGAGTGAGGCACAAGGAGCGGCTCAAGCAACTGCGCAAGGAAGTGGACGTGCTGACCTTGTCGGCGACGCCGATACCGCGCACCCTGCACATGTCCATGCTCGGACTGCGCGACATGAGCGTCATTGAAACTCCGCCCCGCGATCGCCTGGCGATTCAGACCGTAGTTGCGGGATGGGATGAAAAGCTGATTCGCTCCGCCATCGAGCAGGAGCTCGAGCGCGGCGGCCAGGTCTATTTTGTACACAATCGCATCGAGTCAATCTTCGAGATTTCGTCGAAGCTGCGTGAACTGGCGCCAAAAGCGCGAATCCTGGTAGGCCACGGACAGATGGGCGAAGGCGAGCTGGAGAAAGTCATGCTGGCCTTCATGCGCCACGAGGCCGATATCCTAGTCGCCACATCGATCATTGAAAACGGACTCGACATTCCGCTCTGCAACACTATCATTATCAATCGCGCCGACCGCCACGGCTTGAGCGAACTCTACCAGTTACGCGGACGCGTTGGCCGCTCGAACCGGCGCTCTTACGCTTATCTGCTGGTGCCGCCGGATCGCGAACTGAACGACCTGGCACGGCGCAGATTGGCGGCGCTGAAGGAATTCAGCGAACTGGGCGCGGGCTTTAAAATCGCCGCACTCGACCTCGAGTTGCGCGGTGCGGGAAATCTGCTCGGAGGGCAGCAGAGCGGCCATATCGAAGCCGTGGGCTTTGAGATGTACACCACCATGCTCGAACAGATGATTCGCGAGTTGAAAGGCGAACCCGTTCCTGAGGCGCTGGATACCGCGCTGAATCTAGGTCTAAATATTCGCATTCCGAATGAATATATTCATGAAGAGAACCAGCGCTTGCGCATCTACAAGCGTATGGCGGCCGCCACGGATGAAAAGCAGCTAAGCGATGTGGTCAGCGAGATGCGCGACCGTTACGGCGAGCCTCCGGCAGCATTGCAGCACCTCGTGCAATATGCGCATCTCCGTTTGGAGTGCCAGCGGCTGGGAGTTGCCAGCATTGAGCGCAAACGCGACCAGGTAAGCATAAAGTTCACGCAGACGGCGGAGGCCGACCCGCAGAAGATCATGCAACTGGTAGCCAGGCACAAGGGCGTGGTGTTTACACCCCAGGGAGTACTGAAATTTTCGCTGAAGGCGACACGCCCCGAAGAGGTATTGAACGGGTTACGCAAGATTCTGGAAGGCTTTGAGGCAGAGCCCACCCCAGCGTAAATGTTCCTGAAAAGCTGGCCGGGACGAGGACTAGAAATGATTCGATTTGCCGCCGCAGTGCTGCTTGTCAGCCTTTCGACGTTTTCCTTCGCAGAACACAATGGTGAGGCGGCATTGCCGGGCGCGGCAATGACACAGGCCACAGTTCCGGAAACATATCCCCAGAGCCTGACTGGGTTGCACGACGAGTTCATGGCAACCTTCTTCGATTTCCTGCCCAGCGCTGGCACGCGGGCAGGCTTTCACCAGTACGACACGCGGATGGAGAGCTACGACGCGGTGCGCGTTGCAAAGCAGGTCGCGCTCTATGGGAAATACGAAAAGCGGCTTGAGGCGCTCGACACCAAAGGCTGGTCGCGCTGGGCTTTGGACGATCGCGAGATGCTGCTGGCTTTCGTGCAGTCGCGCATTTTCGAGCTACAGATTCAACAGGTTTGGCGCAAGAACCCGGACTACTACTCTTCCGTGCTGAGCGATTCGACGCTTCTGCTAATGGGGCGCAACTTTGTCCCGCCGGAGGTGAGGCTGGTGGCGCTGATCGCACGCGAGCGCCAGATGCCCGCATTGCTGCAACAGGCGCGCACAAATCTGGAAAATCCTCCCCGCATTTTTGCGGAAATCGCGCTGGAGCAACTGCCCGGCATCGTCGATTTCTTTCAAAAGGATGTGCCTTCCGCATTCAGCGACGTGAAAGATGCCAAGCTCCAGGCAGAGTTTGCGAGATCGAACGTAGGCGTACTCGCGGCACTAGGCGAATATGAGGCGTGGATCAGGAGCGACCTCCTGCGGCGCTCGAACGGTGATTTCAGACTGGGCGCGGAAAACCTGCGCAGGAAACTCGCCTGCGAAGAAATGGTGGATATACCGCTCGATCATCTGTTACAGGTGGGGCTGGATAACTTGCACCGCAACCAGAACGAGTTTCAGCGTGTTGCAAAGCTGATCGATCCAACCAGGACGCCGCCGCAACTGCTGGCGCAGATCGAGAAGGAACATCCACAACCGGGCGAGCTGCTCAAGGCTTTCAGCGATAAGCTGGCAGGCATCCGCGAGTTTACGGACACTCACGCAATCATTACCACGCCTTCGCGAACTCTGCCAAAGCTGCAGGAGACACCGCCGTTCTTGCGAGCAACTACTTTTGCTTCGATGGACACACCGGGGCCTTTCGAAACGAAGGCAACTGAGGCATTCTTTAATGTCACGCTTCCCGAAAAGAATTGGACGCCGCCGCAGGTGGAACAATACATGGCGGCCTTCAACCGGGGCGCCGTTACGAGCACGGCAATCCATGAGGTCATTCCAGGGCATTACGAGCAGTATCTGTGGAATGAACATGTGCCCTCGCGCATAAGACAATTTCTCAGCCTGGACCTGAGCAGTACCGGCGGACACTTTTCCGGGACAAATATAGAAGGTTGGGCTCATTACACCGAGCAAATGATGATCGACGAAGGTTATGGACGCACCCCGGGCATACCCGAGGAGCAGGACACAGCCTACCTGAAATTGCGGTTGGGACAGTTGCAGTACGCGTTGCTGCGCAATGCCCGGTACGTAGTCGCCATCCGCATGCATACCGGCACGATGACAATGGATGAGGCGACCGCCTTCTTCGTGAAAGAAGGCTACCAAACAGAGTCGAACGCAAAGCGCGAGGTGAAGCGCGGAGCTGGCGACCCCACTTACCTGATGTACACGCTGGGGAAGCTGCAGATACAAAAACTGCGCGCGGATTGGACGAAACACCAGAAGGGAACGCCGAAGCCAAGTGAATTTCACGACCTTTTCATGAGGCAAGGCGTGGCGCCGGTGAAGGTGATTCGGCGCGCATTATTAAGAGATGATTCGCCAACACTGTGAACACGAGGCGCATCCCCGAGCTATGCGCGAAGCTGCTGCGTTACAATTTTGGGACGGGGCCAAACGACTGAGGATACGTTGAGAGTACATGCGAAAGCTCCGGCATACACAAACGAGATTTTTAACAGATTTCTGAATCCTAGCTGTACTGAGTGCAACGATGACATTGAGAGTACGTAAAGCAGTATTCCCCGCCGCGGGTTTAGGCACGCGATTCCTGCCAGCAACCAAGGCCATGCCGAAAGAGATGTTGCCCATAGTCGATAAGCCGATTATCCAGTACGGCGTGGAAGAGGCGATTACCTCCGGATGCGAGGAAATCATCATCGTGACCGGGCGCGGCAAGACCGTCATGGAAGATCATTTTGACATCAGTTTTGAGCTCGAACATGCCTTGGCCACACGCAATAAATCCACGCTGCTCGAAACCGCAAAACAGGTTGCGCGACTGGCGCACGTAAGCACGGTTCGGCAGAAGGAACCCTTGGGCCTGGGCCACGCCGTGCTGATGGCAAAAAGACTCGTGGGCAATGAGCCTTTCGGGGTGATACTACCCGACGACCTCGTCGATTCGCCCGACACCCCCTGCCTGAAGCAGTTGATCGACGTCTTCAATGAAAAACACTGTTCCGTGATCGCGACCCAGATTGTAGAGGGCGAGGCGATCTCCGCTTACGGTGTGCTGGACGCGAAGCCGGTGCCGGGATTCAATGGCCGTCTTTACGAAATCGCGGACATGGTGGAGAAGCCGAAGTTTGAGGAGGCTCCGTCGAGTCTCGCCATCATTGGCCGCTATGTGCTGACACCGCGCATCTTTGAGATGGTCGAGGCGATCAGGCCTGGAGCTGGAGGAGAGCTTCAACTGACTGACGCAATGAAGAAGCTCCTGCGGCACGAAAAAATTTACGGCTATGTCTTTGAAGGCAAGCGCCACGATGCCGGAGACAAGCTTGGCTTCCTGAAAGCCACCGTGGAGTACGCGTTAAAACATGAGGTTCTGGGACCGGCTTTCAAGGAATACCTGTTGGCGCTGGACATGGCCTCACTCGAGCTGTGCGCCGAGGAACAGACCTTGCAGGACAGCAACCCTCAGCGCAAATCGGGGACTTCTCGCGTCTGAATTTTTAAGTGTTCACGTCTCGGCGGCTCGCCTGCAGCTTGCGCGACTTCTCCTCCACACCAAGCGCCAGCTTTTCCTTATAGGCCATGAGCTTTTTGGCCAGCGCGCCGTCGCTGGTGGCCAGTATCTGCGCGGCGAGAATTCCAGCGTTCGTGGCTCCCGGCTTGCCGATGGCAACTGTCGCGACGGGAATCCCCGCAGGCATCTGCACCATGGCGAGCAGCGCGTCCAGTCCGCCCAGCGATGTGGCTGCAATCGGAACGGCGATCACGGGAGTAATCGTCTCAGCGGCGATTACTCCCGCAAGATGGGCGGCACCGCCCGCACCGGCGATGATGACCCGGATTCCGCGCCCAGCCGCCTTACGGCTGAATTCGCTTGTACGCGCCGGAGAGCGGTGCGCGGAGCAAACGTCCATCTCATAAGAGATATCGAATAGTTCCAGCGCCTTGGCGGTCTCGTTCATGACATCGAGATCGCTATCGCTTCCCATAATGATGGAGACTAGCGGCTTTTTTTCCATAGAGCTCTTGTTACCAAAATTTCTGATCTAGCGCTTCAATCGGCGATGAGCGATGTCAGTGCGGTACTGCATTCCGTCAAAGCTGATGCATTGAACAGCCTCGTACGCCCGTGCGACCGCAGCTTCAAGATCGGCGCCGCGAGCCGTGACTCCGAGCACGCGTCCACCGGCGGTCGCCATCTCGCCGCTAACGAGGCTCGTACCAGCATGGAAAACTTTCACGCCATCCAGAGCGTTCGCGCGTTCAAGGCCGGAGATGCACTTGCCGGACTCGTATTTGCCGGGGTAGCCATGCGAGGCCATTACAACGCAAACACTCGGCTCGGGACTCCAGCGGAAGATGCCATCGCTGATCCTTCCCTCGATGCTTGCCTCGAAAGCTTCCAAAAGATCGCTCTCCAGTCGCATCAAAATCGGCTGAGCTTCCGGGTCGCCGAAACGGCAGTTGAATTCGAGCACCTGCGGGCCGCGCGCTGTCATCATCAAGCCGCAGTAAAGAATTCCCGTGTAAGGTGTGCCTTCCGCTGCCATGCCCGCAATTACCGGACGCGCAACATGGCGGAGAAGCCATTCGCGCATATTGTCATCAATCAGGCCAGCAGTGGAGTAAGCGCCCATCCCTCCCGTGTTCGGGCCGGTATCGCCATCGCCGATGCGCTTGTGGTCTTGCGCGGGAACCAGCGGCGCAACGCGCTCGCCGTCGCTGATGACTAGGAAGCTGATCTCTTCGCCCTGAAGAAACTCCTCAAAAAGAATGTTGTACCCGGCCTCTCCGAGCGAGCCTTGCAGCATGGCCGTAGCGGTGGCCACCGCTTCTTCCTTGGTGGCGGCAATCACCACGCCCTTACCCGCGGCGAGACCATCGGCTTTGACCACGATGGGAGCGCTGAAGTGGGCGAGTGCATCTTTGATCTCCGATACTGCGTGAACCTGCGCGTAGCGCGCAGTGGGAATCCGGTGCCGGGTCATGAAGGCCTTGGAAAAGCTCTTGCTCGATTCCAATTGCGCCGCAGCCTGAGTAGGACCAAAGACGGAAATCCCCCGCCGACGCAACTCATCAACCGTACCAAGCGTGAGCGGAACCTCTGGGCCTACGACAACCAGGTCCGGACCCACCTTAAGGACCGCCTCGATGATCGAATCCAGACGCGTAAGATCACAGGGAAGGCAGGTTGCCTCCTGCGCAATGCCGGCATTGCCGGGAGCGCAAAAAACTTCGTCCACCCGAGGCGATTGCTTCAGCTTCCAAACCAGAGCGTGTTCGCGGCCTCCGCCGCCCAGCACAAGAACTTTCATGATGTCTCCAACCCCAAAGGTTATGAGTTCGCTACACCATAAGTCAACTCTTTGAAATACACCGTCGCAGCGGATTCTGATCGCCTTTCGCAAAATCGAACGTGAGCGCCTTTGCATCCAATATTAGTTCAGCTGAATTCGGTGCCCAACGGACGGACAAAGATGAGTACCTACGGACAAGAGCAACCAGCAGCGACGATTCCCTCTACTTTGCCGGAGATTCGCACCCATGTTCCTCTGCCGCATCGCGCTGGAGTGATGCGCAAGCTGCTGGCCTTTGCAGGTCCGGGCTTTCTGATTGCAGTCGGCTATATGGACCCGGGAAACTGGGCCACGGACCTGGCGGCGGGTTCGCGCTACAACTACTCCCTGTTGTATGTAATCGTTCTGTCAAACCTGCTGGCAATTCTGCTGCAAAGCTTGTCGATCAAGCTTGGCGTAGTGAGTGGTCTCGACCTGGCACAAGCCTGCCGTGAACGCTTTGGGCGCGGGACGGCGTTCGGGCTCTGGGTGCTGGCCGAGGTCGCCATTACCGCGTGCGATTTGGCAGAGGTCATCGGTTCGGCAATAGCTTTGCAACTGCTCTTCCATATTCCGCTGCTGATCGGCGTTGTCATTACAGGTTTTGACGTGCTGTTGCTCCTGCTGCTGGAGAACCGCGGTTTCCGGTATATCGAAGCAATTGTGGTTACACTGACAGCGACAATCGGTCTCTGCTTCGGGCTGGAGATTCTGTTCTCGAAACCGGAGTTTGGATTAGCGCTGAAATCTATGTTCGTTCCCGATCCTGTAATTCTGCAGGATCCTCTCATGCTCTACATTGCCATCGGAATTCTGGGCGCGACCGTGATGCCGCACAACCTCTATCTGCACTCCGCGATTGTGCAGACGCGTGATTATGCACGAACTCCGGAAGGGCGTCGCGAGGCCTTGCGTTACTGCAACATCGACTCCGCGGTAGCGCTAACCGTCGCGCTGTTTGTGAACGCCGCGATTTTGGTAGTCGCAGCTGCGACCTTTTATCGAGCTGGGCACCACCAAGTAGCGGAAATACAGGACGCCTACAAGCTGATGTCCGGCCTGCTGGGAGTAAACGCAGCAAGCGGAGTATTTGCGCTTGCGTTGCTGGCCAGTGGACAGAACTCAACCCTGACGGGAACGCTGGCCGGACAGATCGTGATGGAGGGCTTCCTCCGCATGCGGGCCAAGCCCTGGGTAAGAAGGTTGATTACCCGCCTAGTGGCGCTCGTACCCGCCGTCGTGGTAACCGCCATCGCAGGAGAACGAGGGACCGCTCAGCTCCTGATCTTCAGTCAGGTTGTGCTCAGCATGCAGTTGAGCTTCGCCGTGTTTCCATTGGTAATGTTTACCAGCGACCGGAAACTCATGGGTGAATTCGTGAATCCACCATGGATTAAGGCGCTCTCGTGGGCAACTGCCCTGCTCATTGCCGGGCTGAATATATGGCTGCTCGCAAAAACGTTGCTGTAGCACGCGAGAATCGCAGCAGCAATGCTTCGCATCATTGCATTTGCTTCATCGCCGTCTGGCTGTTAGCCTTTGTGCGTGGAGCATAACTGCAACCAATGTGGAGTGGTAGTAGAGGATGGACATCCTTTCTGTCCCAAATGTCACGCACCGCAGATTAAAGTTCCGGTGCGGCCACCTACAGCCCCTGTGACGGAGCCTCTCCCGCCGGGAACTCCCGAAGACCTGCAGCCCCCGGCGGAGCCGATGATAAAAGACGATCGCAAAGAGTTCACGCCACCATCTCCGGAACCAACCTATCGAGCCCAGGACAAACTGCTCTGGCGTCCAGCCATCAGCGCGGCGCTAATCGCCGGCCTGTTTGCTGCCGTTGGAACTTCGAGTGGAGTGATCTGGTTGGCCTTGCTGAGCATGTTCGCATCGGGCGGACTCGCACTGACACTTTACCGGCGCAAGGCGAGATCTCTCCCGCTTACGCCTTGGACTGGCGCAAAGATTGGAGCACTTGCGGGAGGCTGGGGATTCGTGCTGCTCTCGATTTTGAGTGCTTCCCAGTTTTTCAACCCCGGCAGAATGGCGGAGATGCACCATGTCATGCAGGAAAGAATGCCGGACATCATAGCAGCCAATCCCGATCCCGCAATGCATCAGAAACTGGAACAGTTTCAAAACTATGTTGCCACTGACCATGGCCTGATCATTATTTCTTTGATCGGAATGGCTACGCTGGGAGTGTTTTTCCTTGTAGCAAGCGCATTCGGAGGCGCACTGGGCGCGGCATTGTTTGGACAGGGAAGCGACCGCAAGCAGAACTGACCCGGCATGGGTTGTCCTTGCCCCAGACTTGCCGCCTCGCGTATCATCAGGCAGTTATGAACGTTATATCTCGGCCTCCTCATCTTCGCGAAAAAGAGCAGCTCATGTCTGCCTCTGAAATCGAGCGCACACTGGTTCGTCTGGCGCACGAAATCGTAGAAAAGAATAACGGGATCGCAAACCTTGTCCTGGTAGGTATTCGCCGCCGGGGTATTCCGATCGCAGAGCGCTTGGCCAAGCTTATCGAGCGCATTGAAAAAGGTGTTGTGCCGGTCGGTTCGCTCGATATCACGCTTTATCGCGACGATCTTTCAACGGTGGGTCCGAAGCCGGTGGTGGAACCTCGCCCGATCGGCTTCAATATTACGGGCAAAGATGTTGTGCTCTGTGACGACGTACTCTACACCGGACGCACGATTCGCGCCGCGCTCGATGCGCTGTTCGACCAGGGACGGCCGCGCAGCGTGAAACTGCTGGCTCTTATTGACCGCGGACATCGCGAATTGCCGATCGAGGCAATCTTCATTGGACGCCGAGTGCAGACGACCCATGAGGAAATCATCGAGGTAAAGCTCAGCGAGACGGACCAGATGGAAAAGGTTCTTCTGGTTGAGCGAGTGCCGGAAGTCGAAGGCTAAGCGAAGGACAACATGAAAGCCAAGCCCCGGTCGCTGCTCGGGATCGAGCCGCTGGACTCGCAGCAGATCCTCGACATCCTGACGCTGGCGAAACGTATGAATCCAGCCCGGCCGCGCGTGACTCTTCGTGGCCGCCGCATCGCCTTACTTTTTTACGAAAATTCGACCCGCACCCGCACCAGTTTTGAAATCGCAGCCAAGTCCCTGGGCGCCTCCACGGTAGTAATTCATGCAACCACCGCCAGCATCGAAAAGGGCGAGTCGCTGAAGGACACCGGACGCACGCTCCAGTCGATAGTGGACGCCATTGTTATGAGGCACCCCAGCTCGGGGGCCCCGGTACTTTTGTCGCGGCTGATCGATATTCCGATTATCAACGCCGGAGACGGAATGCACGCGCACCCCTCGCAGGCATTGCTCGATGCATTCACGATCCTTGACCATAAGAAGAGCCTAAAGGGTCTGAAGATCGTCACCATTGGCGATATCTTCCACAGCCGCGTTGCTCGCAGCGATGCGCACCTGTTCACCAAGTTGGGCGCGCAAGTCGTGTTCTGCGGACCCGATGTGCTGCTGCCTGACTCGGCGCTTGAACTTGCGCCTGGCCTCGAGATCGTGCGCGACATGGAAAAGGCAATCCGCGACGCCGACGTGGTGATGATGCTGCGCGTGCAAAAGGAACGGCTCTCCGGAATGCAGATCAATGTCGAGGAATATATCCGCCGCTATCAACTGACCACGACAAGGTTGAAGATGGCAAAGAAAGACGCAATCGTGATGCACCCCGGACCGATGATTCGCGGAATGGAGATGACCGACGAGGTTGCCGACTGCGAACAGTCGGTCGTACTGGAACAGGTTCTGAACGGCGTAAAGGTGCGCATGGCAATTCTCGAAACTCTGTTGGGAGCAAAGCGATGAGCACGATTCTGCTGAAGGGCGGACACCTGATCGATCCCGCGAGAGCCTTCGATGCGCCTGCCGATCTCGTGCTCCGCGATGGTCATGTGCTGGAGATTGCAGCCCCAGGCGCGGCCCAAACCACAGCCGATGAGACACTCGATGTGAAAGGGCTGGTCGTTGCTCCCGGGTTCATAGATATTCACGTACACCTGCGCGAACCGGGACAGACTCATAAGGAAACAATTGCAACCGGAACAGCCGCAGCCGCGGCGGGCGGCTTTACCTCGGTTTGCGCGATGCCCAATACGCGGCCCATAAACGACTCACCGGCCTTAACGCGATGGATGCAGGACAAGGAGCGCGGCGCTGTTGTAAACGTCTTTCCTATTGCAGCGGCAACGCTCGGCAGCCAGGGAGAAAAGCTCAGCAATTATCGCGAACTGAAGAAAGCCGGTGCAGTGGCCCTCAGCGACGATGGCAACGCAATTATGGACGACAACGTCATGCGCGAGGCGCTGGCGCACGCCGCCAGAATCGGCCTTACGCTGATTCAGCACGCCGAAGACAAGAATATCTCGGGCGGCAATCCGATAAACGAGGGAGTCATGTCCTTCAAACTCGGACTGCGCGGACAGCCCGCAGCTTCTGAGTGGCTGGTCGTGGAGCGGGACATTCGCCTCGCCAGTCAGGAGGGTGCGCATTTGCACATCGCCCACGTCTCCACTGCTAAATCGTTGGAACTGGTGCGCCTGGGACGCGCTAAGCACGTGAACGTGACCACGGAGGTCACGCCGCATCACTTTCTCTTCACCGAAGAAAGTTGCTCGACCTACGACACCCGCTACAAGATGAATCCGCCGCTGCGTTCGGAAGCCGACCGGAAAGCGTTGGTCGCCGCGCTGATCGACGGAACCATTGACGCCATTGCAACCGACCACGCTCCTCATGCGTTGTTTGAAAAGGAAGTGGAATTCGATAAAGCTGCTTTCGGCATCACCGGACTTGAGATTGCAGTGGCGGCAGCAGTTACAACGCTGCATCACACCGGCAAGGTTCCTCTGAAGCGCATCGTGGAATTATTTTCGACAAATCCGGCAAAAATCGTCGGCCTGAATGGTCGAGGCACTCTTGCCGAAGGCTCAGTAGCCGACATAACCATCTTCGATCCAAAAGAACGCTGGACCTACGACGTTACAAAAACTCGCTCGCGTTCCCGCAACTGTCCTTATGACGGAATGCAGTTCTTCGGAAAAGCGCGCGCGACCATAGTCGGCGGAAACATCGTATTCAACGAACTATAAACCGACGCGTTCCCGCGCGAGCAATAACGAAAGACCAGCTTCAATTGGCTGTTAGCAACAGGCATTAAAGCGGGCGTTTACTATCGGAGCTAATTTTTCCCTGCCATGCGTGATGCCGACACCATTCTGGCCTCTATTTTCGGTCTAAAGGAATTTCGCTCCCAGCAGCGCGAAATAGTGAATGACGTGCTCGCGGGCCGCGATGCGCTGGTTGTAATGCCGACGGGCGCGGGCAAGAGCCTGTGTTATCAATTGCCCGCCGTTTCGCTGCGCGGGCTCACGCTGATCATCTCCCCGCTGATATCGCTGATGACCGACCAGGTGCGCCAATTGCGCGCACTGCGGATTCCCGCCATGATGTTGTGCAGCGGACAAACCTGGGATGAGCAGCGCGCAGTCATGGCAAAACTGCGCGATGGATTCCGCGGCCTGCTCTACGTCGCCCCCGAGCGATTCAGCGCCCCCGGTTTTCTCTCCATCATCACGCAGCGCAAGTTGTCGCTGCTGGCCATCGACGAGGCGCACTGCATCAGCCAGTGGGGCCATGACTTCCGTCCGGAATACCTGCGCCTCGGCGAGGTGCGCGAGCAACTGGGCGAGCCGCTGACCATTGCACTGACCGCCACGGCAACGCCTGAGGTTCGTGCCGATGTCGTGAGCAACCTCCGGCTCAAGAATCCGGCGATCCACGTCACCGGCTTCGACCGCCCCAACCTCAGCTATCAGTCAGTTGTCTTTGCCAAAGCAAAGAACAAACAGGATGAACTTCTCGACTATCTCTCGCATAAGAAATCCGGCGGCATCGTGTACTGTTCCACCCGCAAACACGTGGAGGAGGTTACATCGCTTCTCAGAAGCAAGTTGCGTGGACGCGTAGTAGTGGCTTATCACGCTGGCATGGATCAGGAGGCGCGCAGCAGCAATCAGGGCCGCTTTGTGGATCATGAAAATGCCATCGTGGTTGCGACCAACGCCTTTGGCATGGGCATCAACAAGCCGAATCTGCGCTACGTGATCCACTACAACCTGCCCGGCAGCCTGGAAGCCTACTACCAGGAGGCCGGACGCGCAGGACGCGATGGTCTGCCCGCTGATTGCATTTTGTACTTCGCTCCCGCCGATGTAATGATGCAGAAATTCTTTATCGAAAAGATTGGCGACACCAACGGTCAGTTGACGCGCCGGGACATTGCAGCGCTGCAGAAGCGGGGTGAAAAACAACTGAACGCCATGCAGAACTACGCCCGCTGGGAGCGCTGCCGCCGCCGTCAGATTCTGGAATACTTCGGCGAAGACAAGGTTCCGCAAGACTGCAACTGCGACGTCTGCCGCGCCGGCAGGCCCGCGATAAAGATGAGCAGTCGAGCTGCGGCGGTCGCCGCTGAGGCCGCAACGCATTCCAGCGGCACGTTGCAAAACTCTCGCGCGGAGATCATGGAGCGCGCGGTTGGTCCCGTGGTGCTGTCTCCTGATGACGCGCGGCTGGCACGCCTGAAGGACCTTCGCCGCGATGCCGTACGCTCGCTGGGAACGATGTTTTTTCAGCACCTGCCCGATGAACTGCTGCAACGGCTGATTGAGAATCCCCCGAAATCCATTGAAGAATTACGCGACGACTTCGAGGTGCACAACAAAATCATCGAGAACTTCGGTACGCGGATTTTGCACCTATTGAATGCCGGGCCGAAGCACTCAGACCAGCCTTCCTCGGAAGCGAGGGTCTCCCGAATCGCAGCGACGATATCGCGCGAAGCTCCGAACAAGAGCGGGGAGCGCACCACGCGGGCAAAAGTCGCCGCGGCCAAGGAAGTTGCTGGCGGCAAGGTGGGAGCTATGCACGGGCGTGCGGTAGAGGCCCGCTTCGAGCGACTGCGCACCCTCCGGCTGGATATCGCTCGCAAAAACCACTGGCCTCCCTACTGTGTGCTGCAAGACGCGACCCTGCTTGAGATTGCGCGGACACGGCCACGTACTATGCGCGAATTGCTGGAGATCAAAGGCATGGGGCCGAAGCGCGCTGAGAAGTATGGCAAAGAACTGCTCGCAGAACTCGCCAAAGAATAGCCCCCGAGATCCTCCGCAAAAATACGAAAGGGCAGCCGCAACGGACCCTTCCCGGTGCGTCCGTGCGGGTTGTTACTTCTAAGCCAATGGATTCAAGGTCACTCTTTCGCAATTGCTTCGTGGATTGTAAGATGTTCCACGTCCTAGCGAGCTGTCCCGGTGAGTTCATTGGAACGATATGATATTGCGCCAAGTATTTTAATGCGACGGTTGGTCGGCATGAAAAGACGAGAAGTGTTGATTGTGGTATGCGTGCTCATGATGTTGTTATCACTGGTTGCATACGAACGCCACAAACGACACGCCCGCTACAAGGTTGTCGGGCGCACAAATAGCGAGAGCAGTCTCGTGTTTGAAGTACCCGTGGTGCTCGAACATGACGGGCACAAATACTACGCAAGATGTAACAACATCAAGGGAGTCGAAAATCCAAACGTAACTCAACATTGTGAGCTACACGTGGGTATGACGGTTGAGTGCGAACTCTTCACCAGTAGGGACGTTAATGGTTACGACCTTATCTGTGGTAGCAAGCGCAACAAAGATGGAAATTTGGACACCTACGGAGAGAATGAGCTGCTGTATGTAGACAGAGAGGAGTATTAACGCCGGGTTGCGGTTCTGCAACTCTTGTATTAGCTGCTCTTTGTGATGATGACCGCAAGCCACATGTATCCGATGGCAAATGATAGCAAGCACGAAAAACCAAAAGTATTGTTTAGGTTGTAACGGAATTGTTTGTAGCTGTGGGCGTCATGCAAAAATCCTTCGTAGAAGTAATTGATTAACGCGATAAAGCACACACCATAAATCACGCTCGCACCCAGTAACGTCAGCGGTGATGCAAAACGCCAATGAAGTACTCCCGAACTCTTAAGAATGGATGAACCCGCCGCAAGCGCCAAAGACCCCGTTGCTAATCCAATGATGTACTGAGCGAACCCGACATAGTTGGCAAGTCTGGGCTCAAAGCTTCCCTGCCCGCGAGGTTCAAACGTGTAGTGCGTGCTTTTATCAGTCAGACGATAGGAAACCGCCATTACCACAATTGGAATAGCAACTGCCACTACAATTCCGCTAAATCCCGCAAACAGATGACGGGCCAAGGGCGTCAACCTCGCAGATTTGTTGAAGTTGGGAAGCGAAATTATTATAGCTCTCAGGTGCCTCCGGTCACTAGGAACGCTGTTATTCCCTACCCGATCAGCCCCATGCTTTTCCCAACTCTGCCCAGGATTTCGAGCGCCTGACTGAGTTCAGCCTCCGTATGCGTTGCCGTGACGATGGTTCGTACCCGTGCCTTGCCCTCTGGAACAGTTGGGAAGGCGATGCCTGTTCCCATGACTCCCTGTTCAAAGAGCGCCTTGCTGAAGTCCATCGTGGCGCGTCCATCGCCGATAATGATGGGCGTGATCGGAGTTTCGCTGGCTGGCGTGGTGACACCGCCAATGTTGAAGCCAAGCAGTCCCAGTTCTTTTTTGAAGAAGCGGGTGTTTGACCACAGGCGCTCAATCAATTCCGGCTCGTTCTCCAGCACATCAAACGCCGCAATGCAGGTGGCAGCGACCGATGGCGGATGCGAGGTGGAGAACAGGAACGGCCGTGCGCGGTGGTATAGGTATTCGATGAAGTCGCGCGTGCCGCAGACGTATCCGCCGAGTGCGCCGATTGCCTTCGAAAGCGTGCCCACCTGGATGTCAACGCGCCCGTGCACTCCGAAGTGGTCGATAGTGCCGCGTCCATTGCGCCCCAGAACCCCGGAGGCGTGCGCGTCGTCGACCATCATGATTGCCCCATACTTTTCCGCTGCAGCGCAAAGCCCCGGCAGCGGACCGATGTCGCCGTCCATCGAGAAGACGCCATCGCTGATCAGAAGCTTTTTCCCCGGAAGATTGGCAACGCTGGCGAGTTGCTCTTCCGCGTGTGCCACGTCCTTGTGGCGGAAGACCAGAATCTTTGCGCGCGACAGGCGGCAGCCATCGATGATGGACGCATGATTCAACTCATCGCTGATGATGTAGTCGTCTTTACCGAGGATCGCCGATACGGTTCCGGCGTTGGCCGTAAAGCCGGACTGAAAGACGACGCATGCCTCCACGCCCTTGAAGCGCGCAATTTTTTCTTCCAACTCCATGTGAAGCTTCATGGTCCCGGCAATGGTCCGCACGGCGCCGGAGCCCACTCCGTACTTGCGCGTGGCCTCCAGCGCGGCCTCGCGAAGCTTGGGGTGAGTGGTAAGCCCGAGATAGTTGTTGGAGGCGAGGTTAATCACCTTGCGTCCGTCAAAGTGACAAACCGGAGCCTGCTCGTCATCCAGCACGCGCAATTTGAAATAGGTGCCTTGCTCCTTCAGCGTGTTCAATTCATCGGAGAGGAATGCGAGGGGGTTGATGCGAGCCATGGCCATGAGACTCCCTTCAGAACGTGCTGTCGACACCGTCGGTGTAAAGCAGAATTTTCGAGGCCTTGCCGGAATTCAGCAGGTCCATGCTCTTGCTGAAATCGGAAAGCGGCAAGCGGTTCGAGATCACCGGATGCAGTTCGAGCTTTCCCGCCTTGAGCAGCGCGGTCATCTGATACCAGGTCTCGAACATCCTGCGTCCATTGATGCCGAACACAGTTGCGCCTTTGAATATGATGTCGCGCGCAAGATCCAGTTCCATGGGACGCGAAGGGATTCCGAGCAGACTCACACGGCCACCGGTGCGCAAGATATCAAAGCCGAGTCTCACCGCGTCCTTGTGTCCGGCCATTTCCAGCAGCACGTCGACGCCATAGCCGTTCGTGTGATCGCGAATGATGGCGCGCACGTCCTCGCTCGCGGGGTCAAGCACGAAGTCGGCCTTCATCTGCCGTGCAATGTTGCGGCGATATTCGTTGACCTCGATGGCAAAGACCTGGGCCGCTCCGCAGGCACGCGCCACGGCGATAGCGAACAGTCCGATGGGGCCGCATCCGGTAATTGCGATGTTTTTGGCCGCTACATCGCCTGAGAGCACCGTGTGAAACGCATTTCCAAGCGGATCGAGGATCGATGCGTATTCGTGCGGGATCGCGGGATCTAGCTTCCAGATGTTCGACTCGGGAATTACGACATAATCGGCGAATGCTCCGTTCCGGTCGATGCCGATAATTTTCACATTCTGGCAGATGTGCCCCTGCCCGGTGCGGCACTGCAGGCACTTGCCGCAGGCGACGTGCATTTCCGCCGAAACAAAGTCGCCCTCTTTTACATTCGTGACCTCGTCACCGATGGCCTCGACGTATCCGCAGAATTCGTGTCCGGGGATGAGCGGAGGAGTGATGCGTCCCTGCGCCCACGGGTCCCAGTTGTAGATGTGCAGATCCGTACCGCAAATAGAGGCGACCTTCACCTTAACAAGGACATCGGTGAGGCCAACGGCAGGGATGGGAACTTCGCGGATTTCGATCCCCGCTGCCGGCTTACTCTTCATTACCGCCGACATTAGGTTCGGCATGGCGTTCGCCTCCCAGAAGAGCCAGCGTAAAACGTCCGAGCCCAGCAGTTTAGCACCGCTCGCAGAACACGCGGCGAAGATACTTTCATCGCCATCTCGATTCCGGATTCGGATCAGTGAGGCAATCGCGGCAGGAACTAAGAAGATTGATAAGCTTCAGGTGGCTCGTCAAGCAAGAAACGACAAAAATCTATTGACAATCAGAGTAACTAGCAACAAAATCTTGGACTAGCACTTGATTGCATCCAACATGTAGGCAGGATTAGCAGATCTTTTGCGAGTATCTTCAAGGGAGAGGGGTCCAATCTAGCGCCGCGGTACGTATAAATTGCACGCGGTACTGGACCTGTGAGGTGGCTAGACCTCGATTTCTCTGTCGCCAGTCTCCGCGCTGCCCGCGGAGACTTTTTATTTGTGCGCGGGCCACTTTGATGGGACGCCATACTCGTGTTACAAGACAAGAACGGCTAAATAGAGTTCTTTTACGATGCCTACAGCCAAACGCAAACACGCCAAGGCGCTCGCGGATGTAGTGATTCCGGAGAAGCTTTATTTTCGCATCGGTGAAGTGAGCCAGTTAGCAGACCTGCCGACCTACGTTCTCCGCTTCTGGGAGACGGAGTTTCCGCAACTGAAGCCCGGCAAAAGCAGTTCAGGGCAGCGGATGTACCGCCGCAAGGACGTGGAGTATGTAATACAGATTCGCAAGCTGCTTTACGAAGATGGCTTCACGATCGCCGGTGCTCGCGAAAAACTTCGCGAAGAGACGCGCTCAGGCAGATCATCGGATCAGCTTCTGAATGCGGCCCCGCCTTCTGATTCAGTCGAATATGCTGGGCAACCTGTCGATCAGGCGCAATCGACTACGCCGTTTCCCGTAAACGGAACCGGAGACAAAGAAGACTTGCGGAGAATTCGCCAAAAACTCTCCGAGGTTCTCGACCTGCTCTCCTAACATTTTCGGCGCACCCCGCCACTTTGCAATAAAAAGCATTAGTCAGGATGGCCTGCCAGTAATGTAGGCCTCCAGGTGGCGAATGGTTTCCGTTTGCTCCGAAAGAATCCAGTTCACAAGATCGCGGATCGAGATTACGCCAACGATCCGGTCTTGCTCCAATACCGGCAGATGTCGAAAGCGATGCTCTGTCATGATCTTCATGCATTCGCCGACGGTATGTTCTGGAGAGACAAAAATCACTGGGGAGCTCATGATCTCCGAGACGGTGGTTTCTTTCGAAGATCGCCCCTTCAGAATCACCTTACGCGCGTAGTCGCGTTCCGAAACAATGCCCGCAATCTCGCCTTCAAAGATCACAACCAGCGCGCCTACCTGCTTTTCAGCCATCATTGCGATGGCTTCGTAAACCGTATCGGACGGAGAGATGGAATGAACGACTCCGCCTTTCTGTTTCAGAATTGAACGAACCGACTCGGCAAGCGGCATAGGACCACCTCACTGGCCAAAGATGATACCCCTTTCCAAAGCTGCTCGTCCCTAAAGTTTGCAACGACACATTTTGTTTGAAAGAAAAGGCCCCCACCAAAAGTGAGGGCCAAGTGGTCGAAACCTCAGGAGCCTAGTTCACGTTCAGAACCGCGGTTCCCGTTTGTCCCTTAAAGGTTGCGCTGATTGTTGCCGAGCCGATCGAGGTGCTTGAAGCCACGCCGAGCTTGTTTACAACCGCAGTTGTCGGAGCCGACGAACTCCATTGAACCAGCGACGTGATGTCTTGCGTGCTGCCGTCGCTGAAGCTTCCAGTGGCCGTGAATTGCTGCACTCCGCCAAGTACAACGGTCGGAGTCGGCGGATTAACCGTGATACCGGTGAGAGTGGCAGCTGAGACGGTCATCAAGGTTTGATCGCTCAACGATTTATAGTTCGCTGTGATCGTGGCCTGCCCCACCGCCCTGCCGAAGACCAATCCATATCTGCCGACAACCACGTCTCTCCAGTTGGAAGTGGTCCAGTATGCTCCCGGCGTTACGTCTATCGTCGTGCCGTCACCGTAGGTCCCAGTCAACGCAAACTGCTGCGTTGTGCCAACTGCAATTGTCGGGTTGACAGGCGAAATCGTCACCGACGTCAAAGTAGAAGACGTGATTGTCATCGTCGTCGAGCCTGTGATGCCTCTAAACCTCGCGCACACTACCACCGCGCCGGTTCGCCACTTGGTGCGGGCTAATCCCTGCCGGTTAATCATCGCTCTGCTTGGACTGGAGGTAGTCCACCTCACGCCACTGAGCGGAGCCGTGCTGCCATCGCTGTATACGCCCATGGCAGTGAACTGGACTCTGCTGCGTGTCGGCACAACCGGAGAGGCAGGGAGCACATTGATCCCCGTGAGTGTGACGCGAGCGGCGGTGAGGGTAGTCAATCCGCTTACGCCCAGATACTGCGCAGTAATTACCGTGGTCTGACCGGGTGTGGCGCTGGTGGAAACGCTGGCCACGCCGACGCTGTTGATGCTGGCGACACTGGGCGCGGACGAACTCCATTGGACCACTGATGACAGGTCCTGCGTAGTGTTATCGCTGAATACGCCGGAAGCTGTGAACTGTACCGAGCCTCCCATCCCGACCGTAGGCATGGCCGGGGTAACCAGAATCGAAGACAAAGTTGCCGCCCTAACCGTCAACTCTGCTGTCGCTGAGAGTCCGCCATACTGGGCCTGGATGGTGACAGGAGTGGCACTGGCCGCAATTCCCTGGGCCAAGCCAGTGGTCTGATCGATAAGCGCAATGGAAGGAGCCGAAGAACTCCAGCTCACGCCTCCGGTTAACGGTCCAGAGCTGCCATCGCTGTAAATACCAGTCAAGCTGAACTGCTGAGTCGTGCCCTTTGCGATTGATGCTGTTTCCGGCGTGATGCTGAGAGCAGTCAACGTTGCCGGAAGCACGGTCAGCGTCTCAGTGTCCGACAACGTACCCACCTTTGCTGAGATGTTAACCGTACCCGCCGCTACGCCGGCTGCCACATTGGCGTTCGGCGCCGGGGATTTGAAGGCCGCGATTGTCGAATCCGCCGATGAATAGGTAGCGACTGCCGTCAAGTCCTGCGCGGTGCCGTCGCTGTAGATTCCGGTCACGCTAAACGTCGCCTGGCCGTTTATTTCAATAGTCAGATTCACCGGGTCGCACGCAATGCTGATTGACGAAAGCGATGCGGAACTTACCGATAGCGGAGCAGAACCGGAAATCGAGCCGAGGGTTGCAATAACCGTTGTCGATCCAATGCCGATTCCCGTGGCGTTCCCGGTCTGAGTAATAGTGGCGATGCTGCTGTCGCCAGTGCTCCAGACAACTCCCCTCGTAAGGTCAGCCTGGCTGCCGTCTGAATAAATACCGCTGGCTGCAAACTGCTGTGTCTGTCCCTTGGCAACGGAGGTGGGAGAATCAAGAGGATTAACTGGTGTTACCACGATCTGGGTTAGAGTCGCCGCCCCGGGAGACGACCCGGAGGTCTGCACTTTAATGTCCATGAAACCAGACGTGTTTCCTACTGTTGCCGTTACCGTAATGGTTCCCGTATTTGGTCCAGCGGCAGACAGCAGGCCTTTGCTGTCTATGATCGCAATCGTGGGATCGGACGTCTGCCACGTGGCGGATGTGGTGACATTCGACGTGGTCTTGTCACTATAAGTGGCAATCGCTGTCATATTGAGCGTCTGCCCCAGGTTGACCGTGGATGCGCCGGCGCCAACGGTGATCGTCGATAATGTCGCGGGTACCGGGGTGGCTTTTTTCGAGCTACCTCCACAGCCGGCGAGCCCGGCAAAGACAACGAAAATTAGAGCAATGGGCAGTAACTTCGCGAATCTCTTCACACAGACTCTCCTGATCGGAACTCGAACAATGAACAAACAAATGAACAATTGGAGGCGCTATGTTAGCAGGTACTCTGCTTTTCGATGCAGCCTGAGTAGCTGGAGTGGCCAACTTATTTGGCATTGCATTCCAAAACGGGAAAACACTAGGCCAGTGCACCACGAAAATGCGGGACGCGCGGGTTGTAACGTGCTATTAGAGACAGCGCTTACGATAATTATCTAATCTCTGGAACTTAGAACCGTATTTCTTTTCTGTGTCTTACAGGCGCACCCGGCAGACTGGCGAACTCCTCGGCCACGATTGACTGCGCGATAGGTAGTCCTGGTCGCGTTTACTCTAACGGCACACAACGAAAACGGCAGCCATCAACGGCTGCCGCTGATCTTGCCGAATACCCGTCCGGTCTCGTTTATGCGCGATAATAAGCGACAAAAGTCTTCCTGCGTACAAGATCTAACCCCCCGTTTAGATCTATATCTATTCAAGGTTAACCGCGACCGCAAACTTGGAAGGTTTCAGATCGCAGCTAAAATGGCCTGAAGTTGCTGCTGGGTCAGCGGATGAGCCTTCAGGTGTTGAATTAGCCAAAGATGGCCAGTAGAGATTTTCGGCTTAGGCGAGTGCCTCCCCAGCCAGCTTGGGCTTGAGGTGCAACAGGCGCATTGGGCAAGAGTACCGATCAGTGCTTTCTCTAAACCATCTCCCCCCATCCGGTCCTTCTCGCCTGGGATTTCGATGTACCGGAACGTAAAAGTATCGCGCAGAATCCGAGTTACCTCTAATTCAATTTCTGTTTCAATCCGAATGTCCCTTAAATGCCGATACAAGTCCCGGGTCGCCCTCGTGGTGAAATCCAGTTCCCACACCTTCAAGTACGCGTCCTTCTCGCGCTCTAGCAACGCTCTTCCGATGTGTTTTCTGAAAATACTGCGCTCGTGCGGGGCTGGTTTATCTGCATCGAAAGCCATCTTGTGTTCGTCTAGGAGAAAATGCTCTGCTATTCTGGACCGGAAATTCCCGTCTTTGTGTGTTCCTACCCTCACAATTCTTGGTAGTTCTGACGCCGCGTGATTCTGGGCCTCTCCGTTCTCGTAGAAGAAATAGATTCCGTTCTTCGGTAAGGAGTCCAGCTTGAACGGATAGGAAATAAGGGGTCTGCGTTCAATCTGGGTGTGTACCCAAGCGCAAAGATCATCGGTTGACGCGTTCATTGAATATCCCGCAGATGCGAAATGAGCTTTACTCTCCCGGCAAGGCTATTCTCAGCCAGTAGCCGTCCATAGAGTGGATGGAATCGACCAGGATTGTGGTAGAACATGATCTCTGCATAGCGTGCCAGTGCAGTCTCTAAATCACTGCGAAGTGATGCAAACTCTCTTTCCGTAACAGTGTTGGGGTCCTTCTCGTACCATTCATGTTCCACATCGGGGAACCAAACCCCATATAGATCAGACAAAATCGCCCATTCCTTGCCGCTTTGGACACATCGTTGCATAAATCGTTGTGTGGGAGTAGCCGTGTACAAAATGTCCGGTCGTACTGTCAGGCCGGTGCCCCTAAATTCCGGGGCCTTCTTCTTGCAGCAATGTGTTAGATATATTCGCATTTGGACCGCCCCTCGGGCCTAATCTCTTAAGCAAACTTCCTGTTCTTATGCTCAATGCGCTGATGCGCTGGTCTGAAGGAACGCTTGCATGAGAGCGATTGTCATCCTCGCGTGCGTTTCATCGACACCCGTTTCGGCAACGGCGCGGGACAGAATTGTTACCTGAGGATCGGTTACTGCATTCGCCATCAACCGCTGCAAGGTGATGCTTTCGCTTCCGCCATTCAGGCCATTCAGCGCCCCATCGCCAGCAAAACGTCTGCTGATCCATTCCTCGAACGCCACCGGATCAATTACTTGCATTAGGTCCATTTCATCTTCCCTTTCTATGGAGATAGGAGCGGGCAGGAGTGCAGCACTCCTGCCCACGCCCTGGCAGAATCACCAAGGCATTACAGCAAACTCATTGCAATGCAGTCACAAGGGAAGAATGCCAGAAAAGAAAATGCGCGTCAAGGGTAAGTATTTGACAATACATGACTTACGTATGTCAGCTGATATACCAGCTGACATACCTCACTATGATCTATCTGTCGTCTTTTACAGCAACATACGCTGGCGCGTATTCGCGATTTGGCTCAGATTTTCTGGCGGAAAATAATTTTTGCCATGCGCAGACTCATATCTGCCCTGCTCGCTGGCAAATGTGCCGCCCTGCGGCACGAGGTGAGGCTGTGGCAGGGCGGTGTCCGTTTGCTTCTTCCTTCCGAAGCGGGCAGCGCCTTACCGGATAACGCCCGTGCCGACCTCCAAATCGATCTTCGGCGGATTCATCAGCGTGTTATGAATCAGGCAGTGATGCACCGCCTCGCGTACGCCCTTCAGGTGTTCCTCGCTCAATCCAGCAGGCACTTCTACTTCGATTCTGAAATTATCCAGCCGAAAAGGATTCTTAACTTTTTCCGCCGTCACGTGAATCTTCGTCCCCTCTGTCGCCAGTTTCTGCCGCTTCAGGTAATCCGCCACGAAATATCCCGCGCACGAACCCAGTGATGCCAGCAGCAGTTCCGGCTGGATCATTCCTTCGTCAAAGCCACCATTTCCCGCCGGTTGATCGCAAAGGATCGAATAACCACGCGCTTTGATTTCAAATTGCACAGACCCCAGATGTTCTACCGAGACTTCCACCATGGTTATCTCCTCCTTATCTCTGTCCCGCGCCAGCCGACAGAATCTGGTCCAGCCGTTCGCGCACCGTTTTTCGTGCCCTGTGCAGCCGGCTCTTCATAGCCGACACAGTAATGCCAAATTTTCTTGCCACTTCCTCGCCGCTTATCCCCTGAACGTCGCGCAGCAGATACATTTCACGCGCATCCTGCGGCAGTTCATCAACTGCCCGCCACAGCAGGGTCTTCATCTCTCGTCGCGCCAGTTCCACATCAAGCGCCTCACTATCAGACGCCAGCTCCGTTCCTTCCTCTTCCATTGCGGAAAGCTGCAGCAGTGGCGCCATCGCCTCGCGTTCCCGCAACTGCCAGCACAGTCTCCGCGCAATCTGCGCCAGCCACGCCCGAAACGCTGTGGCTTCGCGCAACTGCCCCAAGCTGCTATAAGCCTTCAGCAAAGCTTCCATCAGCACGTCTTCGGCATCCGCATGATTCCCGCAAACCCGCAGCATCTGGCGGTACACCGCGTCCTTGTGTTCGTTGGCGAGCTTTTCAAATTCCATGCCGGGGATTTTCGCCCAAAACGCATTCCTCAAGCTGTGTCGCTATCTCCCGCAACACGCGTTCTGAACTTTGCTGTCTCCTTTCGTCCGCGCCTGGTTCCATGGCATTTTGGTCAGCAGAATCGCCATTGGACAGATGTCGGTCAGGCCCGCAAACGTCAGGCCCACGCCCATCAACAGCGCTACCCAGATTGCCCACTGGAAGCCGGAGATTGCCAGCGCCGCGGCCATCAGCACCAGTGCGCCCGCTATCAACCTCACCTGCCGTTCCAGCGACCAGCGCGTCTTCGCCGAAACCACAACATCAAGCCCTGCGCGAATCCAGGCGTCTGTCCCGCCTTCCAGTACCCGCACCGGGGTATCCGAGCCCAGCCATCCGGCCACAATCTGCGCCCGGCTGCCAGCTTTGCAAACCAGTACAACTCCGTCTTCCAGCCGCAAATCCTTTTTCCGGGCCTCGAACTGATCCATCGGAACGCTGATGGTACACGGAATATGTCCGCCCGCGTACTCGGAAGGCGAGCGCACATCGATCATCTGCGGATGCTTTCCGCTGGCTATTTCGCTACTCAAAGCTGCAACCGAAATCATCGTGCTCATGAATTATTGCCCCCTCTACTTTGAAAGAGGCTGCTGGACAAAAAAGGATTCGCTGCATCCGTTTTTTTTGCCTAGTCGTCCGCACATCAGACACTATGCCGCCAAGGAACCCTGAGGCAACATTTAGAAAACGCCCAACCTCTCATTTCGTCATGACTGAACAAAATTCCAGAAACAGAAAGTTCGCGGCTGTTTGCGTGCTCGCCCTCGTAGTGCTGCTTCTCTGCGGCTCAGGTGAAGGGCAAAACGGCTTCCCTTCCGGCAGTATGGATTCCTCGATTGTGAGTTCGGCAACGGCGGTGAGCTTTCCCCGCTCGAAACACGGCCGGCCCTCACGTGAAAGCAGGTTCGTCCACCAGCAACGTTTATCACTTTCAGAACATGCTCCACACCATAATTCATCTGCTGGGCATATCTGACTACATGAACAATGCTGGCGGAGCCGCAGACATAGCTCTCTTCCGGTAGGCAAATAGCACAATCGGCATTCCTTGGACCAGTCAAAGCCGTCTGTCCAGTGGCTAATGTGGCGGCGCTCCGGCGCTTATCTGGCGGGTGTGAAGCTTGCAAAGCACCACGAGGTCTTTTCGCCTACATCGAAAAGGAGGACACTCCGCGCGCCCTCCTTTTTCAGTTGGATTTGTTGAGCAAAGTTGGCTTTTGCTCAAAGACAGCTGCTTCGCTGCATTCGGCACCATTAAGTAGCGCGCGGCAAGCCGTCCGGCATTCTCACTTCCGGGCACATCTTCATCATCTCGGGCACTGTCGTAAATCGATACCCTTTTTCTTTGTATTCACGAATCAGCTCGTCGGTAGCTTTCACCGTGTGGCTGCGGTCTTCTCCCATCCGGTGATGTCCGCCGTCATGCAGCAGCACAATTTCTCCACCCACAATCTGCCGCCGTGCATGTTTCAGAATCTTTTCGTGCGACTTCGCTGACCAGTCGTAGCAGGTCACGCGCCACATCACCGGAAACATTCTCAATTGCCTGACCACTTTGAAAGTTCCTGGCCTTCGCGCGCCAAATGGCGGACGAAAAAGGAACGGAGGCTTGCCTGTGGCGTCCTCAATCGCCTTCGAAGTGTCTTCCAGTTCCTGACGCAGTTCGGTATCGTTTGCGAAGATGAGGTTGCGATGCGAAAAGCCGTGATTGCCAATCGCGTGCCCGGCCTGGAAAACCGCCCGCGCAATCTCAGGACGCTCCTGCACGTATTCTCCTACCATGAAGAACGTCGCCGACACCTCGTGCTTCGCCAGCACCTCCAGCAGCTTCATCGTCCAGGGATCGTTCGGCCCGTCGTCATACGTCAGGGCCAAAACCTTCGCGCCATCCTCAATTCCATTGAAGTTTTCGCCATAAACTTGCGACCACGGCACCATCGCATGCGCTCCGGCGATGGTAGCGGCACCGGCCGCCATTGCTGCTGCAAAAAGTCCAATTATGTCCATGATTCCCTCCCGCCCTCAAAAGGCTAGTCCCGCTCAGTTTTCCCGAGCGGGACCTGTTGGAGTCCATGCGATGGCGGCCTTGATGCAGTTTTGAGCGAGGTCGCAGGTTGCGCAGAGCCAGGCTGGTGCGCAGCGGATCGCACGCGTTTTATTTCTTTCGAGGCACACACTCCGAGGGACCTACACCGTACTTCCGTTTTCTGGCTCGGCCCCACCAACAACCTTTACCGCCAGTAATGATCTCTTCGAATTTCTGTACGGCTTTGGCAACCTTGTTCCCGTTACGAGCAGGCACGCAAATCGGGCAGCCCAATTCACAGAAGTCTGGGTCGTTCGGATGTAGTATCGGCATCTTCCAGCCGTTCCAGCCATATTTCTTTTCTTCCATTGGGTACCCTTTCCGCAACTTCCAAATAATGAAGTATATTGACGACCTTACAGGATATCACACACTACGAAACGATCACCGCCGCCCCATCCACCGCGTCGTTCTTGATCGCCGCCAACGCTTCGTTCGCCTGATCTAAAGCGAAGGTCGTGACCTTCGGCGTAAGCCGTATCTTGGCCGCGACCTTAAGAAAATCGCGCGCGTCCTCCCGAGCCATGTTCGCCACGCTTCGAATCTGCCGTTCTCCCCACAGCAGGCTGTCGTAATCGAACTCAGGGATACGATCCAGATGAATTGCGTTGATGGCCACGACCCCGCCCTTCCGCAAACTTGAGAGTGCCGCCACAACCACTTTCCCGCTCGGAGCAAAGGTAACCGCCCGGTCCAACTCCACCGGAGGCCGATCCGCCTCGGCTCCCACCCACTTAGCGCCTAGCGACTCGGCCAGCTTTCTGTGAGACTCGCCCCGCGTCGCAACATAAACCTCGCAATCCCACGCCCGCAGAACCTCAATCGCCAGATGCGCGGAAGCCCCAAAGCCGAACAGCCCAACTCTTTCTCCCCGCGCGACTCCGGCCACCCGCAGACTGCGAAACCCGATAATGCCCGCACAAAGCAGCGGCGCGGCGTGCAGGTCGTCGAGCGCCTCCGGCAAAGGAAACACAAAGTCCGCCCTCGCCGCAGCAAACTCCGCATATCCCCCGTCCACCGTGTAGCCCGTAAACGTCGGAGCATCGCAAAGGTTCTCCATATTGTTCCGGCAGTACCAGCACTCGCCGTCGGTGCCCCCAATCCACGACACGCCAACCCGCGCGCCCATCGGCAGCTCCGGCGTGGCACCACCTGCAACCTCTCCCACAATCTGGTGCCCGGGAATTAATTTGGCCCGCAAAGGCGCAAGCTCTCCTTCTACAATGTGCAGATCCGTCCGGCAAACTCCGCAAGCCCGCACCCGCAGCAGCACTTGCCCCGCTCCAGCTTCAGGCTTCGCCACCTCTTCAATACGCAAAGGCCGATCCAAAATCCTCCCCGGAGAACCAAGCACCGCAGCTTTCATATCTCACCTCGTTAACCTGACTCTCTAAGCAGGGCAGGTGCCCCACATCTGCCGTAGTTAGCAGATGTGGGACTGACAGGATAGTCGGTACCCACCCTCGCGCCGTGCTTTTTCGGCGCTAAGGTGGGAAGCTCTCCGCCTCCTGAGCCCCGCCGAAGTATGAGACCTTTCAAGGCTAAACGCACTTGATAAACTAATAACAATTCCTATGAGCTTTTCCGAACACTTCGAGGTTGCCGTCGTCGGAGCCGGTCATGCCGGTTGCGAAGCGGCCATGGCCGCCGCGCGCATGGGGCTGCGCACCGCTCTTTACACACTTAACGCCGATCTCATCGCGCAGATGAGCTGCAACCCCGCCGTGGGCGGAATCGCCAAGGGACATATAGTTCGCGAGATCGACGCTCTCGGCGGCATCATGGCAGAGGTCACCGATGCCGTAGGCATCCAGTTCCGTCTCCTGAACACCTCCCGCGGCCCTGCCGTCTGGTCGCCCCGCGCTCAGTGCGACAAGCAAAAGTACCGCGTAAAAATGCGCGAGGTCCTGGAAAGCGAGCCCAACCTTCAGGTCAAGCAAGCCGAAGTCGCCGAGCTGATCATCGCGGGCGAGGGCGACAATCGCCGCGTGGAGGGCCTCCGGCTGCGCGATGGACGTAATGTCTCGGCTCGAGCCATTGTCGTCACCACAGGAACCTTCCTCAACGGGGTCGTTCACTGTGGCGAGCAGACCTATACCGCCGGACGCAACGGCGAGCCTGCCTCCATTCTTCTTGGCGAAAACCTCAAAGAGCTCGGCCTCCGCCATTGCCGCCTCAAGACCGGAACCCCTCCGCGCCTCGATGGCCGCAGCATTGACTGGTCACGGTTCAAGCAACAGCCCGGCGACGCCGATCCCACGCCCTTCAGCTTCCGCACCCTCAACATCACGCAGCCCCAGGTCAGCTGCTACATCGCCTTCACCACGCCTGAAACCCATCGCATCATTCGCGAGAATGTTCATCGCTCGCCCATGTACAGCGGTCAGATCCGCTCCATCGGCCCGCGCTACTGCCCTTCGATTGAAGATAAGATCGTGAAGTTTCCCGACAAGGAAACCCACCAGCTCTATCTTGAACCAGAAGGCACCAGCACGCATGAGGTCTACATCAACGGCATGGCCACTTCGCTCCCCGTCGATGTTCAGTTTGCGATGCTCGCTTCTATCCCAGGCCTTGAGCGCGCCGAAATGCTCCGGCCCGGCTACGCCATCGAATACGACTCCATCGATCCCACCGAGCTGGAGCGCACTCTCCAGACCCGCAAAATTCGCGGCCTCTATCTTGCCGGACAGATCAACGGCACCAGCGGTTACGAGGAAGCCGCCTGCCAGGGCCTGATGGCCGGAATCAATGCAGCCCTGGCCATCAAAGGCGAGCCGCCCCTGACCCTCAACCGCAGCGAAGCCTACACCGCCATACTCATCGACGACCTCATCAGCAAGGGAACCGTCGAACCCTATCGCATGTTCACTTCGCGCGCCGAATTCCGCCTTCACCTGCGCATCGACAACGCCGACCGCCGCCTCACTCCCTATGGCCGCCGCGTCGGCCTCATCAGCGACGAAGCATGGGCGAACTACGAGGCCAAGCAGCGCCGCATGGAGCACCTGCGCCGCCAGCTTGAAACCCAGCGCGCCGGAGCCGATCTCCCCCCCGGACTGGCTGAAAAAATCAGCGGCGTATCCGGATCAACCTGGGCTCAACTCCTGCGCCGCCCCGAAATCACCATCGAAGACCTGGTCCCCATCTGCCGCCAGCTCGCCCCCGAGTTCTTCTCCCATGACGGCATCGTGCCCCACATCTGCCGCAGTCAGCAGATGTGGGATCAAACATCCCCCGAAGCGGCCTCACGGGCGGGTGGCCCATTCAAGCCCTCTTCTGGCTTGAGTGGGGAACTGGAATTTGGACAAAACGAAAACAACGAGCAAGACGAGGCCCCCGCAGATCTGCCTGCCTCCTGCCAATGTGGCTCCCAGCTCCCTTCCGCAATCTGGGTTGAATTGAAATCCGTTGAAACCGAAGTAAAGTACGCAGGTTACCTCCAGCAACAGGAGAAGGCCATCGAGCGCCTCAAGAAAGCCGAAACCAAGACCATTCCTGCGTGGTTCGACTACTCCACCATCAGCGGCCTCTCCCGCGAGATGAAGGAGAAGCTAACCCGCCTGCGTCCACAAACCATTGGCCAGGCATCGAGACTCCCCGGTGTAACTCCCGCTGCCGTCTCGCTCCTGAACATCTACATAGAGATCCAATCGCGCCAGCGCAAACAAGCCGCCGCCGCTCTGTAGACGTCTGGCCGTAGCATCCGGCTTGGGTCTTTGCGATCTTTCCAAAGCCTTTCCAAAAAACAGAAAGGCCACCCTCGCGAACCTCATCCCGCGCGGGTGGCCCAACTCCTGACTCAGCAGGTAACATGCAAAATTGCGTTTGTATCTTCCGGCAGCTTGTTCAGTATTTCAATCGCTTTTTCCGTCGGCAGAACCAGTAGTTCAATCTTGCGCCGTTTGGCTTCGCGCTTTACCTCATTCATCACGGGCAGTGCGCCCTCACCTGTTCCAATGACCAGATGGCGGCATTTCCAGGGTATGTCTTCCTCCAGCGAAAGTGGCGTGTGCCCAAACGACTCGCGATACTTCTTTGACGCTTTCTTCTTGCGCCTGCTGATCTTTCCGCGGTCGATCACCACGTCGTACTCGTAATCGGTGCCATCGATCCGCAATCGGCCGAATGAAAACTCTTCAAATTTCATAAAACGTTTTCCACTGGGACTGGCAGCTTAGTGCCACGGTTCCGTACCCTCGTTTTCAATATCCAGGTATTGAATAGGCCTTTTTTTAGTATCCGCGCGCTGTTTTGCGAGAACACGCGCAATGATCACTTTGACATGGCGGTGGAAGCGGCTCTCTTTCTCGGAAGCTGCCGCTGGCTTTTGTTCCACGTTTTCGTCTTTCCGCGCATGGGACTCCGTCATGCATGCACCTCCTCCTTGGAATGTATGAATGAAGAGCAGAGGTGTCGACGGCGAGCTACGCTACTTCGGCAACCTTTTTCTTCCCCGTGATATTAGCTCTTTTGAAACAGGCCAGAGCTCGATTAATCGAAAACTCGAATCTTTGCATTCTTTATGAATATCAGCGCTGCGCCCCGTCTGCTTGCGCTACACTTCCAGCTCAGCCTCCGTCTCCCGGAGACATCACTTCCGTAAGGAGCGCTCATGAAAGCCGTTGGTTACGTGAAGTCCCTGCCCCCGTCTGACCCGAAATCTCTCTTCGATTTCGAACTCCCCACACCCGAGCCCAGGGGCCGCGATCTCCTCGTCGCCGTCCATGCCGTATCGGTCAATCCCATTGACACCAAGGTCCGCATGAGGGAGCAAGGAACCGAAGCGCACCCCAAAATTCTTGGCTACGATTGCGCTGGCGTAGTCCTCTCCACCGCGCCCGACGCGACTCTGTTCAATCCTGGTGACGAAGTCTTCTACGCCGGATCCATCCTGCGCCCCGGCACCAACAGCGAGTTTCACCTCGTCGATGAGCGCCTTGTCGGTCACAAGCCGAAGTCTCTCTCCTTTGCCGAAGCCGCCGCCCTCCCGCTTACCTCGCTCACCGCCTGGGAGTTGCTCTTCGACCGCCTCCGCATCCCTCTCGGCAAGCCGCAGCAGGCCGGCACTCTCCTCGTCATTGGAGCCTCCGGCGGAGTCGGTTCCATCCTCGTACAACTGGCCCACCGGCTCACCGGACTCACCATCATTGGTTCCGCCTCGCGCCCTGAATCGCACCAGTGGGTACGCAAAGCGGGAGCCCATCACATTGTCGATCACTCGAAGAAACTTGCCGACGAGGTTCGCAAGCTGGGCTTTCCGTATGCGGATTTCGTCATCAGCCTCACTCACACCGATCAGCACTATGACCAAATTGTCGACATCATTGCTCCGCAGGGAGCATTTGCCCTGATTGACTCGCCACCTTCGCTCGACGCCAACAAGCTGAAACCCAAATCCGCCTCCCTGCACTGGGAGCTGATGTTCGTTCGCTCCACCTTCCAAACTGCTGACATGATCGAGCAGCATCGCATTCTCGAACAGATATCGACACTTGTCGATGCAGGACTTATACACTCCACGCTCGGCACTGCCGCCGGACACATCAATGCCAAAAACCTCCGCAAAGCGCACGCCGCCATCGAGTCCAATCGCTCCATCGGAAAGATTGTCCTCGAAGGCTTCTAACCCTGCCCGGAATGCTTGTCATTCTGAACCGCGTCGCCAGCGGTTCAGAATGACAGGAGGTTTTTACATTGGCACATCCATCGTTTTCTATAAATATTTATGTTTCGCTATATTCATGTTTGTCACTTGCTATACATTTACATTTACCAATATTTCTTCCACCCCGAACGACTCTCGTAGAGCACTCAAATCCCCTTAGGCTGTTCCGTTGTTTTATCCTATTTATATGGAAATCCCCGCCCTGCGCGATTTGCTCGCCCCCTGCGTTCCTGCCGCCGAACTGGATGATCAATTGCTGGAATCCGTCAAAGTTCATCTCGACCTTTTAATCCGCTGGAACCAGCGCATGAATCTCACCGCCTTGCGGTCTCCGGAAGAGATGGTGATCCGCCATTTCGGCGAATCCCTCTTTGCCGCCCGCCATCTTTTCTCCCGCGACTCCCGGCAGGACGTCTTTGATCTGGGCAGTGGCGCGGGTTTTCCCGGTCTTCCCATGAAGTACTGGGCTCCCCAGCTTCAACTCACTCTCGTCGAGGCGCACGGCAAGAAAGCAACATTCCTGCGTGAAGTCGCCCGCGCGCTCCATCTCTCCGAACTGAAGGTACTCAACGCCCGCGCCGAGACCGTTTCCCAACAAGCCAGCCTCGTCACCCTGCGAGCTGTCGAGAAGTTCGAGAACGTCCTGGCCATTGCCGCTCGGCTCGTAGCCCCCGGCGGTCGCCTCGCTATTCTCATAGGCGAATCGCAGCGCCAGCGCGCCGTTTCCCTCCTGCCGCCCGGCGAATGTGCCGCCATCAATCTCCCCGCCTCTGAGCAGCGCATCCTTCTGACCTGGACGGCGGCGTAGTTCCACGTGGAACACTCGCCTCTATTTTCCGTTTCGAAACAGCTTCTTGCATCCATCAATGTTCCACGTGGAACAATTCGGGCTCCGCCAGCCTGTGTTCCACGTGGAACAGTCAATCCCGGTCCTCCCGATGCAACTCTCCTCCCACGGCTTTCCTCACTTATCCGCCAAATCCACAACTCCAACGCCCTTTCCCCATTGCTCTCGCCGACACACTCCTTTAACCTGAGACTGGCCTACATTTCGCAGCCGCTGTTATTCCACTTCCGGCTGTTCGGAGTCTATATGTCTCGCGTCATTGCGATCGCCAATCAAAAGGGCGGGGTTGGAAAGACCACCACCAGCATCAATCTCGCGGCCAGCTTCGCCGTCAGCGGAATACGGACTCTTCTCGTCGATTGCGATCCGCAATCCAACTCCTCCTCGGGCCTCGGCCTCGCCAGGAACGCAGAACGTCTCGGAACCTATCAACTGCTCATGGGCGACGCCGAAGCCCAGGAGCTGCTCCAGCCAACGGAAATCGAGCTCCTCAAGGTGATCCCTTCTTCCAAACACCTCATCGGAGCCAACATAGAGCTCGTCAACGCTGAATATCGCGAATACCGGCTTCGCCATGCTCTCCAATCCATTTGCGACCAATTCGATGTTATCGTTCTCGACTGTCCCCCTGCTCTCGATCTCCTCACCCTGAACTCGCTCGTAGCGGCCAATTCTGTCCTCGTTCCCATGCAGGCCGAATACTTTGCGCTGGAAGGCGTCAGCGAACTTCTCGACACCATCGAGCGCATCCGCCAGACCCTCAACCCGAGCCTCTCCGTCGAAGGCGTCGTCCTGACCATGTATGACGACCGCACCAATCTCGCCCAGGGCGTCACCAGCGAGCTCAAATCCTACTTTGGCGATCTCCTCTACGAAACCTCTATTCCGCGTAACATTCGGCTCGCCGAAGCTCCCAGCCACGGGAAACCCATCATTCTCTATGACCCCAAATCCCGTGGCGCCGATCGCTACATCAAGCTTGCCCTCGAAGTCATGGAGCGGATCAAAAACCGCAGCGCCACTGCCACTCACACAACCGCATAGCGAGGTAAATCAATTGAATTCAAAGCCCGAAAAACGAAAAGCCCTCGGACGCGGTCTCGAAACCCTTCTCCCCGCCGCGCGAGGCATCCAGGCGGCCATTTCCGCAAGCGCAGCGCCCCCGGAGCAGCCCGCCGCAACCATCGTCCGCGACATCCCCGTCGAGCTGATCGACCGCAATCCCTACCAGACCCGAACCAGCTTCGATGAAACCGCCCTCAACGAGCTCGCGGAATCCATCAAGGTCTCCGGAGTCGTCCAGCCGATCACCGTCCGCCAGAATTCAGGACGTTTCCAGCTTGTCACCGGAGAACGCCGTTGGCTCGCCTCGCAGCGCGCCGGAAAGCCAACCGTCCCTGCCATCGTCCGCCTGCTCTCCAACGAGCAGGCGATGGAAATCACCATCATCGAGAACCTCCAGCGCGAGGATCTCAACCCGGTCGAACAGGCTCGTGCCTACGAGCGCCTCTCCCTCGAATTCGGCCTCACGCAGGAGCAGATGGCCCAGCGAACCGGCAAGGACCGCTCCTCCGTGGCCAACTTCCTCCGCCTTCTCAAGCTCCCGCCCGATGTGCTCAAGATGGTCGAAGCCAACAAGCTCACCTTTGGACACGCCAAGGCCCTAATGGGGCTTGATTCCCCCGAATCCATCATGAAGCTGGCGACCCGCGCCGTTCAGCTCTCCATGTCCGTCCGCCAGGTCGAAGGCTCCGTTTACAACCTTATGCATCCCGAGCCTCCTGCCCCGAAGCCCGAGCGCGTACTCGACCCCAACGTCCGCGATGCCGAGCAGCAGCTCCAGCGCGCCCTGGGCGTCCGCGTCCAGATCCAAGACAAACAGGGCAAGGGCAGGATCGTCCTCGAATACAGCTCGCTCGAAGACTTCGATCGAGTCCTCGAGATGCTCAACTCCTCCCGCTGAACGTAAATGGGCGGCCTCAACGCCGCCCATTTACATACTTAGATCTCTATCTTCGCGCACGTATTTACCACTCAGTCACCCGGCGCGGGTCGCACTTACTAGTAAAGGCAATAATGTAGTTGGCAAAATAAACCTAGACAGATGTAATCCTGAGTAGCACAATGGGGTCAACCTTAAGAGGGCAAATATGGCGAATGTTGGCGATGTTTTTAAGCCGGGGCAGGAAGTTCCACACTCTGGTATCTACAGGGTCGTCCATGACACGGTTCACCATGACGAACACGAAGTCACCTGCGTTTATGGCGAGCACTTTCCGCCGTGCAACCATTGCGGAGAACATCCTCGTTTTATCTTGGAACATATAGCCATTCACGTGAAATGGCACAAGCACTTTAAGAAAGACTAGGCTCGCTGCATGGCATTAGTTCAGCAACGAATTGACCATTTCCGCTTTCGCGAATTTCAATTCTCGACTGACCTAGCGTAGCAGCATGGTCTTTCACAAAACGTACCAGTTCTTGTTTATCGTCTGTAGTCAATTGCACGTACATTCTCACTCCAATAGAAAACCCGCCTCTACTGGCGGGTTCTGCTGTCATTCACTGGCCCGTGGTCAGGCCGTTTTCTTCGCTCGCTGCTTTCGAGCACGTGATTGTTTCCACTTCGCCTCGGCCTTCAGAATGTCGTCCTTGGAGACGGTAAATATCTTGCGGACGGCATTATCAAAGCGTTCGGCGTCTGTGTTTCCGGGAACGTGCGGTACTGGTAGTGGTTTCATTCACTCTCCGCATGGGACATCTGGAATTATAGCCGAGACTGGCTGCAATCCTGTGAGCCTTGCTTGTCTATACTGCGATGGTAGGATTTCAGATTGTGATGGAAGGATCGCACGAATGCCGAGCTTCTGGAGAACGGCTACCTTTTGAGTATTCTTTGGATCATTCATGTGCTCATCCCACGTAAGGAATTCTTTGCAATTGGCATCAATCGCCGACGCGAGGTGAATTGCATCCATCCCGCTTAGGCGTAAATCATGTTTCCAGAGTAAGTCTCTTCCCGCCTCTGCAACGAACACCGAATCTTGCACGATCTTGATTAGAGTTCCAGAGCAAAGAAGATTCCTGAAAAACTCCTGTACATCTTTGTCATATACAGTTTTGAGATTATTGGGATCGCTGTTGTCCTTGATGTGCGTGCATTCAGATAAAGAAATTGAAGAAGTGTAAGCCTCTAGGACTTCATCACCCGAAGCTCTAAGTATCTGCTCAAAGAACCAGATTTCGTCCGCCCTGTTTAGAGTGTGCCATCCGCGCCCCTTCTTTCCAAGCTCGATAATCATGTTCGCATCGGCGTAGATTCGAGGCAATGATTTCTCTGTCACTGGACGTTCCCCGAATTCAGGAATTTATCCACATCCCTCATTGTGAACGGTCGCACACCAAACATCTTGTCGGCGGAAACCGTCTCTATCTGCTTACTGGAGCGATTGACGCGAATTTCTCCATGAACATGGAGAACGCTTCTTTTGTCCTGTATGGCCTTGAGGATTTCGTCGTACATCGCTTCGTCCCGGTATTCGCATTTAATTAAGTCGTGCGAGGTGAGATCCCTGATATAGAAAAATGGAGGCGTACTCTCTGCATACCACGCATGAAATCTGCCCTGAATCGCACCAATATAGCGCATAGAAGATTCCGCCTTGCGAATCGGAACAACTTTTTCTTGGGTTAGGTCGCACCAGCGAATTCTACCCTTTGGATAAAGTCCAATCCTAAATCGCTCCCCTGGATCAAGAACTTTAGCAATTCCATAGAACGTGCTGGCCGTCGTGTCCGTAAGGAACGGGGGAAGTTCACCCTTGGTCAGCATCTCCACGCCAGCATTGAAATGCCGCGACTGTTCCGGGGTAATCTCGCGATCTCCTTGCAGGTTATAGGATAGCGATTTGTTCTGAAATTCAGAGCCAAGCCATTGAATCGAATCCGGAAACTCTAAGTCAGAGGAGATGCTCGCAAGAAAGCGGCGCAGTTCTGCCGCAATCTTCTCTAGCTTTTCGAGCGGGACGCCTTTGCGTCCCTCGTTAAACCGCACCCGGAATTTAATAGTAGGCATGGCCCTTCACTTTTTGCTTTTCTTGCCGCGCCCCTGTCTAGGGTTCAGAAGGGTCGCACCTCTGTTGAACGGCTAACTTTACCCGTGAGTTCATCGAACGTCAACCGCTTTCCAATGATACCTTGCACTGCCAGATCAAATCGCTGAGAATCATTCATTTTACGGTTGTTGTAACGATATACCTGTTCGTCGATGTAGCGGAACAAATGAAAAGGCTCTACCGAAACGTAAGTACCGTTCAAACCGCGTTTCAACAGGCTCCAGAAGTTCTCGATTCCGTTGGTGTGAACCTGTCCGCGCACGTATTCGTTGGCATGGTTGATGATCTGATGCTCGAAACTGGTTCCCCTATATCCGCCGTGTTCATCAGTAATCAGTGTGGTTCCCGGAGCTATATTTCTGTGAATCAGTTCATGCAACACTGCCTGAGTCCGCTCCATCACCACTTCGGCTTTGACGCGCCCGTTGCGCTCTAGCATCCCGACTACGATAGTCTTCCCGATGGTTCCTGAAAGCCGTTTAGTGCGATTGGCGAGAGGCTTTGGCTTTCTGTTCTTGTGCATATTCTTGATCTTGCCGCCGATGAAGGTTTCGTCCATCTCGACCGGACCCGACAACTTCTCCTCCGGCTCAAGGCCAAAGGCTAGGCGAATCCGATGGTTTAGAAACCACGCCGTCTTTTGCGTTACGCCAATAGACCGATGAATTTCATAGCTGCTGATGCCGTTCTTGCTATTCACAACCAGCCACATTGCCATGAGCCACTTGTCGAGGCTGATGGGAGAATCCTCCATGATACTGCCAGTCTTCAATGTGAACTGCGGAGCGGAATGCTTCGCCCGACAGTGCCAGCGGTTGTACTTCTCCAAGAACAGAACATCAGTGCTTCCACATCGCGGACATGTGACGCCCATCGGCCAACGGCGTGCAACTAGGTACTCGCGGCAGTTCACGGGATCAGCAAAGTAGATGATCGCTTCTTGAAGTGTTGTCGGCTCGTTCATGGCTTTCTGCTCCATTACAAGAACAGAATAGCGAAATCAGGTTATTTTGTCAAGTATATTATTACCCTAGTAAATCAACAGCTCGTGTCATTTCCAAACCAGTAACTCAAGGTAAAACCTTTGTCTTCTATTGATTACCCCTAACGTCACTCCTTACCTCAGCATCTCTGAACCTATTTTTCGCATTTCCACATCTAAATTCCCGTGAAAAGTAAGGAGCAGCCCTTGCACCGCATCACGCTTGGAGACTTCGAACTCACCGCAATTACGGACGGCCACTACTACCTTGACGGCGGCGCAATGTTCGGCGTCGTTCCCAAGCCCCTTTGGGAAAAGAAGTTTCCTGCCGATGACCAGAACCGTCTTCGTCTGGCGATGAATTCCCTGGTTATCCAGACGGGGGATCACACGACCCTCGTTGAGACCGGCGCCGGCAACAAACTGTCCGACAAGGCACGCGCCATTTACGGCACCGAAGAGCGTCTACTCGCCAACCTCGACGCCGCTGGTTTCGCACCCGAGGACTTCGATGTTGTCATTAACACCCATCTTCACTTTGACCACTGCGGTTGGAACACCATGCGTCGCGCCGATGGCGCTCTCGTCTCAACCTTTCCGCGGGCTCGTTATTATTACCAGCGGGGCGAGTTGGCTCACGCTCACCAGCAACACGAACGCGACCGCGTAAGCTACTTGACCGAAAACTACGATCCCCTGGTCGCCAACGGGCAAGCCATTCTCCTTACAGGCGATACGCCCATCGTTCCAGGCATTCGTGTTCAGCTATTTCCAGGGCACACGGAAAACCATCAGGCCGTCATCATTGAAAGCCAAAACAAAAAAGCCGCCTATATCGGCGACCTTATTCCTACCTCCGCCCACCTGCACCCGACCTGGGTCATGGGATACGACCTGTTACCCATCGAGTGCATCGACAATCGCCACCGTTACTATCGGCAAGCGATTCCGGAGCGCTGGCTCACCATCTTTACTCATGACCCGACGACCCCGTGGGCTTACATCTCACGAGATTCCGCTGGACGTTACATCGCCGAACCCGTCGAGCAGGAAGCGGATGGAATTTCTATCACATTCGCCAAAGCTCCCAAATATGCTTGAATCTCCGATTTATCCGCCGCCGCAAGCTCGATGAATTCAATACCGCATCGAAAGCCGCGTCTATTTCTCACCACAGCCCGGACGCGCAACGGTTCATCTGTTGAAGACAAAGGCAATTCCACAGTCAGTAGCGTGCCAACTTCCAGCGCTTCCGACGCATACACGCTCATCCCGCCTTCGCTCAGCTCAAAAGCCCGGGCCACAGAAGTTTCAACCCCGGCCTCATCAGAACGTCGAATCCGAATTCGAATGTCTACCTTGAATCGTTTCCATTTTCGCGTTGGCGCGTTCACTCTCCCACCTCGCTGCCCACAGACCTCATACCTTTTGCTTCGCAAGAGCTCCCCAGCGTCGCTGATATTTCCTTAGCAGCGCGAGGTTCGTTTCATCTATATCAGCAAATTCCAAGCCCCAGCGAAAACCTTTTCGGTTGTTCACAACCGCTTTCGCTCTAAACACATCCTGCATCGTCGGAAACACAAACTCAATCGCAAATAAAGTTCCTGGAGCAATCTCCCCCGGTGAAACTATACCCACTCCGCCCTCGGAGATATCCAGTGTCCGTACCGTTATTTCCAGCCCGCCCCCGATCAACTTCGCCCGTACGTCCAGCGAAAACCTTGCGTATTTGCGTTCTCCCGCGTACGGAGAAACTCCCATACCTGTTCCTTGCTTACCAATGTGAAATGTCTTGATACCGCTAGACTGCTACTTCTAAAACGCAGCACTGCAGTCGCCGCTCTCTGGGGGGAAGTCGAGCGGTGACTGGGAATCTTCCGGAAGCCGTCCGAAGAACACATCGACAGCTTCCACGATTTCATTAGGGCTCTTTGCTTCGTAAATTACTTTCCGAAGCTTCGCGCCACACTCCACTCCGTGAGTAAACCACGAAGCGAACTGCTTCATCTTGCCGATCGCGTCCGGATAGCCTTCTTCAATCAGCATTCCGAAATATCGGCGAATCATACCATATCTGTCGCCCCTAGAGGCGACATCGTAGCTTCCCGTTGCGGTGTATTGCGAGATTTGCCGGAAAATCCAGGGGTTCGACGCGGCGGCCCGTCCGATCATCACGCCATCGCAGCCCGTTTCGGCCACCATTGCGCATGCGTCTTCAGGACTGCGTACGTCGCCATTTCCAATCACCGGAATTGAAACCAGCGATTTCAATTCCGCAATCCACTGCCACTGGGCCTGACCGCTGTATCCCTGCTCCCGGGTGCGCGCGTGCATTGCCACCGCGTCCAGCCCGCAGCCCTCGGCCATTTTTGCCAGTTCGCGAAACACCAGTTCGTTCTCGTTCCATCCCGCGCGGAACTTCACCGTAAACGGAATCGTTACGGCGGCGCGAATCGATTCGAAAATACGCTGGATCACCGAAAGTTCGCGCAACAATCCGCTGCCGCCGTTGCACTTCACTACTTTCTTCGCAGGACAGCCCAGGTTCAAGTCCACCGCATCGAAGCCGAATCCTTCCACCATCCGTGCAGCTTCGGCAAGTGATTCCGGATTCGAGCCGAACAATTGAGAGCAGACAGGATGCTCATCCGGATAGAAGTGCAGAAAACGTTTGGCCTTTTTGTCCTTCTTGCGAACAACTCCATCGGCTGATGTGAACTCCGTCATCAGCAGTCCGCATCCATTCATCTCGCGTATGAAACGCCGGAAAACAGTGTCCGTGATCCCGGCCATCGGAGCCAGTACGGTGGCCGGAGCGATCTCCATGCTGCCAATCTTCAGCCTCGCGGGAACCCGCACATCGGCAGGGGCTTCGCGAACCAGCGGGTTGTCATAAAACTTATGCACACCTATATTGTAGCGGCACAGCGCCTCCGCGCCGAACGCTCAAAGCCCTGTTCCTCGTTTCGCGCCATCTCAAATACCTGACGTGACCCGCACACGCATCCAACAGCTCAGAAACGATGGTTGCTGGCGCACAACCCGCTCGCCTAAACACACCGGCCACGCGCGCTCCTCTCCGGGGGCTTCTCTTGACTGTTCTCGCCTTCGGCATCCCAGTTTTTGCGGGTTTGCTCTGGCATCAGGCTTCTGACAACCCGATCTGGCCGCTGGTCCAGAACTCACTTAACATTTGTGAGCTTCGCGACACCCCGCGCTCGCCCCTCTCTCCGGACGGCCTCTACCGGGTACATATTGCTCAAGTTACCTGCCTTGGAAGGTTCTCCGAAACGCTGCTGTTTATCACCGATGCAGACGCTCCCTGGTCGCTCGCCAAACTCGATCACAATCGCGCGGTTCTCGAGGCGGCTGGCCTCCGCTCACTCGACGCGGTCGAATGGCAGCCAGCTCCCGACGGCGGAGCACCTCGCCTGCAACTCTGGTTTGCTCCCGGTGCGTTTCCAACACAGATTCATCGCCTGGATCGCCTCTGGCGTGCCGTCATCATCCAGTCTCTTAACAGTTCTCGCCCACCTGGAGCCGAGCGCCTCGACTACTAGTCCGCAAATAGTGGGCCCCCGCCGAAGCGAGGGCTTAATTCTTGCGCCGAGGGCGTCTTCACCCCAACAAGGATCGCTTGCCGGAGACCCCGACCACCCGCGGGATTATTTCTTTTCGGTCTTGGCCGATTCCGCCTTTGCCTCGTTCTTGGCATACTTGCGGCGGAAGCGTTCGATACGACCGGCGGTGTCGAGCACCTTCTGCTTACCGGTAAAGAACGGGTGGCAGGCCGAGCAGATTTCAACGTGGATGTCGCCACGGTTCGTGCTGCGCGTCAAAAAGCTGTTGCCGCAAGCGCACTTAACGTGGATCTCTTCGTACTTCGGGTGGGTTGCTGCTTTCATAATCCTCATCCATCTGTCGGAAACAGACTCTTTAGTGTACCCCGCAGGGTCGTAGCCCGGCAACCTCAGCGCTTTACTGCTGCGCGCTGCTCAGAGCCTTGCACCGATGAACCGCCGCCTGAAAGGCCCGCGCCACGTTCCAGATGAACGCGCAGCTACCGCTGCAGATAGCCACCGGAATCGAGATGTACCGGTAGGCCATGCTCATATCGGGCGTCTGGTGCCGTATCGCACCCAGTGCGGCCACGCTGAGGATTCCGCAAAACAGTCCCACGCCCATGCCGAGCCCGGTCCACAGCAGTGTCAGCAGCATGATCCGAGCCCATTTCATCAGCGTCCACACCGCCCAGCTTGGATGCTTCATCGATTTGCCGCCCAGCAGCGTCTTGCTTCCGCGCACTTCCATTTCGCTGATCTTCACAGTTTCCTCCGTGTTGCACGTCAGGTTGGATGTCGCTAAACGCCGCGCCTGCGCTAGAATGAAACTTCTTATGTCTCAGACTCAGCAAGCCACCACGCACTCGCCAGCCGAAGTACTAAGGATCTCTCCCGTGCAGCAGGCTCCCAACGGTATCTGCTACGCATCAAGCGGTGAGGTCAACCTTTCTTCCGACGAATTGCAGCGCATGGTTGGCGCCGTACCGCCGCCGATTGCAGCCTCTTTGACCCGCAAGGCATTTTACTTTGTCCCGCTCACGGTGGCCGATGGCGAAGAGACATTAATTGCTGACCGCTACGATGTATTTCTCAGCGACCGCGCCATCTGTCACCGCAATCTCACGCTTGGCGATGCGCAGTGCGTTTTTATCTCGACGCGCCTCATGGATGACCGTTTCTCCGTCGCGTTCGAGTTCTATATCAATGTTGCCCACTCCTTCGCCGATCACGCCGGCTTCTCGCAGGAGTTTGCCGACGTGGTCTGGAAACAGGTTCAAGACAAGGTGAAGGGCGAAACCTCGCTCGATGCAAACGAGCTTCGCAAGATTGTCACTTCGACTGCACCCGACGCGGAGAAGGCACGCCAGGAATACTTCGAGACCACTTTTGCGGACGCTATCGCGATTTATCTGCTCTCGCTCTATCTTGACGTGGACTACTACGAACTTCGTGAGCGCGATTATCCATTGCTGGCCCCCTCGGCCCTGGCTGAGCGCCTGCGCAAGGTGAATGAACTTTTCCCCGCGCCGCGCGGCTACGAATTCAACATCTTTTATAAGCGCCGTCCTGACCAGCGCTGATACTTCAGAGCCGATATGATTGCGCATCTTCGAGGAACGCTTCTCGCAACCTCTCCGGGCCGTGTCATCCTGGACTGCAACGGCGTCGGATACGACGTTACGGTTTCCATGAACACCTTCACCAAACTGCCAGAAACAGGCAGTGAGGTATCGCTCTTCATATACACAAATGTGCGCGAGGATCAGATTGCACTCTTCGGATTTCATCTCGCGGAGGAGAAGGCGCTCTTTGAAAAACTGCTCTCCGTCAGCGGCATCGGCCCCAAGCTTGCGGTCAACATCCTGGGAGGCATGAGCACGCGCGACCTGGTCGGTACGATTCGCGGCGGCGATGCTGCCAAGCTCACGCGAATGCCCGGAGTTGGAAAGAAAACAGCGGAGCGCATGGTACTCGAACTCAAGGACAAACTCGCCGACTTCGGAGTTACTCCAGCGGTGCCTCGTCCCAAGCATCTACTCGAAGACGATGTGCTCTCGGCGCTGGTCAACCTTGGCTACCAGGCTGCCGCTGCCGACAAAGCACTGGAAAAACTTGGTCCGCCCGATGGACGGACCTTCGAACAACTCTTCCGCGCCGCGCTGGCGCAAATTGCACACTAGTCTCTCAATGGATACTGAGACAGCTTAACTGCTAAATCCCGGCGGAGTTTCCTCCGCCGGGACTGGACTCTATGCGGCTTGGCCGACAGTTCCTGTCGCGAAATCGGCAACGGTCGGTTGAACCAGCCTGTCATAATCCATGTAGGCAAGCTTGACGAGTTCTAGATGCGAACCGGCGTTGAAGGCGATCTCCTTGTCGCGTGTTAGCGATCTATCCACGTAAACCTTGAGTCCGTATAGATTGCCAAACGGCGGCATCGCTCCGATCTCACAGTCCGGGAAGCGATCTTTGAAATCTCGCTCACTTGCGAGAATGACATCTTGGCTGTTGGTGACTTTTGCGAACAGTCCTAGATTTACCTGTCTCGACGCGGGCAGAACTGCCATGCAGAGTTCTCCATCTTTCTTCAGCATGACGGTTTTGGCCAGTTCATTTCCCGAGATATGCGCAGTAGCGGCGATACCCTGGGACGTGTATGCCTTGCTGTGGGTGATCACAACGTACTTGACGAGGTTCTCGTCAAGAAACTGTCTGAGCTTTAGGATGGGCATAGAACCTCCTTATCCGTGCTCTGCGCGAGGCGCGTACCTATCACGCACCGGGTAGTTGATAGAGGCTTCGCTTTATAACGTCATCTCCGACTTCCGAAGACGCCCTGCATTTTACGACTCAGGTAAAACAAATTCACGCACCATGAAACCTTAGTCAGTGCAAAATCTGTTGCCCCCTAAGCTGAGATGCGAATAAAGGATGCTGAGATGCTGTAGGACGGCTAGTGTCAGGCTCGCTTCCCACCTTTAGCGCCGAAAAGCACGGCTCGAAGGTGGGGCACCCGGCTATACAGCTACCCCACTCAAGCCAGAAGGCTTGAATGGGCCACCCGCGGCACGAACGTGGGGCACCAGTGATCTTTCAAGAGGCTGTACCCTGATCGGCGCGGCCGGGTGCGGGTGCCCCACCTTCGCCGCTGTTTTTGCGGCTAAGGTGGGAAGCGATGCAGTCCATCTCTGCAAATTTTCTGATTTGCCTTCCCATGTCCAAGCCCTTTCCGTAAAGTGATTGGCATGACGCAAGGGTTGATACGACTGCATCACTCGGGGCAGTCTCATTTTGTAACCTTCAGTTGCTATCGAAGGCAGGCGTGGTTGAATAGCCCCGCTGTATGCGAGCTGTTTCTGGAGACCCTTGAGAGGACCCGTCAGCAATTTTCTCTGTGCGTGTATGGCTACGTTGTCATGCCGGAGCACATTCATCTGCTCCTGAGCGAACCCGGTTCGGGGACGCTGGCCGACACCATTCATTTTTTGAAATTGTCATCCGCAAAACAAAGTCACTCCATCTCCGAGGAGCACACTAACAGCGGACATTTCTGGCAGAAGCGCTACTACGACCGCAACATTCGCAGCTACTCCGATTTCAGGGAAAAGCTCCGCTACATTCATCGCAATCCGGTTAAACGCGGACTGTGCGAAAAGCCCGAAGATTGGCCGTGGAGCAGCTTTCGGCATTACGCGCTCGGTGAGGCGGGAGTCGTCGAGATTGAGTCGGAGTGGACGGCTCGAAGAAGAGAGAGCGGAAAGACAAAAGCACTTCAGGCGGAGGCGTCCTGCTTCCCACCTTAGCGCCGAAAAACACGGCGCGAAGGTGGGGCACCCGGCTCCAAGTGAAAATGCGGAGTTCCTGCGCGACCGGGGGATAATCGTCACTCTCATCGAAAACCATATTGACTCCGCGATGCAGAATCGACCTCCATTTCAAACTTTTTCGGATGACATGACCCCATCGGAATTTGAAACCTTCTGCGCCGAGGAACTACGCCGAAGCGGATGGAATGCCCGCGTCACTATACAGAGTCGCGACCAAGGTGTGGATGTCATAGCCGAGAAGCACGGCGTTCGAGTTGTGCTTCAGTGCAAGCTTTATTCAAATCCTGTTGGTAACAAAGCCGTCCAAGAAGCTGCTGCCGGGAAGGCTCATGAACAAGCACACCATGGCGTCGTAGTTACGAACAACAGATTTACGCCAGCAGCCGAACAGCTTGCGTCCACGAACGAAATCCTGCTCCTCCATTACCGTGATTTACGGGACTTGGACAACCTCCTCAGAGGCGTCTGCGCTAAAGAATAGGAGGGAGAAATTATGCCTTGGCTTCCAGCTGCCGGGTGCCCCACCTTCGCCGCTGTTTTTGCGGCTAAGGTGGGATAACGGAATGCGGACTTACGCTCCGGCTTTCTTTTCGATCTTTGCCCAAGAGTCCTTGAGCGGCAGCGTTCGATTAAAGACCAAGTTGCCGGGCATGGTATCGGGATCGACGCAGAAATAGCCGATACGCTCGAACTGATAGCGGTCGCCGGCCTTGGCAAGGCCAAGCATTGGCTCCAGCTTCGCGTCCAGCAGTATCTCCAGCGAATTCGGATTGAGGTTGCTGGTGAAGTTCTCTCCCTCTTCGAGCTGGCTTGGATCTGCCTTGGTGAAAAGCTTGTCGTAGAGACGAATCTCCGCCGCGATGGCGTGCTTGGCGCAGACCCAGTGAATTGTCGACTTCACCTTGCGTCCGTCGGGCGAGTTGCCGCCATAGCTCGCTGGATCGTAGGTGCAGTGCACCTCGACGACCTGGCCCTGCGCGTCTTTGACCACGCTGGTTGCGGTGACGAAGTACGCGTTGCGGAGCCGAACTTCTTTCCCCGGCGAGAGGCGATAGTACTTGGGCGGGGGAACTTCGCGGAAATCGTCCTGCTCGATGTAGATTTCGCGCGAGAAAGGAACCTGACGGTATCCGGCGTTTGGGTCTTCGGGATTGTTCGCCACTTCGACGAGCTCCTGCAAGCCTTCCGGGTAGTTGTCGATTACGACCTTGAGAGGGCGCATGACCACCATGGCACGCGAGACACGCTTGTTCAGGTCTTCGCGCTGGAAGTGTTCGAGCATTTCGATGTCTGTCGATCCATTGGTGCGCGAAGCTCCAATAGCGGCACAGAAATTGCGGATGCCCTCAGCGGTGAAGCCGCGACGACGAATGCCGCTGATGGTTGGCATGCGCGGATCATCCCATCCGCTTACGTGCTTCTCCCGCACCAGCTGCAACAGCTTGCGCTTGCTCAGCAAGGTGTAGGTGAGGTTCAGACGGTCGAACTCAATCTGCTGCGAAGGGAAGATTCCAAGCTGCTCGATGAACCACTTGTAAAGCGGCTGGTGATCGGCAAACTCCAGGGTACACATGGAGTGCGTAATCTGCTCAAGCGAATCGGACTGCCCATGCGCGTAGTCGTACATCGGGTAGATGCACCACTTGTCTCCGGTACGGTGATGCTCGGCATGCAGGATGCGGTACATGACCGGATCGCGCATGTTGAGATTGGGCGAGGCCATGTCGATTTTGGCGCGGAGGACGCGGCTGCCGTCGGGGAACTCCCCCTTGCGCATGCGCTCAAACAGATCGAGGTTCTCCTCGACGCTGCGATTGCGGTAGGGGCTGTCCTGTCCGGGTTCGGTGAGGGTGCCGCGATACTGCCGGATCTCCTCGGCGGTGAGGTCATCGACATAGGCTTTGCCTGCCTTGATGAGTTGCACAGCCCACGCGTAGAGCTGGTCGAAGTAGTCGGAGGCGTAGCAGAGGCGCTCCCACTCAAAGCCGAGCCAGCGCACATCGTTCTGGATGGAATCTACGTACTCCTGCTCTTCCTTCTCGGGGTTGGTGTCATCGAAGCGCAGGTTGGTTTTTCCCCCGAACTCGTCGGCCAGATTGAAGTCGAGACAGATGGCCTTAGCGTGGCCGATGTGGAGATAGCCGTTTGGCTCCGGTGGAAAGCGCGTCTGAATAACGGCATCGCCGAACTTCTTCGTCTTCAAATCCTCGATGACTATGTCGCGGATGAAGTTGGAGGGACGTGGGGCGGACTCGGCCGGGGTGTTGGCGGCGTCTTTGCTTTCCGGATTCGATGTGGTCATAACTCCATTCCTTTACTTTGCAAACAAGGCAACGATCAACACTGCGTGATCAATACGGTCATTAGAGCTTGGCAATGGCCTGAGCAATGCGCTCCAGGCAAACTTCACGGCCCAGAACTTCCATGGTCTCAAAGAGAGGCGGCGCGTTTTTGCGTCCGCAGACTGCGACACGGATGGGCTGGAACATTGGTCCGGTCTTCACTCCCAGGCGCGTCGCGGCCTCGCGCAGCGCAGCTTCGAGCGATGCGTGATCGAAGGGCGTTGCGGCAATCACTTCGCGCGCCTCGGTAAGAATCTTCAGCGCCAGCGCCCGGTCGCCCTTCTGCGGGATCAGCTCAAGGCAATCGTACGGCGGAAGCTGATCGACAAAGAAGAAGTCTGCAACGCTATTCACGTCGCAAAGAAACTTAATGCGCTCGCGAATCAGCGGCGTGACCTGCAAGAGCTTCTCGGGCGTGAGTAAAGGCCCACATCTGCTGACAGCGGCAGATGTGGGGCACCCCTGTAAACACGGAAGGAGGCGTTCAGAGAGCTGCTCGACCGGCAGGGCGCGAATGTGCTCGGCGTTGAGCCAGACGGCCTTGGAATCGAAGGGGTCCTCCTCCGTAAAGTTCACCACAGCATTGGAACGGTTGATGCCTTCCAGTGTAAAGGCCGAGATCAGCTCCGGCACGGTGAGAAAATCGCGATCATTCTTAGGCGACCAGCCCAGCAGGCAAAGAAAGTTGATGAACGCCTCGGGCAGAAAGCCCGCGTCACGATAAGTCGTCACGCTGACGACGGGGCCGTGGCGGCGCTTGGAAAGCTTTGTGCCATCAGGCGCAACCAGAAGTGGAAGGTGCGCGAACTGTGGCGTCTCGGCTCCGGCGGCTTCGAAGATCAGCAGGTGCTTGAACGTGTTCGAGAGATGATCCTGACCGCGAATGATGTGGCTGATGCGCAGGTCAGCATCATCGGCGCAGGAGGCCAGGTGGTAGGTCGGCATTCCGTCGCTGCGCAGAAGCGCAAAGTCCTCGACCTCATCGGCCAGCTTCGTCTGCTCTCCGTAAACGGAATCGACGAAGCGCAGGAGTCGGTCTTGGTCGCGCGGCACTCTGAAACGGAGGGCGAACGGCTCTCCGGCGGCGGCCCGGCGGTCGCTCTCGGCACGGGAAAGATCGCGCATGCCGGGATTGAAGAGCCATGCTCCCTGCGGACAGGACTTTTCGCTGTCGCCGTTGTGAGCGGGAGTGAAATCGCGATAGGCAAGACCCTTGGCAAAGATGGCTTCGGCAACCTGACGATGCAGGGCAAGCCGCTCGGATTGCTTGTACTCCTCGTCCCAGGAAAGCCCCAGCCAGCGGAGGCCATCGAAGATCGAATTGACGCTGACGTCCGTGTTGCGCTCAGCGTCGGTATCGTCGAGACGGAAGATCATCGTGCCGCCGTTGTGGCGGGCGTAGAGCCAGTTTGAAATGAAGGTGCGCGCACTGCCCACGTGCAGGAACCCTGTAGGAGAGGGCGCAAATCGTACTCTCAGCATAAGAATTCAGTATAAATGCTGTCTGCAAGCGAAAGGCTTTTTCCGTACTTGCATCTTGGCCATGCCCCAAAATCTGCTGCCGGTACAGCAAAGTTGATGACGGCCACCTCTCCCGGCCAGCAAGCATCCTAAATGCCGCCATGAATGCTGCTCAGGAGGTAGTCTCGTGATTCACGGTTCACCCCGTGCGATTACATCGTTGAAGTCCCGTCCGCCGACTTTAATTGTTTTACAGCTTCTGATGTTTTTCCTGGCGACCGCGGCGTTTGCGACGGCTGCCCCATGCACGCTGAATCCGATTTCACCTTCGGTCACCATCTGCACTCCTGCAAGTGGTGCAACTCTCAACTCCCCGGTTTCCGTGGCGGCTGGCACTACCAACAACGCGTACCCGGTCACCGCAATGATTCTGTACGTTGACAACGAAATCGCGTACAAGGTGCAGGCTAACCAGCTCAGCACTTCGGTTACGCTCAGCTCCGGCGATCACAATCTCACGGTTAACGCATGGGACAGCTCGGGCGCTGTATTCAAAAGCACGGTCATCGTTACCGTCTCGGGAGCCGGGACCTCGCCTGTATCGGTTGAGACGACGCCAAGTTCCGCGACGCTTGCACCCGGAGACACACAGGAATTCACGGCAACCATCCTCAATGCGACGGATACAGATGTGACCTGGTCGGTCGATGGATTGTTCAACGGCAACATCAACGTGGGGACAATCACCGACTCGGGTTTGTACACGGCTCCAGCCACGAGTGGCACTCACACCATTGTCGCGACGAGCGCGGCAGACCCCACCAAGAGCGACACCGTAATCGTCACGGTTACGAGCGGCGGCGGTGGCCCATGTTCGCCCGCATCCGGCCCGCCTTCGGTCACAATATGCAGCCCGGCCTCTGGCTCTACGGTAGCAAGTCCGGTGCAGATTTCAGCCGTGGGCAATTCCGTGGAGCATTCCACCGATGCCCTCGAACTCCAGTGACGGACCCAACGGGGAACCCGTGCACTCCGGCAAGCATGGGACGGTAGGGGAGTAGTGATTGCGGCATTGATGATCGAGATAATACTCTTCCGCAGATTCCGCTTCCCAGGTTAGCGCCGAAAAGCGCGGACGCGAACCTGGGGCACCCAGGCCTCTTGGAACACACAAATTGGGCTGTCATTTTTGACAGCCCTTCTCGCTTACTCATTCACTTGTAAATTCGCTATCCGGCGATGCGCTTCAGATCTCTTTTGAATGCGGGGTCGCTGATGTTTTGCGCGGCTGCGGCGCGAAGTTCTCTTGCGGCGTCGGTGAGGTGGCCTTCCTTCTCAAGAACGAGACCAAGCTTCCAGTGGGCGGTGCCTTGAGTGGGCGCGCCAATCTCCGGTTCAGAACTGAGGTAGTGGCGCAGGTAGCGCTCGGCACGCGGCAGGTCGGCGTTCGTTTCAAGCAGTGCCATTGCCGCAAAGTAGTATGGCGCGGGATTGTCCGGGACGTGGCTGTACGATTCGGCAAGCGCAGCGTCAAGATCGTTCCAGCGCTGCTGATGAGCGTAAACGATAGCCAGGTATCTGTAACCCCCAGCACGGTTGGGTTCGGCCGCAATCGCCAGGCGGGCAAAATATTCGGCCTCGGCATAACGACGGTAGCCATTACTGGCGAGTATGGAGGTCAGATCGATGATGGCACGATACAGGCGCGGATTAAGCTGCACGGCCCGGCGCAGATGAGTTTCGATTTCAGGAAGCGGGCGCTTCTGCATCTGAAGCAGCGCGGCTTCGGCAAGCGCTCCTTCCGACGAGCTGATCTGGTAAATCCTACGCAGAGTTTCGCGGGCCTTGGCCTTGGAGCCGCCGACGATTGCGGGAGCCTGCTCGTAAAGTCCCATGGATTCCTTCAAACAACGGATATTGCGGGGATCAAGCTGAAGCGAGCGGTCCAGTTCGTGCCGCATCTGGCGGGCCAGAGGAATTCCGCCACCGAAGACTCCTAACTGCAAAGCCCTGTCGCCGAGAGCGTCTGCAAGCTGGCAATGAAACTCGCTGCTGTTGGGAGCAGCTTCGGCGGATCGGCGCCCAAACTGAACGGCACGATCAAAGTCTCCTTGAGCATCATAGATAGCAGACAGCCAGGAAAGGGCTTCAGCATCGCGCGAATTGTGGCTGAGGCGATTCTGTGCAATGGCGTAGAGCTGGCGATAGTGTCCCTGCTCAAGCAGAGTTTTCCCATCCGCAGATAAGGCGAAGGTGGAAGCAAAAAAAACGGACAGTAGCACAGCCGTGCGGAATGGGAGCATTCTTAAAATTAAACGCAAAACAGACCTCTTGGGGGTGTCTCGCACGGAACCTGGGCAGCGATGAGTACGCGACGCCGGGTGGCACCATTTACAATCGGGCTTGCATCTGGAAAGCTGGCGAGTGGCGATGATCCGCAACAGACCCCATCAGACCGGGAGACTTCACCAGAAGGAGCGTAGCAAAGACAATGGCAAATGTCCGTAAGGGATTGATCCTAGTGAACACCGGGCCGGGAAAAGGCAAGACTACGGCCGCCATGGGCACGGCTCTGCGAGCGGTGGGTAATGGACTGAAGGTTCTGATGCTGCAGTTTCTGAAGGGCTCCTGGCACTACGGCGAACTGGACGCGGTGAAAGCCTTTGGCGACAACTTTGTAATGAAGCAGATGGGCCGCGGCTTTGTGAAAGTCGGCGGCGCGGAAACCGATCCCGAAGACGTCAAGATGGTGGAGGAATGCTGGAAGCAAGCCGAAGAGGCAATTCTGTCCGGGCAATGGGACATGGTTATTCTGGACGAGATCAATTACGCGATCGGTTACAAGATGCTGGACCCGGAGAAAGTCGCGGAGGTGCTGCGACGTAAGCCGGAGATGGTACACGTGATCTTGACGGGGCGGAGTGCGCACCCGACAATTGTTGAACTGGCCGATACGGTTACCGAAATGCGCGAGGTAAAACACGCGTATCAGAAGGGAATCGAGGCACAGCGGGGAATCGAGTACTAGGCAAGCGCAAGGGAGCGGTTGATCCCCCAAGGCTAACCATAACAGACGCCGTTCCCCGATCTGGACCGTCAACAACACTTCGCCTTTGCACTAGGTCTCTATGCTGCCGGAGATTGCGCCGGCAGACTCTCATGAATGTATTTTTGAAAGAGAACGTATGAGCTGGTTTAAACGGGAATCGAAGGAACTGGATACGAGTGGTGAGCGCAAAGTTCGCACAGAAGGGCTCTGGGTCAAGTGCGACCAGTGCCGACAGATTATCTGGAAGAAAGATCTGGAAGCGAATTTCCACGTCTGCACGAAGTGCGACAAGCACTTCCGCATCGACACGCGTACGCGACTAGGATACCTGTTTGACGACGGCAAGTACGTTGAAGAAGACGGTAACCTGGTGACGACCGATCCATTGGAGTTCGCCGACCTGAAGCCCTACAAGGGAAGGCTGAAGGCGGCGCAAAAATTGACCGGGCGCAATGACGCAATCGTGAACGCGCACGGCAAGATCAACGGACGCGAGGTGATCGTCTCGGCAATGGAGTATCAGTTCATCGGCGGCAGCATGGGCTGCGTTGTGGGTGAAACGATTACGCGAGCGGTGGAAAGAGCACTGAAGATGCGGCTTCCGCTGCTGGTGTTTTCGGCCACGGGCGGGGCGCGCATGATGGAGGGCACGATCTCGCTGATGATGATGGCGAGGGTTTCCGCGGCACTGGGAAAACTGGACGACGCCAAGGTTCCGTACATTTCCGTGCTGACCGACCCGACGACAGGCGGAGTGACGGCGAGCTTTGCGATGCTGGGCGATTTGAATATCGCCGAGCCGGGCGCGCTGATCGGATTCGCAGGTCCGCGAGTGATCGAACAGACAATTCGTCAGAAGCTACCGCAAGGCTTCCAGCGCAGTGAGTTCCTCGTGCAAAGAGGGTTCCTCGACGCAGTGGTACATCGGCGCGACATGAAGAGCTACGTTGCGAGGGCGCTGGACTGGATGACGGCGTAAAGCTGCTTTAAAAAGCTACTTACGCCGGCAACAGCCAAGACTAGTATTCCCTTGCCTTGAAGGTGTAGGCAATACCAAGCACCAGCCGAAAACGGCTCTGCCCTTCATTGACGAAGTGGGTCCGAAGGAGATCCATTCGGCCGCGAGCTGCCCAATGGTCCCCCAACCTGTAATCGGCTCCACCACCCAGCATCCATGCAAAGACGGTTTCCGAGGAATGAATATGCGTATCCAAGTTCCTGACATCAAGGCTTGAACCCAGATCGGAGCCTCCAAATTCTAATTCCGCAAATGGGTGGAGTCGTTTCACTTTCTGGTTACTGGTTTTGATCAGCCCGGGAAAATAGACTCGTGGACCTATCAGGACGTTCTGAAGGTGAGCCTTGGAGACAACCTGTCCTATTGGTGTACCTGTGAATGCCCCAAGAGAAGACGTGTCCCACGCGGTATCGTAATCGAAGGCGACTGCGATCCGTCGTGAGAACAGTGCTGCAGCAGAGACATTGAAGCCATTCAAGCCTTGGTTGCCGCTGATGTATGTGTATCCGAACCCAACTTCAGGGTTGGGTGTTGGTATGTCGCTCGAGTAGGCTGTGAGTGACAATCCAAACAAGGCGATGAGCGTGCAGAGTATTCTCTTCATGTCTGTCCTTTCCTTCCTTTCGAAATTGGGGCCGCTTGTTAATCGGGTTGACGGTTCGACAGTAAAATTGAACAAGCGGGTTGTCCTCCCTGGACAGGGTCCAGAACAATTCCAAGGCTGCTGACGCCTGCTGGCCCTGGATGACTGAAAAATGTTTCATGAGAATTGCTGTCGGTTTTGCTCCCTACAAAACTGGGAGCACATCAGCTTTTCGATAACTGTTCGAGTTAGACAACAGCTCCAGCCGACGATCCGCGAAAGATGATTGAGAACTCTGTAAATTATTGTAATGATGTCTTTTACCCTTCACGTGAAGACCGTAACAACAGTACCCGCGTGTTATAATGATCTGTGCTTCTCAGTGGCTAATTTCCTACCGTGCAGATAGTTAACAGCGTCAAAGCGGGTCACGAACAGGCCGCTGCCGAGTGAAATTCCGTTCAACGCAGAAGGAAAACAGGGTTGCTGCTGAGAAAAGTTATGCTCTGCGCGTGGCGGATCGCGTCCCACGTTAGCCTCAAAAAAAATGAGGTGAGAGTTGGGAAATCTTAAGGTGTAGACACTCCGAAAACACGAGCAACAGTGAGAGCAGCGACAAGCTCGAGTAGCCATCTTGGACGCAAGAGACGCGCGCAAGGAAGGCACCCGCAGAGATTGAACGCGTGTTTGGGAACAGCACAGGCTCCTCAGCACGCTGGAAGGTATTCAGAATTACATGGCAGAAGACACTAACACCCCAAAGCTTCCGCTGGAAGGCGGCGGTGGTCCTCCGATGAACGTGCAGCCGATCAACATTGAAGAGGAGATGCGGCGGTCGTATCTCGACTACTCGATGTCGGTCATCATTGGCCGCGCGTTGCCGGATATCCGCGACGGACTGAAGCCGGTGCATCGGCGCATTCTCTACGCGATGCACGACATGGGACTGCTGCACAACAAAAAGCACGTAAAGTGCGCCAAGGTTGTCGGCGAAGTGCTTGGTAAGTATCACCCCCACGGCGACTCCTCGGTTTATGACGCCATGGTGCGCATGGCGCAGGATTTCTCTCTGCGCTATCCCTTAGTGGACGGACAGGGGAACTTCGGCTCGGTTGATGGCGATCCACCGGCGGCCTACCGATACACGGAAGCTCGCCTGACGGCGATTGCCGCCGAGTTGCTGGCCGACATCGACAAGGACACAGTGGATTTCGTCGCTAACTTTGACGACTCGACAGCCGAACCCACAGTGCTGCCTTCGCGGATACCGACGCTGCTGATCAATGGCTCGAACGGAATTGCCGTGGGCATGGCCACCAACATTCCTCCGCACAATCTGACCGAGATCATTACGGCAGCAATTCTGTTAGTGGAGAAACCCAACACTCAGCTTGATGAGATTTTGAAGATCGTGCAGGGGCCGGACTTCCCTACCGCAGGGTTCATCCACGGACGCAAAGGGCTGCACGAGGCATACAGAACAGGGCGCGGGCGATTCCTGATGCGCGCCAAGGTTAAGCGCGAGAACCTGACGAAGGAACGCGAGGCGATTATCGTCACAGAGATTCCTTACCAGGTGAACAAGGCGCGGTTGATCGAGCGCATCGCCGACCTGGTGAACGAAAAGACGATAGAAGAAATCAGCGATATCCGTGACGAAAGCGACCGCGATGGAATGCGCATCGTCATCGAGCTGAAGCGCGGATCGCAGCCGGAGATCGTACTAAATCAGCTCTATAAGCACACGCAGATGCAGGAGAGCTTCAGCATGATCTTCCTGGCCGTGGTCAACGGCCAGCCGCGCGAGATGGGACTGGTGCAGGCGCTGCAGCACTTCATCGACCACCGCGTCGATGTGATTCGCCGGCGCACGGCGTTCCTGCTGCAGAAGGCTAAGGATCGCGAGCACATTCTTGAGGGCTACCAGAAGGCTCTGGATCATCTCGATCATGTGATTGCAATTATTCGCGGCAGCCAGAATCGCAGCGAAGCTCGCGACAACCTGGTGAATTATTTCGGCGGAAAATCGATCACGATCAATCTGACGGGAGAGTTCCCGAAGGCCGATCCGGAAAAACCGTTCAGCACAAAACAGGCCGACGCCATCCTTGAGCTTCAATTACACAGGCTGACGCGGCTATCCATCGACGAGATTCTGAACGAGTTGAAGGAACAGCGCGAGCGGATTGCCGAGTATGAGTCCATTCTGGGATCGGAGCAGAAACTGCGCTCGGTGATTGTGGCGGAGCTGAAACAGATCCGCAAAGACTACGGCGACGAGCGCCGCACAATCATTCAGGACGAAGCCAAAGAGCTGCAACTGGAAGACTTGATTGCCGACGAGCAGGTGGCGGTCACGGTGAGCCACGCGGGCTATCTGAAGCGCACAAACGTTTCCACCTACCGGCAGCAGCGGCGCGGAGGCACCGGCCGCAAGGGCATGAGCACACGTGAAGAGGATTTCGTGGAGCACATGATCGCAGCGACCACGCACAACTTCATCCTGATCTTCACGAACACAGGACGCGTGTACTGGCTGAAGGTCTACGAGATTCCTGACGTGAGCGCAGCAGGAAAGGGCAAGCACATCGGAAACCTTGTGAACCTGCAACCGGGAGAAACGGTTCGGGCCTTCCTTTGCGTGACTGATCTTGAGGAAGAGGGAAAGTTCATCTTCTTTGCCACGCGCAAGGGCACGGTGAAGAAGACTCCGCTAAAGGACTTTTCGAACGTGATGTCGCGCGGCATTATCGCTATCGGAATCGACAAGGACGACGAACTGGTTTCGGCGCAGGTGACGGATGGAGAGCAGTACATCCTGCTGGCCACGCATCTTGGCATGGCGGTGCGTTTCGACGAACAGGACGTGCGCTCGATGGGACGTCCTGCTTATGGCGTACGGGGTATGCACCTGGCGGAGAAGGACTACATTGTCGGGATGGTTGTAACTCCGAAGAACACGCCGACAGAGGCCGAGCACAAGAGCCGAAAGAAGAATAAACAGGACGAGGAAGGCGATCCAACACCGAACCTGATCCTCACGATTTCTGAAAACGGCTACGGAAAGCGTACTCAGGTGGACAGCTACCGTCTGACAGGACGCGGCGCCAAGGGCGTGATCAACCTGAAGACTACGGCAAAAAACGGTAAGGTGGTTGCGATTCTGCTGGTGAGCGAAGAGAGCGAGGCCATGCTGATCAGCCAGTTCGGCAAGATTATTCGCATGGGCACCGATACGATTCGCGAGGCAGGAAGAGCAACACAGGGAGTGAAGCTGCTGCAACTGGAAGGCGACGATCGCGTAGCAGCAGCCGTGGTTTTGCCCAAGGAAGAAGCCAATGGAAATGGCAACGGCGACGAACCGAGTCTGCCGCTGACGTAGGAAAAATTAAGTAAATGAACATGAGGGGAGCGCTTCGGCGCTCCCCTTTGTGTAGGCGCTGAAAACCCTTGATAGCGCTACTTTGGGGGGATTTTCAATTCGGATGGCCCGCATCCTTGAAGAAAGCCGCAATTGAGCACTTTGCTACCGAGAAATGGAAAGGTTCATCTTTCGAGTTCAACTTTCCCTTGCTGGACCCAGCGATTTTACGGGCCAAAAGTGGCATTGATCTATGGATTCCGAATTGCACCAGCACAGGACGCGAGCACATCTGCGAGGGTTGGAACAGCTATGTTAAACCGCGTCTTTCATTTGGTTCTATGCCTTGCGGGTGTCGCCGTCTTGGCTGTTGCGGCGCATGCCGAGTGTGCTGCTCCCACGCAGAGCGGGTTGATTATGTGCTTTCCTTCCAAGGGCTCGACCGTACTCTATCCCGCGACAATTGAGCTGGCGGCAAACTCGGGAGGGGTGGCTATCACCCATTTATCTGTTTACGACGGCAACGTGAAGGTAGACAGTTTGGATTTTCTGCCCGGAAAGCTGGTTGATTTCGCGATTAAGAACGGGTTCCACAGCATCACAGTGAACGCCTGGGATGCCAACGGGAAGCTTTATCAGGCTAAGTCCAGCTTTACGGTTACAGGTTTTGGCGTGGGTGTTTGTGCGCGCGGAGGCTCGACGATTACGCTGTGCTCACCCTCGGCGGGAAGTTATCAGCCAGAGACCGGGGTGCCGATCTCAGCCGCATTCGCTGTGGGAGTAAAGAGATGGACAGTCACGCTGGACGGAAAAGCGTTGATCAGTTCAGCGCAAACCGGACAGCCGGCCTCGGCTCCTCTGCAAACGGGCGCGTTCGCACCCGCCGGCAGCCACACACTCGTGATCAGTGCAGTGAATGCGCAAGGAGTGACAAGCACGCTAACGCGCCGCTTTTACACCTTCTACAACCTTGACTGCAATCCGAAGACGGGAGCTTGCAGGCCGGGGATTACGGTCGTCAGCCCGAGCGGCATGGGCGAGAGTCTGGCGGCGGACGTGGGGACCAGCTTCCGGGTGCAGGCCGAGGTTACCGGGAATCCAAAACCGATAACGAAGATGATTGTGTACCTGAACGGGGTGAAGGTGCAGCAATCGGCGGGGCCGGGGATTACGGCAGAGGTGAACACCACGAAGGGCTCGCATTTTATTGTGATTCTGGCCTGGGACACCGCCGGGAAGCTCTATGAGACGTATGGGAACGTGAACGTAAATTAGACAGGCGATTGAGATTTTTTGCGAGGGCCGCCCGGTGCGGCCTTTTCCTTTCCGCGAAGTGTAGTGAGTCGATGACAGGCGCGCTTAGAATTGTGGAATGCTGACATTACAGCAAGCAGGGTTGCTGTTCGGAGTGGCCGTGGTGAGCGGCGCGATAAACGCGGTAGCGGGCGGCGGCAGTTTTCTCAGTTTTCCGATGCTGCTCCTGATGGGTGTGCCGCCGATCCAGGCGAATGCCACGAACACGATGGCCCTGTTTCCGGGGATGCTGGGGAGCATTGGAGGTTACCGCAGGGAGTTGCGCGGTGCCGAAGCGCGGCACGTGCTCGGTCCCCTGCTCGCGACCGGATGCGTGGGCGGAGTGCTTGGAGCCGTGACACTGCTGCTGACTCCGCAGCAGACGTTTCTGGGTCTGATTCCCTACCTGCTGCTGACGGCGACCCTGCTGTTTGCGTTCAGCCGTAAGATCACGGCGGCTGTACGTCCACAGGGAGAGGCGGCGCTTTCCACCGCTGGGGGCGCAACGGCACAGTTTTTCGTGGCGTTCTACATCGGCTACTTCGGTGCTGGAGCCGGGATTCTGATGATGGCACTGCTGGCATTGCTAGGTATCCATCACATTCACCGCATCAATGCCTACAAAACCGTACAGGCTGCCACGTGTAACGGAATCGCGCTGCTGGCGTTCATCAGTCGAAGTGTAATCTACTGGAAACATGCGGGCGTTATGGTGGCCGGGGCGCTGCTTGGCGGCTACTACGGCGCGCATCTGGCGCAGAAGATGAAGCATGAGCACGTGCGCTGGATTGTAATTGCGATCGGCGCCGGCATGTCTGCTTACTTTTTTCTACGGCAAAGGTCCTAAAAAAGCCTTTGAAAAGCGGAATTCCTGAAGCGTTTGACCTTGGGCTGAGGAAAACGCTAAAATCTTGTGGTTTGCCTGTAGTGCTTCGCCTCGTCAGAGGCACCTCGCATCAGGCCCGGTGTTGCAGCATAGTTCACCGGATCTGCCTGCGGTCTTTCGACCCGCGAGGAAGTGCAAGCGCACAGAGTTGATTGCGAGTAACTCCATCGGCCTACCCTTTGTAGTGGTGCCTCCGATGGAGAGAAGATTTATGGAGGCATTGCTATGTACGCGGTGATCCGCGCTGGCGGTAAGCAGTATCGTGTCGCTCCCGGTGACGTCATTAAGATTGAAAAGACGTCCAGCGACCAGAACATTGAATTCGAAGTCCTGGCAGTTAGCGGCGAAGAAGGCAAGATTGCCAAAGCCGAGGATGCCAAGGTAATTGGCGAGATCCTCGGACAGGGCCGCGCCGACAAGATTCTGGTCTTCCACTTTAAGCGCAAGAAGCAGTACAAGAAACTGAACGGACACAGACAGCCGTTCACCCAGGTACGCATTGCGGAAATCAGCGCAGGCGGCCAGACATTCAAGGCTCCTGCGGTTGCCGTTTAGGCTTTGAGGCTGCCGCGCCGACGCAGCGAAACATAGCTTAGTAATTTTCACAGTTCGCGGCTCTGGCAGCGAATGACTGAAGGAACAGGAATTTCGTTATGGCACACAAAAAAGGTCAAGGAACATCCCGCAACGGCCGCGACTCAAACGCGCAGCGTCTTGGCGTCAAAGCCTTCGCCGGAGAAACCGTCACTGGCGGCACGATCATTGTTCGCCAGCGCGGCACCCGTATCAAGCCCGGCCTGAACGTTGGACGCGGCAAGGACGATACGCTGTTTGCCAAGATGGACGGCAAAGTGAAGTTTATCGATCGCGGACAGATGGGCAAGTTCGTCGCTATCGAGCCGCTCGGCACAACGCCAGTTGCGGAAGCATAAGAAGTTTCAGCGGCAAAGACCTCGCCTCAGGGCGAGGTCTTTCTGCGTCTGAGAAACAACAAAAGACCATTGAACCGATAGGTGAAAAGCTTTTGCGCGAGCGGATTTTTGCGGTGCTTCGGCTTCTGTGTTCGTGCACGCCTGTTGTTCTGCCTTTTCCGTTTGCTGCTGTTAGCAACAGACCGGCGCATGTTCGCTTCGCAATTCCTGGAGCGAGCTTAACCACAGTGCTGCGCGTCTTTTCTCTATTTGGCATTCGCGAAACAGTCGCTGCACGGTGAATTGTGTTGCGCCGCAGAGGTGCATGAATACTGGATGCAAGGGCTATACTAAGTTGAGCAAGGCGTGCATTGGATATTTGTGAAATGGGCGATTGCGGAGGTCTGAATCGCTTCGCAGCTTTTGGGAAAGCGACTTTTAGTTGATTTACTTATGTAAATCTAACTTCAATCATCATTTCTCATCTATGTTTCTTGCACCAGTTGTGGTGAAATAGCTCAGATAAGGACGCGAGTATCGATGTTCGTTGATGAAGCAAAAATTCGAGTCGCATCCGGAGCCGGTGGTAATGGCTGCATGGCCTTCCGCAGAGAAAAGTTTGTTCCTCGCGGAGGCCCGAGTGGTGGAGATGGCGGACGCGGCGGCGATGTCATCATGGAAGCAAGCGAGAGACACAACACGCTTGTACATTTCCGCTTCAATCCCGAGTACAAGGCGCAGCGCGGACGGCATGGAGAAGGCTCCAACCGCACGGGCGCGGAAGGTAACAGCGTCACGCTGAAAGTTCCGGTCGGAACCATGGTCTATAACGACGAGACCGGCGAGCTGATCCATGATTTTGCGCAGCCGAATGAAAGCATCGTGATCGCGAAGGGCGGACGCGGTGGACGTGGCAACCAGAACTTCGCCACGCCGACGCACCAGGCTCCCCGTGAGCACGAGCCGGGAAAGCCGGGGCAAGAGCTTCGGTTACGGCTCGAATTAAAACTGCTGGCCGATGTAGGACTGGTGGGTTATCCGAATGTAGGAAAGTCCACGCTGATTTCACGCATTTCGGCTGCAAGGCCGAAGATTGCGGATTATCCATTCACGACACTGCAACCGAATCTTGGGGTGGTGGCGCTGGGTGAAATGCCGAATGTCGTCAGTTATGTGGTGGCCGACATTCCGGGATTGATTGAAGGCGCGAGCGAAGGCGCGGGACTGGGCACTCAGTTCCTGAGGCATATTGAACGCACGCGCTGTCTGGTGCATCTGGTCGATTGCTCGGATGCGAGCGGAAGACCGGATCCTGTGAAAGATTTCGATGTAATCCTGCGCGAGTTGAGCAGGTTCGGAGCAGGACTGGAACGCAAGCCCATGATCGTGGTTGCCAGCAAGGCTGACGCTGCGAATCCGGACAAGGTAAAAAAGCTGGGCCAGTACGCGCGCAAGCTGGGGCTCGAGTTTTACGAGATTTCCGCCGTGACCGGAAGCGGAGTGATGGAACTGGCGTGGGCTATGGCGCGTTACGTCGAGCAAGTTCGCCGGGATGTTAATGGCGAAGCGGTTTCTCGAGCTGGACTCTCTGAGCCGGAGCCGGAAACCAAAACGAACAGACAAACAAAAGGGAGAATACCAATGGCTGCTACAAAGAAAGCCGCAGCAAAGAAACCGGCTGCAAAGAAGGCCGCCGTCAAAAAACCGGCCATCAAGAAGGCCGCCGTAAAGAAGGTTGCCGCGAAGAAGACAGTGAAAAAGCCGGTTGCGAAGAAAACCGCAAAGCCCGCAGCAAAAAAGTCTGCCGCGAAGAAAGTTGCCGCAAAGAAGGTCGCCCCGAAAAAAGTTGTCGCAAAGAAGCCGGCCGCAAAGAAAACCGCCAAGAAAGCTGCAGCGAAGTAGTTTTACGAAAACTGCGGCGCGGGCCAGCATTATCCGCGCCACAGTTTTGCTATCCGATGAAAGACCCGGTAAAAAACATTGCGCTCTATGGCGGCTCATTCGACCCGGTGCACCTGGGACATCTTGCCGTAGCTCGTGCCGCGGTCGAGCGATTTAACCTGGATCGTGTGTACTTTGTTCCCGCCTACGTGCAGCCGTTGAAGGCGCGAGGGCGGGTCACTAACTTTCATCACCGCTATGCCATGCTGACGCTGGCTCTACAGGGCGAAAAGAAGTTTGTGCCGTCGCTACTGGAGGCGCCCGAGATTGTGCGTGCCTCGGGCCAATCGGCAAGCTATTCGGTCGATACGGTAGCAAGGCTGCAGTCTCGATTGAAGAGCGGGACGCGGCTGTATTTTCTGATTGGCATGGATGCTTTTCAGCACATTGCGAAATGGTGGAGGGCAGTTGAGCTGCTTCGCTCGGTGGAATTCATCGTCGCCAGCCGCCCGGGGTTTTCGCTGGAAAACGTCATGAACGCGCTACCGCGTGAGTTGAGGCCAAGCGACGAAGGAGCAAGAACGTTGCTGCAAACCGGATCGATTGAAACAAATGGCGCGCGGATTCATCTGCTTCCGGATGTGGATGAAGAAGTAAGCGCAACAGCGATTCGCGAAGCAGCGAGGAACGGCGATGTTCTGGACAAGCTGGTGCCGCTCGCCGTGTCTGAATACATCATGAAACTGAAGATCTATGGCGATGAAGAAGATCCGGGAGCGCCGGAACCACCCAGGCTCTGAGAATTAGAGCCACGGGGTTGAAGGCCCGACAGTAAATCACGGCAAGTCTCTTCATCAAGATGCTTGCATGAAGCGGCAAGCCCCAGCACAATAGTGCAGTCAAAGAAGAGGACCGATGCCCACGCAGGATATCCGAAAGCAAGTCGCACTCGCACTTCAAGCGGTTAACAACAAAAAAGCCGAAGACGTTACGCTGCTCCAACTCCCCCGGGAGTCGAGCGCCTTTACAGATTACTTCCTGATCTGCAGCGGCAGCAATCCACGGCAGGTGCAGGCGATTGCTGACGAAGTGGACGAACGGCTTTCCAAAGACATGGGCGTAGAGCCGAACGCGCGCGAAGGCTACGATATGGCAGAGTGGATTCTGCTGGACTACGTTGACTTCGTCATACACATCTTCAATGCGCAGCGGCGCGCATATTACGACCTGGAAAGGCTGTGGAAGTCCGCACACAAGCTTACCGTCGAGGAACTGTTGAATCCGAAAGCTGCCGCAGCTGAGGCGGAAGCCCCGAAATTGGTGAAACCAACGAGAAAAGCTCCGGTAAAGAAGGCACCGGCGAAAAGCGTGAAAGCGGCCGCGAAGAGCGCTCGCGGCACACGAGCGAAGAGCACGGAAAAGGCTCCTGCGCGAAAGAAAACCGCAGCGAAAAAGACCGCAGTCAAGAAAACTGCCGTGAAAAAGGCATCAGCGAAGAAAAGCGCGGCGAAGAAACTCAAGTAATCATCCAAACGATGCGCAAGAGCGCGGGCCCTCGAGCCCGCGCTCTTGCTTGCTATTTTGCATAGAACACTGCCATGAAGATCCGCCTGATATCGATCACGAAGAGGACGGGTTCCAGCAAAGCGTCCTGCGTGGACGAGCTGACCGCCGAATATGTGAAGCGTGCAGCCCGCTACTCTCCCGTGGAAGCCAGCGAATGCCCAGGTGAAGGCGCGCTGCTGAAAGCACTGGAGCGTCCGGGACGCACGGCTCCAGTGCTGGTAGCGCTCGATTCCCGCGGAAAGCAATTGAGCAGCGAAGAGCTGGCAGAATTTGTACGGCAACACCTGGAGCGCGGTACGCAGGAGCTTATCTTTGCGATAGGTCCTGCAGACGGATGGACGGGAGCGGCGCTTGCACGAGCGCAGCAGACGCTTTCGCTGGGTAAAATCACTTTGCCACATGAACTAGCGCGGGTTGTGCTGGCCGAGCAGATCTATCGCGCATTTACCATCCTGAATCATCATCCCTATCATGGAGGACACTGAGAGCAGAACTACCGGTGCGTCCTGCAAACGGTGTGGCGCAAACCCACGCACGGGCTCGGTTACTCTCAGTTTGGCCTTGATGCGGCTCGGAGTTCAGCGGCAATACGCTCGCCGCTAAGCTGATCGAAAGAAATGTCGCGAAGAATCACACCGTCTCCGGGGACCCTGCCTTCCGCAAAATCCTGAGCAGTAAAAGGAGGAGCTTCGATCTCCGGTTCGATGACGAGGCCGCCACAGACGAGATCGACGACATAACCTGCTTCGGCGTGCCGGCGCACCGTGAAGCGGGTACAGGGAAAGTGGCGTGGAGCACCTTCGATGGGTTCGTAGTTATAGAGATAGTTGCCACAAAGATGGAAGATGCCGCCGTCTTCGAGTTCAAGGAAATAATGTGGCCCTTCCGCCCTCGCTCCCTCAACGCGAAAGGCGCGATCGACCACGAAGCTGGCGCAGGTCAGACGATCCCGGGCCTCGAGCTCATCGATGAAATCATTGACCAGCACCTGACGCGGCGTGCGCGGATAATTGAGCATGACAGCGGCGACCAGAATCAGAACACAGAGGTAAGCAAAAAGGACTCCCGCAAGCACACCGAAGCTGGCGTGACGGAAGATGAGCAACACAGCAACCCCGCTGGCCGCGAACGCCAAACAAAAAATAAGCCCGAGCAAAAATGATTTCACACCAACCTCGATCGGCAGCGACGACTATCAGGATAATGCCTCGCCCGAGACAAAGCAGCAGAAATCCATATCGCACGAAAAGGTCAGCGCAGGCCTTCCATGACCTCCCCGGCGAGGTAAATGGAACCGGCAATCACGACGAGAGCCTCAGAACCAAGCTTGAGCGCCTGAGCGATTGCCAGATCCAAACCTTCGCGGACGGTCGCAGATTCTGTGTGCTCTACCCCGAGCGATTGCGCCAGTGCTGCAAGGCTGGAGGTCGTAGCGGCGCGAGGATTGTGTGCGACTCGGGTAACAATTACGTGATTCATGAGGGGCCAGAGAATTTGCGCGATCTGGACCACGGCTTTGTCGGCCATGGCTCCGAAGAGCAACACCAAAGGTCGCTCACCCACTTGCTCGGAGAGGGCTGAGCGAAGGGCCCAAGCCCCGGCGGGATTGTGGGCTACGTCCAGAATGATCTCCGGACGTTGAGCCGTGGCCTCTAAACGCTGAAAGCGGCCCGGCCAAGAAGTCTGGCGGGTGCCAAGAGCGATGCTCTCCGGCGTAATGCGGAAGCCCTGAGCGGCAAGCTCCTCGGCGGCAGTGATTGCGAGCGCGAGGTTGCGTAGCTGATGCCGTCCAACGAGAGGAGAGACTATCTCCACTTCCCTACCGAGAACGCTCAGCCGGAATCGTGTTTCCACAGATGTGCTGTGGACGAGTGTGGAAGACTGAGGCGATACAGAAGGCACATTGCGGGCAGCGCTCACAGAGCGTGCGCCGATTTCGATCATGCGTTCACCCAGAACCCGATTGGCCTCGGGATGCTGGGGAAGCGTGACGGCGGCGACGTTGGGGCGCAGGATACCGGCTTTTTGGCGAGCGATTTCGGCAATGGTGTCGCCCAGAAACTTCTGGTGATCAAGATCGATATCGGTAATAACCGACAGGACTGGTTCGACGACATTGGTCGCGTCCAGACGCCCGCCCATGCCGACTTCAAGAACAGCAATTTCGATCTTCGACGCAGCAAAGAAATCGAAGGCCATGGCGGTCATGGTTTCGAAAAAACTCGCCGGGTGAGGGAGCGCACGCATCGCGACAAGCCGCGCGGCAACCGCGCTGATGCGATCGTAAGCGTCGGCGAAGTCATCGTCTGCAATGGGTTGACCGTTGAGACAGATGCGTTCATTAACACGCAGCAGATGGGGAGAAGTATAGAGTCCAACGCGATGACCCGAGGCGTGCAGGATTGAAGCAAGTGTCGCCGCCGTGGAGCCTTTACCGTTGGTTCCGGCAATCAGCACAGACGGGAAGCTGCGTTGCGGGTTGCCGAGCGCATCGCAGAGAACGCGCATGTGCGCCAGATCGAACTTCCGAGGAGTGCCGTGCTGAAGCTCGTGGCCGAGCGCGTAGAGGCGTTCGACTGCAGTTTCGTAGGAAATCATGCCGCTCCGATTATCGCATTTTGAATTGTCGCAACGAATCTACAAACCGGGGACACGGGAAGACATGCGCGCCAGGCTCGAAACGCTGTAGGTAGCCTGCGCTGCGATAACAGCGAAAATGAATGCGAGAGCACGCGCCTGAAGCTTACTTTCGAGCAGATCGGCGAAGACTCCTGCAATGAAGAGCAGGACGAATGGCAGGGCGGCAAACAGGATTACACCGCCACCGTTCTGCGGCAGAACCATTCCCATTCCCAGCAGAAGAACCAAGACGATGAGCGGGGCGGTGTTTCCGAAAAAACGTGTGCGCGGCCACGCACACCACGTCACGAATGCACAGGGGAAAGCGAGCAACGCCGCTGGAACTGAGTCAAAAAAGAACTGACCGAGGATGCGCGCAAACAAACCGGGAGCCACCGATTGCGGCACCCAGCCGAGCCACACCGCATGCGCCAATCCATGCGCGAGCGCTCCGAAATTGGCAAAATAGCAGAAATAAAACACTACAAGCGAAACCGCCACGGCGGCCAGCAGGATGAGCAGCGCTGCGCCTCTTCGGTGCGGGACAGCCCACAACATGAAAGCCGCAGCAGGAATGAGCAGCCAGGCAAGGGGCCACTGGGTTCCAACAGCGAAAGCGATGGAGATGCCAAGCAGCGTAATGCGTTTCCAGTTCCAGAGAATGACTTCGCGCGGCGCATAGAGCGTGTGGGCGGTGGCTATGGCAGTGAAAATCAGGCCGAAGGCTCCCCAAGCGGCAAAGATATGAGGTCCGGCGAGGGATGAGCGCGCAATCATTCCGGGACTGAAGGCGTAAAGAGCCAGCGCAACATTACCGGCAGCATTGCCATAGAGGCGACGCGCAACATACCAAAGCGAGTGAGCAAGGAAAATCCCCGCAGCCAGAAAAGGCATCCGAATAAACCAACGATGCTGGTCGAGCCAGAACTGATCAAGCAAAACGGGACTTTGCGGCAAATGAAAGACGATACCCGCAACGGAAAGCAACGGAACCAAAGGCGAAGATGCAGGCTCGGAAGCGGGAGCAATTCGACGGAGAAGCCCGACCCCACGAGCAATCTGATCAGCTTCAAGCTGGGTGAACGGTACCGAGGCAATGAACGAGGCGCACTGCGCGAAAAATAAGACAAACAAAACAAACGCGATCAGATGGTGGGAGCGGACGGGCTTCGGGCTGCAGTGTGCGGGCATGATGTCTCCCTTACTTTTTAACACTTGTGAGCTGGAATTAGCAGCAGCATTTGGGTGAAGGGTCTCGAGCGATCTCACCGGCAGGGCATCTGGAACTTATGCTGTTGAAACCGCCAGTGACGACTGTCACCGTCACATGTGATTTAGTGCTTTGTTTGCAAATTGATGCCCAGAGTTTGTTTGACGCCGGACCGCAATAGTGCTTCTATGTCTAGCTGCGGTGCGCGCAAGAAAGCACTACCGTTCAACAGAGAGGAGCAGGCGTAATGATCCGTGAGGACATTCTGCGAAAATTTCCCGAGCTGTTTGGAAACAAGAAAGTGAACGGCTGTGACATAAATGTTGAGCATACGATCACGGCACTCACGCGGGAGCTGAACCCCGAGATTGCCGCGGCCCTGACCGCACGGCGATCGATACTGCAATCGCCTGTCCCGGTTCGCGAAAAGTATGGGTGGCCAAAGTGGGATCAGACGTTCGAGGACCCGGTTACCGGGCGCTACTGGACCTTTCGCGAGATTACTCAAGGCCTGATCGATAACTTTTTGGGACGGGAAAGCCAGTGGAGCTGGCGCCTCAACGACGAGGTATCCATTCCGCCTGACGCTCATCCGCTCACAAACCCGGGACTGGAGTTGACCGGTCCGTGGCATCCGCTGGACATGGCTATGAATGCGCTGAACAGTCCGGCTCCGATGAACATGCCGGACTTCGAGGATGCTTCGCCACCTCACTTCAATCCTGACGGCACCGCAGTCAATCAGCCGATTGGAGTATTCGCCGCCTTGCAGAATGCAAAGGAGATCTTCGAAGGCCGCTGGAGCGATCGGGCTTACGAGGTGTCCAAAAAAGGCAAAAAGCGCTCCTACAGGATCACCACAAAACCCGCGCAATGGCCTACTCGATTTGGCCGTCCTCCGGGAATCCATGTCCACTACGACCCTATACACGTCGATGGCGAGCCCGCTCCTGGCCTGGTGGTGATTGCCGTCCTGTGGACGCTGAATAACTATGAGTCGCTGAAGAGCGCCGGGACCGGAGTTTATTACTACATTCCCAAGTTGCAGACGCCGCAGGAAGCGCTCATTGTGGAGAAGCTTTTCACCCGGCTGGAAAAATTGATCGGGATTCCAACCGGCGCCATCAAGATCAAAATGCTGTACGAAGAAGGAAACGCAGGCCGCTTCTTACCGGCAATCGCGTGGGTTCTGCGGCGGCGCCTGCTGGGTATGAACGTGGGCCGCTGGGACTACCTCGGCAGCCTGATCGAGATGTGGAAGGATGATCCGCAAGGCGTGTTTCCCGATCCTCAAACAATCGGCATGGCTTCCCCCAGCATGATCGCCTATCAGCGCTACAACGCCTTGATGATGCTGATGGCCGGCATGAAAGATGGCGAAATGAGCCAGGGAGCGCCCATCGGCGGCATGGCGGCCGTCATGATCTATCAGGAGAACGATCCTTACGGCCGCTCCCGCTACAACCAGCTCGCACTGCGCGCCATAGCGATCGACAAATTGCGCGAGCGCCTGCTCGGTCTGATGTTTGTGCCGGACGGAGCTCAAGCCGACCAGCAACTTACGCTGGAGTCCATTCTGGCCGGAAAGGTCAAGGGGAAACTCTACGACGCATACCGCCAGAGCTGGGTGGCGAGTCCGGAAGCGGCGTACGTTTCAGCCGGACATATCCCGCTAAGGGCGTCACTGGCAGAGTTGCAGGCCATGCTCGATGCTCCGCGAGAGACGGTGGATGTGAAAGGCAAGCCGGTGCCGACGGTCGGCAGCGGCCTGATCGAACCGGAACGGCAGTTGTTGCAGTCGCGCGGGCTGCTCGATTCGCAAGGCAGGATCACGCCGCGCGTCATTACGCGCGAGTCGCTGGATGCTCCGGAAAAATTATTCACGCAGGAACTCTGGGACTCCATCTATACGGTTCCCAAGGGCGACATCACAATCGAACACATTCAGCACGCCTTTTACATGGCCGCAAACTACGGCTTCCAGATCCTGAACGGCAACTTCGCGGCTGCAATCGACGATTACGAATTGCTGCTGCGCTTCATGAACGACCTCGCAACCTACCGCATCGACGTGTCGTGGCTGTGGACACTACTTCACCACCAGGCGACCATCACAAAAGACGGTTACCTGAAGCGGCCGACGCTTACGGAAGACGGTGTGGTACCGGCGCTGAATGCCGAACACGTAAAGGCCGGAACCCGCTTCACTCCCGAACTGTTCGAGAAGGTCTGGACGTACCACAACGAATGGACTTCGGCGTTTTTCGCCGAACTGGACCGCCGCCACGATCCCGGGCGCTTCAACCGCTCAAAAGCCGCTGTGATTATGGAGCTGTTGCGGCGTCAGCTGTTGTCGCCGCGTTACATTCAGCACAGCGCGCGCGTGCTGTTCGTGGTGGGAGCGGCAAACGCGCAGGAGCGGGCGCAGATTCTGGACGCGATTTTCGAATTTTCGCGCGAGGAATCGGCGAAACGCGTTGATGCGGGCACGCTCGACAAGGCCGCTCTGGCCGCGCACGATTACGTGTTCGACATCTTTCCAAGAATCGAAGTAGCTCAGGCTGCCGATTAAGAAAAGGCGGCCCTTTGCGGGCCGCCTTATTCAAACTTGTGTCAGGAATTGCGTGTGTACACTTTAGATTCTGTCCCCTTGACCACATGCTGGTTATAATGCCCAACTTGTGACATGTATCCAATAGACCTCGTAAGACACAAGCATCCTGAACTCTTCATCGCTCTCGTGGCCCCTGTCGGAGCGGATATTGAAGGCGTTTGCAATGAACTGGTCGATTCTCTTGCCAGATTCGAATACAGTGTTCAGCCGATTCGCGTAATTGAAGAGCTGAAGGAGCTAACTGTCCCGGGCTATCTCGATGCTGAGCCTACGAATGCTTACGAGAAAACGAAAGGGCGAATGGATGCTGGCGACAAATTCAGGCATGACACGAGGAGACAGGACGCGCTGGCTCTCTTGTCATTGTTCAGAATTAGGCAACGCAGAAAAGCGCTCTCCGGCGAGGTAACCCAGCCAGCGGAACGGCGGGCATACCTACTACGCTCGTTGAAGCGCCCCGAGGAAGTTACTGCTTTGCGCAAGATCTATGCATCTAACCTGATCGTAATAGCAGTTCATGCCGGACGGGAACAGCGCGTACGAAACATGTCGGAGCGGATCGCGAAATCTGAATATTCGGCGCAAGCCGTAAACTTTAGAGCTAAAGCCGAGGAACTAGTTTTGCGCGACGAGTCCGACGAACGGAAGCTGTACGGCCAAAGATTGCGTAAGGCTTTTGCGATGGCGGATGTCTTCCTAGATGCCGGTAACCCTCGACAGCTGCATCGTGACTTGAACCGGTTTTTAGACGTACTGTTTGGCAAGCCGGTGATCACGCCAACTCGAGACGAGGTCGGCATGGCGCACGCGTACCTTGCCGCCCTTCGTTCCGCTGAGATGGGACGGCAAGTAGGTGCGGCGATCTGTGATTCCCAAGGGAACCTCGTCTCGACTGGAACAAACGAAGTTCCGAAAGCTCATGGAGGGAGCTACTGGGATGGAGATGATCCTGACGGACGCGACTGGGCAAAGGGTTTTGATAGTTCTGACGCCTTCAAGGCTTCAAGTCTCGGAGAGTTGTTGAAGACATTTTCGGATAACGATTTGCTCTCAGATAAGCTAAAGAAACTCTCTACACCTCAGCAAATGGCAATCGTCAAACCGCTTCTAAAGGAAACACGGTATATGCAGCTCATCGAGTTTGTGCGCGCTGTTCACGGCGAGATGAGCGCTCTCACGACGGCGGCAGCTCGTGGTATCTCGGTCGACGGGTGCACTCTGTATGTCACGACATTCCCTTGCCACGAGTGCGCCAGGCATATCGTGGCATCCGGCATCGAACGTGTTGTATACATCGAGCCCTATGCAAAGAGCTTGGCAATTGAACTGCACAACGACTCTATTGAGCTTGACTCGAGTAGTGACCCCACCAAGATACCGTTTGTCCCGTTCATAGGTGTGGCGCCACGGAACCATGCGAACATTTTCGCCATGCCGGATCGTAAAAGGGATGGCAAGGTAATTGCTTGGGATTCTGTCGAGGCAAAACCGCGCGTATCTGGTTCTTTTTGGTCATATCTGAAGTACGAAGCTGAAGATTTGAAAGTTTTGGCAGATGAACTTACGCGTTTAGGGATTGAACTAAGCTAGAATGGGTGAGTTATGAAAGCGTCCACTGAACTTTCAGAAGTCCTAAAACAGGCTTGCGAGGAAGTTGAATCGTGGCACGATTGGCAGCATAGCAATGCTATGCAAAAAAGCGCCAATACCAACGATGAAGAACGCGAAAGGTGCATACCTCTCCGCAATACTAGAATTGAACTGAAATAGCGCTGGGAGAGAACCGCACACTACACACTATTTGCTGAGCTTACCTTCTGAATTGTCAGGTCGTGCTTGGGGCAATCGATTTTCCTCCGAAAATAAAAATCCCTGACGTTCGCCTTCAGGCGGATATCCTGAACTCTGGACACGTGATGCGCTGAACCGTAATATGCGCCAAGCCTCTAACTACTCTCGGCCCTAATTGCGCCATCCGACAAATATAACGAAGTTTCTTAGATATCGAGATTCTTCACATCGAGCGCGTTGTCCTCGATGAACTTGCGGCGGGATTCCACGTTTTCACCCATCAGGGTGGTGAAGATGGATTCGGTCTCCGCCAAGTCTTCGAGTTTTACGGAGAGCAGCGTGCGGCGCTCGGGATCCATGGTGGTTTCCCAGAGCTGTTCCGCTGACATTTCTCCCAGACCTTTGTAGCGCTGGATCTGATAGTCCTTGCGGCCTTGTTCGAGGACGAAGTCGAAGAGGTCGCGGACCGTATTCTTCTCGACCGGCTCGCGAGAACCACCCTTGGCGGCTACACGTGTTGGCGTGCCACCCTTGATGGTTTTTCCCTCGATCTTTTCGGCGTCTGCCTTTTCCGCCGCCGAAATCGTGTCGTCGGTCTCTTCCTTTGCGGCTTCGATGTTCTTAACCCACTCGACCTGGAAGGGCGGCTTCATGTGCTCGGCAATCTGGCGATAGCGCGACATCATCTGCTTGTATTCGGGGCTGGAGATCAGTCCCCAGCCGATAGAGTGCGGCATGCCCTGCGAGTTTATGAAACGGACGTCCCAGAGTTCCAGCTCCTCGTCGAAGTGAGCCTGAACGTCCATGAACTGCTCTTCTTTCCGGATCGCTTCAAGGCGCTCTTTGACTGCGGCGATCTTCGTGGGCAGAGCATCGGGTGAGCCGTGAAAATCCTCGCGCTTGGAAAGTTCGAAGCTGGGAAGCATCTCCGTGACTCGCACGTTGCGTATGCGCTTATCGACCTTGTCAACATAGCCGAGAAACTCATTGAGGCGGGTCATGAACTGAGCCAGTTCCGTGGACTCAAGCTTGGCGGCGCCCTCGCCGTAGCGCACGACGAGACCGTCGGCTGCCCGCTTGATCATGACCTGCACGAACTCCGCATCGTTCTTGATGTACTGCTCAAAGCGGCCCTTCTTGATGCGATAAAGCGGCGGCTGCGCGATGAAAATGTTGCCGCGCTTGATGAGCTCCTGCATGTGGCGGAAAAAGAACGTTAACAGCAGCGTCCGGATGTGTGAACCGTCCACGTCGGCATCAGTCATAAGGATGACCTTGCCGTAACGCAATTTGGCGACATCGAAGTCGTCTTTGCCAATGCCGCAGCCGAAGGCGGTGATCATGGCGCGGATTTCTTCGTGACCGAGCATCTTGTCGTATCGCGCCTTCTCGACGTTGAGAATTTTTCCCTTGAGCGGAAGGATCGCCTGATAGCGTCGGTCGCGGCCCTGCTTGGCGGTGCCGCCTGCGGACTCACCCTCGACGAGATAAACCTCGCAACGGTCCGGATCGCGCTCAGAGCAGTCGGCAAGCTTGCCGGGAAGGCCGCCGCTATCGAGCACGCCTTTCCGGCGCGTAAGGTCGCGAGCCTTGCGGGCCGCTTCACGGGCGCGCGAAGCCTCGATGGCCTTGTTGATGATCTTGCGGGCGACCTGCGGATTCTGCTCGAAGAATGCGCCGAGGCGTTCGTTGATAAACGCCTGCACGGAGCCAGCGATATCGGAATTCAGCTTGCCCTTGGTCTGACCTTCAAACTGCGGCTGCGGCAGCTTGACGCTTACAACCGCGACCAGACCTTCGCGCACATCATCGCCGGAGAGATTTTCTTTCAGGTCCTTGAAAAGGCCCAACGACTGGCCGGCTGCGTTGATGGTGCGAGTGAGAGCGGAGCGGAAGCCCTGAAGATGCGTACCGCCATCAACCGTGTTGATGTTATTGGCGAAGCTGAAAACCGTTTCGCTGTAACCGTCGTTGTACTGCAGTCCGATTTCGCAGGCGAGGCCGTCCTTCTCCGATTCCATGTAAATGGGTTTTTCGTGGAGAACGTTCTTGCCCTTGTTCAAATGCTTGATGAACTCGGCAATACCGCCGTTGAATTTGAACTCAGTGTGCTTTGCCTCGCCGGTCTTCTGGTCGGTCGTGCGCTCGTCGGTGAGCGTGATGATCAGGCCCTTGTTGAGGAAGGCGAGTTCGCGCAGACGATTGGCCAGCGTGTCGTAGTTGTACTCGGTGACGGTGAAGATGGTTCTGTCCGGAACAAAGTGAACCTTGGTCCCACGACGCTTGGTAGTGCCTGTCTTGACCAGCTTGGTCGTGGGCACGCCCTCAGAGTACTCCTGCTCCCAGACGGCGCCGTCGCGGCAGATCTCAAGTTCGAGCTGCTCGGAGAGCGCGTTGACGCAGCTGACGCCGACGCCGTGAAGACCGCCGGAAACCTTGTAGGTCGAGCTGTCAAACTTTCCTCCGGCATGCAGCACGGTCATCACGACCTGGGCCGCGGGCAAACGCTCACCATCCACATCCATTTCACCCACAGGAATTCCACGGCCGTCGTCAACGACGGAGATGGAGTTGTCGAGATGAACGGTAACGTCAATCTTGGTGGCATGTCCCGCCAACGCTTCATCGACCGAGTTGTCAACGACCTCATAGACAAGATGATGCAAGCCCATTTCGCCGGTGGAACCGATGTACATGGCGGGCCGTTTGCGAACGGCTTCCATGCCGCCGAGCACCTTGATGGAATCGGCGGTGTACCCGGATTCGGATGTATTGTTCATTTCTTCCACGCGCGGGGTCGTTTCTTTTTCGGATTCAGAAAATGTTGATTTCGAAGACATTTGTTTTTCCAGAGATCGTTGTGGCAATCATTGTGACTCAGACTGCAAAAAGCGCAGCAGGAGCAGAAGGGACGACAAAAACAGGGATAGCTGAACGCAGATTCACATCTGTCTGATCTGTAATGCCTACTGATTTCAGCGATGGATGACTGGTTCGAATGGCGTCACCTAGGTGTGCTGCGATCTTTACTTATTCTAGCACAAAGCAAGTTTCCTGTCCGAATGTAACTTATTGAAAAATTAGATTGTTAAGAAACGTTTCGGGAACCATTCAGAGCAACCGAAAAGGCCTTTAGAAGTAAGTTCTGCGAAATCTGACCTCTTCTCTTGGATGCCCGCAAAACTGAAAAGGCGCTCATCGTTGGGCGCCTTCTGGGACTTAGCTCAATTCGTGTCTCAGATCCTCATCGGCATAACGACATAGCGGTACTTGTATTCTTCTACGCCTTCGGGGCGGAGTTGGCCGGCGGATTGGGCGTCCTTGAATTCGATGCGGACGTTCTCGCTGTCAGCTACTTTGAGGAACTCGACCAAGTAATGCGAATTGAATCCGATGGAGATCGCCTCACCGCTGTAATCGGTTTCAATCGAGTCCTCGGATTCGCCGGATTCCGTGGAAGAGGAGGATATGCGAAGCTCGTTCTTCTCAAAGCGCAGCTTGATGGCTCCCGAACGCTCGTCGGCAAACTGCGCGACGCGCTGAATGGCCACCTGCAGGTCACTAGTACGAATGCTGACGCTCTTATTGTTTTCCTTGGGGAGCACAGCTTCGTAATTCGGGAACTGGCCTGTAAGTTGGCGTGAGGTCAGCAGGCGGGAGCCGAGGCGGAAGAACAGCGTACTGTCATCCTTCGCAAACTCCACAAACTCGATGTCAGGCGCGTTCAGTAGCGAGAGTAGCTCAACCATTGCCTTGCGAGGGATCAGGGTCTTCAGCTCGCCCGTAATGTCGAAAGAGAGCCCTTCCTTCATGATGTGCGCCAGGCGGTGTCCGTCGGTGGCGACCATGGTGATCGACTCAGGCTTCAGGACCAGCAACGCTCCATTCAGGGTGTAGCGCGACTCTTCGTTGGAGATGGAGAAAACCGTCTTCGCAATCAGAGTACGGAAAGTCTGCGCGGGAATCTTGATCGCGCTGTTAATAGGAAAGACGGGCACGCTGGGAAAGTTCGAGCGGGCCATGCCGACCATTTTGGTGATGGAGCGGCCAGCGCGGATATTGACCCAATGGTTTTCCAGCAGCTTGACGCTCACATCGCCATCACCGAGGAGCTTCACGTAGTCATAAAGCTTGCGGGCGGGTATGGTGCAGGCGCCCTCCTTCTTGACTCCCGCTGGGCAGCTGGTGCGCAGACCAAGATCAAGATCCGTCGCCGTGATGGTCAGTTCGCCATTGGCGGCCTCAAAAAGGAAATTCGACAGGATTGGGATAGTCGTCTTACGTTCGACCACGCCCTGGGTCGCAGTGAGTTCTTTTAGCAGGTCGGATTTGCTAACCGTGATCTCCATGGCGCTTCCTTGAGCGATCGCTGTCTCTGGCATATGTTCCAAAACCTTTCGAAGGCTACGACTTGCATCTGTATCTAATTAAAGTTATCAGAATCCAGTCGTAATAGCAGGCATTTCGGAAAAGTGGAAAACACTAGGAAATCTAGCACTGTTCAACACTTAGAGCGAGAAGGAGCTTGAAAAAAACACATTTTCAGCAGACAGCGCGGTGGATGAACGCTCCGAAAATCCAGTTTTGTTCAGTTCTTCACAGACTGCACAGGGATTCCACAGCTTGAAAAGCATCTAACCGGGGTTTTGTTTTGGTGAAAGTGATGGAAGCAGAAGAAGTTAGGGACCAAAGTTGGCTGTGAATTCCCCATCAGCGCTGTAGAAATCCGGTCGCGCGTGAAATGAGAGTCTTGAGCCCCGACAAGCAAGGCAGTTTTCCGGCAGAAAACTTTTACAGCGGGGTTGCTGTTACTCCTAAACAGATTGAAGGGAAACTAACTTCTAGTCGTAACAGTAGGCGCTTCGGAAAAGTGGAAAAACAGACAACTTGCAGTCTTTTCAGATACTTACGAACTACTCAAATACCGGAAAATGAGACCTGTTTCCTGATAGATCAGTGGACAAACAGAGATTCGGGGAGAAATTCGCCGATTTGTCCACATATTGCACAGAACTTCCACAGTGCAGAAAAAAGACAAAGAAAGGCCCGGGGCACTCGAAGTGCAACCCGGGCTTGGAGTTAGTTGCCTAACTGCTCTGTGAGTTTGTTGAGCATTCTGTTCAAATCCTTGTCGTCCTTGCGCTGGATGTTGATCTTCTCAATCGAGTGCAGGACGGTGGTGTGGTGCTTCCCACCGAACTGGCGGCCAATTTCGGGCAGTGAGGCCTCGGTCAGCTGTTTGCAGAGATACATGGCAATCTGACGCGGAAAGACGATCGGGCGCGAGTTGTTCTTGGACTTAATCTCGGGAACGCGCAGGCCAAACTGCTCGCTCACGGTCTTCTGAATCGCTTCGATAGTCACCTTGCGGCTTTGCTGGTCGATGATGTTCTTCAGAACCTGCTGGGCGGTTGCAAGGTTGATCTCAGCACCGGTCAGCGAACCATAGGCAACGAGGCGGATCAAAGCGCCCTCGAGTTCGCGCACATTGCTTTTAATGTTGCTGGCGATGAACTGGCAAACATCATCGGGTAAAGAGATCTGATCGCTCTCGGCCTTCTTCTGCAGAATTGCGATTTTGGTCTCGAGATCGGGCGGCTGGATGTCGGCGATCAATCCCCATTCAAAGCGCGAACGAAGGCGATCTTCAATATCGGCCAGTTCTTTGGGCGGGCGATCACTGGCGATGACGATCTGACGGTTGGTGTCGTGTAGCGCATTGAACGTGTGGAAGAACTCCTCCTGAGTGCGCTCCTTGCCGGCAAGAAACTGGATGTCATCGATCAACAGCACATCGACGCCGCGGAAACGATCGCGAAAGCTCACCATCTTGTCATGCTTGATGGAGTTAATCATTTCGTTGGTGAACTTTTCGGTGGAGAGATACACGATGGAGCTGTCAGGTTGACGCACCTTCACTTCATGACCAATCGCCTGCATTAAGTGCGTCTTGCCCATACCCACGCCGCCATACAGAAAGAGCGGATTGTAAGCCTTGCCGGGAGCGGTGGCCACGGCAAGCGCAGCAGCGTGAGCAAACTGGTTTCCGCTGCCGATGACAAAGCCGTTGAACGTGTAGCGCGGATTGAGTTGCGCCGCCCCATCGAAATCAAAGCGTGATTGGGCTGCCGGTCGTGACGACGATCCGTTGATTCCCGCGTTCGGACGGGCTGCTGGAACGGGAGGCGGTTCGGGCTCAGGGGGCGCGGTCACGAACTCAACGTCTTCGTAAGCAAGGCCAAGATTCTCGATGGCTTCGAGAATCAGGTCGTTGTAACGTTCACCGATAGTACAGAATTCCGGAGACGGAACGTTGACAAAAACTTTGCCTTCGGCTTCATGACTGAAGCGGGTTGGCTTGAACCACGTGTCGTAAGAGTGGCGGTTGATCTTTTTTTCTAAAGCATCCAGGATTTGCATCCACGGATTCGGAGTTGACATAGCAAAAGCTGACATTAACCGACCATTATCCTGACTTAAGCCGCGAGCATCCCAGCCTTACACATTGTGGAAATGCTAAGGAGTTGGCCCTGCGGGAGCTTAGCTGGACTGAATTTATAAATTATAAAACGTCGTCGTTGAACAGACACAGCCGAACCGGCTCAGCGAACCTGTCAAGCTGGTTGTACGAAACTTTGTATTGCACTTGCGTTGGCGCCGTGCGGACCCGGAAAACACCGACCTCAAAGCCGGACAGGATGCTGGCACGAGCGCTCGGCCTGAAAAAACGGCTCCGAACGTTTGCAACGGAGTAGTCTCACTTTTGCGCCTTTTGATGGACTCGTCAAGAGGTATTTTGGCAGATGCAGCGAAGAAGGTGCATGCTCAGGCAGGAAAATGTACGATGGCGCGGAGCTAGAACGGCCGGAGATGGCCCCGGTTTGGCTGAAGCGGTGTCCTTCATTTATACTCTGACTTTGCTCATCGACATCTCTTGAAGCAGGAGCAGTCAGTCAAATGCCTAAACGGACATTTCAACCAAACCGCCGCCATCGTGCTAAGGCACATGGATTCCGGCAGCGCATGAAGACCAAAAGCGGCCAGGCCGTATTGTCGCGCCGGCGCGCAAAAGGACGTAAGCGCGTTTCCGTTAGCCCGGGTTACCGCGATTAATCGACGTATTATCACGCCCGTTCCTGACCCACTCACAGATCCTGGAGCAGCCAATCATCAGCGCAGGACATGCTGAACTATAGCAATGCTGAGCACGGAACGGAGCGGAGGCGGACGAGGCAGGAACGCGAACGCAGTGGATGACAGCGTGAGCGACACACCAAGAGGCCGTTTCCCGAAAACCGCGCACCTCCTGAAACACTCGGACTTTCAACGAGTGTACAAGTCGGGGCGGCGCCATTTTTCCGGAAATATGACCGTCTTTTATTTGCGGACTCAGCCCGAAGTTGCTCCCGAGCCGAACGAAGCGGGAGCAGCCGAGGAGTTGTGTGCGCAGCCAAAAGGCCGTGTACGTGTCGGGTTCACCGTCTCCAAGGCTTTGGGCGGATCGGTGGAACGTAACCGGATGCGGAGACGCATGCGCGAAGCGGTGCGGCACCACCTGCTAATGCTGGAGTGCATAAGCGGGTCCGTGGACATTGTGATCAACCCGAAGAAGAGTTCGCTCGTCGCGGAGTTCCCGCAGATCTCGCAGGAGATCGAGCGGGCCTTCCGTGTCATCCGGCAGAATTGCGGAATTGCGGGAAAGAAGATTGGGGAGCAGGAGGCACGGAGCAGATGAGAAAACTCATCCTGGTCCTGCTTGCTGTTTACAAGAAGTACATCTCGCCACAGTTACTCGCGGCCTGCAGATTCACGCCCACCTGCTCTGAGTACGCGGCGGAAGCGGTAACACGGCACGGGGCACTTGGCGGAACGCTGCTGGCGCTCTGGCGTCTGTTGCGCTGCAATCCATTGGGCGGACGCGGTCTTGACCCCGTTCCGGAACGTTTTGGCTGCCGTTGTGCTGGACGCGCTTCGGCGGCCCGCACGCATTAGAATGAACTAGCGCGTACTGGCGCAAGCCAGACGTGCAAGACTGTTGACATATAAACTGGCGGCTGCGGCCGCGCAGATCGGCATACTAACTTGAGAGAGATCCAGAATCCGCAGAATCCACAAGGCCCACCTGGCGGAAATTTGCGCTCGATAATTGCGTTGATCTTCGCCACCATCGTAATGGTGTCGATCCAGCAGTTCGTGATTAAACCGGAACAGCAGAAGGTTGAAAAAAAGCAGGCTGAGATCCAGCAGGCTGAGTTGGCGGCCAAGCAAGCGGCCGCCGCGGCAGTGGCGGCGAGCAACGCGAAATTTGCGCCGAGTGCCCCGGTGCTGGCGGGCATGGTGAGGGCGGATAGCGAAAAAACGACAGTTGTCGAAAACGATCTCTATCGCATCACCTTCAGCAATCGCGGCGGACTGGTCAAGAGCTGGATTTTAAAGAAATATACAGATGATAGCGGCCACCCCCTGGAACTGGTGAACCAGGAAGCTGCCCAGCGGTATGGCTATCCGCTGGCGCTATGGAGCGGGGATGTTCAGCTTCGAGACAAGCTGAACAGCGTACTTTATGTTCCCAGTGAGACCGGCACGGCCAATGCGCCGAACGAGCTTTCCTTCGAGTACGCCGATGGTGATCTGGCAGTGAAGAAAAGCTTCAGCTTTGACAATACATATGTCGTGAGCGTGAAGACGAGCGCGCGCCGGGGAGGAGTGGACGTCACCGCTTTGCCTTCATGGCCGGCTGGCTTCGGAGACGCTGATGGACCGCCGAGTTACGCGGAGCAGCACATCACCTACGTTACTACCCCCGAGCCCGGCGCCCGCGAAAGTGTGGAGCGACTGAAGCTGGACAAAAAGGGTAAAGAGATCAGCGGCGGACGCGTGCAGACCGGCAACTACGAATGGGTTGGCGCTACCGATGCGTACTTTGGCGCTATCTTCCTTCCCGAGCAACCACAGAACGCGGCATTTGCTGAGCTACGCAACGCGATTGAAATCCCGAAAACTCCAGGCAATCCGCAGAGCGAGAAAGTAAAGGCCGAAGTGCTGGGCGTTGCCGCCGGCGCGCTGAATGCTACGTCGAGCGTGCGGTTATTCGCAGGGCCGAAGGCGGTAGATGTTCTCGAAAGCGTCCACAGCGCCAATGGCGTGAATATTCACGGAGCGCTGGACCTTGGATGGTTCGGATTTATTGGGCGTCCGCTGTTTGCCTGGGTGCGCTGGACCCAGCGGCACTGGACCTCCAACTGGGGCTGGACAATTATTCTGGTAACGGTCCTGATCAACCTTGCACTGCTGCCTCTGCGAATCTCGCAGATCAAGTCTTCAATGAAGATGCAGAAGGTAGCGCCGCAAATGATGGCGGTTAAGGAGAAATACAAGAAATACAAGCTGGATGATCCGCGCCGCACGGAAATGCAAAAGGAGATCGCAGCTCTCTACAAAGAGCACAACGTGAACCCGGTCGGCGGCTGTTTTCCAGTTCTGATCCAGATGCCTTTCCTCTTTGCGTTCTACACCATGCTGAAGAATGTGATTGAGTTGCGGCACGCAGGCTGGCTCTACCTGACGGATCTTTCCGCACCCGATCCTAAGCACATCATTCCCATTGCGACAGTTCTTCTGATGGTCGGGTTGCAGCGCATGATGCCGGCTACAGGCATGGACAAGGACCAGCAGCGGCTCATGATGTTTATGACTCCGGTCATGTTCGCAATGTTTACTTGGTCGGTCGCGTCCGGACTGGGTCTCTATATTATTACGGGCTCAGTGGTGCAGATGGTGCAGCAGCTGGTGATGAACCAGACAAAGATGGGTAGGGAGATGCGCGAGCTGGAAGAGAAACGCGCACTGAAAGCAGCGGAAAAAAGGCGGTAAACGGCGAGGGAGCAACGATGGCAATCGAAGAAAAAATAGCGGCGGCAAAACAGATTAATGAGTTGCTGAACAAGATTGTCCGTCTTGGCGGTTTCCGCGTTAAGTACCGCATCACGGTGGACCCGCCGGTCAGCGAGGGAGCGGAATGGGATAAGCCCACAATATTAGTGGACTTTTCAGGTCCGGACAGCTCGTTGCTGGTGGCGCGCGGCGGAGAGTTGCTGCACGCACTGGAAATGATCACGGTCGAATCCGTGGGCGACATGCTTGACGAGCACGAACGGATCAGTTTCGACGCGATCGGCTTCCGGCAGGCTCGTATTGACGAACTGGTCGCATCTGCCAATTTTGCCGCAGAAAAGGTTCGCAACACGGGGAGGCCGTATGCCTTCAGTCCGATGAACAGCCGTGAGCGCAGGGTAGTACATCTTGCGCTGCGGGATGTGGAAGACCTGCGCACGGAGAGCGAAGGCGAAGGTCCGGCGCGGCACCTGGTTGTGTATCCAAGGAATTACAAGGGCAAGGCTCCAGCGCCGCCTGCGGTGGCGCGGCCTGGATCGCGGCATAGAAGGTAGACCGCTGGAAAAACGGAAACGGTTGAGCCCCGTTGCGATTCGCTGAGAATATCGCAACGGGGTTTTGCAGTTGCCGCAGGAGGCAAGGCGAGACCGTCGTGAATCTGGACGATACGATTGTGGCTATAGCGACACCGCCGGGGCGAGGCGGAATCGGCGTGGTGCGTCTCGCTGGTCCCGAGTCAAAGATTATTGCTTCCCGGATGTTGCTTCTGTCGCCAGGACGCGTTTTAGATGCGAGACGCGCCGAGTTTGGCGAATTGGTCGAAATTGATAGCGGCGAGCGCATCGACGAAGTGGTCGCGACCTATTTTTCAGCACCGCACTCCTACACGACTGACGAGATTGTCGAAATCAGTTGCCACGGCTCTCCCGTGGTGTTGCGCCGCGTAGTGGAAATGGCACTCGCGCAGGGTGCGCGCCTGGCCGAACCTGGAGAGTTTACGCAACGTGCGTTTCTGAATGGAAGACTGGATCTGACCCAGGCCGAAGCAGTCCGCGACCTGATTGACTCGCAAACGCTATACCAGGCGAAAGTTGCGGCGCGGCAGTTGAAAGGATCACTCTCGCGAGTTCTGCTGCCTATTAAGGAAGACCTGGTGGCGCTGATTGCAAGGCTTGAAGCAGGCATTGATTTTGCGGAAGACGATGTTTCGGTGATGCCCTCGGATCAGATTCTGGCCGAACTGGATCAGGTTAAATCGGCATTGCGTGAACTTTCCGCGAGCTTTACCTATGGAAAAATAGTGCACGAAGGACTGACGCTGGCGATTGTAGGCCGTCCAAACGTGGGCAAGTCCAGCTTATTTAATCGCTTAGTGGAACGCGAGCGCGCAATTGTGACCGCGCTTCCGGGGACGACGCGCGACCTTGTGACCGAGACCGTGGCTCTGGGAGGAATTCCTGTGCGCTTGGTGGATACGGCCGGAATTCGCGAAGCGCTGGACGAAGCCGAACACATCGGCATTCGTAAATCCATGGAAGCGCTGGCCGATGCCGATTTGGTGCTGGTGGTAGTGGACGCGAGCGACGAGCCGAGCACTGTGGATCGAGAACTGCTGCAAGATGCCGCAGGGCGTGCGGCCATTGTGGTGCTCAACAAAACGGATCTAGGAGAGTGTGGCGCTGATTTAGCAGGAAAGCTGCCAGTGGTGCGGACCTCGGCTGTGACCGGTAATGGAATTACCGAACTGCGTGCGGAGATTCTGCGTGCGGTGAAAGGGAATGCGGCCGAAGATGGAGGCGCGATGCTCACGAACCTGCGGCAACAAGGGCAGGTGAATTCGGCACTGGGAGCCTTGGATGCCGCAACAGCCTCCGTGCAAAACAGAATTCCTCACGAGATGGTGCTGCTGGACCTTTACAACGGTTTACGCGCTCTGGACGAACTTACCGGTGCGACTACCGCCGACGATATCCTTAAACTAATCTTTTCTACTTTCTGCATCGGAAAATAGAGTCGCGGCTCATAGCTTCTCATCGAATATCGAATACAAGTATTTATAATGTGAAACTGTCTTGTACTGCCTCACGGGAGACCTATAGAAGGCCGACTGAATGGGGGCTCCAGTGGGCCCAGCCATGAGAATTCGCATGGTCCTCAAGCAGATTTACGACTATGCCCTGGAAGTGCAACTCGTCACAGGTAATCCGGCTGCAATGGTAACCACGTCGGCAAGGCTCGAAAACGTTCCCGAGTCCTTTCGCCGAAAGAGACTCGCACCTATCTGCATACGTTAAGGTTGCACAGGGTAAGCGGGATCAGTATCGCCTGGTAGTAATGCCGAGCGCGGATTGAAACTGCTGCAAATACATCCCGTATTCCTGCAAGCAGTCGAGCAGTAAACGTGGGCCGAGTTCCTATTCGTAATCTGGAACACCGCCGCAAACGAGCATTTCAACTGGCCGGGAAAATCGCAAAGAAAAAAGTATGAAGTGGTGCAACTCTTGCCATGGAAATCACCTCAGAGTGAGTGAATCACTCCTGATAAAGGAGATTCCAGTAGGAGGAAATCACGAATCAGCTCAGACGCCATCGTGGTCCTTCCAGGAGGTGCCGCGGTGCGATTCTCTGTTCGTTCCTTTCGCTGGCTTCTGCCCGTCCTTCTAATTCTCTCGATCAGCACTCAGGTAGCCGCTCAAGAAACAGGCCAATCCCTTGCTGAACTCCGCAAACAAGCCGAGCAGGGACATGCATATGCTCAGTACAACCTTGGCGTGACCTATGCCGAAGGCCGAGGTGTCCCGAAGGATGAAGTTGAAGCTGTGCGCTGGTACCGCAAAGCTGCCGAACAGGGATACGCAGGTGCTCAGAACAACCTTGGCCTGATGTATGTCGACGGCACAGGTGTCCCGAAGGATGAAGTTGAAGCTGTGCGCTTATGGCGCAAAGCGGCTAAACAGGGAGATGCATATGCCAAGTTCAACCTTGGCGTGAGCTATTACACTGGGCGTGGTGTCCCGAAGGACGAAGTTGAAGCTGTGCGCTGGTGGCGCAAAGCGGCTGAGCAGGGAGATGCAAAAGCTCAGTCCAACCTTGGTGGGATGTATGCCAACGGCAGCGGTGTTCCCAGAGATGATGCCGAGGCATATTTCTGGATGAACCTCGCAGCAGTAACAAGCACGAATGCCAGAGAACATCGCAACACGGTTGGGAACAGACTGACACCCGCCAAGCGTCTGGCAATTGAGGCGCGTTGCCGCCAGTGGATGGAAACACACCTAACCGCTCAGAACTAGTTTCAGGATGCCCTGAAAGAGGTTGCTGAGAGCAAGTTGATGTGATTAGAGCGCTGTCCCGGATCGCTTCGTCTCAGTCCGCGTGTGTGCAGATGCGTCCTTTCGGTGCGGCAACCATCTTAAGGTGCTGCGCCGAGACTTCCAAGGCGCAACGTTCACTTCTCATGGCAATCTCTGATTTTCCCCCAATCGCTATAGGTCGAACGCTGGTTCGGCATCATTACGTAGCGAGCTATTCGCAGTGCTTATTCAGTAGTGTAAGGACCTCGTGCAAAAAATCGACAACTTCGTTCAGCACTATAACCGTAGGCATTGGGCTTTTATTTGGACAGCTACGGCAGATTCGATTCTCCAGAAAATCGCCCGACTTTGTTCGTGTATTTTCGGGATACCACACTAGAGCAGAAGTTGCAGTACATGAATTGCAGAGCTATTGCGTAGCCATGATTCTCTATTTTCTTGCACAGTAATTGTGCATTCTTTCCCTCATAACAGAGTCGCAGGAATAGAATGATCGGTCGGCTGATAAGCAAAGGGAGAGAATCAAAATGGCAAAAAGAATTTTGGTGGTGGGTGGTGTCGCAGGAGGAGCAACCTGCGCCGCGCGGTTACGCAGGCTTTCAGAGGACGCAGAGATAGTTTTGTTGGATCGTGGGCCATATGTTTCATTTGCCAACTGCGGTCTGCCATATTACGTCGGCGATGTCATTCAGGACGAAAAGAAACTGCTCCTCGCTTCGGCGGAGTTGTTCCGCACGCGCTTCAATATAGAGGTTCGCACCGGAAATGAGGTCCTGTCGATCGACCGGGAGAACCGTGAGGTCGAGGTGAAGCGGGTGCAGACCGGCGAGATCTATCGGGAGAAATACGATGCTCTTGTGCTGTCGCCGGGCGCTATGCCAATCCGTCCAGCGCTTCCGGGAATAGATCTACCCGGCATCTTCGTCATGCGAACCATCCCAGATAGCCGCCAGATTCGGACGTGGATCGCGGATAGGAAGGTGGAGCGCGCAGTCATTGTGGGCGGCGGGTTCATTGGACTGGAAATGGCGGAAAACCTCGCAAACCGGGGTATTTCCGTAACAGTGATCGAGATGCTGGATCAGGTGTTACCGCCGCTTGATCCGGAAATGGCAGAGCCGGTACAGGAGCACCTCATTAAGAACGGAGTGACTCTTCATCTATCCGACGGTTTGGCCGGATTCGAGCAATCCTCAGCCCGTGGCCTGACCGTAAAGACTAAATCCGGAGCGAGCCTGCCAGCAGAATTAGTCATCCTCTCTATCGGCGTACGGCCAGAAATTGCGTTGGCGAAAGAGGCCGGACTTGCGATCGGAGAGCGCGGCGGAATCCGCGTGGATGAGCAGATGCGTACCAACGACCCCAATATCTGGGCGGTGGGAGACGCAGTCGAGACCCGCAACATAGTCACCGGGGAGAGGGGAACAGTGCCCCTTGCAGGCCCCGCAAATCGTCAGGGACGCGTGGCCGCCGATTCCATCTGCGGAAAGGAATCATATTTTCGCGGTGTACAAGGCACCGCAGTAGTTGGTCTCTTTGGCCTCACGATTGCCACTACCGGGGCTAACGAAAAGACGCTGCGACGCCTCGGCACCACTGGCTTCCAAAAGATTTACCTGCATCCCGGACACCATGTCGGCTACTACCCAAGTGCAACTCCGATTCACCTGAAATTGCTCTTCTCCAATGACGACGGCCGTATTCTGGGTGCTCAGGCAGTCGGACAAGAAGGCGTCGAGAAGCGAATCGATGTCATTGCCATGGCCATTCAAAATGGTGCAAGTGTCTTCGATCTTGAAGAAGCGGAACTCTGCTACGCCCCGCAGTACGGTGCGGCGAAGGACCCGGTCAACCTGGCTGGAATGATTGCCGGTAATGTACTGCGCGGAGACGTTTCCCTGGCGGAATGGGAGTCGTTGTCCAGTACCAGTGCGTTGCTTGTCGATGTGCGCCAGCCGGAGGAGTTTGCTGCCGGACACATTCCGAATGCAGTCAACATTCCTCTTCATCAACTGCGCAGCCACTTGCAGGAAATTCCCCGAGACCGAGAGATTTGGCTGAATTGCGGAGTCGGTCAGCGATCATACTATGCTTTGCGCCTGCTCCTGCAGCACGGGTTCAAAGCCCGGAATCTTTCCGGCGGGTTCACTACCTACAAGCATTTTCAATCGCGATTATTGAGGCAGGCGTAAGTTAGGCTGTACAACAAAAGAAAGGCAGCCGGGAGATCGATGAAGGTATTTTCGCTATCATGCATAAGGTCGAAAGCACATTGTTGTTCATTCGCGACAATCGTCTCGATGAACTTGGGGGGAGCTGGCTTGTGCTCTAACAGGCATTTGCCACTCCATCAATTCTGTGCGGCTGAATGCATGGCCTACCGCGAATCTCGGGCCTGCGCGACAACAAGTCGGGCAGGAGCAGATGCAAGGTGCTGGTTGGAGTCCTGACCTGGAGAACTGGATGGAGGTTTGTAGTGCATAGAATACTTTCCGTATTCGCAGTATCACTTGTTTTCTTGCTGAGTGCAGCGGGCAGTACGCACCGGCCTCAAGTCACTTCAAGCATATTGGTCCGGACTGACTGGCTGGCCGCTCACTTGAAAGACAAGAACATTGTCATATTGCACGTTGGCACAGATCGGAAGACTTATGATGCCGGGCACATCCCCGGGGCACGATTCCTCGGCTTGAGTGACATTGTCGCAGTCAGGAACGGTATTCCCAACGAGTTGCCCACGGTGAATACTCTGAAAGCTACGTTTGAACGACTTGGTATTGGCAACCAATCACGAGTCGTGATCTATGGGGATATGGCTGGGCTGTTTGCCGCACGGGCATACTTCTCGCTTGATTATCTTGGGCGCGGTGACAGTACCGCTCTGCTTGATGGGGGGCTGGAGAAATGGAAGGCAGAGCATCGTGAGGTCAGCATCAGGCAGAACAACGTTGCTCCGGCCACTCTGACGGCAAAGCCTCGTCCGGAACTGATCATTGAACTGGCTACGGTAAAGCAGGTTGTCGCCGGTAAGGGTAAGAAAGTCGCGCTAATCGATGCCCGCCCGTTCAGTGATTATGCAGGCACCCGGCCTTATGCAATCCGGGTGGGGCACATTCCCGGGGCAAAGAATGTTTTTTGGGCGGATAACCTGGTCAGCCGCGACAATCCTGTACTGAAATCGGCAGCGGACATTCGTGCCAGGTACGAAGCTGCAGGTGTGAGACCCGGAAGCAAGGTGGTGGTCTACTGCCAAACTGGTGTTCAGGCGACGTACGATTACTTCACACTGAAACTCACCGGTTTCAGTCCCATGCTCTACGATGGATCGTTCTCCGAATGGAGCAGCGCAGAAGGAACTGTGGTCGAGACCGGAATACCTCATTCAAACTAGGGCGGGTTAATACTATCGAAGGGCTTCGACCTCGGAACTCATTGACTACTTTTTGATTTAAGGCGATTCAGGCTCAGTCTGACACACTGTTGCACACGAGCATTTCTAGGGTAGTGCGACCAGAATTTTCAACCTTGTCCGTCAGTAGCTTGTGATAGCGGGCAAGCAGTTCAAGAGCCTTCAGTTTGTCGGCTAGTTTGATTTTTCTTACGCGGCTGAAGGCAAGCTTCTGGTCATCTCGTGAAGCGTCACCCAGCTCCACCACATCGAAAGCCGATATTGCTGCAGCGGTGTCCTCGTCAAGGTCTTTCAGGTCTTTGGGGCTTCCGTCAGCATTGAAAAGCTTGCATGGGTCCTTGCATGGGTCTGTGAAGGCAATCTTGCCCATCTCCGCGAGCACTTTCTCCGCAGACACATCGAATTTTGCCAGTAACGTTCCAGTCTTCGTAGCAATTACCTCAGACAAAGAATAGCCTCTGGAGTCCCCAAAAAAGGGACGGAATGGCACTCACAGACATTCTGATTAACGGATTGAAGCCAATCGCAATAACGCGGGGCTTGGAATGAACCACTATATTAAGGTTGCACAGGGTAAACGGGATCTGTATCGCCTGTGCTGCAAATACATCGCGTATGCCTGAGGCACCTCAGAATTTCCTCTGAAAATGTAAAAAATTGCTGCCGTTCACCTTAATATATGGGCGCCTGCGGTAGGGGATACGGAACAATGACAAAGACGAACTGTTTTCGTTTACTCTGCATTTTCCTTATGACTGGTGCGCTGGGCGCTCCGGCTCTCGCCCAGCAATCTAAGTTGAGGCTTGAGCAAGCGGTTGCCGCAGCGCTCGAACATAATCCGGCGCGGAAACTAGCGGCGGCTAATCTCGCTGATGCCGACGCGGGATACCGTCTGTCGCAGACGATGCTATTCCCGCAGATATCGTTCTCGGAAGGTGTTACACGGAGCAATGATCCGGTTTTTGTCTTTGGCACTAAGTTGCGACAGCAGATCTTCAACAATTCCGATTTCGGCCTCAACACGCTGAACCGGCCCACCCCGATCAACAATGTCACGACTGGTTTTACTGGGCATTGGACAGCATTTGACTCCTGGAGCACTCAGCTTAAGATCAAGCGCGCTTCGCTCTTGAAGCGCAGCAGCGCAAAATCCTCAGATCGCAGTACCCAGGAGGTAATCTACAGCGTAATTTCCGCATACGAATCCGTCTTGATAGCTGAGCGTGAAGTTGAGGTAGCTAACCATTCCGTCGAGACCGCGCAGGCGCTCTACAATCTGAGCCGAAATCGGGTGAATGCGGGGCTCACAGTCGAATCCGACGCGCTCTCCGCACAGGTGAATTTAGCAGCCCGGCAGCAGGAGCTGATTCAAGCCCAGGGAGCAGTGCGCTCCGCCTGGGCCGCGCTGGAAGCAGCCGTGGGAAGCGAGCTCCCCTCCAGGCCAGAAGCTCTGGAGCCTCTCGCTGAGCGGGCATTCATAGTTTCTCCTATCACAGACGAGCTATCGATTGCGCTGAAGAGCCGTCCCGATCTGGCCAGTCTCGCCCTGCAGATTTCAGCCCAGCAGACAGCTGTGAAAGTGGCAAAAGCTGATTTCGGCCCGCGTGTCGATGCGTTCGGCTCGTGGCAGATCAATCGCCAGAGCTTTGTCGGTGACGGCGGCAACAATTGGGCCGCCGGGGCAGAGCTGCGCATCGATCTTTTGCCGTTCAGCAAGCTAGAACGGTTGCAGATGGAGAAGGCGGCGCTGCTGCGTGCCCAGGCTGGGGATGAAGCTGCACGCAATCTGGTGCGCGTTGAGGTCAGTCGTGCTTACTATGATTGCCAATCGGCAGCGAAGAGCATCGAGGTAGCGCGAGCCTCAAGGGCACAGGCTGCCGAGAGCCTGCGCATCTTGCGCACCCGTTACGATGCAGGACTTGTGATCATCACCGAATTGCTGCGCGCAGAGGATGCCAAACGCCAGAGCGAAAAACTTTACTGGCAAGCCGTCTATCGCAATGCGGTCAGCTACGCCGCGCTTCGTCTTGCAACCGGGACCTTGAACCAAATTGAGGTGGTGAACTTCCAATGAAAGCTCTTCGACTTCTCGTCCCCTCCATGGCGCTCCTGTTGATTGCAGGCGGACTAGCCTCTTGCCACAAGAAGACAGAGACGGCGGTCGCGCCCGAGTTGGTACGCGACATTCACGTGGTTCAAAGCTCGGCGCAGAAGGTTCCAGAGACGGTTGAGAGTGTCGGAACGGTACAGGCTACAGAGTCGTCTACCCTTTCCGCGCAGGTGATGGGAATCATCGGCAGCATTGCGGTTCATGAAGGAGACCACGTAAGGGCTGGTCAGACTTTGCTCATCATCAGCGCCGCGCAGCTGGATGCTGACACAAAACGCGCACACGCTGCAGTTGTCGCCGCCGGTCAGCAGATTGCCGCTGCTGAAAGCGATGCGACTCTCGCCGCCTCCACGCTGAAGCGCTACGAAATGCTGAAAGCCCAGAAGAGCGTCAGTCCGCACGAGTTCGATGAGGTTGCTTCACGAGCTCAGGCTGCCGCGGCTCGGCTCGCCGCCATCCGTTCGCAGGAAGCCGAAGCCAAAGCCGCCGAAGCTGCAGCCCATACCATGCAGGGCTACACCAGAGTTCGAGCTCCCTTCGATGGAATTGTGACGGGCCGCATGGTCGATCCGGGTGCGGTGGCCGCACCTGGGGTCCCACTGCTGAAGGTGGAGAAAGCAGGCCCGTTGCGCCTTGAGACTTCGGTGGATGAATCGCGGCTTGGGCTAATCAAGGTTGGAGCAGCCTTGCCAGTAGTCATCGACAGCATCAGCATTACGCCAGTTCAGGGCAAGATCTCGCAGATCGTCCCTGCCGCCGATCCAAAGAGTCGCAGTTTCCTGGTCAAGATTGCGCTGCCTCCGATGCCCGGTCTGCACAGCGGAATGTTTGGTCATGCGCTGATCGCACGCGGCATGCGCGATGCCGTACTCATACCAAGCTCGGCGATTGTTACACATGGTTCCATGCATGGTGTGTATGCCGTTGGACCAAATCAACTGGTTGCGCTGCGCTATGTCACCATCGGCCAAAGGTTGGGCAGCAAGGTGGAGATTCTCTCCGGGGTAAGCGGCGGCGAGTCGCTGGTCGACTCACCGGGCGAACGCGAGCTAAGCGGAAAGCGCGTCGAGGTTCGCCAATGAGCGAACTTGGATTGGCAGGTCGCATCGCCAAAAGCTTCGTCGACTCGAAGCTCACGCCGCTCGGCATCGTGGCGGCACTGGTACTGGGGATCTTCGCCGTGATTGAGATTCCGCGAGAGGAAGAGCCGCAGATTGTTGTTCCAATGCTGGACGTAATGGTGGCGATGCCCGGTGCCTCTCCGGCGGAGATCGCGCAACGCGTCACCACTCCGATGGAAACGATTCTGCGCGAGATTCCAGGCGTCGAGTACATCTACTCGACCTCGTCGCCCGGCGCAAGCCTGGTGATCGTGCGGTTTTATGTCGGCACGCCGCAGGATGAAGCACTCACCCGTGTCTATAGCAAACTCTACGCCAACTTTGACCGTATACCTCCGGGCTGCTCGCGGCCGCTGATCAAGGCGCGCTCCATCGACGATGTGCCGATTCTTTCGCTTACGCTCTGGGGCAAGAACTACGACGCTTTCCAGCTACGGAAAATCGCGGCAGAGGTCGAGCACACAATCCAGCAAGTGGACAACGTCTCCGAGACGAAGCTCCTCGGCGGCCAGCCCCGCAGTGTGCGCGTAGAATTGAGCCCCGCAAAGCTTGCCTCATATTCGCTTGCGCCTTCTGCAATAGTCGCTCGACTTCAGGCAGCCAACGCCAGGCTCGAAGCCGGAGAATTTGACACCCAGAACCAGCGAATTCGCATCGACGCGGGATCGTTTTTCACGCGCAAAGAGGATGTCGAGCAGGTAGTGGTCGGTGTCTCGCGAGGTCGGCCGGTGCTGTTGCGCGATGTCGCCTATGCAATTATTGATGGACCGGCTGAGCCAGTAGCCTACGTTAATTACGGCGTTGGACTGGGTGCGCGACATAGCGACTCGCACGCCGAGATCGGCGCGGAGTATCCGGCTGTCACCATCACCGTTGCCAAGCGTAAGGGCACGAATGCCACCAAGCTTGCCAATGCCGTGCTCGACCGTGTTGCCGAGATGCGGCGTACTGAACTGGCCGCTGACTTGAATATCACGACTACGCGCAACTACGGAGAAACCGCCAAAGCAAAATCTGATGAGCTACTGAAGCATCTCGTGCTGGCAACACTCTCGGTCACGCTGCTCATTGCCATCTTTTTGGGCTGGCGCGAGTCGGGAGTCGTTCTGCTGGCAATCCCGGTCACGTTGGCGCTCACACTCGGAACCTTTTACGCCTTTGGTTACACCCTGAATCGGGTGACATTGTTCGCACTCATTTTCAGCATCGGTATTCTGGTCGACGATGCCATTGTCGTTGTAGAGAACATCGTCCGCCACTTCCGCCTCCCGGAGAACAAAGGACGACCTCTGAGCGAGGTTGCAATCGAAGCCGTTGCTGAGGTAGGCAATCCCACAATCCTTGCCACCTTCGCAGTGATTGCTGCGATCCTCCCCATGGCAACTGTACGGGGACTGATGGGACCCTATATGATGCCGATCCCGGTAGGGGCATCGTCCGCGATGGTGTTCTCTCTTCTGGTAGCTTTCGTGGTCTCACCCTGGGCCTCGCTGCGACTCTTGCGCCACTATTCCGGAGCATCCTCCACGCATGGCGAAAACGAGTCCGACGATTGGGCTACGCGCCTGTACCGCCGCTTCATGACGCCCATGATGCACGAGGCGAAATGGCGCTACCTGTTTCTCGCTTCCATCGTGATCTTGTTGCTGGCGGCAATCTCCTTTGTGCCCCTCAAATTGGTGCAAGTAAAGATGCTGCCCTTTGATAACAAGAGCGAGTTCCAGGTAATCATCGATATGCCCAACGGAACCACGCTGGAAGAGACAGCGCGGGTTGGTCAATCCCTCGGACAGTACCTTGCCCAGCAGCCGGAGGTTGCAAATTATCAGCTTTACGCGGGGACCAGCGGTCCTTATAACTTCAATGGACTGGTACGGCACTACTATCTCCGCAATCAGGCCAATCAGGGCGATATTCAGGTGAATCTGCTGCCTGTCGATGAACGCAGCGCGCAAAGTCACGAGATAGCTAAACGCCTGCGTCCTGAGCTTCAGAAGATTGGCCGGCAGTATGGCGCTCGCATTAAGGTCAGCGAGGTTCCGCCCGGACCACCAGTGATTCAGACCCTTGTGGCAGAAATTTACGGTCCCTATGAATCGGGCCAGATTGAACTAGCCAAACAGGTCAAGCAGGTATTCCAGCAAACCCCCGGCGTGGTCGATGTCGACTGGTACGTCGAAGACCCACAACCGAAGTATCGCATCGAGGTTGATCAGGAAAAGGCTGCGCTTCACGGCATCTCCGCTGCCGTTATCAGTAGCGCCTTGGATACCGTTCTGAAGGGAACGGAAGTCGGCCTGTTGCACTCGGAGACCTCGCGCGAAGATGTCCCCGTCCTAGTGCGCACTGTGCGAGCCGAACGTTCTTCGCTCGATGCACTGGAAAGCACGAAACTCGCGGCCGCCGATGGCTCGCTGGTCTCGCTTCGCGAAATTACTCATACCACGGCCGACACGCTCAAGCCCAGCATTTACCACAAGAATTTGAAGCGCGTAGTCTACGTCACGGGCGACGTGGCAGGCGAGGCCGAAAGTCCGGTCTATGCCATCTTTAAAATGAATGAGTCGCTCGATCGTTTGAAGCTTCCGGCTGGTTACACTCTTGCGCACTATAATGCCGTGCAGCCGGAGTCCACCTCTCATTACGCAATGAAGTGGGATGGCGAATGGCATATCACGCTGGAGGTCTTCCGCGATCTCGGAGTGGCTTTTGCCGGTGCCATGCTTCTGATTTACGTACTGGTGGTCGGCTGGTTCCGCTCGTTCATGACACCGCTGGTGATCATGGCTCCCATTCCGCTGACGCTGGTTGGAATTTTGCCAGCGCATGCAATGTTCGGCGCCTTCTTCACCGCAACCTCGATGATCGGTTTTATTGCCGGGGCCGGAATCATTGTACGCAATTCCATCATCCTCGTTGATTTCATCGAACTGCGCCGCAGCCAGGGCATGCCGTTGGCCGAAGCCGTCGTGGATGCCGGAGCGGTGCGCTTCCGTCCCATGCTGCTGACTGCCGCAGCTGTTGTTGTCGGTGCCAGTGTCATTCTCTCTGATCCGATCTTTCAGGGACTGGCTCTTTCGCTGATGGCCGGAGAAGTGGCATCGACATTACTCTCGCGCATGGCCGTTCCTGTCCTTTACTTCATGGCCGAATCCGAAAAACAGAAACTCGAAAAACGGGCTCCACAATGACTCTAGGAACCCACTCGCGTGCAACTTCTTCCTGACGCATTCCGAACTTGCCGCCAGCGAAATAACAAACCGAAGTTCTTGGGAAAGTTGGCCAGTTCCAAAATTGGAAAGCTCGTTGGCTTTGGCGCCGCCAGTGGCCATCGCGGCCTTGTGCAGTTCGTCCTTATTAGCCAGCCACCGGAGAACTTAGTGCACTCGCGGTGAGCGGACAGAGCATTTTTCTGTATTCACCTCACATCGAGTCTGGAGGCGGCTATTTCGCCAAACTCCAGAAACCAGTTTTCCACAGAGCGAGCAATCAGCTAGCCAAGCGTGTGTCACCCGCGTGACGCCTGTCAAAAGCGTGACGCTTTGGAAAAGCGACAGCTGAGATATGATCGTCACAAAACGCCCTAATGTTCTCAACGCGTTACGATCTCCATACAGATCGTAAACAGCTTCTCTCCCCATCCTCTGTCATGATACGTTACACTTCTCGGTTTCGACTTTTCTCGAAAAAGACCTCAACATTTTAAGCAAGTTATGTCTTATCAGTGACTTGTATTTTCTTCTTGCGTTTTCTTTAAACGGCCCTCCAGATGCAATCAGGAGGCTAGGTGCTTAACGAAGCGGTTTGCTTCCTCAACATGAGTTCCGTGCACTCACATTCAGTGAATGCCAGATTTCTCTGACGGCGCGAATCGCTCGGAGAAAATTTCTGCCACCGTGTAGTGGATCGAGAACGAAGGCTCCGCGCCTAGTGACGAACCGCGCGCAAAAATCGACACTTTCGCCATTTTCCGCTTCGTCACTCTCGACTTCAAGAGTCATCTTTAGCGACTTATCCTTGAGAATTCAGGTACTTGTGATTCTGTACGGATGGCACGTCTCTTGCATACTCAATAGACAGCAAATAAACAAGGTATGAGAAGGGCAGCATAGATTTTCGCACGTCGTTGGGTTGCTGGTGGACGACGCCAAGCGGCATGTGGCCCCTATCTTGACCTCAACTCACAGCCAGGACGTTAGACTCTTATGCAATCTAGTATAAAACATCGGGCAGGACATTTGGTTTGCATCGCGATCCTCGCCGCCTCGCCGCTGTCTCGTGCTCAAACAGCGGCTACGCAGTGCACTGGGCGCGTCGGCGAGCCTTCGGCCGCCGCTGAGTGCACGGCGAATCGCAAAACCCCTCTGACTGTCGCGCAGATCAACCCCGCGACCCCTTATCACCTGGATGAGCTGATTGATATCGCGGAGAGCAACAATCCTACGACGCGAGTGACGTGGGAGCGGGCCAAGCAGGCGGCGGAAAATATCGGAATCGCCCGCTCTGCCTACTATCCGCGGTTGGCTGCACGAGCGCTCTTTTCGGATGAAAGATTTATCTCTCCTGCTCAGGAGAGGACAGGCATCACGGGACTCAGGGCAGTAGATGCCAACGGCAATATCATAGGAACCATTACCAACGTTGCCACCGGTGCCAATCAAAACCCAAATCAGCTCATGCTGAATAACAGAGGCTACACCATGGTGATCTTGCCGCAAGCCAGGGCGGGATTGGCCTTGAACTACAACATTTTCGACTTTGGAAGACGGCGCGCCCGCTTGGATATCGCGAAAGAGCAGCGGTTAGCGGCGGTCGCAACCTTTCAGCGCTCGAATCAAGATGTTGCTTTTAGAGTTGTCACCACCTATTACGGCCTTGTGACCGCAAAAGAGCGGATAAACGCGATTCGCCAGATTTTGGAAACGGCGCGCGCCACTCTGGCCACTGCTGAAGCCCAGTTGGCTAACGGACGCGGTACCATTCCAGACGTGCTGAACGCCAGAGCAAGCGTCGCGCAGGCAACATACGATTTGGAAGCTGCTTCCGGGGACGAAGCGATTCAGCGAGTCAGACTGCGCGAGGTTCTCGGTCTGCCTCCTTCTGAAGCAATTTCAATTGCCCTGCCTGAGGGCGAACCTGACGTGTCAGCGCTGGCCAACACCGTACAGAGCATGATAGAAGCCGCTGGCCGGAACCGTCCCGATATTGAAGCCTTCGCGAGAAGAGTTCGCATCGCGGAGCAGAGCGTGAAACTGGCCAAGGCCGCCTATATGCCTACCATCGATTTCTCGGCGACAGGTGAGTCAGTCAGCTACGAGCCAAAGCCGTGGGTTTCGGTTTTGGGTAATACGACCCAGGCAACGTGGTCCGCACGTGTGAATTTGAATTGGGATATTTTTGACGGTGGTCTGAGAAAGCATAACCTGCGGGCTCAGAGATCTCAGAAGAAAGCGTCACAAGAAGAGCTGCGCGGATTCCAGGACCAAGTCACCCGCGAAGCATGGAATGCTTATATTCAACTCAGGACGGCGGGACATCAGCAGGAAGCCGCGAAAGCTCTGCTTACTGCTGCACTCACCGGGCGCGAGTCAACTGTGGAAGCCTATGAGAACGGCGTGAAGAACCTAGTTGACCTTGTAACGGCCGACTCCCAGCTTGCGCGAGCACGTTTGGCGCTTGTCCAGGCGCGGTCCGCAGTCTGGAATGGCAGCGTGAATCTCAGCTACTCCACGGGCGAGTTGCTGAGGCAAAGCCCTGGCAGTCATTCCACAACGAAGCAACCCTAACCATACTGAAAGGAGCACCACTGTGTTCGCTCGATCTTGCAAAATGTTGGCGATTTGTATGTTGCTATTGTTATTAAGCGGGTGTTCCCGCGCCCCCTCGATCGATGTTTGGGGATCGTTTCTTCCTTCGTGGATGTTCTGCGGTGCAGCGGGTCTTGCCATAACCATCTTTACGCATTTGGCGTTGCTGGCGCGTCGGCTCGAACGCTACGTTACGCCTCTCATTGTGTTTTATCCTAGCTTGGCGCTGGCGCTGACCTGTGCGTTCTGGCTGTTGTTCTATCGATAACTAAGGCGGAGTTTATGACGACTGATAAAAATCAAAAAGGGTTTGCTTTCGTAGCAACGGTAACAATGCTCGTAGCCTTAGGGCTCCTCTCTGGTGTTGTTTGGAGCACCAACCACAACCCGCGCACGGATGATGCCAGTGTTCGCGCCAACTACGTTCAGTTCGCTCCTGAAGTCGCCGGCCGCCTTATTCATGTCAATGTCCATGACAATGAGTTTGTGAAGCAGGGGACGCTGCTATACCAAATCGACCCCCGGCCATATCAAGATGCGCTGGATCGCGCCCTGTCTGACCAGGCGCTTCTCGAAGAACAGATCATAGATATGCGGCGCAGAATTAATGCCCAGACCAACGGTGTGCAAGGTGCCCGCGCTGGTGTCGAGGCTGCGAAGGCCCGAAGCATTACGGCTAGCAACAGTGTCAGGGCAGCAAGCGCCAGCGTTGTGAGGGCAAAAGCTGCTTTGGAAGCGGCTGAATCCCGGAGAACGCTTGCCGAGAGCAACCTTCGTAGAATCGAGCCGTTGCTCGCCAAGCAATTCGTAACACCGGAACAGGTCGATGAGCGCCGGAACACGGCGAGAGTCGCCGAGCGTCAATACGATGAAGCGGCTGCTGCTCTGCGCCAGGCGATGGCCCAAGAGGCCCAGGCCAAGTCGGTTCAAAACGAAACGGTAGCCGTTATAGCGCAGACAGCGGCAAGGGCTGAAGAGCTCGTCTGGGCGATGGACCGCGTTAACCAGCTGGAATCTCAAAGATCAGCTAAAGCGGCGTTGGCTGACAAGGCAAAATTCGATTTGGAGAGAACCACCGTCGTCGCAACGTTTGATGGATACGTGACGAATCTCAATATCTCGGAAGGCGAATTTGCGAAGCCGGGCGTTCCGATCTTTACCATGATTGACAATCGCAAGTGGTGGGTCATGGCTAACTACCGCGAATCGGAATTGGGGTTCATGCATAAGGGTTCCCATGTCGATATCTATATCATGACCAATCCTCAGATAAAGTTCGACGGTTATATTGAGAGCATCGGTAATGGCGTCACGCCTGATGATACGAGAATCGATCAGGGTCTGGTTAACGTCGAACACACGCTCAACTGGGTTCACCTTGCTGCGCGTTTCCCAGTCCGTATCCACGTGCCGCACCCTGATCCCGCCCTGTTCCGTATCGGGGCAACCGCAATTACCATCGTGAGGTGACCATGTCGCAGTCGATTTATTCAAGATGGCCTTATAAGGGCAATCTGACGCGAATATGGCAGGAGTTGCAGCCCACGCCAGGCAGGTACCAGCATGCCCTGCGCCTGGCGGGGTCTGTAACACTCGCAACGCTGATTATGGATGCGTTGAAAATGCCATTGCTGATGGCGCCCGGGCTATACATGATGTTTCTGTATACCCAGGACCAAGGGCGCTTAACGTGGCGCAACGGTGCCATCGACGTCGGTAGCGTGGCCATCGCTGATTTTCTGATGATTTTCCTGCAGAAGCTGACACGCAACGACCCGGTGTTCCGTGTCATCTACACCTTCGTCCTTAGCTTTATCGCCGGCCTCATGCTGATCGCGTTCTGCCGGAAGACCTGCGGAATCTTGTTCGGTGTCTTCACGCTCTGTCCCCTGCACCTTTGGGATTATCGGCTGTTCAGGGGGACACGTTGGAGCACGGAGGCAATGACCAAGTATACAATGTGGTCGGCCGGAATTGGTGTCGTGGCGGTCGTCTGCAAGACTGTCTTCGATTACGTCTTTATACGCTACGATCCGCGTGAAAAGTTGGAACGCGAGATGGACGGCCGGGTCGGAGCTTTGGAGCGGCTCTTCCGCGGCTTCGCAGACGGTGCTCCGGACGCGGACATTGCGAAACTGGGAGCGCCGGTTGCCGGCTACGCTCTCTCTCTAAGCGGCCTGTACAACTACACGGATACACCGCGATCAATGAGCGGAAAAATGCTGGATCTCGTCGAAGAGGCTCAGCGTCACCCGCTTGCTGAAATTACTATCTACAATTTACCTCCCACTTTGTTCCCCAGCGTTGCCCGGCTTCTGGATTTGGGCGCGGCTTTCAGCCGCCAAAAGTCCCAAGAGCTGAGCGACGAACAAAAGGCACAATGTAAGCGTTTGGCGGATGCACTGAGCGCCTTGCGCGCAGGACGTGGCGACGAGCTTCGGTCGTTTGTGCTGGAAGGGCAAGCTGAGGAATCTGCCGGTCTGCTCGATCAGGCAGAGCACGTGTTATACAACATTAGCGTGGCTGATCTCGGTGGCCCCGCTGCTATGGAAGGACTGAAGGCGATCCTGAAGGAGCAGCGCCTGCCTTGGTTTGGGTTCTGGGTACCTGGGACTTGGAATGATCTTGATAAGTTGACCCACGCATTCAGGTTTGCCCTCGGCACCACCCTTGGCTACATTTTCTTCCTGGCCACCTCCTTTTTCTTGAATAAAGGCGGGCCTGGAACTTATACCATTCCTCTGAGCGTAATGGTCGGCGGCTCGGCGATCTCTACGGGTGGTATAACTCAGAAAATGATTCAACGTATGATCGCCGTCTCGGTCGGCGGTGCGCTGTTCGGTTACTTCGCCCTTGTCTATATCTTCCCGAACGATGATCATCGCGGTCTCGGCATGCTCGTTTCTACCGGGATTGTGTGCTTCATTTCAGGGTGGGTTATGTGTAGCCGCGTCTTTGGGTACATCGGAGTGCAAATCGCTTTTGCTTACACGATCGTCACGAACTCGCCGGGCTTGAAACCGCCTCGCGGCTTGTGGTCGGCCCGCGACAGATTTATTGGGCAATGCATTGCGTTGTTTATCCTGTGGATCTGTTATTACGCTCCGGGCTATTACAGAACCATAGACAGAATGCGCCAGCAGTTCGGAAAGATGCTTATGCTAAACGCGAATATGCTTTCTTCGGTTCGCGTTGGAAGTGCTGCAAAAGTGCCGGCGCTGCGTGCTGCAGCCAACGGTTGCGTCGAGAGTATCAGACCGCTTGACATACAGATTGCCTTCGAATTCGACCAGCAGGTCGAGGAAGACTTGGCGCTGAGCAAGCTGCTCCAAAAGGGCGTTCAGGATGCCAGCAGTCTTTTCATGCTGTCGGCATCTGCTCTCCCTTCTGGGAAGGAGAGCTTGGTACAGGACGGAACGGTTCTAAACGCTTGTGCGGCGCTGGAGGACCGCTTACGAAAGTTGGCGGGAGTACTGGTACAAAAGAGGGTAGATACGGCAGGCGCGCAGCGATTGCTGGCCTCGTTCCAGCCGCTTGAAATCCCTGAATCTTGTCCGGAGTTCTTGTCGCGTGCCTTCGCTGTTTACAAGGATATTGAGAAGAACTGCTGGAACATAATTGGCGAACCAGATCAGGCTCTTGGTTTCGCGCAAGCAGCAACAGCCCAGTGATGCATTGAGTGTGTTACTGCTTATGCTGAGCTTAAATTGGTAACATAGAACAACGGGTCCGGGCCGTACGGCCCGGACCCGTTGAAAACAATATGAGTACAGCAGCACCGACTTCGACGGGAGCCAGGCCGCAA